>NZ_JAUERX010000001.1:0-952157 GCF_041357695.1 Corynebacterium sp. CCM 9204
AGGGCTAGATGGGTTGGGTATGCATCGGTGGGGGTACGCAATTACCGGGTGTACGGGTTAGTGACCCGGTGCCTGGTCATACGGTGGTGGGTTTTCCGTGGTACCGGGAACCGGCAAAAACCAAGAGGCATCCAGCAACAACCCAAACCTCGCCCCAGAAGCCCCAAACCCGGACATGTCTGATATAGACTGTGCGGGCGATTGCGCGCCACGTCCACGAACTCAACGCCGAGTTTTCCGACCCGCGCTGCCCAACAGCGAAGCCGAAGCTATCGCGCGCTCAATTTCCCGGTGGATTATCACTAAAGTAAGTCGCGCATGTGGCGTGACGGCGCAGCCGTCCACGAAGCCAACTTCATCAACATCCAATCCGCACGCGGCAAAAACCGGAGAAACCGCCGAAATGGCGACTAGAACATGCAAACGAGTTGATCGCGAAAGGAAAACTTGGTGAAGCTGACGAACCGACCGCACCCACACCACGGCGGGTCGTGTACGAGAGCAGCTGAAAAGACCGGAGCCAGCCCACGAGCTATGGACTCAGTGTGTCATGCTTAGGCACCGGATTTCTTCCACTAAGCGCACAGATCACATCGGTCGCGGACACTCAAGGGAAGTTCACTTGCCGTGCAATCTACAACCCCCGCGTGGGGCTCAAGATCCACTCACAGAGGTCAGCACACGCTCTTTCATATCCCCCGGAATAGCTCTCATCTAGCTGAGACTTCACTTTCCCAAAGAGGGCTTGAACCATTTTCTCCAATTTTCCCTCCGGATAAGCATTAGGAAGCTCATGGAGTGGGACGTTGAGAGAAACCGGAGGATCAGCATGAGTCCAGTAAGACCTCATATCCTCAGAAAAGATAAGCAAATCAGTGCCCATAAGGTGAGACTGCAAAACAACATTACCAAAAATAAGTGTTGGCATATTCTTTTGAATCATTAAGAGACCTTTACCTATGAATTTCGATGAGGTTACGCCCCAAGCCTACAGCTCACCCACCATCCAGATAGGTCACAGACGAAGTTGTGTGTGCTTGCACTGTCCGCCACCGAACAGCCCACGCCCACCCCGGGTTGGCGTGTGGACTTAACCATGTCTGCCAACGCGTCAACGTCCGCAGCCCGGTCAAGAGCCGGTAAAAGCCGTAGGGAGAAACCGCGACAGCAACCGCCCCAAAAACCGAGCATAACCCTACGTAATTTCCCTACCTCACCTGCGATAATCGCCCGCGCCAGTTTCGCCAGGATTCTCCCGAACACACCTCTTGCACTAAATCGCTCGTCCCGGGGTTTTGCTTGCTGATGCAGTGCGGGTGGGGGAGGAGGGAACCGCCGGAAAAGGATACCGCTACGCGGTCGCAGGAAGGTTTATTTCTCCCCTGGTTCCCGCAGGAATCAGGGAAACATCTGACTTGGTTCACGCAAATGTTGAAATTTTCGAGTGACCGTGTTTTCCATGGAGCCACGCCACCAACACTCGAGCAGTTCGACTCGATCTGGTTTCCGCAGCGACTGCTAGCAACCGATGAACTCGCTGCGGGCATCTATTGCATGCCGCGTGGCACGGCGCTGTGCCACCGCTACATCGAATCCAACCCGCAAGAAGCTATCTCGAACCTTCTGTTGGTCGATATTGGACACTCGGACGAGCTTCTACGAGCACTGTGGGACGGGAAAGAGTTTGGTTGAAACCCGCGAAAACGGCCAGGCACACGCCGTCTGGGCGTTTACTGAACCCATCACCCGCACCGAGTCCGCCAGCCGGAAAGCAATCACTTATGCCGCGTCCGTAGGCGAAGGGCTGCGCCGGTCCGTAGACGGGGAAAAGTCCTCTTCCGGGCTGATGACGAAAAACCCGCTTCACACGGACTGGGACGCGCGCACTGGATCACCGACGAACTCCGTACGCTCGACCAGCTTGCTGCATGGCTGGACGACATCGGCGTTCTACCGCCCCAATCTTGGCGACGAACCAGGCGGAAAACCCGGTCGGTCTGGGGCGAAACTGCGCCATTTTCGAGACTGCGCGGACATGGGCGTATCGTGCAGTTCGGCACCACTTTGGCGACCCCGAGGGGCTGGCAGGCGATAGACCCGTCATCCCCGAAAGACCCGTCCATAGTAGTGAGACACCCGCTTGTGCCCAGACAACACCCAAAAACGCGCTCTCCAATCAGGTGTTTTGATGATGGCAGTTTTCTCATCCATTGCCACGGTTAAAACCCGACAAAAGGAAACGGCCAACCGTCTAGGGCAGGGCGACATGAAAGAAGAGGGGCTAGAACACACACCCGCCAAAAAACACAGCACAGATCCCGGAGAGGATTGTCGCTGTACTATATATGGCGGCTGTGCGCCATGAGCCGTTTCTGATCAATTGGCCGATCTCTTTCGACAATGTCGACCACGTCGATAGCGCGCCACTGAAACCGGCGCCGACCAACAGAACCAGGGAGGGATGCATCGTCGAGACCTCCTCGGAAACGAGGGCGCCGAGGAGGAAGCACGCGGTTGTGTTTGCCAGCAGAGTACCCCAGAGTTGGGGCAAAAGACGGGTGCACCAGTACCTGCCGGTTCCACCGACTGCTGCTCCCACGGCAACCAGTAGCAGGGCATTCAGGCTCATGGGGTGCCCTCTTCTGCTACGAAGTTTCCATGATTGTTCAATGTTCGTCGATTGAGTGCGTCACCGAGGAGCCAGCCCCCGATACAGCTAACGAGTGTGGCGGCGAGATAGAGTGCTGCGAGCGGTGGGTCCGCTTTGGTGAGGATTACTGCGAACGTCGAGAAGCTGGTGAATCCTCCGAGTACTCCAGTTCCCAGGAACGGACCTGGTTTCCACCAGCCCATCGCGAAGGATCCCAGGGCGTTGATGATGATGAGCGGGAAGATGCCCGTACCGAGTGCAACGATGACCAGCCACCGGAGGCTGGCGCCGAGTGCGGCTCCGGTGGCCACCAGGATGGTTGGCATCATGGGTATACAGTCTATACAGGGCTCACTGCATCGAGGCGCTCTACCCCGGTTCCTCGTGCGACGTAGTCGGAGACAACTATCATTCCGATGATATTCGGGAGGATTATATTCCGTTGGTGAAGTCGGAGGACATCCAAAAGTGGTCCGCTCAGTCACGAGGGCGGTGAAAACTGCGATGGTGAACGAGAGTCCGTGCTAGATGCAGGGCGTGGTCTGAAGGCACTTACCAGATAGTGCTCGACACAGTAGAACCAGTCTAGTGTGTCGATGAATCTTCACGTCATGGAGAGGTTCCCCTGATAGACATTATGAAGAGTTCTTGTGGCTGTAGTTCCACTGCTCGCCCGGATTAGTCGGAGGACCGGATTAGTCGGAGGAAAGGCCACGGGTGGTGCCCGTCTGCCTCGCCAAGATGATGGCCGCCTCGGCATTACCACCGGTGGTGGCGGTGGCGGTGAAGACGTTCGGAAGGTGATCTTCGGAGGAACGGGGTGGGGCCGGTGAATGGTGGATATGCGCTCCGTGTGGGGTTGAGTGGTGTTTTGGTGTAGCAGGCGCGCTGTGATCTCCGGCGATGCGGAGGCAGCGGATTGACTACCCCGCATCCGCCGGTTTGACGCCGTAACCGGTTGAGCCGAACGGGTGTCGGCTAGGCGGCCGCTTCCGCTGTACTCACGTACCCGCTACTTCCAGTCCATTTCCTGGCGGACGAGGAATTCCTGGCATTCTTCGGGAGACTTTCGCAAGTCCGGATCGAATTTCAGGTAAGCGTTAGTTTCTCTGACAACGAGTCCTGAGAGTATCAGCAGTCCGATGAGGTTGGGCAGCGCCATCAGGCCGTTGGCAACGTCGGAGAAGGTCCAGATCGGGGTGAGCTCGGAAATCGCACCGATGAACACGCAGACGGTTGCGAGCATCCTGTAGGGGACGGTCGATCGGATTCCGAAGAGCGACTGCAGGCAGCGTTCCCCGTAGTAGTACCAGCCGAGGATCGTGGAGAAAGCGAAGAACACGACGGACATGGAGACGATGGTCCCGCCCCATTGTCCGGGGAGTCCCCGGGAGAATGCTTCCGCGGTCATGATGTTGGCATGTTCCTTGCCGAGGTCCCATGCTCCGGTGGTGATGATCGTGAGGCCGGTGAAGGTGACGACAACGATGGTGTCGATGAACGTCTGGGTCATGGAGACGAGCCCCTGGCGAGTGGGATGCGAGGTCTTTGCCGCGGCTGCCGCGATTGCTCCGGTGCCGATACCGGATTCGTTCGAGAAAATGCCTCGTGCCACACCCATTTGAAGGACAAGAATGATCGCGGAGCCGGCGAACCCACCCACGGCGGCTGTTCCCGTGAATGCGTCGGTGAAGATCAGACCGAATGCGGCGGGAATACCTGCGGCGTTCCGGAACAGTACGACGAGGGAACCGCCGATGTAGAGGATGATCATGAGCGGTACGAAGGCGGATGTGATGGTGCCGATGGCCCGGATTCCGCCGAGCAGCACTGTTCCCGTGCAAACGAACATGATGATTCCGGAGATCCAGGGATCCACACCGAATGTGTCCTCCATACCTGCAGCCACTGCGTTGGCTTGAGTCAGGTTTCCGATGCCGAGTGCCGCGATCGGGGTGAGGATCGCGAAGAACAGCGCCAGCCAGCGGCCCAGTGGGCCTTTAATACCACGCTTCAGGTAATACTGTGGTCCGCCGGACTGGTTGCCCTTTGAATCAGTGACGCGGAATCGGACACCGAGGTAGGCCTCTGTGTACTTGGAGGCCATACCGACGAGTCCGGTCATCCACATCCAGAACAATGCGCCTGGTCCACCGACCGCGAGTGCGGTGGCGACGCCGACGATGTTGCCGACACCGACGGTGGCGGCGAGAGCGGTTGTCAGTGCCTGATAATTGGAGATGTCACCCTCTCCCTCTTTGTCGTTGGCATCGACAAAACCGTGACGCAAACCGAGGAACAGGGCGCGGAACTGGAGTCCGCGGAGCCGGATAGTGAGGTACAGTCCGGTTCCTAGGAGTAACGGGATGAGGAGGAATGGGCCCCAGATGATGCCGGATAGGGTGACGAGCAGATCATTCAGCGTGGACATACTGTAGAAAATTACAGGTTCTGTTTAGTTAGCACAGGTTTTCCCTGATTACCGTCCCCCATGGTCACCCCCGGCTTTGCGTGGGGTTTTCCTGGCTATTTCCGAAATATCGTGAAGACGAGAATCCTGGGGGTGATTCCCTGCGCGCCGGACAAATTCGGGGGAAGATTGGGGGTGAGTCCGCGGACGGGTGTCGTCAGTGCAGTACCCGATGCATCCGCCCGGCAACCCGTCGAACAAGAAGGAGCCTCCACAGACATGGCACACGACCGCGCAGGCCAACCCGCCCTTGACAGTGATCTCATCGACATCGCGGAGGTCGTCACCGCGTACTACACCCGCACCCCGGATGTGGAGGACCCTGACCAGCAGGTTGCCTTCGGGACATCCGGACACCGGGGTTCATCCCTGGACACTGCGTTCAATGAAAACCACATCCTCGCGACGACGCAGGCGATCGTCGACTATCGCAGGCGGGAGAAGATCGGGGGTCCCGTCTACATCGGTCGCGACCCCCATGCGCTCTCCGAACCCGCGATGGTGTCCGCGCTGGAGGTTCTTCTCGCCAACGACATCTCGGTGCTGGTCGATGACCGCGGGCGGTACACACCGACTCCGGCTGTCTCGCACGCGATCCTCGCACACAATGCCCGGCTCGATGGTGGTGTGACGGGAACAGATCCCCGTCGAGCCGACGGAATCATCATCACGCCGTCGCACAATCCGCCCCGTGACGGCGGATTCAAGTACAACCCTCCGAATGGTGGACCAGCGGACACTGACGCCACCGACTGGATCGCCGCTCGCGCGAATGATCTGCTTCGGGAAGGCATGGCGGGAGTGCTGCGTACCCCGGTGTCCGGTGTTCTCGACAAGCGCTGCAGCAGGCACAACTACATGGACACCTACATCGCCGATCTGCCGAATGTGGTGGATATGGAGGTGATCCGGGAATCGGGTCTGACCATCGGGGCGGACCCGATGGGTGGTGCCGCGGTGGATTACTGGGGCGCGATCGCGGATGCTCACGGACTGAACCTGACCGTTGTCAATCCCCGGGTCGATGCGACGTGGAGGTTCATGACGCTGGACACCGACGGCAAGATCAGGATGGACTGCTCGAGTGCGAATTCCATGGCGTCGCTCGTGGCGAACCGTGGGAGCTTTGATCTCGCGACCGGAAATGACGCGGATGCGGATCGACACGGCATCGTCACCCCGGATGCGGGGCTGATGAACCCGAACCACTATCTCGCAGTGGCCATCGATTATCTCTTCCGGCGTCGGCACAACTGGGATCAGCGCATCAATGTCGGTAAAACCCTGGTGTCCTCATCGATGGTTGATCGGGTCGTCGCTGAACTCGGACGCACACTCGTCGAGGTTCCCGTCGGGTTCAAGTGGTTCGTACCGGGTCTCATTGACGGCACCATCGGTTTCGGTGGTGAGGAGTCTGCGGGTGCTTCGTTCCTGCGGCGGGATGGATCCGTGTGGTCCACTGACAAAGACGGGATCATCCTTGATCTGCTGGCGAGTGAAATCACCGCAGCGACGGGGAAGACCCCGTCGGAGCGATATGCGGAGCTGGAGCAGAAGTTCGGTAGTCCGGTTTACGCGCGGACGGATGCCCCGGCGAACCGGCAGCAGAAGGCGGTGCTCAAGAAACTGTCGCCGGCTGATGTCACAGCCACGGAATTGGCTGGTGAAGCGATCACCGCGAAACTTACGGAAGCACCCGGAAATGGCGCAGCGATCGGCGGACTGAAGGTTACGACGAAATCTGCCTGGTTCGCGGCGCGTCCCTCCGGAACCGAGGACAAGTACAAGATCTACGCGGAGTCCTTCCTGGGAGAGGAACACCTGAGTGAGGTTCAGGCACAGGCACAGGAACTGGTTTCGGAGGTGCTGGGAGGCTGATCTGCGGCGGGGCTGTCGGAGCTGATCTGCGGCGGGGCTGTCGGATTGGGGTCGTCTCGATCCTGCCGCGGCCCCGCTGTCGATGGCCTTCCGGGGAAAGATGAATCGACGCGAGATGCATGATCTGCGCTAGGGTTAGCGATTGTGACCAAAAATATGAAGAATATGTCGATGAATCCTGCGGCACATGTCGAGGCCGCGAAGCCTGAGTTTGTCCCGGCGAGGTACGACAGCCGCTCGGTGGTCCTTGATGTTGTTTCTGCCTTGGCCCGGCTCGCTCTCGCCGTGGTGTGGCTCTACAGCGGGTGGCAGAAGATCACGGAGCCTGTATCCACCAAACAGGCTGTTCGAGCTTACGAACTGTTCAGTGACGATACCGCGGACCTTATAGCAATAGTCCTGCCGATCGGTGAGTTGATTCTCGGTGTGCTCATCCTCATCGGTCTTTTCCTTCGTTTTAGTGCCTTCATTTCCGGGGTGCTCCTCCTTGTATTCATCGGAGGCATTGGCTGGGCCTGGTCCCGCGGTCTGTCCATCGACTGTGGGTGCTTCGGCGGAGGCGGCGCAAATGCTGAGGTGACCTGGTGGAATTATCTTTCGGAGATTCTCCGGGATGTCGTGTTCCTGGTTCTGTCCTGGGTCGTTCTTCGCTGGCCTTTCAAACGATTCGCACTCCACGGCTGAACGGGGACTAGGCTGCTAGATCGGGGAGTGCCACAGGCCTCCTCGCGGGGCACCCCACGTTCGTGACGGCTGGGGCTCGCCCGATCGGGCGCTGTGCTGGTCGCAGTAATACCCGGACCGAATATCCACTTCAACCGTAGAGGTTTAAAAGAACGTGAGCACCAAGATCAAGTCCCCGAATGAAAAGGGGCATGGTTTCCTTTGGGCACTGCTGGCTGTACTGGGTGTGGCAGTGCTCGTGATCGGTTACATCGTCATCTCGGGTAATCAGGAAGAGCCGGTAGAAATCGAACCAGTCGCCTTCACCGTGAATCACGAGGACGGGTACATCGCCCTCGCCTCGGACTCGGCGGGATCCGACACTCCGACCGTTGATCTCTATGAGGACTATTCATGCCCGCACTGTGCGGAACTGGCTGAAGCGACGGACGGTGACATGAAACAGGCGATCACTGACGGTGAGTTGATTGTCAACATCCACCCGCTGAGCTTCGTTTCTGCCGGTGACGGCAAACACTCTACGCTGGCGGGCACCGCCGCACTGACCGTCGCAGAGAGTGGTGACGCAGAGGTCTACTGGAATTTCCGGACGCTGCTGATGGACGAGCAGGCGAAGATCTTCGGCAAGTGGGACTATAACAATTTTGCGGATGCGGCACTCAAGGTCGGGGCGAATGAAGAAACCGTTGCAAAGATCCGTTCCGGCGCAGAGCAGGAACGGTTCGATGAGATCGCCGCTGAGAACGCCGAGAAATTGAAGGCGCAGACGGGCCGTGTTTCCTCCCCGCGCATCATTCGTGACGGCGAGGATGTCCCGCTGGAGAACTGGGTGGCCACGGTTACCGGCTAATTAATTCCCGGTCTCACTCGATGGTGGAGTCACGTCCGTGGGCGGATGGGACTCCACCATCATTGTGTTGTGTGGGGAACAGGTGATTTGTTCGCAGAGGGTTCTAGCGTGTAGATTGGGGGAGTCGCAAACAAGGGGCTATGGCGCAGCTGGTAGCGCACCACACTGGCAGTGTGGGGGTCAGGGGTTCGAGTCCCCTTAGCTCCACTGTGAACCGGAAGATTAAAAATCACTCCGGTGCACCGCCCGCAGGTTTCGGCCCCGGGCACATCAAGTTCATATCAGGGGCTATGGCGCAGCTGGTAGCGCACCACACTGGCAGTGTGGGGGTCAGGGGTTCGAGTCCCCTTAGCTCCACTTCTCATGAATGAAAGAAGAGCACTCCGCGATGAAACGGAGCGCTCTTCTTTCTCTGTGTTTCCACACTGCACGATATCTGTGGCTGAGGTCAGTCGGTGCCACCGTGATGAGGGGCCAGCCGTTCGGCACCGTCGAGAAGTAGCTCCACCTTTCGACGCCACCACTGGTCCAGACCGGTTTCAATGATGTCGCTGAGTGTGCCCGTGATATCTGTGGAGAGTTCTGAGTGCCGGAGAAGATCGCCGGCCGCAGTGTCGAGATCGGTGGCGTCGACTTTTGCGAGTAGACGTTCCGTGCGGTTGACGGTGTCTATCGTCATGTCCATGAGGGTGTCAAGAATCAGTAGGGCATCGGGGATGGGCCAGTCGTAGGTTTTGTGTAGAACCTGAACCGATTCCTCCAGGAGTCTGATGATGCCGGAGGGTGGGGTTGCCTCGAGATCCTGGAGGACTCCGGCGATTCCCCGATGTTCGGCGAGGAAAGACCACTCGCGTTCAGCGAGTCCGGTTAGGTAGTTTCGCCACGTGGAGTGGGAGAAATCTGAGGTGTTCTCTGCGATGGCTCGGTCCACTGCTCCGCGGAGAAGTTCGCGCCGGGAGCCGATGTGCCGGTAGAGGGATGATTGATCAACTCCGAGATGGCGGGCGATCGCCGTTGTGCTTGCGTCAGTGAACCCCAGAGTGAGGACGGCCCGTTCGATGTCGACGCGGTTGATCTTCGCGGGTCGGCCGGGGCCTCTGGTGAACATGGAGCTCCTGACTGTGGAACGTATGTCTCCGATTCTACCCTCGGATGCCGGGAATTACGTATTACACACTAGCTATTGCAAATAGGTTAGGCATACCCTACCCTTACGCTTGTCGGTGCCATCGGGCGCACCGGGGAAGACTAGGAGTGGATATGACGCAGCAGCGAACAGCGGTGAAAGTTCGGTACACCGCACCTGAGAGATGGACCCTCACAGTAGTTGTTCTGGCGTCCTCGCTCATGGTTGCGGACATGATGATCGTTGCGGTCGGGCTACCGGCCATCGCGGAAGAGCTGACGGACGCGACTCTCAGCCGGATGCAGTGGATCATCGTTGCCTATTCGCTGGCGTTCGGTGCCTTGATTCAACCGGCGGGGGCACTGAGTGATCGGCTCGGCAGCAAGCGGATGTTCATGACCGGGATCGTTGCGTTCACCGTCGCATCCGCCGCCTGTGGTCTCGCACCTTCGATGAGTGCACTCATCGGGTTCCGGGCAGCCCAGGGCATCTCCGCCTCAGTGATGTTTGCCAATGCGATGCCGCTCATGGCACGGTGCTTCGACGGTGAACGTAGAACGATGGCTATCGCGATCTGGAGCGGTGCGGTAGGAATCTCTGCAGTGCTCTCACCGGTGATCGGAGGCCTGCTCGTCGATGCATTTAGTTGGCGTTCCATGTTCCTGATCAATCTTCCGCTGGGTGTGCTCACGGTCGTCATCGCGGTCAGATATCTGCCGATGGACCATGACCGGCAGCGGGATTCCCGGCCCTTTGACTTCACCGGGGCTGTACTTCTCGCGGGTGCTCTCCTCGCACTGAACTACGGTGTCACCCGTGCTCAGGAAGATGGCTGGCTGCATAACACGGTGCTCACCCTGCTCGGGTCCTCGGTTGTTCTGCTGGCGTTGTTTGCAGCCCGTGAACTTCGCTGCTCCGCTCCGGTACTCGATCTTCGTCTGCTCACCCGCCCCTCTTTCCTCGGGATCTCGTTGATCGCGGTGATCAACCGATTCATCACCGGTGGTGCCATGGTTTACTTCATGCTCTATCTTCAGGAGGGACATGGCTACTCGCCACTGCAAACGGGGCTGCTCTTCTTTCCGCTTGGTGCCTGTGCCATGGCTGGATCCATCGGCGCAGGAAAACTACAGGGCAGGTATCCCGTGAACAGTGTGCTCGCGGTTGGTGGTGTGTTGATCGCTGTGGCCGCTGTGGTGTTCGTGTGGCAGTTGACCGCACTGCATGATCCGTTGTGGCTGATTCCGGCGACGATGGTCTGGGGCGCAGGTAACGCACTGGTGAATACCCCACTGATGAATGTTGCGACAAGCTCGGTGCCGATTCAGCAGGTTGGTATGGCCACGGGACTGATCAACAGTTTCTTCCCGATCGGTGCATCAGTGGGCACGGTGGTTCTCGGCACGGTGTTTACCGGAGTTCTGGCGGAGGGGCCGTATACCAGTCAGTTGGAGGCACTCGGTGCAGCCACCGGAAGGCTCTACATCGTCATTTTTGTGATGGCTTTGCTTGGTGCTGTTGTGGCGTGGAGCCTGATTCGTCCGGATCGTGAGAAGATGACTGCGTGAGGATACCCGTCGGGTGCGCGATGCCTAGACTTGGGGAATGACCACCATCATCGTTGAACGTCCCACGGATTCCGACAGTGTCATTCACCGTGTCATCGCGGGAGACAACACGGTGTACGGCGAAGGTGACTTGCTCATTGACGTCGAGTACTCCAGCCTGAACTACAAGGATGCACTCGCGCTCCGGGGGACGAAGGGTGTTGTCAGGACCTGGCCGCTGATTCCGGGGATTGATGCCTGCGGAACCGTCGTCGACAGTGGCTCCGCCCGTTTTTCCCCGGGGGACCGCGTTGTTCTCAACGGCGCCGGGCTGGGGGAGACACGGGCTGGTGGGTACACCCTCAGACTACGGATCGATTCGGCGTCGACCGTGCATATTCCGGAGAGGATCAGTACAGTTCGGGCGGCGGCTGTCGGAACCGCCGGGTTCACCGCCGCACTCTCCGTCTGTGCGCTTAGCGGGGCGGGCGTCACTCCGGATGACGGGCCGGTATTGGTCACCGGAGCGACAGGAGGCGTGGGTAGTACGGCGATCCTGCTGCTCACCAGCCTCGGTTTCGAAGTTGTCGCGGCAACTGGGCGGGCGAATGAACATGGGGAGATGCTGCGGGAACTGGGTGCCGTCACGGTTATCGACAGAGACGGGTTGGCGGGCGTCGGCAGGCCGCTGCAGTCGGAGCGCTACGCCGGAGCAATCGATTCGGTGGGCTCGCATACCCTGGTCAATGCTCTCGCGCAGGTGAAATGGGGTGGTGCGGTGACTGCCTGCGGTCTCGCCCAAGGGCCGGACCTGCCGGGGAATGTCATGCCCTTTATCCTGCGTTCGGTGAAACTCCTCGGTATTAATTCGGTCGATGCACCGATAGCGCTCAGGAGGCAGGCATGGAATCTGCTTTCGACCCATCTGAACCTTGATGCCCTTGATCGGATCACCACCCTCGTTCCTCTTTCCGGTGTCGTGCAGGCGGGTGAGGATTTGTTGGGTGGACGGCTCGCGGGCCGTATGGTGCTCGATGTCGGAGTCTGAATCCCGGTTCCCCCGTTCGGGCGTAGTGGTTGCGCCCACGTGTCGGCGGGGTCGGGCTGTCTCGGACAGTGGAGTCTGCTACCTAGCCCCTGGCTGGGGTGCCTGTCACAGGGTCCGGGCACACCTGCAGATCATTTCGGTGCAACAATGGAGTCATGGAAAATAACGATGACATCATCAAGGTTCTCAACGGTGAGGAGTGCATCGAACGTCTAGAGCGTGTTCGACTCGGCCGTGTTGTCGTGCGGCGTTCCGACGACATGGACATCTTCCCTGTCAATTTCGTGACGGATGAGGGGCGGATCTACTTCCGTACCGCTGAGGGATCCAAACTGTTCACGATCGAACTCAACCACGACGTGCTCTTCGAAGCCGACGAGGTCGTGGATGGGCGTGCGTGGTCGGTTGTGGTCAAGGGGGAGGCGGAGCTGCTGAAATCCAGTGCTGCGATCCAGCACGCAGACACCTTGCCGCTCAAGCCCTGGCTGCCGACCCTGAAGTACAACTATGTCTGCATCACGCCACGAGAGTTGAACGGGCGTGAGTTCGTGCTCGGCGATGAACCTGAGCGCTACTGACCAGGTGGGATTCATCAAACGGACGTGCTCACCGGATGCTGCCCGAGCGGAAGCTGCCGGACTCCGGTGGCTGCGTGAGGGAAGTTCCTGTGTGGTCGACGTGTTGGATGTCGATGGTGCGTCGATAACCACTGAAATGGTCGAAGTGGTTCGGCCGACCCCGGAAGCCGCTTATCATGCGGGCCGTGAACTGGCCCGGATACATGCCTCCGGGGCAGAGGCATTCGGGTGCCCACCTGCGCCGGATGGGCACCCGTGGAGCGGCACGAACTACATCGGCTCCATTCCCCAACGCTGTGATCCGACGGATGATTGGGCGGAATTCTACACGGAGCAGCGGGTACTTCCGTTCGTCCGTGAGGCCCATGGACGGGGAACCGTCACCACGGAAACGGTTGATCTCGTGGAACGTGCCTGCGCTGCGCTCCGAGGGCACCGCTGGGATCTTGTTCCTGCACGGGTTCACGGTGATCTGTGGGCGGGGAACCTGCTCTTCGGAACGACGGGGCCGGTGTTCATTGATCCGGCCGCGCACGGAGGCAACCCGGAAACCGATCTCGCCATGCTCGCCCTGTTCGGTGCACCTCATCTCGGGGAGATCCGTCGGGGTTACGTCGAGGAATCCGGGGCATCCCCGGATTTCATGGTCTCAACTCCGATCCACCAGCTCCACCCACTCGCGGTCCATGCCCTGACCCACGGATCTACATACGGGCGGGAACTCCATCGGACTGCGGGTAATGTCCTCCGCTTGCTCGGGGAAAGTTCGTGACCGGACTTGATCAGCGCCACCAGTCATCATGGGGAGTGACCGGGAGAGCGCGTTTGTGCAGGCCGATTCGCCACAGGTGCTCCAATCGTTGTACTGCGGCGTCGGGGACATCGACGGTTGTGTTCTCGATGTAGTCGTCGATCTGCCGGTAGGTAATCCCCAGCGCCTCCTCATCAGGAAGCGCGGGGCGGTCATCCTCGAGATCTGCTGTGGGGACCTTCGTCCACGTCGAGCTGGGTGCCCCGAGTTCGGCCAGGAGAGCAGCACCCTGACGCTTCGAGAGCCCGAACAGGGGAAGGACGTCAGCGGCGCCGTCGCCGAACTTGGTGAAGAAGCCGGTGACGTTTTCTGCGGCATGGTCGGTTCCGATCACCAAAGCCCCTTTTTCTCCCGCGATGGCGTATTGCGCGAGCATTCGCGCGCGTGCCTTCGCGTTACCTTTGTTGAAGTCCCCTAGAGCGGTGATTCGGAGGGCCGCAGACACTGCGGTGTCGACGGCGTCGGCGATCTCCCGTATGTTCACCGTCAGAGTGTGGTCGGGACGGATGAAGTCGAGGGCCACCTGCGCATCGTCCTCGTCCAACTGAACACCGTAGGGGAGGCGCACGGCGTGGAACGCTGCCTCGGTGCCCGAATCCCTCAATCGTTCCACCGCAAGTTGAGCCAGGCGGCCGGCGAGAGTCGAATCCTGGCCACCCGAGATTCCGAGAACGTAGCCGGACGATCCCGTTTTGCGCAGGTAGTCTGCGAGGAAGGTGATTCGTTCCTCCACTTCCGTAGCTGGATCGATCTCCGGTTTCGTATGCAGGGAAGCGATGATGTTTTCGCGGGTGAGCTGCTGTTCGGGGGTCATGGTCGACCAGTCTAGTGAGCGGACCGGACACCCGCGTCCGACTGTCGATGGGCGGAGCTTGGCGGAGGTGGTTTGTTCCGCAGGATACCTTCCGATAGTATTAGTCCTCGTGTCATGACAAGGCCGTCCCGATATGTCACCAGGTAGCGTACACAACCGGTGTCGGGGACTGGAACCGGTCAGGGAAGCAGACAAACCGGCGGTCGCCGGTCCACGCGCATGAGAGAAAGGAGCGCCCGATGAAGGTCCGTAAGTCACTTCGGTCGCTGAAAAACAAGCCGGGCGCCCAGGTCGTGCGTCGTCACGGCAAGGTGTTCGTGATCAACAAGAAGGACCCGCGTTTCAAGGCTCGTCAGGGTTAATTGGCCGTGTCCCGGAAAGAGCCGGGCGGATGAGGGAGGAAACTCTTTCATCCGCCCGGCTCCTTTTTGTATCGTCCCTCCGGGGAAGGCCTTGAATTATAACGTTTTTGTAACATTAGTGAGTTTGTTCCGGGGTGAACTGGGGAAATGTCTGGATGGTTCGAGTCGGGGCAACATGCGTGTAATTTCATGGCGGGCGGCAAGGGCAGATATTGTGCCGCCGGGCGGGGGTTTGCTGGGAGTTTAATGGCCGTAACTACTATATGTTGTGTAACTTGATTCGATTGACCACAAAGTATAGTGTTCCTACCTGTCACCGGTTGAGCCGACGTTCACCTGATCGGCCCTCGGCGGAGACCTGGACAGTCGCCCAACGGCAGCTTGCATCACCGCTCGGACGCAGACGCATAAGCTTCGAATACACAAGGAAGTCTCACTCATGGCCATCACCGTTTACAGTAAGCCCGCATGCATGCAGTGCAACGCGACCAAGAAGGCGTTGGATCGCGCGGGCCTCGACTATGAGCTTGTCGACATCAGCCTTGACGATGAAGCCCGCGATTACGTGATGGCTCTCGGGTACCTGCAGGCCCCGGTCGTCGAGGTGGATGGTGAACACTGGTCGGGTTTCCGTCCGGAGCGTATCCGTGGACTGGCGGCACAGGTCGCCTAGATTCAGGGCGGTCATCGCGGAATGTGAGTGAAACAGGGCCGTGCGGAGGGTGGTGGCAACCGTCCCGCCGCGCGGCCTTCGCTGTGTCCTCACCCAAAACTGATGGACAACCGGAAAGAAAGCTCGGACCGTGGCGACGGTGGCTTCGCCTGTTCCGTCGAATCTCACCAGTCACCAGCACCGGAAAGGAAGTGACCACGGACGATGCTCGTCGTCTACTTCTCATCCGTTACCGAGAACACCCACCGGTTCGTCGGCCATCTGGATCTCCCGAGCGTCCGTATCCCGCTGCGCCGTGCTGATCCCCCGGTGGTCGTCGACGAACCTTACGTTCTCATCTGCCCCACCTATGGTGGTGGAGCCTCTGTTGCCGGACATGAATCACGGCCGGTTCCGTCCCAGGTTGTCCGCTTTCTCAACAACCCACACAACCGCAGTCTGATTCGTGCGGTCGTCGCCAGTGGAAACACCAACTTCGGTGTCGACTACGCCCGTGCTGGAGACGTCATCTCCGCTAAATGCGGCGTCCCCTTCGTCTATCGCTTCGAGCTCATGGGCACGCCTGAAGATGTTGCCACCCTGCGTCACGGCCTAGTGGAGCACGGTGCGAAACTGGGTTTGCTGACGGATGCCAGGGCTGCGCACACGGCTCCGGCCGGATAACACCCATATACTTTTCGCTTTATCACCCACCCACCCAATCGCCGTGGAAGCGGCGAAATCAGGAGAGACATGTCAGAGATCGGAAAAACCGTTCCAGAGCCAGTCCAGAAGTCAGACAAGCTCGATTACCATGCGCTCAACGCGCTACTGAACCTCTATGATGACCAGGGGCAGATCCAGTTCGATAAGGACCGCGAGGCGGCTAACCAGTACTTCCTCCAGCATGTGAACCTGAACACCGTGTTCTTCCATGACCTTGAGGAGAAGTTCCGCTACCTGCTTGAGAATGACTACTACGATCCCGAGGTCGTCAAACAGTACGATTTTGACTTCATCAAGTCCCTCTTCAAACAGGCTTACGCCCACAAGTTCAGGTTCCAGACCTTCCTCGGTGCCTACAAGTACTACACTTCCTACACCCTCAAGACCTTCGATGGCAGCCGCTACCTGGAACGCTACGAGGACCGCGTGTGCATGGTCGCGCTGACGCTCGCCGCAGGAGACAAGGAGCTGGCCGAGCATCTCGTTGAAGAGATCATGACGGGCCGTTTCCAGCCAGCTACACCTACCTTCCTCAACTGTGGAAAAGCGCAGCGGGGTGAGCCGGTGAGCTGCTTCCTACTGCGTATCGAGGACAATATGGAGTCCATCGGGCGCGCTATCAACTCTGCGCTCCAACTGTCGAAGCGCGGCGGTGGTGTCGCTCTGTTACTGTCGAATCTCCGTGAAGCTGGAGCGCCGATCAAGAAGATCCAGAACCAGTCCTCCGGCGTCATCCCCGTGATGAAGCTCCTCGAGGATTCTTTCTCCTACGCCAACCAGTTGGGCGCCCGGCAGGGTGCGGGTGCCGTCTACCTGAACGCCCACCATCCCGATATCCTGAAGTTCCTGGATACAAAGCGAGAGAACGCCGATGAGAAGATCCGCATCAAAACTCTCTCTCTCGGAGTCGTGATCCCCGACATCACGTTCAAACTCGCGAAGAACAACGACGACATGTACCTGTTTTCGCCCTACGATGTTGAACGTGTCTACGGAAAACCCTTCGCCGACGTTTCCGTCACAGAGCACTACGCTGAGATGGTGGAGGATCCGCGCATCCGTAAGACCAAGATCAACGCCCGGTCCTTCTTCCAGACCCTGGCAGAGATTCAGTTCGAGTCCGGTTACCCGTACATCATGTTCGAGGACACCGTGAACCGGGCGAACCCGATCGATGGTCGGATCACCCTCTCCAACCTGTGCTCTGAGATCCTCCAGGTGTCCACGGCCTCCACGTACAACGATGACCTCACCTACTCCCACGTTGGCGAGGATATCTCCTGCAACCTCGGCTCTATGAACATCGCCAAGGCGATGGATTCCCCGGATTTCTCGGGTACGATCCAGACCGCGATCCGGGGTCTGACGGCCGTCAGTGAGCAGACCTCCATTGACTCCGTGCCATCGATACGCAAAGGCAACGAGGCCGCCCATGCCATTGGCCTCGGGCAGATGAACCTGCACGGCTACTTCGGACGCGAACGTATCCACTACGGTTCGGAAGAGGGGCTGGATTTCACCAACGCCTACTTTGCCGCCGTGATGTACGAGTGCTTGCGTGCCTCGATGCTGATCGCCAGGGAGCGGGGCGAGACATTCGAGGGATTCAGTGACTCCGACTACGCTGACGGCAGCTTCTTCGATCGATATGATCCGGTGGAGTTTGAGCCGAAAACGGATCGGGTCAAAGAACTTTTCGCGGCATCGTCGATTCACACACCGACGGCGGCGGAATGGGCACAACTGAAGGCTGACATCGCCGAACACGGAATATTCAACCGTTATCTGCAGGCGGTCCCGCCGACCGGATCAATCTCCTACATCAACAATTCCACGTCATCGATCCACCCGATCGCCTCCCGCATCGAGATTCGAAAGGAAGGGAAGATTGGCCGTGTGTACTATCCAGCACCGTACATGACGAATGAGAATCTGGAATATTACGCGGATGCATACGAGATCGGTTATGAAAAGATCATCGATACCTACGCAGTGGCCACCCGTTACGTCGATCAGGGATTGTCATTGACCTTGTTCTTCAAAGACACGGCCACGACACGCGAGATCAACCGCGCACAGATCTACGCCTGGCGCAAGGGGATCAAGACGATCTACTACATCAGACTCCGCCAGACAGCACTCGTCGGCACTGAGGTCGAGGGGTGCGTGAGCTGCATGCTCTGAATCCGAAAATGAGAGACGCCCGGAGAAGCCGGGCGAACGAAGAAGGGGCACTCACTGGAGTACACATCCCGGTGGGGTGCCCCTTCTTCGGTGTTCGTATTTTCTAGGACTGCTGTACGGCCAGGGCTGCGCCAACCTCGGAAACGAGTGCGCGCGCCTGGCGTTCAGCCTCAGCGGGATCGCTACGGAGGATGGCGTCTGCGAGTGCCTCGTGAACATTCATCGCCTCATCCGTCGGGTACTCCGGCTGAAGGCCAAGGTCGGTCCGGCCTGCGAGTACTGCTGCAACCGTCGGTGACAGGGCGGCGAACATCTCATTGCGGGAAGCCGTGAGCAGCAGGGTGTGGAACTCGATGTCGGCGTTGAGGAACTCTGTTGTCGCTCCCCGTCCCTCATGGCCGAGTCTTCTGAGCGTGGCAGCGAGTTCGCGGAGACGGGCCCGCTCAGTAGGGGTTCCGGACAGTGCCATTGAGCGTGCGGCGATTGGTTCTACGGCTTCCCGCAACTCGGTGAGGGAAGCTAACTGGTTACTTCGTTCAGTGGGGCACTCCAGACGCCAGCGAATGAGCTTGCTGTCGAACACCTTCCATGCAGAAGAGGGCTGGACAGTGAGGCCGATGCGCCTGGAGGAGGAAACCAGGTGAAGGTGTTCCAGGGCACGCATCGTCTCACGAGCAACCGTCCGTGAGATGGTGAAGCGCTCGCAGATGTCGTGCAGGGTGAACGTCTCACCCGGGGCGAGTTCTCCACTGACAATTTCGGAACCTAGTTTGTCAAGGACGCTGTCAAGCAACGGGGGATGGGTAGTGGTGCGTGCACTCATATTTGGATTTTCTCTGTTTCCGTAGAAAGTGGTTGTCCGGGTTTTGATGGCACTGTAGGCCGGGAGCTAAATGTCTCCGGTTTCAGTAGCATTTATTTAGCATAACTGTTTCACAGGTTTATACAGGTCTCGTCCCACCCCATGTTGTTCGGAAACGGCGACCGTTTTCCACTTTCGCAGGTCGCGCTACCAAGACGTAGCCCCAAAAGGGGGAAAAATTTATAATGGTCATATTTAATATGTGGTTTTCTGTTTCGTTCGCGAAATTTGAGGGGGTGTTGGGGGTCTCCCACAAGTTCTCTGATAATGCTTAATGGATCATAAAAACGATGGATGGAGAATGCTGATGGATATGTGGCACCAGACGCTGGGAGCGGGCCCTCTGCTAGGTATTGCGGTGGCTGCGATCGCGACGATCCTCTTTCTGGTGATCCGGCTAAAGATGCACGCCTTCCTGGTGCTTGTTCTCGTGTCGGCGGGGACGGCACTTGCGGCGGGTCTACCGGTTGGAGAGGTACTTCCCGCAATGATGGATGGCTTCGGCGGGACACTCGCCAGTGTTGCTCTCCTCGTCGGGATCGGTGCGATGCTGGGGCGCCTCGTCGAGCTTTCTGGGGGTGCCCGGAACCTTGCGGAATCGATGACCAGGGCATTCGGTGAGGATCGTGCTCCGTTGGCACTTGGTGTCAGCTCACTAATCGTGGGATTTCCGATTTTCTTTGATGCTGGTCTGATGGTCATGCTGCCAGTCGTGTTCGCGATCGCCCGGCGTCTAGGTGAACCGGTTCTCCGCTACGGAATTCCGGCAGCCGGTGCTTTCAGCGTCATGCACGTCTTTTTACCACCTCATCCTGGGCCGATCGTGGCTGCTGAGCTGTACGGCGCGGACCTCGGGATGGTCTTGGCTATTGGCCTTCTTTTGGTTTGCCCCGTCTGGTATTTCTCGGGTTATCGATGGGGCCTTTACTGCGGACATCGGTTCCCGCTTGCGGTACCTGACCTGTTGGCGGGCGGCCCAGTGGTCGCGGACTCCGAGATGCCCGAACGGACTGCGGGAACTGCTACGGTTCTGGCCGTTCTCATACTGCCACTTCTACTTATCTTCGGTAACACCGGACTTGCCATGGCAGCAACCGAGGGGTGGGTTGATCCTGATGAGGGATGGGTGCAGGTTCTCAAATTTCTCGGAGCGACACCGGTGGCGTTACTGATCACGACTCTGGTGGCTGCCGTATTCCTGGGGAGTCGATTAGGGATGGGGCGCGAGGTGGTTGAACGTGCCTTTGACGGGGCGCTGGGGCCTGTCGCCACTGTCATTCTCATAACAGGGGCTGGAGGTATGTTCGGCGGCGTTCTCCGGGCGACGGGTATCGGTGAAGCTCTCGCGGAGACCCTGGGGGGCCTTGGCGTTCCGTTGATGCTCGCGGTGTTTCTGACTGCGGTGATCCTGCGGATAGCCCAGGGGTCAGCTACTGTCGCGTTGACCACCGCTGCGGCACTCATGGCCCCGGCCGTCACGGCCGCTGATCTGGGGGCTGTGCAACTGTCGGCGATTGTATTGGCGACTGCTGCAGGGTCCGTTGCGGCGTCCCACGTGAATGATTCGGGCTTCTGGCTGGTGGGTAGGCTCATGGGGATGGACCCTGCGACGACGCTTCGGACCTGGACCGTGAACCAGACGCTGATAGCGGTTACCGGGTTCGTTTTCGCGGTTGCGGTGTATGTGGTCGGCGGAGCCGTCGGGTAGGAGGCTGTCGTGTTGAGAGCGGTACCCGGACCGGGGATACCCCGGATGAGGCCACCGGATCACGTCGTGGTGATGGGTGTATCAGGATGTGGGAAAACCACCGTCGCCCGAGCCTACGCGGAGAAGTGCGGTCTCGAGATTATTGATGCGGATGATCTTCATCCCGTGGAAAACGTGTGGAAGATGGCGTCCGGTATACCGCTCTGTGATGAGGATCGGCTGCCCTGGTTGCGGGCGGTTCGTGACTGGATGAATGTCCATTCCGGTAGCGGGGTGGGAACCGTCGTCGCATGCTCCGCGCTACGCCGGAGCTACCGACGAATTCTCTTGGAGGCCCGGGGGACGCTGTGCTTCGTGCACCTCACTGCGGACCCCGCCCTCACCCGAACCCGAATCGAGTGCAGAAAAGGTCATTTTATGTCACCGTCGCTACTGGATTCTCAGTTGGAGATTCTGGAGCCGCTCATGCCCGGGGAAGTCGGATTCACCGTTGACAACAGTGGATCGTTGGATGAGGTTGTTGCGACGATCTGCTGTGCGACCGGGCGGAGCCCAGCCTGCCGACGACGATGAAATGGGCGGTCCGGTTCCCGACCATGTGATCGGGAACCGGACCGCCCATTTGGAGTTGGGGAATCAGAGGGTGTCGCTGTTACGCTGCCCCAGCTCGGAGTCGATGCGCAGGACACCGGAGCCGTCGTTACCGGCGAGACGGAGCCGGTCGAGGATCTCCTTGCAGGTGGACTCTTCCTCGATCTGTTCCGCGAGGAAGGAATCGAGCAGTGGGCGGGAATCCAGATCGCCCTCTTCAGCGGCGAGACGGGTGAGATCCCGAATCATCCCGGAGATCTTCTGTTCGTGCTTCAGTGCCGCCTCGAAGGCGTCAGCGGCTGAGTCGATCTTGAGATCTGGTGCACTGATGACACCGATGCTGGGAACGCAGTCGCGGTCGAGCATGTGGTCGGCGAAACGCTGTGCATGGACCAGTTCTTCCTCGGACTGGGCTTTCATCCAGTCGCGCATGCCGGTCAGTCCGAGGCTGTCGAGGAGGTACGACAACTGCAGGTAGGTCATTGCGGCTTCGAGTTCAGCGGTGACCTGCTTGTTGATTTCGGCTTCAAGTTTCGAATTGATTTTCATGTTTCTCATGGTAAGGCACTTCCGTAGGCTCTGCATGTAAGTAAAGCCCAGCTTAACTAGTGTTTTTGGTATGGTTTGGCTTAGTTTAAAGGGGGTTTTGAGGGCTGGTTTTGACATCCTTGGGTCGCGGTGCAACCCCATCTCGGGGGAAGAGGGCCGAGAGATTCATCACTTTACCTCTCGTGTAAACGACCAGCGTGAACGGGGTGTTCGGGGCCGCCTGGGGAGGGGGGTGAATTGGCAGGTGTGATGGTTGCGGTGATTCTATTCGCGATATCCGCCGAGGCGGGTAGTGGAGTAGGGGGGATGCGGTAAATCTGCAGGTCAGGGCACCCTTTGTGAGGGAAATCATAAAAATATGGCGTGCTAATTGGCTGGGTCGGGGTGTCTGGGCGCCTTTCCGGGGAACGGGGTGTACCTAGCGGAGTCGGCCGCTGCAGTACCGCCCATCGGGCGGTATGGTCGAGCAGTGGCCCGATTAGTGGCCGTCCCCCGTCCAGTCCCCGGACGGAGCCGTCGCCGGAGAAACTCAGGTGATTCCGGGGCCGGAATTTCCGCGCTGCGACGGTACAGAATGCATATCTGTCAGTAAGTAAAGGAACGTACATGGCCCAGGATTGTCCCCCCTCCACCCCGGCGCACCGCGAGAAGCATCCCGAGGCTCGTCCGTGCCCGATCGCCGCAATCAACTGGAACACGATTCCGGATGACAAAGATCTTGAGGTCTGGGATCGCCTGGTGGGCAACTTCTGGTTGCCCGAAAAAGTGCCCCTGTCGAATGACATCAAGAGCTGGAATACCCTCAACGCCCTTGAGCAACAGGCCACCATGAGGGTCTTCACGGGTCTGACCATGCTGGATACCATCCAGGGGACCGTTGGCGCTGTCTCTCTGATTCCGGATGCGCTCACTCCGCACGAGGAGGCGGTGTACACGAACATCGCATTCATGGAATCGGTGCATGCCAAGAGCTACTCATCGATCTTCATGACGTTGGCCTCCACGCAGGAGATCAACGATGCTTTCCGTTGGTCGGAGGAGAACGAGGCGCTGCAGAAGAAGGCGCGGATCATTCTCTCCTATTACGAGGGGGAGAATCCCCTGAAAAGGAAGGTTGCCTCGACGCTGCTTGAGTCCTTTCTTTTTTACTCCGGGTTCTATCTGCCGATGTACTGGTCCAGTCGCGCGAAGCTCACGAACACCGCTGACGTCATCCGCCTGATCATCCGTGATGAAGCGGTTCATGGCTACTACATCGGGTACAAGTATCAGAAGGGGCTCGAGCAGCTTGATCAGGCGGGTCGGGATGAGCTGAAGGAGTACACCTTCGATCTCCTCTACGATCTCTATGACAACGAGATCGGCTACACCGAGGATCTCTACGATGATCTCGGATGGACCGAGGATGTCAAGCGGTTCCTCCGGTACAACGCGAACAAAGCGCTCAACAACCTCGGATATGAAGCACTCTTCCCGACGGATGAATGCCGGGTGTCGCCCTCCATCCTTTCGGCGCTGTCCCCGGGGGCCGATGAGAACCATGACTTCTTCTCGGGGTCGGGCTCCTCTTATGTCATAGGTAAGGCAGAGTCCACGGAGGACGACGACTGGGATTTCTAGATCGGCCGGCCGGACGGTTCGTGAGGCACCGTCGTCTTTTGTAGTGCCTGGGTGTAGGCCCGTCCCATCTCCGAGGTGTTGATATCGGGGATAGGACGGGCCTACACATGTCTATGTGACGGGAGTCGTGAGGTCCTGTCGGGTGTCGGGTCACGCTCATTTAGGTCGAGGGGAATTGCCCGCGTCTTACCGTCTACACCTTTAGCTCTAACCCAAGCGGGGGTGAAAAAGTGGTGTTTTGATCTCGAAAACGCAGACTTATCACATGAGTCCCAAAGGTGTTCGATGTCACAGTGTTGTTGGAGTGTTTGGAGTGCGTGCAGGGGCAACCGGCGTCAACGGTGACTCCCCTGGGGGAAACCGGGATAAAACTGCTCTGTACTGGTTTGTCGGGGCTGCTTCCGGCTGGAACCACCAGTCCCGATCCTTTACGATCAAGTGAGCGTGAAACATGGGTAGTCCTGGCTGATCGGGGCTACTGCGTAGTCAGGAGGAACCAAATGACCGCTGTACAGAAACGGAGCGACCAACATGTCGCTCCAGCACGACCGGCTCCGAAGGGAACCGGTCGAAAGGGCAGTCTCGCCTGGTTGATGCTCACCACCACGGATCACAAGCTTCTTGGCGTCATGTACATCATGATGTCCTTCTGCTTCTTCTTCCTCGGTGGCTTCATGGCCCTGTTGATCCGGACCGAGCTCTTCTATCCCGGAATGCAGATCTTCTCCAATGAGCAGTTCAACCAACTTTTCACCATGCACGGCACGGTGATGCTGCTGCTCTACGGAACTCCTGTTGTCTGGGGTTTCGCCAACTTCGTCATGCCCCTCCAGATCGGTGCACCTGACGTCGCGTTCCCGCGACTCAACTCCTTCGGTTTCTGGCTGACCACCGGTGGTGGCATCATCATGCTCTCTGGATTCGCCACACCGGGCGGCGCCGCTGACTTTGGGTGGACCATGTACTCCCCGCTTTCTGACGCCGCGCATTCGCCCGGTATCGGTGCGGACATGTGGATCGTCGGTGTCGGCGCCGGTGGTATCGGGACGATTCTGTCGGCCGTCAACATGATCACCACGATCCTGTGTCTCCGGGCGCCGGGTATGACGATGTTCCGTCTTCCGGTGTTCACTTGGACGATCTTCGTCACCTCGATCCTGGCGTTGATGATCTTCCCGATGCTGACCGCTGCTGCGCTGGGCGTGCTCTATGATCGTAAGCTCGGTGGACACATCTACGATCCCGCCAACGGTGGCGCGATCCTCTGGCAGCACCTGTTCTGGTTCTTCGGTCACCCGGAGGTGTACGTCCTGGCGTTGCCGTTCTTCGGAATTGTCTCAGAGGTTGTCCCGGTGTTCTCCCGGAAGCCCGTTTTCGGTTACGCCGGCCTCGTCTTCGCGACGCTGTCCATCGCGGCCCTGTCCATGGCGGTCTGGGCGCACCACATGTTCGTCACTGGAGCGGTTCTACTTCCGTTCTTCTCGTTTATGACGTTCCTGATTTCGGTGCCCACCGGTGTGAAGTTCTTCAACTGGCTGGGAACGATGTGGCGAGGTCACATCACCTGGGAGACGCCGATGATCTTCGCTTTCGGCTTCCTCGTGACCTTCCTCTTCGGTGGTTTGACGGGCATCATGCTGGCCTCCCCGCCGTTGGACTTCCACATCTCCGACACCTACTTCGTCGTCGCGCACTTCCACTACACACTGTTCGGCACGATCGTGTTCGCGTCCTATGCCGGTGTGTATTTCTGGTTCCCGAAGATGACGGGCCGGATGCTCAACGAGCGGCTCGGAAAGATCCACTTCTGGCTGACGTTCATCGGTTTCCACGGCACCTTCCTCATCCAGCACTGGGTCGGTAACATGGGCATGCCGCGCCGGTATGCCGACTACCTGGAGAGCGACGGCTTCACCATCTACAACCAGATCTCCACGGTCTTCGCCTACATCCTGGGGCTCTCCGTTATCCCATTCATCTGGAACGTGTTCAAGTCCTGGCGTTACGGTGAAATCGTCACGGTCGATGATCCGTGGGGCTACGGTAATTCCCTTGAATGGGCTACAAGCTGCCCACCGCCGCGCCACAATTTCACCTCTTTGCCGCGGATCCGCTCGGAGCGACCGGCATTCGAGCTGCACTACCCGCACATGGTTGAGCGCATGCGTGCCGAGGCACACGTCGGTCGCCCGGCGGGTGACTCCCCGGTATTGGAGAAGAACAGGTAAGTTGCACCCGGTACGACGCGGTCAGGCTGGACCACACATGGGTCTGATCACCGAATGACATACGCACCATCACCCCCACAGGAACTATGGTTTCTGTGGGGGTGATGTCTGTCCCGGGGGCGATGACATGGAACAATGGCATCGTGAGTCAGACAATCAACTATGCTGCCCGTACCGCTGCTCCTGCTATCCAGGACATCACCGTCACGCTTCCACCGGGCTCAGTTCCCGCAGTCGTCACCGTCGTGGGGCGGGACCGTCCCGGTGTCTCCGCCGCATTCTTCCGAGTTTTGGCCGCTCATGGCGTCCAGGTGCTCGATGTTGAGCAGTCGCTCTTCAGAGGTCGTCTGAATCTCGCGGCCTTCGTGGGCTGTAGCCCGGAGAACCTGGAAACACTCACCGAAGGCCTGTCCGGGACGCTCCGTTCCTACGGCCAGACCGTCACGGTCGAGGTCCAGAACTCACTGCGATCCACACGGGCACTGTCGACCCACGCCGTCGTGGTCCTCGGAGATCCGGTTACCGCCGCACACATTTCACGCATTGGTCAGACGCTGGCCGACTATGGTGCAAACATCGATACGATCCGCGGTATCTCCGACTACCCGGTCACAGGTCTGGAGCTCAAGGTCACGGTCGCGGACCCGAAACCCGGGGGTGGTGTGGCATTACGTAAGGCGTTGGCCACACTCACCCAGGAGATCGGTGTCGACATCGCGATCGAGCGGGCTGGACTGGTTCGGTACGCGAAGAACCTCATCTGTTTCGACTGTGACTCCACCCTTATCACGGGTGAGGTGATCGAGATGCTGGCCGCGCACGCGGGCAAGGAAGCCGAGGTTGCTGAGGTTACTGAACGGGCGATGCGGGGTGAATTGGACTTCGAGGAATCGCTGCGTGAACGGGTTGCGGTTCTCGCGGGACTGGATGCTTCCGTGATTGATGAAGTGGCTGCGGACATTGTTCTGACCCCGGGTGCCCGCACGACCATTCGCACCCTGCAGCGTATGGGATACAAAACGGCGGTGGTGTCCGGTGGTTTCATCCAGGTGCTTGAGGGGCTCGCGGCGGAGCTCGAACTCGACTATGTTCGAGCCAACACCCTCGAGATCGAGGATGGAAAGCTCACGGGCCGCGTCATTGGGAAGATCGTCGACCGCGCCGCGAAGGCTGAGTTCCTCGCGGAGTTCGCCGCCGCTTCGGGACTCGGGATGCACCAGACTGTCGCAGTCGGGGATGGTGCCAACGACATCGATATGTTATCGGCGGCGGGCCTCGGGATTGCCTTCAACGCGAAGCCCGCGCTGCGTGACGTTGCTGATGCAGCCGTTAATCATCCGTTTCTCGATGAGGTTCTGCACATCATGGGTATCTCCCGGGAAGAGATTGATGAGGCCGGGTTATCCGATGGGACGCTGCGCCGAGTGCCATTGAACTGATGATCGCCTGATCCGGGGCTCTGGATGGGAGCGTTACTACCGGTTACAGTGGACCTGCGGCCGATTCCGATACTCGGACGCCACCAGACTCGCCAGAAACGCGTCGGGTGCAGGGACGTCTACCCCGAGGTCCGGGGGCGACGAGGGAGGCCACGCTCTTCCCGTGACGGGATATCTGCCACAGGTTGCAGAGATGAGGAACCGCGAGCCTTCCTGAATTGAAAGGAAGGCGACGAAGATGACCCAGGCAGCCAGCCGAGAAAAGGCGACACGCGCACGAAAGAAGCGGGGCGGTGTATCGGGGTGGGTGCCGGATCAGCATGGTGCGTGGGTGATGGTCATCCTCCCACTTGTGGTGGGAATCGTTCTGGCTCGTCCCGCGCTGATCCATTTGCCGCTGGCGGCGGCTTGGTTCATCGGCTATTTCGCCTTCTTTGCACTGGGTCTCTGGCTGAAGGCCCGCGGGCCGCGGAAACAGCGTTATGTTACCCCGTTGTTGACGTACGGTACGATCTGCACGGTCGCTGCGCTGATTGTCATCATCATGAAGCCCAGCATCCTCATTTTTGCCATTGTCTTCGGGCCTCTCGTCGCGGCCGCAGTGTGGGAGGCGTGGCAACGGCGTCCTCGCTCGCTGGTTTCCGGGGAATCCACGGTGCTCGCCAGTTGTGCGATGATTCCCGTCACCGCGTGGGCTGCCGGAGAACCTATGACGGAACGACTGTGGGTGAGCACCGCCGTGTTCGCCCTTTACTTCTGTGGAACCGTGCCGTACGTCAAAACGCTGATTCGCAAACGTGGGGACCGGGCATGGTTCCTCGGGTCGGTGACTTACCATACCGCGGCGACCGCCGTGATTCTCGTGCTTGCTGGCATCGGACTGGTGACACCCCTGGCCGTACCCGTCTTCGGGCTTGTAGCGGTTCGCGCCTGGTGGATGCCCTGGCGTGCCACACGTCGTGGTACGCCCTGGCGTCCCAGGACAGTTGGTTTCGGCGAGATGGCGGTCACGGCGCTGGTGCTGATCGCTGCGCTCGTGCCACCATACGTAGCGTAGTGGTGCCCCCGGGTTTCGGGTGACGGAGATATTGTCGGCATGGAATCACCGGGGCAGTCTCCGGGGGATCACGGGGGTGACATCGTTTCAGTTGCTGCCCACGGTTTGCTGAAAAGCCCAGTGAAATGGTCAGCCGAGACCGCGCGGCGATGAAGGGCGGCAGCAGGTTTCTGTAGATCAGTTGGTCCGCTGGGGCAGGGAGCGTGTCACTGTCCGCAGTGCGGTTCCGTACTTTGTCGTGCGGTACCCCGCGATGGATGGTGGCGAAGAGTGTCTGGGACCCTGAGAAATGAGGGCTTGTGGTGCGAGAACCGGAGGTTAGCATCAGAGGAGAGTGGTGCTCTGGAGATATTCGGTTGTAGGAGTGCTTTCTTTCACCCATCACGGTGTCATGTGCCTAATCCCGCGGGGAAGGTTGTTCCATTTCTCGTTCGCGAGTCGTCAGGGTTTTTGCGTTGGTCTTCTCGTCATTCCGGCTCCGTTGATTGCGGTATGTGGTGATACCGATGGTTCAGATGGTTCAACGTCACCATCAAGCACTGACGCATCTGGTGAAAAGAGAGAGGCGGTCGGAACGTCTACGGCGGGTGGGGATTCACCGCTCATCCTGTTCTACGACGCATCAGGCGGCATGCTTAACGATGGCGGGCAGCGTCACACGGCTCGAAGCTGCGGAATAGGTATCCTAGTGCTGCTTGATCCGCTCAGAGAAGATACTCCGCTCTCTGATCACGAGTCTCCGAACATGTTTGGCGCGTTCCCGGAAGGCCTGGCGAAGGCCTGAGCCGATGTCACGATTCACTTTCCACCCGATAAGGGAAACACGGAAGAGGCATGGAAGATCATCGGTGGTATCGGAGCACGTGGATACACCCCGCTGAAGCGGGCACTCGAGCAAGCCGAGGATGAGCTTTGTACCGGTGGATGAACCGGCGATGATCGGGCTGCTCTCGGACGGAGAGGATACCTGCGGAGACGGTGATCCCGCAGACGTGGCCCGCAGCATCAGGAAACCTCACCGGGGTGACGGTGAACACGGTCGGCATCGGGGCCGCGTGAGGGTCTCGGTGATTCGGGGATCTACGGCATTGGGCTCGCACGGCATCTCCGCCATTTGTGCGGGAAGACGTGATTTACCGGATCTCCGGACCGGGGAGAACGATGATGGCCGGATCGTGATCGTCTGGCGAGACTGCCCTGGTACTTCAACTATGAGGGTGTCCTGGTGGCCATTGTTCCTCTCGGAGAGTCGGTGATGATTGACGGCCTCGGTCAGGGCAGCCCGCTGCAGCATGCGTCCGAGCTATTCGGTGCCCCGGTGGTGAAGGCGCATATCCAGGGCGATTCATGGCACGCGTGATTCCCCGCCAGTGACGGGCGGTACTGGCAGATCACCTTCACGAGTTCCGATGGCGGATCGACTGGGACGATCACGGTGATCGAATTGTGCGTCTGCACGCCACCGGTCAAGTAGTCTTCCGCAGATTCGGGGAAGCTCGTGGTCAGTTTCGATGGTTATGGTCCCCTGAAAATTGGGGGAGAAAGCGGCGTTGATGCCTCCCGGTGCCACGCAGTCCAAGGTCGTTCCGGATTCTCCGGACGTCGCACTGATCGCGCGAGGGGGGATGATCATGACTGTGCCGGCGGTGACCACTCGATTCCCCAGGGGCGGTGAGTGGGACGACCGACGGTGGTGTTTCCACCGGCGACACTGCCGGTAAGTTGCGTTCCGCATATTCGGACCTACAGGGTTGGCGCGAACTGAACTGGGCTGGGGGACTGGTTGTCCTGGCTATCAGGACAGCCTCGGCTTCGAGGTGAGCCAGCAAGTTTTCTTGATGGCTCCATGATCCGGTGGCTAGTGTCAAGGAGACTTGACATAATCGTGCAGGGGCCTGGATGGTCCCTGCACAAGAGGAATGGAGTGGGACGCCATGAATGCGTACCCCGGTGACCGGGGCAATCGGAAGTGGTGGAATCGGCTCCGACAGGGGCAGCGTACCTTCGCCGTGTCTATGGTCGGGTATTTCGTGTTCCTGGTGTTCGCGATCGTTGTCGACGACACCGTCCCGTTCGCCCGCGAGATCGCTTTCATCCTCATCGTCACAGGCGTGGTGATTGTTCTCGGAGGGGCGACAGCCATGTGCGCGGACCAGGACGAGTTCGAGTTCGGCATCACACTCAGGGCACTGGCCATCGCTTTCGCGGGTGGTTCCGCGATCACCTTCAGCTACGGATGCGCGCAGGTGTTCCTCGGTGCACCCGACATCAACTACATGTTCGTCTGGCCGGTCTATGCCACAACCTGGGTTGTCTCGACTGTGGTGCTGAATCTACGGCTCGGTATCTGGTCACACTGAGCCAATGGACATGAGGAACGATCTTCCAGATCCTCGGTGCACGGCCGGACTCAGTCAGGCCAGGCTCGGGGAACTGTCTGGGGTATCCCGACAGACGGTGAATGCGGTAGAACGCGGAATATACGATCCCGCCCTGCCCCTGGCTTTTCGCATTCCCGGATCTGTTCGAGGTACATATCGAGGACATGTGCATCCCGACGGCCGGGAGAGTTCAGCCCGGACACCGACATCCAGGCATCCCGTCACTGGCTGACTGGACCGGTCTGATTCGTGTCGCCGCTGGAAAGATCGCGGCGATCAACAGGATCGGTCGGTGTCCAGCAGTGAATAGTGCGCTGTGTCCACGTACCGGCCCCGGTGGAGCGCAGCTTGCCGCTGAACGCCCTCGAAGATGAAGCCACAGCGTTCGGCAACGGATCGAGACCGGACATTGTCGACGAAGGTGTGCAGCTCGATGCGGTGAACACCGTGGGTCAGTGCATGGTCGACGACCAGCTCCAACGCGCGGGGCATGATCCGTCGACCGCGTGCCCAGGGGGCGGTAGCGTAACTCACCGCGACCGTACCAACCGCAGCATCGACGAGACGGAGCGCGATATTTCCGGCGTAGTGCCCGGGATCGCCGGTGAGCTCGATTGCCCAGAACGTCAGGTTTGGGTTCTCCGCGCATTCCCGGAGGTAATCGGCAGCCATGGCGCGGGTGTACTTCTCCGGGACGGAGGTGAAGTTGACCGACAGTGGATCAACGGCGGTGGCGTACACCTCGGGGATGTCACCGTCGCAGGGTTGACGCAGACGGATCACACCATCAGTCAGCGTTTCCGGGGGCACAGGCCAGGTCATCTCGCTCATGTCCACCAGCTTATCCACCTGCGCAGAGGTGCGCCCGGGGGATGACACTCACATGTCGAGACGGATCGTGGGCAGCGAGTGCCGCTGTACCTTGCCTGCCGCTGATCGCGGAACACTGTCCACGAACTCCACGAAACGGATGCGCTCGTAGGGCGCGGTCCTCGATGCCACCTCGGCCAGGATCGTCTCCCGATCCAGGTGAGTTCCCTCCACTGCGGAGACAAAGGCAACGGGGCACTCGTCACCGTCGACCGTGAACCCCCGGGTGACCACGCAGTCCGCGACTCCGGGGAGTGCGGTGACGATGCGCTCTAACTTGGAGGGGGAGACCTGGAATCCCCGGGAATTTATGACGTCGCTGATCCGATCAATGAGCCGGATACTGCCGGTTCCGTCACGTTCTGCCCAGTCCCCGGTGCGTAACCAACCTGCCCGGAACCGCTCGGCGGTTCGTTCCGGATCATCCAGGTAGCCTTCCATGATCTGCGGGCCCCGGACCCACAGCTCCCCGGCGCCACCAGGTGCGACATCCCGGCCCGACTCCGGATCGACGATCCGGTCGAGCGTGTCCGGGAGCGGGTGCCCGATCGTGTCGGGAGGACAATCCGGATCAATGGCGAGGTGGGTTACCGGGGATGCCTCCGTCAGCCCGTACCCCTGGATCACCCGCGCCCCGGTACGGCGCTCGACGTTCCTTGCGAGGACAGGGTCCAGGGCAGCGGCACCGTTGATGACGGTGCGCAGGGCGGAGAAATCGGTCTCCGCAGCGAGCGGGTGGTGTGCCAGTAGCCGCCCGAGCGGAGGTGCGATGAAGCAGAGTGCCACATCGTGCTCACCGTGTCCCCGCAGGAACCGCTGCGCATCAAATGGTTCCGCGATGATGTGGCCACGTAGGTGTAAGGGGGCATTGAGCAGGGAGGTCATGCCGTAGGCGTGGGTGAACGGCAGTACGGACATGCACGTCTCCCCCGCAGCCAACGGTAGTACCCTGGCGAACTGCATCGTGTTCGACACGATGTTCCGGTGCGTCAGCCGAATCGCCTTCGGTGTCGCCGTCGTTCCTGATGTGAAGGGCAGCACTGCCACAGAATCCGGGTCCACGGGTTGAGGGGCCAGCGCCGTTCCCGCCGCCGCACGGAGATCGGCTGTTACCGCAGCGTCGATGTGCAGAGCCACTCCCGCTCGCCGCAACTGCCACGCGAGATCCTGTGCAGTCACCTGCGTCCCGATCGGCACAACGGTCGCACCGATCGACAGCACCGCGTGGAAAACGACCGCGAAATCAATCCCGTTGGGCACCTGCACCGCGACGCGATCACCTGCACGGATCCCTCTCTCGTGGAGTACACCGGCGACCTGGGCCACTTCAGCGGCGAGCTGCGGATAGGTGACTGAGCGGTACGGATCGGTGATCGCCGGGGTATCCGGGAGAACACCGGTGAACAGGAGCTCGGGTAGGGAACAAGCGGGATAGATCACCGCGAAACCAACCTTTCGAGGGCACCGCGCACGACTTTCGGGTCGGTCGTGCGCCAGAAGGGGGGCATCGAGTTGATGAGGAAGGAACCGTAGCGGCGCGTGACCAGTCGGTTATCCAGGACGGCGACGACACCACGATCATCGGTACGACGGAGCAGCCGTCCCGCACCCTGCGCCATGAGCAGCGCGGCGTGACTCGCGGCGACCTCCATGAACCCATTCCGCCCGGCAGCGTCCGCCGCATCCTTCCTGGCCTGCAACAGAGGATCATCGGGGCGTGGGAATGGGATCCGGTCGATGATGACGAGGGAACACGTCCGTCCCGGTACATCGACTCCCTGCCACAGGGAGAGGGTGCCGAAGAGACAGGTGTTTTCACTCTTCGCGAAGCGTTCCACCAGCACCCCCGTTCCATCGTCGCCCTGGCAGAGAATATCGAACGGCAGCCGCATCCGCATCGCGTGCGCCGCCTGTTCCGCGGCGCGCCGGGAGGAGAACAGTCCGAGTGTCCGCCCACCCGCTGCGGTGATCAGACCGGCGATTTCGTCGAGCGTCTGCTCCGGGAGTCCGTCCCGGCCGGGATCGGGCAGGTTGCGCGCGGTGTAGAGGATCCCGGCCTTCGCCGGATTGAAGGGAGTGCCGGCGTCGAGGCTGTCATAGGATCCACGCGTGAGTCCCCATGCTGCGGCCATGGCGTCGAAGCGCCCACCGAGGGTCAGTGTGGCGGAGGTCAGGACCACCGTCTGTTCCGCGAACAGCCGCGAGGCCAGCAGACCCGCGACCGAGAGCGGTGCAACCCGCAGGGTGTCACCACGGCGGTCATCCCGGTTCAGCCACACCACATCCTGCTGCTTCTTTGGATCGGCGATTGCGAAGACCTCCAGGATACGGATGATCGAATCGTGGATCTCCTGGAGCGCCGTTGCTACGGACTGCCGTTCCGCAGCCGTCGCCGGATCGTTGGCGATCTCGCCGTCGGGGCTACGCGTGATGGACTGTCGCAGTGACCACAGCCCATCACGGAGCGCGGTGAGGAGGGACATGGCTGACGGATCGATCACGTTCCACCTGCCCTCGGGGAGTGCGCTGGTGAGTTTCTCCCAGTCCCCGGCTAGATCGGTGACTTTCTCCTCTCGGCCCTCCGCGCCGAGCTTTCCAGCGCGCTTGGCCAGCAGCGTCAACGCCGGGCCGGAGACCTCGGCTGTCGCCACCGCCGTGATGCGCCCATCCAGCTCGTGGGCCTCGTCGATGACCACCACGTCATGCTCAGGCAGAATCGTGCCCTCAGACAAAGCGTCAATCGCGAGCAACGCGTGGTTGGTCACCACCACATCGACATCCTGTGCCTCCGTGCGTGCAGCCTCAGCGAAACAGTCCTCCCCGTGCGCACAGCGGCTGGCCCCCAGACACTCCCGGGCCGTGACACTGACCTGTTTCCAAGCCAGATCGGGAACACCCGGAGCCAGGGAATCCCGGTCGCCGCTCTCCGTCTCCTGAGCCCATTCATTCAGGCGTACGATGTGCCGACCCATCCACGACAGATCCGACTCATCGATCAGCGCCTCTTCCGAGGCCTCCGGCTGGCTGATCTTGTTCAGACACAGGTAGTTTGAACGGCCCTTCAGGATCGCGAAAGTCGGGCGCCGCCCCATCACCGGTTCCAACGCATCCGCCAGGCGGGGAAGATCACGCTCCACCAACTGACGCTGTAGAGCGATCGTCGCCGTCGACACCACGACCGTTGTTCCCGTTGCCTGCGCGTGCGCAAGGGCCGGGATGAGATACGCCAGGGACTTCCCCGTGCCCGTGCCCGCCTGCACCGCAAGATGCCGCTCCTCGCGCATCGCCTTCGTCACGGCCTTCAACATCGCGACCTGGCCGGGGCGCGTGGTTCCGCCGATCGCGGACACCGCAGCGTCGAGAAGATGAATGGTGTCGGGCGAGAGGGCAGTCTCAGGCATGGATCCTTCCCGGCAAGGGTTCGATGAGTCAGAGGTGCATTCCAGGCGGTCGGGAACCGGGCTGATTGCGGCTGTGCGGAATGGGCTGTTCTGCAGTCTAACCGTCCGCTCGATGAGTACGGCCCCGGAACATTGAGACATTCCGGGGCCGTACTCATCGAGCGGACGGGGCGAGGGTCAGAACCCGACGAAGCGGGCGCTGAGCGCGGGCTCGTCCCGGGACAGGGCGAGGCCTTCCCACGGGAGAGTGACAAGTTGCGCTGCCAGGTGTTCGCGGGCTTCTTTCAGCGTTGGCAATCCGTCCACAGGTTTGCCGTCCCGGATCATCGGGATCGTCAGTTCACGGGCGGTCAATGTTCCCACGTCAGGGGTTTCGGCGCTGATCGGCAGGACGATCTCCTCGACCGCTGTCCCCGTGTCACGGTGCGTGCGCAGCGCTCGCTTCGCGCCACCACGGCTCGCCTTGTTGCGCGAGCGCTTGGCGACAGGCTTGCCGTCGACCTCGACCAACTTGTACACCATGCCCGCCGTCGGGGCGCCGGAGCCGGTGACAACGGAGGTGCCGACACCGTAGATGTCGACAGGGTCGCCGGATAGTCCGGCAATGGCGAACTCATCAAGGTCTGAGGAGACGACGATCTTGGTGTTGTGGTTGCCCAGGGAGTCGAGCTGGCGACGGACCTGCCGGGTCAGCATACCGAGGTCTCCCGAGTCGATGCGAACGGCACCGAGCTTGGGCCCGCCGACCCGAACCGCTGTTTCGACACCGTTCGTGATGTCGTAGGTGTCCACGAGGAGGGTGGTTCCGACGCCGAGGGAATCGACCTGTGCCCGGAATGCAGCTTCCTCGTTGGGGCTACCGTCCTCGTTGACGTGGAGAAGGGTCCAGGAATGGGCCGCGGTACCGCCTGCGGGAATGCCGTAGCGGTGCGCAGCTTCGAGGTTTGAGGTTGAATCGAAGCCCGCGAGATAAGCCGCGCGGGAGGAAGCCACGGCGGCATATTCGTGGGTTCGACGGGAGCCCATCTCGATGATCGTTCGGCCATTCGCCGCGGTAACCATACGGGCGGCTGCTGACGCGACCGCTGAGTCGGCGTTCATGATCGAAAGGATGACCGTCTCCAGGAGGACACATTCGGCGAAAGTGCCGCGGACCGTGAGGATCGGTGAATGCGGGAAATAGAGCTCGCCTTCTCGGTAGCCGTCGATTTGGCCCGAGAAACGGTAATTTCGCAGATAGTCCAGCGTACGGTCGTCGAGGAAGTCAAGTGACGTGAGCTGGTCTTCGGTGAACACGAAGTCCTGCACGGCGCGGAGGACACGTTCGGTGCCGGCGACGACGCCGTAGCGGCGTTCGTTGGGTAGTCTTCTGGCGAACACTTCGAAGGCGCACGCACGATCTGCGGTGTCGTCGCGGAGGGACGCCTGCAGCATCGTGAGCTCGTACATGTCCGTCAGTAGGGCGCTGGAGCGTCGGTTGTCTGTTGATTCCGGGGTGATGTGGTTCACGGAAACCACTGTAGTCCCATGGTTTCGTCCCCTGATACTGTTCGACCTCTGATCTGGTCGATGAAGCTTCCCGTCCGGCTGCGGAGGTTCCGCATGTTTGGCTGGAAACGGATACTCTTGGGGCATGAGTTCGCCCACACCAGTACCTGTAGAGACGGAGAATGTCGAGGTTCTCACGAGTGAGAATCTGCCCTGGATGTGCATCGTCTGGGATGATCCGGTCAATCTCATGAGTTACGTCACGTATGTGTTCGAGACAGTTCTCGGATATGACCGGAAACGTGCGACGGAACTGATGATGCAGGTCCATACCGAAGGAAAAGCGGTCGTGTCTTCGGGAGAGAAGGACAAGGTCGAGGCGGATGTGAAGAAGTTGCACACTGCGGGCCTGTGGGCGACGATGCAGCAGGCCGGTTGAGGGGGACGAGATGGACGCATGGAAACGCAGGAAAGGCCTGCTTCGTGGACGGGCACGGTTCACCGCGACATTCGAACCGATGGAGCGTGAGGTTCTCGGGGATCTCGCGGCGACCGTCGCGGAGGCGCTGATCCGTCGGGCGCAGTCGGCACCCAAGGACGAGCTGGCGGAGATGACGGGAATGCCCAGCGGACACAAGGAGGCCCCGCAGGATCCCGCTTTGCGACGTCTGCTCCCGGATTTTGAGCGAGAGGGGGACGAGGAATACGAGGGGGATAATTCGTTGTTGCGCAGTCTCCATGAGAACGACATCTGCCGCGGGAAACTGGAGAATCTCCAGGTGATCAGCGAGGCGCTCGGTCCCAATGGCAACGTCGCAGTGGCGGTTCCTGAGACAGAGGTTCACGCCTGGATTGCGGGGCTGAATGATATCCGCCTCTATGTGGCCTCTGGCGAAGTCAAGGGTGAAGCCGCGGAACAGGAACGCGAAGCACTCGTCGAATGGCTCGCCTATAACCAGAACTCCTTGCTCGAAGCCCTCATGGGCTGATCCACCGCTCCGGTCGACGATCCAGCAACGATGAGGAAATGACGTGTCCGAGTACCCCGAACGTGCCAACTTCCGTATTCCGGGAACCGGTGGACCCGTCTCCGGCGCGCCGACAGCGGTTCCGGCCGGGGCATCATTCGTCGCCTCTTACCGAGCGCGGCTGCGCACAGCGGGGAACCTCACCCTTGCGTGGCTCGTTGCGATTTGGGGTGTATTCCTACTCAACCTGTTCAGCGGCGGATATCTCAATTCCTTCGGGATCCGCCCGTTGGATACCGCTTTTCTCCCGGCTATAGCCAGCGCGCCGTTCCTGCACTCGGGATTCGCGCACATCATGGGTAACACGACGGTTGGCTCGGTCGCCGCATTCCTCATCGGTTTATCGGGAAAGCGGACCTTTCTCGGGGTGACGTTCATCTGCATTATCGTGGCTGGTACCGGGACCTGGCTGCTCGGAGGAGCCGGTACGAACCACATCGGTGCCTCCGGAGTGGTGTACGGATGGGTGAGTTACCTGGTGGTTCGTGGTTTCTACAATCGATCACCAGGACAGATCATTGTCGGCACGGTAATGCTGTTCGCTTTTTCCGGCATGATCCACGGCTTCTGGCCGCAGGCAGGACTGTCCTGGCAGGGGCACCTTTTTGGGGCGATCGGAGGCGTCATCGCCGGGGCCACTATCGGATCCATGCCGCGACGAAGCGGAGGTGGTTCATGAAGAAACTGGTGAGTGTGCTCCTGTGTTCCTTCGTTACCGCAGCGTGCACGATTTCAACCGGGGACGGTGAATCGGCGACGGACAACAGCCCATCGGCTACCCGGGAGTCCAATGTTGCATCAGGGTGGGTTTCCTCCGTCCCTTCAGAAACGGGGGTAGATGATCCCGAGTTACGCCGTCTCGCCGACGAGGTTGCCTCCGCCGCGGACTCCGACGGGCAGGTGGGTGTCGTGTTCGCCGACGGTCGGTACGTCGTGGAGTCGGGGGAGATCACCGGTGGACCAGCTTGGTCAACCATCAAGGTTCCAGTGTCCATGGCGGTTCTGTACCACGGGACTGAAACTCTGAGCACCGTGGAACGGGCGATTACCCAGAGTGACAACGCTGCCTTCGACGCTCTGTGGCACTCCCTCGGTGATGGTGTCGAAGCTGCGAAAGCGACCGAGGAGGTTCTGCGGAGCGGTGGAGACGACACCACTATTCTCCCGGACGTCACGAGGGAAGGATTCTCCGCGGCGGGACAAACCGACTGGTCACTGTTACAGCAAGCACGGTTCGCGCAGCAGATGACCTGTATTCCGGGAGCAGGAGCTGTATTGACCGCCATGAACCAGGTCATCGATACCCAGTCCTACGGTCTCGGAACAATCCCGGCTCTCCCGTTCAAGGGGGGATGGGGACCTGATCGGGACGGTGACTATCTCGTCCGGCAGTTTGGGATTCTGCAGACGGCTGACGGTTTCGTCGGCATCGCGCTGGCCGTACGCCCGGAAGACGGCACGTACGGGACCGGGCGGCATATCCTTGACCGGATGGCCGAGCGAATCGCCACCGGCATCGAGAATGGTGTTTTCGATGGGGCGAAAGCGTGCGCTATCGAGCACCTTCCGGAGCAGAAAGGGGAGGGCACTCGATGATCCACGATTACAGTGAACGATCACAGATCAGGACGGAAAATGAGTGACACGCTGAGCAACGGGTCCGTGAGCGGCGAACCCGCGTCGGAACCACACCGTGACAGCACTGAAGATCTCGGGCGCACGCTCCGGTCCCGGAGTGTGACGACGGCGACGATTCTCTTCATTGTTCTCGTACTCGTCGCCGTATTCCTCGCATGGCGGCTGCTCGGTGGTGTGTTCGGAGAATCGGGGAAGGACACGGGTGGTGGCGTGTTAAACGGCGTTCCGACTGTGACACCCCAGGATCGGGCGGAACCGCTGACGATCATGACCCCGGACGGGGAGACGGTGATGACCGACGCCTATGCGGCCAGACTCACCGGCACCGACTACCCCGATGGATTCGACGGTGTCGCCTGGACGGAGGGTGGTGTCGCCCGCGCCTCCTGCGCGCCGGGCACAACCGCGGCGTTCGCAGGGCGTAGTGATGACGGTGATTACGTCACGGTGTGTCTCGAACCGGAATCCGGAGTACTGACCTACAACGGTTTCGTGGGGGGCGGGGAGTATGCCGCACCGGTGGATGTCGCGGCGTCGGATCCTGATGCCCTCTACTTCCGTGTACCCGCCGCGGAATCGTTGATTCACGTGCACTGGGACCGACTTGATGTGACGAAGGGAAGTGAACTCGTCGCATCGACCCCCGTCACGGTCTCCTTCTCTGCGCTCAGGTGAGAACTTCCGGCCCATTGGTGCGGAAAGGTAGATAGGATCGGGGACTGTGAGTGTCCCCGAATCCCCAGCAGATGAGATAGTCCGCGCCGCGACGCCGCCGACGGCTGAATCCCCGATCGGTATCTTCGATTCGGGGGTCGGCGGGCTGACCGTTGCCCGGACGATAGTCGATCAACTTCCCAGGGAGTCGATGATCTACATCGGGGACACCGGAAACGGCCCGTATGGGCCACTGCCGATCCGGCGGGTTCGGGAACATTCGATGGCCGTCGCGGATGAACTGGTACGCCGGGGCTGCAAGATGATCGTCATCGCCTGTAACACCGCGACTTCAGCCTTCCTTCGGGATGCCCGCGAGCGTTACGAAATTCCAGTCATCGGTGTCATTCTTCCTGCTGTACGCCGTGCCGTGGCGACAACCCGAAACGGACGGATTGGGGTCATCGGAACCTCCGGTACTATCAGCTCGGGCGCCTACCAGGAACTCTTCGCGGCGGCGCCGTCGGTGAAGTGTCATGCCACGGCATGTCCCAGTTTTGTGGACTTTGTGGAACGGGGAATCACCTCGGGTAGACAGATTCTCGGGGTGGCACAGGCCTACGTCGAACCGCTTCAGGCCGCGGGGGTTGACACACTGGTCCTCGGTTGCACCCACTATCCGTTGCTCAGCGGGGTCATACAGTTGGCTATGGGGGAACACGTCACTCTGGTGTCCTCAGCGGAGGAAACAGCGAAGGATGTTCTTCGGACATTGAGTGAGATGGATCTTCTGGCCGAATCTGAGACGCCGGAGCGTACCTTCGAGTCCACTGGTGATCCACGGCTGTTCACACAGTTAGCCGGTCGATTCCTCGGGCCGGATGTGACCCAGGTCAGCCATTTGGACAGATTGTAATTCGGCCCGGACACGGGAGTTTTCAGTCCAAGAGATACCCATGAGGGCTCCAGGCGTGGCACAGTGATTCCTATGAAGTTGACCATCCTCGGGTGCACCGGCAGTCTGGGAGCCCCCAAGGGGCCCGCTTCCGGGTACCTTCTCCACGGGGTCCACGGGCCATCGGTAATCATGGACCTGGGCCCCGGAACCCTTGCTGCCCTGCAACGGGTTCAGAATCCGACGAATGCGCACATCGTGTTTTCCCACCTGCATGCGGACCATTGCCTCGATTTCCCCTCGCTCATGGTGTGGCGCCGTTACCATCCGGCATCCGCTGCCCCGGAACGGAATCTCTGCTGTGGTCCCGGTGACCTACCGACGCGGCTCGGAAGACTGTCCTCCGATGTCGAGGGGGAGGTGGATGATATGTCTGATTCCTTCATGTTCGTGCCGTGGAGGCACGGTGAAACCGTGGCTCTCACCGACTACATGGTGACGCCATACTCGGTTGTGCACCCCATCGAGGCATACGGGCTGCGTGTTGAAGAACCTTCGACCGGACGTGTTCTCGCCTACTCCGGTGACACTGCGTGGTGTGACAACCTTGTTGAACTCGCCCGTGATGCCGATGTATTCCTCTGTGAGGCGACGTGGGGTGCGGAACCCGTCGGAAAGCCTGAAGACATGCACATATCCGGACAAGAAGCGGGAAAGGCGGCGCGCCTTGCGGGAGTGCATACCCTCGTCCTCGTGCATATCCCACCGTGGGTTGATGAGAGCGTCACTCTGGAGGCGGCTCGCTCCGAGTTTGACGGTGAGATTCTCATCGGGCATGCGGGTATGCAGATGGATGTGTAGCTAAATGCATCCGTTTGAAAGGTGTGTACTACCCATGTGAAGCCTTCTCCGAGTGTGAATAATCCCTGCCGAGCAGGGTTTCTTTTGCGTCTGGGGTGGTTTTACATACCCCCCTTGGTGAAAAAAGTGTTCATTAGGCAACTGCCGAGCTAGGTTTGTTGGGAATCGTTGTCTATTAACGCTGGAGTTGGACATGCACATGAGGAACCGGGTGCTGGCGATTGCCTTCGCATCCGCATTGCCGCTAGCTGTGATGGTGCCCGCCACTGCCCACGCCGAGGAGTCTGTACCCGAACAAAATATCGAGAGCACTCCAAATAACGCGAACGCGGAATCCCGATCCAATAACCCGGAAAAAGTGTCTGCTGAAGCTGGGGATTCTGGCGAAGAAGACCATAGGCATGATCATGGTCACGGTGGTCATGGTCATGATGGGCATGACCACAGCCATCATGGGACGGATGACGGCGAGCGCCCAGGAGTCACTGATCCTGCCGGGCCAAGCACACCTGAGCAAGGAGCCGGTGGAAAAACACCGGACTTCCCGTTCTTCGGGGGAATCGGTTCCTCTGAAGGGTTGAGTGGGTCCGGCGGTGGGTCCAGTACGGAGAAACCCGGCAAAACCGATGGTCATGGCGGCCATGGTCATGGTCACGACCACAGCGGACATGATCACGGCGGACATGGTGACCACGAGCACGATCACGGGCATGGTCATGACCACAACGGGCATGATCACGGCGGACATGGGCACGATCACGGACATGGTGATCACGGGCATGGTCATGGTCACGACCACAGCGGACATGACCACAGCGGACATGACCACAGTGGGCACGATCACGGCGGACATGGGCACGATCACGGGCACGATCACAGACATGGTGATCACGGGCATGGTCATGGTCACGACCACAGCGGACATGACCACAGCGGACATGACCACAGCGGACATGACCACAGTGGACACGATCACGGACATGGTGACCACGGATATGGTGACCACGGGCATGGTGATCACGGGCATGGTCATGGTCACGACCACAGCGGACATGATCACGGCGGACATGGTGACCACGGGCATGGTGATCACGGGCATGGTCATGCTCACGACCACAGTGGACATGACCACGGGCATGGTGATCACGGGCATGGTCATGCTCACGACCACAGTGGACACGATCACGGACACGATCACGGACATGGTGACCACGGACATGGTGATCACGGGCATGGTCATGGTCACGACCACAGCGGACATGACCACAGCGGGCACGATCACGGCGGACATGGGCACGATCACGGACATGGTGGGAATCATCATGCTGAGCGTCAGTGGAAGGGGCGCGACAGCGTGGATTCCGCAGGAAGTGCTGTGGTTGCGGAGAGCCGGTCGGCATCGGATGCAGAGAATGCAAAGTCGCAGATCCAACAGACGGCCTCCGCCTCGGGTGATTCGTGGTTGAGGTCTGCATCGGTGTGGGTTGCGTCTCTCGTCATTGGTGCTCTGGTGCTTGTTGCGGCTGCGGTGGGGGTTCTGCGGCGTCGACGCTGAGATTGTTACGTTGGTTGGGGATGGCGTGCGCGACGCCCCGGGGTCCGGTTGGTGAGTGGGGTGCATTCTCCGGACTGCCTTCGGGGCGTCGTTTCCGTGGGTGCTCTGCTTTGTGGAGTGGGTCGATGGACGGGGCTTAGGGCGTGATCACGAGCTTCACAGCCTTGTGTTCGGCGGCATTTGCGAAGAGGTCATAGGCCTCGATGAAGTCATCCATCTTGAAGCGGTGGGTGGCCATCTTCTCTGCCGGCAGCTTTCCTGAAGCGACCATGCGCAGAAGGCGGTCGATGGAGTAGCCGTCGATGAGGCCCATGGAGATGTTGATACTGGAGATCCACAGATCCTGGAGTGGGAGTTCGACAGATTTTCCGTGAACGCCGACGTTGGCGACACTGCCGTGGGGGCGGACGATTTTCAGGCAGGTTTCGAATGTCGGTGGGATTCCGACGGCCTCAATGGCGACATCGACGCCGAGCCCGTCATGGGAGAGCGCCTTGATCTGCTCGACCGCGTCGGGATCTCCGGCGTTGATCTTGTCTGTCGCGCCAAATTCGATCGCGGTGTCCATCCGGTTTTCGTCCATGTCGACGATGATGACGCGGCCGGCGCCGGCCAGGCTTGCGGTCATGACGGCAGAGAGGCCGACAGGTCCGGCACCGACGACAGCGATGGTGTCGCCGGGTTTGGTGTTGCCGTTGAGAACACCGACCTCGAAACCAGTGGGGAGTGCGTCTGTGAGGAAGAGGACCTGCTCGTCGGACAGGCCTTGGGGTACTCGGTAGAGGGATGTTTCAGCGAAGGGGACTCGGCAGTACTCGGCCTGGGTTCCGTCGATGAGGTGGCCGAGGATCCAACCGATTCCTCCGACGGACTGGCAGTGTGAGTGATTGCCGACCTTGCAGAAGGTGCACTTGCCGCAGGAGGTGATGGCGGGAATGATGACTCGGTCTCCAACCTTGAGATCGGTCACGGCGGAGCCGACTTCGGTGATGGTGCCGACCGCTTCGTGTCCGAGGATGCGGCCGTCGGTGACTGCGGGAACATCTCCCTTGAGGATGTGGAGATCAGTGCCGCAGATGGTAGTTGCGTCAATCTTGCAGATGACATCAGTTGGGTCCTGGATTGTGGGGTCCGGAACCTCTTCCCAGGATTTCTGACCGGGACCGTGGTAGACGAGGGCCTTCATGATGAACTCTCCTTATTGGGATTGGTTTTCACTTATGTGAAGTTCTGGTGAACTTATGGGCCGAGGTTAGCGCAATTTCCCACCCCGCATCAGGGGATAATTTTATGTTTGCTTTAAAGACCAGCTAGATCAACATTTTTGAATACGCGGGTATCTCGGGGGTGGTCTAATTTTTGTCTGTAGGTGTCGCCGAAACGATTCACAATCGTCTGAGGAGTGTCGGAGTTGATCGTTCTGCGCCTCTCCTGGGTGCCATTCTTCGGAATCCAGGGTGTCTGCTGCCCCGGTTCTGTGTGGATCACACCCGTGTGATGGCGCAGTGCCGGGGGTGTCGCCGGGTATCCTGGCGGACATGACTACTACTTTTATCCGCGCAGATGGTCGTTCACTCGACGAGATGCGCCCCGTGTCCATAACCCGAGGTTTCACCACCAATCCCGCAGGTAGTGTTTTGGTTGAGTTCGGCAACACCCGGGTCATGTGCACGGCGTCCGTTGAGGAGCGGATCCCGCGGTTCAAGGTCGGTTCCGGAGAAGGTTGGCTGACCGCCGAGTATTCGATGCTCCCGGCGGCAACCCATGACCGGATGCCGAGGGAATCGATGCGGGGCAAGGTGAAGGGGCGGACCCATGAGATTTCTCGGCTCGTCGGACGTTCACTGCGTGCCGCCATCGACCTCTCCCAGCTCGGGGAGAACACCATTGCACTGGATTGTGACGTGCTCCAGGCGGACGGTGGCACCCGAACGGCAGCGATCACCGGTGCATACGTCGCACTGGCCGACGCCGTTGCGGCATTGCGTGAGCGTGGTGTCCTGAGTGGGGATCCGTTGCTTCCCCCGGTCGCCGCGGTTTCCGTCGGTATCATCGACGGGCGGGTCTGCCTCGATCTGCCCTATGAAGAGGACTCCCGTGCGGAGGTCGACCTGAACGTCGTCATGACGGAATCGGGTAATTTCGTCGAGGTACAGGGGACTGGCGAGGCCGGTACCTTTTCCCGTGACCAGTTGAATGCGATGTTGGACTCCGCGGAGGTGGGCTGCCGTCAGCTCATTGTCGCGCAGAAGGCCGCGCTCGCAGAACCCCTGAAGGGCTGAGCGCCGGTGCTCCTCCACGTGGCTTCACACAACCCCAAGAAGTTGAAGGAACTCCGTCGCGTCCTGGACACCGCAGGTATTCAGGGGGTCGAACTGGTCTCATCCGAGGATCTGCTTGGATATCCGGAGCCAGTTGAGGATGGGCGGACCTTCGCCGACAATGCTCTCATCAAGGCCCGGGCTGGCGCGGCGGCTACGGGAATCACCACTCTTGCGGATGATTCCGGCCTCACGGTCGAGGAGCTTGGTGGGATGCCCGGTGTACTGTCCGCCCGGTGGTGTGGCAGGCACGGAGATGACGAGGCGAACAATGAGCTGTTGCTCGCGCAGATGGCGGATGTTCCACTGAAGCGACGGCGTGCAGCATTCGTGTCAGTGTGCGCTCTGGTCACTCCCGACGGTGAGGAATGGGTGGAGAAGGGAACCTGGTCGGGTCGGCTCGTCCGGACCCCGGTTGGGGAGAACGGTTTCGGGTATGACCCACTGTTCATCCCGCAGGAGGAGGATGAGCGCGTGGCGGGAACCGAGGAGCGCCCGCGTTCCTCTGCGGAGTTGGAACCCGATGAGAAGGATGCTTTGTCGCACAGGGGCAAGGCCCTCGCCGCGCTTGTCCCCGCACTCGCGGAGCTCGCCCACAGGGCGGAAGCCGACGGTACGGCGGTAGGTGATGATGAGGGACGTGTTATCGCGGTTGATACCGGCGACCAGGAATAGGGGAATGGGGGACACTCCCTGGGGGGTAACTGACGCGGGAAAGTGGCTGAACCTAGAGGTTGAAGGCGGCGTTTACCTCTAGGCGCCGCTTGTGCTCCATCCAGAAGGAGAAGAAAGGGACGGTTCCGGCGAGTGCGGTGGTCAGCCAGCGTAGCGGCGCCCACCGTGCCTTGATGCCGAGGTTCATCGTCGCCATGAGGTAGCACATGTAGAACAGGCCGTGTAGCTGGCCGATGAGGGTCGCCCAGCTCGGCATCTCGACGTGGAAGATGTAGTCGAGGATCATCCGACCGGTGAGGATCAGCAGCCAGATGCCGGTCACCCAGGCTGCGACCACGAAGATCCGGAGGGCGGTCCGGACCCGCTCTTGCCGACTGTTCGGGCGGTTCATACTGGAGGACGGGGAAGTCACGGTAGAGGTCTCTTTCACTCGGAGGTGTCGCGGCGGCGCCGGGGGGTGTTGAGAGTGTTGAACGTCTCGATGTCGATTGAAGGCCGGGGTGGGAGGAAACTCTCGTCGATCTCCGTGATTTCCCCGCGGGCCTTGCGTTCGGCCTTCTCCCGCTCCGCGGGGGCTTGACCCGTTTCCTCGACTTCGCGTTCGTACTGGCCGATCTTTCGGTAGGCGTAGATGAAGAAGATTCCGAATGTGGGCCATTGGAGGGCATATCCGAGGTTCTGGAATGAACCTGAACCGGACTGGAACCGGGTCCACTGCCACCAGGCGAGGAACAGGGTCGACAGTACGGCGATGGCGAGGAGTAGGAGCCGGAAGACACGGACGCGCGGGCGCACCGGTTTTCTGGGCTTATCCATGTCGTTCACATCTGTTGACGATACCTCACGGCGATCTGGACACCGGTACCCGTCGGGATCGGATTCGGAAGGTTCGCCTGTTGCTTGTAGGATGACGAAAGACGTGTGAATACTGCACGTACGCGCCCGTGGCGGAATTGGCAGACGCGCTGGATTTAGGTTCCAGTGTCTTATGACGTGGGAGTTCAAGTCTCCCCGGGCGCACCACGTAAAACCCCTTCCGGTGTTTCTCTTCGGGAGGGGTTTTCGTTTTATCTGGTGTAGATGATGTGTGGGGATGTGCTCATCCGGTGTTCGTGTCACCGTGGGAGAGGGGTCGGGTTCTGCTTGGTTGAGTCGGGTGGTGCGTTGCCCACGGGCCCCATGTAGCATTTTATGCCCCCTTTTGGGGGTGTGTGGTCTGACTATGGTGGGAAAAACGGTTTCTCCCGCTCAACTATGGTTTCGGCGGGATCATCGCGGGGCTGACGTGGCACCACTGTCGACATGATTGCAAAAGATGACGCTTTCCTCATGATTTTGTGGCACATTTGCCTGGGCAAAACTAGCGGCTCCCGGGCCGCCCACTAACATGCAAACAGGAGAGTTTCTACGTGACTGAGCACCAGCACACCTTCGGTACCGACCGTCTCATCGACAACCTGGGGCGGCAGAGCTACGCACTGAGTTTCTCCGGTCAGGGGTTTGATTGGTTGAGCACGCTGCGGGCGGCACTCGCTACCGGTGCTGGCTCTAATATCGCCATGATCGTGGAACAAGCCGGGGAATTATTGGCACCGGTGTCCGACGCGCTCGTCGGCACCAGGCCCCATGGTTTCGCCCCGGTTACGTGGGCGAACACCGAGGAGGCTCCGACCTTTGACACAGCGCAGGCCGCTGTTAGTGTGCCGGGGATCTTCACCGCGCAGCTCGCGGTCTTGGATGCCCTCGAATCTCAGGGCCTCGACATCGAGGGCGCCACGGCGGTCATCGGGCATTCCCAGGGGGTGCTCGGTGTCCATCTGCTGAAGGATGTTTCGCGCGCGGCAGAGCTCGTTGCCGTCGCAGAGCTCATCGGCGCCTCGATGACCCGGACGGGTCGGATGACCGGGCTCATTCAGCAGGGGAACGCCTATCCGATGCTGCTGATTCAGGGTGTCACCCGGGAGCAGCTCACCAAGGCGATCGCCGCGACGTGTGGCGACGTCGATGAACAACTCCGCCCGGTCATCGGCCTGCGCAATGGTGTTGACGCCTTCGTGGTCGTCGGTAGGCCGGCAGACGTCACTGCGGTGCAGGAACTGCTGCAGAAGTACGCCGCCCGCGACGCGAAGGCGATCGAGAACAAGGAACGTGGCGGCAAGCCGTTCGCGCCCATCTTCATGGATCTGAAGGTGCAGACAGGGTTCCACCACCCGGCTTTCGTGTCGGGCGTGGAGCAGGTCGTCGAATGGGCCTCCGCCTGCGGCATCGACACCGGTCTTGCCCGTGAGGTCGCCGCCGATGTCATGGTCAACCCCGTCGACTGGGTTGCCGAGGTCACCGATGCGGCTGATGCAGGAGCCCGCTGGATCTTCGAGGTCGGGCCCGATGGAGGTGTCGCCGGGCTCACCCGGCAGATAGTCACTGGCCGTGGTGTCGGTGTCCTAGCCGTCCATGATGAGGCGGGACAGTCGCGACTGTTCGATCCGGGTCTACCGATGGAACCCCCGGCGGACTTCAGTGAGTTCGCCCCGCGCGTCGCCCGTGACGCGGACGGCAAGGACATCCTGGTCACCCGTTTCACCGAGCTCACCGGCTACTCGCCCATGCTGCTCGCCGGTATGACTCCCACGACCGTGGACCCCGAGATCGTCGCGGCGGCGGCGAACGCCGGGAACTGGGCGGAGATGGCCGGCGGTGGGCAGGTCACGCCGGCGATCCTTGAAGCGAACATCGCGAAGCTCACCAACCTACTTGAACCGGGTGTCAACGCCCAGTTCAACTCCATGTTCCTCGATCCGTACCTGTGGAAGATGCAGATCGGTGGCAAGCGCCTGGTGCAGCGTGCCCGGGCCAATGGCGCCCCCATCAATGGCGTCGTCATCACGGCGGGTATGCCCGACCATGACGAGGCTGTCGAGCTCGTCCACGAACTGCGCGAGGCGAACATCCCCTGGGTGTGCTTCAAGCCCGGCGCGGTCAAGCACATCCGCAAGTGCCTCGACGTCGCGGCCGCCGTCCCGGATGTCCCCGTCATCATCCAGGTGGAGGGTGGTAAGGCCGGGGGGCACCATTCCTGGGAGGATCTCGACGATCTGCTGATCGCCACTTACGGTGACATTCGCCGCCACCCGAACGTGGTGCTCTGCGTCGGCGGTGGCATCGGTACGCCGGAGCGCGCGGCCGACTACATCACGGGCGACTGGGCCACTGTGCACGGCCTGCCCGCCATGCCTGTCGACGGCATTCTCGTCGGTACCGCCGCGATGGCGACGAAAGAGGCGAAGACCTCCGAGTCCGTCAAGCAGCTTCTCGTCGACACCGCGGGTATCGACGACTGGGTCGGTGCCGGGCATGCCGCAGGCGGGATGGCCTCCGGCCGCAGTCAGCTCGGCGCGGACATCCACGAGATTGATAACTCCGCTGCGAAGGCGGGGCGCCTCCTTGACGAGGTCGCCGGTGACGCCGAGGCGGTCGCCGCCCGCCGTGATGAGATCATCGACGCCATCGGACGCACCTGCAAGCCCTACTTCGGTGACCTCACCGGCATGACCTACCGCACCTGGCTGCAGCGCTATCTTGAGCTGTCCGGCCCGTACCAGGGGCGGTGGACCGACATCACCTGGTTCACCCGCTTCGAGCAGATGCTCGGCCGCGCCGAGGCGCGCCTCACCGACACCGATCACGGCACCTTCACGCCCATCGTTGAACTCGACGAGAACGACGCACCGCAACGCGCCGTCGAGAAGCTCGTCGAGGCGTACCCGTCAGCCGCGACCGAGCTGCTGCACCCGGCGGACGTCGTCTGGTTCCTCGGGCTGTGCCGCACCCCGGGTAAACCCGTCAACTTCGTGCCCGTCATCGATGAGAACGTGCGCCGTTGGTGGCGTTCCGACTCCCTGTGGCAGGCACAGGATGAGCGTTACGACGCTGACCAGGTGTGCATCATCCCCGGTCCGGCGGCTGTCGCGGGCATCACCCGCATGAACGAGCCCGTCGCAGACCTGCTCGCACGCTTCAACGCCGCCACCATCGAACGCGTCGGGGACACCGCAACTGAGGCCCCCGCCACCGTAGACACCGCCCCCGTGCCGCGTGTTCTCGCCGCCTCGGGCACCTACTGGGCCGGTCGCCACGCCGCGTCCCTCATCGCCCGACTCGGTGCTCCGGACACCTGGGAACTCGCGGCCGACGGCCGCTCCGCCACGCATACCGCGACCGGAGCCACCCTCACCGAGCAGGACGACACCCACGCGGTGCTCACCGTCCCGCTCGCGGGGTCCACCGCCGCTGGCACCACCACGGACCTCACCATCCGCTTCACCCTGCCCGCCGACGCGGTGCCCGGTTCCGTTCCGCAGGTCACCCAGGCCGACGCCGAGGAGGCGATGGGTGAACTCACCCGCGTTGCAGCCGGTGGCACCCTCGCCGAACTCGATGGACACACCGCGCACTGGTCCACCACCCTCGACCTCGGCCACATGGCCGACTACCAGGGCGTGACCACCGGCTACCTGCCTGACACCCTCACCCCGGCAGGCACCGCCCCCGACGTCCTCGTCGGCCGCGCCTGGCCCGCCGTGTTCGCCGCCGTGCGTTCCGCCGTCATCCCAGGTACCGACTCAGCCTCCGTCGTCGAGGGCATGCTGTCCCTGGTACATCTCGAGCACCACCTCAAACTCGACCGCGAACTACCCGCCCCCACCGCCGACAAGACCGTCCAGCTCGACGTCACCGCCACCGCCGACGAGGTCACCGACACCGATATCGGGCGCGTCGTCGTCGTCCGCGCCCGGATCACCGCCGACGGCGAACCCCTCGGCACCCTGTCCGAGCGCTTCGCCATCCGCGGCCGCAACGGCAAGGCAACCGCGAACACCAACACCTCGGTTCTGCCCAGCGTTGTCGACACCCCGCGCTCCTTCCGCGCGATCGCCACCGTCGCCGCCCCGAAGGACCTCCGGCCCTTCGCCGTCGTCTCCGGCGACCGCAACCCCATTCACGTCTCACCGACCGCTGCGGGACTCGCCGGCCTGCCCGGCGTCATTGTTCACGGCATGTGGACTTCCGCCATCGGCGAACTCATCGCCGCCGCCGGTTTTTCCGACGACAGCACCACCACCGTGCCGGGCCGCGTCGTCGAGTACACCGCCACGATGCTCGCCCCGGTCCTGCCCGGCTCCACGATCGAGTTCACCGTCGAACGCACCGGCATCGACAACCGACCGGGCTGCGGCGAGGTCCGCAGCGTCACCGCCACCGTTGGCGGAAACCCCGTCCTCGTGGCCACCGCCGTCATGGCGGCCCCGAAGACCTTCTACGCATTCCCCGGCCAGGGCATCCAGTCCCAGGGCATGGGGATGGATGCCTACCTGTCCTCCGCCGCGGCGAAGGCGGTCTGGGACCGCGCGGATGCCCACACCCGCACCAGGTTGGGTTTCTCCGTCCTGGAGATCGTGCGCAACAACCCCACCGAGGTCGTCGTCGACGGGGAACGCTTCCACCACCCGGACGGTGTTCTCTTCCTCACCCAGTTCACCCAGGTCGCCATGGCCACCCTCGGCGTCGCCCAGGTCGCCGAGATGCGGGAGGCCAACGCCCTGAACCAGCGGGCCTTCTTCGCCGGGCACTCCGTCGGTGAATACAACGCGCTCGCCGCCTACGCCCGGGCGCTGACCCTGGAATCCGTTGTCGAGATCGTCTACCGGCGTGGACTCACCATGCACCGTCTCGTCGACCGCGACGAGAACGGTAACTCCAACTACGCGCTCGCGGCACTGCGTCCCAACAAGATGGGGCTCACCGCCGACAACGTCGGCGAGTTCGTTGCCCGCATCGCCGAGGAATCGGGCGAGTTCCTCGAGATCGTCAACTACAACCTCGCGGGCCTGCAGTACGCCGTCGCAGGCACCGTCACCGGCCTGAAGGCCCTCGGTGCCGCTGCGGAGCAGGCCGCGCCGGGCCAGCGCGCGTTCATCCTCATCCCGGGTATCGACGTGCCCTTCCACTCCTCCGTCCTGCGCGATGGAGTCGGTGACTTCCGCGATCACCTCAACTCCCTGCTGCCGCAGGAACTAGATCTCGATGTACTCGTCGGCCGCTACATCCCGAACCTGGTGGCACGCCCGTTCGAGCTGACCCGTGACTTCGTCGAATCCATGACCGAGGTCGTCGACTCGCCGCTTCTGACCGAGATCCTCACCGACTTCGATGCTGCGGCCGCGAACGAGCAGAAACTCGCCCGCACCATCCTCGTCGAGCTGCTCGCCTGGCAGTTCGCCTCCCCGGTCCGGTGGATCGAGACCCAGGACCTCGTCCTGCGCGACACCGCCCACGGCGGTCTCGGCGTGGAGCGCTTCGTCGAGGTCGGTGTGGGTTCTGCCCCGACCATCGCGAACATGATGGGCCAGTCACTGCGCCTCCCGCAGTACGCCCACTGTGACATCGAGGTGCTCAACATCGAGCGCGACCGCAGTGTCGTGTTCGCTACCGACGAGATCGTCCGCGAGGTTGCCGACGAAGAAACTCCGGACAATGGTGCCACCGCAGGACCGGATGCACCCGAGTCCGCAGCGGTGCCCGCCGCCGTGGAACCGGCCGCACCCGTCGCCCCGGCAGGTGGCCCCCGCCCCGACGACCTCGCCTACGGCCCAGAGGACGCCACCGCACTACTCATCGCCCTGTGGACGAAGGTTCGTCCCGAGCAGATGGGCGTCACCGACTCCATCGAAACCCTCGTCGACGGCGTATCCTCCCGCCGGAACCAGCTCCTGCTCGATCTCGGCGTCGAGTTCGGGCTCGGCGCCATCGACGGCGCCGCTGACGCGGAGATCGCCGACCTGAAGAACACCGTCTCCCGCATGGCCAAGGGCTACACCGCCTTCGGCCCCGTGCTGTCCGACGCGATCACCGATGCCTTGCGCCGCATCACCGGACCCACCGGTAAACGCCCCGGCTATGTCGCGGAGCGCGTCACCGGAACCTGGCAGCTCGGCCAGGGCTGGGTCGACCACGTCACCGCCGCCGTGGTCACCGGCTCCCGCGAGGGAGCCTCCCTGCGCGGTGGTGAGCTGGCAACCCTGAGTCCCGCAGCCCCGTCGAACGCCGGTGAACTCGACGCCCTTATCGACGCCGCCATCCAGCAGGTCGCCGCCGCCCACGGCATCTCCGTGGGTCTGCCGACAGCCGGTGGCGCCGGTGGTGGGGTCGTCGACTCCGCCGCGCTCGGCGAGTTCGCGGAGCAGGTAACCGGCAAGGCCGGCGTCCTCGCCGCGACCGCCCGCACCATCCTCGCGCAGCTCGGGCTCAACCACACCCCGCGCACCGCGAACCTCTCCGCCGCCGAAGCGGACCAGAGCTTCTTCGAGCTCGTCAGTAAGGAACTCGGCTCAGACTGGCCGCGTCTCGTCTCGGAGACCTTCGAGGCTGAGCGCACCGTGCTCATTGATGACCGGTGGGCCTCCGCCCGCGAGGACATCATCCGCGTCGCCGCCGGGGAGCTTGACGCCGAAAAACTCGATGTCACAGGGACCGGCAGCGCCGTCGCCGACCTCGCCACGCACCTCGCCACCAGGGCCGACGAGGCGACCGCCGCCACGCTGCGCCGCCTCGCGGACCAGGCACGCGACACCCGCCCCGGCGAGTACACCGATGATGTTGCCGTGGTCACCGGTGGATCACCGAACTCCATCGCCGCCGCGATCATCGCCAAGCTGCTAGCCGGTGGAGCGACCGTCGTCGCCACCACGTCCTCGCTCAACCACGACCGCCTCGAGTTCTACAAGCGCCTCTACCGCGACAATGCCCGTGGCGGTGCCGCCCTGTGGATCGTGCCCGCGAACCTCACCTCCTACGCCGACCTCGAATCCGTGATCGAGTGGATCAGTTCCGAGCAGACCGCCACCGTCAACGGCGAGAAGAAGGTCACCAAGAAGGCACTCGTTCCGACGCTGCTGTTCCCCTTCGCCGCACCGCGCGTCATGGGCAGTCTCGACGACGCGGGCCCCCGCGCCGAGAACGAGATGCGCCTGCTTCTCTGGTCCGTCGAAAGGCTCATCTCCGGACTGTCCGCCATCGGCACCGACATCCAGGTCGGCCGCCGCATGCACATCGTCCTGCCGGGTTCCCCGAACCGGGGCCGCTTCGGTGGCGACGGCGCCTACGGCGAATCCAAGGCAGCACTCGACGCCTTGGTCACCCGCTGGAACGCCGAACCCGTGTGGGGCGAACGCACCTCCCTCGTTCACGCCCTGATCGGCTGGGTCCGGGGCACCGGACTGATGGGTGGCAACGACCCCCTCGTCGACGCCGTTGAAGCAGCCGGTGTGCGCACCTACTCCACCGAGGAGATCGCCACCGAACTGCTCACCCAGATCACCACCGACGTGCGCACCACCGCCGCCAAGTCACCCGTCACCGTCGACTTCACCGGCGGACTCGGTGAAGCAGACCTGGATCTGGCCGAACTCGGACGCACCGCCGCCCGCGACGCCGCCGCAGCCGACGCTGAGAAGACGGACGTCGACACACGCGAACTCACCGCCCTGCCCACCCCGTACCGCCGTGTGCAGCAGACCACCCCGGACTTCACCGGGCAGGTCACCGCGCACCTCGACGACATGGTCGTCATCGTCGGTACCGGCGAGCTCGGCCCCTACGGCTCCGCGCGCACGCGTTTCGACGCCGAGGTCAGCGGCGACCTCACCGCCGCCGGAGTCATCGAACTCGCCTGGTCCATGGGACTAATCACCTGGGACGCCGACCCCACCCCAGGCTGGTACGACGCCGAGGGCACCGAAATCGCCGAAGAGGACATCTACGACCGCTTTCACGACGAGGTCCTGGCACGCGTCGGTGTGCGCCGCTACCACGACGACTTCGACATGGTGGACAACCTCGCCCCCGAGCTGACCACCGTCTACCTCGACCAGGACATGACCTTCAGCGTCTCCGACGCCGACGCCGCCCGCAGCTTCGTCGACTCCGAACCGGACAACACCAGCGCCTGGCTCGACGAGGAGACCGGCGAGTGGAACGTCACCCGCCACGCCGGGTCCGCCGTCCGCGTCCCGCGCCGCATGGCCATGACCCGCTTCGTCGGCGGCCAGATCCCCGAAGGCTTCGACCCGACGGTGTGGGGTATCCCCGCCGACATGGCCGACAACCTCGACCGCGTCGCACTCTGGAACATCGTCTGCACCGTCGACGCGTTCCTGTCCTCCGGATTCACCCCGGCCGAACTCATGCGCGCCGTGCACCCCGCCCGCGTGTCCTCAACCCAGGGCACCGGCATGGGCGGCGTCGAATCCATGCGCTCCCTCTACATCGACCGCCTGCTCGCCGAGCCCCGCGCCAACGACATCCTCCAAGAGGCTCTGCCCAACGTCATCGCCGCGCACGTCATGCAGAGCTACGTCGGCGGCTACGGCCAGATGATCCACCCAGTCGCCGCCTGCGCCACCGCCGCAGTGTCCGTCGAAGAAGGCGTGGACAAGATCAAGCTCGGCAAGGCCGACGTCGTCGTCGCCGGTGGCTTCGACGATCTCTCCGTCGAGGGCATCACCGGCTTCGGCGACATGGCGGCCACCGCCGACTCCGCCGAGATGGCCGGAAAGGGGATCGAGGAGAAGTACTTCTCCCGCGCCAACGACCGACGCCGCGGCGGATTCGTCTCCTCCGCGGGCGGCGGAACGCTGCTGCTCGCCCGAGCGAGCGTCGCCGCCGAACTCGGGCTGCCCGTGCACGGTGTGATCGCCTTCGCCGAATCCTTCGCAGACGGTGCGCACACCTCCATCCCGGCGCCGGGCCTCGGCGCCCTGTCCGCGGCCCGCGGAGGCATCAACTCCCGACTGTCCAAGGCCCTCGAATCGGTCGGGGTCACCGCCGACGAGATCGCCGTCATCTCCAAGCACGACACCTCCACCACCGCGAACGACCCCAACGAGTCCGACCTGCACGAGCGGATCGCCGCATCCATCGGCCGCGCCGACGGAAATCCCCTCTACGTCATCTCCCAGAAGTCGCTCACCGGCCACGCCAAGGGCGGAGCCGCGGCCTTCCAGATGATCGGGCTCACCCAGGTCCTCCGCAGCGGTGTCCTGCCCGCCAACCGGGCCCTCGACTGCGTTGACCCGGTCCTGGCGAAGCACAATCACCTCGTGTGGCTGCGCAGCCCCCTGAACCTGGCCGCCCGCCCCCCGAAGGCCGGACTGGTCACCTCCCTCGGATTCGGCCACGTCTCCGCCCTGGTCGCCATCGTCCACCCGGGCGCCTTCGTCGAGGCGCTGCGCACCGCACAAGGTGACGATGCCGTCGCATCCTGTATCGCCCGTTCCACCGCCCGCGAAGAAGCCGGCCTGCGCCGCATCCTAAGCGGAATCTACGGCGGCCCCGCCCTGTTCACCCGCCCCACCGACCGCAACCTCGGAGCCACCGGCGCAGCGGCCAAGGAACGCGAAGCGAGCGTCCTACTGGACGATGATGCCCGACTCGTCGACGGCGTCCTGCGCACCGGGACCGAGATTTAACGGTGCCGCGCGCCTGACCAAAAAGACAGCCGCCGCCCCACCCGTTCACACAGGTGGGGCGGCGGCTGTGTGTTCCATCATCCTGCGGTGCGGACCTCCGAAAGTAGACTGGCCCCATGCCCGCGCCCCTCATCCCTGCCACCGGCATCGACCTCGTTCACATCCCCGGCTTCGCCGAACAACTGGGCACCCCGGGCAGCACCTTCGCAGACGTCTTCACCACCACGGAGAAACGTATCGCAGGCCGCAAACCCGCCCACCTGCGCGCCGAACACCTCGCCGGGCGCTGGGCCGCCAAAGAAGCATTCATCAAAGCCTGGTCCACCGCGCTCTACGGACAGTCGCCCGTCATCCACCCCGAGAAAGTGAACTGGCAGGAGATCGAGGTCCGACCCGACAGGTGGGGAAGGGTTACGCTCGCGCTCCACGGAGAGGTGGCCCGGACTGTGAACCTCAGCTTGGGTGATGTACGGGTGAGCCTGTCCATAAGCCACGACGCGGATTACGCCACGGCAGTGTGTTGGGTTGGATAGATAGGGGGAAGGGAATACTACCCCCATAGTGGAGTGAAAACGCGGAGAACGCTGTTCAAATCTATGCGTGTCATCTATACTCGGAATCGAGAAATGAACCTCAGTAAGCGTCAGCTCGTTTCTGACGTTGAATGCTCCGAGCTATTAGCTCTCAAGGCCAATGAACAGCGATGTTCATTGGCCTTTTTCTATAAGAAAGGTCTGATAGATGTCTGAAGAACGTCGCTACCTCGTCGGAATCGACGTTGGGTCCTACTCGGTCGGGATGGTAGCCCTCGCCATTGATGATGCGGGGATGCCCACGGAGTTGCTGAGCGCGGTGTCGCACATTCATGATTCAGGAGTCGACCCCGGCAATCAGCAAGACGCGCTAACCCGGTTGGCGGTGTCTGGAGTCGCTCGTAGAACTCGGAGACTGTTCCGAAAGCGCCGACGTCGTCTCATCCAGTTGGATAAATTCCTGGAAAAACAGGGGTGGCCGGTGTCCGCAATGGAGTCCTATGATGACCCGTACCTTCCGTGGAAAGTGCGGGCAGAACTCGCGGCACGAAAGATCGAGGATCCTGTAGAACTTGGCGAGAAATTATCGATCGCGCTGCGTCACATTGCGCGCCACCGAGGGTGGCGGAACCCCTACTCCAGGGTCTCGTCACTCATGGTCGACGCTTCCCCGAGTAGCGCATTCGAAGAGATCAGGACCACAATCACGAAGACAACCGGAGTGAAGATTCCGGAAACCGCGACCGTTGGACAGATGGTTGCGGCCACGAGCTTCGGGCAACACAAGTTGCGGGGTGAAGGCGGGCTGCTCTGTTCTCGACTACTGCAATCTGACCACGCCCGGGAAATTCGCGAAATCTGCGCCAAGCAAGGAATCGATGGGGTACTGACGCGACAGATCATCGAGAAGGTTTTTGCTGCAGAATCGCCAAAGGGATCGGCATCGGGACGCGTGGGTAAGGATCCTCTCCAGCCTGAAAAAGACCGCGCGTTGAAGGCGTCGGATGCGTTCCAGCGCTATCGGATCGCTGCGCTCATCGGTAACCTTCGGATTCGTACCGACAGCGGGAAAAGGTTGCTCACCCTCGAAGAGCGGAATCTGATCAATGACTATCTTGTGAACCTGAAGCCCAAAGTAGAGGCTGACTGGAATGGCATCGCGGAGATTCTCGGTATTGACCGGGGTGAACTCCTTGGTACTGCGACGATGACTGATGATGGAGAGCGTGCGGGTGCCCGACCACCCGTGCACGATACGAATCGACAGCTCCTCACCTGCCCGGCGAAATCTCTCGCGAATTGGTGGAAAACAGCAGACGAGGCGCATCGGTCAGTGATGCTCAAAGCACTTGCGAAAGGTGAGATGACCGACTTTGACTCCAAAGAAGGAGTTGCGGTCCAAGAGTATTTCACGGCACTTGAAGATTCAGAACAGGAAAAACTAGATAAACTCCATCTCCCCATCGGACGGGCGGCATACTCGGAGGATACGCTCCGGCGCCTCACGAGAGTCATGTTGGAAGAAGGCGTCGACCTATATCAAGCCCGGCTCCGGGAATTCGGGAAAGGGCGAGACTGGAGACCGCCGGCACCGCGGATCGGTGAACCAGTTGGAAATCCGGCAGTTGATCGGGTGCTCAAAACTGTTGCTCGGTGGTTGGAAGCCGCAATTGATACCTGGGGGGAACCCCAGAGCGTGAACATCGAGCATGTTCGAACTGCGTTCACGAGTAAAGCAACAAGCGAGAAAATTGATAAAGACATGCAACGGCGCGCAAGTCGGAACGAACAACTCTATGCAGAATTGCAGGCAAAGCTTGGGAATGGTGAAGATGTTGGGGTTTCGAAGAAAATAGCGTTATGGCGCTATCAGGCTTTCCAAAGGCAAAATGGCAACTGTGCGTACTGTGGATCAGAAATCAAATTCGACAATTTTGAGATGGATCATATTGTGCCGCGTAAAGGGCCAGGTTCGACAAATAAACGAGAAAACCTAGTTGCGGTATGTCGTGAGTGTAACCGATCGAAGAGCAATCTCCCTTTCGCTCAATGGGCGCGGACCAGTGACCGTGAAGGAGTAAGTGTTGAAGAGGTCGTAGAACGCGTCAGGCATTGGATCACGGACCCCGGAATGCGGGAGAAAGATTTTAGGAAATTTAAAGAAGAGGTTTGTAAAAGATTTGAGAGAGAAACGGCTGACGAGGAAATAGATAATCGCTCTATTGAATCAGTTTCATGGATGGCGAACGAACTTCGAGCGCGCATCTGGCAGCGCCTCCATCGTGAAGGGGAGGAATCTGCTCAAGTACGGGTTTATCGGGGCTATCTTACTCATCTAGCACGCAAAGCTGCTGGCATTGAGGAAAAAATTACCCTTATTGATGAAGCCAGTCGCAAACAACAAGATAGGCGTAAAGGTGTTAAGAAACGCCTCGATCGGCGACATCATGTAGTGGATGCCGCAACAATTGCGTTGATGTCCGCTACTATTGCTGAAACTCTCACACAAAGGGATGAACTGCGATATTCCCAAAGGATACGCCGGGAAAAGAAAACGTGGGATAAGTTTAAGGGAGTTGACTCATTTCATCGTAAGAAGTTCGCTGAGTGGGAACTCAAGATGGCGTCAATGGCGGAGATAGTTCAAAACGCATTGGATGAAGACCGAATTGTGGTGATGTCTAATCTTCGGCTCCGTCTTGGAAACGGAGCTGTTCATGAAGCTAAGATTCATCCACTGAAAGAACTAAAAGTTGGAGATGCGATTTCAGTACAAGATATTGATCGTGCCTCTAGTGAAGCACTGTGGTGTGCGCTCACGAGGCATTCGGATTATGATCCCAAAAATGGACTTCCTGAAAACTCGGAAAGAACATTACGAATCCATGGTAGGTATTTGAACTCCGAGGACACGATCACCGTTTTCCCAGTGAAGGCCGCATGCCTTGCAGTGCGTGGAGGATTCGTGAAACTGGGATCGTCTTTCCATCATGCGAGGATCTATCGTTACCCAGTTGGTAAGAAGAGTATCTACGGGGTGATGGGGGTTTATACCGTCGATCTTCAACGCTTTCGAAATCAGGATCTCTTTTCCGTGGATATTCCTTCTCAGTCAGTAACCCTTCGCTATACGGAGAAAAAGCTACGTAGAGCCATTATGGAAGGAACCGCTGAGTACCTGGGGTGGTTGGTTTCGGATGACGAGATGCTCGTAGATACATCGGCTTTCGATAATAAATATTTAGTTGAAACACAAGAAGAAGTTGGAGTAATTAAAAGATGGAAGTTTGTTGGATTTGAGTCGAATACGAAGCTCCTTTTGAGACCTTTGCAATTAAGTGCTGAGGGGCTGGATGAAGGCTCTATATTTGGAGTTCGGGAGATTTTGAAGGCTCGAGGTTGGAGAGTCGCTGTAAACAAATTGTTTGAGCATGGTTCCGTCGCTGTGATCCGTCGAGATGCTCTAGGAAATCCCCGGATGGATAGTGCTGCACATCTGCCTATAACCTGGCAGATTGAGGCGTAGTTCGATGAATCCAGGTTGGCGGGTTCTTGACTTCACGGAATTTAGCGGTCGGATACATTACCGACGGGGCTGTATCCTTGTGCAAAAAGATGGTGAATGTGAAAGAACGTCTGTGCCTCTCACTCAAGTTGCCGTTGTTCTCATCGGAAACCAAACTTCTATCTCTGGTGCTGTCTTGGCGAAACTGAGTGACTATGATATAGCTCTTCTGATTTGCAATTGGTGTGGTGTTCCGGTTGCAGGGGCTATGCCATGGCGGAATCATACTCGTATTGGTGCCCGCCAGCGCGCGCAGGCAGATTTGTCATTACCCAGGCGTAAAAATGCCTGGGCACGGATTATTCGCGCAAAGGTTCTGGGCCAGGCAGCTACAGTTAGACCCTTCTCATCTACTGTGTCTGATAGCCTCTCAGAGCTGGCGAAGGGCGTCCGATCGGGGGATCCAGAAAATGTCGAGGCACATGCGGCGAAACGGTATTGGCAAGGAATTTCACTGCTCTATTCCGAGTTTAGGAGGAATCCTGGAATCGGTGACGGTGGACTTAATGGATGCCTTGACTATGCGTATACCGTTCTACGTGGATACGGAGTTCGTGCCGCCGTTTCAGCGGGTTTATCGGGAACGCTAGCGGTGTTCCACAGAGGTCGTGACAATCCGTATGCGCTTGTAGACGACTTGATTGAGCCCTTCAGGCCTGCTGTAGACGCTCGCGTCCTGAATCTTGGTTCTAACCTTGGTTTTGACGTGAGTTTAGCGGATGTGCGTGCGGGGCTTGTATCCGCAGTTGATGCGAAGTTTGATGAATCTGGCGCTACGATTCCAACCGTACTTACCGCTTTCTGTCAACAGTATGGGCTTTATGTAGAGGGTCAGCGGAAAATGCTGGAGGTACCAACTTGGAGGGGGGAGATCTGTGCCAGCGAAGGGGGCTGATCAGGTGTGGTGTCTGGTTATGTTTGATTTGCCAGTGAAAACGAAGGGGCAACGGACTGCCGCGACGAGATTTCGGAACGAGCTACTTGATATTGGCTTCTGTATGGTGCAGCTCAGTGTCTATGTTCAGTATCTTCCGCTTGCGGCACGGCTGAGCCAGATCGGGACTGCTATCAAGGCTGCCCTACCGTCGGGTGGTGACGTGAGGATTATATGTGTGACCGATACACAGTGGGCGAAGGCCCTACGGTTTTCGAGCGCTGTTGCTGTGAAACCGGAGTCAGAGCCGTCCCAGCTAACGATTTTTTAACACCTGGGGCGGGAATAACTGCAGGTCATCAGTGATTTTTCAGGCATGCTGAAGTGTATCAGGGGTAAGGAGAAATGAACCCCAGTGTGCTGGTCCAGAAAAGGTTCCGCGGGAGAAGTGTATCAGGGGTAAGGAGAAATGAACCCCAGTGAACGCTTTAGCGGTAGCGGACCCCGCCGAAGTGTATCAGGGGTAAGGAGAAATGAACCCCAGTCGGCGCCGTCGCCATGCTCACGAACCCCGAAGTGTATCAGGGGTAAGGAGAAATGAACCCCAGTTTCGCCGGTCGCATGCGGAGACTCGCCGGAAGTGTATCAGGGGTAAGGAGAAATGAACCCCAGTCACGGTCTTGTTCGCCGCGCGCGTGCTGGAAGTGTATCAGGGGTAAGGAGAAATGAACCCCAGTGGGTGCAGCGGCGGGGGGATCTCGCTATGAAGTGTATCAGGGGTAAGGAGAAATGAACCCCAGTGCGGTGAATCGGGATGGGCGCTGGCTGTGAAGTGTATCAGGGGTAAGGAGAAATGAACCCCAGTCCTCGTTCCACTTGTCGGAGATCGCCTTGAAGTGTATCAGGGGTAAGGAGAAATGAACCCCAGTGTGAGCTGTGGGAGGACGTTCGCGCCGAGAAGTGTATCAGGGGTAAGGAGAAATGAACCCCAGTACACTTCGGCGTGTCCGCAGAAACCGCGGAAGTGTATCAGGGGTAAGGAGAAATGAACCCCAGTACGGGGTCGCCGGCGAGGAATCGGCCTAGAAGTGTATCAGGGGTAAGGAGAAATGAACCCCAGTACATCGGGTGTCACTGATCCCGCCGATAGAAGTGTATCAGGGGTAAGGAGAAATGAACCCCAGTTTCGTGCCGTAGTCGATCCCCACCGACAGAAGTGTATCAGGGGTAAGGAGAAATGAACCCCAGTACCGCCACGGACAGGTCGGATACATCGAGAAGTGTATCAGGGGTAAGGAGAAATGAACCCCAGTCCGGTGGTTGAGTTGATCGGGTGCCAGAGAAGTGTATCAGGGGTAAGGAGAAATGAACCCCAGTGCCCGTGAATGAATCCCTAACGCAGCTTGAAGTGTATCAGGGGTAAGGAGAAATGAACCCCAGTGCCAGCTGCACGAGAACCGCGACGAGTTGAAGTGTATCAGGGGTAAGGAGAAATGAACCCCAGTCTATAGCTCTGCGCCTTAAGCCCCCGCGGAAGTGTATCAGGGGTAAGGAGAAATGAACCCCAGTACACTTCGGCGTGTCCGCAGAACCCGCGGAAGTGTATCAGGGGTAAGGAGAAATGAACCCCAGTGCGTGGCGGGTCTTACCACAGCGGTTCTGAAGTGTATCAGGGGTAAGGAGAAATGAACCCCAGTGCTGACAGTCGTGACACGACAGATTGGCGAAGTGTATCAGGGGTAAGGAGAAATGAACCCCAGTCAATGGGCTTGGATGAGGCGATACGTCGGAAGTGTATCAGGGGTAAGGAGAAATGAACCCCAGTCGATTGGGAATGAGATTATCGTCATTGAGAAGTGTATCAGGGGTAAGGAGAAATGAACCCCAGTGCGCGGGGTGCTTTGGTGCCGTCAGCTTGAAGTGTATCAGGGGTAAGGAGAAATGAACCCCAGTCCGTCGTCAGGGGGGGGCAGAGCTATCGAGAAGTGTATCAGGGGTAAGGAGAAATGAACCCCAGTAGGGAGGGGATGGGGGGCCGGGCGGTCGGAAGTGTATCAGGGGTAAGGAGAAATGAACCCCAGTACGGCACAGACGGGATCGGACGCCGCTGGAAGTGTATCAGGGGTAAGGAGAAATGAACCCCAGTACTCCCCACGCCTCCCACATGTCCCGACGAAGTGTATCAGGGGTAAGGAGAAATGAACCCCAGTGTAGGTCTAGTGCAGGTAGTGCGGGCGCGAAGTGTATCAGGGGTAAGGAGAAATGAACCCCAGTACGTCTGGATCGAGAACGCGCCACGGTTGAAGTGTATCAGGGGTAAGGAGAAATGAACCCCAGTGGTTTTCCAGCGCGGCAGCTTCGTCGCTGAAGTGTATCAGGGGTAAGGAGAAATGAACCCCAGTTCGTGGCTGCGGGCGGTTTCGTCGGGCTGAAGTGTATCAGGGGTAAGGAGAAATGAACCCCAGTTAGACCAGGACAGGACCGTCACCGAAGTGAAGTGTATCAGGGGTAAGGAGAAATGAACCCCAGTGCTACAGACCCCCGACGATCTACGGCGCGAAGTGTATCAGGGGTAAGGAGAAATGAACCCCAGTCCGCCGGTGTTGTGTCCGGGGCTGGCTTGAAGTGTATCAGGGGTAAGGAGAAATGAACCCCAGTAACCAGGCTGCGAGGTATTCGGGGGTGCGAAGTGTATCAGGGGTAAGGAGAAATGAACCCCAGTGGGCTGCACGTTCAGAAAGGAACCGAAAGAAGTGTATCAGGGGTAAGGAGAAATGAACCCCAGTGCCTTCTCCGAACCCGAAGCGAATGCGTGAAGTGTATCAGGGGTAAGGAGAAATGAACCCCAGTCTGTCCATCACTCCCCCCTTACTGCGCGGAAGTGTATCAGGGGTAAGGAGAAATGAACCCCAGTTTTCCGATTCTGTTGCGTCCTCTGCGCTGAAGTGTATCAGGGGTAAGGAGAAATGAACCCCAGTGAAACGGATCAAGACCGAGCGTCCCGCCGGAAGTGTATCAGGGGTAAGGAGAAATGAACCCCAGTACGGCGCAGACGGGATCGGACGCCGCCGGAAGTGTATCAGGGGTAAGGAGAAATGAACCCCAGTGCGCGGGCGCGGTGGCGCCACTGCGCGCGAAGTGTATCAGGGGTAAGGAGAAATGAACCCCAGTCCCACGGGGGCCTCACGTACTGCTTCGGGAAGTGTATCAGGGGTAAGGAGAAATGAACCCCAGTAGGGCGGCTGCTCCTTGTTGTGGGCAGAGAAGTGTATCAGGGGTAAGGAGAAATGAACCCCAGTCAGCAGCCGTATTTACGCACTGTCACTAGAAGTGTATCAGGGGTAAGGAGAAATGAACCCCAGTATGCACAAGTTCTCCATGAACAGTCTCCGAAGTGTATCAGGGGTAAGGAGAAATGAACCCCAGTTCGAGCACGTAGTACATGCACTCGACGTGAAGTGTATCAGGGGTAAGGAGAAATGAACCCCAGTTTGCCTCCGGGCGTACCCATTCTCGCCAGAAGTGTATCAGGGGTAATGAGAAATGAACCCCAGTCCTGTCGATACTGTGGAACGGTCGTCGAGAAGTGTATCAGGGGTAATGAGAAATGAATCCCAGCTTCCACGATAGCGCCGTACGCCGTCCAGGAAGTGTATCGGTACGATTAGATATGCGCTCCAGTCTTTCCAGAATTAAAACGTTCTGCTTAGAAAGGTTTTGGGACTGGCTAAATTTGCACCATTTAATGAGCGTTAGATCGTGGGGTGGCTGAACCGTATCTCGAGAAAGAGAAATAAGTGAACTGTAGCGGTGAATTAGTGAGATGGTGCTTCATGTAGAGAAGTTTCTCTCTGCTAGGAGAGTGTGAGCTTGCTATGAAACGATCTCTACTGAGGATTAGAAAAGTCCTGGGGTCGATCGCCGAGAAGGTTGTCGCATATGCCATCTTCGACAAGCTTCTTTAAGGATCACGTTTCATCCGGGTTTCGCCCAATGTAAGCGGATAAGCCAGCTCCTGTTGGGCAGCGGTGAGCTCGCCCTCCCGAAAGTCGTCGGTTTGTGGGTCTGTGCTTAGTGCTAACCCTGCGCCACCGAGAACAGGTAGGCCACTAGCATCCGCTTGATTTCTCTGACTGTGTAGTCGAAGCGGCTGTCGTCGATGCGGGGGTCGCGGACGGCGAAGTTGAGTAGGGAGCTGGCTGTGTGGACGAGGAGCGCGGCGAGTTCTCGGCGTTGTTCTTCACTGGCGTGGCTTGCCAGTGGGCGCATGGCCTCGGCGATGATGTCGAGGACTTCGGATTCGGTGGCGGCTGCTGTGGCGCGGGTTGCCGGGGTTGACTGGATGGCGTGCCATACTGCCCGGCGGGAGGGGTCGTCGTGCCAGAGTTTCGACACGTGTTCGATGAATTCGTCGAGGAATTCGGGCCACTGGAGTGCCGGGACTTGGTGTGCGAACGTGTCCAACTCGGCGACGACTCCGGCAGTGTCCTGGCGGTCTAGTTCGCAGATGAGGACGTACTTGTTGGCGAAGAACTGGTAGAGCGTACCGATGGGTACCTCTGCTCGGCGGGCGACTTCGTCGAAGGTGAAGGACTCGAATCCGACGTCGACTAGGACGCTCCGCGCAGCCGAGAGAATACGCTCGAATCGTTCACGGGACCGTTGCTGTGCGGGGCGGCGTCGTGGAACGAGGATCTCCGTGGAGTTCTGGTCCTGCGGGGGAGTGGAGGCTCTGGACGTCATCGGGCGGCAGGTCAGAGGTTCCGCAGAACGCGGGCAACGTGTCCCGTGGCACGAACGTTGTACTGTGCCGACTCGATCATGCCGTCGGCGTCGATGATGATCGTTGAACGGGTGACGCCCTGGACGATGCGACCGTAGTTCTTCTTTTCTCCCCACGTACCCCATGCCGCCATGGTGTTCTTTGATTCATCGGAGAGGAGAGTGAACGTCAGCCCCTCCTTCTCGTGGAAGGCCGCGAGATCCTCGACCGAATCGGGGGAGACACCAAGAACCGTGATCCCTGCGTCGGAGAAATCAGATAGATTATCCCGGAAATCACACGCTTCCTTGGTGCAACCAGGGGTTCCCGCCTTCGGGTAGAAGTAGACCAGTACCCGCTGGCCGACGAAATCCTTCAGGGAAACCGTCTTGCCAGTGTGGTCCGGAAGAGTCAGTTCCGGTGCTGTATCGCCGGGTTCCAGCCGTCGGGGAGCCGCTGGCGTGTTCGCGGCGGAAGGGGAGGGTGTAGACATGAACCACACCTTACCTGGGCCCGCCGGAGACGTTAATAACCCTTTTGTTGTCACCTTTTGTCGTGGTGTCGGCATCCGGGTGGTGTCGCAGGTGCGCATCACCCCTCCCATGAACTACCGTTGGAGTTATCAGTAAGTCTGACCACCACAATTTAAACCGGGAGTTCATCCGTGGCACGTGACATCGAAGATATCCAGCGCGAACTGGACCGCACCCGTAGGCAGTTCGCCTCCACCCTGGACCAGCTCGCGGAGCGTACCCGTCCGGAGAATATCGTGGATGATGCGAAGCGTTCCTTCACCGACAAGCTGAATGACCCGAAGGTCCAGAAGGTCCTCGCCGGTGTCGCCGGTGCGGTTGTTCTCGTCGTCGGCTTTGGGGTCTACCGTTCACGCAGGAAGAGCAATGACCTCAAGGAACTGCAGCGTATGCTCTCCGAGCGGCTCTCCTAGAGTTCTTTTTCAGGCGCAGGAAGGTGTCCACCCCGATCATTTCCAGGGGTGGGCACCTTTTTCTGTCGGGTCACTGATTCTCCGTTGCGTTGCCTGCTTTCCAGGTTTCCCACGGGATATTCCAATCGCCCAGGCCGTCCCAGCCGGAGAGCGGGCCTCCCTGCGTGTTTCTGACGATGACGACGTCGCCACGCTTGACGGTGTTCTGGAACCACTGCGCATTATCCGTCGAGACGTTCAGGCACCCGTGGGACACGTTCTGGCTGCCCTGCGCCCACACGGACCACGGGGCGGCGTGGACGTAGATGCCGGAATAACTCATCTGTGTCGCGTACTTCACGTTCGTTCGGTAGCCGTCAGGGTCGTCCACCGGTGTTCCGTACGTGGATGAGTCCATGACCAAGTCCGGGTACTGGTCGCCGATGATGTAGGTGCCGTTCGGGGTGGGGAAACGGGGTGATCCCATCGAGATCGGGATGTTCCTGAGCACCTCGCCGTTTCTGGTGACCTGCAACTGTTTTGTATTGTCGTCGGCGTAGGCGATGACGGAGTCCCCGATTGTGAAGCTTGTGGCGTTGTCGGACGCCCCCCAGATACCACCGCCGAGCTCTTTACCGTAAATGTCGGCCTTGACGGTCACGTTGGTGCCCGGTACCCAGAATTCTTCAGGGCGCCAGCGCACCTCGCGGTTGTTGAGCCAGTAGAAGGCGCCCTCGACAGGCGGATCCGTGGTCACTTCCAAGGCATCCTCGGCAGCCTGTCGATCCGGAATGTTCATGCCGAAGCGGAATGCGATCGTCTGTCCGATGCCCACGGTCGAGCCTTCGATCGGGGACAGTGCGACGGTGGATGTTTGTGCGGGTTGGGCTGTGCTGAATGTGGTGGTCCGCTTTGCGCCGTTCGAACCGGTAGCGGTGATTGTGTAGGTGCGGTAGTAGCCGAGAACCTCTGCGGTTTCCCAGGTCTTCCCGTCCTCGGAAAGCGTGGACTCGACCTCGTAGCCGTCCTCGTTGGTCATCACGACCTTCTTCAGCGTTCCCTCGATCGCTTTGACGATGACGGGTTCCTTCGGATTGATGCCCGTCGCATCGTCTGGGACGCTCACCACAGGTTTCATGGGCTCAGGGGCAGGTGTCGACGTGCCTGCCGATCCGTTCGCCCCATCCCCTGCAGTATCGGAACCGGATCCTACCGTGCAGGAAGTGAGGAGTCCTGCAGCCGCGACCACAGCCAGAACGCTGGACAGACGGCCGAGGTTAGGTAGGTGCATGCTGAAGGTCATTGTTCTCCATGGTCGTTTACGTTTCTGCACGGCGTGCTTCCCGATCAGGTGTCGTGGAAGTCGCTGGGGTTACGCCGTCGGGTGAAGCTTGGCGTTGACGAGATCGCGATACAACCAGCTTACTTCCTGGGGCGTACCGTATTAGGCATCTCTCGGACGTTTGTTCTGGAGCTGTGACCTTGAAACGTCTTCTCCGCAGATGTCCGGTTGTGGCTTCCACGCCCGCGTCTCAGGGCATTTGAGACATGATCCGCAGCGCCTGAAAACTGGTGGCTTCCGTGCCCGCGTCTCAGGGCGGTGCGATGGGTGCAGGGAACCCAAGATGGCTTATGACCTGCTGATTTTACAATCATTCGGACCACTTGTAATGTGTTTATTCGTTGCCGGGAAAGAAAAGACCGCAGCAGCAAGCGCCATTAGCTCAATTGGCAGAGCAGCTGACTCTTAATCAGCGGGTTTGGGGTTCGAGTCCCTGATGGCGCACCACGTTAAACAGGCCGGAGTTTGCTCTCCGGCCTGTTTTCTTTTCCCCTGATTGTGGTTACCCGAACGGGGTTGGGACGGGCCCGCAGTGGCCCAGGGGAATCAGGCGTCATACTCACTGACATCGTACTGTGCGGTGAGGTATCACCGCAGGAAGGCGGTCTCATCATGCCACTCTTTCCCGATCTGCTGCTGGACCGTCCCATCTCCGTGGAGCTGGCGATGCAGATCGCCGGCGACGCGGCCGAGCGGGTTCGTGGTACGACCCGCCCCAACCCGCCCGTGGGCTGTGTGATCCTCGACACCGCGGGAGTGCCCCGTGCAGTTGCAGCCACCGAGCCCGCTGGTGGCCCCCACGCGGAGGCGCAGGTGATCGCCGCCGCCGGTGAACAGATCAGAGGCGGGCATGCCGTGGTCACCCTCGAACCGTGCCACCATCAGGGACGCACACCGCCATGTACAGGGGCCCTCGTACAAGCTGGTGTGGCAGCACTGACCTTCGCGGTCACCGACCCGAACCCCGTTGCTGCGGGTGGTGCGGACTGGCTGGCATCGCAGGGCCTGGCTGTCACCCGTGGCCTTCTCGCCAAAGCTACGGCGGATGCGGCGCTCCGTCCCTGGCTGCATGTGCAGGCCACGGGACGCCCCCACTTCACGCTGAAAACGGCGGCGACCGTGGACGGCCGCGCGGCCGCCACAGACGGGACATCGCAGTGGATCACCGGCCCAGAGTCCCGGTGGCGGGTGCACGGTGATCGCTCTCGACGTGATGCCATCATCGTCGGCACCGGCACAGTCCACGCCGATGATCCCCGACTGACAGCTCGTGGCGCCGACGGCACACCGCTCGGAAACCAGCCGCTCCGCGTCGTCGTCGGGCGCAGCGATGTACCGCAGGACGCCGCGATCCGGGCAGGCGCAGGAGGCTTCCTCCACCTGCGCACCAGGGATCTCACGGAGGTGGTCGCCGCGCTCGCGGAACGCGAAATCATGGACGTGCTCATCGAGGGCGGTCCGCGACTCGCCGGCGCGTTCCTCCGGGCCGACCTGGTTGATGCAATCGAGTCCTACATCGCCCCGGCCGTGCTCGGTGCCGGAACCGCGGCCGTCGACACCGGCGCTGCAAATACCATCGCAGAGATGACCCGCTTCCGAACCATCCGGGTAGATCGCCTGGGGGATGACGTGTTGATCCGTGCGCTACGAGGGGCATCCGACTGAACCAGAGACTGCGGGGGTTACGCTGGTGACCATGTTTACAGGGATCATCGAGGAGGTCGGCCACATTGCGGGAATCACTCCCGACGGTGATGTGATCCGTCTCTCAGTTAGATGTACGGACGTTGTCAAAGATGCCGCTGAAGGCGACTCCATCGCCGTAAACGGAGTATGCCTGACCGTCGCACAACTCGACGGCAACGGATTCAGTGCCGACGTCATGCCGGAAACCCTTCGCCGTTCCTCACTCGGAACCCTCGAACCCGGCGACACCGTCAACCTCGAACGCGCGCTCGCCGTCACCGGCCGTCTCGGCGGGCACATCGTCCAGGGGCACGTCGACGCCACCGGCGAACTCATCAGCCGCACACCCGGCGAGCGTTGGGAGATCCTCCGCATCTCCCTGCCTGCACAGATCGCCCGCTACGTGGTGGAGAAGGGCTCCATCGCCGTTGACGGCACCTCCCTCACCGTCTCCGCCGTTGACGAGGACTGGTTCGAGGTCAGCCTCATCCCCACCACACTCGACAGCACCATCCTCGGCAGGCTCACCCCCGGTGCCATCGTCAATCTGGAGGTGGACGTGCTGGCGAAGTACGTCGAGAAGCTGCTCCGCCGTGAGGGGCCGAAACAATGACCGGGTTCGACACCGTTGAACGCGCGATCTCAGACATCCGAGCAGGCAAAGCCATAGTTGTCGTGGACGATGAGGACCGGGAGAACGAAGGCGACATCATTTTCGCCGCAGACCGCGCCACCCCGGAACTACTCGCCTTCATGGTCCGCTACTCATCCGGCTACGTCTGCGCCGCACTCACCGGAACCGACTGCGACCGCCTCGGGCTACCCCCCATGGTCGCCCGCAACGAGGACGCCCGCGGCACCGCCTACACCGTCACCGTGGATGCCGCGACCGGAACCACCGGTATCTCCGCCACTGACCGCGCCCGCACCATCCGTCGGCTAGCGGACCCCACCACCACTCGAGTGGATTTCACCCGCCCCGGCCACGTCGTTCCCCTCCGCGCACGGGACGGGGGAGTGCTCACCCGGGCCGGACACACCGAAGCCGCAGTGGACCTCGCCCGACTCGCCGGACTACGGCCCGCCGGTGTGCTCTGCGAAGTCGTGTCCGAAAAAGACCCGACCGGCATGGCACGTACCCCTGAACTACGGGAATTCTGCGACACCCACGACCTCCCCCTGATCTCCATCGAGCAGTTGATCGAATACCGGCGCCGCAACGAAATCCTCGTCGAGAAAGTCGCCGTCACCCGGATGCCCACCGACTTCGGCGAATTCACCGCCCACGGATACCGCAGCCTCATCGACGGAATCGAACACGTCGCCCTCGTCGCGGGAAATATCGATGACAATGGGGGAGAAGACGTCCTCGTCCGAGTCCACTCCGAATGCCTCACCGGAGACGTCTTCGCCTCCCGACGCTGTGACTGCGGCCAACAACTCCACGCCTCCATGCGGATGATCCAGGAAGCCGGCCGCGGCATCCTGCTCTACATGCGGGGACACGAAGGACGCGGCATCGGCCTGCTGCACAAACTCGAGGCCTACCAACTCCAGGACTCCGGAGCGGATACCGTCGACGCCAACCTCGCCCTCGGCCTCCCCACCGACGCCCGCGAATACGGTACCGGGGCCCAGATCCTGAGGGACCTCGGCGTCCGGTCAATGGCACTCCTCACCAACAATCCCACCAAACGCAGCGGACTCGGTGGCTACGGACTCCAACTCGCCCGCCGAGTCCCCGTACCCGTCGACGTCAATGACGACAACCTGCGCTATCTGCAGACCAAACGCGACCGGATGGGTCACGACCTACCCTGGCTCGACGAGCACATCAACCGCACGGCACAACTCGACGAGGAGAAACAATGAGTGGAGCAGGACTGCCCGAAATCGACGTCCCGGACGGGACAGGCCTCACCGTAGCCATCGTCACCTCCCGCTGGAACGAAGACATCACGGGCAAACTCCAGGAAGAAGCACTGGCAGCCGCCGCTGAAACCGGGGCGACCGCCCGCGCATACGTCGTCGTCGGCGCCCTGGAAATACCCGTTGTCGCCCAGGCCCTCGCTACCAAAGTGGACGCCGTCGTCGCCCTCGGATGCGTCATTCGCGGCGGGACACCCCACTTCGACTACGTTTGCGACGCCGTCACCGCAGGACTCACCCGCATCACCCTCGACACCGGCACACCCATCGGCAACGGTGTCCTCACCTGCGACACCCACGAACAAGCGGTCGCTCGCTCCGGCGTGGAAGGCGCAACCGAAAACAAAGGTCGGGATGCGATGATCGCCGCTATCCATACCGCCGACCTCCTACGAAAAATCAACAGCTACCCCGAAACGTCAGCCACATAATCATCTGAACTCCCGGCGCCCACCGACAGGGGAACGGTGCCCATGCAGGTCGATGCAACCGACCTACACTGTGAATCAACGGCAACCAGGTCCACCCGAAAGCGAGACAACAGCATGCGCGCACTCGTCATCGTCGACGTCCAAAACGACTTCTGCCCCGGAGGAGCCCTGGGAACAGAGCGCGGAAACATCGTCGCCGAACAGATCGCCCGCCTCCAACGGGACCCCGACAACGGATACGACGTGATCGTCGCAACGCAGGACTGGCACATCGACCCCGGAACACACTTCTCCGACAACCCCGACTACATCGACTCCTGGCCCGTGCACTGCGTCGTCGGAACCGGAGGAGCCGACTTCCACCCCGCCATCGACGAAGAAACCCTGCACCAGATCTTCCGGAAAGGCGAATACACCGCCGCGTACTCCGGCTTCGAAGGACACGCCGCCACCGACGACAACACCACCATGGCCGAGTGGCTCCGCGACAAAGGAATCACAGACCTCGATATCACCGGTATAGCCACCGACTACTGCGTCAAAGCCACCGTCCTCGACGCCCTCAAAGAAGGATTCACCGTGCGGGTACTCACCGACCTCTGTTCACCCGTACACCCCGACACCGAAGCGCAAGCACTCACCGACATGAAAAACTCCGGAGCCGAGATCGTGTAGTGCCGCCTCACCTGAGAACGGACGACACCGGACCCGTATCAGCGGGGAACCCGAGAAACCGGGACGACCACGGCACACGCGCATCCTTGCGGCCTGGAACATGGTGTCCTCGAACAAGGAGGCCTGCGCCGAGCCTTCAGCTCTCCATCGCGATTACACGCATCGTTGTCAACGAGACACCCACAATCAGGGTGGCGGAGAAACCAGACGTGCGGGACAAGAAAAACCAAGTGAAGGTAAACTGGCACCCGGGACACTATTTCCGCTGGTAAAAAAGCGTTGTCCCCGCCTGTGCGGGGATGGTCCCTGCCGCCGAACTGGTTCTTCGATAAATCCGACGTTGTCCCCGCCTGTGCGGGGATGGTCCCCGGCGGTCGGCTGATGATCGGTGATCGGATCGGTTGTCCCCGCCTGTGCGGGGATGGTCCCCATATGCTGACCCCCGGCGGAACATCACTGTAGTTGTCCCCGCCTGTGCGGGGATGGTCCCCAGTCCGGCGGCAGTTTCCAGGCTCGGGCGAGGTTGTCCCCGCCTGTGCGGGGATGGTCCCTCATAGACGCACTCGAAAACGCGATCACCTGGGTTGTCCCCGCCTGTGCGGGGATGGTCCCTAGGGACAGATCACGGACACCACCGGCAAGGTGTTGTCCCCGCCTGTGCGGGGATGGTCCCCAGGTGCTCATGTCCAGCCTTAAACCGCTGATGTTGTCCCCGCCTGTGCGGGGATGGTCCCCTCCTGCGACCTGTGCCGATATATACGACGATGTTGTCCCCGCCTGTGCGGGGATGGTCCCACCCCAAACCGGGAACCGAAACCCGCAAAACCGTTGTCCCCGCCTGTGCGGGGATGGTCCCCACGACACGCCGTTTACCCTCCTTCCTGCATTGTTGTCCCCGCCTGTGCGGGGATGGTCCCCCCGAGCCGGTGTACAGGCGCTTCAGTGCCGAGTTGTCCCCGCCTGTGCGGGGATGGTCCCAAGGGCACGAAGCAGGCAAATCTGCTGGCTGCGTTGTCCCCGCCTGTGCGGGGATGGTCCCCCCACTCGGCGGGGTCAGGTTGGTGCGCTGTTGTTGTCCCCGCCTGTGCGGGGATGGTCCCATCATGGCGAGGTCGGGATCATGGCGTGAAACGTTGTCCCCGCCTGTGCGGGGATGGTCCCTCATCGGCCCAAATGAGATTGTGGCGCTCACCGTTGTCCCCGCCTGTGCGGGGATGGTCCCCGCAGGGAGGACTACCGGGGTCGGATGATTTTGTTGTCCCCGCCTGTGCGGGGATGGTCCCCGAGTCTGTCCGGTCTTTGTGGCTCCATATCGGTTGTCCCCGCCTGTGCGGGGATGGTCCCGCGCCAGCGCGCTCGATAAGACCGATGGCCTTGTTGTCCCCGCCTGTGCGGGGATGGTCCGCGAAGCAGACGAGGAAGCGAAGCAGACGAGGAGTTGTCCCCGCCTGTGCGGGGATGGTCCCTGACTGCCGACCGCCGTGTTTCCCGATCATGCGTTGTCCCCGCCTGTGCGGGGATGGTCCCGTCTGAAGAATCAACTTTGCCACCGAGAGCATGTTGTCCCCGCCTGTGCGGGGATGGTCCCAAGCTACGAGCGGCGGCTAACCCCTCCGCAGGGTTGTCCCCGCCTGTGCGGGGATGGTCCCAAATGCCACATGATTCGGATACACCGGCTCTGGTTGTCCCCGCCTGTGCGGGGATGGTCCCACCGCGCCGCTGTACGTGGGATCTGGGAAAAGGTTGTCCCCGCCTGTGCGGGGATGGTCCCTCGGCTGAGGTGCGGAAGAAGATCGACACGAAGTTGTCCCCGCCTGTGCGGGGATGGTCCCGTGACGGGCTGCTCATCACCGCGTGAGCGGGTGTTGTCCCCGCCTGTGCGGGGATGGTCCTGGCGGGAACGCGCAATCGCCGAGGATCAGCAGGTTGTCCCCGCCTGTGCGGGGATGGTCCCGTCTACGCGCATGTGCTCGGGAATGACGACGCGTTGTCCCCGCCTGTGCGGGGATGGTCCCCCCCGATGGCTGGCAAATCCGCACTGCTGTCGTTGTCCCCGCCTGTGCGGGGATGGTCCCATCTCCGGTGCAAACGAGCGGGATGTCCAGCTGTTGTCCCCGCCTGTGCGGGGATGGTCCCTCGGGCCGGTGTACGTTTCACGCCATGATCCCGTTGTCCCCGCCTGTGCGGGGATGGTCCCTCCGACGGGGGGAGCTGCGCGTGAGCCGCGATGTTGTCCCCGCCTGTGCGGGGATGGTCCAGGCATCAAAACCTCACAAACGGAGCGGGGGCGGGTTGTCCCCGCCTGTGCGGGGATGGTCCCTCTCGCAGAGTGGCGGGTATCCGGGAACGTGAGTTGTCCCCGCCTGTGCGGGGATGGTCCCCCCACGGTTCCCCCTTTCTAGACGATCAGCAGGTTGTCCCCGCCTGTGCGGGGATGGTCCCCGTTCGCCTTTGGGCACTTAGAACGGGTGTTCGTTGTCCCCGCCTGTGCGGGGATGGTCCCATTGCAGAAAATGGCCGATGGAGCGATGGGGAGTTGTCCCCGCCTGTGCGGGGATGGTCCCAGCCTCGGAAGCTGCGTCAACGCCACCCCCACGTTGTCCCCGCCTGTGCGGGGATGGTCCCATACTGAGAGGCCGCCGAAACCCCTGGCGGCAGTTGTCCCCGCCTGTGCGGGGATGGTCCCAACAAGAAAGCGATGATGTAGCACCACGTGAAGTTGTCCCCGCCTGTGCGGGGATGGTCCCGATACACGCCGAACCCGCGCTGTAATCATCGGGTTGTCCCCGCCTGTGCGGGGATGGTCCCTGACCCTATCGAGCGATACGGCGTGTCGATTAGTTGTCCCCGCCTGTGCGGGGATGGTCCCAGCTTCGTCGTACGCTCCGTGAGGCCGGTGAAGTTGTCCCCGCCTGTGCGGGGATGGTCCCCGGTGTGTCCGGCGACGCCCGGCTGGAATCCGGTTGTCCCCGCCTGTGCGGGGATGGTCCCCGTATGCTGACCCCCGGCGGAACATCACTGTAGTTGTCCCCGCCTGTGCGGGGATGGTCCCAAAAAGGACGGCGCAAAAGTCGCAGGAAACGTGTTGTCCCCGCCTGTGCGGGGATGGTCCCGTTCGTGACCTGCATCCTAGTGATGACACTATGTTGTCCCCGCCTGTGCGGGGATGGTCCTTGATTCAATCTCCGCGAGCGCCGCCCGGAAGTGTTGTCCCCGCCTGTGCGGGGATGGTCCCTGCGCGTACCCCTGCGCTCCAGCTACCGACGTGTTGTCCCCGCCTGTGCGGGGATGGTCCCTCGACCATGGCGATTCCCTTCGGATGAGTCGTGTTGTCCCCGCCTGTGCGGGGATGGTCCCTATCTAGAGCTTCAGCCGTTCGACAGCTTCTAGTTGTCCCCGCCTGTGCGGGGATGGTCCCCTGTCACTGAAGCGGTCGTCGGGTGGGCGTGTGTTGTCCCCGCCTGTGCGGGGATGGTCCCTGGGGAGATGCCATCAGATGTGCTTTCCTTTTGTTGTCCCCGCCTGTGCGGGGATGGTCCTAACAAGGTCGCTGTAGTAGGCGCTGGCGTCCTGTTGTCCCCGCCTGTGCGGGGATGGTCCCAAGTCCGTGGAACCACTCGGACCGGGCCGTCCGTTGTCCCCGCCTGTGCGGGGATGGTCCCTTCTCACCGAGCAGACCACGGACGCGATGGGGGTTGTCCCCGCCTGTGCGGGGATGGTCCCTCGGACTCTGAGGGGCGGATACCGATCGACTCGTTGTCCCCGCCTGTGCGGGGATGGTCCCCTGGTTTCAAAGCCGAGTACATGTGCATGTGGGTTGTCCCCGCCTGTGCGGGGATGGTCCCGGCTTGCCGTCCACGAGGGTGTCCGAGATAAGGTTGTCCCCGCCTGTGCGGGGATGGTCCCTGTATGTAAAGAAGATTGACAGCGTGCTCGATGTTGTCCCCGCCTGTGCGGGGATGGTCCCTGATGGGTGCGGTGCTTTTGACCTGCTGGTCTGTTGTCCCCGCCTGTGCGGGGATGGTCCCTAGCCCGGTTGAGGCTCTAAAAGACACTCTGCGTTGTCCCCGCCTGTGCGGGGATGGTCCCCGGGTGGGCCGATCCCATAGGAGGAACCATGAGTTGTCCCCGCCTGTGCGGGGATGGTCCCCACAATCCGCTGTTTTCTCCCGCGAAGTTCGAGTTGTCCCCGCCTGTGCGGGGATGGTCCCGCTTTGGCGCGGTCGATGGAGCGGTTCCGGGAGTTGTCCCCGCCTGTGCGGGGATGGTCCCACCGCCGGGAATTGATGCTGTCCACCCGGTGTGTTGTCCCCGCCTGTGCGGGGATGGTCCCTCCTGCTCCTCCGCGACGACAATCACGTGCCCGTTGTCCCCGCCTGTGCGGGGATGGTCCCGAACTGGAGTCACTCTCGGAGTAATTGATTTTGTTGTCCCCGCCTGTGCGGGGATGGTCCTCAGGCGCGGTTCCTCCGGCGGGAGGTCGATCTGTTGTCCCCGCCTGTGCGGGGATGGTCCCCGTCGAGGTCCACCACGACGGATGGCGCAGTGGTTGTCCCCGCCTGTGCGGGGATGGTCCCCGTCGAGGTCCACCACGACGGATGGCGCAGTGGTTGTCCCCGCCTGTGCGGGGATGGTCCCAATGGGATGACGCCGCAAAATGGCAACACCGCGTTGTCCCCGCCTGTGCGGGGATGGTCCCCACGGACGGATTATGCGGATCATCGGCGCCTAGTTGTCCCCGCCTGTGCGGGGATGGTCCCGAACTGCCGAAGAAGTCACGCCCCGACATCTTGTTGTCCCCGCCTGTGCGGGGATGGTCCCCACCTCGTGGCGTCCATCGATGCAGGCTACGGGTTGTGCCCGCCTGTGTGGGGATGGTCCCTGGCCTGGAATACCGGAATCCGTGGGATTTGGGTTGTCCCCGCCTGTGCGGGGATGGTCCCCAGTAAGGAAAAACAATGGCTACCGTTCGTATGTTGTCCCCGCCTGTGCGGGGATGGTCCCAGCACCCGCATGAGCCCGGCGATGTCCTGCTGGTTGTCCCCGCCTGCGCGGGGATGGCCCCCAGAGCGGTCGCAAGTCCGACGAGTCCGGTAAGTTGTCTCCGCCTGCGCGGGATGATCTAATCACTGATCTTCAGCACTAGCTATCTTTTGTTATCCTGCTTTCGAGGGATGATTATAACGGTCCAATACTGCACTATTGGTGGGCGTCTTCCTGACTTTCTGATGTCATCTCTGCTGAAGATAGGACGTCTCTTTACCTTCTTATTCTTCTCCGTCGAGAAGCGTGGGACCATCCTTTGGGTGTTTTGGTTTTTCGTTTGGATATAGGGCGCATGATAAGCTGTAATCCGTCTAGGTCGATGGTTGTCCACTCGTGGTTGTACATCAGTATGGAGAATCCCTGCTCCTTAGTTTGATCGGGATAGGTCATGATCGCTCTACCGCTGCCCACCTCTTCGATGATGATCGCCCAAATCTTTTCTCGTAAGCGAGTATTTACCCGACCTACGTACACGCCGGTTGATACTTCAATGAGCCATCGTGTTAGATATCCTTGTAGGGAAGGTGGGCAGCAAGATAGGATTATCGTAATCATGGGTCTAAGGATCTATATCGTAGTTTATTCCCGATTCAACCGAATCTACCTTGTCGTCCCATAGTTCGACTACATCGGGGAGGGGTGTGTCATCTGCTTCTCCACCATCTTTATTTTCAGATAGTAGGTGATTTACGTCCTGTGTCACACGGCTGAGTATTTTGTTCTCCTTGAAAAGATCCCGGCATCTTCGCCTGATCTCGGAGGTTAGACTATCAGGAGTTAGCTCTTCATTGTGAAGCCTAGCGACAGTATCAAATGCGACCGGGATGGAAACCTCTGCCTTATAAAGATCTGCAATGTCATATACGAAACTTCGGTCGTGCCCTGTGTGCACAAACCCGAGTCCAGGAGAACATCCGAGGGCGACTATCACTGAGTGAACGACACCGTACAAAGCAGCATGAGCTGCTGACAGGGCTTGGTTAATGTCATCACTGGACAGAAAATCATTGGGGTCATATTGCCTCTTCGACCACTTCACTCCTGTCGTTTCAGAGCATCGCCGGTACACATCTCTCACTCGTGCGCCTTCTCTACCTCGAAGCTGCTGCATCGTGAGGCCCTCAGTTGATTCACCGCAAAACCGCATCTCATACATTCGCCGTGCAACTCGGAGTCTGGATCGGGTGTTTGAAACCAGGGCCGCCTGTTGTTCGAGGAGCCGAGTGGATCTGGCGAGCGGTCGGCCGTGCGCGTAATATCGGACACCATTTTCCCCACACCAGATGACACTTGTTCCGCTGTCTGCGGCTACCAGCATGGCTTGATGCGTTATACGGGTACCCGGCCCGAGTAGAAGTGCTCCCAGCGTTGAAGTTGGGATATGAAGGGTCCCTTCCTCAGTGGTCGCAGTTAAAGCACCATCATCTCTCCCTATGGTGCAGTGTTCCAGGTAGATGAAGCTAATCCGATCACTGGCGCGGGTGAGTTCTGACGAGCGAGTCGGTTTACCGACTCCTAATCCTCGTGCCATCGTTTATCTCGCTGGTGCCAGTGTTAGTAGGCCCATGCCGAATCCTTTCGCGCGACCAATCCCATCAGTGAGGGTCTTCCGTAGCTGGTTTGGGTCTGTGACGCGCAGGATTCCGTCGTATTGGGCTGTCGCTAGGGTGACAGTGCGTTGGCCTCTGCGGAATCGTTGCAGACCTTTCTTGGTGACCTGGAACATCAGGTCTTCATCCGGTCCAGGAGAGGTAATTGAAAAGCCCTTTTCTTCTGTTCGTTCAGTGAGCCATTTCGTTTGATCCGCTAATGTCAGTAAACCGACCTGTTTCCTTTCCCCGTTGTCGGTTCGAATCGTTTTGCTCGGGTTAGCAGTGAGTCGGAATCGGTAGATATCTCCTTCCTGCATTCGATTCAGAAATGGATCGTAGCGTACCGAGTCCCAGGAGGACTGATTTTCCCAGCCAGCTTGTTCCTGGAGGTGGATGAACGAGGGTTGATCTCTGCTGACGATGATGAGGCTGATTGCGTGCTCGGAGCGGTCTATCCGCCATAGGACGCGGTGGCTATCGTCCCCGGTTAACTCAGGGGGGAAACAGCTCATTACGGCTGCGTGCATTTTCCAGGGATTGCCGAGAAGTTCTGTGGTTCCACGTCGCCGTGGATGCAAATTCATGCGGGACAGGTAGCTCATGCTTCACCTCTCAGGAGGAGCATTGGGTCGTGGTTGGGTGTAGAGGTGTTGCCCGCATTGCGGGGTTCCGTGAAACCATGGACGACTCCCCGAAGATCGTGTGCCCGGCCATTCTCTCGGAAACTCCGAGGCGCGTCCCTGATGAGCTCGTCGTATTTCTCCCCAGGTAAAGCATCGCGGTAATAATGGAGCCGTACTGATTCATTGAGTGAATCGATGTAGGCCTCGGACGCGATCCAGCGGTACTCGTTTAGCACCTGTTCAAGGGGGCCTTCTTCAACACCAAGGAATACTTTCTTGCTTGGAGGGCATGATCGGCGACCGAGGAAGAGTGGATATCTCGGTTTTTGAAGTGCTCCGGCTATTTTGGAGATTTCTCCTTCCTGCCCTTCGAGCGCTGCAAGGAACACGGCGTCGCAGAGATAGTCCCGGCGCGTTAGCGGCTTTGACGCCTTCTTAATGTCGGCACTTTGGGCTTTCATGTCCCAGTCGAGCTCCGTCTGGAAATCTGTAAGGAGCGGGCCGGGCTGATCGACCCGTGTTCCGAAACGGAGGGTGGCCAAGTCATCAATGGGCTCTTCACGTGAACGACCGAGCGCTGCTGCTACCAGTCCGATGACGCCACTTTTTGTTGGGTGATCGAGGGTCTTTCGGTGGTTGAAACGACTCTCACTGCCCCATGCTTGTAATGATCCGGCAAGTTGGAGTACAACGACCGTCATTCCGGGCTCCCAAGACGGTTTTTGACGGAATCGACGGCAAAATTCCTGATATCCTGAAAAGTTCCAAAGGTTCCATATTTATCCAATTCGCTCTTTGCCTCTGAGGTTGCGGCAGATCCGGAGACAAAATATCGAACGGCGACCGGATCAGTGCCGTAGTCGGTGTCTTCGCGTACAGCATGCTGGGCGAGCTTGATTACCGCTTTTTCTCCGTATCCGGAATCAGATTTAATCGCTTTTTCGAAAGCGCCAACGAAGTTTACAGGCTGATCTTCGCGGATCGACACCATGACGAGTTCGGGCCGAGTCCTGTTTCCAAAGGTGTTTTGTTTACCGGTTGGCATGGACAATGTGAAGCAAGCTAGGAAAGCTTCGACGGCACGGCAGGCAGCATCGAGTGATCCCAGATGCTCGAAGAGTTTGGGAACATTAATCGTCGCGTAGCGATAGAGCGTAGATGATGTGAACTCAACGGTTCCGATCATTTCAGCTTCAGCCGTATCTTTGACTCTGTTGTCATCACGAGCGGTGAAATAATCGAACTCGGTGAGAGCAGGGTGCACTGAGATCGCATGCGCAACTTGGCAGGTGGCGTCGGAATTCAACTTCTGCGTATTTGGTTTAGTGGTGATCATTCTACCGAACAGTGCAATGTCGATGGAATGATCATTAGTAATTGCTGCCTGTGCCTTTTTCTTTGTTATTGATTTACCGGAGTCGTTCGACTCGATACCGAGTTTTGCCAAGTTTATAATCTGGCGGTGAGACAGAAAGAGCAAATACTCGGTGACTGGGCCAGTCGCTTTCTCTTCGCCTTCCTTTACCTTGGGTTCTTTCACCTTGATCCCGGACGCAGTCAGGGTTTTTACTGCGAGGTCTTTGGCAGTGCCGGTTTCGATATCCGGTCGAAGTTCGTGGATTTTTGAAGCGATTCGGTCGACAGCGACGAGAGTGCGTTCACCAAGTTCGTCAGTATTGAGGTAGTTTTTGAAATTCTCTCTCGCGGCGTGTTTCCAGGCCTGACTCGACACACGGGAACGCCGTACACCACCGTAGATGGCTGATTTCGGGCTTCCGGTGTCATCCCTGTTGATGCATGACGGTGGTACGGACTGGATGATGTGGATGTCGAGGTAGAGATTATTGGTTGTCATGAGATTACCTTTCGTGGGTTATTAGGGCAGGATTCGGGATTGGTTTTCGGGGCGGTACGGTGAAGCTGTCGTCCCCAGCGAAGTCGTACCCCGGGGGCGCTCTCGGCAAACTGTAGTTCATAGAGATCAACAGTGAGTTGCGCATAGTCGAGGGGTATCTTATGCGCTCGAAACTGCTGTATGAGACCCCGGGCATGATGTCTGGATGCTTCGAAGGTTTGAGCTGTTGCTAGGGCTCGGAATCTGCGTAGCGTTGATTGTTCGAATTCCTCCGTATTCGAGGGATCTGCGAGGCGTCGAACAGCGTCTCCGAATCCGGTGCGATGCCTGGACTCCAATCCGTCGTCCCGCATGGGTACGTGCATGGGGCTACGTTGGGACTGTTGATGGATTCCATATAATCCGAAGGCTGTGTACACCGCGCTTTCTGCGTAACTCGGCTCGTTGTATTGATTGCTGGTCGCAGGTAAGCCCGAAAGAACAAGCGGCCACATGTCGGGCATGTCACCGAGTTCTCTTGTTGTACTTGATCGCATGAGTGCTAGCTGTGCCTTGGCCCGGCTTTCCTCATGCAGGTAGCGGGTTTGAAGATCGGCAATTTGGCGGTTCATCTTGGCTCTTAGAACTGCCCTCATTGAACGCTGCTGTGTGTCGGTGATGTCAGTCATGAGGATTCTCGGTTTTCCCTTCTTCAGGAATGAGGGTAGCTTCTGTTTCTTCACGGGGGAGAATTCTATTGATCTCCGCCATGTACCGGGCGTGGACCAGCGGGGAGGTGTAGATGCGACCATCATGTTCTCTGCCCGTCCACGCACTTTCACCTGCGTTCACCACGAGATTTTCTGCTAAATCCAAGGCGAGTGCGCGGAGAGATGAGGCCCATTTAACCCTTTCCGCATCTTGATCGCACTGGGCGGTGATGCCGGTGAGCCATGTACGGAACATCGGATCCACCCGACTGAAATACTGAACGGAAGCGTGCGTTCGCTGTCCTTCCGGTGTTCCTCCTGTTGCGATCGCAAGATTTCCTGCGAGATTTGTGTATTCTCGGCCGACCTGGGTTGCACGTTCGACCGCAGAAAGGACCAGCCCCTGAAGGTTCTGCGCGTCAGCGGAGGCGAGTTCGCTGGATAGACTGAGGGAGTCATGGAGGATAGTGTTGACTACGGATTTCTGGGTGCCGTACTCAATGCTCACGACGTCGAGAACGATACGGTATGCGGGTGGAAGAAAACCATTGGTTAGTCGGCCGACCCAGGTGACGTTATGTGGGGGAATGGACCCGCGAACCTTGCTCTTGTTGGGGCCCACGACCATGCTCGGATCCGGGTTGGGGAGAAGTGTTTCAAGTCCCTGCCACATGGTCTGCCCACGGGTGAGGGTTCGGGGAATGTAGATGGAGCGTTTCGCTTTATTAGATTCAGACTTCGAATATTTGAATGGGGTCATGGTCTCGTTTTGGAGTTGAGCAGCGACGTCAATTTCATCTCCGTTGCAGACCAAGGCGCCGGTGACCACGCCGTCTTGAACTCGAAGCCGAATTCGCCGCTGCGGCCAGGTAAACAGTGCCATTTGGCCTGGTGGCCGCAAATCTGGCCTCGGCCCTGAAGGTAGCGGAGGCTCCTCCCACAGCGGGAGATCATCGACTTCTGGAACTCGGCCTGCGATGAAATTGAGAAGCAGCGTTTCGAGTAGTGTGCTGCCCACGACCGTCGTTCCGCCGAGCTGTCCACACCACCCGATTCCCATGGGGGAACCTCTTCCACCTGTAACCCGGGGATCATCACACTGGCCTGATTTGATTCCTGAGTAGTCCCATGCGTTCGCGTGGATCAGCCATCGGGCCCCCTCAGCCAACGATATCGGCGTAGTCGGGTCTGTGCGGGTGTACAGGGCAGCTCCCCCGGGACTGTCCGGGATGATCACTGAGAGATCCTTCCACGTCCCGGAGGGCTTCCGAAGCGTAGCGGCCTGGAGAAATGGGTGTTCTGAGTCGCAGAGGTCGAATCTGTCATGCCAGGTATCCAGGTACTCATCCACCATCTCGGTGTCGAGACTCCTTAGATCCCACATTTGCTTCCAGTAACCGAGAGGATCGTGTTTAAGCTCCTCTCTTAGTGCACGGTAGAGGATGGCTAGGAGTATCCGGAGAATCGCGAAATCCATGGTTGGGAGTTCTCCGCCCAGTTGTCTGTAGTTAGATGCTGAATGAAGCAGTTTTCGTGCCCCAACCTCTTCCACATCCCCGGTCTGGTTGATGACTTTTATCCAGGGTTGGTCAATGAGGTTAAATGTAGGAACGCTCATGATGTAGTCATGCTCCTGAGTTTGTGCCAGCGTCTTTTTCTATATTTAGGCCAGTTTCTGTATCGTACCAGATTTTGTACTGACCAATCGTTGTTGAAAAATACTCGTCGAGGACTAATGGAAGTTGTCCCCTCAGCCAGTGAGATTTTTGCCACACATCGATGTAGTTGGTTTCTAGTATGTCAAGAACGTCATCTCCCAGTTTACCTTTAGCAAGAAAGGCGGGAAGAGTCACAGTGCACATTGCAATATTACGTGCTAGCTCATCATCGACGCCAATAATTGGATTGACGACACATTTTCCATAGTCACCCAGCCAAGGGAGTGTTATCAGGCTGTCACCTTGACGCTGAATCACAATGACTTCGTAGGTTGCGTCTGCATCCCGAACCTGTGGAACTCCGATCTTTCGGTCACCTGGCTCTTCGTCACCGATGGTGGCCCACCCGACGGTTCCACCCCGGCTGGGAGGCGGTACCAAGAATGTGGACGCGCGAGCGCGGCTCTCGTGGCGTTGCTGAGTTTCTTTTTCGTGTGCGTTGCTCCATGTTTCTGCCCACGAAGAAGGATGATTTAGGTCTGTGGAGTAGGCGCTGTCGACGAGTGAACTTACATTTGTCGGAGATGTGATGACCGTGCCATGGCGAAGAAGCGTTAGCGTTGTGCGCAGGAGCGCAGCCTCCCCGTAGACGTACCTGGAACCTTTGGGGAAACTGGGGGGATCAACAGGTATTTCTGAACGCTCTAAATCCACGCCGGTGACTCCGGAGATGTGTAATATCGCTGACCGTAGATTCACTGGACGTCGGGCATTATTGGTCTGATGGCGGTGCATCCGGCCTGCTCGTTGTATGAGCAGATCCATGGGGGCTAGATCGGACACTAGTGCATCAAAGTCGATGTCCAGGGATTGTTCTATCACCTGAGTAGAAACAACGATCAGGCGAGCTGGACGTTGACCGTTCGGTCCGAGCAGTGTGAGTAGCTTCTTTTCACGTGATCTCCGGTCGACGGCGAGGAACCTTGAATGAAGGAGAAAGATCTCCTTTTCAGGAATAGATGCTGCTAGTGTGCTGTAGATTTCTTGGGCTCTGGACACCGTGTTGGCGATAATACCTACGCATCCGCCGCCACTTGTTATCTCGAGTGCTGTTTGTGCAATATCGTCCGCAGATTCCCCGATCGAGCGGATGAAAAAAGTTCTCGTGCGTCCGGATGGAGGGGGGGTTCGTACTTTTATCTCGCCGTTCGAGACGCATGATATTGCTGGGTAAGCGGTAACCTCAGTAGCCTTCTTCCACAGGTTTTCCTCGGGGTCGGGCAGAGAATCTTGTCTCCGTGCACGACGCTCGCTGAAACTCATTGACTTTGGGCGACCGGGCACGGAGCTGAGCTGCCCCCTCGCGTAGGCCGTACACATCTCAGCGCGTCGTGCGGGGGATAGCGTGGCAGAGAGAGCGATGACTGTGGTGCCGGCCGCTCCGAACCACTCCAAGACTCTGTCAAGGTAGACAGACATATAGGTGTCAGCGGAGTGAATCTCATCCAGTATCACGACCTTTCCGGTCAACCCCAGATGTCGAAGCATGACGTGTTTTGATGCGAGAGCAGAAAAAAGTACTTGATCGATGGTCCCGACACTGAAGTCTGCTAGTGATGATTTTTTTCGACCTTGCAGCCACCAGTGTGCCGAGATCTTTCCCCATTCATCATTGTGTCCGGATTCTCCGAGATCGTCGTATACCGGATGTAGGTGGTTCCGGCTTTCCAAAAGCCCGCGATACTCATCGTTGAACTGAGCCCGTGAGTGGCAGAGCACCGCCGATGCTTTCATATTCTCTGGTATGGCACGCTTAAGCCAGGAGAGAATTCTGTTGAATATCCCGTCGCTGGTGGCACAGGTAGGCAACGCTATAACGGCTCCGCCATATTGGAATCGGGATGCGACGATTTCGGCTGCGGCGAGTGCAGCTTCCGTTTTTCCTTCTCCGGTCGGGGCTTCGATGAGAATGAGGCCGGGGCCGTCGATCTCCGAGGCTGATTCCATCGCTGCAAGCTGAATGGTTCGCGGAGTGGATCCGGGGGGAAGGTCGAAGCGCGAGGAGAAAAGGGCTTCGGGGTTGGCGGGGATAGATGGAGACCATGGTGCCGGGAGTGCGAGGTCGCGTAGAGCTTGCTGGGTTCGACTGTTCCGGTCGGCATTGCGCGTCAGCGGAAACAGATCGGCATTGGACGCGATCCAGTCACACACTATGACGAAGCCCGTTAAAGAGTGGAGCGCGGATTGAGTCGGAGTGCAACAGGCCAAGGTCTCAATCTCGGCATCTGAGAGTCCGGCTGTTGCGGCTGCGCGATCCCACCATATGAGTCGGTCTTTACTCCAATGGAGGTGTTCTTCATTGGCAAAGGCGGACACGTTCATTGGAGTGCAGGTTCCGTCAGGATAGACGCCGTGATGTCCTCCGACAACACCTGCGAGAGCGCCAGCTCCAGGAGCACCCCAGGTGCCGGACTTTGCTTCGAACCATTTGAGCATACTGAGATAACTGATTATAGAGTGAGGGGCTCTGCGCCTTTCTCCGGGGGAGAGGGGGATGAAACGCATCCCCGCGTCACGCATCCGGTCGGCAAGTGGTCGGACCTGCATGGCAAATGCTGATGAATGTTTACCGATGTCATGGCCAGCGGCGAGAAATACCGCAGCTTTTTTCGCGAGTAGCTCGGTAGTGAACGACGTCGCCACCAAGCGTCGGGTGGCTTGTGGTAGCCAGTTTTCCCACATGATGTCGGCTACAGAGGCCGTGTCATCGAGGTGTATGTAAAGGGGAAGCATCTCCGTGCTGTCCTCGCCGTAACGCCGCGGGGATTTTGCCCAGGAGCTTGTGAGGGGGTTAGGTGGAGGGGGCTGTTGGTGAAAGACGCTCTGCATACTCGCTTATCCTGCCGTCGTGGTCCGGGGTACCTGTGGGGGCAACCAATACTCTGCCAAAAGTATGGGACACGTTGCCCGGAAAGATCGAATATAAGTTCGACACCCTGCTGTAGGGGGGGCGGTTTCGACAATGTCTGAGCGGGATGTTGAACCTGCTCATTCCGAAGAAGCTCGTCTCCGGTTGGGGATAAGGGTAGGAGCCTGCTGGGAAGTGGCGCAATGGGGTATAGCATAATTATTCACGCTGATGATCATGCTCCGTTTGGGGGTATGCACAATTTATCTGGCGGCGACGGTGGGGAAGATTGCTCGAACGGTCGGGGCGTGGACACTGTAGAGAAGTCGCTAAATTGAAGCAGGAGTTCAGCTAAGTGTTATGGCAATGGCGTCCACTACTCCTTTTTCTTGTCGCGGATTTCGGTATGAGGCTGGCAGATGGCTGTAAGTGAGCTGCTCTGAATCTTTTCTGTTGCACGAACAGGGTGTGGTGACAGTCTCGAAGACCTGACGTTGCTACTTGGATCCTCCAAGTATGGTCAAGGGCTTGTTGTCACATATCGGAAGTGATTTTCGGTCTATCCCAGTTGTCTCTGTGGGTATGTTGACCAAAGTGGGTGCTCCCGGGGCACTGGAAGGTCCGGACGGGATGTTTCTTGTGGCATGGTCCGGGGTTGTTGAAAAGCGTCGGACCCAGATGAGGGAACTCGGGGACATTCTGGGTGCACAAGAAAATCCCCGGATCTAAGATCCGGGGATTTTCTTCCACTTGGGGGTGGCTGACGGGACTCGAACCCGCGACACCCAGGATCACAACCTGGTGCTCTACCAGCTGAACTACAGCCACCATTGCTGACTGCACTGTCGGTTTCCCTGACTGTGAGCAGCGAGGAACAGCTTAACCCAGATCCCTGGTTTTACAAAAACCGGGCGTAGGCGTTCTCTGATTCGGTGGCTGCAACCTGGGTTTCCTCTGTTCCGGGGCCGGGTTGTGTGACGAAGATTGCGCGGCGGTAGTAGTCCAGTTCCCGGATTGATTCGATGATGTCCGCGAGTGCCCTGTGAGCCATTCCTTTGTCCGGCTGGCGGAAGTAGACCCGTGGGTACCAGCGTCGCGTGAGTTCTTTGATGGATGAGACGTCGATCATTCGGTAGTGCAGTGTGGCGTCGAGAAGTGGCATGTATGCCCTGATGAAGCTGCGGTCGGTGGCGATTGAGTTTCCTGCGAGTGGTGCAGGGTGTGCGGGATCGCAGTGCTCGGTGATGAGGCTCAGTACCGCTTGTTCGGCCTCTTCCAGCGATACCGTGGAGGATCGGATCTCTTCTGTGAGGCCGGAGGCCCGGTGCATTTCGGACACGAAGCCGTCCATCTTGGAGAGTTCCTCTTCCGTGGCGTGGACCACTAGGTCCACGCCTTCGCCGAGAATGTTCAGGTTGGCGTCCGTGATGACGGCCGCCACCTCGACGATCACGTGCTCGGATGGGTTGAGGCCGGTCATCTCCAGGTCTATCCAGACGAGCCGGTCGTTTTTCGCCGGGATTTTCGTGTCTTCTGTTATTTCGGTCTTGTTGTGGGGCATCATTCAACCCATTTTCTTGTAGAAGGATCCCATGATCGGGGAGATGAGGGCTGTGGGGGCCACCGCACTGATCCGGTCCATCGCCTTTCCGAGGGGGCCGGGGACGACGCGACGTCGATTTCCCGACATCGCGCTGAGTGTTTCCCTGGAGCAGGATTCGTAGGTGGTCCAGAGGAAGTCCGGGACTACTTTGTCGACGATTGATTTGTTCGCTTCATCGATGACTGCATCGCGGACGGGCCCGGGGGCGAGCAGCGTACAGGAGACACCGGTTCCCTTCAGTTCATAGTGCAGGGCTTCCGTGAACGCATTGACGCCCGCTTTGGTGAAGACGTAAGTCGCGTTGTTGGGGATCGGCATGTTTCCTGCCGCGGAACCCACGTTGCAGATCGCTCCTCGACCACGGTCCAGCATGCCCGGAAGCACTGCCCGGGTCAGTTCGAAGACCGCTGCGGCGTTTAACTGGAACTGTGCTGTCTCGTAGTTCCAGTCTTGGTCCATGAAGGGGCCGAAGCTGGCGATGCCTGCGGAATTGATGATGATGGTGATGTCCCGCTCCCGGATTTCGTCGATCAGCTCGTTGCGGGCGGCGGGATCGGAGAGATCGCAGGGGCGGACCTCGACGGTCACACCGTGGGTGGCGTGTAACTCGTCGGCGAATGCTCGGAGCACATCTTCGCGCCGCGCCACGAGAATGAGATTGTGTCCGAGACGGGCCAGGTCGCGGGCCATTGCCATGCCGATGCCCTGGCTCGCTCCGGTCACCAGTGCTCGGGCATCTTCGCGGGGGGAGGGTAAGGCCATGGGGGCTCCTTCTTGGGGAACGCGGGTCCTGAATTGGGGTGACCGGCTTATCGTACCGGTCTGACACGACGTTAGTGCCAGAGTCAGGATTGCGGGATCGGGTGCGGAGTTTTTCACGCTGTGGGCTTTTTATCGCAGATGCTCGATGAGGGTGGTTGGCCCCGGGCATTCATCGTTTCCGAACCTGGTGATGGTCGCTTCATCCCGATGGTGGCCGCTGGAACTGTGCGGTGCTCTGCATGGAAAAGCGGCGCCCACCCCGAACCATCATCCGAAGTTTGGGGTCGGCGCCGTATGGTGCCCCCGGCAGGATTCGAACCTGCGACCAGCCGGATAGAAGCCGGATGCTCTAATCCACTGAGCTACGGAGGCGTGTTGAAAGCCCCTACCGAGAGTCTCATCCGGTTTCACGGGCACATTGTGCGTTGCGGGTGGAAACCGGAACCCGTGAGGTGTCCGCTCAGAGCGGCTTGTCACACGTTGGGACGTGGTCGGGATCTTTCCGATAAGAGACTCTAGCCTACATTCAAGGTCTTGCTCCAATGGGAGTCTGGATGAGGGCTTCTGTGGGTGTTGGTGAATGGTGTCGTGATGATAGTGGACTGATGATTAGTGGAGGTTTAACTCAGGTAAGCCTTGGCGAAAGTGTGAGATCTGGATGCGTTGCCGTTAAGTTCCGGGGTGGTAAATTGAAGCGTGGCTTCTTTCGGGGGGAATCTTTTACTGCGGGACGATGATTATATTCGCAGGTAGGGACGGTTCTGCGGGGAAAAGCTCAGGAAACCGTGTGCTCCTACGTACGACTTAAGTTATGCTTCTGACGAACTGTAACTCACCACTCAAGGAGATTCTCTTGAAACTCAGCAAAAAAGCCCTGGCCCTGATGGTCGCAACCGCCCTCCCGTTGACCGTTGTCGCCCCCGCGTACGCGACCGAGGACAACAAGGACAACAAGCCCGTTCTCAGCTCCGAGGAGAACAAGGACGCTGCTGTCACGAGCGAGGATGAAGAGGTCATCGAGAGCTCCGTCAAGGTTGACGGAGAAGGCTCCAGCGACAAGGACAGTGACAAGATGGGCTCCAGCGATGAGGACGGCAACCCTGTCCTCACGAGTTCGGATGAGGAAGCCGGCGAAAGCTCCGTCAAGTCCGACGACTTCAACTTCGGTTCCAGCACCACTGATCCGCAGGATGACGGCGACAGCAAGGACAAGAACGGTTCCAGCGAGGACGCCGACGGCAACAAAGTCGATCTGGGCAGCGCATTCCTGGGTCTTGTAGCTCCGTTCGCTGTCTTCGCCGGTGTTATCGGTCTGATTACCGCTGGTATTTCCTGGGCGGTTTCCCAGGGCCTGATCCCGAACTTCTTCGGTGGATCCCATGCCGCTCCGGCTCCGGCTCCGGCTCCCGAGAACACCCATCCCGCGCCGAAGGGCAAGGGTATCCCGAAGAACTGATACGTTCTTCACCCGGTGTCGGTATCCTGACAAGAGGGATCGGATTTACGTCTGAGCTTTCAAAGTCGAGTATTGATCGACATGAACGAAAGACCCCGCACTACAGTGCGGGGTCTTCGCATGCCGGAACAAAAGTGTGCGCTGGTGCCCCTGTGGTTCGCAGTCCGTGGGGGGCGGTTACGGGGAAACGCACCCTCTGATTTCCGTGCATCGGTTCTGGTGTCGTTCGACGCCATGTGATTGACAGCATCGGGTGGACCGTCGATGACGTTTGTTCCCGTCACGTGGGTCTTGTCGTGCAGGCTAGGGTATCGGGTGGAGGTCGGGATACGCTGGCAACATGCATGGAGAAGCTGTGGATGTTGTGCGGGGTGACCGGCAGGTTGGGTCGGATGAGTCTCCCCGGAGAATCCGGTCGGGTGTGAAGTCCGCACGCCGGGCCCGAGGTTCATCCGGTATGTACCTTCTGTTCCTTCTGACGGCGGGTACGGTCGGGTCGGTTATTTCGTGGGGGTTTCTCGCGGAATCTTTGGCGGCCCTGGGTATTCCTGACCCCGGTCCGATCACCACCGCCGGGCTACCCATGCTCCGGGGGATCGCGATGATGCTGGTCGCGTTGTCGGTGGGTTCGTTTCTTTTCAGCGGGTTCTTGACCTCGCCGGTGGGGAGGCCACTCGCGACGGAGGAGATCCGGGAGATTCGGTCCGGGGTTGCTCCGGGCCGTGGTTCCCGTGTTGGGGGGCAGTGGGAGGGGACAGAGCAGTCTGATCCGCCATCTGGCGATCATGAGGTCGATCAGGATGCTGGTGATGAGATCTCGGAGGAATCCGGTCCGGATAATGTGACGACTGAGAGGCTGTACGCCGCGAAGTTGGGTGTGGATGGTTCGGTCGCCGCGCGGGAGGGGTCGTTGGCGGCAGCGTGCGTCGGGTTGATCGCGCTTCTGATGATTCCGCTGTATCTGTCTGATGTTTCCGGTCAGCCGTTCACTCTCACTGTCCGTCCGGAATCTTGGCTGATTGCGTTGTCGCAGGTGCCGACATCACTGGCATGGTTCGTTGTTGCGTGCATCGCTTTCTCTACGGCGATTCTCGGGTTGTTGTCGAGTCGGTGGATGATGCAGCCGATACTGCTTCTCGGGGCGATCGGTATGGTCGTGCCCCTCGGTCTCGAGGGGCACTCCGCCACGGGGGGTGATCATGATTTCGGTACGAACTCTTACCTCTGGCACCTGCTGTTCATGACGCTGTGGGTTGGTGGTCTGATGGCGCTCATCGCGCATGGACGTCGTCGGGGCACGCAGATGGATGTCGCTGTTCGGCGTTATTCGCTGATCGCCTTGGTATCGATCGGTTTCATGACGGTTTCAGGTCTCGTGAACGCCGCGATCCGCATCCAATGGTCTGATTGGTTCACCACCGGCTACGGATTTTTGATCACCGCCAAGACTGTGGGTGTGATCGTGCTTGCCCTCTTCGGGTTCATCCACCGACGGGTGACGATCTCAGCACTCAACCAGAATCCGGCGGATCATGCCTTGTTCCGCAGGGTCGCAGTGGTCGAGGTTCTGGTGATGGCCGCGATTACCGGGGTGGCGGTGTCGCTCGGCCGGACCCCGCCGCCGCCACCGCGGTCGGCAGATCTGAACACGATGGACATTCAGCTCGGGTACAAACTCTTCGAGGAACCGACACTGTGGAATGTGTGGACGATGTGGCGCTTCGATCTGGTCTTCGGGACAGTCGCCATCATTTTTGCGCTTGGGTACGGCTGGGCGGTTCATCGTCTGCGCCAGCGCGGTGTGGTCTGGCCGATGGTGCGCACATTCTGGTTCCAGGCGGGGAATGTGATGCTGCTGTTCACCATGTGCTCCGGTATCGGGATGAACATGCCGGCGACGTTCTCGATGCACATGATCGGGCACATGATCCTCACCATGGGGGTTCCTGTGTTTTGGGTTTTGGGGGGACCGTTCACTCTGTTCCTCGCGGCGCTGGAGCCGGGGAGTCCGGATACTCCGGGGCCCCGGGAGTGGTTACTTGTCGCCATCAATAATCCTGCCGTTCGTGTTCTCACTCATCCCGCGGTGAACACGATCCAGTTCGTGGTGCTCTTCTACATCCTCTATCTCACGCCGCTTTATGACGTCGCCGTGACGGAGCATGCCGGGCACCTGATGATGAATGTCGTGTTTCTGTGGTCCGGGTTCATGTACTACTGGGAACTCATCGGTGTCGACCCAGTCCCGGTGCAGCGCAGTCCGATGGGTAAGGGGGCATGGCTGTTCTTCTCCCTGCCGTTCCACATGTTCTTCGGCGTCACCCTTATGCAGATGCAGACGGTTCTCGCCTACGATTTCTACTCCACGCTGGGGCTGCCGTGGGACATCGATCTGTTGAAGGATCAGACGGTGGGTGGCGGTATCGCATGGGCGTCGGGCCAGTTTCCGCTGCTGATCATCTTTGGGGCGGTCCTGTTGCAGTGGTGGCGTGCGGATCGACGGGAGATGCGGATCTATGACCGTCGTGCTGACGCCACCGATGACGAGGACATGGCCGCCTACAACGAGATGCTGGCCAAGATGAATGCCGGGGAGAACTACTTTGACGAGTACTACGAGCAGGACATCAGTACATCCCGGAGGGCGAACGGTCGTGACGAGGGACGATAACCCGACTGTCGATGACTGGGGATAACTACTGAGGCCAGGCGCGTCGTCCACAGGAGACGAGAGTTGAGGGTTTGATTGGTGGGCTGTGCTGCGAGAGTGGGGGCGTGCATCCGGCACCCGGCCGGGTCCGTTCCGAAAGGACTCAATCTCATGGCTCAACACAGTTTCACGCTGACCGGGAACCTCGGGGCAGACCCCACCTATCACGGGGTCAGTGACAGTAACGGCGTTGCCAAGTTCCGGCTGTGCTCGAATCGCCGCCGTCCGGGGGAGAGAGAAGGCACGTGGATCGACTACGACACCCTCTGGATCGAGGTTCAGTGCTGGGGCAGGTTGGCTGAACACGCCCGTCGGTGCCTCCGCAAGGGGATGAGTGTGATCGTGGTCGGCACGGTGATTCTCGAGACTTGGACTGATGCCGACACGGACAGCAACCGTTCACGCATTGTTCTCCGGGCAAGCCACATCGGGCCCGACCTTAACCGCTATCTCACCACAGCGGAATTGCCCGGTGGGGAGACGGTCGCGCGGCCATTGACCGGTGGATGGGTGACATCGGGGCAGGTACCCGGCAACGGAACGGCCTCTCCTGTCGGTGTCCAGGCTAGGAAGGAGGCGGTCGGTGAAACGTCGGATGGTGGTTCCCGGACACCGGAGGGCCGTGCACTTGTGGGGGCAGCCTCCGGTGGTGACGGAGAAGCTGACCCGCCGTTCTAGGAGGTGATCGCAGGCCCGGGGACACTGTGGGACACCGGGCGCGTCTGCACCTCGGGTCTGCACGGGAGGTGGGGTAACCTCGTGGGGCAGGACTGCAACCGAGTAGAAAGCACTAAGGGACAAACATGGGCGAGTTCATCTACACGATGAAGAATGTGCGTAAAGCACACGGTGACAAGGTTATTCTTGATAATGTCACCATGGCCTTCTATCCCGGCGCCAAGATCGGCGTCGTCGGCCCGAACGGTGCCGGTAAGTCATCGATTCTGAAGATCATGGCTGGTCTCGATCAGCCCTCCAACGGTGATGCATTCATCGATCCGGGTTCCACCGTCGGTATTCTGCTGCAGGAACCGCCGTTGAATGAGGAGAAGACCGTCCGGGAGAACGTTGAGGAGGGACTCGGCGAGATCTTCGAGAAGAAACAGCGCTATGAGGCGGTCGCAGAGCAGATGGCCACCGATTACACCGATGAGCTGATGGAGGAGTTCGGCAAGCTCCAGGAAGATCTGGATGCGGCCGATGCGTGGGAGATCGATTCCAAGATCGATCAGGCGCTTGACGCCTTGCGCTGCCCGCCTGGTGATGAACCCGTCACGCACCTCTCCGGGGGTGAGCGACGTCGTGTCGCACTTGCGAAGCTGCTGCTCTCGGAACCTGATCTGCTGCTGCTCGACGAGCCGACCAACCACCTTGACGCCGAGAGTGTGCTCTGGTTGGAGCAGCATCTTGCCAAATACCCGGGCGCCGTTCTCGCCGTCACCCACGACCGGTACTTCCTGGATCACGTCGCGCAATGGATCTGTGAGGTCGACCGCGGCAAGCTGTACCCCTACGAGGGCAACTACTCCACCTACCTGGAAACTAAGGCGAAGCGCCTTGAGGTCGCCGGTAAGAAGGACCAGAAGCTGCAGAAGCGCCTCAAAGAGGAGTTGGCCTGGGTCCGTTCCGGAGCGAAAGCACGGCAGGCGAAGAACAAGGCACGTCTCGCACGTTACGAGGAGATGGCGACCGAAGCCGAGAAGTACAAGAAGCTTGATTTCGAGGAGATTCAGATTCCGACCCCGCCGCGCCTGGGTAACCAGGTAGTTGAGGCGAAGAACCTGACCAAGGGTTTCGACGGACGGACTCTGATCAAGGGTCTTTCTTTCACTCTGCCGCGCAACGGCATCGTGGGTGTCATCGGCCCGAACGGTGTGGGTAAGTCCACACTGTTCAAGACGATTGTCGGGCTTGAGGAGCCGGACTCCGGAGAGGTTGTCGTAGGACAGACTGTGAAGCTGTCTTACGTCGACCAGAACCGTGAGAACATTGACGGTGAGAAGACCGTGTGGGAGGTCGTCTCGGACGGTCTTGATCACATCGTCGTCGGCCAGAACGAGATGCCCTCCCGTGCTTACCTGTCGGCGTTCGGCTTCAAGGGGCCGGACCAGCAGAAGCCTGCGAAGGTGCTCTCCGGTGGTGAGCGTAACCGCCTTAACCTGGCTCTGACCCTGAAGCAGGGCGGAAATCTGATCCTGCTCGACGAGCCGACCAACGATCTCGATGTTGAGACGCTCTCATCTCTGGAGAATGCTCTCGTGCAGTTCCCCGGTTGTGCCGTGGTCATTTCCCACGACCGTTGGTTCCTGGACCGAACCTGTACCCATATCCTCGCGTGGGAGGGCAACGTCTCTGAGGGACAGTGGTTCTGGTTCGAGGGTAACTTCGAGGAGTATGAGAAAAATAAGGTCGAGCGCCTCGGTGCCGAGGCTGCCCGTCCGTCTCGGGTGACGCACCGTAAGCTCACGCGCTGATCTGGTGTGCCTCTTCGCGGGCGCACTGAAAAACCGGCTCCGGACGGTTGGTTGACCCTGATCGTCCGGAGCCGGAAGCATTCAGTATGCTTTTGATTTTGAAATGAAAATCGTCGTGTCGATCCCTCGGCAGGTATAGGTTGGTGGTTGAGCATCACCGCAGGACCGGGAACCCGTGGGCCCGCGACTCCCCAGTACGGAAGGATCCCCGAACACATGGCCAACAGCAGTGACCGCACCGTCGGTAACGCACCCGTTCACACCGCAGAGGTCCATGTTCGGTGGTCGGACTTCGACCGATTCGGACACCTCAACAATGCCGCCTACATTGAGCTCGCACAGGAAGCCCGCAACATTTTTGCGCTGGAGGAGTTCATTGGCCGTGGACACGAGGTGCCTGCGGTGTTCATCCGTCGCCTGGACGCCAACTATGTCAGCCCGATCCTCCCCGACACCTCTACCGTCGTGGTGGAGACCCGGGTGACCCGGATTGGTCGGACGTCCTTCACCACGAGCCAGTCCATCATTGACCGGCACGGGACCGTCGCCTGCGTCATCGAATGTGTCCAGATCGCTGTTGACCTGAAGACCGCCACGCCACGCTCCATCACCGCGAATGAGCTGAAGATCCTGAATCGGGCCGCCGGTACCGAGAGTGCAGTTGAACCCGATACCGAACAGGAGGAGGCTGGCCGGGAGTGACCGAGACCATCACCGTCACCGCAGGCGCCGAAGGCCTCAGTGCGCTACTCTCCCGCGCCATTGGTATCGACGCCGACGCCTCCGCCCGGTTCCGGAAGCGCACTGACGGTACCGTCGATGTTTTCGTCACCACTCCGTTCGATGTCGTCGCGACCCGGAGGATAGGAGGTGTCCCGGGGCGGGACGGTGCGGTTGTTCGGGCTGCGGATCTCCGCGATGCCCTCACGGAACAGCGCACGGACATCGGACCTGCCCGCGACATCGCGTGGCCGGGGGCATTGCCCCCGGCCGAGGGGTATATCCTCCTCGACACTCTCCCGGTCACCGTTGTGCGGCAGCTCGCAGACCAGGGGCAGGCACTAGCCCGCCAGTTCTCCGGGCCACTCGGCCCACCGCAGTCCCTTTTGGACCAGACCGTGCTCACCGTCACGGCCCCGGAAGAGGAGTGTACTTCGGCTGAGATAACCATGCGGATGGTATTCACCTGCACCTCTCTCGGACTCATCCCCGGTCCTGCGGCGCCCGAATCCATTCCCCGGCATCTCAGGGTCTCCACCTCGGGAACCTGGGTCCGCGTGGATGCGCCCTTCGGGAGTGTCTACCGCAACACTCGCCAGTCGGTACTCCAGCTCTGATCCGGCACCGCGACGCGCGGGCCGTTTCAGTCGAAACGGTTGATCAACATGTCCGCCACACGCACCATGTGCTCCCACAGGGCCTGCCGGTAAGGTCCGGGAAGGGTCTGCTCGTCTACCGTGTCGATTGCCCTCGCCATCATCTCCAGCCACCTGTCCCGTTCAGCCATCCCAATGGAGAATGGGTGGTGTCGCATCCGTAGTCGCGGATGCCCACGGTTTTCACTGAATGTCGGTGGACCGCCCCAATACTGGGCGAGGAACCACTTCAGCCGTGCCTCGGCGCCCTCCCAATCATCGACCGGATACATTGGACCGATGAGATTATCTTCGCGTACTTGCAGGTAGAATCGGTGCACGATGGTGGAGAAAGTCTCTTCACCGCCGATCGCCTCGTAGAAACTGGTCGGTTGTTGTCCCGTCATTTCAGCTCCCCTGCTGTACCGGCCCCTGCAGAACCCCTGGCTGAATCACTGTTCGACGGAGTCCCGGTGATTCCGATGCCGTGAGGGTACGGAGTGGAGATACCCTGCTTCTGCAGATCCGTGATGATGCATCCGAGAAGTTCACGGCGGATTCTCCACTGTGTTCCGGCGACAACCTTCACCCGGACTCGAATGAGCATGTGGTCCACCGCGAGAGCATGGACGCCATCGACATCAGGTACGCCAAGCACGGATTCCCGGAGCCCTTCGAGTGCCACCGCAGATTGTGCCGCATCACCGATAGCCCGCTTCGCGGCTTCAACGTCATTGGACAACCCCACGGGGACGTCGATGCGGGCGACGGCATGCCCCTTGGTGGAATTACCCACCTTCTGGATCAAGCCGTTGCGGATAAACCACAGTGTGCCGTCAACGTCCCGGATGGTGGTCAACCGGAGAGATACGGCCTCGACGGTTCCGACGACGTCCCCCACATCAATCAGGTCACCGACTCCGTACTGGTCCTCGATGAGCATGAAGATTCCGGAGAGGAAGTCCTTGACCAGAGACTGCGCACCGAAACCGAGGGCGACGCCGACAACCCCGGCGGAAGCAACGAGCGGGCCGACCTGCACCCCGAATTCGGTGAGTACAGCCAACCCCGCCCACGCCCACACGAAGATCGCGACGGCGGAACGCGCGACGGATGAGAGCGTCCGGATACGGGCTTCCCGGCGCGCGCGGTCGAGGGCATTCTCGGGTTCGGTGGCGATGGACTCGCTGAGCAGCGAGTGTCCCGGTCCGCGTTCGATGGCGTGGCTGGAGAGTCGCTTGATCAGCAGGATCAACGCCCATTGGATTCCGATGGCGACCACGAGTATCAGCCCGAGCGACAGTGTGGTGTCGATGAGCCCCGCAGTGGTGAACCCGGGTTGATTCCTGAATGCGTCCTGCAGCGTGTCTTTCACATCTGTAGAACCTACCGGGTACCTGCCCGGTTCCCAGCTTCGGAGCTAGGGTTGGACCCATGAGTAACAGACCTGTAGCAGTCATCACCGGAGCCACCGGCGGTATCGGCCGTGCGATCGTCGACAGACTCGCACCGGAGTTCGACGTGTTCGCTCTCGGTCGGAACCACGTTCTACTCGGGGAACTGGATACGCTGAACGGTGTTCGGGCGGTGCGGTGTGATCTGGTGGACGAGCTTCTCAACGCCGCTTCTGTCGCAGGTCTGCAGGAAGTACTGGCGTTGCCACGTGTCGATGTGCTGGTGCATGCCGCTGCGGTCGGGCACAGGTTATCGGTAGAGCTTGCGGAGCCAGCCCAGTGGCGGGAGATGCTTGATCTGAACGTCGTGGTGCCTGCGGAACTCACCCGTAGGCTGTTGCCCGCTTTGCGGCGGTCGGAGGGTACCGTTGTATTCATCAATTCCGGGGCTGGGAATGGGGCTCACCCTGGGACAACGGTGTACACCGCCACCAAACATGCGCTGAGGGGTCTCGCGGACAGTTTCCGCAAGGAGGAGGCGGCTGCCGGTGTGCGGGTGACCGGTATCGCACCGGGCCCCACTGACACGTCTATGCTCCGGGGTATCGTCGAGTCTGCTGGTGGGGTCTACACACCGGAGCACTACATAGATCCCGCTGAGGTTGCAGCAGCGGTTCACCTGGCGGTGAGTGCGGGGCCGACGACTCAGCTCACCGACATTGCGGTCCGTCCCCGGATTGAATTGGCCGACCGCTAGTCCACTCCCGTCAGAGCAGCGAGGGCGTGCACGGCGGCTGCGTCCGTTGTCTGCAGCATCGTGGCGTCCGTTCCGGGCATCGGACTGATTGTGGTGTCCGGCATCTGGGCGTGGGTTGGGATACCGATGAGATGCACTCGCGGGTCTGGTTTTCCGTCTGCGCCGATGATCCGCTGTGTCACCGGATCAACCTCCGGTGACGGTGTTGGTGTTCCGTCAGACAGTCGGAACACCCGCATCCGGCCGCGCTGGAGCAGGTCCCGCATCAACGGTTCAGCGGTGTGACGGATGTCGGGCGCCGGTAGTCGGGCGTCGAGAAGTACCCGTGCGGCGGTCGGCCGCCGGGTGGTGGGGGAGTGCATGCGGAAGACCCCGTCAGACACCTCGACGGTGGGATGCGCCCCCAGGAAAGACACGATCCCGGCGTCCACGAGCGCCAGAAGTTCACGGCTGCGGAACGCCGGAGGCCCCGATCCCGCCATGCGGCCGAACGCCATCATCCACGCGTAGCACCCGCGCCGCGATTCCGGCGTGTAGCGACCGCCTGCGCCGAGTACCGAAACTGGCTTCCGCGCGGATGCTATCGACCAGAGTCCCTCCTTCAGCGCGCTGTCCCGGCCGGCAGCGGCGTGGGCGATGTCCACCACCAGGCCGGCGGCGACGGCGTCGGTGAACGCCTCCGGGGACAATTCTCCGGAGAGTCCGCGGGCCGCCAACGGGTCAGCTTCCCTCACCGGATCGAAGACGGTGACCTCGGGAAGTTCCTCCGCCAGTACCCGGGGGATGTCCTGCACCGCGGTGGTGTCGATCACCGCCACCAGTCGTTCCGGATCTGGGATCAGCGTGGGATGCGTACGGTGCAGTGCCCGGTAGTACGCCTCGTGGGCGTCCCGGGCGACCGCGGGCCACACCTGTTCCGTGAAGTCGATGGGGCCGGTGGTGGCGGAGAGTTCCCGTGCAACGGCGCGCAGCCTGCGGTGCGGCATCCGGGGTGGCAGCGTGTGGTACTCGGATTTCGGGAACAACGGGTAGCCACGACCCGATGCCGCGACGATCCGTGGTTCCTGCCCGGAGGGGATGTAACGGAGGCCCGAGCGACTGGAATCGTTTTTCACGAAGCGTCCGCCGCGGCCCACCGTCAGCAGAACCATCGCATCGAAGAACCCCATCCCCAGGCCACGGATCAGCACTGTTTCTCCTGGTACCACACGGTTGAGTGGCTGGTCGGCGGGATTGCCGGGCTTGATCCACGTCAGATCATCCGGCGCACCGAGTTTGTCGATGTTCTCCGGTGCCGAGCGCTGCCAGCCGGGGGCGATCACCGTCGCACCCGCCGTGATGACGGAACCATCCGCGAGGGTGATCTCGTCGCTTCCGTCGGCATCCGCGGTGAGAGCGACCGCACGACTCCGGTGATGGCGCAGCGTTACCTGTGGTGGAAGGGTGCGTCGAGCGATGTGGAGGAACCAACGGAGATACGCACCGTAGAGACGACGACTCGGGTTCGACTCCGGCCGGGTTGCCCGGAGCTCATCGGAGAAGGCGACCGCCACCGCCGGGACGGGGCGGTACCTACGGAACATCTCGGCCACTGGGGTATCGATCCCAGCTTCGTCAGGTTTCTCCCCGCGCAGCAACTGAATCCACTCATAGAGCGTCGGGCCTCGGAACACCGGGGCGGAAACGGTGGAACCAGGTTCGGTGAACATGGTCACCGCCCCGGCGAGGGTATTCATGCACAGCTCGCCGGGTTGGTCGGTGCGCCAGACCTCTCCCGTCCCGTGTTGGGCATCATCAATGAGATGCACCGTCAGTGCTCCCTGATCCGGAATGGCCCGGACGGCGGCGCCGAGCCGCTCCAGCACCGACGTGCCGCGCGGCCCGGCACCGATGATCGCGATGGACTGTGCGGAGCCGGAGTTCGGGGAAATCACACAGCCAGGCTAGTCGACATCGCCGTTCACTCGCCGGCGTCGACCGCCCGGTTACGCAGTGCCCGCTCGACGCGGTCCCGGCCTTCGGCGACGACGCGCTTCAGACCCGCAGGGTGGTCACCGTCGAGGAGTGCACCGGCACGCGCGATGCCTTCCTCAGTGATGTCCCACGACGGGTAGAGTCCGTTCAGCGCGGCAAGCGCCATCTCCGGGGTAGCGTCGCGCCAGAAATCGGGCGCCAGATCAAAGTAGGCGTCGTTGAACTGCTGCAGGTTCGGTGCGGCGCCGGCCCAGGTAAGACCCTCGATCTTGTGCCGGATCGCCAGGTTCGACAGGCCCGAGCCCGGATCGGTGATTTCAGTGAAGATCTCCTTCTTCCGTTCAAGGGTGTTCACTGCGGCGTGTGCGGCCCACGCCCACTTCCGGCTGTCGGAGGAGCCGTCGCGGACGAGCTCCGCCTCGATCGCGGCCTCCGCGTCCTCGATTTCCCCGGTGGCGATGAGTGCGGTCACCGCCCGCCACCGCAAGTCGTTATCAACCTCGATGCCCTCGATCGGGGAAACCCCATCCCGGATCTTCCTGAACACGGCGATCTGCTCCGGGGTGTCAGCACCGAGTTTCCCACGGGAAAGGACCTGCAGGAACGTCAGCTGCGCATCAGAACCGGACTCGGTGTTGCATGCGCCGTCGAGAAGCGCGTCCGCGAGCAGCTTCCGTCCGGTCTGTTCCGCCCATGTGGGATCCGCATAGTTAGCCAGGGCGCTCGACGCCTGCGTGAGAATCCGTTCGAGAACGGCGATCTCCGTTTCAGCAGAGGCTCCGGAAGCCACGAGCGTGATGAAGTCACGGGCGCGCATCCGCCCATCGCGGACCATCTCCCACGTCGCCGACCAGCACAACGTGCGCGGCATCGGATCCTCGATGCGGGCGATGTTCTGCATCACGAAATCCAGGGAATCGGCGTCGAGATGGGTCAGGCAGTAGGTCAGATCGTCGTCATTGACCAGGACGAGGTCGGCGCGTTCCACGCCGACGAGCTCCGGAACCTCGGTGAACTCGCCGGTGACGTCCAGTTCGACCCGTTTCACACGGCGTACACCACCGTCACGGAGAGAATACAGGCCGACCGCGACACGATGGTCCCGAAGTTCCCCGGCTCCCGGCTCCGCACCATGCTGTCGGATACCGAAGGAGACGTAGATGTCACCCGACACCTCGAATTCTGCGGCGAGTGTGTTCACGCCCGTCGTCTTCAGCCACTGATTCGCCCAGTCGGACAGATCCCGGCCCGATGCCGACTCGAGAGCACCGAGGAGATCGTCGAAGGTGGCGTTACCGAATGCGTGGGTGGCGAAGTGTCGGCGAACACCGGCGAAGAACGCGTCCCGGCCGACGTAGGCTGCCAACTGCTTCAACACGCTCGCGCCCTTGGCGTACGTGATGCCGTCGAAGTTCTGCTCCACCGTCTCGATGTCGCTCGCATCCGTGGTGATCGGGTGTGTCGACGGAAGCTGATCCTGGCTGTACGCCCAGGACTTCTCGATGTTCGCGAACGTGACCCACGCGGAGTCGTACTCGGTTGCCTCAGCCTGGCTGATCGCCGCGGACCAGGTGGCGAAGGACTCGTTTAGCCACAGGTCATCCCACCAGCGCATCGTCACCAGATCACCGAACCACATGTGCGCCAGCTCGTGCAGCACCGTGTCGCAGCGCCGCTCGTAGCGGTACCGGTTCACCTTCGAGGTGAACACGTACTCGTCCCGGTGCGTGACACAGCCGGCGTTCTCCATTGCACCCATGTTGAACTCGGGCACGAAAACCTGGTCGTACTTGTGGAAGGGGTACGCCACACCGAAGTTCGCGTGGTAGAAGTCGAACCCCTGCTTCGTCTCGGTGAACAGGCGTTCCGCGTCGAGACTGTCTGCGAGAGACTTCCGGCAGTACAGGCCCATCGGCACGGTCAACTCGTACGGTTGACCAGCCGGGGTCTCCGGGTGGTGGGTGAGTTCACCGGTCCACTCACCCCGGACCTCGTGGTAAGGGCCGACGCAGATCGCTACCAGATACGTTGATAGCCGGTAACCGATACGGGAAACGTGGGTGCTGGTCCCGTTCCCATTGTCAGTCACGGTCTGATCCGCGTTGGAGATCACCCGCCAGCCGTTCGGTGTGGTGATCGTGAGATCATAGGTCGCCTTCAGGTCCGGCTGGTCGAAACAGGCAAACATCCTCTTCGCGTCGGCCGTCTCGAACTGGGTGTACATGTACACCTCGTTGTCCGCAGGATCAACGAAGCGGTGCAGCCCCTGGCCCGTCCGTGAGTAACGGCAGTCTGCGGTGATTCGCAGGGTGTGCGCGCCGGGCTCCAACCCTTTCAAGGTGATGCCGGCGTCCTCGTCGTAGCCATCGTCACTGAGCGTGACGGCGTCAGCGGTGATGTCCCGACCGTCCAGTAGTGCCTCCCGGACGCGGGCAGCGCGTAGATCGATGAACGTGTCGCCGGCGGTGGATACGGTGAAGTCCACGGTGGTGACGGAGGAGAACTCCGTGTCTCCACCGGTCAGATCAAGGGTGATGCCGTAATTGTCGACGTCGAGGATCGACGAACGCGTCTGGGCTTCCGCATGGGTGAGGTTGGTCGAGGTCACGTGACCGGAGCTCCTATCATCGAGGCGTGCGCGGGCCATCGGTGGCCCGCTCTCTTCAGGGGTGGTGAATCACCAGTGCACGGCACCGCAGCCGGGTGTACGTGGGGAGTCAGGGGAAAAGGGGATAAGGTAACGCCCCCACGCGTCGACGACGGCACCGCATGGCCAAGGATACGGGTCACCCATGGTGGTGGAACGTACAGGCACGGAATGCACCTATCCTGGGTGTGAACCGCCGGGGAACGAGGTTTTCCGGCGGATATGACGGAAACACTGCACAGAGAGAAGGTATACATGAGTCAGCCCATGAGATTCTGGTTCGATGTCACCTGCCCGTACGCCTGGATTACCTCTCGGTGGGCCATCGAAGTGGAGAAAGTCCGGGACGTGGAGATCACGTGGATCCCGATGAGTCTCGGTGTGCTCAATCAAGGCCGTGACGAACTTCCCGAGGACTACCGGCGCAGGATGACTGCGACCTGGGCACCGGCGAGGGTCTTCGCGCGGGTCGCCACCGAGTATCCGGACAAGGTCGGTGAACTCTACACCGTACTGGGGACGAAGATCCACAATGAGGGGCAGGGGGCGGCACTCAAGGAGAACGCCGGTGACGGAGATATCTCCGATCTCTTCATTCCCCTGATTCGAGAAGCGTTGACCGAGGTGGGCCTCGACGAAGGACTGGCGGACACCGGTCTCGGGTCGGAGTGGGATGACGTGCTGAAAGATTTTCACGGACAGGCAATGTCGGCCGTCGGTGACGAGGTCGGTACCCCGGTGGTCGAGGTGTCGGGTACGGCCTTCTTCGGCCCCGTACTCACCCGTATACCCCGAGGCGACGACGCCGGAATGATTTTTGATGGCGCGGTGGCACTCGCCGGGTACCCGCACTTCTTCGAACTCAAACGTTCGCGCACGGAGCGACCCGACTTCACCTGATGTAGCGGTAGCACAGCCACTCGTCTATGGTGGTATCAAACCACGGCCCGGTCGTTTCGGGGCACCGGGGTGGGGCCCGGTGCTCTGCTTCCGGCGCCCGGCGGCCTTGACGTGGCTAACCCGTCAGGGAAATCCGCTCCGGCGGGACACCCACGGCCGGAGCACGGCCGTACCATCAATCTCAGGAGACCACCATGAGTGATCGCCCCACCGCACCTTCGGACCACACCAATCCCGGGCAGTCCAACGAAAGTGGTTCTGTTCCCGTGGAACGCCGCAGCCGGAGTATTCTCCCGTGGATTCTCGGGATCGTCGCACTTTTCGTGCTCGGAACTCTCGCCTGGGCCCTGCTCGGCGGTGATGATGACGATGACAATGCTGATCCGTTGGCAGCCTCGACGACGTCGACCAGTGCGACTATTCCGGCAAGCAGCGTCAGCAGTTCCCCGGTGACACCCACCACCACCGCTATCGCCCCTGGTTCCATGAGTCCAGCCGAGCTTGCCTCAGCGCTCGGATTCGCCAATGTCAATACCCCTGGTGACACGTACATTGGAGATCGTGGCACCATCCAGGTAACCGATATCACCCGTGGCGATGACGGCGATGTCTGTGTCGTGACCAACGTTGTCAATGCCAGTGTGAATGATGAACTGACCTTCGCCACCGACCACGTGACGATCATCGATGCAGACGGCAACGAAACCTCCGTTCCGGCGGGCACCGACTTCGTTGATTCCACTGTGGACACCGATGATGGAGTGGTCACCGTCGCCGACGGTGCCGAGGCAACCGTCACCACCTGTGTCCCGACCGATGCTGATGTCGTGGGTGTCGTCTATCACGCGGACAAGGCTGACAACACCAGTGCAGCGCTTGTCGACAACCCCGTGTGGGCCACCAACCTCTGAGGAATAACACGCACTCCGGTTTCAATTATCCGGAGGTGACATCACGCCGTATCCGAGATTACCGCCTCCGGGTGGGGCGGATACGGCGTTCTGCTGTACAACTACCCGCGTACTGCACACGACATGCTCGATGTGCACGCTAGACTCGGACACATGCGCGTATATCTTGGAGCGGACCACGCCGGGTTCGAAATGAAGAATGCCATCGCCCAGCATCTCACCGACGCCGGACATGAGGTGATCGACTGTGGGGCCCACGTCTATGATGCCGAGGATGACTATCCCCCGTTCTGCATCGAAGCTGCGTCCAGAACTGTGAACGATCCGGGGTCGCTCGGCATTGTTCTCGGTGGCTCCGGGAACGGTGAACAGATCGCCGCGAACAAGGTCAAGGGTGCGCGATGCGCTCTCGCGTGGTCGGTTGAAACCGCGCGCCTCGCGCGGGAACATAACAATGCTCAATTGGTCGGGATCGGTGGTCGGATGCACTCCGAGGAAGAGGTACTCGCGATCGTTGATGCATTCCTGGATCAGGCTTGGAGCGAAGCTGAACGGCACCAGCGCCGTATTGACATACTCGCAGACTATGAAAAAACGGGTATCGCTCCGGTGCTTCCTGAAGCCTGACGCCCAAGTACCGCAGAAGGACAGTGTGCCCAGACCTCCCGGGAGGCCTGGGCACACTGTCCTTCTGCGGTGGGAGCCGCATCGGTGCATCGAATCAGAAATCGAACCCGCCGAAATCCATTCCACCGTCGCCCCCGAAGAATCCGCCGTCCTCACCCGAAAAACCGGGGTCGGTATCCCCAAGATCCTCTCCACCCGCACCTTCAGATGCGTCCGGGCCGTCACCACCGGTGTCTCCATAACCCTGCTCGAACTCCTGTGGCCCGTAGTGAACTCCGGACATACCTCCGAAGAGCATCGAAAACATCATCACAGAGCCTGCGGTCCACATGCCGGTGCGAAGAGCTGAGGACCACCAGGGTTCGGAATACCAACCGGCCGGAACCGGACGGCCGGCGACCATTCCGCCCGGATAGTAGTTCGGTGTCTGTGGTGTTGCCGTCGGTGATGCGGTGATCTGTTTTCCTTCGTGATCGATGGTGCGCTGTTCAGTGACGGCACCAGCCTGGCGTTGTCCCTCAAGTTGAGGCAGCTCGGGGCCTGAAGGCATACCCATGATCTCGCGTGCCGCATTGATGTAGTGGAGTCCCTCGAGTGCAGATTCCCGTGCGAGTTCAGCCTGACGTACTGTCTTTGCCGTACTGATCTGGCCGGATGCCGCGTTGAATCTTTCCGAAGCGTCTGCGAGTGCCTGGGTCGATGCGGTATCACTACCGGTGAGGGAAAGCACCTGGGAGCCGAGGCGCTCAATCCAGCGACGTGCGTCGGCAACGGCGTCATCGAGTTCGGATTCCTTAGAACGGCCTCCGCCGGAAGAACCTGATCGAGACAGCAGGAGAACGACGCCACTGATTATGACGGCGATCAGGAGTAATACGAGGAGAGAGGACATTGGCAGCCTTTTCCGGGCGTTGGATGACAAGATGGAGGGGCTCGCGGGGAACGTAGGAATTACCTGGAACGTGGGTGTTCCGCAGGTGGCCCCGTCTACAGAAACAACGTCCGATGTGTGTCGGGGGTTCCCGAAACGCATGTATGGATGGGAAACGATGTCCGGGTTCCGCGTTCGGTTCCGGACCATCGGTTGACGAGAACCCCCGCAGACGCGCCAAGGCACTGCGGGGGTTGATAGTGGGCCGGAACCCGGACGGTGGAAGAATGAACCGGATGAGGCTCCGGTCGGGGAGATCTAAGCCTCGGTGTTCTCAAGTGACTTGGCGGACTTGCGGCCGTTTTTACGTTCCTCGACCCATTCATGGATGGTCTGTGAATCCCAGAGGGTGAGCCCGTGCATCTTGGCGACGGGTTTCGGGGCGCGGCCGCGGCCCGCGTAACTCGTGAAGGTTCCGCGCGCGGTACCGGAGAACCTGGCACATTCGATGGCTGTCCAGAGCTCTCTGCCGGAGTCGGAGTCAATGATCTTAGGTTGCATGGGCGCCACGATACGTCAGCCAGCTAACGGCGTCCTGAGAAAAATGTGGGTGTGGCAACGCTCCTTTTGGAATTTGTTTTATGGTGAAAGTTGGGGCAGTGGAATTGCTGTTTTGTGACTATTCAATTGGTGGGGGCTATCTTTCGGGGGGTGACCTTGCCTCAGCAGTGGGTATGTTGAATGTGTAGCACCCCCGGAGCGGTATTTAGATGCAAAAGTCAACCCCATGAAGGATAGGCTATCCCGATTTATCGAGTTGATCTACTGATAAAAAGCTAAGATTGGGAAGATTATTTCTTTGTAACTTTTTCTATGGGGTTACAAAATTGGGTATTGGTACCGTGCCGGATCTGGAAGCGAGCGTCCGGGCATCGTTGACCTTGTGTCGAGTTGTTCTCGCATACGCGCACACGACCTTCGGTGCGGTCTTATGGTGCCTCTGCTGTGGGTCTGACTGGGGAGTGGGCGGTGACATTGTGGCTTGATGTCTTTAAGTGGGGGGCGTCAAACCAAATAGGCCAGAATATGGATACATGGCGAGCCGCCGGCGCGGGTGTCTGGTGGCCGCTGAGATGCTGTGTCACCTCGCTATTTTTCATCTTGGCCGTGGTGGGTTACACTGTTGCACGCTACGGAAAGAAGCTAGAGTCCCGCTAGGGGCTATGCTTAAACTCCCATGTTAAAATTGCATTTGCAGATTTTCCGGGGCTTCTATGGGAACGTCGTATAGTGGCTAATACCTCAGCCTTCCAAGCTGAAGACGCGGGTTCGATTCCCGTCGTTCCCTCCATGGAAAAAGCATCCCCACCAGTTCCTGCACTGGTGGGGATGCTTTTTTCATGCTCGAACAGTGTCGGGAGTTGACGTGGTTGTACGCTGACACGATTGCAGGCTGTGGCCATCTGCTCTATCTGGGTGTTGGTTCTCGTCCGATGGTGGGCGTGCTGTGGTGAGAGGTGGCTTTCGACGGATTCCTGGTGACCGTGCAGTGGGCGCAATTGGTTGTGCTTAGTCGTTGTTCACCCGCTGTGTTGAAAAAAGGTGGAGGCGTCGTCGCCTCCATGCTGGAAAGCTGCTTCCGGTATGAGGTGAACGTTCTTCTCTGTCGTCGAACAGGTCCTGTACTGGGGTTTATCAGGGGGTATCTGGGTTTACTGACAAGCTGGGAGCATATGCTTGGTGTGGGTTTTGATGCTGTGGAGGGGCTCTCTGTGGTTGTCTGACGCTCTGCTGGATCTGGTGGTGGCGGAGATTTACGGGGGGCTGTTGAACCTGTGCTTGGGGGAGCCGGTACACTTCTTTGGCAGCGGCCATTGATGGGTCGTGTCGCTTCAGTGACTACGGGGTATGGCGCAGTTTGGTAGCGCACCTGCTTTGGGAGCAGGGGGTCGCAGGTTCAAATCCTGTTGCCCCGACAAGGGCCCTTTATCTGAAGGATTCCGGCGTCGGTCCCGGGCACCACCGAATTAGGTGGCGCCCGGGACCGACGCCGGAAAAACACAGCGACGAAGGTCCAGTTAGACGAATCAATACAAACATTATTCCAGGAGAGTGACTCGTGAAGAGTTCCGTCGAGCATCTGAATGACACCCGCGTCAAGATCACCGTCGAGGTTCCCTTCGAGGACCTCAAGCCGGAGTTCGACCAGGCATACAAGGCGCTGGCGCAGCAGGTGTCCATTCCGGGTTTCCGGAAGGGGAAGGCTCCGCGCCAGCTTATCGAGGCACGCGTCGGACGCGGCCCGGTTCTCGAGCAGGTCGTGAATGACATGCTGCCGAGTCGTTACGGCGCGGCGGTGGAGGAGAATGACCTCAAGGTCATTGGCCAGCCCATCGTCGATGTGACCCGTATCGAGGATGGTGAATTCGTCGAGTTCACCGCCGAGGTCGATGTCCGACCTGAGATCGCTCTCCCGGACTTCTCCGAGATTTCGGTGGAGGTCGGTTCGCTCTCCACCGATGATGAAGCTGTTGATGCTGAGCTGGAGAAACTGCGGGAGCGTTTCGGTTCGCTGAAGAGCGTCGATCGCGCTGTCGCCGAAAATGACTTCGTCACCATCGATCTCTCCGCGACCGTTGACGGTGAAACCATCGAGGAGGCGACGACTGAAGGCCTCAGCCACCAGGTCGGCTCCGGTGAACTCATCGAGGGGCTCGATGAAACACTCAACGGTATGGAGGTCGGTGAGTCCCGTGAGTTCACGACGACCCTGCTCGCGGGAGACCACGAAGGCAAGGAAGCCCTCGTCACCGTTACGGTGAGCAGCGTCAAGGAACGGGAACTGCCGGTGGTCGATGATGAATTCGCTCAGCTCGCTTCCGAGTTTGACACCGTCGAGGAACTGCGCGATTCCCTCGTCCAGCGGGTCGAGGAGAGCGGTAAGGCTCAGCAGGCCGCGGAGATTCGCGATGAGGTTCTGAAGGCCGCCCTGGAGAAGTCCGAATTCCCGCTTCCCGGCTCGATCGTCGACGAGCAGGTAAATAATCAGGTGCAGCAGCTCGTCAGCCAGTTCGGGGGCGATGAAAAGAAGCTCAACGAGCGTCTGAAGCTGGAAGGTAGCTCACGCGAGGAATTCGACAAGGACGCCCGCGAGCAGGCCGAGAACGCCGTTCGCACCCAACTGTTCCTCGATGTTCTCGCGGACAAGATCCAGCCCGAGGTTTCTCAGGAGGAGATGACCGAGCACATCATCTTCACCGCCCAGCGTTACGGAATGGATCCGAACCAGTTCATCCAGCAGCTACAGCAGGCCGGCCAGATCGGTAACCTGTTCAGTGACGTCCGCCGGGGTAAGGCTCTGGCCGCTGCCATCTGTGAAGTTAAGGTCACTGATTCCGACGGTAACAGCGTGGATCCCGCCGTGTACTTCGGTGAGGAAGAAGTCGAGGAGTCCACGGATTCCGGCGACGACGCTAATACCGCCGAATAATCTCATCCCGGCGTTCCGCCTGCCGGTGGAAAGAGCCCGACCACCACTGGTGGCCGGGCTCTTTGCGGCCTGGCATGGGACGCCATCCTTTCCGGGAAAGCTGAGAGCGAACAGAGCAGCGCCACTGTCCTTGGCGGCGGTACCCTTGCGCTTACGGAACAATCAACAATGCCCAATACAGATGCCCACCCAGGCTCCGCGCCGCCGCAGTCATTGCGGCATCGGACCAGGGCGGCGAGAAGGTAGGTTTTGGAACCCATGACTGACACCACCCGGATGGCGGCCTCCACCAGCGGGCTCAACCTGAGCGACTCGGTATTCGAGCGCCTGCTCCGCGAGCGCATCATCTTCCTGGGGAGCCAGGTGGATGACGAAATCGCTAATAAACTGTGCGCCCAGATCCTCCTGCTCAGCGCCGAGGACCCGACGCGTGACATCTCCCTTTACATCAACTCCCCGGGCGGCTCTGTCACGGCGGGTATGGCGATCTACGACACAATGAAATACGCACCGTGCGACGTTGCCACATACGGCATGGGACTCGCGGCATCGATGGGGCAGTTCCTGCTCTCCGCTGGTACAAAGGGTAAGCGCTACGCCCTCCCACACGCCCGGATCATGATGCATCAGCCGTCGGCGGGTGTTGGTGGTACCGCGGCAGACATCGCCATCCAGGCGGAGCAGTTCGCCTACACGAAACGCGAGATGGCGGAACTCATCGCGGAGCACACTGGGCAGACCGTCGAGCAGATCACGCGGGACTCGGACCGCGACCGCTGGTTCACCGCAGAGCAAGCCAAGGACTACGGATTCGTCGATCATGTCATCACCGCCGCCAGCGGTTCCATCGCCAACTAGTCCGGCACCCACCGGGATACCAGGAGAGAACAACAAGTTATGAGCAACGGAATGCAGATGCCCTCCGCCCGCTATGTGCTGCCCAGCTTCGTGGAGCACTCGGCGTACGGGGCCAAGGAATCCAACCCCTACAACAAGCTGTTCGAGGAGCGCATCATCTTCCTCGGTACCCAGGTCGATGATGCCTCGGCGAACGACATCATGGCACAGCTTCTTGTTCTGGAGGGCCAGGATCCGGACCGGGACATCACGATGTACATCAACAGCCCCGGTGGCTCCTTCACGTCGCTGATGGCGATCTATGACACGATGCAGTACGTCCGCCCCGATGTGCAGACGGTCTGTCTCGGACAGGCGGCATCCGCAGCGGCAGTCCTGCTGGCAGCGGGCTCTCCGGGTAAGCGAGCGGCACTCCCGAATGCGCGGATCCTGATCCACCAGCCCGCCACGGGTGGTGTTCAGGGCCAGGTCTCGGACCTGGAGATCCAGGCCCGCGAGATCGAGCGGATGCGTACTCTGATGGAAACCACTCTGGCCCAGCACACCGGTCGTTCGGCGGAGCAGATCCGGATCGACACGGACCGTGACAAGATTCTCACAGCGGCTGAAGCTGTCGAATACGGTCTGATCGATCAGGTCTTCGACTACCGCAAACTCTCGAATCAGCAGTAGTCGGAAGGTTTCCCTCACTGTCACCGGCCGCGCCTCGATCATCGGGGCCCAGGGCGGGGGCTAGAGTGGAGCGGACGGATCGAACCTGTGTGGACGCCTCCGCGTCCCCGGATCAAGATTGTGAGTGACTACCCGAAGGCCATGGCACATATGCAAGAAAGCTCGGACCTGCTCAAGTGCTCTTTCTGCGGGAAGAGCCAGAAACAGGTGAAGAAGCTCATCGCCGGCGGTGGCGTCTATATCTGTGATGAGTGCATCGAACTCTGCAATGAGATCATCGAAGAGGAGATGGGGCAGTCCACGGAGGCTGCTGAAGAAACCTCAGGCCGATTGCCCCGCCCCACCGAGATTTCAGCGTTCCTCGACACTTACGTGGTCGGTCAGGACGAGGCGAAGCGGATCCTGGCGGTCGCGGTGTACAACCACTACAAGAGAATTCGTGTGGAGGAGTCCCGGGCGGTGTCTGGGCGGGACGATGATATCGAACTCGCCAAGTCCAATATCCTGATGCTCGGCCCCACGGGATCGGGTAAGACATATCTGGCGCAGACTCTGGCCCGGCTTCTCGATGTCCCGTTCGCCATCGCGGACGCCACCTCATTGACCGAGGCCGGTTATGTCGGCGAAGATGTGGAGAACATCCTGCTGAAGTTGATGCAGGCCGCTGATTTCGATGTGCAGCGGGCGCAGCGGGGGATCATCTACATTGATGAAGTGGACAAGATTTCTCGGAAGTCCGAGAATCCCTCGATCACCCGGGATGTATCGGGTGAAGGGGTCCAGCAGGCTCTGCTGAAGATTCTGGAGGGTACGATGGCGTCGATTCCCCCGCAGGGAGGACGCAAACACCCAAACCAGGAGTTCCTTCAGCTTGATACCTCCAACATCCTGTTCATCGTGGCGGGTGCCTTCGCGGGGCTCGAGCAGGTCATTCAGGAACGGGTGGGTAAACGTAGTCTCGGTTTCGGAGCGCAGGTCCGTTCACTGCACGAGGATGACTCCGTGGATCTTTTCCGGGAGGTGCGTCCCGAGGATCTGGTGAAGTTTGGCCTGATTCCCGAGTTCATCGGTCGACTTCCGGTGGTGGCGACCGTCCGGAACCTGGACCGGGCATCTCTGGTCAAGGTTCTGACGGAGCCGAAGAACTCACTGGTCCGGCAGTACGAGAGACTGTTCGAGATGGACGGTGTGCAGTTGACCTTCACCGAAAGTGCTCTGGATACGATCGCTGAACTCGCTCTCGAAAGGAAGACGGGTGCCCGTGGTCTGCGGGCGATCATGGAGGAGATCCTCGTGCCCGTGATGTATGAGCTTCCCGACCGAGAGGACGTTGCAGAGTGCATCATCACTGCGGAAGTTGCTCGCGGTATGGCGGAACCGGAGCTGCTTCCCGGCCCCAGTGAGAAAACCGCGTGATCTGAGATCGGATGAGGAGGGGCCGCCCCGGTAGGGGGCGGCCCCTCCTGCCTCTTCTCCGGCTAGCTGCTGTCGGTCTCACCGTAGATGTTGACGTTGCCGGAATCATGGTCGTCCGAGTATTCTCTCCCGCCGACCGCGAGATAACTCATCGTTCCGGTTCCCGGCATGTTCGAGGTGAGGAACGAGAGTACGGCGTCGACGGCGAGACGTTCGAGTCCGGCGGTGTTCGTGTCGTCGGCGAGGTCGACGTCGTAGAGGTTTAGGTAGGTGTCCCGGTTTGAGGTGCGGAACGCGCACAGTGAGGAGATCACGGTGTAGATGTCCAGGGCTGAGATTCCGGGACGGAACGCCCCGGAATCCTGGCCGAGCATCAGTAGCCGGTCGAGTGCGAGGAGCACTGCGGATTGGTCGGCTAAAGGTGACGCCCCCGTCACTTCAGCGTGCTTGAACAGGTTCTCCAGGAGGATAAGGCGGACCGCTGCGGGTTCTGCGAACATTCTCCGGCAGATGACCTGGACGATCTTGCGTATCCCATCCACCGGAACAGTCGATGGGAGTTCCATTTCACTCGCGTCGGGTCGGATGAGAGTGACCGCTCGGAGGAGCGCCTGAACGTAGAGATTGCGCTTGTCACCGAAATGATAATGGATCATCCGCTTGGACATTCCCGATTCCTGCGCGATCGCCTCCAACCGGGTGTCCTCGAACCCGTGCCGGGCGAAACTCTCCATCGCGACGGCGACGACCTGCTCGGCGGTCGTGCCCGAGATCTCAGTGTCGGCGGGGGAACGGTTCATGCCGTGGTCCTTTCCAGAAAAGAGGCGATCACCGCAGACGCGGTGGTCGCGCGTACCCGATGACCTGAGATCATCAGGTACGCCGTCAACGTGGTTCCGTCCCGGGGTGTATACGCGGGTCGCCGCAACACCGTGGTGCCGGAGCACAGGTGCGGGACGAATCGGGGTTACTCCGTTTCATGGTGCCTTAAAACGCAGTTCCAAGGAGTCCTGATCCGGCACAATCTTGAAAAGCGCAGGTCGTATGTTGGCATCGTGGGGGGACGGGGGTGGTCAGTGGTGTGGTCGTCGATCATGAACTCACGGGGTGTGCACGTTCACATCGTTGACGTCGGTTTATCACGGCAGAACCCGGTTATCGCGGTTACCCTGGATGCTGTGCGACGGCCCTTCACGCCGTGTCAATACCAGCGTCGTCAGAAGTCGGCGGTGAACCGGAGTGGAACTGCAGTGGGCTGACGTCACACGAACTTTAACTGCGCCCGTCCGGCGGAAGACTGGTTTCGGGCGCCGACGAGAAGAGGATGATGTAACTTATGGCCACTCAAGCCAAGAAGATCACTGTCACTGGCGCGGCAGGACAGATCGCTTATTCACTGCTGTGGCGTATCGCCAACGGTGACGTGTACGGACGCGAGACCCCGATCGAGCTCAATCTGCTTGAGATCACCCCGGCTCTCGGTGCGACGGAAGGCGTCGCCATGGAGCTCTTGGATTCCGCCTTCCCACTGCTCCGTGACATCCGTGTCACAGATGATGCTGCAGAAGCCTTCAACGGTGCCTCGGCAGCGTTCCTCGTGGGTGCCAAGCCCCGCGGTAAAGGGGAAGAGCGCAGTGATCTGCTGGCTGCGAACGGTAGGATCTTCGGTCCCCAGGGTAGGGCCATCAACGATCACGCCGCCGATGATGTCCGTGTCCTCGTGGTCGGCAACCCCGCGAACACGAATGCACTGATCGCGAAGGCCAGTGCGCCCGATGTTCCCGCGGACCGGTTCAACGCGATGATGCGACTCGACCACAACCGCGCACTGAGTCAGTTGGCCACGAAACTGGGCAAGGATTCGGCTGCGTTCGAGAACCTGGTTATCTGGGGTAACCACTCTGCCACACAGTTCCCGGACATCACCTATGCGACGGTGGGGGGAGAAAAAGTTGCGGATCTGGTTGACCGTGACTGGTATGTCGATGAGTTCATCCCTCGGGTGGCGAAGCGCGGTGCGGAGATCATTGAGGTTCGGGGCAAATCCTCGGCGGCTTCAGCGGCCTCGGCAGCCGTCGACCACATGCACGACTGGATCAACGGAACCGAGAAGTGGTCCAGCGCAGCGATCGTGTCCGACGGTTCCTACGGTGTGCCCGAGGGACTGTTGTTCGGTTTCCCGACGGTCAGTCGCAACGGTACCTGGGAGATTGTCCAGGGGCTTGAGATCGATGACTTCCAGCGTGCCCGAATCGACGCGAACATCGATGAGCTCATCAGCGAGCGTGACGCTGTCTCCGATCTCCTCTAGGACCTGCTGAGCAGCGTTCCTCCGAACGCCCCGCCGACCGTTCAAGAACCGTCGACGGGGCGTTCGGCCTACTTCGGTGCGTCGTCGCAGGCACCATCTAAGATGGGCGATGTGACTTCACAGAATGAGAACCAGGACAACCGCGCCGACAAGCTACCGAAGAGCTGGGACCCGAAGACGGTCGAGGCTGAGCTGTACAGGGGTTGGGTGAACGCCGGCTACTTCACCGCTGATGCCGATTCGCCGAAACCGGGATTCTCCATTGTTCTGCCACCGCCGAATGTCACGGGGCAGTTGCACATGGGCCACGCCCTCGACCACACGTTGATGGACGCCCTCGCGCGCCGCAAGCGGATGCAGGGCTACGAGGTCCTCTGGCTGCCCGGCATGGATCACGCCGGTATCGCGACCCAGACGAAGGTGGAGGCTCACCTCAAGGAAGCCGAGGGCAGGAACCGCCACGACTACGGCCGGGAGCAGTTCGTCGACAAGGTCTGGGAGTGGAAGGCCCGCTACGGTGGGGTCATCGGTTCGCAAATGCGCGCCATCGGTGACTCGGTCGACTGGTCCAAGGAGCGGTTCACCCTCGACGAGGGGCTGTCCCGCGCGGTGCAGACCATCTTCAAGAACCTGTACGACCGGGGCATGATCTACCGGGCGCACCGCCTCGTCAACTGGTCGCCGGTCCTGCAGACCGCGGTCAGTGACATCGAGGTCGTCTACAAGGATGTCGAGGGTGAGCTTGTCTCCATCCGTTACGGTTCCCTCGATGATTCCGAACCCCACGTCATCGTCGCCACCACGCGTGTGGAGACGATGCTCGGTGACGTGGCGGTCGCGGTGCACCCCGATGATGAGCGTTACGCGGATCTGGTGGGGCAGCGTCTGCCACATCCCTTCCTCCCCGATCGGGAGCTTGTCATCGTCGCCGATGACTACGTCGACCCCGAGTTCGGTACCGGCGCCGTGAAGATCACCCCGGCCCACGACCCGAACGACTACGCGCTCGGCCTTCGCCACGATCTGCCGATGCCCGACGTCATGGACGACACCGGCCACATCGCCGGGACCGGTACCGAGTTCGACGGACTCGACCGCGCCGAGGCGCGGGTGAAGATCCGCGAGGCTCTCGCCGAGCAAGGCCGAATTGTCGCTGAGAAACGTCCCTACGTCCACTCCGTCGGACACTCGGAGCGCTCCGGCGAGCCGGTTGAACCACGCCTGTCCGAACAGTGGTTCGTCAAGGTCGACAAGCTCGCTGAGATGGCCGGTGACGCGGTGCGTGAGCACGACACCACAATCCACCCGGCGAGCCAGGAGCCCCGCTACTTTGCGTGGGTCGACGACATGCACGACTGGTGCATCTCCCGCCAACTCTGGTGGGGCCACCGCATCCCGATCTGGTACGGCCCCGACGGTGACGTGGTCTGCGTCGGACCTGACGAGACCGCTCCCGAGGGCTACATCCAGGACCCGGATGTCCTCGACACCTGGTTCTCCTCCGCCTTGTGGCCGTTCTCCACGATGGGGTGGCCGGACGCCACCCCGGAACTGAAGAAGTTCTATCCCACTTCCGTCCTGGTCACCGGCTACGACATCCTCTTCTTCTGGGTCGCCCGGATGATGATGTTCGCGACCTTCGCCGCCACCCTCGATGACAGTGAGTTGGGGACGACAGATGGCGGTCGCCCGCAGGTACCGTTCACCGATCTCTTCCTCCACGGCCTTGTCCGCGACGAGAGGGGCCGGAAGATGAGCAAGTCCCTCGGCAACGGTATCGACCCGATGGACTGGGTCGAGCGCTTTGGCGCCGACGCCCTGCGGTTTACTCTCGCCCGTGGTGCGAACCCCGGAACTGACCTGCCGATCGGGGAGGACTCCGCGCAGTCCTCCCGCAACTTCGCCACCAAACTGTTCAATGCGACCCGCTTCGCGCTGATGAACGGGGCACGGGTCGGGCAGCTTCCCCCCCGTGAGGAACTCACCGACGCTGACCGCTGGATCCTCGACCGCCTCGAGCAGGTCCGCGCCGACGTGGACCGGCAGTTGGACAACTACCAGTTCGCGAAAGCTAACGAGGCGCTCTACCAGTTCGCCTGGGGTGAGCTGTGCGACTGGTACTTGGAGATCGCGAAGGTTCAGATTCCCCGTGATTTCGACGCCGCCACGGACGAGGACGCGGCCCGGGGACGAAACACCCAGCTCGTCCTCGGTACCGTCCTCGACGTCGTCCTACGCCTGCTGCACCCCGCGATCCCGTTCGTGACTGAGACTCTCTGGAAGGCACTCACCGACGGCGAATCCCTCGTCATCGCGGACTGGCCGACCGCGGCCGACACTACGAACGGCGTACCCGTCGACGAGACAGCGGCACGCCGTATCGCGGACGTCGAGAAGCTCATCACCGAGATCCGTCGCTTCCGCTCCGACCAGGGCCTCAAACCTTCGCAGAAGGTTCCGGCACGCATCGACTTCACCGCCGCTGACCTTGAGGCCCTGGCACCAGTGGTGCGTTCCCTCGTGCGGGTCGAGGCACCCGGAGACGACTTCACCCCCTCCGCGTCCCTGGAGATCCGGCTTTCACGGGCCACGGTCACCGTGGAGCTGGATACCTCCGGGACCGTGGATGTCGCAGCCGAGCGTAAACGCCTCGACAAGGATCTCGCCACCGCGCGGAAGGAACTTGAGACGACTGGGAAGAAACTCGGGAACGAGAGCTTCCTGGAGAAGGCGCCGGCAGCAGTCGTGGACAAGATCCGCGAGCGGCAGCGCATCGCCGCCGAGGAAGTTGAACGTATTTCCCTGCGGCTGAAGGAGCTCGGATAGATGAGTGACACGATCGACCCGGACGGCTCCGGTTTCGAGGGAACCAGACCCCGGGACACCCCGGCGGATGCCGCTGCCGCACAGACCGGTGCGCTCGGTGTCGACGAAGCTGGTCTCGTCCTGCCCATCGACGTTCACGCCCCCACGAACCCACCGGCCGATACCACCATCACCCCTGAAGACCTCGCAGATCTCGCTGTAGTCGAAGCGGAGCTGGATCTCCGGTGGCCGGAAACCAAGATCGACCCGACCCTCGACCGGATGACCCAACTGATGGACCTACTCGGGAACCCGGAGCGGAGCTTCACCTCAATCCAGGTCGCTGGAACGAACGGAAAAACCTCCGTTGTCCGGATGATCGAGTCCCTGCTTCGTGCCTTCCACCGTCGGACCGGGCGCACGACGAGTCCGCATCTGCAGCTCGTCACCGAGCGGATCGCCGTGGATGGTGCGCCCATCCACCCGCGGAAGTACTGCGAACTGTGGCGGGAGATCAAACCGTACGTCGAGATCGTCGACGCGGCGTCGAAACGTGACGGTGGTCCGCAGATGAGCAAGTTCGAGGTGCTCACCGCGATGGCCTACGCTGCATTCGCCGACGCCCCCGTCGATGTAGCCGTTGTGGAGACCGGCATGGGCGGCACCTGGGACGCCACCAACGTCATTGAATCAGAGGTTGCGGTGATTACCCCCATAGGCCTCGACCACACGGATTACCTGGGGGAGACCCTCACGGAGATCGCCGGAGAGAAAGCCGGCATCATCAAGCCCCGCACCCTCGAAGAGGGTGATGTCCTCTCCCCGAGGGAGAACATAGCCATCGTCGCGGAGCAGGCGCCCGAGGCGCTGAGGGTCCTCCTTGAACGCGCGGTTGAGACCGACGCGGCCGTCGCGCGCGAGGGCACCGAGTTCGGAGTCTTCGAATCCACTGTCGCCGTCGGCGGGCAACAGCTTGTTCTCCGTGGACTCGGTGGTGACTACGATGACATCTTCCTGCCGCTCTCGGGGGCTCACCAGGCACGCAACGCTGCTTGTGCCCTCGCCGCAGTCGAAGCCTTTTTCGGGGCCAGGGCTGGGAGACAGCTCGACCGGGATACGGTCCGGGAGGGTTTCGGCACCGTTTCTTCCCCCGGGCGTCTGGAACGTGTCCGGTCCACACCGACGGTCTTCATCGACGCAACCCACAATCCGCACGGGGCGAAGGCACTCGGAGAGGCTCTGAACCGTGACTTCGACTTTCGTAGGCTCATCGCGGTTGTCGGATGCTTCGGGGACAAGGATGCCCGGGGTATTCTCACCGAACTGGAACCACATGTGAGCGAGGTCGTCTGCACACAGTCCACCTCGCCCCGTGCGCTCGACGCCTACGAACTCGCGGAGTACGCGCGGGAGATCTTCGGTGACGAGCGGGTACACGTGGAGGAGGTTCTGCCCACGGCAGTCGAGACCGCCGTGGCGCTCGCGGAGGAAACCGACGAACCCGGTGCTGCGGTTTCCGGTTCCGGTGTCCTGATCACCGGCTCCGTCGTTACCGCCGGTGAGGCTCGCACGCTGTTCGGAAAGGAACCATCATGATCGGAAAGAGATCTGGTTCCGGGGATGAGATCGAATACGGGCCCCTGGGGCCGGGGCACGCACCCGCCAAGGATCCGATGAAGGGGCTGCGTGGCGTCATGGCCGGCACTCTGGTGATGGAGTCGATCTCGCTCCTTCTCGTACTCACCGTCATCGCGCGCGTGGACGGCGGAGCGTACTGGACGACGATGAACTGGGGGTACGTCACGATTGTGGGTGTCGCCATGTTCCTTGTCGCTTTCCTGCAGAAGCGGCCCTGGGCGATGACCGTCAACTGGGTGCTCCAGGTGGCTGCAGTCGCAGGTTTCTTCGTCCATTATTCGATGGGAATCATGGCGCTCATCTTTGTGGCTGTGTGGTTCTACATCATGCACCTGCGTAAAGTTCTGATTGAGCGGATGCGTAGGGGGCTCCTGGTCACCCAGCACACCTGAACCGGGCTTACACTGGGGACATGAGTCTGTGGGTTCGGCGTCTGGTTGGCGTCCTCTACTTCGTATTCGGAATCGGCTGTCTGTGGGGCGGCTACCTCATGCTGGACGGCAATCGGGTGCAGGGGGCGGCTCTCTTCCTCGTGTGCGGTGTAGTCATGGGCGCGATTGAGGGGTGGCGCAGGAAACAGGAATCAGCGTCCGCCGCTGCCGCGATCGGCTGCCCCCTCGACACCTCGCTCCGCGAGGAAGCCATCAGGCTGAAGGGGGAGGGGGCGCGCAACCCGGCACTCGCGGTGTTCCGGAATGCGCCGCCGTGGCCCAACCTCAGTGCCTGCGAGGTCATACTCGATTCGCTTCCTGACGCTCCCGGCAAGGGCGCGGCAGGTGAGGAAGCCGACCGGGTGGGGCTGATCACCGCGGACTACCGGAAGATCGTTCAGATCCGCGATAACGGGGATCTGCCGCTCGCGGTGAAGACACTCCGGGAGAAGGTACCGCAGTTGACCATCACGGATGCTGCCCGGGTGGTCAAGAATCTCTGACCCCTGGGGTGCGTCGTTCAGCGGTTGGCTTCTGTAGAATTCGCTGCATGACTGAACGCACCCTCATCCTCATCAAACCGGACGGCGTCGAGCGCGGACTCGTCGGAGACATCATCAACCGCATCGAGCGAAAGGGCCTCAAACTCGTTGCGATGGACCTCCGGGTCGCTGACCGCGACACTGCGGAAAAGCACTACGCTGAGCACACGGACAAGCCGTTCTTCGGAGAACTCGTCGATTTCATCACCTCCGCCCCGCTGGTCGCCGGTGTCATCGAGGGACCCCGCGCCATCGAAGCCTGGCGTCAGCTCGCCGGTGGTACGGACCCGGTCTCGAAGGCAACCCCCGGTACCATTCGCGGTGACCTTGCCCTGGATGTCGCGACCAACGTCGTCCACGGGTCGGATTCCCCTGAATCCGCCGAGCGTGAAATCGGGATCTGGTTCCCTAATCTCTGATTTTCGCATCCATCGAATCTCTCCGCCCCACCCCTGTTCTCGTGACGGGGTGGGGCGGTGGTCGTTTTCGGGGGGAGGGGGACAACGTGTTTCCCGGGACCGGGTGCACCGGTTGGGTGGTGGGGACGGACCGGGGAACCTGCAATGAGGGGACGGCAACCGGATGTGTGCGACAATGGGGATGGCTCCGCACTCTTTCGTTCGCGCCCCGAGGGGTATCGCTGGAACGCTGCGGACGCCGTGAGAGACACACTTTGAATAAGAACAACGACAATTAAAGACTTCTTCACCCCGCGCGGCGGCGGCAGGAACACAAGACGAGATGAACGAGAGAAAATCCTTGTCCTGCCAGCGCCCGGGGAAGTCGCGACAAGAGGAGACCCTGTGGCTGACACCACTGGAACAGAACCGAAGAAGACCCGCCGGACCGCGAAGCGGACGACGAAGAAGACCACACCAGAACCGTCGGACAGTAGTTCCGTGACCTCCGGTGAGGCACCGGCCACGGACCGCGAGGTTCCGGCGAAGAGGCGCGCAGCCAGGAAAACCTCCCCGAAGAAGACTGATTCTGTGGCAGCTAAGGTGGACACAGAGAATGAAACCGGTGTGAAGAAGCGCACGAAGAAGGTGACTCGCCGCCGGACCACTCCGGAGACGGCACCGGTCGAGGAGATCGCCGCCGCCGCTGAGGTTCCCGCAGACGCCACGGCCCGGCTCGCCGCTGAGTTCGACAGATCGAAGCTCGGGCCCAAGACCCGCGTCCATGCACTGGCCAAACTTCTCGCCACCACGTCGAAGGATCTCATCCTCACCCTGGACAAGATGGGACTCGTCAAGGTCGCCCAGTCCTCTCTGAGTACGGAAGAAGCCAATCGACTGCTCGATGTCCTCGCCGTCCCCGCCGATGACGCCCCTGAACCACCCAACGGGGAACCTGTGGAGAAGATCCGCGCCCGGGTGGAAAAGAACGTCGCCAATGAGATCCACCAGATCGAGGCGAAGGTCGAACGCGAGCTCGCGGATACTGGGCACGAGACCGACACCGACCAGGACGCCTCCGACGAAGGCACAGTCATCGACATCGAGGAAGCCGTTCGCGAGGAACAGGACGCTGAACTTCTTGAGGATGTCATCCCCGCAGTCACCCCGGCCCCGGAGACCCCGGCGTTCATTGCACCGGTGTTTCTGCCACCGACTCCGACGGATGCAGAGGATGAGGGCGAGATTGAAGCGGATGCCACCGACGATGATTCCGACGGTGCCGGCAAACGGAAGCGTCGCGGCCGCCGCGGAAAGGGCCGTGGCCGCGGAGCCGAAGATGCTGCACCTGAGAACGACCGTCGTCACGCGGATAAGCAGGAGGCTGAGGACACCCTCGACGCTCCCGCGGATCTCCCTGATGAGCCCGTCGCGCTGAAGGGCTCCACCCGCTTGGAAGCACAGCGGCGCCGTCGTACCGAGCTCCGTGAGGAGGGACGGAAGAAACGCCACGTGGTTTCCGAAGCTGAGTTCCTCGCCCGCCGTGAGTCCGTCGAACGAACCATGGTTGTCCGGGAGAAAGCGCGGAGCGATCATCCCGGATCAGTCACCCAGGTCGGGGTCCTCGAGGATGGTCTTCTCGTCGAGCATTTCGTCACCTCCGAGACGCAATCCTCGATGGTCGGAAACATCTACCTCGGTCGCGTCCAGAACGTCCTGCCCTCCATGGAAGCCGCGTTTATCGACATCGGTAAGGGCCGCAACGGTGTGCTGTACGCCGGTGAAGTGGACTGGAAGTCCGCAGGCCTCGGTGGGCGTTCCCGCCGCATTGAGCACGCCCTGCACTCCGGTGACCAGGTACTTGTACAGATCACCAAGGACCCCGTCGGCCACAAAGGGGCGCGACTCACCACGCAGATTTCGCTCGCGGGCCGGTTCCTGGTCTACGTACCAGGCGGCCGTAGCGCCGGTATCTCACGGAAACTCCCAGAAACCGAACGTAAGCGTCTCAAGGCGATCCTGAAGGAGGTCGTTCCCTCCAGCGGCGGCGCGATCATCCGCACCGCTGCCGAAGGAGTCCACGAGAAGGAGATCGCGGCGGACGTCAACCGTCTGCACTCCCTCTGGGAGGACATTCAGGAGAAGGTCAAACAGGAGAAGAAGACCAAGGGATCGAAGCCGGTTACGCTCTACGAGGAGCCGGACATGTTGGTCAAGGTTGTCCGCGACCTGTTCAACGAGGACTTCGACACACTGGTCGTTGAGGGAAACAAGTCCTGGAATACCGTCAACGCCTACATCCGTTCCGTCGCACCGGACCTCGAGGAGCGGATGGAACGCTACGATTCCTCCGCGAACGGTGGCGTCGACGTGTTCGAGCACTACCGCATCGACGAGCAGCTACAGAAGGCGCTGAGCCGTAAGGTGTGGCTGCCGTCCGGAGGTTCCCTGGTCATCGACCGTACTGAGGCGATGACCGTCATCGACGTCAACACCGGTAAATTCACCGGCTCGGGAGGAAACCTCGAAGAGACCGTCACCAAGAACAATCTGGAGGCGGCTGAGGAAATTGTCCGTCAGATGCGCCTGCGCGACATCGGGGGAATGATCGTCGTCGACTTCATCGACATGGTTCTCCCCGAGAACCGGGACCTTGTGCTGCGTCGTCTCACTGAGGCCCTCGGACGGGATCGTACGCGGCACCAGGTCAGCGAGGTCACCTCGCTCGGACTCGTCCAGATGACCCGCAAGAAGCTTGGAACAGGCCTCCTGGAGACTTTCTCCACCGAGTGTGAGACCTGTGACGGTCGCGGTATCGTCGTGCACTCCGACCCCGTGGAGCACACGGAAGAGCTCCCCCGTGCCCGTCGTGGCGGCAGGGGCACCGGCGCTGATGAGAGCAGCAGACACCCCGATACCGGGCAACCCGCCGCTGAGAAGACGGACGAGGCTACGGAACAAGCTGCCGCCCACGATGCGGAGAGTGTCTCCATCGAGGCACTTGCCGATGCAGTCGTCGCTCCCGTGGAAGACGCAAAGGACACCGACGACCGGGTGCCGCGCCGTGGTCGCCGCTCGGGTGCCTCCCGCCGTGGCCGGGGAAACAACCGTGGCGTCACCGTGGTGGTCGAAGAGACGGTTGACAGGCCGGAAGACGCTGCCGCTGGCCGCGCCGAGTCGGCAGGGGCAGATGCGCCCACTGAAACACACGAGGAGCCGGAACCGCAGGACCGTGGTCGTCGTGGCCGCCGTGGGCGCCGTCGCACGACCCGCAGCCCCCGTACCGGTGTGGACAACGGGATGGACACACACCAGATCGCAGACGACTCGCGTGGAGTGCCCGCCGCAGTACAACCCGACGAGCGGGAGAAGACCAACAGTGTCGAATCCATCGCGGCCGCAGCCGTGGCGCTTGCCGGTGCCGAAGATCCCGACGAGCCCTCGGGAGCGGATTACCTGCCCGCCGACGGCTACCGTGAGGCTCTCGAGGCCTTCGAGAAGTCGCCGCGCAGGAAGCGCCGGACCCGTGGTAACTCGGTCTCCGATTTCCCGCCGAAACGGTCCGATTACGTCTCCGGCCCGCTGGCGGATGAGGACATCGAGGAGATCACACGTGAAGAAACACACTCGAAGAATGTGGGGCAGCACCCCGCGGATGCGGGTGAGCTGGGCCGATCCGCTGCCGAAGAACGCGATCAGTCCGCCTCGGCGGCACGTCGGGGACGTCGTCGCCTGGCGAAGAGCCTCCGGGCACGGCAGCAGGAGGATGCCACCACCAGCGCCGCCACGGATGAGACAGAAGCTGGCACCGTGTCCCCGGAGAACACAGCCTCGCGTTCCACGGAGAGAACCCCGGCGTCCGGAGCGGGTGCTTCGGCCGCACGTCGTGGCCGCCGCCGGGTCGTCAAACGCTTGACTCGACAGGAGATCGCGGACGCCGCCGAGGACGCCGCGCGCTCCACATCGGAGGAGGCCCCGTCAACGGATGGGCGTTCCCCCGACACCGGTTCCGCAGGCGGTGGAGTTCGGGTGGAGAAGCTCCGTCGTGGGCGACGCCGTATCGTCCGGCGGATCAGCACTCCCGCATCCGTGGAGAATGAACCGGGTATGCGACACGGGGAAAGAGACGACACCGGATCCGAGATATCGGAGGTTCCCGTCAGTGACGCGGATGCAGGTGCGCGCCCGCAGCGAGGTCAGCGTGGTCGGCGGCGTGTCGTCCGTAAAATCCCCGGAAAGCGGTAGGTGGTTTGTCTTTTGGTTACCGTAAGCGGTAGTCTTTGACAGTCGCTGTTCCAGACCGTATCGGCGTGCACTATCCACCGCTCGCATGGTCCGGTTCTTCACGGGTCGTGATGTCTGGAACGCAAGTGTTCAACACAGTCCATTGAAAGTGCTGCTGCTTCACCGGTGGCGCACTCAATCCGAGTTTTCAGAAAAAGGGGTAGCCCTCCTATGTATGCGATCGTCAAGACCGGCGGCAAGCAGTACAAGGTTGCCGAAGGTGACCTCGTCAAGGTCGAGAAGATCGAGGGTGAGCCGGGTTCGTCCGTGGCTCTCACCCCGGTTCTGCTCGTCGACGGCGCCGACGTCACCACCGCCGCTGACCAGCTTGCCAAGGTGAGCGTCAATGCAGAGATCGTCGAGCACACCAAGGGCCCGAAGATCAACATTCTCAAGTACAAGAACAAGACCGGATACAAGAAGCGTCAGGGCCATCGTCAGCCGCTGACCGTCATCAAGGTCACCGGCATCAAGTAAGCCCGTCGGCTTTCATCGATCTTTTCCTTTGAAGGAGGGAGACAGACAATGGCACATAAGAAGGGTGCTTCCAGCTCCAGCAACGGTCGCGATTCTGAGTCAAAGCGTCTCGGCGTCAAGCGTTTCGGTGGCCAGCAGGTCAAGGCCGGCGAGATCCTGATCCGTCAGCGCGGCACCTCGTTCCACCCCGGTGAGAACGTTGGCCGCGGCGGAGATGACACACTGTTCGCTCTGAAGGCGGGCTCCGTGCAGTTCTCCACCAAGCGCAACCGCCGCATGATCAACATCGTTGAGAACGTCCCGGCAGCGGTCTAGTACCCCCGGTCGGCTTCTCGACGAAGTGCCTGAACGGCGCCGACTTCCCTGATCGGGGAGGTGGGCGCCGTTTTCGCGTGTTCCCGACCGCCTCCACGCTCAAACCCCACCGGGTGAGACGCCGATCCGTCGGAGTCCGCTCAGCGACACGGTGACCGCGGGGTCGCCGTCGCGTGCGGTGGACACCCCGTCCGGGTCAGACGATCTCCCGGAACCAGTCGGACAGATGGTGGGTACCGGTGCACTGTCCGACCGCATCCCCCGTCATGGCCTCGGTGAAGAACCGGGCCAGGTTTCCGTGACGTTCGCTGATGCGGGACGCGGTCCATACCGCGCCGTTGAGCACCCGCCGGGGTATGCGCAGGGTCCGCGGTGTGGTCCCGGCCGCCGCGGCGGCGAGTCGGGTGATCTCCACGGCCGTCAGAACATCCGGGCCGCCCACCTCGACCCGGATACGGTCCCGCCTCGTCTGATCCGCGGAAAGATCCACGCAGAATGCCGCTAGGTCCGCGCCGTGAATCGGATTCAGCCGGATCCCCGGGTCCGGGGGAAGGAACACCACGCCCTTCCGGGCGAGCATCACGTAGAACCGCGAGGTTAGCCAAGAAATCGACGTCCCACGGGCTCGCCTTCTGGTGGGTCACCCCGAGCGCGGAGAACACCCTCGCCGAACCATCGAGGAGGCCCGCCACCCGGCCCGGGACGGTGACGTCCGCGGGCACCAGTTCCGTGCGCGGCCCGTCCAGTGCCGGGGCCCCGTGCGGGCCCGGCCGGCGCGCCGTTACGGGATCGCGGACGATGGCGCGGACCGGGTGTCCACGTCCGTCGAGCTCCGCGACGATGTGACGGCCCAGATACCCTGTCGCACCCACGACGGTGACCGGCTGATCAGACATGGCACACTCCCGCGATCGAATCTGCTGTACCGACCCTGATCCTACGCCCGGGCCTCGGCCGCGGGACCGAATCCGGTGTGGAACCGCCACGATCCACCGGGTGATCTCCACGCCCGACGGCCGACGGGACCACCGCCGGGGTCGGGTCTCCCGGGAATCTCCGGACGGGCCACTTCGCCAACCGCGGTGGACGGCACACCGTGGGGGCGGGGGACCCGGAGTACCGTGACCGCTCGGGAGTATGCCCTGAGTCGCATGTTCGGTAGGTTGGAGGGAGCATTTTTCTTCAACAAGAAAGCATTTCAACGCAATGAGCAACCGTTTCGTGGACCGCGTGGTCCTGCATCTGTCCGCCGGCGACGGCGGGAACGGCTGCGCCTCCGTTCACCGTGAGAAGTTCAAGCCCCTCGGCGGCCCCGATGGCGGCAACGGTGGGCACGGCGGTGACATCATCCTCGAGGTGACCCCCCAGGTGCACACCCTCCTCGATTTCCATTTCCGTCCGCACATCAAGGCGTCCCGTGGCGGCAACGGCGCGGGTGACCATCGCAACGGCGCCCGAGGTGAGGACCTCGTCCTCGAGGTGCCCGCAGGCACCGTCGTGTTGAACGAGAATGGCGAGGTCATGGCTGACCTCACCGCGAACGGGATGCGCTACATTGCGGCCCAGGGCGGGCAGGGCGGCCTCGGTAATGCCGCATTGGCATCCCGCGCGCGCAAGGCCCCCGGCTTCGCACTGAAGGGCGAACCCGGCGAGGAGCATGACGTCATCCTGGAACTGAAGTCGATGGCCGACGTCGGTCTCGTCGGGTTCCCGTCCGCGGGTAAATCCTCACTGGTCAGCGTACTCAGTGCCGCGAAGCCGAAGATCGCGGATTATCCCTTCACTACGTTGCGCCCGAACCTGGGTGTGGTGAACGTCGGGAACGGCACCTTCACCATCGCCGACGTACCGGGATTGATCCCGGGGGCGTCGACAGGCAAAGGGCTTGGCCTGGACTTCCTCCGGCATATCGAACGGACGGCGGTGCTTGCGCACGTCGTGGATGCAGCGACCCTCGAACCGGGTCGAGACCCGGCGAGCGATATCGAGGCCCTCGAAGGGGAACTGGCGGCCTACGAGTCCGCGTTGGACAGGGATACCGGCCTCGGTGATCTGAAAGACCGGCCCCGCATCATCATCCTCAATAAAGCTGACATTCCGGAGGCGGAGGAACTCGCTGAGTTCGTTCGCGCCGACCTGGAGGAACAATTCGGCTGGCCGGTGTTCATCATCTCCGCCGTGGCGCAGAAGGGCCTCGACCCCCTGAAGTACAAGCTGATGGAGATGGTGGAGACCCACCGCAGGGAGAATCCGATCGCCGAATCGGATGCGCGGACCATCGTGCGTCCGAAGCCCGTCGACGCGAAGGGCAAGACTCGGGACTTCGTCATCGAGGCTGATCCGGCGGAGGAGGGCGCGTTCCTCGTTCGCGGTGAGAAGCCCGAACGCTGGATCCGGCAGACCGATTTCGAGAACGACGAGGCGGTCGGCTTCCTCGGGGACAGGCTGGCGAAGCTCGGCGTCGAGGATGCGCTGTTCAAGGCCGGAGCCAAAGCGGGCTGTACCGTGACCATCGGTGAACTGTCCTTCGAGTGGGAGCCGATGACCGCCGCTGGTGTGGACCTGACCCCGACCGGCCGCGGTACGGACGGCCGACTCGAGCAGACCGGCCGCGTGTCCGCCGCGGAACGCAAGCGCGCGTCCCAGGTGCGCCGTGGTCTCATCGACGAGTTCGATTTCGGTGACGGCGAAGAAGCCGACAGGGAGCGTTGGCAGGGCTGATCCACTGCTTGTCGACGCCCGTCGCTCCCGGAAGTTACTTTCGGCGGGGCGGGCGTCCGTTGTATCCGGGTGCTGGTTCTAGACTGTCCACATGACGAGGACTCCCGTTTCCCCGACCCGATCCGATGCTGAGACCGCACTGCGGGCGCGGATCACCGCCGCCCGCCGCGTCGTGGTCAAGATCGGTTCATCATCTCTGACCGGTGCAGACAATCGGGTGGATCCGGCTGCCATCGACCGTATCGTCGATGCGGTGCAGACACGGCAGGGCGCGGGAACCCACGTGATCATCGTGTCCTCCGGTGCGGTGGCATCCGGGATGGGACCGTTGAATCTCACTGAACGTCCCACCGACCTCGCGGCGAAGCAGGCTGTCGCGGCTGTCGGGCAGGTGTATCTCGCCCACGAGTGGGGCAGATCCTTCGCCCGCTACGGGCGCCCGACCGCGCAGGTACTGCTCACCGCTTCGGACGCAGGGCGGCGGGACCGGACGCGGAATGCACAGCGCACACTGGACAAGCTGCGCCAGCTCGGGGTGACACCCATCGTGAATGAGAATGACACCGTGGCCCACTCCGAGATGCGCTTCGGGGACAATGACCGGCTGGCTGCAATCGTCGCGCACCTCGCCGGTGCGGAGGCACTCTACCTGCTGTCCGACGTGGACGGCCTGTATGACCGCAACCCGGTCGACCCGGAGGCCCGTTTCATCGGTGAGGTCCGGGATGGAAACGATCTGCGGGATGTCGTCGCGGGTGACGGCGGCCGAGTGGGTACCGGGGGAATGGCGTCGAAGGTATCGGCCGCACGCCTTGCGTCCCGGTGCGGTGTCCCCGTGTTGCTGACCTCCGCGGTGCAGATCGGTGCAGCCCTGGACTCCGGGCACGTGGGGACGGTGTTCCACCCGAAGACGACACGGATCTCGGCGTGGAAGTTTTGGGCGCTCTACGCCGCGGACAGTGCCGGTACTCTGCGCATCGACGCGGGTGCTGTGCGCGCGGTGACTGCGGGGGGTAACTCCCTCCTGGCGGTCGGCATCACGAGCATCGACGGAGAGTTCCACTCAGGTGACATCGTTGACATCGTCGGCCCTGACGGCGAGATCATTGGTCGAGGTGAAGTCGCCTATGATGCCCACACCCTCGCCCCGATGCTGGGGAAACAGACCTCTGAACTTCCGGAGGGGATGCATCGCCCCGTGGTGCACGCCGACTACCTGTCGGACTACGCGTCGAGGGCGTGAACCGGTGTCGGGCCACCACACACAGGGACTGGTTCCTCACATGCTCCCCACCACCCGGGGAGTTGGCGATCAATCCCGATCGGGTGGCGTTGCCGACGGGAAAACGGAAACGCGCACCTGCTGCCCGGGTGGACGGCTAGGTTGGAGCGACAACAGATGATTCAATGCCGCGCCGGGTGCGTTCGAGCGCGGGAAAGGAACGGCCAGATGAAGTACGTCATGCAGACCCGGGAGTGGGACAGCATCGTGGATGCGCTGTCCGGACGTGGGCACGAGCGGGTGGAGAAACTGGAGGACGCTGATTTCCTGGTCTTCAACGGTGCCCCCGATGAGTTCCCTGAGTCTCTTCCGGACAACATCCGTTTCGTCCAATTGTGTCTGGCCGGGATTGACGCGTTTTTCGAAGCCGGGTACATCGATGCTTCCCGACGGTGGGCGAATGCCTCCGGGGTATACGGTCGCCCGGTGGCGGAGTCTGCGGTGGCGTTGCTGCTTTCCGCGCTGCACATGCATGTGCACGTGGCCCGTGAGGGTTCTTTCGACACTGCGCCTGCGGTGCACGAGGGGACTGGTTGGTTGTTCGGCTCGACCGTCGCCGTGATCGGCGCGGGTGGGATCGGCCGTGACCTGATCCCCATGCTCGCTGGGTTTGGTTGCGAGGTCATCGCGGTGAACAATTCCGGTCGCCCGGTTGAGGGCGCTGTCGAGACCGTCACCGCGCAGCACACCGAGGATGTGTTGCGTCGGGCGGATCACGTGATTCTGGCTGCACCGTTGACGGAGGACACCCGCGGGATGATCAACACCCGGACACTTGGCCTGATGAAGGACACGGCGGTGCTGGTCAACGTGGGTCGTGGCCCGTTGGTGGTCACCGATGACCTGGTGGAGGCGTTGCGGCGGGGACAGATCCGGGCGGCAGGGTTGGATGTCACGGATCCGGAGCCGCTGCCCGACGATCATCCGCTGTGGGGTCTGGACAATGTGGTGATCACCCCGCACACGGCGAACACCTTCGAGAGCATGCAGCGCCTGATGCCGGACGCTGTGTTGGCGAATCTGGACGCACTGGAAACTGGGGAACGGATGCCGACTGAGGTGGACCCGAAACAGGGGTACTGATCTGCCCCGGGTTCCGGTTCACCCGGCGGCTGGTGCGCGGTGTCTGGTGATGATCTCGGGGTGGCCTTTTCGGGCCACCGCCAGTTCCAGGCGGGTCACGGGTGATCCCAGTTGGTCGCCGATGAGGTGTGCGTAGAGCGCCAGTTGCCGGAAGTACTCATCGGCGGTGGTGGCGCTGAGCCCGGCGTCGGTCTTGTAATCGAGGATCACCCAGCCGTCGTCGTCACGGTAGAGCAGGTCGATGATGCCGTCGACCGTGATGCCTCCCACGCGCCCGGCAACCGGTAACTCTCTGTGGTGCTCCCCGGCGAGCGCGCGCTGGATCAGCGGTGAGGAGAGAAAACTCTCCGCCGCCGCGCGAACGGAGGCGGCTTGTTGTCGGGGAAGTCCGGTGAGGCGTGCGGCAGCGGCGGCGAGTTCGCGGGTTTCTCCGGGGTCGGTGATACGTTCCATGACCCGGTGCACCGCTGTCCCGAATGCGGTCCCGTGGTCCTTCGACACGGGTGCCCCGGCGAGCCGGAACCCGGTGGTGGCCGGATAGTCATCAGGGAGATCGGTGAAAGCGGGGTCGCCGTGTGCGAGCCTGGTTACGGCTGCCCTGCCGGGGCGGCTCGTTGCGGCCGACACGGCGGCGTTCACCTCCTGCGTACTCCGTACGAGGTCGTCCGGAGTCTGGGTGGAGGTGCCTTCCGTTGTGGGGGCGGGAGCGATGTCCGCGAGGTGGGGGAACGTCACTTTCCCGGGGTCAAGGAGATTGTGAAGGAGGTATCCGGAACAGTTCGAGTACGCTCTCCCGGCCTTCGTCAGCTTCGGCTCCATGGGGATGACGAGCACTGATTCGGCGCGAGTTGCCGCGACGTAGAGCAGGCGGATCCACTCGGACTCTGACGCGGTCTTCTCATTCTGCGACCAGGTCTTCCAGTCAGCGGTACGGAGTTCGGGGCAGGTGGCACTCAATCGCATCGCCACTCTTCCTGATTCATCCCGGTTCAATCCGATCTCGGGGGTGTGGTTGCGTTTCTGTCCGCTGAGCCCGGCAAGGATCACCATCGGGAATTCGCGGCCCTTCGCGCCGTGAACGGTGAGTACCCGGACAGCGTCGACGTCCCCGGTGTCGTCGATGACGGGTTCCGCTAACCGGGAACTGGTGACGGCCTGGGTATCGGCCCATTCGAGATAGCTGCGGAGATCACCGCCAACCTCCCGGCTGTAGTCGTGGGCGTTGTCCCGGACAGTCCGAATCCTGTGGAGAGCCGGTGTCGGGTCGGGGTGGACGGCGGCGGCTACGGCGTCCATGTTCAGCGCATCGATGGTCGCGGCGACGGCCCGTCCGACGGGGACCCCGGTGGTTGCGGTGGCGAGGGCACCAAGTAGGGCGAGGCCTGCGGACACCGGTGATGAGGCGGTTGGATTGTCCCCGCCGTCGGTGCGGTGGTGAGGGAAGAACCGGTTCCCGTCGTCCCGCCACCGGACGAGATCATCGTCGGAGCAGCCGATGAGACTGGTGCGCAGTGCCGCTGCGACGGTGAACTCATCCGCCGGGTCGGAGATAGCCCGCAGCACCGTGTGCAGGTCGACGATTTCGGTTCCCTGGTAGATGAGGGAGGAGTTTTCACTGATGTGGGGGATCCCCGCATCCCGGAGCGCGGACATTGTCGCGCGGGCGGCCTTGTGCGTCACAGCCAGTACCGCGATGTCGCGCAGTCGGAGGGGAGTCGGTTCGGGCTGTCCGCTGCCCCTCGGGTGGTGAAGCCACTGGCCGGCGAGTGCAGCACGGATGGCGGCGACGATGTCCGTGTTCTCCGCTTCCTCGGGGTTCAGTTCGTCGGCGTTGTCGCGGTTGTTGTTCATCACGACGACGCCACAGTTCCCGGTGGGGGCGTCGGGGCGCGGGGTCAGTGTCGCGAAGGGGACGGTGGGCCGGGTGTCATCGTGGGTGTCACTGTCCGCGAACAGCGTGGCGAAGACGTCGTTGACCCAGTTGATGACAGGTGCGGTGGAACGGAAGTTGGTGGTGAGTTCGACGAGTTCCGGCTGCCCGGGGGCTCCCGTCGGTCGGGACGCCAGGTATGAGTCAATGTCTGCGCGCCGGAAACGGTAGATCGACTGTTTCGGGTCACCGACTGTGAACAGACGTCCGGGGTGTGGCTCGTCACCGTTACCGGCGATCGCCGTGATGATTCGGAGTTGCGCGGGGTCGGTGTCCTGGAACTCGTCGATCAACAGATGGGTGAAACGCCGGTGGAGTTCGTCCCGGACAGATTCGCGGGTTTCTGCAGCGATGTCCTGGACGTTTACCGGTGGCGGGGTGAGCAGACGGTCGGCGACGTAGATCAGGTCGTGGTAATCGAGGGTGCCACTGTTGATCCGACGTTGCGCCGCGGCGAGGACGTGGCACGCCATGACGTGTCGCAGAACGTTCACGTGGAAGGCAGGTTCTGCATTGTATCTGGCTGCCCAATCGTCGCCGATGGCCTGGAATCGGTCCTTGGCGTCATCGATGGGGATGTCCCAGTCGGCCTTCCGTCCGCCACGCCCGCAGGAGAATGACGGTGGTTTCAGTGACTCGGGGGCAGGGTGGGCGTGGGCGAGAAGTTCCTCCGCGTTGTTGATACAGGAAGCCACGGTGAGGGCGAACTTGTCTTCGGTGTTCGTACAGTTCCGGAGGAGTTCGCGGAGACGCCGGATGTAGTCGTCGACGTCATGTGCGGTGATCGGTTCCGGTCGGACGAGGGGAGCAGCGATGGTCGGACCGAGGTCTCCCCAGTGCTCGTCCATCCACCGGATGCGGTCCCGCACCGTGTTCAACCAGTCCCCGTGCGTCGAGAGCGCAGTGAGGCTCTCGGCGAATTGTTCCCCCCGTACGCGGCAGTTCGGCAACCCCGTGAGGTCCGGTGCGGCCCCGGTGATCGTGTCGTCGCAGAGGGTGAGAAATTCGGCGGCGAGATCATCGGAGGCGAGCAGACTGGTGAAGTCGGATGCGACCTTGATGATTGGTGGAACCCCTGCCTCGAGTGGGTGCAGGGTGATGATGCGCAGGCAGAATGCGTGCAGTGTCTCGATGGCCGCGGCCGGGAGTTGTTCGAGCGCGGCCTGGGCGTTGCGGCGGGCGGTGTCGGTGTCGGTAAAGGAGCGGACCGCGATACCTGAATCGTGTACGCCTGTTTCGGCGATGGCCTCAAGCGCGGAGCGGAGGCGCTCGGCAAGTTCACCGGCGGCTTTCTCCGTGAAGGTGATTGCCGCGATGTTATTGACGGGGACGCCTTCTTCGACGATGAGGGTGATGAGGCGCTGGACGAGGAGGTGGGTCTTCCCCGATCCGGCGCCGGCCTCGACGAAGAGGTTGATGCCGGTTGCGGTGGTGATCGTCCGACGTGCTGCGTCGTCGTGAAGCGTGGGTGTGGTCATCGGGTCACTGCTTCCTCGGGGCTGCGGTGGTGGGCGTGCTCGTGTGTGGGCCGGAATGATCCCGGGGGTGGTCGTCGGTGGTGATTTGGAGCGGGTTGAACCCGCGCAGCGCCAGTGCCGCTGCCGCCCGGTCGTAGTTTGTGGCGCCGAGCCGGAGGTAGTTCGGACGGGGGATGTTTCCGGTGTTTCCGTTTCTGCTCTGGGGCGGGAACACTCCGGTGCTGATCAGGGTGTGGAGTGCCAGGAGAGTCGACTCCAGATGCCTCAGTACGGTGTTGTCTATGGTGATTGCTGATGTGCGCGGCGAGTCCTGCGGCGTGTGGTCGGTAAAGAACAGATACCGGGATTCGATGTTTGGTGGATCGATGTCGGGGAGCCCCACGAGTGGTGCACCTGTGGTGGGGTGGCTCGGTACCTTCAGGCCGGGGAAGAGCGGGGCAGCCGCATCGAGTGCTGCACGTACGGCCGCACCGTAGAGGGCGAGCTGTAGTCGGAGGATCTTTTCGCCGGTGGGATACTCCTGATTGATCTTCCCGGAGTAGATCTGCTTTCCCGACTTGTAATCGGTGATGCGGAGAACCCGTTGTCCGGGGTGGTAATCCAGGCGATCGATAGAACCGCGGAATTTCAGGGCCGTACCCTCCGACAGACTTATTTCAAGGGGATGAACGACGTTCTGCCCGTCATGGTTGACGCCGCCAAATGCGAGCTCTGCACCGACTGGTACCCATCCTTCAACGGCGTCCCGCCGTTCTTCCTCGAACCAGGCGCCGACTGTGGTGTGCACCTCCGCACGAAACAGACTCCAGCGTGCGCCCGCGCCTGACGCAGGGGCGAGTGCGGTGAGTTGTTCATCGACGATGGCGTCCAGCCGGGACCGGGCCTGTACCCAGTCAATGTCCGCCGAGCAGGTCGGTCGGGGTGTGGCATCCAGCCAGGTTTCCCTGGTCCAGAGCTCGAAGATCCGGTGGTAGACGGTTCCCCGGTCGCGGGGGTCGATGCCGGATTCCGGGGGATTGTCCTCGAGAATTCGGCAACCGAGGATCCGTTCGATGAGGAACGTCAGTGGGGACTCCGGGTAGCTCTCCAGCGTCGTTGCGGACAGTTCCCGCTGGAACAGGTCTGTGGTGAAGTCCAGAATCCAACCGTTGTATTCACTGAAAGGCTCCCCCGCTGCGGCACCGGTTTCCCTGGCCCCGATGATGTCTGCGGCCCGCCGGATCGTCGGATCAGGTTCTCCACCGGCAAGTATCTGCGCCAACAAGAGTTCCTGATGGTCGGCTGGGACTGAGGACTCCGCTCCTGAAAGAGCCGCGATAAGTCCGCCGGAGACCATTTCCGGGGTGGATGTGATGAGACGGGAGCGGCCGACCCCACCGGAGCCGTCGCAGTGGCTCCGGGGGTAGCTGACGATGGCGTGTCCGGGTGCCGTGGCGCATGCCCGGCGAAAGACTTCGATTCGCGTGTCCTGGATGCCGTCTGGCGTCTGCCCACGCTGTGCGAAGGTGATGGCGCTGGATTCGTTGACGGAACCGGGAAGTGCCTTCTCCGTGGCACCGAGGATGATGACCGCATCGAGGATCCGTCCCGGTAAATCGTCGACCCCACCGATGGAGATCGCGGTGGCTGGTGCATCGGCAGGTTTGGGTTCATCGAAGAACGTCCGGAAGAGTTCGGTCGCGAGATCGATCCGGAACCGGGGAAGCTGCGCCCCCATGCCGGACAATCCGTCGACGGCCCTGGTGATCGTGGCGAGCGCGGCTGCCCGGTCCGGATTGTTGCCGGGGCGTAGCTGGGTGGACACGAGGACACGGAGAGCGCTGGTGAACTGATCCCAGGTCGTAGCGTTCCACAGTGCAGTGAGATTGTCGCGGAGGGCGAGCACCCACTGCCTCATCCGGTCAGTATCCGGGTGCCCGACTGTCCCACCGGAACAGGTGTCCGAAGTTCTCGGTTCCTCCCAATGGGCGAGGACATCGAAACGCTCCGCGCGCCGGGTGACCCGGTCGAAGGTGTCCCGGTGGACAGCTTCTCCGTCGATCGGGTGTCGGATTGTGCCGGTGCCGAGAATCGCGGCCAGTTCGCGGCGCGGCAGTACCTGCGGATCGAGCGCCAGAATGCGGAGGAGAGCGCGTACCTCGGGGGAATCCGACCACCGCAGGTCCGAGAACCCGGTGAATGGAACAGCGGCTCTGGTCAGGGCGTCGGAGAGTCGGTGCCCGTAGTCCGGGCTGCACCACCCGCAGGCAATCCGGTGCGGCGGTGTTCCCTCCGCCACGAGTTTCCTGATGTGGCGCACTGCCCGCATCACTTCATCGTTCTCGTCGCTGCAGGACCACACCACAGGTTCCGGGCGTTCCTCGGTGAGGCCCTGCCCGATGGTATCGATTCGGATCGCGTCCAGTTCATCCAGGAACCACCGTTGGGTGGGGTCCGCGGGAACGACGTTGACGATGACGATCGCAGTTCCGTCGGGCGGCGGTGTGAGGGCGTGCTGACACGCATCGTGCCAGGTAAAACAGTCGGGATTCAGCGCCCGGACGTGGTGTGCGATGTCGAGGCATGCACCGGGTAGGAGCCGACCGTCCGTTTGGTCCCGGAGATGTTCGGGGAGGGAGAGCAGCTCAGTGACGATAGCGACCAATGCGTTTCTCGTCGCCGGTTGGTCCGCGGTGCCGTACCTGGTGAATTCCGTTTCCATGTCAGTGAGCAACCGCATGACCGAGCCGGTGATTCGGGAACGGTCGAGGAGGACGCGGCCGGCACCACTCTCCGTCAACTCCGCCGATCTCCCGAGGATGTACCCGACGCACGAGGTGACGGTGACTCCGAGGAGAGTGCCGGTGGACGTGAGTTCCTCTAGGATGTCGCCACGGGCGGTCGGTCCGCAGAGGATTGTGACCGGCCGGAGCCGATCAGTGCGGCGGATCTCGGCGATGGCTGCGGTCAGTTGGGCTGCGACGGTGCCTGTACTCATTCGGGGATCCTTGTCGTCGCACCACCGGGATTTGTACGGAGGTGAAGTGGTGGGTATTGCTCGTTACCGGACAGCTTAATTGGGGGTGGGACACCACCCACTTTCCATATCGAACATATGTTCTATCGAGTGTTGGGCGTTCGCCTGATCCGGCGGGGAAGGGGAGATGGTTCGTGCCTCCGACCTGTGGTGAAGCGCCGCACAGTTGGTTCTGCGCTGCTAAGATTCGGCGGCATGAACCCCGCGAAGAATACCGACACGCTCATCTCTACCCGGGCCAGGGAACGCGAGGAGGTGCTGGCGAAGGCCCGCGCGGCGAAAGCCGCGGCGCGGATGATCGCCCAGGCCACGACGGACATCAAGAATGCCGTGCTTTTGGCCGCAGCCGATGCACTGGTCTCCCGCTCCGAAGAGATTCTGGAGGCGAATGCGCACGACATTGCGGTCGGGCGTGACGCCGGTATGAACGATTCCCTGATCGACCGGTTAGCCCTGGACGAGGACCGGATCGCCGGGATCGCGGGTGGCCTGCGTCAGGTCGCCGCCCTTCCCGACCCAGTGGGGGACGTCACAGGCGGGAAGACCCTGCCGAACGGTATCCGCATGCGTCAGGTTCGGGTACCACTCGGGGTGATGGGCATGGTTTACGAGGCCCGGCCCAACGTCACCGTGGACGCCTTCGGTCTAGCCCTGAAATCCGGCAACGTCGCACTTCTGCGCGGGTCGCGTTCCGCCCGTAACTCGAATACCGCGCTTGTCGCAGTGCTGCAGGACGTTCTCGCGCAGGAGGGGTTGCCACGTGAGGCCGTCCAGCTCCTGCCGTGTGAGACCCACGACAGTGTGCAGGATCTCATAACGGCCCGTGGTCTGGTCGATCTCGTGATCCCGCGCGGTGGGGCTGGGCTGATTGAGGCCGTTGTCACCGGTGCCACCGTGCCCGCGATCGAGACCGGGACCGGTAACTGCCACGTCTACATCGACGGTACGGTGGATCTCGATCAGGCCATCGCCATCGTCGTCAACGGCAAGACCCGCCGTCCGAGTGTCTGCAACGCCACGGAGACGGTGCTTCTGGACGTGGCGTTGGCCGACGCCGACAAGCTGCGTGTCGTACAGGCGTTGCAGGAGGCCGGTGTCCGGATCCACGGTGACGTTGACGCGCTGGCGGCGTTCGGTGTCACGGATGTTGAGCCTGCGACCGACGCAGACTGGTCTGACGAGTACCTGTCGATGGACATTGCCGTCGGTGTGGTTGACGGTGTCGACGGTGCTGTTGAGCACATTTCCCGGTGGTCATCGGGGCACACGGACGCGATCGTCACCACCGACATCAGGGCAGCGGACCGGTTCGTCGCGGGGGTCGACTCCGCAGCGGTGATGGTGAACGCCTCGACCGCGTTCACCGACGGGGAACAGTACGGGTTCGGTGCTGAGATCGGCATCTCCACCCAGAAGTTGCACGCCCGCGGGCCGATGGCGTTGCCCGAACTCACCACCACGAAGTGGGTGCTCACAGGCGACGGGCAGACCCGCCCCTGACCGGGTGACGGCTCCGTGGAGCAGTCACCCGGGTAGAATCACCGACCATGAACACCTCCGCAGAGTTGGCCGGTATGCACGAGGATGCCGGTGGGCGAGTCCCCGGGGTCCGGCGAATCGGGATCATGGGCGGGACGTTCGACCCTATCCACAATGGGCACCTCGTCGCTGGCAGTGAGGTTGCGGACCTGCACGATCTGGATCTCGTGGTGTTCGTGCCCACGGGGCAGCCGTGGCAGAAATCAGGTCGTAACGTGAGTCCAGCGGAAGATCGTTATCTGATGACGGTGATCGCGACGGCCTCCAATCCCCGGTTCACGGTCTCCCGTGTCGACATTGATCGAGGGGGCGCGACCTACACCGTGGACACGCTCCGAGATTTGCGGCGTCAGTTCCCCGCTGCGGAACTGTTCTTCATTACCGGTGCGGATGCGTTGGCGAAGATCGTTACGTGGCGGGACTGGGAGGAGATGTTCGTCCTCGCGGAGTTCATCGGGGTGACCCGGCCAGGATATGAACTCGATGATGACATTCTCCCTGAGGTGCACCGCCGTCGGCTGTCGTTGTTGGAGATTCCCGCCATGTCGATATCTTCGACGGATTGCCGTCAGCGGGCCGCCGAAGGTCGACCTCTCTGGTACCTTGTGCCGGATGGTGTGGTGCAGTACATCGCGAAACGTCAGCTCTACCGGCCAGGTGGCGCAGATGCCGAACATGATCCGATGCCCTGACACCACCGGGATGGATGTGTTCAGGGTGGGGTAGGGTGACGAATTTGCCCGGGTGTCCGCGTTGAAATGTGCCGTAACACGCAAACCGTGGGACACTTGGGTCTGAGAGTGTGCGCTCGGGTGGTACGGCTGCGAAAGTGCAACGTATTCCAGCCGGGCATGCACACGCGAAGTAGAAGACCCTCACGGAAGAGAACCTGTGCCTGCAACCACCACCTCCATCAAACTCGCCACCGTTGCCGCACACGCGGCGGCAGAGAAGCTCGCTGAAGAGATCGCCGTCATCGACGTCTCTGGTCAGCTCATCATCACGGATTGTTTCGTCATCGCGTCTGCCGCCACTGACCGCCAGGTCGGAGCCATTGTCGACGAGGTGGAGGAGAAGCTCCGCGAGGTCGGTGCCAAGCCGATCCGTCGTGAAGGTGTACGCGAGGGTAGGTGGGCGCTTCTCGACTATGGTGAGATCGTCGTCCACGTTCAGCGCACCGAGGAGCGCGAGTTCTACGGTCTGGATCGTCTGTGGCGTGATTGCCCCTTCATCGAGATCGAGGGTATCGAGACCCCGGAGCGCCCCGAAACCTGGTCGAACGACGTCGATGTCCGTGCCGTCGGTTCCATCGATGAGATCCCGCTCGCGTCCGAGGAACCCGACGCGAACGAGCTGTGACCCGCAGACTCATCCTGCTCCGCCACGGTCAGACCGACTACAACGCGACCGGCCGGATGCAGGGGCACTACGACTCCACACTCTCCGATATCGGGCGTGCGCAGGCACGTGCGGTCGTCGAGCCACTCCGTTCTTTCGGCATAACCCGGGTTCTCTCTTCTGACCTGACCCGAGCCCACGACACGGCGACGCCGTTCGCCGAGGCCCTCGGGCTCACGGTGGAGAAGGACCGCCGTCTCCGGGAGACGGATCTGGGTGAATGGCAGGAGAAGACGAACATCGAGGTGGATGCCGCGCATCCCGGTGCCCGGGCTATCTGGCGTCGGGACGTGAACTGGGCACCGCCGGGCGGGGAAACTCATCTTGAGGTTGGTGCCCGGGCGCGGGAGGTCGTCGATGAGCTGATGCGCACGTACGACGACTGGGATTCGGGCGCTGTGCTCCTCGTCGCCCATGGTGGCACCCTGAAAGCGTTGACAGCGTCGTTGCTGAACATTGCACCGGAGCAGTTGCCGCTGTTGAACGGGCCGAACAACTGCCACTGGGCGAAGCTCACCGCCCGGCCGCCGTTCTATCCCGGGAGCCGCGATGCTCTCGGTGATGCGGATCAGATCATGCCCGAGGCGATCTTCACCCCGGACAACGTCACCCGTGCGCGTTGGTATCTCGATGTCTGGAATGCCGGAGTCACCTACAGCGCGCACTGATCGCTTTCGGGTCCTGCCCTCACCGGTGCTACGTTTAGGTGAACTAAATCCGGAACCGTCACCGTGAGGAGTTCTCACCCCTATGCCCGTACGTGTCGTCACTGATTCGGCGGCCTGTCTGCCTGATGTGGTCGTCGATGACCTGGACATCACGGTGATTGACCTGCACATGATGCGTAACGGCAAAGATAGTTCCACCTCTGGGTTGTCCGCACTCGAACTTGTGGCGGTCTATGCCCGGCAACTTGAGCGTGGCGGGGACGGGGGTGTTCTGGCCCTGCATCTGTCAAAGGAGCTGTCCTCGACCTGGTCCAATGCGGTTACTGCAGCCGCCGTCTTCGATGATGATCTGGTGCGTGTGGTCGACACGTCATCCATGGGGATGGGGGTGGGGGCTGCTGTCATGGCGGCCGCCCGACTGGCCCTGGACGGGGCGGATCTGGAGACCTGCTACGCTGCCGCGGTCGATGTCCTGGACCGCGGTGACATGTGGTTGTACGTGCATCGGATGGATGAACTCCGCAGGTCAGGAAGGTTGTCGACCGCGACGCAATTGATCTCGACCATGCCGACGGGGCTGGCTAATCGCCCGATCCTGCATCTGAAGGACGGGCGTCTGGAAATCCTCGCGAAGACCCGAACCCAGTCTAAGGGGATGACGAAGCTCGTGGAACTCTCGTGTCACGGTGTCGGTGACACACCGGTGTTTGCGGCGATACAGCAACACGAGGCGAGGGAAGCGTCCAGGGCACTGGCGCAGATGCTCACCGAGCGGTTGCCCGAGGGCTCCACACTGATGATCGTCGACATGGATCCGGTGCTCGCCGTGCATTCGGGGCCGGGTGCGGTCGCACTGTCCATGGTCTATTCTGCGGACGCCGCGGAGCTCGCCGATGGGATTTCCACAGGCGACTAGCTGGCCCGATTCAATTGGTGCACAGGTTGATTTCCATTCCCGGGCAGCGTTGATCAGCCGGGATCTACCGTGTCGGCATGGCTCAACGGATCAGCGACAGACTTGCGGAACTCTCCCGTCCGACCGGAGAGGAGGAGCTTCTCGACGTCGCTTTTCCGACACCCAGGCTGCACGTCACCCTCCGGCAGGGAGTGCTCGCGCTCGTCGGCATCATGTTTCTCATCGGGGGGTGGCTGATGCTCCGGGGACCTGTTCCCACCGACACCGGTGCGCAAGTGAGCCCGGTGGTTGTGGATACCGGTGAGACTCTTTCGCCGGAACCGGAACCGGAACCGTCGATCGTGGTTTCTGTGGTCGGAGCCGTGGAACACCCGGGGCTCCATGAGTTGCCGGGGGACAGTCGCGCCGCTGATGCCCTCGTGGCGGCTGGGGTACTCCCGGATGCTGATACAAGGCACATCAACCTGGCTGGGCGGCTCGTCGACGGGATGCAGTTGATCGTGCCCGACCCCGGTACCGCACTTCCGCTGGAAGTGTCCGGAGCCGCCACCGGGCCGGTGTCGCTGAACTCCGCCAGCGCGGAACAACTCGAGGCACTGCCCGGGATTGGTCCGGCGACGAGTGCGGCGATCATCTCGTACCGGACTGACAACGGGGGATTCACCACGATCGAGGATCTCACGGCTGTACCTGGGATTGGACCGGCGAAGCTCACCCGACTCGAGGGACTGGTCACCCTGTGACAGAGCTCCGACTCCTGCCCGCGGCGGCTGTCGTCTGGATTGCGGTCGCCGTCGTTCTCGTCAGTAGGTCTTGGTCTACGGGGATAGCAGTGGTTGTAGTTGCCGGTTTGATCGCGGTGGGATTCCGGGCTCCCGGGCAGTGTCTCCTGATACTCGGAGCAGGGGGCGCGGCAGTGGTCACCTCCCGGTGCCGTCTGGCGGCAGCGGATCGTCACCACCTGAATTCGCTGGAACACGTCACCGTGGAAGGCAGGACCGTGACCGGACCCGTCCGGGTGGGTGATGACGGTTGGCTTCTCCGCCTGCACGTGCCCGGTCATCCTGCGGAGATACCCGTATTCATCCGCGGTGGAGAGGAGATTCCGAAATCTGCGGGGACACTGATCCGGGTGACGGCGGACACGGGGGCTGCGGACCGGCCGGGCATAGGTACGCTTCTGCTCAATGCGCACTCCGTGACGGTACTGCACGGGCCTTCGGGACCAGCTCGTGCCGCGGCGCACGTGCGCGACTCCTTCGCAGACACCGCCGCCCGGTATCTTGACCCGGAATCTGCCGGACTCGTCCGCGGGATGGTACTCGGGGACATCACGGGACAGGGGGACAGTCAACGGCAGATGTTCCTCGACACCGGCCTGTCGCATCTGTCCGCGGTGAGCGGATCGAACGTCGCCATCGTCACCACCACCGTCGTCATCCTCACCCGGCTGTTGGGCGTGGGTCCTCGTGTCCAGGTCGCCGGAGCGGGATGTGTGCTCGCGGCCTTCGTGGGGCTCGTCGGCACGGAACCGAGTGTGCTGCGCGCCGCAGCAACCGGGATCGTCGGTCTCGTGGCCGTGCTCGCCGCAACCAGGGCGGAACCGGCGCACGCACTCTGCCTCTCCACCATTGTCCTGCTGCTGTGGCGCAGTGACCTCGCGGTGTCCTACGGGTTTGCGCTGTCCGTGGCGGCGACCGCAGGAATCATCGCTCTGCACCCACTCCTGCACCGGCCCCTCGCCGCCACCGGCTGGCCCGCGATCATCGTCCGGGCGCTGTCCGTCGCTATCGCCGCCGACATTGTGACGATGCCGATCATCGCGATCATGGCGGGTCGGGTTTCGCTGGTCTCCGTGGCAGCGAACGTATTCGCTGCGGTGGCGGTACCACCGATCACCGTCCTCGGACTCGTTGCGGCGCTTCTTGCCGCGTTTCCCGGCCCCGGACCTCAGCTTGCGGGCGCATGCCTCTGGATGCTCACACCATTGCTCCGGTGGATCAACGGAGTCGCCGGGGTATTCGCGGGACTTCCGCACGCCACTGTTCCGGTCGCCGCTGGATGGCTCGGCGTGGCGTGGGTGATCCTCGGTTGCTGCTGGACCGTTTGGGCGATCTATGCGGGGCAGGTCCGGGTGCTGGTTCTCGGAGCTGTGCTGCTCACCCTGATTAGTGTGGTGTTCACTCCGCACCGCTCGGAACATCCGGTGGTGACCAGTGGACCGTCCGTGGGGATGTGGCACGATGGAGCGCGTGAAACCGTCACCCCCCGCCCCCGTGCACCTGATCCTCGGTGAGGAGGAATTCCTCGCCGAGCGCGCCCGCATCGCGGTCACCACCGCCGTCCGGGAATCCCTCCCGGACGGCACCGAGCTACCTGTGACCACCATGCGGGCCGGGGATGTCAACGCCAATGAACTCGCGGAACTTCTCAGCCCCTCCCTGTTCGGCGAGGATCGGGTTCTCATCCTCACCGGCACACAGGACGCGGGAAAGGATGCGGCGGACCTCATCCTGTCCGCGGCGGGCAGCCCCGCGCCTGGGATTTACCTCATCATCCTGCACACCGGGGCCGGTCGGACCAAGGCGATGGTGTCGAAACTGTCCAAACTGGCGGAGGTCCACCGGGCGGACAAGATCAAGCCCAGCGAACGCCCGACCTTCGTCAACCAGGAGTTCCGCAACCACGGCGTGCGGGTCACCTCCGACGTCGTCCGTGCCCTGTTGGAGGGGGTGGGGTCGGATCTGCGGGAACTCGCTAGCGCCGTGAGCCAACTCGTCGCCGACACCGGGGGAGAGGTCACCGAAGCGAAGGTCCGTGACTATTACGTGGGAGTGGCCGAGGTCTCAGGGTTCGACATCGCGGATCTAGCCTGTTCCGGGCAGATGCAGCGTGCTGTCGCTTCCACTCGCCGTGCTCTCCAGCTTGGATTGTCACCGGTGATGCTCGCCGCTGCGCTGTCCACCACCGTCGGTTCCATTGCCCGCCTGTACTCCACCCGAGGCCGGATTGATGCCAATGGTCTGTCCCGGGTCGTGGGGATGCCGCCGTGGAAGGTGGAGAAGACCGCCCGCCTCGCCCGAACGTGGAACGGTGAGGCTGTATCGGAGGCCGTGATCATCGTGGCGGACCTCGATGCGGCGGTGAAGGGGCAGGCCGCTGATGATGGTTACGCCATCGAGCACGCGGTACGGAGGATAGCTGAGCTGGCGGGGTGAGTCCGAGTGCCCCCACCGCTTCTTCGGCTGGAATGAAGGCGGCATAAAAAAAGACCCCTTCCCGGTCGAAGCCTGAAGAGGGGTCTTGACATGTTGTTCTTTGCACCTCTTCACCGACACGATGCGGTGGTGGGCAGAACAAGCAGATGAAAATTAGTCCATCTTGTTCAGCGCGGACGCCATCTTGGACTTCTTGTTGGCGGCGTTGTTCCGGTGGAACACACCCTTGGTGACGGCCTTGTCCAGAGCGCGGGAAGCGATGCGGAGCTGAGTGGTGGCCTCGTCTTTGTTGCCCTCTTCGACCAGCGCACGGAACTTGCGGATCTCGGTGCGGACGGCGGAACGCACGTGCTGATTGCGCTGGCGGCGCTCCTCGTTGGTGCGGATACGCTTGATCTGGGACTTGATGTTAGCCATTGAAAAATACCTCTTGAACTCGTGGTTGGTTGTGTTGAAACCACCGGCCGGATCTGTCCAGATCACGATCGCTGTGGATCATGATCGCGGTGGATGCGTTCTATTGAGCGGACCCAAGGTCCTGACCGCTCCGGCAGCCACGCCCGGAAAGTGAATAACAGCTTGACAGAGTATCAGTGTCCGATGCTCCGGACAAACGGCGCAACCTGGTCATCCCCACCCGTATCGTGACCGTAGTCGGTTCGCGATCCTTTCGAAGCGGTGCCTGGGGATGATTGCTCCCTGGCGGCGGATCCCCAACTCAGGAACTTCAAGAACCTTGTCCATCCGTACCCAGCACTGCCTGCCGGACTCATCCCACGGGCCTGACCCGATACCCAGCCAGTTATCTTCTTCGGCGTGTCCCGGGTTTGGGGAGATCACGAGGCCGAGCATGTGCTGCCTGGATCTGCCGATGACGATGATGGCCCGCTCCTTGGCTGGGGAGCCTGGGCCGTCGGTGTCCACCCAGATCCACACGACTTCGCCGGGATCAGCTTGGCCGTCCATATCCGGTGCGTAGTAGATGCTTCGGGCCATGCTCGCGGTTGGTTGCGCGGCATAAGTCGTCGCGGATTTGGTGCTCCGATGCGCCGGGGTTCCGCTATCCGGGTTGAGCCCCAATCGGTCATTGATCACCTCGAGGCCCTGGTTCAGGGCACTGTCACCTCGCCCGAGCACAGATGTTAGTGCGCGGTGGAACCAGCTTTCCTCGTGTCGTCTATCGTCATCCACAGGACAACAGCCTAGCCACTCCGTGTGTTCCGCGGGCTGGACATCGGGTTCTCCGTCGCTGTGGTTGCCTCTACCGACGTCCGGGAGGTTGGGCGTCGCTACGCATGGGATGCGGCTGCACGGTCGGGTAGTGTCAGGAGAGCTCCAATAAGGAAGGGACCGTCACACACATGGCCGCCAATTTTGCCGAAGCTACGTACACAGACCCCAAGCAGATCCGTAACTTCTGCATCATCGCCCACATCGACCACGGGAAGTCCACCCTCGCAGACCGGATTCTGGGTCTGACCGGTGTGGTCGACGCCCGGGACATGCGTGACCAGTACCTCGACAACATGGACATCGAGCGTGAACGTGGCATCACCATCAAGGCGCAGAACGTGCGCCTGCCGTGGGTACCGCGCTCCGGGGCGCACGAGGGCGAGCAGATCGTCATGCACCTCATCGACACCCCCGGTCACGTCGACTTCACCTACGAGGTCTCGCGCGCGCTCGACGCCTGCGAGGGTGCGGTCCTGCTCGTCGACGCCGCGCAGGGCATCGAGGCACAGACGCTCGCGAACCTGTATCTCGCCATGGAGAACGACCTCGAAATCATTCCCGTCCTGAACAAGATCGACCTGCCCGCCGCGGACCCCGACAAGTTCGCCGAGGAGATCGGACACATCATCGGCTGCGAACCCGAGGACGTTCTCCGGGTGTCCGGCAAGACCGGTGAAGGCGTCCCCGAACTCCTCGACCGCATCTGCGAACTCGTCCCGCCGCCAAGTTCCGACAAAGGTGCCGACGCCCCCGCGCGCGCCATGATCTTCGACTCCGTCTACGACACCTACCGTGGCGTGGTTACCTACATCCGCATGGTCGACGGCACCCTCGAACCCCGTCAGAAAATCAAGATGATGTCTACCGGGGCCACCCACGAACTTCTCGAAATCGGCATCGTCAGCCCCACCCCGAAGAAATGCGTCGGACTCGGTCCCGGCGAGGTCGGCTACCTCATCACCGGTGTGAAGGATGTCCGCCAGTCCAAGGTCGGCGACACCATCACTTGGGCCAACAAGGGTGCCGAGGAAGCCCTCAAGGGCTACGCGGAACCCAACCCGATGGTCTACTCCGGACTGTTTCCCATCTCCCAGGCGCAGTACCCGGATCTTCGCGACGCACTCGACAAACTGCAGCTCAACGACGCCGCACTCGTCTACGAGCCCGAGACCTCTGTCGCCCTCGGATTCGGGTTCCGCTGCGGCTTCCTCGGCCTGCTCCACATGGAGATTACCCGTGACCGGCTGCAGCGCGAGTTCGACCTCGATCTCATCTCCACCGCACCATCCGTCAGCTACCGCGTGGTCACCGAATCCGGCGAAGAAATGACCGTGCACAACCCCTCCGACTGGCCCGGCGGCAAACCGAAGGAGGTCTGGGAGCCCATCGTCAAGATGACGGTCATCGTTCCCGCCGAGTTCGTCGGCACCACCATGGAACTCTGCCAGGCCAAACGCGGCCAGATGGGCGGCATGGACTACCTCTCCGAGGATCGCGTCGAACTCCGCTACGTCATGCCGCTCGGCGAAATCATCTTCGACTTCTTCGACATGCTCAAGTCCCGCACCCGCGGCTACGCCTCCCTCAACTACGAGGAAGCCGGGGAGCAGGAATCCGATCTAGTGAAGGTCGACATCCTCCTCCAGGGTGAACCCGTCGACGCGTTCAGCGCCATCGTGCACCGCGACAACGCCCAGTGGTACGGCAACAAGATGACCGTCAAGCTCAAGGACCTCATCCCGCGCCAGCAGTTCGAGGTGCCGATCCAGGCGGCCATCGGGTCGAAGATCATCGCCCGCGAGAACATCCGCGCCCTGCGCAAGGACGTCCTCGCGAAGTGCTACGGCGGCGATATCTCCCGAAAGCGCAAGCTCCTGGAGAAGCAGAAGGAAGGCAAGAAGCGGATGAAGAACATCGGTTCCGTCTCCGTTCCGCAGGAGGCCTTCGTCGCGGCGCTCTCGACGGACGAGGGATAGAAGGCTCGGTGGGGCGTGGTGTTCTCGTCCAGAGAACTGAGGTACCGGCGATGGACAGTTTCGGATCTGACCAGTATCGCCCCATTGTTGCCTGGTTCTGCAGGAGGAATCTACATCCTCGGTTTCACGGATGGCTCGTGTTATGTCGGGCAGACGACCGACATGGTGAGGCGTTTTTCTGCCCATAGGCACGGTTCGAGGCATCATGCAGCGTGGGTGGATATTGAGACGCTACTCTTCGCCGTTGTCCCGTCAGATTCTCTGGATACCGTGGAGCGTTCCGAAATCATCCGGCTCCGCAGAACAGGTAAATCGCTGCGGAATCGGGCATGGAACAGGGGACACCGCCAGCCTTCCTCACTTGACGTCATCATCAGTGTTGACGATCAGAGTCACTGGGCGACAGGCGGAGAAGAATACACAACCATGTCCGTCGGAATGGTGCCCATGCCAGATCCTCGGGGGTGCGGTGCCTCACGTTTACGTCGTTACACGGATTCCCGGGGGCAACATCTGACGTATCGGAAGGTGATCAGCGATTTTCACTGTGCACTTTCGCTGTTGATCCCCTCATGCGAAGAACTAGAGGGGGTCTGGTGGACGGTCTTGGATCTGCCGTCTACAGCAGGCGGCAGATACGCGACCCTGACTGTCGGGAATCTTGAACTGCTTTACGCCCCACGCACCGAATCCAGCTCATCCCCGGTGTGTGTACTTAACTGCCCTCCCGGTGTCGTGGGGAGACGGTGGTGGTCACAGAAGAAACACCAGGGCGTCCTGTTCCGACGGCACTACCGATCTGCGACGGTGGATGCGCTCACATTTCCGGCAGGATCGCTCCATAACCTTATCCGCGATACTCCTGGACTGCTCAGTGAGCTGCGGGGTTTCGTTCTTTCGTTGATGAGGCAGGCGTCAGCGGCGAAAATCGGCCGGTGGCACAGTCCTCAGTTGGTCTCCGAGGTGAGAGCGGTTGGTTCGTAGGGCACTCCCAGATGACTCACAGCATCATCGTCTAAGGTTCCCCCGACCTGTTTCATGAGACACGCGAGGGGTGCAGCCGTAGAGATGGAAGTCAACAGTGTTCCGGTGATCATCGAGCGGACCCTGGATTTCTTCCAGGGCTTTCCAGTGGAGATCATGGCAGTGATCGAGCTGGCGGTACTGATCATCGCGGTGATCAAGTTCCGTGGGTTCCGGGCGAAGAGTCCGAATCCGGCTCCGTCGGTTGCCCGGTCGACGGAGAACCGGCATCTGCTCATCCGCACGATCACTTATTCCGATTTCAGCCGCTCACTCATCCCGCTGGTGGTGACGACGCTGTTCCCGTTCCTGATACTCGTGCTCGTGGTTGGGCTGATACCGGCGGGCTTGTTCATTGGTGGCGGAAGTGGTGTGCTGCCGTTGATGTTCCTGGTGATCAACCTGATGGCGGTTCCATCGGCCTTCATCTTCTACTTCTGGCTGGTGACCGAACGCGTCTGGCCGGAGGTCCCGGAGAGTGACAAGGACACTCTGATCCATGAATGGAACAGGGTGTTCGCCATCGGGGTTTACGCCCTCACTCTGGTGATTTCGCTGCTCTGTTATCAGTATTCACGGGGTGGAGACATCTTCGTTCTAGGTGACAGTGTGAAAGCACTGTTCACCCTGATCATCGCCGTGTACTCCTTCGAGATGACCCGGCTCGCCGCGAGTATCTATTCACAGCTTTCTGTTCGGGTGTGACGGGGAACTGATGTCCTTCGGTCCGATATCCGGTAGATCTCGGTGTGGAGTGGGTCAGCCCGGGTTGTTGGTGGAGCTTTTGGAAACGGTAGTGGCCTCGGATTGGTAGCAGCGAGGTATGCGGGGTTCGTCGTTTATAGTCCAAGGACCGGTACGTCGGTTCGGGTAGCACGTCGTGACCTACGCCGCTTGGAATAGAAGGTCGTCAACGTCAAGCGGGAGAATGTTCGTCTCGTAGGTAACTAACAAGTCATGCTGCTGGTGGTGATGTGGGTGACCCGAAGATGGACCGTGCCGGGAGAATGGAACGAACGTTCACGGTGCTCTGCAAGACGTGTTTCTCGCCGGAAGGGCGAAAACCGGGGACATCTCCATCCGGTTGAGCAGGGCCCCAGAGATGTCCGACCAGGACAGTGGTGGCGTCGGCGAGTCTCTTTGAAGGAGTCCAGAACTCGAGATGAGGGCCTGTGTGAGTTCTCAACCTAGTCTGTGAAAGGATCAAGATACCCGCAGTGACGGGAGCCGGATAGCGGTGCTGCCCGGCGTCCTTCACATCAGAAACTTGGACAACGAAAGTAACCACATGACCGACTATCCGATGGGTTTCGTCGACATCGGCGCCGTCGCCATGCTCACGAACCCCGACAGTGGGCACGGTCGTGCGCGGCATTCCACCGAGCGTGCGATGGCGGCGTTTCGCGATGCGGGTGTCGAGGTTCTAGCTTTTCAAGGGCGGACGACGAAGGATTCCCGGCGGTTGACCCGGGAAGCCGTTGAATCGGGGCGCTTTGACGCGATCGTGGTTTGTGGCGGCGACGGCATGATCAACCTCGTGCTCCAGGAGACTACAGGGAAGAAGATCCCGGTCGGGGTCATACCTGCAGGTACCGGAAATGATCACGCCCGGGAGTACAACCTTCCTCGGACGAGCCCGGAGGCCGCTGCGGAGGTCATTGCGGCGGGTTTCACGGTGACGACAGATCTGGGGCGGATCACCGATTCCACGGGGAACGAACGGTGGTTCGGAACAGTGATGACCGCTGGATTCGATTCCCTGGTCAGTGATAGGGCGAACCGGATGACCTGGCCGCACGGCTCCGCCCGCTACAACCTCTCCATCGCCGCCGAACTTATCAGTCTTCGCCCGCTGTCGTTTTCCATGGAATTGCACGGCAGGCACCCTGTTCCCGGTGATGTCGGAATTGAGGAAAATAGCTCGTTGACGGTCCGTGGTGCCGCGATGCTCGCGGCCTTCGGCAATACCCGTACCTATGGGGGTGGGTTGCCGGTGTGTCCCTTCGCCAATCATCGGGACGGGTTACTCGATGTGACGCTGGTGGATCCATCCGGGAGGGTCCGGTTCGCCTCTTGCATGGGGAAGATCATCAAGGGCACGCATGTGGAACTCCCGGAGGTGCACAGCTACCGGGTGCGTAGTGCGGACGTGTGGGTGTACGGCGTCGATGCGTATGCGGATGGCGAGCGGATGTCGGCGCTCCCGGTCACTGTTGAGGCGGTTCCGGCAGCGGGGCGTTTCATCGTTCCTGCTCCCTGATTGAGACCTAGGTGTGCCATGGTGTGACCTTGGTGAGCGCCCGAAAGCTCACCTCCCCGCCACCGAAGTGAATGACGGTCATGGGCGGTGTTTCAGGGTGGGGTGAGTGTGATAGAGCGCATAGTAATTTCAAACCACGCAGCTCTCATCCTTCTTCACTGAGTGAAAGTATGGTGCTGGTTAGTGGCGTGCCGGCTTGAACATTGCAAAAGGGGGCGTGGTCCATGGGATCGTGGAAAACGGGAGCGGCACTGGTCTGTGCGATAGTGATGCTCATCGGTTGCTCAGCTATCGGCGGGGAAACTGATTCGGAGCAGGGGACCACGGGAAGCGGTTCCACGCCGGAGGCTCTCCCCGTGACAGCGGACCAGCTCATGAACGCCTGGATTCCTTCGGTGTGCCGCCACGAAGCGGGACATCTGGTCGACGGTGTTTTGCCCGTAGAAGACGAACGAAAGGGGTCCGCGAATATCGCGGGTGTTGGAGGGGGAAAACGGCCCGCGATCGTCATCGGTGATGTCACCGGTGACGGTGTTGATGACGGGGTTGCCGACATCGTGTGCAACGCCGGAGGGGTCGGATGGCCGTCCACCCTCGTCTTCTACACTAATGGTTCAGAATATCTCGGTTCGGTACACCGGTCTGACATTGTGGACAATCCCGGCAGGGGTCCGGTGGACGAGCTGACCATCGAAGATGGGTGGATCAGTTTCAGCTGGTACGGGCCGAAGACACCGAGTGAACCCGCATGCTGTCCGACACAGTATCTGAAGGCGCGGTTGATGTACGACGGCACGGAACTCGTCGTGGCAGACATCCAGCTTGACCGTCTGAAAGACCGAGACGAGCTCTATGGTGGTTGAGTGATCCCCGATATCACTCAACCACCAGAGCCAGAGAGGTGTGGACAGCGGAAATTCGCCGACTCGAGTACGCGCGGCGAAGTGCTCAGCAGGCGGGGTGAGCGCTGGAGCTTCCCGGATGTGGTGAAGGCGGCAACAACGCCGGAACCGTCCCTGTCGCGCCAACGATTTAACTCTGAGTATGCCTCCAATACTGGCCCACAGACGCCTGTCCGGGTGGTCCTCCGAAGTTCACAGGGGCCTCTTGATCCGGCGCGGTCTAGTGGCGGGCCTGCCGGTCACGGTCGAGGTGGTGTTCGCTGCCACGAGGTTCATCGCACAGGCGCCCTGACGAGACGGGCACAGCAGACGGCCTGTCCACCCGCCCGCTGAGGGCGCGCCGCTTCGAGTGGGTGACCACTGATCGGGGTGGGAGCGCGAAGATTCCACTTCGAGGCACCTCGCTGCTCCTACACTTGAGAAACGGATGATCCGTCCGGAACTCCACTGATCCGACCACCGCGAGGGGCGTTCACAATGAGAATCAGACGAGTGGGAGCTGTACTGTTCGGCGTGGCACTGACGGCGTCGGCGTGCAACGGCGCCGATGAGGGTGCCGAGCCGAGTACGGCTGTCGACACGGCGACCGTCGCCGGAGCCACCGACGACAGCGGTGCGGATGTCCCGCAGACGACCGGGCACCGGACGATTGCGCCCAACGGGGAATCGGAGACAGCGGGCGCGCCGTCCAGTGAGAGCCCGGCTAAACCAGTGGCGCTTCCCGTGTCAGCTGAGCAGCTCATGAACGCCTGGATCCCCCCGGTCTGCGGGCACGATGCGGGCCAACTGGTCGACGGTGTCCTCCCGGTCGCGGACCAGCTGAGCGGTTTCGCGAAAATCGCCGGGGTCGATCCGTGGGACGGCTCGCCCCCGGATCCGGCGATCGTCATCGGCGACGTCACTGGCGACGGTGTCGATGACGGGATGATCGACATCTACTGCAGTGCCGGAGGTGTGCCCTGGCCGTCGGTCCTCGTCTTCTACACCAACGGTGGGGAGTATCTCGGCGCGGCACCCCGATCCGAGGTCGTTGAGAATCCCGGCCGGGGCCCGGCCGATGAGCTCACCATCCAGGACGGCCGGGTCAACTTCAGCTGGTACGCGCCGGGGCCGAATGACGGTGCGTGCTGCCCGACGCGGTTCATGAAAGCGCAGATGGTCTACGACGGTGGGGAGTTCTTGGTGACGAACGTCCAGATGGACCCGTCCCGGGACCGCGCCCCCGAGTTCTATCAGGCGAAGTGACCGACGCTTCCGAGCCGGGGCACAGTCGCCGGGGGTGTGCCCCGGGATCCAGCTACGACCCGTCCGGCTATCCGCGGGCACCATCCGTGGTCCGGTCGAAGCCGCTGGGTCCGGCCGTCGCGGGGTGGTGGAGGCTGCAACCGTGGACCGGTACTCCGGTGTGGTTGCATCTCACTCCCAGGGCCTGCAGGTCGGCGCACCGGGCGCGGGGATTCGGCCCGGTGCGCCGCCCTCTACTTCTTGTACCAGGGATTCATGGCGCGGATCTGGTTGGTTCCACAGTGGATCTCACCGGTTCCACGGTGGAGGTAGTCGTAGTCATCGACGAAGATGACCGCGTAGCCAGCTTTAGCCATTTCCTTCGTCAAGTGGTCAGCGAACGCATCCGTCCCGTTGATGTTGGGGCCGTATGTTTTTGGAGAGAGGTACGTCTTTCGGTCCCGGACGATACCGTTGACGGCGTTCGGCGTGAAGGATGCCATCGGGTAGATCTTCGTGGCGTCGTAAGCGTCGTGCAGATCCATCCGATACCAGGCGGGTTGCCGGATGATGTCCTCCTCGCCCAGACCAGTTTCGGCCTTCAGCGTGGCGATGTTTCGGTTCATCACCTCGATGGCAACCGCGTGCTGGCGCTGCATCATCTCATCGGTTGCTTCAGCCACTGTCGTCCGGGCCTGCGGGTGATCCACCAGTTGGACGTCACCATGACCATTTGCGACGAGATCCTCAAGCATCACCTTGCCTAGTTGCGGATCGGCAACCAGAAGCTTGAAACCTGCGGCATTGTCCGCTGGGAGAACATGAACGAACTCGTCGACGTGTCCGACCGCAAGGAAGCTGGTGTCCAGGATCAGCGGATCGGTGTAGCCCTGGGCGGCCAGGAAGAGGATCTGCTCATTCGTCGGACTGTTGTCGTCCTGGTGGTCATGTGCACCGCCATCCCCGTGATCGTGTCCATCATCATCGGCGACCAGATCCGGGTGCTGGCGGACACCGATGATGGCGCGGCCCTGCGGGTGGGCGGGCGTCGGGGGTAGGAACTCAAGGTTGCCGCCCGCACTGGAATCGGAGTGCTTGCCGTCTGTGTCGACCTCGGCGACGGCGACATCCCGCCCCTGTAGGTGATACATCGCGTTCTGTCCGTCGTCACCTTGATCGAGTCGCATGATGACGCGCATGTACTGCGGTCCTTCTGCACCGGGGAGTGCGGTGTAGAAGATCTCGCTTCCGTCCTGCAGCCATTGGACATCCATGTCCGGGATCTTCCGGAGCTCGACGTCATCGCCGAGAGCGGCGTCGAGACGGGCATTGAACGGTGCGGCATCCTTGAAGGAATCGTCCAGGGTCAGCACCGTGCGTAGATCCTGGGTGTGGTCGTGGGCGCGCAGTGGGGCCTGCTGAAGCTGGACGTTGTCTGTTGTCGACGCCCCGTCGTCGGTGGTGGTGAGTGTCACGGTGAGTCGACCGTCCCACTCGGCGTGATTGCGCATCACGTCGAGCCCCTCAACGCCGAGGATTGCACCGGAGCGCAACTGCTCTGCGTTCAGCGTGGTGGTGGTTGTCACGGGTGCCCATGAGCCGTCACCGGTGAGAAGGAATACGCGGGCCCGGTTCGTGTCATACGCCAGGGTCGCGGCCGCAGAATCGGACAGGTCCCGTGTTGCTTTGACCTCGAGGCGAGCCAGGTCGAGAGCATCGGCCCCACCGTTGACGACATCGTCGGCAGCGTCATTGCACGCAGCGAGTTCCGCCCGGGAGGTGTCTGCGGAGTAGGCGCACCGCCCGGAATCATCGTCGATGTTCGCGAGGAAGATCGCGCCCTCGTTGACGTTGGCCGTTGTCCTGCCCGCGTGGTCGGCGTCGGTGATCCGGCCGTCGCGGTTCGTGTCACCGACGATCGTGGCGAGGGGCGGGGCTGTCGGGGTTCCACTGCTCCCAATTCCACTGCTCCCGGAGCTGAATCCCGAGGTCAGTCGATCGGCCAGGCCTCGCCACTCGGAAGAGATGGTGGTGGATCCGGTGGCTGTGGTGATGGAGTTGATGTAGTCGACGGGGTTGCATGCGGTGAGTGCGAGGGATGAACAGGCGAGAGCAGCGAGGGTGCCGCCGGTGCGCAGACGATGGAAATTCAAGTGAAAAACCCTTCCGGTAGTGTTGACCGGAATAGCCTACTGCGAGGTTTTTTCATTAGGCAAGGGCGGTGGGCGTGGGGGTGAAAACTGTGTGTAAGCTGGGAAAACGCAGGGTGCCGCCCGGGTCGGGCGGCACCGAATCGTCACCTGTCGTCGTCGCGGCAGCAGCGGCCGACCTGTGTGCCCTGGCGTAGGTCAACCAGGAACCCGATGTCCCCGATCTCAACTTTCAGCATGCGGCGACCGGGTGACCACAGAGTCAGCGCGGCAGGCTCAAGCATTGCGATGTCTGCGACCGCGCGCAGACGCTCGGCGTTGTGCGTCCAACGGCGTTCGACGGCGTCCTGGTGGGCGAACGTCAGGAAATGGCCTTCGACGGCGATGATGCGGGCTGGCTCCAGGACCTCATCGGTGGGCGCAGTCAACGCAATGTACCCGTGGCTGTGCGTGGAACGGTGTTCAACACAGTCGAAGGATGGGGCGAAGCCGGGGAATCCCGGAAGTGAATCCGGGGTGGTGTAGGTGTTGGTTTCCCCATCGGCGGTGTACTTGCTCATGTGTTCTCCTCCTCGAACCGGGCCCGGGACAGAGATGTCCTGCGGCGGGTGTGTGAGGAGGGGTCCGTTTTGCCGGACCGGGGACTGCACTCGTTGGCGTGACCGGTGGAAAAGGTGCACGGAGTGTAGAGCCATCTTGATTTTAGCAGCGAAGTGGAGAGTGCGGAAGGAGAAAATGTGGGGAGGGCAAGCCGGCCGACGGCTCCACCATCGCTGTGGTGGAGCCGTCGGGATGCCGTCGACTAATCCTTCCTGCCGAGCGTCTCGGTGAAGTTGCGCATCATCTGCGGGTAGTCGTCGCGGTCGGTGTGCACCTCGATCATCACGAGCTTGTCGCGGTTCCGGTCGGCCTGTTCCAGGGCCGCGTCGAGGGTCGCCGGGGTCGGGGCATCGATGACTAGGCAGTTGTCCTCGTTGCCGCCGAAGGCGCGGGGGATGTCCTGCCAATTGAACGGGGTGATGTCGTTGTAGACCTCGTCGGGGCCGTGGATGGCGCGTTCGATGGTGTAGCCGGAGTTGTTCACCAGGATGATCAGCGGGTTGATGCCCTCGCGGAACATGGTGGCGATCTCCTGCACCGTCAATTGTGCCGATCCGTCGCCGACGAGGACGACCATGCGCCGGTCACGGTTCGCCATACCGGCACCCAGGGCCGCGGGGATGGAGTAGCCGATCGACGCCCATAGTGACTGGCCGATGAAGCTGACGCCGAAGGGCAGCGGACTGTCGGCCATGCCGAAGAAGCTGGTGCCCTGGTCCGCGATGACGAGGGAATCCTCGGGCAGCCACTCGGAGACTTTCGACCACAGAACATTCTGGGTCAACGGTTCGTTCGGGTCCGAGTGGGGTGCGGCGGGAACGTGACGTTCCTTCAGTTCGTGCGGTGTGACCTCGGTGTCGGCGAGGATGCGGGCCAGGGCGTCGATTGCGTCACCCATCTGCAGCGGCGCGAAGGTGCGGCCTCCGATGGTGGACTGGGTGGGTGAGATGTCCAGGACCCGCTCGACTCCGAGGTTCATGGAGAACCCGGCGGTGGTGGAGTCGGTGAACTCCACGCCGATGGTGATCAGCCGCTCTGCGTTCTCCACCGCGTCCTTGGCGCGTGGTGAGGAGGCGGCACCGATGTAGATTCCGGCGAAACGGTCACTGCGCTCATCGACGAGAGTCTTGCCCCATGTCAGTGTGGCGTAGGGGAGGTCGTTGGCGTTGATCATCCGGTCGAAGTTCCCGATGCAGCCCACGCGGTGGACGAGCAGGTCGCCGAGCACCGTGGCGGAGTGGCCGTCGAGGAATTCTGTCGCGGCCCGTTCAAAGGCTTTGAGCGCGGCGCTGGAGGACCGCTTCCGGGCGATGTCGATTTCCAGGGGCTCATCGGACGGGTACACCTCGGCGGCGGCGACATCGGGGGAGAGTACGAGGTACGCCGGGCGGCGCTGTGCGAGCATCTCGGTGATCACGCGGTCAATCTCACTCGTCGCATTCGACGGCGTGAGCCACGCCTGTGCGCAGGTGACGTGACCGGCCATCTCATAGAAGTGGGTGAACACCCCGTCGCCGAGGCTGTGGTGGATCTTCTTCCGGGAGGTGAGGATCTCCGTGACCGGTGCCCCGACGATGTGGAGGACCGGGACATACTCGGCGTAGGAGCCGCCGGTGGCGTTGATCGCGGAGAGCTCGCCCACCCCGAAGGTGGTGACCATCGCCGCGGCACCCTTGAGTCGGGCATAGCCGTCGGCGCAGTATCCGGCGTTCAGCTCGTTGCAATTGCCGACCCAGGTCAGGCGATCGTGTGCGGTGACGGTGTCCAGGAACTTGAGGTTGAAGTCGCCGGGGACACCGAAGATGTGGTTGATGCCGATCTCCGCGAGCCGGTCGAACAGGTAGTCCGAGACAGTGTAGCCGCTGCTGCCGGATTGGGTCATGGTGCTCCTTTGTGGGTCTGTCGGAGGTGGTGTGGGCGGGCTGCCGTGGTGTCGGGCCGACCGAGACGGGAAAACTCCGGGATTCACCTACGGGTGGTTGGAAAGTGGCCTGGCTCACGACTCAGGTTACGGGCTGTGGCAAGGCCTAGTGGGGTGGGGGAGCATCCTCCGGGATCATCCCTCGTCAGAGGCACCCCCGGAACTACACCCGTTAGCCGAATGTCGCCATGGTGGTATCTTTAAATGTGGTTCCCATGATGTGGGAGGCGAGCGCTACGCTGCGTGGAGTTCGTTGTCGGTAGTGGGCAACCGTCGGCCCCGCCGTTCCGGAAACTGGTTGTATTTCCTGCGGGTATAGTCCAGTTCAGCGTTTCTCTCGCCCAGGACTGTCGTCGACACGTCTGAGGGGGAGCGGTATCCCGGATGTGGGATGGAATGTGGATGAGGGAATCTCCGCTACCCCCGATCTTGTTCGTGGATTCCGAACACCGGACAGTGGTGTACGCGCCTGCTATGTCGGGGGAAGGCTGCTATTGCTTCTGGCAGGGGGAACCGTCGTGTTCATCGAGACCCAACAACCAGGCTTTGGTGCCGATGGTCACCTTGAGGATGCTGTACCGGTCTGACCACAGGACTTCCGCGTCAGGCTCCAGCATGACGAGGTCTGCGATGGCCCGCAGGCGCTCCGGATCGTGGTTCCACCGCCGTTCCTTCGTGTCCCCGTGGGTGAAGATGAGATGGTTCTCCCTGGCCCCGAGGATGACGGCGGGTTCCCAGTCCCCACTCGCGGCATGGTTCATTCTGATCCAGTGCACCGAATGCCCGGTGCCGTAGAGCGTGCATCCGGAAGGAAGCGCGGTGGCTCCCAGCTCCGGCAGATAGTCCGGGGTGCTGGTGATGTTCCGATGTTCGGGGTTGGTGTGCTCACTCATGTGAACTCCTTGAGATAGTCGCATACTTCCACTAGACAGATGTGTCCTGTGGCGGATCTTCCACCGGGGGCACCGAGCGCGATACGCGGTTGCCAGTCGACGAGCCGGGGACTTGACGTCGAACTTCTTGATCAAAAACGAGAATAGCAGCGGTGTGATTACCGTGTCATCTGTCCGGATTCGGGTACCCCTGTCCCAACCAGGATCGTTCGTGTCTGGGAGCGGCCGGAGCGGCTCTTCACCGCCAGCCCGTGAGCGGATGTGTGCTTTCCCACTGAGCCGCGATGAGGTCTTATTCGTTCGTGCAGCTCCGTGGGGTCATTGAACACGCGGCCTAATGAGGCGCCCCGGATCGTCAGTGAACTACCACTGATCAACGCTCCTTCGCCACCAGTGTGAGGACGTCGTAGGTGGCCACGACCTCGTCGTTCTGGTTGTACAGGATGGCATCCCAGCAGACCTCGCCGTAGTCGTCGGTGACGCGTGGCGTGATCCGCTTGGCGGTCAGTTCCACCCGGATGGAGTCGTCGTAGGTGACCGGGGTGAGGAACCGGAGGTTCTCCAGTCCGTAGTTGGCCAGGACTGGGCCGGGGGCGGCATCAACGAACAGCCCGGCGGCCCAACTGACCAGGAGGTAGCCGTGGGCGACGCGCCGGGGGAAGAAGGGATTGGCGGCGGCGGCTTCCTCGTCGGTGTGGGCGTAGAATCTGTCTCCGGTCTCCTCTGCGAAGGCCGTGATGTCGTCCAGTGTGACGGTACGCAGGTCGGAGGCGAATTGGTCGCCGACACGGATTTCCGCGAGGGACTTACGGAACGGATGGATACCGGTCCCGTTGTCCACGTCCGCGCGGGTCACCCGCTGGACATCGGCGCCCGTGTGCCAGATTCCGGTGACGGCGGTGAGGTGGTTCGGGGTGCCCTGGACCGCGCTACGCTGCATGTAGTGCTTCACGCCGCGCACACCGCCCAGCTCCTCGCCGCCACCGGCGCGGCCAGGGCCGCCGTGCACGAGGTGCGGCATGGGGGACCCGTGGCCGGTGGAGGTGTGGGCGTCGTCACGGTCGAGCAGGTGCACACGCCCGTGGTGGGCGGCAATCCCCCGGGTGAAGTCGCGGACGGTGTCCGGTTCGTGAGCGCACAGGGTGGCCACGAGTGAGCCGCGACCGTACGTGGTCAACCGGATGGCGTCATCCAGCGTGTCATAACCCAGAATCGAAACGACCGGGCCGAACGCCTCGGTCGAGTGGACCGCGGCCCCGGGATCGGCTGCGGTCGCGGGATCGAACGTGAGGATCGTCGGGTTGAGGAATGCGCCCTCGGCGGTCTGTGGTCCGCCGGTGTGGACGGTAGCGCCTGCCGCGATCAGTTCGCACAGGGCATTGATCACAGCGTCGCACTGTTCCGTGGAGACCAGTGGCCCCATGGTGGTGCCCTCCGCGTCCGGCGCGCCGACGGTGACCTTCTCCGCGATCATGGCGCCGAGTGCGTTGGCGACGGTGCCGACGAAGGGAATGGGTACTATGGCGCGGCGGATAGCGGTGCACTTCTGGCCGGCCTTGGCGACGAGTTCCCCGAACAGGCAGCGGATGTAGGCGGTGAACTCGGGGGAGCCCGGGGTGACGTCCGGCCCGAGGACCGCGGCGTTGAGGGAATCCGCCTCGGCGGTGAACCGGACCCCGCCGCTCAGGATCGCGTCGTGGGAGCGCAGGATGTTCGCCGTCCGTGCGGAGCCGGTGAAGGCGAGGTGGTCGCGGTAGTCCAGGTGTTCCAGGAGGTCGACGCTCCCGCCGGAGATCAACTGCAGGGACCCCTCGGGCAGGAGACCGGACTCCACCATGAGTCGGACACAGCGTTCGGTGACGTAGCCGGTCTGTGGTGCCGGCTTCACGATTGTCGGGACACCGGCAATGAACGCGGGTGCGAACTTCTCCAGCATGCCCCAGACGGGGAAGTTGAAGGCGTTGATCTGCACGGCCACGCCGGGGATGGAGGTGTAGATGTGTCCGCCGATGAAGGACCCATCGCGGGAGAGCTGTTCGGTGGGGCCGTCGACGATTACCGTCGAGTTTGGCAGCTCGCGCCGGGATTTCGAGGAATAGACGAACATTGTGCCGATGCCGCCGTCGATGTCGATGCCGTTGTCCCGTTTCGTGGCTCCGGTGCGGGTTGACAGCTCGTACAGTTCGGCCTTGTACTCGTCGAGATGGAGCGCGAGCTGCTTGATTCTCAGGGCGCGCTCGTGGATGGTGAGCTGCTGCAGGCTCCGCTGTCCAGTGGTGCGTGCGAACTCGACGGCTCCGGCGATGTCGAGTCCGTCTGCGCTGACGCGTGCCACGGCATCGCCGGTCGAGGGGTCCGTGGCGGTGAGGACGGCGTCAGGGTTCTCCGGGGTCACCCAACCGCCGTTGAGGTAGCTGGGAACGATGGGTGGTGTGGTGGAAGACATGGGGACCTTTCTCTGTGGTGCCTCAGTGGGGTTGGCGGAGGGGGAAACAAATGGGAAATAACTGACCGAACGGTCGGTCATCGAGGGTAAAGTATAACGTGGATCACATTTAAGAGGGGTTCCTGGACTCGGGCACCCCCGTTCAACAACCACCAGTGGAGGACAACGTGAATGAACAGTACGAACCCTGGACCGTCACACCCGGCGAATTTGACCGAAAAATGGGTATTGAGGTGCTGGAACAATCCGCCGAGAAGGTTGTCGCCAGAATCCCGATCGACGGGAACAGGCAGTCCCACGGGGTGCTCCACGGTGGTGCGATGATCGCCCTCGGTGAAGCGGTGGCCGGATGGGGTGCCCTGATCTACGCCTCATCCTTCGGGAAGATCGCTGTAGGTGTGGACATCAACGCCACCCACCATCGGTCCGGTGTCGCCGGTTACGCCACCGCGACCGCGACTGCGCTCAAGTTGGGTCGGAGACTGGCCACCTATGAAGTGGTGGTGCTCAACGATGGGGGCAAGCGACTGTCGACGATCCGGGTGACCAACGCGATCATTGATCCGCGCGACTAGCTGTCGGAGTAGTCGTAGAAGCCCCTGCCGGACTTCCGTCCGCAGTCACCCCGGGTGACCATGTCCTTCAACAGTTGCGGCGGGGCGAAACGCTCACCGAGTGTCGAATGCAGATAGTCGGCGATACCGAGCCGGACATCCAGGCCGACGATATCGGTCAGCTCCAGCGGCCCGACTGGAAACTTGTAGCCCAGCACCATGGCGGCATCAATGTCACGGGGGCTGGCCACGCCTTCCTCCACCATGCGGATTGCCTCCAACGCGATGGCGACACCGAGACGAGAGGACGCGAAGCCGGGGGAGTCCCGGACCACGACGGGCGTCTTTCCCAGCGCTTCGACCCAGCCGCGTGCGGTGTCCACCAGGCGTTCATCCGTGGTGTCAGCGACCACGATCTCCACGAGTTTCGACGCCGGGACCGGATTGAAGAAGTGCAGGCCGATGACATTGCCGGAGCCGTCGACGGCACCGGCCAGCTCCGTCACGGACAGCGACGAGGTGTTCGTCGCGATCACCGCGTCCGGTGCATGCTCCCGGATGGAGGCGAAGGCGTCGGCTTTCAGCCTGGGATCTTCGGGCACGGCCTCCACGACGAGGTTACAGTCGGTGAAGTCGGCATGGTCGGTTCCACAGCTCAACCGGTCGAGCCATTCCGAGGGAGGCCCAGGGGCTCCGCGTTCGATGGAACCGTGAACCGCCTTCTCTATACGGTGTCGCGCAGCGGCGGCGGCGCCGTCGTTAATGTCGATGACGGTGACGGTACTGCCTGCGGCGAGGAAGGCATGGGCGATACCTGCGCCCATGCGTCCGCCGCCGAGGACACCGACGCGATTCGGGATGCGGGGTGTGTCGTTCATAGGGTTCCTTTGTTCTAATCGTGGCTACTTGTTGTTTCGGCGGTCGAGGAACGCCTGCATACGAACGTGTTTCTGTTCGGATTCGAAACAGATGGCCTGGGTGATGTTGTCGATGGCCGGATGCGCCGAGGCTGGCATGGCGAACAACTGCTTCGACAGGCGGACCGCCAGCGGATCCTGCTTCGCGATCCGGTCGGCCAGGGCATCGGCCGCATCGATCAGCCCCTCCGGGTCATCGACGACCTCGTTGACCAGGTGCAGGTCCAGTGCCTCTCCGGCGTCGAGAATCCGGCCGGCGAGCAGGATCTCCTTGGCCACGGTGGGGCCGATGATCTCCTTCAGCCGCCACAGCCCACCGGCGGCGGCGATGATGCCCAGACCGGTTTCCGGCTGGCCGAACTTCAGATTCCGGGTCGCGATCCGGAAATCGGCGGCGAGCGCGAGCTCCGCGCCCCCGCCCAGCGCCCAACCATCCAACGCGGCGATGACCGGCATGGGGAGCGCGGCGATACGGTTGAAGATCGCCGAGTTGATGCCCCGCAGGGCGTCGTCACGCGACCGCTCCTTCAACTGTTCGATGTCCGCGCCGGAGGCGAAGATCCCGCGCCCGTCGACCCGGGTGCCCGTGAGGATCAGGATCTTCGGTTCGCGTTCCAGTTCACCGCACAGTTCGTGCAGTTCAGCGACCATCTGGTCGTCGATAGCGTTGCGCACCTCGGGCCGGTTCATCGCCACGACCAGCCGATCAGCGCGCCTTGAGACGTCGAGGGTGGTGTACGTCATCGGTCCTCCCCGCACAGTTCGAGGGCGAGTGCTGCACCCTGCCCAACGCCGATGCACATCGTGGCCAGCCCACGCCGTGCCCCCTCGTGCTCCATGCGGTTGAGCAGGGTGATGGCGATCCGGGAACCGGAGGACCCGAGCGGGTGTCCCAGTGCGATAGCCCCGCCCCACGCGTTGACGATCTCCGAGTCGAGTCCGAGATCACGGATGCAGGCCAGCGACTGCGTGGCGAACGCCTCGTTCAGTTCGACCGCCTCCAGATCGCCAATGTCCCAGCCGATGCGGTCGAGGAGTTTCCGGGTCGCAGGGATCGGGCCGAGGCCCATGATCTCAGGTGCGACACCGGCGGACGCGCCACCGACGACCCGGGCACGAGGGGTCAGCCCGAAGCGTTCAACGGCGTGTCGGGAGCACACCAGCACCGCTGAGGCGCCGTCGTTCAGTGAGGAACTGTTGCCCGCCGTCACGACCTCACCTCCGGTGACGACAGGTTTCAGGCGGGCGAGTACTTCAGTGGTGGTGCCCGGGCGTGGGCCCTCATCGGTGTCCACCACCGTCACCGCTCCCTTACGTCCGGTGACCTCGACGGGAATGATCTCGTCGCCGAAATGCCCCGCATCGATGGCAGCCGCTGCACGCTGCTGTGATTGTGCGGCAAAGGCGTCGGCGTCTGCGCGGCTGATCCCGCAGACCCGGGCGACCTCCTCGGCGGTCTCCGGCATGGAGAACGTCGCCTTGTCCCGCGCGGCGAGAACGGGGTTGATGAAACGCCAGCCGATGGAGGTGTCGGCAATCTCCCCAGGTTTCGCGAACGGGCCCTCGGGTTTCGCCAGTACCCATGGGGCGCGGGACATCGACTCGACGCCACCGGCGATGACGATGTCGGCCTCTCCGGCGCGGATCATGGTCGCGGCGAGGGTGATGGCGGACATTCCGGAGGCACAGAGCCGGTTCACGGTGATGCCGGGAACACTGTCCGGGTATCCGGCGAGCAGCCAGGCGAGTCGGGCGACGTTGCGGTTTTCCTCACCCGCGCCGTTGGCGTTGCCGAGGATCACCTCATCGACCGCCTCCGGCGGGATCCCGGCATCCTCGACGACAGCGCGGAGGCACAGGGCGGCGAGGTCATCAGGCCGGACGGTGGACAGTGCGCCGCCGTAGCGGCCGACAGGTGTGCGTTTACCGGTGACGATGAACGCGGAGTCACGGTGTGGTGCGGTCATAGTTTCTCCTGGGTGATCGGGCGGGTTGTGCGGTGACCGGGCAGGGATCAGTACCCGTGGAACGTGGGGTGCCGCTTTGCCTTGAACGCCGCGAAACCCTCGGCGTAGTCGGCGGAGGAACAGAGCTCGCCCTGGGCGATGTTCTCGGCGTGCACGGATTCCCAGAGACCGACACGTTCGTCACGGATCATGCGGACGAGTTCGCGGGACGCGAGGAACGCCTTCGTCGCACCGGAGGCGGCACGCTCGGCGGCGGCGCGAGTGAAGGAATCCAGATCCTCGGCGGGGACAGACCTGGAAAACAGACCGGCGGACACCGCCTCCTGACCGCTGATCAGATCCCCGGTGACGATGAGATCCATTGCCCGGTGGGGGCCCAACCGCTCGACGAACAGCCAGTGCCCGCCCGAATCAAGGGTCGCGCCGAGGTTGGCGAAGGGGGAACCGATCTTGGCGTCGTCGGCGACATAGACGATGTCGGTGGCCAGTGCGAGCCCCAGCCCGACGCCGAGACATGCGCCTTGGACTGCTGCGAATGTGGGGGCGGGGAACGCGGCCATCTGCTTGAGCAGCGGTGTGACCTCGTGGTCCAGGTATGCGGTGGCGTCATCGGTGGCGGGGTCGATGCCGACGATGTTGCGCCCGGCGCAGAACCCCCGTCCCTCCCCGCGGAGCAGCAGTGCGCGGACGCCCTCGTCTGCGGCTCGGGTGTAGGCGTCGGCCAGGTCACTGACTGCCGCGGAGTCGAGAGCGTTCATCGCCTTCGGGTTGTTCAGGGTGACCACGGCGACGGTTGTGTCTCCGGCGGGGTGGAAATCGAGTTCGATCATGGGGAGTCCTCGTGAGGGGTCAGGCGTCGTAGTCGACGGTGATGGAATCCGTGGTGGGGCGGGTCTGGCAGGTCAGTACGTAGCCGCGTTCGACCTCATCGGGTTCGAGGGCAAAATTCTCGTCCATCTCGTACTCACCCGCGACGACCTTCGCGCGGCAGGTCCCGCAGACTCCGCCGGCGCAGGCGAAGGGCACATCGGGACGTTTGCGCAGCGCGGCGTTGAGGATCGTCTCCCGGGCGGATTTCGGCGATTCGACGGTGCCGCTCAGCCCATCCAGGCGGAACTCGATGGCATAGTTGTCGCCCTCCGGATCGGCCTCGACGGCGCGGCCGGTCTGGCCCGGCTGCGGACCGGAGGTGGACTGCCCGGTGGTGAATAATTCGAAACGGACCTTCTCGGCGTCGACACCCGTGTCCGTGAGTGTGTCCCGGCAGAGCTGCACCAGTTCGAAGGGTCCGCAGAGGAACCACTCGTCGACGTGCTCCGGCTGCAAAACCCGGCCCAGCAGCAACTGCAGCTTTTCGGCGTCGATACGCCCGGAGAACAGTGGATTCACGCGGCTCTCCCGGGAGAGAACGTGGTGCACGGCGAAACGGGTGGGGTAGCGGTCTTTGAGATCGCCGAGTTCCTCGGCGAACATCACGTCGCCAGACCCCTTGTTGGCGTAGACGAGTTCGAAGGTGGCGTTATCGGTCGCGGCGAGGACGGTCTGCGCGATCGCCATGATCGGGGTGATGCCGGAGCCCGCCGCGACGGCGACGAGGTGGGTTGCGGTCGCGGTCGTGCGCTCCGTGTCCCGTGCGCGTTCCGCGATCCCTTCCGGATCATTCATCGAGGTGGTGTGCACCTTGGAGGTGAACGCCCCCTGGGGATTCATCACATCGATGGTGAACCCCGGCTCCAGGATCTCATTTGCCCAGGTGGAGAACACGCCGCCCGGAGTCTTCTTCACCGCCACGCGGATCACTCCGCGACGGGGGATGTCACAGATGGAATAGGAGCGACGCACCTCCCGCCCGTCGATGTCGGCCCGTAGCGCCACATACTGTCCAGGCATGTAGTTGTAGTCGTCGGCGAGGTGCTCGGGAACAGTGAACGTGACCTCGACGGAGTCCTCGGTCAAGCGCCGGACACGGGTGACTTCGAGGGGGTTGAAGGAGGTTTTCCGTCGGGTTCCGGTTGTGGTGGTGGACAAGTCAGTGCCCCTTAAAGTAATCGAACGGCTCGTGGCACTCCCGGCAGGAGTAGAGCGCCTTGCAGGAGGTGGAGCCGAAACGGCTGGATTCTGTGGTGTTCATTGAGCCGCAGAGCGGGCACCGTACCGCCGGGGTGAGGGTGATGGGGATGGGGCCGGTGCTTCGTTCCCGAGCTATGGGAGGCGCGATACCGTATTCACGCATCTGTTGTTTCCCCAGTTCGGTGATCCAGTCGGTGGACCAGGCGGGCCGGAGAACGGTCTCGATACGGGGACGGGGATAACCGGCCCCGGTGATCGCGGCGGTGACGTCCGCGGTGATCGTGCCCATCGCGGGGCACCCCGAGTACGTCGGGGTGATCACGATGACGGGGATCTCGCCGTCGAAACGCGCGTCACGCAGAATCCCGAGGTCAGCGATGGAGACCACGGGGATCTCCGGGTCCGGGACAGTCGATGCCGTGTCCCACAGCAGCGCAGCGGCCGGGTCCTCCGGTCGGAGCGGATGGACGGTGTTCGTGTTCGTTGCGGACACGGTAATCACCAGGTCGCGCCCGGATGCTGACGAGCCAACCACTGCATCTCTGCGAGGATGAAGCCACGGTGTTCGGAGAACCGCCCGGTGCGCTGGCCGGACCGGGCCTGCGGATAATCGGGGATCTCCAGGCCAGCCTCGGCGACGATGTGGGCGATCCGTCCATCGAACTCCTCCCGCAACGTTGACGGGGGGATGGCGATTCCTTTGAGTTCCGCGTGCACGGGCAGATCTTCGAAGAGTTCATCGAGGTAGGGCCACATGTAGTTCAACCCGGTCTGCATCCGGCGATGCGATTCCTCGGTACCGTGACCGAGCCGCAGGAGCCACTGGCTGGAATGGTCGACGTGATACTCGACCTCCTTGATGGCCTTCTCTGCGATGGCCGACAGCGTCTCATCCGTGGAATCCTGCAAACGGGTGTAGAGACCGTAGGCGTAGTAGGAGAAGAGCAACTGCCTGGCGATGGTGTGGGCGAAGTCCCCGTTCTCCTGTTCCACGAGTCGGCAGGAACGGAATTCCTCCTCGGAACGGAAGTACGCGAGATCGTCTTCCGTCTTGCCCCACGCGGTGCCGGCGTAGGAGAGCAGGAATCGAGCGTGGCCGAGTAGATCAAGGGCGATGTTCGTGAGGGCGATATCCTCCTCCATCTCCGGAGCGCGGGAAACCCACCATCCCAGACGCTGGGCGAGGATCAAGGAGTCATCCCCGAGCATCAGCGCGTAACGGGCGACGGGATCGGAAGCGATCGCACCCGAGGCCTGGATGTCCTCGGCTGTGATGGCATCACCCATCCAGTGATGCGTTGCGGTGTCAGTGTTCGGTGTACTCACAGGTGCTTCACCCCTTCGCTCCGCGTGTAATAGGTGGCGTGCCGGTAGTTCTTGCCCTGCGCGGACTGGAAGAAGCCGCCCTTGGCGTCCGGGTCGGAGGCGGTGATCGCATCGGACGGGACCACCCACACGCTTGAGCCTTCGTTGCGTCGGGTGTAAAGGTCCCGGGCGTTGCGTAGCGCCATCGTTGCATCGGGTGCATGGAGGGAACCCGCGTGGACATGGGAGAGCCCACGGGAAGAACGGACGAAGACTTCCCAGAGGGGCCAGGTGGTGGAATCGGGCATGGTGTTCCTCTTTCGTCTGGGCTGGTGAGGGGGAATCAGATACGAGGTGGTGGGTCGGACTCAGGCGACGCGAAGGCCACGTTCCGTCGGGCTTGTTGCGGCGGTTTTCTCGGCGTAAGCGGCGGCGGCTTCGCGGACCCACGCGCCCTCCTCGAACGCCTGCCGACGCCTCTGGAGGCGCTGGACATTGCACGGACCGGAGCCTTTTATGGTGGCCTTGAACTCGGACCAGTCGAGCTCACCGAAGTCGTAGTGACCTCGCTCCTCGTTCCACCTGAGATCGGGATCCTCGAAGTGAAGCCCGAGTGCTTCGGCCTGCGGGACGATCATGTCGACGAACCGCTGGCGCAGCTCATCGTTGGAGAAACGCTTGATGTTCCATGCCATCGACTGCCGCGAGTTGGGGGAATCATCGTCCGGAGGCCCAAACATTTGCAGTGCAGGTCCGTAGAAGCGGTTGATCGCCTCCTGCGCCATCTGTTTCTGCGCCTCGGTGCCGTGGGACAGGGAGTAGAGGATCTCCCAGCCCTGGCGCTGGTGGAAGGACTCCTCCTTGCAGACCCGGATCATTGCCCGAGCATAGGGGCCGTAGGAGCAGCGGCAGAGAGGAACCTGGTTGCAGATCGCTGCGCCGTCGACGAGCCAGCCGATGGCCCCGATGTCGGCCCAGGTCCGCGCCGGGTAGTTGAAGATCGACGAGTACTTGGCACGCCCGGTGAGTAGCTGTTCGACGAGTTCGTCACGGCCAGTGCCCAGGGTTTCCGCAGCGGAATAGAGGTAGAGACCGTGTCCGGCTTCATCCTGGACCTTGGCCATGAGGATGGCCTTCCGCTTGAGGGAGGGGGCGCGGGTGATCCAGTTCGCCTCGGGTTGCATGCCGATGATCTCCGAGTGGGCGTGCTGGGAGATCTGTCGGGTGAGTGTGCGGCGGTAACCGTCCGGCATCCAGTCGGTGGGTTCGATGCGGGAATCCTCGGTGATGATCCGGTCGAAATGCTGCTGGCCCTCGTTGTTGGTCACGGGGTTTGTGGTGCTGGTTCGGGGGGTGGCGGGGAATGTCACGGTGTTCTCCTTCGGAGTCCCGCAGAGTGTCCGGGCGTGTTCGAGATGCTGCGGGTGACGGTGCGGCGTTCGCCGCTGGTGCGGGGCGGTCTGGCGGCTGGAGGCCGGTGCCCGACGATTGCATGTCTGAAAAACTGATCGTTCGGTCAGTATATGAACGAGTGTGATGTGTGTCAATGGCTTTTGTGATCTGCGACTCACCCCTGTCACCCTCGCCTGCGAAAGGGGATGGTGTCCGGTGTTGGGATGGTTTCCACCGGTCTTGGCTGGTGGCGGTTGCCACCGGCATCCAATACTCTGACCTGGGGTGGAATGTATCGGTGGTGGTACCGGAAGGCGGATGAGATGCGACGGGGTCGGGCTGTGCTGGAATCGGGCGGTGGTCGGGGGCGTCCCGGGTATTCGCGGGAGGACATACTGCGCGCGGCAGTCGATGCATTCAATGCTGCAGGTTATGAAGCGACGTCGATGGGGGCGCTCGCGGATCGTCTCGGGGTGACGAAGTCTGCGCTCTATCACCATGTCTCGTCCAAGGAAGAACTGCTCGGAGAGGCTCTCGATCACGCGTTGGGGGCGCTCGGTGGGGTTATCGACGAGGTTACGGAGTTCGATGGGACTGATATGGAACGGCTGCGCCTCCTGGTTCGTGGCACCACCCTTGCGCTTTGTGCGGAGGCGCCCTCCGTGACTCTGCTTCTCCGGCTCCGGGGTAACTCCGATGTGGAGCTCCGTGCAATGGATCGACGACGCGCCTACACGCGAACCGTCGTTGACCTGGTTTCCGGTGCGCAGGCGGACGGGGACCTTCGTGCAGATGTCGATCCGCCGACGGTCGGGCGCCTACTCTTCGGCATGGTCAACTCCCTGGTGGAGTGGTATCGCCCCAATGGTGATCTATCTCCGGAAGAGTTGGCGGAACTGATCGGGAAGATGGCTTTCGGCGGACTCGTTCCGCGCTCCTGATTCCTTTTCCGTCGGGTCCTGCGGTTGAGGGGTTCGCTCATCTGCTGTGTGTGGGGGTGGTCGGGACACGTGTGAAGTGCAGAGTATTCGCATTTGTCTGGCCATTTTTGGCGATCTTTAGGATTGCTGTTCGGGGGTGGTTTTGTGGTTGATTCGGGAATTTCTGGAAAAAGAGTGGTCCGTATCACCCTCTCTATGTATCGTGGATCACACAAACTGACCAAGTGGTCGGTAAATGGGGGTTCGCTGCTCTCGCCGCTGAACCCCGGACACCCGCCAATCTCCCCGCGCGCCCCACCGCCACGGCACTCCCCGTCGGTGCAGCGAGGGATTCCATCTGACGGTCTACGACCGAAATCCGTGTCGCAGGCCCCCACCCAGAGAAGAGAATCGACTGTGACCTCCCTGTACGACATCACATCCACGATCCACGGCCCGGAAACCGGCATTGAATTCGCCTCCCGCGACGAGATCACCGCGCTACAGACCGCCCGCGCCAAGAACACCCTGCGGCACGCCTACTACAACGTCCCGCACTACCGTCGTGCTTTCGACAAGAAGGGCGTTCACCCGGACGATTTCCGCGAGCTGGCCGATCTCGCGCTCTTCCCGTTCACCGACAAAAACGACCTCCGCGCCGAATATCCCTTCGGTATGTTTGCCGTGGGCCGCAACCAATTGGTTCGCGTCCATGCATCCTCCGGCACCACCGGGCTACCCACCGTCGTCGGTTACACCCGCCGAGACATCGAGACCTGGGCCGATCTCGTCGCCCGCTCACTGCGTGCAGGTGGCGTCCGCCCCGGCGACAAGGTCCAGGTCGCCTTCGGCTACGGCCTTTTCACCGGTGGACTCGGCGCGCACTACGGCGTCGAGAAGCTCGGAGCCACCGCCATCCCCACCTCCGGCGGCATGACGGAACGCCAGATCCAGATCATCCAGGACTTCAAGCCGGATGCCATCATGGCCACCCCGTCATACATGCTCAACGTGCTCGACCAGATGCGGAAAGAGGGCATCGACCCGGCAACCACCTCTCTCACCCACGGAATCTTCGGCGCGGAACCCTGGAGTGAGGGCATGCGCCGTGAGCTCCAGGACGGACTGGGCATCGACGCCACCGACATTTACGGACTCTCCGAGATCATGGGTCCCGGCGTCGCCCAGGAATGCGTGGAGACAAAGGACGGCTTGACCCTCTGGGAAGACCACTTCTACCCGGAGATCGTGGACCCCGAAACCCTCCAGCCGGTCCCCGACGGACAATTCGGCGAGCTCATCATCACCCCGCTAACGAAGGAGGCATTCCCGGTCGTGCGCTACCGCACCCACGACCTCACCCGCCTGCTGCCCGGAACCGCACGCTCCATGCGCCGCCTGCAACGCATCTCCGCCCGCAACGACGACATGATCATCCTCCGCGGAGTCAACTGTTTCCCCAGCCAATTCGAGGAGCTCATTACCGAGGACACGAACCTGCGCCCCCGCTACCAGTGTGTTCTTGAGCGCAAGGGACGAATGGACGCACTGCGCCTGCTCGTGGAATCCGCACCGGACCGAACCAGCGAGGAAAGGGAACAGTCCAGAAATCACCTCGTCCGCCAGATCAAGAATCGAATCGGCATCAGCGTCATCGTCGAGATCCACGACCACGTCGACTGTGGTGAAGGAAAAGCCAAGCGCCTCGTCGATAACCGGCCCAAAGACTGATCGCCCACCGGGACACCATCCCTCTCACCCGCCAGGAAGGTCACCATGACGACCAATATCACGACCGGGCAACCCAAGAACTCCTTCTCCGGTCCACTGACAAAAGAACACAAGAAGGTTCTTGCCGGTTCGATGGTCGGAACGACCGTCGAATGGTTCGACTTCTTCATCTACGCGCAAGCCGCAGGCCTGATCTTCGCCTCCCAGTTCTTCAACCCCGCAGGCAACAACTCACCGGCCCTGGCACAAATCGTCTCCTGGGCATCCCTCGGCCTGTCCTTCCTCGTCCGTCCCCTCGGCGCCGTTGTCGCCGGACACCTCGGGGACCGGAAAGGCCGGAAATTCGTGCTCACCCTCACCCTGCTGGGAATGGGGGGTGCTACCGTCGCCATCGGTTTCCTGCCCACCTACGAACAGATCGGCATGGCCGCCCCCCTTATCCTCATCGGCCTCCGACTCCTCCAGGGCTTCTCCGCAGGTGGTGAGTGGGGCGGTGCCGCACTCCTTGCTGTCGAACACGCCCCCGTCCACCGACGCGGCTACTTCGGTTCCTTTCCACAAGTAGGTGTGCCGTGCGGCATGATCCTCGCGACCCTGTTCATGCTCGTGCTCACCACGATCACCACACCCCAGCAGTTTGAGTCCTGGGGCTGGCGCATCCCGTTCCTCTCATCGGTGGTCATGATCATCATCGGCTACCTGATCCGGAAAATGTGCGAGGAATCCCCGGTCTTCGCCGAGCTGGAGAAACTTCAGAAGGAATCCTCGGCGCCCCTGAAGGTTCTCTTCTCCGGGCACAAGAAACCGGTGATCCTCTGCGCCATGATCTTCGCCGCAGACAACGCAGCCGGTTACCTGGCGATCGCCTTCTTCAGCTCCTACGGGGCGAAAATACTGGGAATGCCCCGGTCAACGGTTCTATTTATATCCCTGGCCGGAGCCGTATCCTGGACCGTCGGCACCATCCTCTGGGGTGCTCTCTCCGACCGGCTCGGTAGACGGAACGTGTTCACCTGGGGCTACATCATCATGGCACTGTTCGCCATCCCCATGTGGATCATGATCGACACCGCCAACGTGTTCTTTTTCGGACTCGCGGTGGTGATCCTCGGGCAGCTTCTCGGCGCCACCTACGGACCACAGGCCGCGCTCTACGCCGAGATGTTCCCTGCGAAAGTCCGGCTCTCGGGCATCTCCATCGGATACGCGGCGGGATCCATCATCGGAGGTGCATTCGCCCCGATGATCGCGCAGCTCTTGCTGAACGAGACCGGGACGTCCTTGTCCATCGGCGTCTACCTCATCACCATCTCGCTGTTCTCCCTGTGGGGCGTCCGGATGGTCAACCCCAAGGTGGAGAAGTGCGACCTGCACTGAGGTTAACGATTTCCAAATTACCTACCTCGCGGAACCGTGTAAGTGGTCACCACCTTCGCGAGGACGGAATCGTCAACGGAGGAACGTACCGTGGTGTCCGTGACGATCACGGTACGACCGGCGCGGACGATCTCGGCGGTTGCCACGGCGTCCCCCTCCCGCGTGTTCGACACCACGTTTACCGAGGAGGAGACAGCCAGCGGGAACACCCCCGGCTCGACCTGCTGCATCGCGAGCCATGTTCCGGTGATGTCAGCGAGCCCGAAGAGTGCCGGTGCGGAGAACATCCCGGCGGGTTGGGTGATCGCCTTGTGTAGCGGCATGCCCACGGTGACGTGTTCCTTGTCGCCGGACACCGGGTACAGCTTGAGCGTAACAGCGACGTCGTCTACTTTTGCGTAGAAACGTTCCCATTGTTCGGTGAAGTTCATTTCAGATCCAGTTCAGAGATGTCGGTGGACTGTCGGGTGAGCCAGTCAGGCTCGGCGACCATGAGGGATACGTCGGCGCCTTCTCGGGTCTCGACGTCGACGACGTAGCGGAGACCCGCTGCCTCGCACTCGGAGATGGCCATGAGGTCTCCTTCCGGCACTGCGATGACTATCCGCCGACACTCCGGGTGCGCGGCGAAAACCTCGCCCACACCCGTGCGCATCGACTCGACCGTCCCGAACGGCAGCTCCATGTCGTCGCTACCGTAGGGGTAAGTGTGGCGGAGTGGAGACCGGGAGATGTGGACCGCGCTCACTGCTCCTGCTCCTTCGAATCGCGGACGATCTGCCGGATGGCGATCTTGTCGACCTTTCCGGCGGAGTTGCGTGTGATTTGATCGACCATGATCACTCGCTTCGGGAGTTTGTACCGGGCGAGGTGATGCCCGCAGTGGTCACGCACCTCCTCGAGCGAGAACTCATGGCCCGATTCCGATTCGATGACCGCGACCACGATCTCACCCCACTTCGGGTCGGGTTGTCCGACGACGGCGCTTCCGCGGACACCGTCAATTTCGGCGAGGACGCGCTCCACCTCCGCCGAGTAGACGTTCTCGCCACCGGTGATGATGAGGTCCTTGAGTCGGTCGATGATGTAGTAGTATCCGTCTTCATCTTTGCTCCCGAGATCACCGGAGTGGAACCAGCCCGCGGTGTAGGCCTTCTCGGTGGCTTCGGGGTTGTTCCAGTATCCGGTGGCGACGTTCGGACCCCGGACCCACAGTTCACCGGTCTCACCGGCGTTCTTCACTTCTTCGCCGGTGTCGGGGTTGACCAGTTTGATCTCTGTATAAGGCATCGGGATCCCGCAGGAGCCTGCCTTCTGCTCGGTCATCCGGGGCGGGAGATAGGTGGCGAACGGGGCGGTCTCGGTCAATCCCCAGGCCTGCTGCACGTTGACGCCCTTGGCCAGGTATCGACGGATGAGGACCGGGGGTACGGGTGCGCCCGCGCAGATCGTGGCTCGGAGCGTCTTCAATTCGGAGTTCGCGAAGTCTGGGTGGGAGTACATCGCGTCGAGTTGTGCGGGGACGAGGAACGCCGACCCGACCTGGTAGTGGTCGATATCCCGCAGTACCCGGGCGGGGTCGAAGTGGCGGTGGATGAGCAGTCTGTTTCCGCGGACGAGAGCCCGGATCGCGAAGGAGTTCAATGCCCCGACGTGGAACAACGGTGCGGTCGCGAGCGTGGTGTCACCCGGGCGCGAGTCGACCATCGTGTCGACGTTGATGGCATTCCACCAGAGGTTGCCGAAGGTGAGCTGGGCGCCCTTGGGGAGCCCCGTCGTGCCGGAGGTGAATAGCAGTAGCGCCAGGTCCGCCATCGTCATCGGGCGTGGGCGGGTGACCATTGTCGTGTCGAGATCCGGCAGCGCGCAGGACGTTCGCTTCCAGTAGATCGGTATGTCGCCGTCGGCCGCCGCGTGCGGGTCATCGTCGATGACGAGCACGTGGTGCCTGTCGATTCCGTAGATGTGCCTGGCCATGTCGAGGTGGCTGCCCTCCACGACGATGGTGTGCGGGGTGCCCTGCAGCAGCAGCTGGGTGACCTCCGGTGCGGAGAGCCGGAAGTTGAAGGGCATGAAGGTGGCACCGAGCCACCAGCTGGCCAGCATCGTCAGGACGAAGGACTTCGAGTTCATTCCCAGGAACGCCACGCGGTCGCCCTGCCTGACACCGGCTTCATCGAGGTGGGCGGCCCAGACGCGGGTCTCCGCGACCAGGTCCGCGTAGCTGGTGGACTCGTCCTCGTAGACGACCGCCACCTCTTCGGGCTGGTAGAGGGCGTGGCGGAGGATCTGGGAACAGGGGTTGACGTCGAGTTTCTCGGAACTGTGGTGGACTCCCGTGATCATCACAGGTCATCGCCTCCTGCTGAGTTTCTGAAGCCTCGGGCGGCGATTCCGCCGTCGGCGTTGATGATGGCGCCCGTGACTGCACCGGCGTCGGTGGGTGACGCGAGCAGGACGTAGGGGCCGGTGAATCCCGTAGGATCCGTGGAGATGTCGTGGAGCGGGATGTAGGGGTTTGAGGTGCCGGAGCGGCGTCCGATGGTGTCGGAGAAGCTCCGGGAGTCGAGACCGATCGCCTTGGGGCCGCGGAGATCGGTCTGCATTCCGCCGACGGCGACACCGTTGACGCGGACCTTGGGCGCCAGTTCGTGGGCGAACTCGAGCATGAGTCCTCGGTCGGCGAACTTGCTGGCCGTGTAAACCGGACCGCCGCCGTCGGCGTAGAAGGACGCGTTGGACAGGGTCATCACGATTGAGCCGCGGGTCTTGACGAGTTCCCGCCAGGTTGCTTCGACGGTGAGAAGATAGCCCTTGACGTTGACGGCGAAGATCTCGTCGAACATGGCTGAGAGTTCCTCGCCGTCCAGGCGGGTGAGGGAGCGCTGATAGTCCCAGATCCCTGCGTTGGGGATGACTGTGTCGAGGCGCCCGAAGGTACCGATGGTCTCATCGACCGCGGCGTGCAGGTCCTTCGGTGTCCGGACATCGGCGGCGAGGGGGAGCGCGGATCCGCCGTTGGATTCGATGTCCGCGGCGACGGCCCGAGCCCTGTCCAGGTCGATGTCGAGGACCGCGACGTTGGAGCCCTCCCGTGCGAAGCGCGCGGCCAGGGCCGCCCCCAGTCCGGAGCCGGCGCCGGTGATCAGTGTCGTTCTGCCGGGTGTCATGGTGTCTCCTCTCTAGAAGAACGTGGAGATGTTCTTGCTCGGCAGCACGTTGATGTCGAGGAGGATCCGGCGGTCGAAGATCCGGAAGCCCTCGTCGGTCCGACGGAGGAGATCCGTGCGCGTGCCGACGAAGATGTCGCGTTCGCGTTCGAGTCGGGTCCGCCACACGAGGAAGTTCGTTCGGACCTCGATGATGTCGGGTTCGTCTTCGCCGCTCGCGTGTCGGGCACTCAGGTTGGTGATGAGGTGCCGGGTTCGGGACGGCGGGTCCTCTGCCCAGGCCATTCCGGAGTCGAAGCGGCGGATGCGCCAGGCCAGGGAATCGTGGGTCTCGTCGTAGAATGCTGCCTCGTCTGGCCCGGCGATCGCGAGTGCCTGTTGGCGGCGGAGCCGGTTCGTCCGGGTGGGGGCCCAATAGTAGAGGTCGGGTGCGAAGTGTTCGAGCCAGTCGACGTACCGCCCCTCGTCGAGGAGGTCGGCCTCGTCGTTGTAGAAGTTGACGAGTTCGTAGTAGAGGGCGTGGTCCACGCGCTCGCCGACGGTGATGTCTTCGCGCCGCAGGTAGTCGGTCATGGTGTTCTCCTTCTCCGCGTCCGGTCGGTCACCGGGCGAGTTTCTTGATGTTGATTCCCGGATCAGCGAGTTTCTCCGGGTCCGCGACGATGCCGCGGTCGATGATCCGTCGGGCCGCGCGGACGGCCATGCCGTTGTCGTAGGCGGCGCAACCGGCCATGGTCCCGTCCGGGTTCAGTCGGAAGACAATGTCGGGATTGCCGTCACCGGCGGGTCGGATGATGGTGTTTCCCTCGGCCGTCATCGAGCCGACGCATTCGACGTGAACCCCGTAGCGGTCGGTCCAGAACCAGCTCGCACCGTGCTCCGGCAGCGGGCGGCCGAGAATCGACGCGGCGGCGGTCTGCGCTTCGAACACCGCGGATTCCCAATGCTCGTGCCTGCGCTCCAAGTGGCCGTCCGCGGTGCGCAGTCGGGCGCAGTCGCCCACGGCCCAGATTCCGTCTGCCGTGGTTCGCTGCGCGGAGTCGACCAGGATGCCGCCGTCGCAGTCGAGTTCGGCGGATTGCGCGAGGCGCTCTTCGGCGACGATGCCCACCGCGAGCAGGACGCAGTCAGCTTCGATGCTGTCATGCCCGTCGACGTCGATAGTGAAGGTGCCGTGGTTCTCGTGGATACCCGTTGTCATACCCTGCACGTAGGCGACATCGTTGACGGCGTGCAGGTCGTGCAGGCGGTGTGCGATCTCCGCACCGACGGCGGGGACGAGGGCGACCGGCGCCGGATCGATGAGGGTGACGGTGGCCCCCAGGCTGATCGCGGAGGATGCGACCTCGGCACCGATCAGGCCCGCGCCGATGATCGCCAGGTGTGTTCCGCGCTTCAGGTTCTGGCGCAGTTTCCGGGCGTCGTCCAAACTGCGGAGGACCAGGAGATCGGGATTGTCGAAACCGGGGATGGGGAGTTGCCGGGGGATGCCGCCGGTTGCGATGACGAGATCGTGGAAGGGGCGTTCCCCGGAATTTTCCAGCACCAGGGTCCGGGCCTCCGGATCGATGCGGACGACCGAGTCGCGGAGCAGCTCGATGTCATTGTCCCCGTACCAGCTGCGTGCCGCGAGGAGCAGCTGTTCGGCGTTCTTCTCTCCGGTGAGCATTTCCTTGGAGAGCGGCGGTCGGTCATAGGGGTGTCCCTCGGGATCGATGATGACGACCGGGCCGGTGTAGCCATGGTTGCGGAGTTCACTGGAGACGGTGAACCCGCCGATGCCGCCGCCGATCACGGTCACGGATTCGGGGTTCCGTGCTTGGGAGTCACTCATCGTCGTTCTCCTCTGCGGGGACGCCCGGGTAGAGCCAGATTTCGTCATCCCGGATCTCCACCTTGTGCGTGTTGGTGTCTTCGACGGCGGGCATCGAGAGGACCTTGCCGGACTTCAGGCAGAACTTCCCGGCGTGCATGGGGCACTCGACCTCACGGCCTTCGATCCAGCCGTCGGCGAGGGAAGCGTCGGCGTGCGTGCAGATGTCGTCGAGCGCATAGAACTCGTCTTCATCGGTGTGGAAGACGGCGATACCGACGGGATGACCGGACGTTTCCGGATCGATGACCAGGGCTTCTTCCTGATCGATGTCGTCGACTGTGCCGACTCTGATGGGTTCAGACATGTTCGGACCTTTCAGAATGAGGGGCTGCTCGGATCACGCTTCGTGCCAGGCTGGGGTGGACATCAGTTCGCGCCAGCGGCGGTAGAGTCCCCGGCCGGCGGCATCGGAGTACAGCTCGGAGGTCGTGCCCGGGTATCCCGGGTTCTCCTGTTCGGTGCCGATGCCCATCTGGTAGTTCAGGGCCGTGTTTCCGACCATGAAGGCGTGGGCATTGGCCTGGCATTCGGACCAGTTCTCCCCGTCGTCCTGCTCGAAGATGCCGGAGGGACCGAAGGTGCGGAGGTTGTAGAGCCGCTGTGCCCGGCGGACGTCCTCGGGCATCGACTTGTCCAAGACCGTCCAGGACCAGACCTCCATCCGATTTGGTCCCTTGGGGTGCCACACGCGGATGGAGCCGTTGACCGGGAGGTAGGAGAAGTTCGGGAACACCGTCGCGTGCCCGTTGGTGAGTGGTCCGGTGACCTGTTCCGGTGTGAGACGCTCCCTGAGGAAGTCGTAGTCGTAGTACTCGTGGACTGGCTGGGCGTCGAACCGGTTCCTCGGGTGCACGGGGAACCCGGCGCCGTTCCCGTGGTCGTCGGTGTACTGCTTGCCGGACCGCTGGGCGATCTCCTTCTTCGGCCCCTTACCGGTGGGGGACATGACCATCAGTGCGGAGGCGTGGGACATGTTGACGTGGTACCAGTCGGTGGCGAACTGCTCGGCGGCGAGTTTCCAGTTGCCTTCGAGCACCCACTTCGTCACCCCACCGACGACACAGGTGCCCTCCGGGTCGCGGTCCATGAACGCGTCGATGTACCACTTCATATCGCCGAGGGCATCGGCGAGTGGTTCCGCGTCCGCGTCCCAGTTCGCGAAAATCAGGCCCTTGTAGCTCTCCACACGAGGAGCGGTGACCAGGCCCCAGTCGGCGGGGTTGAAGGTATCCGGGTAGGAGTCCTGGGCGGGAACGTTGGACAGGTTGCCGTCCAGGTCGTAGGCCCAGCCGTGGTAGGTGCAGGTGAAGTTTTTGGTTTTGCCGTAGTCCGCACGGCAGACGCGGGCGCCGCGATGGCGGCAGTTGTTGAGCAGGACCCGGTACTCGCGTTTCTTATTCATGGTCGCGATGACGGGGTCCTCACCCATGTACGTCTGGAAGAAGTCACCGGGTTTCTGGAGCTGATCCTCGTGGGCGATGAACAACCAGCTTCGTGCGAAGATTCGGCGCATCTCCTGCTGATAGACCTGCTGATCAGCGAAGATCCGACGGTCGATCAGACCACCGTCGGGGTCAACCATCCCCGAGACGTCGAGTGGTTGGTCGAGACCGGTGGGGCGGGACAGGGTTCCGCGGGGGAGTGGGCTGGTGGATGCAGACACGGTGAAGGTCTCATCTCCTCGTCTGTTCAGGGAGCCGGAATCGATCTGGACTGCGGGATGAGTCGGGTAGTGATCGGGTCCGGCGGGGCGGGTGTTATATGACTCACATCTGAATGTGTCTACAGCTTGCCGACACAGTTAGCTGGGGGCAGGTCTTGTTCCGTTGGGTGGAACGGTCCCGACATTCGGGTGGGGCGGTGTCCTCGGGACTTTCAGTGACAGGACTTTTTCGGGCAGGGGAAGTGCCTAGTCAGAATGGGTTTCCATCGGTCATCTCCAGCCTTCCGATTGTCTGTTACGGGTGCCCCCGATTTGCGATTGTTTTGCTGTACTACCTTCGCAGTGCACTGGAGTTCCATGTCGTCCTGCGCTCACGGAGCCTCCCCCTGCTGGGTCGGCGTGCATCTCAGGCATACGCTGTTCGCGATAGTCTTATCTCACGTCGTCACCTTTTTTGTGGAGGAGGTGGAGGTTTGTGCGGTACCCCCGCCGGTGTGCCACATCGTGGAACGGCGCCCGCCGTAGTTGTGTGACGGTGAGCACAATGGATGGCATCGAGTCGCCACGACTGCCAGGACGACGTTTCACCAGGAGAAGAACCGATGACGCCCACCAGCCCCCAGTCCGACCCCCGTAGTGCGGTCGACAAGGCATTCAGCCTGCTCCGGAGTTTCAGTGACAACGATTCACTCGGCGTCGGGGTGAGCGAACTGGCGCGCCGGGCCGACCTGCCAAAGTCCACGGCACACCGTCTGCTGAGCACACTGGTGGCCAACGGTGCCGTGGAACGGGCTGGGGAGGTCTACCGACTGGGGCCACTCTGCTACGAGCTGACGAGCGAACGTGGTTCACGGCATACAGAGTTCATCAGTGAGGTGCTTACGCCCTTCCTCGCCGGACTTTTCGAGGAGACCCGTCAGACCGTTCATCTCGCGTTCCTCCAAGGGAACGAGGTGGTCTACGTCAACAAGCTCTTCTCCGCGCGGCGCGTCACCTCACCATCGCGGATCGGAGGCAGGGCGCCGGCCTATTGCACGGGAGTAGGAAAGGCTCTGATGGCCTGGGACGAGATGCGGATTGAAGCCGCCATCAAGGGCGGACTGCACCGGTGGACCCCCTATACGATCACAGACCCAGATGCGTTCCGCGAGGAACTGAGGCAGGTCCGCCGCGATGGAGTAGCATTCGACCGACAGGAGATACTCGTTGGGCTGAGTTGTGTTGCTGCGCCGATCTACGGCCGCTACAACCTGCCGGTGGCCGCCATGTCGGTTTCCGGCCCCGCCAGTCAGTTTGATCCCGGAGCTCACATCCCGGCCCTGAAACGGATCTGTGCCGCAGCGGGAAAGGCCGTTCTCTTCCACCAGATGCAACAGGAGCAGGTGGCGTCCTCTGCCTGATTCCGCTCTCCCCTGGGCATAACCGGAGCCGCCCGGCGGGATAGGCGCCGCAGCAGGATCTCAACGCGACCGCACAAGAAAACCGGGGTGTGCCCAGCCCGTTCGCCGGGCTGGGCACACCCCGGTTTCTGGCTCTACGGTCACGCTGCGGCGTCGCTCAGATGCACTGCCACATCAATGATCATGTCCTCCTGGCCGCCGACATAACCCCGGCGACCAACTTCGCGCAGGATGTCGGCTGTCGGGACACCATACCGTTCACTCGCCCGCTCGGCGTGCAGCAGGAAGGAACTGTAGACACCCATCTGGCCCTGTACGATGGAGCTGCGGTCGATAGCGGGTAAGCGCGGGACCATCGGCTTAAGGACGTCCTCGGCCGCAGCTTGGATTTTCGCCACGTCCACGCCGGTCTCGATCCCGAGGACCGTGAAGGACGTGGCGACGACCTCGGTGGGGGAGTTGCCGGCACCTGCGCCCAGCCCGGCGAGTGAGCCGTCGATCTGGCGTGCCCCGGCGCGAACCGCGAGCACGGAGTTCGCGACCCCGAAGGACATGTTCTGGTGTCCGTGGAAGCCGACCTGGGCTTCGTCACCGATCTCATCGACGAGCGCCTTCACACGATCTTCGGCCTGATCCATGATCAGCGCTCCCGCGGAATCGACGACATAGACGCACTGGCATCCAGCGTTGACCATGATTCTGGCTTGTGCAGCGAGTTCCGCTGGACTGAGCCGGTGGGAGAGCATGAGGAAGCCACCCGTCTCGAGACCGAGTTCCCGGGCGGCCTGGAAATGCCGGATGGAGATGTCCGCCTCGGTGCAATGCGTGGCGATACGGACCATTCCGGCACCGCGCGCATGGGCCTCCTTCAGGTCCGCCACCGTCCCGAGTCCGGGGAGCAGGAGGACAGCGATCTTTGCGTGGCGGGCCTCGTTCACCGCGACCTCGACGAGATCGAGGTCGCTGGTGTGGGAGAACCCGTAGTTGAAGGACGATCCACCGAGGCCGTCGCCGTGGGTGACCTCGATCATCTCGATGTTCGCGTCATCCAACGCCCGCACCACCGCGCGCACCTGTTCTGGCGTGTACTGGTGGCGGACGGAATGTGAGCCGTCGCGGAGGGTCGTGTCGTTCAGTCTTATTCTGGTCATGTCGGTTCTCTTCTTCTCTGTCGGGATCATCGGGCTGCACTGACCGGTGCGGTGGTGGCGTTGTTCCGGCGGAGGAGGTCGGCGTAGGTGTCGGCGGTCGCGACCGCCGCCGCTGTGATGATGTCGAGGTTTCCGGCGTACTCCGGCAGGTAGTCGGCGGCGCCCTGTACCTCAATGAGGACGGTCACCCGGCCCCATCCCCGCCAGTCGGAACGTGCGGTGTCGAACTGGGGTTCCGCCGTGAGGTGGTAGCCGGGAACGTATTTCTGGACGTCGGCGACCATCTGCTGCACGGATTCACGTATCCGGTCCTGGAGCGGCCCGGGCTCTGCAGCCTCCGGGGGAAGGGCGCAGTAGACCGTGTTGCGCATGAGCATCGGCGGTTCCACCGGGTTGAGGATGAGAATCGACTTCGCGCGTTTCGCGCCGCCGACCTTCTGCAGGGCAGCCGAGGTCGTCGCCATGAATTCGTCGATGCTGGCGCGGGTTCCCGGACCTGCGGACTTGGAGGATATGGACGCCACGATCTCCGCATATTCGACGGGCACCACCCTCGAGACGGCGGCGACGATCGGGGTGGTCGCCTGACCACCGCAGGTGATCATGTTGACGTTGTCCACCGTGCGCAACGTGTCCATGTTCACGGACGGGCACAGGTGGGGGCCCACGGCGGCAGGGGTCAGATCGATGGCCCGGATACCCGCCTCCCGGTATCGGGGGGCGTTCGCACGGTGCGCGCCGGCGGAGGTCGCCTCGAAGACGATGTCCGGGAGCCGGTCACGGGAGAGCAACCAGTCGACACCACCCGGTGATGCCTCGACGCCGAGCTTCTCCGCGCGGGCGAGACCGTCGGAGGTGGGATCCACGCCGATCATGTAGACAGGTTCGATGTTGCGGGAGTTCTTCAGCAGTTTCATCAGCAGATCGGTCCCGATGTTCCCGGGGCCTACGATGGCTGCGGTGTATTTGTCGCTCATGTGCTTTCTTCCCTTTATGTGAAGGATGTGGTCAGGGTTCCGAGAGATCCGTAGTCGACTTCCACGACGGTGCCGGGCGCGATGGGTGCGGCGGCGCAGAAGCTACCGGTGAGGATCAGGTCGCCGCGGCGGAGCGTGACCCCCTGTTCACCCAGGACTCCCGCGAGCCAGACCAATGGTTCGAGGGGATGCCCCATCACGGCGGCGCCGGTGCCTTCACCGGTCAGTTCGCCGTCCACACGCATCGCGGCGGCAACCGACGGGAGCTGGTCCACCGGAACATCGACGGGGGAACCGCCGATGACGACCGCACCGCAGGACGCGTTGTCGGCGATGGTGTCCACGAGTCGAATGTCCCAGTCGCGGACCCGGGAATCGATGATCTCCACCGCGAGATACGTTTCATCGATGGCGGCGACGACATCGTCGAAGGTCGCGTCGGAGGCCAGGTCCGAACCCAGCCGGAAACCGAGCTCCGGTTCGATCCGGGGGGCGATGAACTGATCCGCGGCGATCGGTTCGCCGGCACGGTGGACCATGTCCTGGGTGAAGAACCCGAAGTCGGGACTGTCAACACCGAGCTGCTGTTGCATGGCGGCCGAGGTGAGACCGATCTTCCTGCCTGCGATCCGCTGACCGGCCGCGATGAATGCGGCCTCCGTCAGCTGTTGGATGCGGTAGGCGCCGTCGACGTCGAGACCGTCGATCACGGTGCGGGGTGGGGCGACGGGCCGTCGGGTGCGGTAGGCGGCGGCGAGTTCATCCGCCATCCGCTGGTACTGATCTGTCATGGGTGAACGTGACTCCTGCTCGGGCTGGATTAGAGGGGAGAGATGGTGGGAATGGGGCTCGTGTCATCGGGCGGACATGATGCCGAAGCCGGCGATGAATTCCCGGATGGGCCGGTAGTACTCGTAGGTCACGCGGTAGCCGCCGGTGGCTGCGTGGAGCGCGGAGAACGCTGCGACCCAGGAGCGGACCTCGTGGGAGGAGTGGCCTGCCTCGGCATCCATCTCATCGGCGGTGTACCGGTCGAACCGTTCTGGATCAGAGGCCGCGCAGGCGGCCATGAAACCTCGATCCCATTCGGGGTTGAGGTCGAGGATGTCGGCCTCACCTTCGGCGAACTTCTTCGCGGTGTCGATGACCCGTTGCTGGCGTGCGTTGCGTGCCTCCTCGGTTGGGTGGCGGCCTGCGAGCAGGAGAGCGCGCTGTTCATCCGTGGCGGTGGCCCACTGCGGGACCGGGGGATCGTGGCTGAGACCACCGGATGCGATGAGCAGGATCCGCTCGTCGCGGCCGGCCAGGAACTCGCCCACCGCTTGGCCCATTCTGTGGACCCGGCGCATCGGGACGAAGGGCCGGGCGACACCGTTGACGTAGATCGGGATGGTTGGCTTCGCGGCGATATCGTTCCAGAGCACCTCGAGCGGTTGGACGGCACCGTGGTCGATCTCCATACGGCGGGAGATCGCGATGTCGACATCCCGGTCTATGACGAACTGCGCCATCTCCTCGCTGATTCCGGTGGGCACGTCGAGTGGACCCGACTTGGAGTCGTAGTCTCCGACGCTGAGCGCCTCGTAGCCGATGCAGTAGGGCGGCATCAGATCGTAGAAGAATCCGTTGTAGTGGTCGGGGGCGAAAGTGACGACGAGCTCGGGGTCGAACTCATCGACCGCAGCGCGAACCGTAGCGAAGGCCTCGTCGAGCTCGGCGGAAACATCGGCGGGTGCGTCGGCGATGCCGAGCAAGGGGCTGTGCGACATGGCCAGCAGCTGGATACTCATGTGGTTCTCCTTGATTCGCTGTTCAGGACGTCCGGTCGAGCAGGAAGTCCAGCTGGATTTTGTTGAAGGTCTCGGTGTCCTCGTACTGGGGCCAGTGTCCACAGTTCTCCATCACGGCGAGCTGACCGTTCGGGATGAGTTCCGAGATCCGGCGTCCCTCGTCAACCGGGCCGGAGGGATCCTTGGTGGTCCACAGGACGAGAGCTGGCGCCTGGATCTCGCGGAGATCATCGTCCGAGAGCATGTTCCGGCGGCGGATCTCCGGATCCTGGAGTGCCATGTTCATCTGGCAGGCCATCTTCCAGTCGTCCTGCTCGAAGATCCGCTGCCGGGTCCGGATGAGATCGGCGGTGACCATCGTCGGATCCGCCATCAGCCACTCCAATCGGGCTTTGACGCGCTCCCAGCTCGGATCCTCGGCGGCTTCGGTGGACAGGGTGAGTAGGCGTTCCATAACCTTCGGATTGGCCATCGTTCCGCCCATTGTGTTCAGAACGATGCGCTCGACGCGCTCCGGGTGCTGTTGCGCCAGGCGGGCGGTGGTCCATCCACCAAGTGATTCACCGGAGAAGTACGCCTTCTCGACGCCGAGCTCATCCATGATGTCGAGGACCTGGCCGATGTAGTGCTTGATCTCCAGCGGGTGCTCCGGCTTGGAGCTGTAACCGTGGCCGATGAAGTCGATGGCGTACACGTTAAAGTGCTCCGCGTGGGCGGCGAGGTTCCGGGCGTAGGCCTCTGCGTGGCCGGTGATCCCGTGAAGCATGAACAGGGTGGGCTTGTCCGGAGTTCCGGCGTGGAGGTACCGCGTACGGTAACCGCCGGCCTCAATGTATCCCTGATCGAATGCCACCTCGGCGAGATCGTCCCAGGTGCTGGTGTAACTACGGGGGGTCATCTTTATTCTCCTTGGAGCGTGGGGTGGTGAACGCCGTTGGGGCCCGGGGCCTGGGTTCGACCGGCGCGTGACGGGTAGAGACCGGTATCAACCGGTATCACCGGTGGTAGGACCGATCGTATGGCCCCCGGGAACTGCCCTCAGTCGGTGTTCCGCTCCGTGGAACACCGGCTGAGGGGTGGTCAAGCCTTGAAAACCGCGGTCTCCTGGAAATGCTCCTCCGGGGTCTCCCGGTGGGCGGTCTCCTTGGAGACGTAGATCGCGATCGAACTGATGATGAAGAGCATGGTCGCGTAGATCGCGACCGGGGTCAGGTCCGTGTTCGTGCCCATCAGTTTGTTGGCGATGAGCGGGGCGGTTCCGGCGCCGAGGATCGCGGAGACCTGGAACGTGATTCCGGCTCCCGTGTAGCGGTGGGCCGGATCGAACTTCTCGGAAAGGAAGGCGCCGATGGGGCCGTACTGGGCGGGCTGGACGACACAGACCATCAGGATCATGCCGATCCACACGTTGGATGGGTCGCCTGTCTGGATCATCCGGAGGACGATCCAGAGACCCACCACCGAGACCAGACCACCGAGCAGCATGACGCGGCGACGCCCGAACCGGTCTGAGAGCGCCGCGAGTCCCGGCATGACGAAGATCGCGACCACCGAGCCGATGGTCAGCATCATCAGTGCATCTCCCCGGGAAATGGGGTCGGCGGAGTCGGCGCTCTGGCGGACGATGTAGGGCACCATGAAGGATGCCTGGAGCCCCTGGATGAACAGTCCGGCCATGCCGGCGAGGGAACCGAGGACCAGTTCGCGGGGTGAATTCTGGAGCATCTTCACCAGCGGTACGCCGGTGTGCACGCGGCCCTCGCGCCGGGCGGCCTCGAACTCCGGCGACTCGGTCACCCGTGAACGAAGGTAGAGGCCGAACATGACGATTCCTGCGGAGAACAGGAAGGGCACGCGCCAGCCCCAGTCGGTGACGAAGTACTTCTCGGGGTTCGCGAAGTTGTCCCCGGAGATCTTGGAGAAGACCGCGAGAACGAGGGTGGAGAGCACGGCGCCCGCGGGGCCACCCGCGATGGCGAGGGACGCGCCGAAACCCTTGTTCTTCCGTTTGGAGTGTTCCATCGCCATGAGCGTCGCGCCCGCCCATTCACCGCCGACAGCCAGCCCCTGCACCGTCCGCAGGACGACGAGGATGATCGGTGCGGCGACCCCAATCTGATCCGCTGAAGGCATGAGTCCGATGGTCACCGAGACGAGGCCCATGGTCAGCAGGGTGACGACGAGCACGTTTTTTCGCCCGTACTTGTCGCCGAAGTGTCCGAATGCCATCGAGCCAATCGGCCTGGAGATGTAGCCGATCAGCAGAATGAGGAAGGAGAGTGTCGTGCCGAGCTCCGGGCTCAGTGAACCGAAGAACAGCTTCGGGAACACGAGGCCGGCTGCCGCGGCGTAGAGGAGGAAGTCGTAGTACTCGACGGTGCTGCCGAGGAAACTGGAGATAACGGCGCGCCGTCGCTCGCGGGGATCGGTGCTCTCCGGGACGACCGCGCTGGCCGTCGCGGCGAGATCCGTCGGGTCGGTGCCCGCCGGGGTGGACTGTGTCATGGGTGCTCCAGATGAAGGTAGGGAACGGTGTGTGACCCAAGAGAAACATCCGTGTCGACTGTGAGCTACAACTCGTTCCGGTGGGTGGTACGGTGTTTCATCAGGCGGAATGCTGGGCCGCGGCCCGGGCTCACGGGTGCCCTGACTGAATGGGTGAGGCGCCACCCGCGAATCGCGGATGGCGCCTCACCCCCGGCGGACGTCTCAACGGTCAGCTCGCCGACCACTCCACGGTCTGGGAGTAGGCGCGGACATCGATCGGCAGCATCCGCCCGTAGTGGAACTCGAACCTTTGGCTCCGGTAGAACTCCCGGACTGGTTCCCCTCTTTCCGGTGGCGTGGGACGCCGACCCGAATCACCGCGGTACGCGGACGTCGCCGTGCGCCCAAACCAGTGCGCATCGTAGATCTGCTGATCGGCCCACGTCTCCAGGAGCATGAGGTGATTCGGAAGCTCGATGTTCTCGTACCACGCATAGGCGAGGCAGCCGGGTTCCCGTCGGGTGTCGGAGATCTCCCTCGCGGTCAGACCGCGCATCCCTGGTTCGTCCTCGTAGGCACCCTGAATCACGATGTCTACCGGCCCGCGGGCGGGCCACACCACTGCTGGATCGGGGCGTTCGAGAGGTCGCCAGACGGCGCCCTCCAGCGCATAGGGAACCTGCCGGTAGATCGCGGTCCCGGTCCCGTCACTGCGGAGCAGATCGTGCAGGATCGGATGATCCGTGATCCCGCGGAGCAGGTCCCCGTACACGCGATCGTCGGGCAGCAGCAGTGCGAGTGCGTGTTCCTCTTCGTCGGCTGCGAGAGTGGAATAGACCTCCGCCTGCTCCACCCGCCCGCGGAGCGCTCGGACCTCGTCGACGAGACCGTCGGGAAGGGGGCCGAAGGTGTGGATGACGCGGATCATCGCTGCTGCCCGAAGTCGACGACCCAGTCGGGTCGCAGGTACTCCGGCGCCGGCGGACGTCGGCGCAGCACTCCCTCGATGAGGTATCCGCCGAGATCATCGAACACGTCGAAGTAACCGAACTCGGCGGCGTGTCCCCGCAGGGGAGATCCCATGCACAGTCCGTGGCCTGCCTCAGTCATCGCCGCGACCGTGTCTTGCCATTCCCCTTCGTCCGTAGTCATCCAGCTGAACATGTGGTGTATCCCGGGGCCGCGGATGTCCGAGAATTCGCGGTTGTAGTGACTCGGTCCGTGCTTGCACTGGATGATCTCGAAACCGAAGTCCCCCGCCGTGCCCTGTGCAGTGAAGTAGCCGTGATCGACTTTCTCCCCGCGATACTGGGGATCATCCAGTCGACCGCGACCTGTCTGCCAGGTTTTGCACTCGAATCTCGTGATCCCGAAGATGTCCCGGTACGCCTCGAGGTTCTCGAGGACGTTGTCAACGATGACGCCGAAATGGTGGATTCCCTGGAGCGGGGGAAGGACTCCGCCGGTGGGTTCCCGGTCGGTGGCGTCCGCCGTCGGTTCGGCTGCCCCGGTGACCATCTCCACGAGGAATCCCCCGAGAGCGGCCCGCGTGTCGTAGAAGGTCCGTCGGGATCCGCCGATGTTGGCACTGTAGATGGCGGGGACACCGAGCCTGTCGAAATGCCCGGGGACGTCGTCGCCGCCGGTGGCGAGGACCCGGATGAAGCAGATCCCGGGCCCCTTGATGAGCAGGTACTCGTTGAATGGCGATTCCCCGCTCGTGGGCTCGATGAGTTCGAAGGTCACGGGCCGGGCGGGGCCGCCCCCGGGGCCCGTCGCGGCAGGTGCGGGCCAGGTCGTCCCGACCGCGGCCCGCCAGGTCCCGGGGGTGGTCGAGGTCGTGCGGCCGTAGCTGACCGCGGACGAGGTCTGCTCCGCGTCCACGCGGGAGACGTCCCAATCGGTGATGCCGTGGAGACGGCGGTAGCTGTCCATCGCGGCATCGAGGTCGGTGACGACGATGCCGACGCGCAGGAGGTTCGTTGTCTTCATGGTTCTCCTAGTAGAAGAGGCTCAGGTTCTTGATCAGGATGGTCGCCATGTCGAACCGGATCTCCCGTTCGAGGATGAGGAAACCGCAGCGCGCGGACTCGTCGCGCACGATGATGTCCCGGCGCTCACCGGAGATGTGGTCCTGGTACCGCTCCCCGCGGGAGCGGTAGATGTAGAAGTTCGACCGGACGTTGAAGTTGCCGTCTTCCCGCCCGTCGACCCGGACGTTCGTCACGAGATGGCGCGTGCGGGACGCGGGCTCCTCCGCCCAGGCTTTCTGCGTCTGCAGACGGAACACACGTTGGCGGAGGTACTCCCAGTTCTCCTCGAAGTACACGGAGGTCCCCCGCGGGTAGAACTCGTGTTTCCGTTCCCGGAACACCCTGTTCTCCCGGACCGGCGCCCAGTAGTAGACATCCGGGTGCATGGTCTCGAGCCAGGCATCCCACTCCATGTTGTCGACGAGTTCAGCTTCGTCGTAGAGGAAACGGGTGATTGCCCGTTCGGTCCCCGCGGTAACGGGGATACGTTCCGCCAGTGTCGGGTTCGGGCTGGTCACTGCTGCTCCTTAGGATCGGTGGCTGTGGGGTGAGCGGTGGTACCGGCCATCGTGTGCTGACGAGACTCGGCCGCTGCCTCGGCGCGGACGATGTCACGCATCGTCGCCGCCGTGGGGCCGTCGTGTTCACGGGTTGGAGTGCTGCTTCCGTCGACGCCCCGGGCTGTGGCGTCCGACTTGCCGGCGGCTCCGGTCGGTGTGGCCTCCGCGCGCGCCGCCGGGATCCGTGCGGCCGCATCGGCCGCTGCGTCGAGTGCCGCATTCGCTTCGTCGAGTGCCGCATTCGCTTCGTCGATGCCGAATTCCGCCTCGGTGTTGAGTGCGTCGACCCCCTCCGCCATGACCGCGGAGTAGTCGGCGTTCCTGATCTCCGGTTCGCCACCACGCATGGCCTTGAGATCCTCCCAGCTGGCTCCGCTCATGAGATCCCGGTAGAACCCGTACATGTTGAGCGCGGCATTATCGGAGTAGACGTGGGCGGTGGAACCACCCGGGTAGCCGTCCTCGTCCGCACTGACGGGAACTCCGCGCATGTTGTAGGTGAACCCGGTTTTTCGGGCCATCGCACCCTGGAGAATGTGCTGCATCTCCTCCCAGTTCTCGGCGTCGTCCTGCTCGAACATGCCGCCGGGGGAGAAGGTGCGCATGACGTCGACACGGATCGCCTCCTTGACGGATTCTGGGGCGTCCTTGGGGACGAACGTCCAGGACCAGATCTCCATTTCGTTCGGTCCGCGCGGATGGGTCACCCGGAACGTGTAGTTGCCGAGGAGCATGAAGTTCGGGAAGACGTTCATGTGCCCGCGGATCTCGCGGAACTCGCCCAACCGTTCCTCGATGGCTCCGCGGACTGAGTTCTCCCATTCGATCAACGCGGGCGCGGTGTTCGGGATCTCCCTGCCGCGGCGACCGAACCAGGCGCCGCCGTGACCGTAGGGGCTGAAGAACTGGCGTCCGGTGGGGATCTTCTCGCGGCCTCTCTTCCGGTCGAAGGTGTCGGACCCGCTGGCGAGGGCCTCCACCGCCGAGATGTGGCTGATCTCGGAGTGCTGCATGTCGGAGGTCGGCTGCTCGACGTTGAACTTCCAGTTCGCGGGCAGCACCCATTTGTGGACCGCGATCGCCTCCATACCGCCCTCGTAGCGGTCGAGGTATCCGTCCAGGTAGTATTTGGCGTTTCCGAGGTACTCCTCGAGCGGAGGGATGGTGTCATCCCAGGAACCGAAGATGAATCCCTTGTAGTTCTCGATGCGGGGCACCTTGATTGCACTCAGCTTGGACTTGTCGATTCCCTGCGGATACGCGGTGTCCTCGTGCGGGATGTCGATGAGATTGCCGGCCAGATCGTACGCCCAGCCGTGGAACGAGCACATGAACCCCTTGGACAAGCCCCGGTCGGCGCGGCAGATGCGCATGCCCCGGTGGCGGCACTGGTTGAGAAAAACCCTAATGCTGTTGTCCTTCTGCCGGACGACAACGATGGGGTCTTCACCGATGTATGTCTGGAGGTAGCTGCCCTTCTTCGGCAGCATGGAGTCGTGTGCGAGGAACACCCAGGTGCGTTGCCACACCTGTTCCAGTTCCTGCTGGTAGATGTCGTCGTCGACGAAGATCCTGCCGGAGACGTATCCTCCTACGGGATCGATGAGTGAACCAATGTCAGGCACGGCGTGCTCCTTGGGCTGTGGGGTGGGTCATGCTGTGTGCCCAATGTAGGAGGTGCCACACTGGCGAAGGTGGCTTCGTTCCGGGTTGTGGAACACGGAGGCTGCGTGAAGCAGGATCGCGTCGGCCAAGAAACACGATGCCTCAATGTGGAGCTACGTGTGCTGCTGCTCGTAGAGGGGATCCGGATGCCGAGGGGTATCTCGCTCTGCAGACCGTCTCCTGTGTAGATCAGGCGCTGTCCCTCAATACCTGATCAGGGTCGGCAAGGGGGATGTCCGGGAACTGATTGAGTAGAACGACGTCGTCGGCTGCGAGAGCGAGCCGCCAGGAGAGTAGTTTTCCGCGGCTCATCACGGTGACGTGGATACCGTGTTCCTGGAGTTTGTGCACGTCCTCCAGGAAACAGTCATCACCGCTTGCGATGACGGTGTGGTCCCGGTGTCCGTCTTCGAGGAAGTCGTCGATCATCCGGGATATCTGTTCTCTTGTTCTGGCGGATCCGTGGAATCCCGCGAGGAAGGTGGCGTCCCGGAATCCACGTACCCCGATCTGCGCGGCGAGTAGGTTGGACCGCCTGGAACCGACGTACCAGAGGTCCCGGGGGCCCCATGGATAGGTGTGGAGCATGACGTCTGTCATTCGTCCGGCGATCAGCTCATCCGGTGTGTTCGTGTCACATAGGTTCTCTATGTCGAGAAAAGCGACCGTTCGAAGGTGTCGGGTGCGGGGAGAATCTGTGCGGTGGTTCATCTGAGAACTCCTGTCCAGAAGATGTGTTCGGGAATCCCGTTTCGGGTGTTCCTTCCGCATGCCGTGACATCGTCGGGGCGGGAATCCCTGCCCAGGCCGGTCGCGAGGACTCCGGTTGAAGGAGTGGAACAGCAGATGAACGGGCGCTGTCCGGAGCCTGTTCCTCCCGAGTATGTCCTTGTGTCGGAAGTGGTGCAAGCTCCCCTAGTTAGCTGGTTTTCACCTGGTGTGTTTATTCGCTGGTGGGAGCCATATGATGGGGGCTGCCGGGTGGGCCTCAGCCTAGGCGAGGAGAGCTCCGAGAACCCCGGTGGTGGCGACGACGAGTGTCACCGAGATAGCGAAGAGGAATGGTCGCGAACCGGCCGCCCGGATGGTGGCCGCTGTCACGCCGGTCCCCTGAGCGAACATCGCTGCAGCGAACATCCAGTGTTGGGTGGCTCCGACAGTGTCGATGAGGGAGGTCGGGAGGGGGACGAAGGTTCGGAGGAGGACAAGCCCGATGAAGGCTGCGACGAATGCGGGGACCAGCGGGGGAAGAGCTCCGGTGATCTCCCCGGCGGCTGCGGCTCGGGCCGCGTGCCGACGTTCGAGTGCCGCGAGGATCATCATCATCGGGGCGAGGAGCAGGACACGACCGAGTTTGACGGTTACCGCAATCGGTAGTACTGCTGCTCCTGCGAGGCCTCCCGCTGCGACGACCTGACTGACCTCGTGGACGCTCAAACCGATGAAGATCCCTTCCTGCCGAGGATCCCACCCGGCTAGATGCCCGATGACGGGCGCCAGTGCCAGGAGGATCGTGCCGAGGAGGGCGATCACCGCGATGGCGGTGACGAACTCGTGTTCCTTCTTCTTCGTCAGGACACCGTCGACCGCTCCGATCGCCGCCGCACCACAGATGGAACAACCAGCTCCGATGAGCAGAGCCTGTTGGCGGCGGAGGCCGAAGACGGGAGCAAGGATGAGTGTCGCTGCGAACCCGAGGACGACGGTGAGGACCGCGACGATGAGAACGGGCCAACCGAGTGCGAGCACCGTGGCTGCTGGGACGCCGAGGCCGAGGAGTGCGACACCGATCTTGAGGATGATCTTCGATGAGACTGCAACACCGGGCAGCATCCGTCCGGGGATCGTCCAGATATTGCCGACGATGCTGCCCAGGATAATTGCCACCAGTAGTAGGACACTGATTCCGGTGGCTTTCTCGATGAAGGTGTCCACCACGAAGGATGCGGCTGCTCCCACCAGACAGAGCAGCAAGCCAGGAATCACCTCACGGGTTTTATTCATGGCACAACACTAGTCGTACCTCACTCACGGTGGAGTGGTGAATCTGCCAGGTACGGTTGTGACGTAGCTCTTACCGGATCTGCGTGGGGGAAGCCGGGACCCGCCGGTCGTTACTGCCGATGAAGCCGGGGGCAGGAGGCCATCGGGGAACTCTGGTGCTGGATGAGCTCATTCATGCTGGCGTAGTGGGGCAGGTTCGACCGGAGAGGATGAAAATTATCCCGTGGGAAGGACACGAAAGAAGTGAGGGCCAGGCCCGCGTCGAGGTGATGGTGTTCGCTCCGCAGGAGCTCCCTCCGTCGATCTGACCCTCGGATAGGGGCGTGGAAAACCCGTTTTCCCGGTCGTGCAGCACCCGGACCGAATGGCGGCTGGGGGACGCTGCTCAGCGCATTAACTGAACTCGTCCCCGCTTGCCGCCGGGTCGGTAGGCACCCAGGCGCTTAAGTCGGGTCGAAGAGCCGTCAGCCGCCGAATACCGGGCGGAAGAACGCCCCCAGTGCCTCTGGCTCATTGAGGGGGAGGACCGCCGCGACGTATTGGTCAGGCCGCACGACGACGACCGCGCCGTCCCTGCTGATCCCGCGGTCGGTGAAGATGTCGTCGGAGGTGGTGACGCCGAAGACCTTCTCCATGTTGGTGAGCCGGAAGGGCCCGACCTCGGGGAAGAACACCCTCGGAACCTTGTTGATCAGGATGTCCGCGTGGAGCTGCTGGTAGATCACCCGCAGATCGAGGAGACTGTCATCGTCCGGCCCTGGTTTCGGGCCCCACACCAGGGGTGAGTTGGGGTTGGTGGACACCCACTCCGCCCACGTTGCCACGGCGGAGTCCTGCGTTCCCGCGGGTGCACCATCGGCGAACACGTACACGCGCCAGCGGCCGTCGGCGGTCGCCTGGTGCCCCAGGTGGATCGGGTTGGTGTCGCAAACACGGCTGACGATCGCGGATTTGAATCGCTTACCCACCGGATAGCCGGTGGCGAGCTCCTGGTGCTCGGTGCCGCCGGTGATCAGCGAGGGGGCGTACTCCGTCATGAAGCCGGCCGGGAACTCGGCGGTCTTGACGTAAAAGTCCTCGAGGAAGGATGGATCATCGAACTCCTCCGGCGGGGTGGCCATGAGGGTGGACCAGGTGCGGTCGAAGTCGATGAGGTCCTTCGCCACCACCTGGCGCTCGGCGGAGTAGGTGTGGAGCAGGTCAGCGGGGGAGGTACCGGAGAGAACGGCTCCGAGTTTCCATCCGATGTTGAAGCCGTCCTGCATCGAGACGTTCATGCCCTGGCCGGCCTTCGCGGAGTGCGTGTGGCAGGCGTCGCCGGTGATGAAAACGCGGGGTGCGCGCTCGTCATCATCGACGTCGTCGAATTTGTCGGTCAGCCGGTGGCCGACCTCGTAGACGGAGTGCCAGGCGACGTGCCTGACATCGACGCTGTAGGGGGTGAGGATCTCGTTGGCCTTCGCGATGATCTCCTCGATCGTCGTCGAGCGGATGGTGGCCTTGCGCTCCTCGGTAACGGTGCCGAGATCGACGTACATGCGGAACAGGTGCCCACCCTCCCGGGGGATCAGCAGGATACTGCCGCCGGAGCGGGACTGGATGGCACACTTCAGACGGATGTCGGGGAAGTCGGTGGCGGCGAGCACATCCATGACGCCCCAGGCGTGGTTGGCCTGGTCCCCTTCCAACTTGCGGCCTATCGAAAGGCGTACACCGGAACGGGCGCCGTCGCAGCCGACGACGTAGCGGGCACGGACGGTGCGCTCGGTGTCGGTGTTCGGGTTCTCGGCGCCCGTGCGCCGCAGTCGCACTTCGACCGGGTAGTCGGTGGCGTCGGGATCGTCGGCGACGGTGAGGTCGACGAACTCCCAGCCGTAGTCGGGGTGCATCCGTGACGGAGAGTTCTCCATGAACTCGGCGAAGTAGTCCAGGACACGGGCCTGGTTGACGATGAGGTGCGGGAACTCGGAGATTCCTGTTTCATCGTCGATCGCGCGATTGGCGCGGTAGATGTGGTTCGGGTTTGCGGGGTCAGGCTTCCAGAAGGCCATTTCGGTGATCCGGTAGGCCTCGTCGGTGACTTCACTAGCGAATCCGAACGCCTGGAAGGTCTCGACACTCCGGGCCTGGATACCGTCGGCCTGACCGACTTCCAGCCGGTGCGGCCGACGGTCGATGATCCGGGTGGATAGGTTCGGGAACATTGACAGTTGTGCTGCGGTGATCATTCCGGCGGGTCCGGCGCCCACGACGAGAACGTCCATTGTGTCGGGCAATTCGTCGGGTCGGTTGAGCCCCACTCCCGCTGCAGGGTGACGGCGGGGATCGCCGGAGACATATCCGTGGTGGTGGAACTGCATGGTGTTTCTCCTGTGGTCGGTGGGTGATCAGAGGGGCCGGGTTCAGTTCGGTCGAGGAGAGAGGTGGATCAAATATGATCTGATCATTTAGTGACCCATCTCTCTTCAATCTTTAGCACACCCTAAAGGGGGTATTAAGTGCGTGAGAGCCAACGGATGGGACTGACGCTCTGTTCCGCTTCGTGCTCGGGGCCGAGCGGGATTCCACTCCGGTCCCGGAGGGAGAGAACGGCGGCAAGCCCGATCAGGGTCATCGCGCCGAGGTAGACGGTGACGGCGTTGGTGGTACCGGTGGTCTGGACCAGCCAGGCGGCGATCATCGGCGCGAATGCACCGCCCACGATTGCGCCGATGGCATAAGAGATGGATACGCCGGAGAACCGGATGGAAGCGGGGAAGATCTCGGCGTAGAGCGCGGCCTGCTGGCCGTAGGTCAGGCCGAGTCCCAAGGTCAGGAAGCCGATGCCCAGGAAGAACAGGCCGACATTAGCGGTGTTGACCAGTGGGAACACGACGAGAACACCGAGGAACTGAAGGATGAAACCGATGATGTAGGAGGTGCGGCGTCCCACCCGGTCACTGAACCAGCCGGCGAACAGGGTGAAAATCAGCCAGGTGACGGCCGAACCGGTGACGGCCCACAGCACATCATCCCGGGACAGGCCGACGGGGCCGTCGGGGTCGGTTGCGTAGCCCTGGATGTATCCGCCGGTGGTCATGTAGCCCACCGCCGAGTTGCCGGCGAAGATGAGTGCGGCGACAAATACCAGCGGGGAGTGCTTGCGGAACAGGGTTTTGACTGGCGCGGACTCGGTCTCCGCGAGCTCGGCCATCTCAACGAATACGGGGGATTCCTCCACGCTGTGCCGGATCCAGGCGCCGACGATGATCAACAGGAACGACAGGAGGAAGGGGACACGCCAGCCCCAGGTGAGGAAGGCGTCGCCGGGGGCGATCTGGCTCATCACCGCGAGCACGCCGGATGCCAGGAGTAAACCTGCGGGGACACCGATCTGGGGGCAGGCGCCGTAGAGCCCGCGTTGTCTGACGGGAGCATGTTCGACGGCCATGAGGACTGCGCCGCCCCATTCGCCACCGGCGGAGATGCCCTGGATGATGCGCAGTGTGATCAGCAGGATCGGGGAGGCTGCGCCGATTGTTTCGTAGGTGGGCAGCAGGCCGATCAGGGCGGTGGCTGTGCCCATCACGATGAGCGTCAACATGAGCACCTTGCGGCGCCCGATCTTGTCGCCGTAGTGGCCTGCGAGGAATGCCCCCAGTGGGCGGAACAGGAAGCTGATTCCCACTGTGAGGAAGGCGACGATGGTTGATGCTCCGGAGCTCAAGCCACTGAACATGAGTTGGCGGAACACCAGGGCCGCAGCCATGGCGTAGAGGAAATAGTCGTACCACTCGATGGCGGTTCCGATGATCGTCGCCGCCGCGACGCGCCTGTGCTCAGTATCCCGGGCGGGGGTGATTTCTTCTTCCGGTGGTGAATGGTGCACGGAATCTCCTCGGGGCTTGTTCTGTGGTCTGGGGTGACATAGAGGCATAGTGTGTTCTGCGTTACTTGCCGGTCTGACTCCGGATCATATACGATCTCGGTCAGGGATCAAGACCCAATCAAGGAGGATCTGTGAATCACCCCCAGCCCCTACCCGTCACGCCAGGGAAGATCATCGCGGTTCACACCGCATTCTTTTCCCGTGCCGATCAGCGGGGCAGGCGCCCTGCCCGCCCCTCCTATTTCCTCAAGGCCTCCAGTTCACTGGGGGCCTCCGGCGACGTGGTCACCCGGCCCGAGGGCTGTGAACTCCTCGCCTTTGAGGGCGAGATAGCACTGGTCATCGGGCGTCCGGCCCGCAATGTCACCCTCGATGAGGCCTGGAGTCACGTCGCCTGGGTCACCGCTTCCAACGACCTCGGTGTCTACGACTGGCGTGCCCAGGACAAGGGGTCCAACATCCGTTCCAAGAGTCGGGACGGATTCACTCCGGTCGGTCCCGAACTGATTGACGCCCGTACCGTTGACCCCACCGAACTCCGTATCCGGACCTGGGTCAATGGTGAGCTTGTGCAGCAGGGCGGCACCACTGAGGAGGATCTGATCTTCCCGCTCGCCCAGTTCGTCGCTGACCTCTCCCAGCATTTCACTCTCGATGAGGGGGACGTGATTCTCACCGGAACCCCCGCTGGTTCGACCGTCATCGTTCCCGGCGACGTCGTTGAGGTCGAGGTCGACGCGCCCGGCGTCGCGGGTAATCCCACGTCGGGGAGGCTGCGCACCACCGTCGAACAAGGGACGGGAGCGGTTGATCCGGGGATCGGTATGACTCCGGCCATCGACGATAAACAGCGTGAAGAGGCCTGGGGTTCGCGGGCGGAGGCCGGGTTACCCGAGGATCCCACCGCCATCAGTGACGAACTCCGTGAAAAGCTGCTGGCGGCACCCACCGCCGGGTTGTCGGCGCAACTGCGGTCCCGGGGCTTGAACCAGGTCGTCATCGAGGGCGTGCACCCGCAGACCCGGGGAACGAAGATGGTCGGTGTCGCCAAGACGCTGCGTTTCCTGCCGGGCCGAGAGGACCTGTTCACATCCCATGGCGGTGGATACAATGCCCAGAAACGCGCCTTTGACTCACTCAAGCCCGGCCAGGTCCTCGTCATCGAGGCCCGCAACGAACCCGAATCGGGCACCCTCGGTGATGTGCTCGCGCTTCGCGCGAAATGCCTGGGTGCCGCCGGAATCGTCACTGACGGGGGGATCCGTGACTATGAACCCGTCCGTGAGATTGGACTGCCCGTCTTTGGGCGGGGAGCGCACCCTGCGGTTCTCGGGCGTCGTCACGTTCCCTGGGAGTCGGACACCGCCATCGCCTGCGGCAACGCGACCGTGCTCCCCGGTGACATCATCGTCGGCGACGATGACGGCGTGATCGTCATTCCGCGTGATCTCGCGGACGAGGTCGTGGACGCGGCACTCGCCAAGGAACGGGAGGATGAGTGGGTCGCCGCCCGTGTCGCCGAGGGCAACCCCGTGGACGGTCTTTTCCCACCGGTCGGGGCGTGGCGTGAACGCTTCACCGCCGACTCCACCGCCGGTGAAGAGGACTAGGAGGTCCGTGACCATGACTGTCCCGCCAGCCGCAGGTGGCTCTGACCCGGTGAAACTGTCCAAGACGGAGCAGGCCCACGAGTTGATCCGCGCGAAGATCACCTCGGGGGAGTACACCCCGGGGCACCGTCTCGTTCTATCCTCGATCGCCGAGGAACTGGGAGTATCCGTCGTTCCGATCCGCGAGGCAATCCGCCAGCTTGAGGCCGAGGGGCTGGTCACCTTCGAACGCAACGTCGGAGCGAAGGTACGCATGATCGATCGGAACCAGTATCTCGACTGCATGCAGACGCTCGCGGTACTGGAGGGACACGCCACCGCACTCGCCGCGCCCTTCCTCACCCCGGGTGAATTGGCGAAGGCCAGGGAACTGAACGAGAAGATGGAAGCCACCCTCCGGGACTTCGACGCGGTCGAGTTCACCATCCTCAACCGAAAGTTCCACCGCACTCTCGTCGGACGCTGCCCCAACCGTCATCTCATCGACCTGGTGACCCAGGAATGGGCGCGCCTCAGCCACCTCCGCGAGTCGATCTTCGCGTTCGTTCCCGACCGGGCCAGGGAATCCGTCGAGGAGCACTACCGGATACTCGCGATGATCGAGGTGGGCGCGGACCCCGAGTACATCGAGAAACTCGTCCGCCAGCACCGTCTCACCACACTTGACCACTACCTGAACGCCGACAAGACAGACAAGACAAAGGACAACACAGACAGATGAGCACTGACCGCCTCCCCGCGAACCTGCCCGAGAAGATCCGCCACTACATTGGCGGCGAATTCGTAGACTCCGCAGACGGGGACACCTTCGATGTCCTGGACCCCGTGACCAACGAGACCTACATCCAGGCGGCCTCCGGCAAGCAGGCCGACATCGACGCCGCTGTGTCCGCCGCAACGGCCGCCTTCAACGAGGGCCCCTGGCCGCAGATGCTCCCCCGCGAGCGGGCGCGCATCCTCATGCGCGTCGCCGATATCGTCGAATCCCGCGACGCCGAACTCGCCGAGATGGAGTCCTTCGATTCCGGTCTCCCGATCACCCAGGCCAAGGGGCAGGCCCGCCGCGCCGCCGAGAACTTCCGTTTCTTCGCGGACCTCATCGTTGCCCAGACCGATGACGCATTCAAGGTTCCCGGTCGCCAGATCAACTACGTCAACCGCAAGCCGATCGGCGTCGCGGGCCTGATCACCCCCTGGAACACCCCGTTCATGCTGGAATCCTGGAAGCTCGGCCCGGCGCTGGCCACCGGAAATACGGTGGTGCTCAAGCCCGCCGAGTTCACCCCGCTGTCCGCGAGCCTCTGGCCCGGCATCTTCGAGGAAGCCGGTGTACCTGCGGGAGTCTTCAACCTGGTCAATGGTTTCGGTGAGTATGCCGGTGACGCCCTGGTCAAGCACCCCGATGTCCCGCTGATCTCGTTCACCGGGGAGTCTCGCACCGGCCAGATCATCTTCGGCAACGCAGCCCCTCACCTCAAGGGCCTGTCGATGGAACTCGGCGGCAAGTCCCCGGCCATCGTCTTCGCCGACGCCGATCTCGACGAGGCGATCAACGCCACCATCTTCGGCGTGTTCTCCCTCAACGGCGAGCGCTGCACTGCCGGCTCCCGCATCCTCGTCGAGCGCTCCGTCTACGACGAGTTCGTCGAGCGCTACGCCGCCCAGGCCAAGCGCGTGAAGGTCGGCCTGCCCTCCGATCCAGCCACCGAGGTCGGCGCCCTCGTCCACCCCGAACACTTCGACAAGGTCATGTCCTACGTCGAACTCGGCAAAACCGAGGGCCGACTCGTCGCCGGCGGTGGCCGCCCGGAAGGCTTCGAGAACGGCAACTTCGTCCAGCCCACCGTCTTCGCAGACGTGCCCGCCGACGCCCGCATCTTCCAGGAGGAGATCTTCGGCCCCGTCGTCGCCATCACCCCCTTCGACACGGAACAGGAAGCCCTCGAACTGGCGAACAACACCCGCTACGGGCTGGCCGCCTACGTCTGGACCGGCGACCTCAAACGCGCCCACAACTTCGCCCAGAATGTCGAGGCCGGAATGGTGTGGCTCAACTCCAACAACGTCCGTGACCTGCGCACCCCGTTCGGCGGCGTGAAGGCCTCCGGTCTCGGGCACGAGGGCGGCTACCGCTCCATCGACTTCTACACCGACCAGCAGGCCGTTCACATCAACCTCGGCGAGGTGCACAACCCCGTCTTCGGCAAGCAGGACTGATCAGACTTACCCACCACCGCCGTCAGACGCCGCCCCCGACCGCACCCACTGCGGGAGGGACGGGCGTCGACAGGCGCCCCTGAGCACCAAGGAGAGAGTACGTGTCCAACCCCATCACCACCCCGACCTCGCCGCCGCCGGACGTCCTGCGCTGCGCGTACATGGAACTCGTCGTCACCGACCTGAAGCGGTCCCGCGATTTCTACGTCGACGTCCTTGACCTCGTGGTCACCTACGAGGATGACGAGGCGATCTACCTCCGCTCCATGGAGGAGTTCATCCACCACAACCTCATCCTCCGTAAGGGTGAGACCGCCGCCGTCGCGGTGTTCAGCTACCGCGTCCGCAGCCCCGAGGACCTCGACCGTGCCGAGGCGTTCTACCGGGAACTCGGCTGCCGGGTCGAGCGCAACCCGGACGGCTTCGTCCGCGGCATCGGTGATTCCGTGCGCGTCCAGGACCCGCTGGGCTTCCCCTACGAGTTCTTCTTCGACGTCGAACACGTCGAGCGGCTCTGCTGGCGCTACGATCTCTATACCCCAGGTGCTCTCGTCCGGCTCGACCACTTCAACCAGGTCACCCCGGACGTTCCGAAGGCCGTCAAATACATGGAGGATCTCGGGTTCCGCGTCACCGAGGACATCCAGGACGGTGACGGAACGGTCTACGCGGCCTGGATGCGCCGCAAGCCCACCGTCCATGACACCGCCATGACCGGCGGCGACGGCCCCCGCATGCACCACGTCGCCTTCGCCACCCACGAGAAGCACAACATCCTGGCGATCTGCGACAAGATGGGTGCCCTGCGGCTGTCGGACCGCATCGAGCGCGGGCCCGGGCGCCACGGCGTGTCCAACGCCTTCTACCTCTATCTCCGGGACCCCGACGGACACCGCGTGGAGATCTACACCCAGGACTACTACACGGGTGACCCGGACAACCCGCGTGTGACCTGGGACGTCCACGACAACCAGCGTCGGGACTGGTGGGGAACCCCCGTCGTACCGAGCTGGTACACCGACGCCTCCCGGGTCCTCGACCTCGACGGCAACCTCGTTCCCCTCGTGGAACGCACCGACGCCTCCGAAATGGAGCAGACCATCGGCGCCGACGGGTTCTCCTACACCCGCGCCGATGACGAGGACATGCCTGACTGGAAGAAGGGCGAGTACAAGTTGGGTCACCAGCTCTAGCCACCCATCGACTCCCCGAACAACCGGCCCACGCAGGAGGCACCATGCTCGACAGCAAGACCATTGAGGCGATCGCGGATGAACTCCGCGACGCCGAAAACAACCGCACGATGATTCCCTTGCTCACCGCCCGACACCCGGAGATGACGGTGGAGGACTCCTACGCCGTACAGAACGAGTGGCGGCGCCGCGGTATCGCCGCCGGGCGTCGCCCGGTCGGCCGCAAGATCGGGCTCACCAGCAAGGTGATGCAGGTCGCCACGGGTATCACCGAACCGGACTATGGCGCGATCTTCGCGGACATGGTGTACGAGTCCGGCTCGGTCATTGAGCACGGTCAGTTCTCCAATGTGCGTATCGAGGTCGAGCTCGCCTTCCAACTTAAGGAGGGCCTGCGGGGGCCGGACTGCACGGTCTTCGATGTGCTGCGCGCCACCGAGTACGTCGTACCGGCTCTGGAGATCCTGTCCTCGCGGATCGAGATGGAGGGCCGCACCATCGTCGACACCATCAGTGACAACGCGGCGATGGGGGCGATGGTCTACGGGGGGCGCCCGGTGGCGCCCGATGCGGTGGACCTGCGCTGGGTTCCCGCACTGCTCTACCGCAACGAGACCATCGAGGAGACCGGCGTCGCGGCCGCGGTCCTCGGTCACCCCGCCACGGGTGTCGCATGGTTGGCGAACAAGCTCGCCGAACACGGTGACCACCTGGAACCTGGGGAGCTCATTCTCGCCGGTTCCTTCACCCGCCCGATGTGGGTGGAACCCGGGGACACGGTCCACGCGGACTATGGCGAGTTGGGGAGCGTGACATGTCGTTTCGAGTGAGCCTCCCCGAACCCTTCGGTCGACGTCTCGCGGGTGCCGACCGGCCGCTCACCGGTCTGTGGGTGTGCTCCGGGTCGCCCGCGATGGCGGAGATCATGGCCTGCAGCGGTGCGGACTGGCTGCTCATCGACGGCGAGCATTCCCCGATCGGGTTGGAAACCATCACCAGCCTGCTGCGTGCCGTTGCCCCCTATCCGGCGATCCCGGTTGTGCGGGTACCGGTGCTCGACACCGCCCTGATCAAGCAGTACCTCGACCTCGGCGCCCAGTCGATCATGGTGCCGATGGTGCACACCAGACAGGATGCGGAGGCGGCCGTCGCGGCGATGCACTACCCGCCCCGAGGTGTCCGTGGGGTGGGCAGTGCGCTGGCCCGGTCTTCCCGGTGGAATGCGGTGCCGGACTACCTGGGCACAGCCGGGGAGACCGTGAGCTGCATCGTGCAGATCGAGTCGCCGCAGGCGGTGGAGAATGCCGCCGAGATCGCGTCCGTCGCCGGGGTTGACGCCGTGTTCATCGGCCCGTCCGACCTCGCCGCTTCAATGGGGGTTATCGGCCAGCAGTCCCACCCGGATGTGCTCGACGCCGTCTCCCGGGCGATGTGCGCGGTGAAGGACGCGGGTGTTTTCGTCGGCGTCAACGCCTTCAACATCGAACAGGCGCGGCAGTACATCGACGCAGGAGCCGATTTCGTCAACATCGGTGCCGATGTCCAATTGGCGGCCACCGCGTCCCGGGCCCTGGTCACCGATTTCAGAAAAGAGGATTAGGTGATGAACACCGACACCATCGACGTCTCCGCCCTGGTGCGGAATGTTCCCACGGGGCTGCTGATCGACGGCGAGTTCATCGAGGCCGCCGACGGAGCGACCTTCGATGTGGTCAACCCGGCGACGGAGGAACGCCTCGCGACGGTCGCGTCGGCGGGGGAGCGGGAGGCCCTGGCTGCCCTCGACGTGGCGTGCCGGGTGCAGAACCGGTGGGCGCGGACCCCGGCCAGACAACGCTCGGAGATTCTGCGCCGCGCCTTCGAGCTGGTGCGGGAACGCGCGGAGGAGTTCGCCACGCTGATGACCCTCGAGATGGGCAAACCCCTCGCCGAGGCCCGCGGTGAGGTCACCTACGGTGCGGAGTACCTGCGCTGGTTCGCCGAGGAGGCGGTGCGGGCTCACGGCCGTTTCGACGCCGCCCCCGAGGGTGGGCTGCGGATGCTCACCCGCCGCAAACCCGTGGGTCCGTGCCTGCTGATCACCCCGTGGAACTTCCCGCTCGCCATGGCGACCAGGAAGATCGCCCCTGCGGTTGCCGCCGGGTGCACGATGATTCTCAAACCCGCTGAACTGACTCCGCTGACCAGCCAGTTCCTCGCCCAGACGTTGATGGATGCGGGCCTTCCGGCAGGCGTCCTCGCGGTACTGCCGGGGGCTGACCCCGCGGCGGTGTCGGCCCCGCTGCTTGCCGACGCCCGTCTGCGCAAGGTCTCCTTCACAGGTTCCACGCGTGTGGGCAAGCTGCTGCTGCGGCAGGCCGCCGACGGCGTGCTGCGCACCTCCATGGAACTGGGGGGAAACGCCCCGTTCATCGTCTTCGACGACGCCGATCTCGATGCGGCGGTGGACGGCGCGATGGCCGCGAAGATGCGCAACATCGGTGAGGCGTGCACAGCCGCGAATCGGTTCCTCGTGCAGGAGAGCGTGGTAAACCAGTTCGCCGCCCTGTTCGCGGAGCGGATGAACACCGTCAAACTCGGGAACGGGATGGAACCCGGAATCACCTGCGGGCCGTTGATCTCCCGGCAGGCCAGAGACCGGGTCGCGGGCCTGGTTGATGATGCCGTCGAACGTGGTGCGACGGTGCTCACCGGTGGTCGTCCCGTCCCGGGGCCGGGCTGGTTCTACCCGCCGACGGTCCTGGTGGATGTGCCAGCGGGAGCCAGGGTGCTCACCGAGGAGATCTTCGGTCCCGTCGCGCCGATCATCACGTTCCGCGACGAGGACGAGGCCCTGGCCCTGGCGAACGACACGGAATACGGGCTCGCGTCCTACGTGTTCACCACCGACGCCTCACGGATGTACCGGATGGCGGACGGCCTCGACTTCGGGCTGATGGGATTCAACGCCGGGATCATCTCGAACGCGGCGGCACCCTTCGGTGGGGTGAAGCAGTCCGGTCTTGGTCGGGAGGGCGGCGCCGAAGGACTCGACGAGTACACCAGTATCCAGTACATCGGTGTCACCGACCCCTACGCTGAACGGGAGTGATCCTGATCCGGGACCTATTCCCGGCCAGAACAATGATGACGGCCCACCGTAGAGGGGGCCGTCATCATTGTTCTGCGTAGATCAGGACGCGAAGGTCACCGGGACCTCGACGACGTCCTTGAATCCCTCGGAGTGGTCACCGAAGACCTTGAGCACGCACTCGTCGGTGAGACAGTCGACGCCGTCACCGGAGGGGCTCGCGGTCAGGGTGAAGGAGGCGGTTCCGTCCTCGGAGATCTTCGCGTTGCCGCGCTCGTTCTGCAACCACGCCTGACTCTCCGTATCGCCCATCTCGCCGGTGCAGACCGGAACGGGGGAACCTTCGGGGCCCTTCGCCGCGCAGATCGCGGCGTAGTAGCCGGATTCGGGGTTCAGCCCGGAGACCTCAACGGCGACGGTATCGCCGGCCTTGATGCCGTCTGCATTGTCGACGGTGATCTCGACGTCGGAAGACCCGGAGGCAGCCTTCGCCGAGGTGGAGGACGGCTCTGACTTCTCGGAGGACTTCTCCGAGAGACCTGCGGAGGCAGACTTGCTCATCTCGGAGATACTGGAGCTGACCTCGGATGCGTCGGTTGTCTCGGAGGTCTCGGAATTCGAGCACGCGGCGAGCGGTGCCACGAAGATGAGGGATGCGGCAGCGAGTGCCGTGGTACGTGTGGTGAAGAGTTTGTGCATGGGATGCCTTTCGTCGGTGATGCAGGTGTCACTGATCATTGCCGGAGCGGTCCGGCATCTCGTCAATACGGTGCTGATCGGTGGAACTGACGAGGTTCTGGGCGGATTCTATCGCGATTTGGTTTCTTCGGTACCCCGGAGTAGCAATGACAACCCCGGTAGGGGTGATCACCGATGATCTCGGGGCCGGGTGGGGGAGAACCGTCGCGCCCGGTCGCCTGAGGAATATTGCATACGGCGGTGGTATCTACCGCGTTAACCGAGCAGCAGTGGCGGGAGGTCAGGGACTGGCAGGTGTGGCCCGGGGTGGAAGATCGCTGCGGGTCGCCTTCCCGATGATCCACCGCAGCAGACCCTCGAGCGGGCCACGGCGGAACCGCCACCGCCACAGGGATGAGATGAGCAGAGCCCCGAGCGCCGTCACCCCGAAGCCGTCCACGTCGAACCCGTTCTGCTGCGCTGGCAGCGGTGCACCGGCATCCCCCTGGTTTTCTTTCTCCCGGATGTACTCGTCGAAAAGTCGCTCCTGTTCAGAGAGGAAATCCTCCCACAAGTGTTCCTCGCGGGAACGAAAGTCCTCCCAGCCCGTCGACTCGCCGACGGTCCGCTGATACTCCTCCCACGCGGGTTCGTTCGGGAACTCGACAGCCGATGAGGACGACGGATCTCCGTCGTCCAGAGAGGCGTCCAGGGTCCACCCTGCATCGTGCTCCGGCCGATCGGAGGAGGAATACCCGTGTCCGATTAACGTCATGAGGGAGAATCCCGTGAGCATCGTCGCGGTGAGAACGTGGGCGACATAGACGGTGAGTGCCATCGACCCCGTGGCGCGCAGCGGGTAGAGCAGCACCTCGGCCCAGCGGACATGGCACGCCAGCAGACAGAGTCCGACGGTGGTGACGGCGGCACCGACGCTGACGAGCACATCCCCCAGACCACCGCTGTGCGGCGCCGCGGAGAGGAACAGATCCCGGGCGACGGTGAGATCGGGGTCGTGGAAATCGAAGAAGGGTGAGTCGTGCCCGATGTCGAGCACGTCGAGGCGCCACCACCAGATGCCCAACCCTGCGACCACCGCCCCGATCGTCGCGGTGACCGTCCATGCTCTAGGTCCGGAGTAGATGAGATGACGGTGCATCAGGATCCCGGTGATCCCGTACAACAGCCAGGCGGGGAGCGGATAACCGAGGGTGATCAGCATCGGATAGAAGTCACTCAGCCGTAGCAGGGTGGTCACTGCCGCGCCCGCGAGAAACAGTACCGACCACCAGATGAGAAGAGTCCTGGTCCGCCAGCGTACCGCCGGGGTGAGCAGGATGATCTCGATACCGATCGCCATGAGCACGACGGCGATCCTGGACTGCGTATAGGTCAGACCCAGTCCGATCGCGACGACGAGCATGCCCCGCACGTAAAGTTTGCTCCGCGAGTTCGCGAGGCATTCACCGCCGGCGATGGCCCCCGATTGGCCCATGAAACCCAGCGAGACCCCTGTGAGCACCGCGAAGAGCGCGGAAGGCAGCCCCGTAGCTAGTATGTGCGCCGTATTTCCGGTAAAGGAATCTTCGGATATACCGATGTGGGCGAACATCATCCCGACGATCGCGAGCGCCCGCGCGACGTCGATACCCGCCACCCGGGAACCTGTCCGGACCTGCACAGGCGGGGATTGCGTGACGGTCACGGTGTTCGCCTGGGGCACGGGGTTCTCCTTCGTGGGGGTCCCGCCGGAGCGGGCTGACGAGGTGGAACCTTACCAGCGTCTGAGAGCTTCTCAGCCTGCCTCCGGGACAGTGAGCTGCGCCGTCATCCCGATCGTCACTGTCTCCCCGGGTGCCACGGACATGCCCGCGAGATCCGGGCCCAGGAGTGCGGGTTCGACGCACACGAAGCGCCGCCATTCGCCCTCCCCGAGGTCCCGCATACCCGCGGCCGACTGCGCGCCGGGATTCCAGACGATGATCGAGTCCGTCCCACGGCCCGTCACATCCACCGTCCGGGTGCCGTCAGTCAGTGTCGCGGTCGTACCCGCGGGCGCGGTGACGATGGTGTCGTAGAGGCCGTCGAAGGAGATCGCGCCCTCGACGGTTCCGACGTGGTCGGTGACGCGGTCGAGAACCGGTGAGCCGTCGAGTCCGGTCACCGTCGCCTGATCGATGTCGTCGATCAGGTAGTACGGGTGGAACCCCAACTGCAGCAGACGGTCGGCATCGGCGTCATTGTGGGCGGACAGCTCCACGAAGACGCCGTTTGTCGTCGGGTCCGCGGTGAACGACAGGCGCCAGTCATCGTGGTCCAGTGTCGCGGCAAGGCCGGTGTCCGTCCTCCGGCAGTCCCATGCCATGCGCCGCGCGAAGCCGTGGGCGGGTTCCTCACCCAGGAGGGTCCCGAACCACGGGGCGAGCAGCGGAATCCCGCCACGGATCGGGGTACCGACCCCGCAGCCGGTGGTGGAGCTGACGAAGAGCAGTTCACCTCCCGGGGTCTCCACCGACACGAGGTGAGCACCTGCGGGGTGGAAGGTCAGGCCGTTCGAGGTGATCAGATCATGAGTATCCATACCTCCCGAATGTAGTCTCCCGGGCACCGGGGAGGCCGCTATCCTGGAACCTTATGACGGTCACCACCACCAGCCGACGGTTCGGACACACCTTCCGCAGCCACACCCTCTCCGTCCCCTGGGATCCGGCGGCCCCGGGACGGGGAAACCTCGACCTCTACGCCCGTGAGATCATCCCGGATGGCGGGGAGAACCTTCCCGTCCTCATCTTCCTGCAGGGCGGCCCCGGCAACCCTGCTCCCAGGCCCACCGGCATCAGTGGCTGGATCGCTGAGGTACTGAAAACCCACCGCCTCGTCCTCCTGGACCAGCGGGGAACCGGGCGCTCCGGCCGGATCGACGCAGCCTGCCCGCACATCGACGCCGCGGACCTCACCGAACGGCTCACGCTGCTACGTGCTGACCTCATAGTCGAGGACTGTGAACGGCTCCGGGAGTACCTCGGTGTGCAGCGGATTTCGCTCTACGGGCAGAGCTTCGGCGGCTTCTGCATCACCACGTATCTCTCCCGTCACCCTGATCGCGTGGACACCGCACTGCTCACCGGCGGACTGCCGACCATCAGCCGGAGCATCGATGACGTCTACCGCGCGACCTACACCCAACTAGCCCGCCGCCACCGGGACTTCTACGCGCGCTTCGACTGGGTCGAAGACCGGATCCGCGAGGTCTGTCACCACCTGGACAACTCCGACGAACGACTCCCCACCGGTGAACGCCTGAGCTCCAGAAGGCTCCGGCTCATCGGAACCGAACTCGGTCGCGGCGCCGGATTCGACACCCTCTCCTACCTCTTCGAGCAGCCCTTCCACGAGGTGAAGGGGGAGAAGCGGCTGCGCCGGGACTTCCTTGACGATGTCGGTGGGCGAGTCAGCCTGGAACGGCACCCGCTCTACGCGGTGATTCACGAGTCGATCTACGGGGGCACCGTCCCCGGCGCCACCGACTGGTCCGCGCACCGCATGCGCACCACGGTGGAGGGCTTTGCCGAGGACGCCGACCCCCGCGACCTCTCCGAACCCTTCTACCTCACCGGCGAACACATCTACCCCTGGCAGTTCGAGGAGGACCCGGCTCTGGTCCCGTTCCGGAGCGTTGCCGAGGATCTTGCGGTGAAGGATGACTGGTCTCGCCTCTACGACGCCGACGTGATCGCGTCCTCTCCGGCCGTCGCCGCAGCAGCGATTTACGTCGACGACATCTACGTTCCCATGCAGATGTCCCTGGAGACCGCGGAGGTCTACCGGGACCTCAGACCCCACATCACCAACCGGTTCCAGCATGACGGCATCCACCACGATGGCGCGGGCATCCTCGGTCGCTTGCTGGAACTGGCACGGGATCACTGAGGGAGGTTGTGCAGTGGCCGCCACGCGCTAGGGTGGAGGCACCCCCGGATACCGGGACGATTCGGAAATGACAGACACCGTCACGGAGGACACACCACGTGAATGACAAGGACCACCTCGACACCGGGGCATTCGACGCAACCGGACACGGTGCCGATATCCCGGACAACCTCGAGGGCCTGTTCGAAGTTTTCCGGATCGACGAGGAGCATGTGCTCGACCTCGAACGGATTTTGCCGCAGGCCTACTCCTGACCGGGTAGCTCCACGCCGGGCCCCGGGTAGGAATCCTGGGCGCCGTGCCCCGTGACCGCGAACGCGCCGACCCGCACCGCGTGCCGCGTGGCCGTCACGAGATCATCCCCGGCGGCGAGTCGGGCCACGCACGCCCCAGCGAACGCGTCCCCCGCACCGGTGGTGTCCACCGGGGTGACTGACGGACTCGGGATCCGCTCGCAGCCCTCGGGCGTCGCCACCAGTGCGCCCTCCGCACCGAGCGTCAGAATGACCGAGGAGAAACCCGCCTCCACGAGCGCCCGGGCACAGGACTCCGGGCCGGCCGCAACCGCAGCGGCACCGTCTGCACCCAACTGCGTAAGGATCAGGCCGGCCTCATGCTCATTCGCCATCAACGGATCGGCCCGCAGCAAAGCGTCCCGGTCGACCTCCACCACAGGCGCGAGATTGACCACCACCCGCCCCGTGGCCGCATCCACTGCAGCGTGAAAACCGGATGCCGGTATCTCACCCTGCAGGAGAACGATCCCAGCCTCAGCCACCGTTCCACGCCACCTGTCGACGAGATCCGCGTCCACCGCGCCGTTCGCGCCGGGAATGACCATTATCGAGTTCTCCCCGGTCGGATCCACGGTGATCACCGCGAGGCCGGTTGCGCCGGGAAACTTTTCCACCGCAGCCAGGTCCACACCGGAGGACCGGAGGACCGCCGTCGCCGGTGCGGCGTACGCGTCATCGCCCACGGCACCCACGAAATGGACTTCTGCACCCTGCAGCGCGGCGGCGACCGCCTGATTCGCCCCCTTGCCGCCGGGGGAGATGCTTCCACCCGACGCCATGACGGTTTCACCTGGTCCGGGGCGCCGTGCGACTGAGACGGTGAGATCGGCGTTGATGGAACCGACGACGGTGACGGAAAGTGGCTGCGCATTCATGATTCTCCTCCGTGTTTCGGTGGGATGGGACTGGATCCGTATTGTGTCCCGACATTCCTTCGGGTCCATTGTGTCAGGGGAACGATCCGTACGGTACAAGTCTTCGTCCTCCGTTTCATGAAGGTGGAGGAAGTCTGAGAATCGAGGTCCTTCGTGTCGATTTAGGTGACCAGTTTCGTTGAAATTTCGGGAATACGGGGAGGGATTTTTATGTTTTTCATGCTTGAGGTTACGGCGTCGGAGGTAGCTGAAATGCGGAGAGCTTTATAAAAGTGCAGTTCAAATGTTTTTCCTTCCCATATTTTGCACACCGCTGGCTTGATTACTTGTTTTTGGGCCTGGATGGAAAAGGCCTTTACCCGAGAAATTTAGTATTTAGTGAAACTAAATGTATGGAAAGTCCATATGTGGCAAAAATCAAACTTCTGCGAGGTTCGATATTTTGGACTCGCAATGTTGGGAGATTGTATAAGGGGAAAAGTGAGAAGTGGCGGAAGTAAGGCTGGGGTCCTGCTTCTGGCGGTGATGCTCATGGTGTTTGGGTTGGCGGTGCCGACTCAGTAGGTGTATGCGGTCAGGCCGGGGTGCCGGAACCAGGAATGGGGGAGCAGATTTATGAGGGCCATGAGAAATAGGAGCGTTTCCCGGTTCACATCCGGTGTGTCACGAAAATGGACCACACCGAACTCCGTCATCACACCGGAGTAGGGGGTGGCGGAAGTTGCCTCCACGTCGACAATGAAGTAGCGGCTCATGAATTGACGTTCGGAAAAGACTCGCTTACTGCTCCCGCCATATGCGTAGTCCGGCCCGGATAAGAGGAATTTGGAGCGGGAGTCGGAGAAACGCTATTGAGCGCAGCCAGGGTGATTTTCGGCGGAAGTCCCACGCCATCTTCATGTTCCCCGGCCACACACCGAGCATGAGGAAGGTGGTCACCAGTCCGCCGATACGGCGGGTACCCGGGATCGCCAACAGAAGTGCGGTCGCGAGTTCGAGGTAGCCGGATCCGTAGGTCCAGGCTCGTTGAGCGCCGGGAAGCTGCTCGGGGACGAGCCTGTCGAATCCATCGGGTCGCAGGAAGTGCATCAATCCGGCAAAGCTGAACAACACGATCAGGAAACGTCTCATGGAATCTCAGTTTAGCGACGGCAGGAACTACGGCTGAGCCGGGAGACGGCTCAGTTGACCCTGATCCGGTTTGCTATGCCACCCATTCCGGTGATCTGCACGGTGACGGTGTCTCCGTGGATGAGCATTTCCCGGGGAGACCGCGCCCAACCGACCCCGCCTGACGTTCCCGTCGCTATCACATCACCGGGATGGAGATCGATGAATGTACTGATGAACTGCACCAGGGCTGCGGGGTCGAATACAAGCTCCCGGATATTCGCCCGCTGTTTCACCTCTCCGTTCACCCGGGTGATCAAGGTAGCTTCGGACGGATCACATTCGTCAGTGGTCGTGAGCCAGGGGCCGAACCCGGATGCGGAACCCAGGTTCTTTCCCTGAAGCCATTGTGCTGTCCGATACTGGAGATCCCGCATCGTGAAGTCATTGAAGACCGTGTAGCCGATAACCGCAGCACCGGCGGTGGCCTCGTCCGGTGAGCTGTTCATGGGGACGTGGTTGCCGATGACCACTGCGAGTTCCCCCTCGAAGTCCAGAGCATCCGCGTTCGCACGCGGAACGTGGACCTCGTCGAAGGGGCCGGTCAGTGCATCAGCGAACTTGGCGAAGAGCGTGGGTACGTCGGGGAGGTCGTGGCCCATCTCGGTGATGTGATCTGCGTAGTTCAAGCCAGTGCAGAGCATTTTGCCGGGATAGGTGATCACGGGGCGGATATCAGACCCCGTGATTTCGGTGGTTTCCCCGAGTGCCGTGGCAACCAGATCGCGGCGGTGCTCGTGCCGGAGAAGATCCCCGACGTCTCTCAATCGGATGTCTGCGATGGGATGGATTCGGAAAACCGCATCCCGGGCCATCCCTGACGTGAGTGCTTCATCCAGTACTTTTTCGGCGGCCTCTGGTTCCGCGAGGAAAGCTGGGTGAGTTCTCCCGTCCTGTCCGAGGTACGTCAACAGCTTCATTTGATGATCGTATATCAGAAGGGGCTGGTGGAGTGACAGTTTTTGAGGCGCCGGGAAAGCCGGGGCGACGCGCATGACGAGCACCGGACACGAGATGAATGAGTCCCAGTTTCAATGTCGAGAAGTGGAGGAAGTCTTGTGCGGCGAGTGGCTGAGAACGGCTGCCTCGTCACCGTCACGCGGGATAGGTCATTCCGCTTGCAACGGCCACATCTGCCTTGAGCCGCTCCAGACGGGCGGCAGCGGCTGCGTGCGGGACACCATCGTTGGCCGCTACCGGCAAGACCACCTCGAGATAGCACTTGAGCTTCGGTTCGGTTCCGGAGGGGCGCACGATGACGCGATCATCGTCGCGGGTGACCAGGAGCATGCCGTCTGTCGGAGGCAATCCCCGGTAGCCGTCGAGGAGATCCACGCACTCGACGACGGGGGATCCCGCGAGCTGGCTCGGCGGTGCGGAACGCAGCGTGCGCATGCCCTCCGTGATGAGCGACGTGTCCGCCACCCGGAACGTCAGTGGGGCCGTGGCGTGGAGACCGTGGGCGCGAGCGAGATCGTCGAGTTCATCGCGGAGCGTTCTACTCCGGGACTTCACCTCCGCCGCCAGGGCACACAGGGTCACCGCGGCGGTTACCCCGTCCTTGTCGCGGACGAAGTCGGGGTCACAGCAGTATCCGATGGCCTCCTCGTAGCCGAAGATCATGCCCGGGGTTCGGGCGATCCACTTGAATCCGGTCAGGGTCGCCTCGTGCCGCAGACCGTGGGCCTCCGCGATCCGGGCGAGCAGACGACCGGAGACGATGGAACTCGCCAGCACCGTGTCTTCCCCGGTGCTACCGTTTTCCCGCCGGGCCGCCAGGAACTCGCCGAGGAGAGCCCCGATCTCGTCGCCGGTGAGCTGCCGCCACCCGGCGAGGGCCTCCGCGTCCGGAATAGCGGCGGAACACCGGTCTGCATCCGGGTCGAGCGCGATGATGATGTCGGCGTCGATCTCCCGGGCCAGCTCCATCGACAGGTCGAGTGCCCCAGATTCCTCCGGGTTCGGAAATGCGACGGTGGGGAAGTCGGGGTTCGGCTCAGCCTGGCCGGGAACGAGGTGCACGTCCGTGAACCCGGACGCTTCCAGGGCGCGGATAGCGGTGGACCCACCGACGCCGTGCATCGGGGTGATCACCACCTTGAGGTCCGAACGGGCCTTGTCCGGTGCCGGGAACGCCCGCCCGATCTTCGCCGCGCGCGCCAGGTACTCGTCTAGAACATCGACGTGTTCCACTTTCTCCCACGCGAGAGCGATCTCATCCGCAGGTGGCGCAGTGGCGATGGCCTCCGCGATTTCGGTGTCGGCGGGGCTGATGAGCTGGACACCTTTGGCCGGGCCCCGGGCGACGCGACTACCCAGGTAAACCTTGTAGCCGTTGTCGTCCGGGGGATTGTGAGAGGCGGTGACCATGATTCCCGCGTCGGCACCCAGGTGCCGGACAGTGAATGCGGTGACCGGGGTGGGCAACTGAGCGGGCAAGACCAGTGCCCGACCTCCGGCTGCGGCGACCACACCCGCTGCGGCCTTCCGGAAGTCGGCGGAACCGTGGCGGGCGTCGCAGCCGATCACCACCGTGGGGGAATCACCGATCTGTTCGCGCAACCAGGTCATCAGCCCGTGGGTCGCTCGGGTGACCACGGCCCGGTTCATCCGGGTCTCCCCGGCACCTACTCTGCCCCGTAGTCCGGCGGTGCCGAAGGTGAGGGGACCGGAGAACCGGGACTCCAATTCCCGAATGGCGGCACTGTCAGAGTCACCGTTCGTCGCGGCGTTGATGAGCTGGTTGAGTTCCTCCCGCGTCGCCGGGTCAGGATCATGGGACGCCCAGGTGCGGGCACGGTCGATGAGGGTCATTCAGGTCACGTCTTTCTGGCGAAATGGGGGTGGTTCGTGTCAGTCTTCGAGCCCGTCGAGGATGACCGCAGAGGAGGAGAGGCCCAGTCTGGTCGTACCGGCCTCAACCATCGCGACCGCTTCCTCGGCGCTGCGGATGCCGCCGGAGGCCTTGACCCCGAGACGACCACCGACGGTGTCAGCCATGAGCTTCACCGCGTGGACGCTGGCGCCACCGGCCGGGTGGAAGCCGGTGGAGGTCTTGACGAAGTCGGCACCGGCGGCCTCCGCAGCGGCGCAGGCCGCGATGATCTCATCGTCGTCGAGTGCGGCGGACTCGACGATCACCTTGAGCACGACGGGGGAGGGGCATGCCCCGCGGACTGCGCGGATCTCCGACTCCAGGGCGTCGAAGCGCTTCTCTTTCGCCAGGGCGATGTTGATGACCATGTCGATCTCCTCGGCGCCGTCCGTGACTGCACGGGCTGCTTCGGCTGCCTTGATCTCGGGCTTGACGGCTCCCGATGGGAACCCGACGACGGTGGCGATGTGCAGTCCCGCCGGAACCTCGACCGGGAGCTGCGAGGGGGAGACGCAGACCGAGTAGCAGCCCAGCCGGTCCGCCTCGGCGACAAGTGCGGCGACCTGGTCCGCGGTGGCCTCCGGTTTGAGCAGGGTGTGGTCGATGATGCGGGCGATCTCCGTGCGGGGGTGTGCGGTCATGTCTTTCAGTTCTCCTTGGAAGGGTCAGTTGATGCGGTCGAGGATGGCGGATACGCGGGGCGGGACGTCCTGTCCCACAGGCGCGAGGCTGTAGCCACCGGCGAGGGCTTCGATGGCTCGGTCAAAGCGTTCCGGAGTGTCGGTGTGCAGGGTGAACAGTGTCTGACCTGCGGTGATTCGGTCTCCGGGTGTCACATGGATCTCGATACCGGCTCCAGCCTGCACACTGTCCTCCTTGCGGGCACGTCCGGCGCCGAGGCGCCAGCTCGCGATGCCCACCGGTAGAGCGTCGAGGCGCTCCAGAACGCCATCTCTGTCGGCGGTGATCTCGTGGGTGTGGGTGGCGGTCGGGAGTGCGGCGTCCGGGTCGCCGCCCTGTGCGCGGATCATCTTTCTCCAGGTGTCCATGGCCCGGCCGTCGGCCAGTGCCGCCTCGACGTCGGCATCCCGGACACCTGCGGCGTCGAGCATCTCCCGGGCGAGTGCCACGGTGAGTTCGACGACATCCGACGGTCCGCCGCCCGCCAGAACCTCCAGGGATTCCCGCACTTCCAGGGCGTTGCCCACGGTGCGGCCGAGAGGAGTGGACATGTCGGTGAGCAGGGCTCGCGTATCGACGTCTGCGGTGCACCCAAGGTCGACCATGGTGCGGGCGAGCTCGCGGGCGGTGTCCAGATCCTTCATGAAGGCCCCGTCACCGACCTTGACATCGAGGATTAGCGCGGAGGTTCCTTCCGCGATCTTCTTGCTCATGATCGAGCTGGCGATCAACGGGATCGAATCGACGGTACCGGTGATGTCACGCAGCGCGTAGAGCTTGCGGTCGGCCGGGGCGAGCCCCGTCCCGGCGGCGCAGACGACACAGCCCGGGTCACGCAGGATCTCCATCATGCGTTCCGTGGAGATGTCCGCCTGCCAGCCGGGGATCGCCTCCAGCTTGTCGAGGGTGCCGCCTGTGTGCCCGAGACCACGCCCGGACAGTTGCGGGACAGCGACGCCGAAGGAAGCGACGAGCGGGGCGAGAGGCAGGGTGATCTTGTCGCCCACGCCACCCGTGGAGTGCTTGTCCGTTGTCGGTTTCCCCAGCCCGGAGAAGTCGAGGCGGTCACCGGAGTTGATCATTGCCCGGGTCCACCTGCTGGTCTCATCGGTGGTCATTCCGTTGAGGAAGATCGCCATGGCGAGCGCGGCCATTTGCTCGTCCCCGACACGATCTTTGGTGTAGGCGTCGATGATCCAGTCGATTTGTGCTCCGCTGAGTTCACCACCGTCCCGCTTGGTCCGGATGATGTCCACGGTGTCGAACGTCGTTGCCATGTACTTCTCCTCGTGCTGACTGTGGGGCCGATCTGTGGTGGTGTGACCTGGATTAAATCCGAAAAACTCTTGTGCGGTGGTGCACAGCCCGATTATCATGAGGCGGTGAACAAATGTCAATGAAAATATTGACAACTGTTCATGTGATTTCCGTCCCCACCCCGAAGGGTCCGACATGGCTGTCTCCGACGCAGAACTCCTTGATCGTGCGCGCAGTGCCGCACACGGTGCGTATGCGCCCTATTCCGGATTTCCGGTGGGCGCGGCACTGTTGCTCGATGACGGTCGCATCGTCACCGGCTGCAACGTCGAAAACGCATCCTATGGCCTGACGGTTTGTGCGGAACGTACCGCCGTGGGCCGGATGATCGCCGAGCGTGAAGGAGTGGGCGGGGCCACTCGGCCACACATCGTCGTCGCTGCCGTCGTGGGGCTGAAAGCCGCTCCCTGCCATCCTTGCGGTGCGTGCCGCCAGGTGCTGGGGGAATTTAGCTGTCACCGCGTGATCGTCGAAGGGCCCTCCGGCGGACCGGTCAGCATCGCCTTCGCGGATCTGCTGCCCCACGCATTTGGTCCCGATTCCCTCTGACTCTCCCCACGAAAAACCACTCTGACAACTAGGAGCCTCCATGGACCGCTTCCAGGGACTGCTGGGCATCGCCCTCATCTTCGGCCTGGCGATACTGTTCTCCCGACATCGCTCCGCCATCAAGTGGCGCACTCTAGGGGTCGGACTGCTCCTCCAGATCGCCTTCGCGCTCCTCGTCCTGAAATGGGACGTCGGATTCAATGTCCTGAAATCCATCGCGCACGGGCTGGAGAAACTCACCGAGTTCACCAACGTGGGCACCCAGTTCGTGTTCGGCGGATTGTTCGGCGGAGACAACGGCTTCATCTTCGCGCTAAACGTCCTGCCCGTCATCATCTTCCTGGGGGCGATCATCGGTGCCCTCTACTACCTCCGGGTGATCCAGTACTTCGTCGACATTCTCGGCGGCGCACTCAAGTGGCTGCTCGGCACATCCAAGGTGGAGAGTGTCTTCGCCTCCACGGTGATCTTCCTCGGCCAGTCCGAGGCGCCACTGGTGGTGTCCCCGTACCTCCCGAAGCTGACTCGCAGTGAACTCTTCGCGTGCATGACAGGCGGTTTCGCATCCGTCGCTGGCTCCACCCTCATCGGCTACTCACTCCTCGGAGCCCCGCTGGAATACCTGCTCGCGGCATCCCTGATGAACGCGCCGGGCTCCCTGATTGTGGCCAAGGCTTTCATGCCCGAAACCGAGGAATCTGATCTTGACGCCAGCATCCGGGACGTCCGTGACACTGAATCCAAGAACATCATCGACGCCATTGGCTCCGGTGCGATGGCGGGTGGCAAGATCGCCATCGCCGTTGGCTGCCTGCTCATCGCCTTCATTGCCCTGATCACCATGCTGTCGGCGATCATCGGTGGAATCGGGGGGTGGTTCGGGCAGGACAACTGGTCGCTGGAAGCAATGTTCGGAGTGTTCTTCGCTCCTGTCGCCTGGCTGATCGGTGTCCCCTGGTCGGAAGCGCTCGACGTGGGCAACTTCATCGGGCAGAAGACGGTGATCAACGAGTTTGTCGGCTTCTCATCCTTCGGCCCGCAGGTCGATTCCTTCTCCCCGAAGACCGTGATGATCACGACCTTCGCGCTCGCCGGATTCGCGAACTTCAGTTCCATCGCCATCCAGATCGGCGCGATCGGCGGCCTCGTGCCGGAGCGTCGTGGTGAGGTTGCAAAGCTCGGCCCCTGGGCGCTCCTCGGTGGGTTCACCGTCAACATGCTCAATGCCGCCATCGTCGGTGTGGTGGCCTTCTGACACCTGAATGCCTGAATCAGAAAATGCCTGCACGGCTAACAGTCCGTGTGGGCATTTTCCTATTCGGGATCGTGGTCGACTCTGCCCGTCGGAAAATGGTTGTGACGGTGAGTATTTTGCCGAGAAAATTAAAATGTGACGCAAGGCACTATCCTGGGGGTTATTGTGGTGGAAACACACTGCGGGGCCGGTGTTCGCCCCATACCCGAATGAGGAGGCGATCTCGTGACAACCATGACAACCCGAATGACGGAGGACCCCGGTGACCTGATGCCGGAGGCGGTTTGTGCATGGGTCGAGTCCCTGGCCGCAGTTACCGCCAGGGCAGATCAACTGGGCCCGGAAGACGCGGCGACGGAACTTGCGGCGCTGTTCACCGAGGATGCCTGCTGGCGTGATCTGGCTGCGTTCACCTGGAACATACACACCGCCGAAGGGGTGGATGCGATCACCGAGATGATCCGGGACACCTGGCCCCGCTGTGCGCTGCGCAATGTGAAGATGGTCGACCCTGGGGAAGCCAACGACTGGTCCTTCCTCACCTTCGACACCGCAGACTTCCACTGTCGCGGCGTGGTCCGGCTTCGCGACGGGCGCGCGGTCATGCTCACAACCTCCGCGCAGGAGCTGATCAATCACCCGGAACCGGCCGGTCGTCGGCGTGAGCCGGGGGCCGAACATGGACGTCCGGGGACGGACACCCGCAACTGGGCTGACCGTCGGGCGGACCGGCGGGCTGCTCTCGGGATCACCGAACAGCCTTTCACCCTGATCGTCGGCGGGGGACAGGGCGGAATCGCACTCGGGGCACGGCTGAAAAGACTCGGCGTACCGACACTGATCATCGACAGGCACCCGCGCCCCGGCGACCAGTGGCGCAGCCGCTACCACTCGCTCTGTCTGCATGACCCCGTCTGGTATGACCACCTGCCCTATCTGCCGTTCCCCGACCACTGGCCCGTATTCACCCCCAAGGACAGGATGGGGGACTGGTTGGAACATTATGTCGGGATCATGGATCTCGACTACTGGTCGGACACGTCATGTATCTCGGCCGGGTTCGACGAGTCGGAGGGCCGGTGGAGCGTCACGGTGAATCGGGGCGGGGAAACACTCACGCTGAGTCCCGAGCATCTTGTCCTGGCCACCGGCATGTCGGGCGTACCCAATGTACCGACGCTACCCGGGCAGGAGAACTTCGCGGGTGAGATCCGGCACTCCTCACAGCATCCCGGGGGAGGCATGGACGCGGGAAAGAACGTGATCGTGCTCGGATCGAACAACTCCGCCCACGACATCTGTGCGGATCTTCATGCGCATGGGGCGCACCCGGTGATGATCCAACGCTCGTCGACGCATATCGTGCGCTCCGAATCGTTGATGCGTGAGGTTTTCGGCCCGCTCTACTCGGAGGACGCGCTGGAAGCGGGAATCGACACGGACACCGCTGATCTGCTGTTTGCCTCCATCCCGTACCGGCATCTCGCCGACGCGCAGAAACCGGTATTCGACCGCATCCGGGAACAGGACGCCGACTTCTACCGGCAGCTCGCAGATGCCGGATTCCTCCTCGACTTCGGGGAGGATGAATCGGGCCTGTTCCTCAAATATCTCCGCCGTGCGTCCGGTTACTACATCGACGTCGGAGCGAGCCAGCTCATCATCGACGGCGACATCGAGTTGCACTCCGGGGTGACGATCGCGGAGGTAAAGCGCGACTCGGTCGTGCTCACCGACGGCACCGAACTTCCGGCCGACATCATCGTCCTTGCCACGGGATACGGCTCCATGACCGGATGGGCCGCCCAGTTGATCTCCCCGGAGGTCGCGGAGCTGGTGGGGCGCTGTTGGGGTCTGGGATCGGGAACGACCCGTGATCCGGGGCCCTGGGAGGGGGAGTTACGCAATATGTGGAAACCCACCCGGCAACCCCACCTGTGGTTCCACGGCGGGAACCTGCACCAGTCGCGCCACTACAGTCGTTATCTGGCGCTGCAGCTCAAAGCCCGGATGGAGCGGATGGAGACCCCGGTGTATGCCCTGGCTGAGGTCCATCATCCGGAGTGATGTGTGGTGCCCCGGCGCACCGGAGTGCCGGTGCGCCGGGGTGCGTCGCCTGTCGGTCAGCGCGGTAACGGAAGACCCGGAATTGTCAGGGGATGGGTCTTGAAGAAGTGGATGATTCCGGCGACCAGGGCGATCAGGGCACCGGCGCCGAGGATGGCGGAGCCCGTGTTGCCACTGCTACCGAAAAAGCCGGGGGTGGGAGTGTTCGGTTCGTCGCCGTGGTGCCCGTGATCGTGGTGGAACACCTCGAACGGGGCGTCGGCGTGGGCGTGGCTCTCGTCCGGATAGAACACCACGACGGGGACGTTGACCGTCGTGTTCGCGTCCGATTCCGGTGCGGTGAACGTGACGACGCCCGTCGCTGGATCGATCTCGGCGTCCCGGGCCTTCCTGCTGAGCTTGAACACCGCGCCCTCCGGTGCGGCGAGGGCCTCGACCTCATCGGTTGACGTGTCGTCGAACGTTGGCGCCTTAGAGACGGCTTTCTCACCCGTGTGGGCGTGGGTGAGGGTGTAGTTCACCGTGTACTTCTTCGCGGTACCGCCGTGAGGATCGGACACCACGAAGTAGACGGCGCCCTGGTCGGTTGATTTGTCGGAGTAGATCACCGTGACCGGGATCTCAATGACCTTGCCGGCGTCATCGTGGGTCGGGGTGTAGGTGATCACTCCGGTGGCTGGATTGATCTCGGCGTTTTTCGGTGCCCCGTCACCCAGTGTGAAGGTGGTGTTGTCGGGAGCCGGTGCCTCATCGAGATTCGTGGTGGTGCTGTCGTCGAAGGTCGGTGCCGTGCTGGGGGAGGGCTTTCCGACGGTGGCCCGAGCTTCACCGAAGAGCGGTTCGAAGCGGTCGGTCAACGTCGTGTTCGTGCCTTCGTCGGCGACGGCCACCGTGGCGGTGATCGGGGCGATGAGGGTGAGTGCAAGACCGGCCGAGCACAGTGCGCGGCGGCTGCGGATGTGTGAGGTGTTCACGGGAGGATACTTCCGTTCTTCTCGGAGGAGTGAGACAGACGAAAGCTTACTAAATGAAAGTAATTATCAACAACTTTATTGGTTGTTGTTTCTATTTAGTGTCAGGTGGTGCGGAGGCTGGATTTCCCTGGCCCGCTGCATCCAGCACCCGAAGCGCCGTTGGCCGGTCAATCACCAGGTGTGTCGCCAACCCCATGTCCAGCGCCGTCGCGATGGCGATCGTTTTCGCCGCGCCACCGGCGATGAGCAGGCGGATCGGCCGGGCGGCGAGTTCCTTCAACTCGATTCCCACGGTGCGGTTATCGATACTCGGGACCGCGACCTCACCATCCGCAGTGAAGAAGCGGGAGCAGGCATCCCCGACCGCGCGCTCGAGCAGTTGGTCGATCTCGTTCTCCGACAAGTGCCCCAGATTCAGCAGCAGGGAACTCCGTTGAACGTCACCCACGGTGAAAATAACCAGATCGGTTTCCCGACCGGCCCGGAGTATCCGGGCGATGTGCCGGTCCTGCTCGACAACCTGTTTCGTGGCCACCGAATCGAAGATCACCGGCAGTGGGAGCGTCCGCGCAGTGGCGTTGAACGCCAGACAAAAGGAGTTGATCGTCTCGATGTCAAAGGTGGAACGCTCTGAATGGGATGTACCGCCCTTCAACTGCACCATCTCGACGCCGTGTCGGTCAGTGCGGGACAGATGCGCTGACACTGAGTACATCGTGTTTCCCCAGGACACCCCGACACTCATGTCATCCGCAACAAGATCCTGCAGCATGGAAGCTCCGAGTTTCCCCAGTTCCCGCAGTAGATCGGCGTCGGTCTCCCTGGGTAGGTGTGCGAGACGCACATCCACCAGTCCGAAGCGGGAGGTCAACTGTTGCGCCAATGCGGAATCAGCTTCCCTGGGATCGTGGATCTCAATGGTCACGAAACCTCGCTGCTTACCCAGTTGAATCAACTTGGCAACAGTCGGCCGCGACACCCCGAGTTCCGCAGCGACCTCCGCCTGGGACATGCCGCGCTCGAAATACAGTTTGACCGCTGTCAATGCCTGTTCGTCGCGTGCATCCACGGGAAACTCCTCGGGATTGTGGTCGGTGCTGGTAAGAAGTTGAGGGCTGCACACTCATCGTAACCGGTGGCCGCGACACCGACGCCTTCGGCATCAGCCGACGATAGGAAGCGGGATCAGGTCGTTCAATACGGTGATGAGCGCCTCGATGTGATCCGGAGTGTGCCCCGAAGTCACCGTGACCCGGAGAATGGCAGCACCACGGGAGACCGTCGGCCACCGGATTGCGGGGACAAAGAAGCCGCGCTCCATCAGGGCATCCGACACCCGGACCGCACGCTGTTCGTCGCCGACCGGAACGGGGATGATCGGACTCACCTGCCCGGCTACCCCCAGGGCGGCGGCGCAGTCACGGATGGTGGAATGCAGCCGGGCGACCACATCCGGTGACCGGTCGAGCACATCGACCGCAGCCACCACCGCCGCGACAGTCGGAGCGGACGGCGCCGTCGAATAGACGAACCCACGGGCCTGATTCCGCAGCAGCGTGCCCACCGCCGAGGAACACACCACGAAACCGCCCTCCCCGCCGAGCGCCTTACTCGCGGTACCGATGAGTAGATCGGGACGGACCCCGTGGTGCTCGACACTCCCACGCCCGGTAGCGCCCAGCACGCCGACCCCGTGGGCGTCATCAATCATCGTCCACGCCCCATGTCGCGCAGCCGTGGACACCAAACCCGGCAGATCCGCCAGGTCCCCGTCCATCGAGAACACCCCATCGCTGACCACGAGCGCATGAGGCGTGGAACGACACCCGAGCATCCGGTCCAGTGCGGAGAGGTCTCCGTGCGGAAACACCTCCACCGAAGCCCGCGCCAACCTGCAGCCGTCGATGATGCTCGCATGATTCAGGGAATCCGAGAACACCGTCACCTCCGGCCCCGCGATCGTCTGCAACACCGCCAGATTCGCCTGGTAGCCCGTGGCGAAGAACACCGCGTCGTCGTGTCCGTCGCCGCCGAAGAACTCCGCCAAACGCCGTTCGAGCCTCGCGTGCAGCTCGGTGGTGCCGGTGGTCAGCCTCGAACCACCGGACCCGGCGCCATAAAGGTCGAGCGCACGGCGGGCCGCCAAAACCACCTCGGGATGGGTAGACAGCCCCAGATAGTTGGAAGAGGAGAACACCACCAGCTCCCGACCGTCGACACGCGCGACAGGTTCCTGCGGCCCCGTGAACTCCCGGAGAGTCCGCGACAACCCCGCCGGGCCCCAAGCGGCGTTCCGGGCCTCGGCGATCCGGTCCAACGACGGCATCTACAGACCCTCCACCAGCACGACGTGATTCTCCAGCCAGTCGATGCACTCCCCGACCTCCGACACCGGACCGTCATACAGGAACAGTCTGGTCCCCACCGGCGAACCCGGTTCCTTCATCGCCGGAATCCGGATATAGGTTCCCCCGCACGCCAGATACCCGGTCGTGTACTCCGGATCGTCGGAGATGCAGAGCTCCGCGACGATACGCGGATGCGCCGTCACTTTCGTCGCCAGGGCTATCGCCTCCCGATAATGAAGCTTTCCCGCCACGCCGGTGTCCGCGGACACGTGATCCAGGTTGCTCACCCGGACCCCACGCTCCTTGTCAGGCTCCAGTCGCTCGCCGGAGGCGGCATCGACGAGCATCGCGCCCCGCAGGCCGGTCACCGTGGTCAGCAGCTCCCACATGCGCGCCGGGTTCCGGACACCCAGACGGTCCAGCTCGGCAACGACGAAAGCACGCGCCTCCGCCGGCGAACCGACATCGACCTCCCGGGTCGCCAGGACCGGGAGCACCTCGATCCGCGACTCGTCGACAGCACGAACCGTCACCGTCACCTCGTCCGGTGTCCCCTTCGGGTGGCCCAGCGCCCGCTGCGTCAATGCTGTGACGCAGCCCGGCACCGCATCACCGGGGACGATCCGTTCGGCACCAGAGATGTGCCGCCCCTCGGCGCTCGCGCGCATCTTCACGGAATACGTGGTCATGTGGGTTATTGTACGGTGTTCAGCCGCACATCTGTGCGGACGGGAACGCACCGGAATCCGCCGAGCGCGATAGGCTAGCGCAGTTCCCACCGACACCACCGCAAAGGCCCGCGACATGACCCGCCCCCGCTTCGCAGTCATCGACCTCGAGACCACCGGATTCCTCCCCACGGATCGCATACTCGAGATAGGTATTGCCCTCACCGACGCCGACGGAAACCTGGAACGCACCTGGCAGACCCTCATCCAGCCCGACCGACACTTCGACAACACCCACATCCACGGGATCACGCCCGCCGACGTTGCGGATGCACCCCTGTTCCCGGAGCTCGCGGCAGAGCTCGCCGACCTTATCGACGGCCGGATCATCGTCGCTCACAACGCGTCCTTCGACACGAAATTCCTGGTGCGGGAATTCGCCCACTGCGGCGTCATCCTCGGTGACCCGCACGACTGGTCCGTGTGCACGATGCGCACCGCAAAAGAGGCGCTGCCCGGGTCCCCGCAGAAACTCGCTGACTGCCTCGCACAGATCGGCGCCGTGAACTGCACCCCACACGCCGCGCTCGCCGATGCCGTCGCCACCGCTGAACTACTCGAACACCTGCTCCGCACCACCGACGTCGTACGCAGCCGCACGCCGCTGGACTTCTCGGTAGACCACCGCCAGACCCTGAACAACCTCGTCGCTGTTCCACCGGTCGAACGGGGGCACCACGCACTGAGCGCCACCGACGGCCAATGGCTCGATGCACTCGCCGCGAAACTGCCGGACACCGGTGACTGCGACGTCGACAACTACATCCGCCTGCTCCGCGCTGCCCTGGCCGACGGCAAACTCTGCACCTCCGAGATCCGCCAACTCATCTGCCGCGCCAGGGAACTCGGCATCGACCGCGAGGAAGCCGGCGAGATCCACGCCCGATTCATCCGGCAACTCGCCGTCGAAGCGTGGACCGACGGTGTGGTGACCGACGCAGAACGGGACGCCGTGACCACCGCAGCACGCCAACTCGGAGTGGACGGCGCGCTCGTCGAAGCCCTGTTGTCGACCCCGATCGAGGGGGGCGATGAGAATCCTTCGGTACAGCGAATACGCGTTAGAGGTACCGATAAGAGACTAAAAGCCAACCAAGCGACTGATTTGGGTTCAATAGTTAATTAATAGTTTCATAGCGACAAAAACCACAAAATCCAGTGAGCAATCGGGAGTGGTACGCAAAAACCGAGTTCAAATACGATATACACTGAAAGTGTGGCGCCGCGCCATCCACTCTCTGGAGACGGCACACCACGGGTTGGCGGGGGGGGGGGGTCGAAGATGTTTGCGAACAGGGAGATTGCTAAACAAGGTAAATCGAATCAAAAAACTATCAAAATAATGATACTCCCAGGAAAAACCTTTGAAACCCAATGGTCCTAAATATCATCTTTCAAATTCTTAAAAATTCTATTGCATCGCTCGGTAGGGTGTGGTTAGTATCGAAACCGAAGCGTCAGTCGTAGAAATACCCTGTACATCTTTACTCTACGGCTGTAGCGACCGACCTCTCCAGAAAGGAACGTCATGACAGACGACAGGTACCTCGACAAACTCCAAAATGACGCCAAGTTCGTCCTTCCCTTGTATATCCTCGTGGATCATTCATATTCGATGGCCATGAAAGATGAATGTAATCAAGCAATTGACGCGGCTAACGATATGATACCGACAATCATGGATGTCTGTTCCAAAGCCCACAATGCTGATGAAAGAGCACGATTCTGCATTATAGGATTCAATAGTAAAGCGGAAGTCGTGGCACCGCTATCTAGGGGGACTGACCTTCAGCCGCATAAATTCGAGGCTGAATATCAAACCGACTACGCGGAAGCATTTCGGCTGTTACGGAAACGGCTCGAAGAAGACTACTACTCGCTCAAGCAAGATGACTTCAAAGTCTACCGTGCTATGGTGTTCATGATAACCGATGGTCAGCCAACTTCTGATCCGACTGAAGCATTTAACGAGTTAAAAGATCCTGATTTCCAACGAAGCCCAAATCTGACGATCATCGGAATCGGAAAATATGTCACTATAGAAGACATTAAGCCTTATAAGATCGGCAGGGGAAAAGCTCTACTCATCAAAGACACGAGTGCGGAAGAAGCACTAAGTGCTATTGTAAAAGATCTTATACAAACTGTTGTCAACACTGCGAACCAAGATTCATTCAATCAGGGGTCCGGTGATGATGATGAAATTGATGGCTTTATCGAGGACTTGCTAGAAGAAACCGATATGTATTTTGAGGAAGCATAACTGCGGTGGGTATTTTTGAATACTTCGGATTGAATTTACCTCAGTCAATGAACGCTAAATATCGGCACGACGAAGAGGTAGATCTGGACTGTTCAGCGGCTTCTAGAGGACATTATGTTCGGCGTGGAAGGGTAAACAAAGAAGAACTAAGCATATATCGAATAATTCTACAGGAAAAAAAGCGAATGTCTCCGTCTGGCGATAAAACAAATAGTGAATCCGGCGCGGAAACAAAACCCGAAATCCTGCATAGGTATCAGAACAACCAGCACGGCTGTGCAGCGGAACGTGCACAAGCCTCGACTAAGGTTGTCAATGACGGGGGTGGCATGGAACCAGAACCGAACCCATACGCGGGGAATACTGACGCAGCCATGCCAAAAACCCACGACCAAAATGCAGCACGCGCAGGCAGTCGAAACCCCACCGAATACCAAGACGACAACCTCAACCAAAATCGAAGTAATAACAATGACCAAACGGCGCCTCTCAATGACGAGAGGAGTACAGACCCAAAACCGAGCCCATACGCGGGGAATACTGACGCAGCCGTGCCAAAAACCCACGACCAAAATGCAGCACGCGCAGGCAGTCGAAACCCCACCGAATACCAAGATGACAACCGCAACCAATACCCTACGGGGGATCAAATAGCCAATGATCTAGATTGGCAACCCTCATGTGAATCCGAAGAGTCGGCTAGATCAAGAGCTGCGCTTGGCATAGACAGCTTCGAATGGCTTCGTCCTGGGCTACCAAGTTATAGCACAATACAGTCCGGACTACTTACTGGAAGAATAGTAGTCGGAGAAGGCGGAGATAACTCAAGGGTTTTGCCGTCCTTTACGACAAAATTTCCTTCAGCGAACATCTCTGATTCTTCAGTAGACGTGGGCATTATAAATAATCAGTTGTCGGCCGGTGCAGTAAGCGTTAAAGGTACCCTCCACCATGTTAGCGGGATGCCACGTCAAGACGCTTATAATATTGCGAGTAGCGAAGATTGGACAGTACTCGTTATTGCGGACGGTGTTTCTGCGGGGAACTACTCTCATTATGCTGCCCTCGCAGCAGTACGAGCAATATCTGGACGTGCTCTTACGATGTTAAATACTAGTTCACCGGATAAGGTTGAATGGTCGGAGGTAGGTAGGTTTGGGAAAAACGCCGTCGTCGAAGAATCTAGAAAGCAACTTATTTCGCGGAAACCAAGCAAGACTGCAGAAATACAAAGAATGTCCCTGCGCCAAATTGCAAGATTAATGGCTACAACCTGCGACATGTTAATAGTGCCAAATCGTGAAAACTATGAAGCTACTCCGGTTTGGAGAGTGCAATTCGCTGGCGACAGTAGTTTGTATTTGATTGATCCCGATAGAGGTTGGTGTTGTATTAGCAAAGGGAAGAGCGAAACCGCGGGATTGGTGGATAATTCGTTGTCAACTCCGATGCCAATTGGCGGTGATAATACCGTTGTGACTCGATATATGTTGGATAAGGGACAATCAGCTATACTATGTACAGATGGTTTTGGCGACGTCATTGATACAGGTGCACGCCCAGTAGGTAGATTCTTGTTTGAGGCTTGGAAGAATCCAATTACCACAGAGAATTTGTTGCGCACAGCGTCGTTTGCGAATATAAATGCAGATGACGATCGGACTGCGGCTATCGTCTGGAGGCATGCTCATGCCTAGCACGTTGGCTGACGTAAAAATTGAACTTAGCAAACTAGGAAAGCTGGAAAAGCTTGCGTCCGGTGGACAGGGTAAGATATATCTTTGCAAAAATAAAATCGATGGTATCGCTGAGTCGACAAATGTAGTAAAAATATATAAGCCAAAAACGCTAGAGCAGTCGCAGGTCGCTCTCGAAGCGTCTATGGGGCAACTCATCCTCTATCCGATCAACAATTTCACTCTTAAAGACCGGCAGCTGCTCTACGCCCGGACGGTATGGCCTCAACGTTTGGTTTATAAGGAAAATAAACCCGTGGGTGTCGTCATGCCCTTAATTCCTGATGACTATTATTTTGATATTTACCTGAAAGGCCGGGATGACTATGAGAAACAACTTTTTGAGATTCAGTATTTGATCGGACATAAAGATAAACTAAAGGCTTTGAATGTTCCCCAGCTTACTGAACGAGAGAAAGTCGGGTTGATAGTTCGTCTTGTTCGAACAGTAATGTTTTTGCACGAAAAACAGCTCGTCATTGGCGATCTTAGCGCGAACAACATAGTTGTGACCAATCCTTCGAATGTCGGAGGAGGAAGGCCTCGTGCTTTTTGGCCGCGATTTATCGACATTGATAGCTTTAGGTTTGTCGGTTCCGTTCCGGCACTAGAGCAAGGACACACTCCTGGTTGGAAAACTCCCGAGCGAAAGCGGGCAGAGGATAGGCTTAAAGATTTGCAAGAACGAAAAGCCGGAGCGGCTGAAATATCCAAAGCGAAAGCTGACTTGAAAGTTATTACACAAAAATCCGACATATTTAAACTTGGTTTACTGATTCAACGCTTGTTCCATTCTCCTGAATCTATTGACGATGACGTCCATTCTATATACTCGTCTGAATCGGCAGACAAAGCGCTATTCAGTATTTTCGGTAAGTCGAAGGTTAGCTTATTTACCGAAATGTTAGCAAATGATCCAAAGGCAAGGCCGACGGCATCAGATGCTTTCAAGCGTTTAAGCGAGAAATAGTGATCACTTTTGTATGTAGATTGGACGGGTTGCTATGACCGTTAGAAAGAATCGACCTCTTCTTTCATATGTAGAGAATCAGCGTCCAATGAAAGAGCTGATTCTCGAAATTGAACGGGCACTTGATCGTGTACGCTCCGAGATTCTGTCGGTGGGCCAAAAGCGCATAGAAACTGCAAGCGAATGGCACGATATTCAAAAAAACTTTGTTGAGAAGTTCGAGCTTATAAAAACGTTTAATGAAATGTGGGGTCATAGAAGGCCGGACGTTCTAATAGATGAGGAACCCACAACTTTTTCTCGCGGTGGGCTTGACCCAGTTTTTTCTTCCGTTCAAAAGATTCGAAGCACGATTATACTCCCTTTTGGTATTCGTCATGTCGAGGCATCGAACAGGGATAGGAAGTTCGTGTCTCAACGACTGAACGATTTGAAAAAAGAAATCGATGAGAAGTTAACTAGGTTAATACAGGCACTGATTGATAGTTTTCCATTAAAGAAAACCCAAAAGTGGTGCATACCGAGTTTTCCGCCGGGACTGAGGGATACGGACGAGAAGTTAAATTCCATTCGTGCAGGGTATGGGCCGTTAGTATTGGAAGTTGGCCATTACTCTTTTGAACCGGTATTAGTTCCGAAAAAGTATAGTGGTTATCACTCAGTTAATGGATATGGAGGTAGTGGATTCGAAAATCGTACCTTTGCTGCAGCCGAGTCCGAGGCTTTCCCCTGCGTTATTGATCTTGTGGAGGACGGTGGCTTCGCTACAAACGATTTCGATGCTGTAACATCATTTGTTATTCGGTTTTGTGCGTTGTTGCCAGCTAATTCCGTAAAAATACACCTGTTTGATCCGGTCAAACTGGGAGGGTCGCTACGCTCTTTGAACGATCTCTCGGCGGAGGCGCTCGCCAAACTGATTAAAATTAGCGTTGAAGAAAATGATTTTGAGGCTGAGCTGAATGTACTACTGTCGGTAGCTTCCCGCATCACACAGCAGTGTTTAGGAAACCGATTTGCTTCGCTGGTCGATTACAATAGCTCGGTTTCCTCGGGTAAGGAACCGTACCATTTGCTTTTATTGATGGACCATCCAAAGGGTGTGACCAACAGTAGGATTTTCGAGAAAATATCTACATTAGCAGCATCGGGTCCGAAGGCGGGTATCTTCACGATTGTCTTTAACGCTCCCGACAACAAAATTGATGATGACTTGAATCGATACCGGGGTAGTACCCAGAACTTTTCTTACGGTTTGCCTCAGCTTCACTCGGAAAAACTACAGCCCGTCGAATATTTTACGGGGCATACATCAGTAGTTTCCGCATTACAATCTGAAGACTATCTAGTGTCTGGATATTATGGCTCGGTATCGGAGTATTCCCTAGAGGATCTTTCTGACAGGCAGTTCGCCACTTTGTTTGACGTAAAATTTTATTGTATCTGGCACGGGCCTCAATGGGCACCAGATACTTCCGTAGAAGTGCGGAAATTTGTCAGATCGTTTGACGCGAGGCTTCGTAAGGCAGAATATAAATCCGTACTACCCCAAGATGTCGCGTCAAGAGTTTCGAGTCACGGTTCTGCTGATCCGGCGGATCCTTCGACCTGGTGGAAGAGGACCTCCGCGTGCGGATTGGAAGTAAATATTGGCCTGGAGGGCGACCGAAATCTCGCTACTATTTCTATTGGTTCGCGTCAGGGTATGCCTATTGGGCTTATCGTAGCAGGGCAAACTAACTCTGGAAAATCCGTAGGCCTTCACGCAATTATCTGTGACCTCATCCGAAACTATCCACCCCAGGAAGTTCAACTTTATCTTTTGGATCATAAGGACGGTGTCGAGTTTCAAGTCTATGCGGAAGCGAAATTACCCCATGCCCGAGTAGTTTCTATTCAAGCCCCCGAAATTTCCACTGCTCTTGTTCTTCAAAGTTTGCTTAAGGAACAAAAAAAGCGAGCTGCTTTATTCCGGAAATCCAGGTTGCCAAACGGTGGTGTTCCTGTCAACTACGACGAGTTTCGTTCAGTACAAAGTAAGCTTACGCAATTGCCGCGTATCGTGGTTATCGTGGATGAGTTCCAAAACCTGTTTTCCTGTTCGGATGACGATATATCGGCTCAAAATGCATCGATATTTGACACCATGGTAAGACAGTTTCGTGCTTTCGGTATCCACTTGATTTTATCTAGTCAAAGCCTTTCCGGAATCCGCAGGCTTCCTTCTTCAGTACTGTCGAGTATTCAACAATGTCTTTTATTTACGTTAAGTGATGAGGATTCTAGAATATTTTTGGGCCCGCAGAATAGTGAAGCTACTCAGCTTGTGCCAGGTACTGGTCAAGCAATTCTGCGGAAACATAACGACCGACGAAATGTGCAAGTGGCATTAGAAGATAATATTTCTAGATCAGAAACATGCAAAAAAGTTGCGAAACTCTATTCTGGAGAAGCTTCGCCAATCGTACTCGACTTCTCTGAAAGAAAACTCCCTAAACGATTGGTGAAAGCGCATGGCCAGGGACATACCAGGGTTCTCCTTGGAAGGGGATTCGGTACTAACGAATCAGTATCTACTAGTTTGGCCTTCAATGACGATGGTAACTTGCTCCTAACGACGCCAGGAGCTAGTAGCCTTGAGGCACTCGATACCTTCAGTATTCTCGGCACAATTTTGAGTGGCTTGTTGAAGAGTAAAGTGCCGGTTCACCTAGTTGACTTCGGTGACGAGAATACGGAGTTCGACAAAGAAGTAAATCGTCTGCTCCGAAGCTGCCGTTCCTATCCGCTGTCATATAGTAGATCTGATCAGGCATTAAAGGTCCTTGAAAGGGCGTTGACCTACGCGCAAGCACCTAATGGACGGTCGAATTGCAAAGCGGTGTTTTTCTTCTTGAATCTAGATCGGTCCGTAGACTTTCATGCCGGTGGTGAAATGGTGGACAAATTAGGTGAACTTATCAAATGTGGTCCAAGGAATAAGGTTCACTCGATAGTACATTTAGGGGAGGGGCGTGGAGTAGATCGTCTATTTTCGTTGACTGGTCGCTATAGGTTTGGTAGTGTGCTGAGCGGTAGAATCAACTCCGATTCAAGTTACGAGATCTTCGGTTCGAATTTGGGGTCAAACATCGACTTCGATTACGTACTGGTTGACAGCGTAGGTTCAAAAACCTACTGCGTTCCATTTAAGAAATTCCCCCCTGCCTTCTGGGAAAAAAAGATCTGAGGTCGGACCTTAATGCCTTACGTCGATCCGCGCATGGTTTCCCGGTTGCGCGATGAATTGAAAACTTTAATCGTCGATATTCGGGAAATTCAAGCGGCTCAAATACAATATGGGTTCAGAGTCGTAACCGAGTTGGAACGCGAAGTTGAGATCTGCCGGCGCAAGATTACAGAGTATGAACGGTACGATAAAAACGACAATACCCACCATCAAATGTCGAGAGAGTACGATGCCCTCAATGCTCAGTTGCAGAACGCGATGGCGGCTCTCAATATAGCAGAAGCTGGGTTGATAAACTACAGAACAAGCAGCCGAGCTTCTCTTCAATCAATACAGTTCTATGTCGACCAAGGTGTTAGGTACTTACAGGATAAGTTGAACGTGGTTCTGTCACTGAATGCGGAAAGTAAATCGGATTACGCTGCATCGACGGGTTCAGGTATCCAGAACGGTAGACGATGCGAGCTAACCGACTGCTATACAGCCCTACCAGTGGGCTTTACGTTGGTTGCGGTATCGGAAATTGATCAGTCCGAAAACCCTATAGTTGGCCCTCAAGATTTTGGTAAGGGATACAGTATAGAAGATTTGAGCAGAGCCTTTGATCTCTTAGAACGGTACGTGTTACCGGGAATGGATCGAGGGTGGGGTAAAGAAGAATTCAAAAATATAGACGAAAAGTTAGAGATGTCAGGGTGTCGTTCGCTATCGGATACATACTCGGGATTTTTCGACGAACATGCGGGAAACTATATCCGCCTTGAAGCGAGGTCCGATGGTAAATATGGGATTATTAACGGGCGGCATCGTATTTATGTGGCTGAAAAAACAGGCCGCACGGTTGTCCCTGCGAAGATTTCGAGGTAGCGTCATGTCCGGAGATCGGATAGGCTTTTCAACAGCATGGTCCTCGTTTTTAAAAACTGTCGAGGCTTCCCGGGAATCGTTCAATGACGAAACTAGAAAAAGAAAGTTCGACTATGAAATAGTGGCACAATTACAATTATTTGTGGAAGAAAACACCAGAAGCTCGGAACTTTTCTATTCGGAAATGGATCGAGCCCTTAGGCGTTTGGGCGGAGGAATTTGAAATCGCGGCGTGAGAGAATTCAGACCAGCGCTGCCTCGCTACAACGAAGAAATGGAGACTTTTTCAGTTCTTCTCTTTAGGGAACTTCTGGAAGTCGATCTAGTTGAAGATTGTGTGCATCGCGGTTAATTTTATGTATTGATGCGGACCCCTTTGAGTCGGTCTAATATTGTGACAAAGATATCTTGCGTTATCGTTTCCATTCGTGATGCTTGTTTGGCAAATAGTTTGTCGAGAAAGGTTGTATACATGGCGGTTTATGGTGACCCAAATCAGTTACGGCAAGCTGCGAATCAACTCCAAAAGTTGGCCGCTGAATCGGCTGCGATGGGTGAATCTGCTAGAAAGCTCCACTCCGCGTTGGACTATAGAGTAAAGGGAAAACAAAACGTGGATTCTATACTGGTTAACGCAGTGGGGGAGTATAAGAAAGCTGCTGGTACTCTCGAGGATGCTAGTAGAAAACTGAAGGCGATTGCGGCCGAACTGGATCGATTGAATGGTAATTAGTTTCCGGGTATGTCCGTAGTAATGGTTTAATTATGTCAAATCAACTAGTTTAGCTTGTTAAAAACATTCGGCTAGGTATGATATTTGGATATTATATCAGTTGATATGGAGGCGAAGTAATACTTTTGGTAGCGACAACTTAACGTCTCTGTTTTTGGAAAGGAAATGTATGAACTCAATGAAACCGCAATCGGTTCCTTCGAAGTTAGTTGTAGTTATTATTGAACAATCCGAGAACGCGGCGCTATTCGATTGGGATAAATTTCGAGACTTGATTGCTAGGGGTTCTTTTCTATTTTCTCTATTAGTCGTAACTAAGAGCGGAGTAGATCGGCAAGTTCTTCCCGGATGTAGTCCTGAGCTATTGCCTAGTTCGATAGATTTGAAGAATAGTTCGGTGCATGATCAGAATACTGCCAACAAAATTGCTGAGCAAATCTATTCTTTTACGCTCTATTGTGACTCAATAGTCGGAACGAAGTTGTACGTCTACGGAACAGCTGACTTGTTTCACCAGCTTGCTGCAGTGTTTTCAGCAGACCAGAAGATTGAGGTTTTTCGTGCGAAGCGGGAGAGTGAACGCATCCCAGCGGCTAGCCCGGCCACAGCGCCAGCGTCTAATGAAAGTAGCAATGTGCTACAAGCGGTCCCAATCGATATCAGTCCAGCTGTGGATTCCCCGAAGGATTCGCCAACTCCGGAAAGCCCTAGCGCGCTGGTGAAAGATGTCCGGGCCAGTCGATTTTGTATCGCAAGATTACTTCTTTTCATTCTTCGGTGTGTTAGCGGATATTTCGCAATGGTTTTGTCGATGTTTTGCACTTTCGTGGTTTTTCATTTATTTACTGGGAATTCGGAACTTCGTATATTCGAATTCGGTCGCAATCTTCATCTCATGTTTCCATTGTTTATCGGGCTTGCAGTGTGCGGTGTTAGTTTATGTTATATATCTAAAAAGAATTCCACGAAGGGCTGGGTCGCCGTCCTATTTGGACTTTTTGGCGCTTTTGGTAGTAATGTAGATGGTATAGTGATTCGATACGGCATTTTTGAGATAATGCCCGGTTGGTTAGAGCGGCTAATTTGGCCCGAATTTTTGTGGGACGGAACCGGGAAACTTGTTGATTTTTCGATCCGTATCCTAGAGTTTTTAAGGCTTGTGAATTCTACAGTTCCCGGTTTGGTTTTTTCGGCATTTTTTTCCTTCGGTCTTTTTTCGTTGGTTTTTATGCCGATGTCTTTGCGGAGATGCACTTAAATTACCGGCGTTTGCAGTAGCTTCCTAAGGCAAGGAATCTGAAAGTTTCGGTTCGTCTCATGTTTGTTCTGGCGGCGACATTTGGGTTGGATTTCAGACCAAGGCTTTGATCTGCGATAAATCGATCTAGGAAAGCGGTATCTTGTTAATCTAACTCTAATCTGTTTGTTTTGGCGGCGGGTTTTGTTTCGTAACCTGAGGATTGAAGAGACCTTGTCTTTAATTAAGTTGTTACTCGGAAATTTAATTTTTGGGAATAGCTTCGACTGGCTCTTGAGAGCGGCTCTCCGGGTGTTCCTCTGTTTTCGTCAAGAGGTCGGGGCGGTATACTAGTCGAGAGGTTTCGGGGGTAATGTACCGCTGGCCGTCGGGCATGACTGATCAGCTGGCCGAAGTGACTGCTTTCGACCAGTTGATCAGGTCAAGGTCAGTGTTTAGGCGACGGTTCTGGCAGGTAGCTCGCATAAGAACTCTATGTGGGTCAGCATCGCGTAGATGACAGTGCACCTCCGCCTGGACAGGCACATGATCGCCGCATTATGGCGTTTGCCCTCGGCCCGTTTTCGCTCGTGGTAGGTCTTGGATGGCTCGTGGAAACGAATCGAGGCGAACGTGTAGTAGAACAATGCATTCTTTAGCCGCTTGTTACCAGCCTTGGTAGGGAACTCGCCTCTGATCTATGTGTCTGACCTTCGGTTGACCGGGGCGATCGCGGCGTATGCTGCCAGGTGACCTGCCGATCGGCAATCGGAGAAGTCACCGATGGCCAGGAGGATATTGGTTGCGGTCTTGACGCCGACTCCTGGCGTGGACATCAAGACCTCGGAAAGAGGGAAGTCCTCCAACAATTCCTCGACTTGTTTTGCAATCGTGGTGCGTTGTTCCAGCGGGACCTTGATGTTGGTGGCCAACTGCGGGATCATCATCTCAGTGGCAGTAGTGGCAGGTACCGTGATCGTTTGAGCCTTGAGGCCGTCGAAGATCGCGTCCACCAGTTTGAAGGGGTCTTTCTTGACTCGCCTCCGCATCTAGTCTAGTACCCGATGGTAGCCGGCTTTCTTCAGCTTTGTCGGCCCTCCGTGGTGGATGAGCGTCTCCAGCGCCAGCGGCCTGGTGATGACGCTGCCTGGCAGAGCGGGTTCCAGGTTGGGGTAGATCTGGGTGAGGACGCTGCGCAGTCGGTTGATGGTCGGTGTGGCGTCCCTTGGCGATGTCATCGTCGAAGCCAGACAGCATCGTTTAGTGCTGACAGCACTCCGTTGTCGCGATCGACGGCAGGCAGGGTGTGCGGCACTATCCGTGCCGTGTTGGTGATGATGAACGCGTCGCTGCGGTTGGTCTTGGACCTGTCGGGGTGCAGGTCCGAGGCTTTGTGCATGGATAATCCCGGCAGGTAGCCGACGAGGCAGTCGGCGTCCCGTGCGACAGCGATGGGCAGGGCACCGATGATGTTGGGTTGATCGACGACCACCAGGACTGTGCCTTGTTCCTGCAGGCCGGTGAAGATCTTTCGTAGCTGGTTCTCGTCTGGGGTAGGGGTTTGTTATGGATAGAAGTAGGGGTTGTAGTTTGCCTTTTCTTAAGTTAGGGGAGGTTGCCTAATTTTTGAGAGGTTAGTACGCTTACTAAATTCTGTCGATTTGTTCGTTTAAGAAGTTTAAACTATATCGGCTGAGATTATGTTCAGTTTGTAAATATGTTGGGTTTTTAGGAGTTGTGAGTAATATCCACGAACCTACCTCACCTCCCCACCAGTCTCGGCACGGCCGCGAGCAGTTCCCGTGTGTAGTCAGCTTGTGGGTTAGCCCATATGCGATCGACCGGGCCCGCCTCGACGACGTCCCCGTGGTTGAGTACGAGGACGTCGGAGCACATTTGGCGGATGACGGAGAGGTCGTGGGAGACGAAGAACAGGGCCAGCCCGTAGTCGGCGACGAGGTCGCTGAGCAGGTTGAGTACTTGGGCGCGGACGGAGACGTCCAGGGCGCTGACCGCTTCGTCAGCGAACAGGACGTCAGGTTTCACGGACAGGGCGCGGGCGATGGAGATACGTTGGCGTTGTCCGCCGGAGAATTCGTGGGGGTACCGGTTGACGGCGTCGGCGCCGATCCCGACTTCGCCGAGCACTTCGGAGACCCTGGTCCGCCGCTCCTCACCGGATAGCCCGAGTCCGAGCAGTGGTTCTTCGACGATCGCCCCGATGCGCATGCGCGGATCGAGTGAACCCATGGGGTCCTGGAACACGACCTGTGCGCGTTCGGCGTGGGTGACTGTGCCGGTGGTTGGGGAGTCCAGGCCCGCGAGGATCCGGAGGAGGGTGGACTTCCCGGAGCCGGAACTGCCGACGATCCCGAGGCGTTGTCCGCGTCGGAGTTCCAGTGACACGTCCCGGAGAGCCTCCGTACGGCGCCGGGGGCCGAAGAATCCGCGCCGTTTGCCCACATAGGTCCGGGATACGCCGGTGGCGGACAGCACGACCTCGCCGATGGGGGGCACGGCGGGCGCTTTGTGGATTTGGCCGGGCCGGTAGTCGCCGGTGGTGGCGGTCTCGACGGTGTAGAGGTGGCCGTCGGGGTCGCGGGCGTCGAGGTCACTGGCTGCGATCAGCCCCCTCGTGTAGTCGTGGGCCGGGTCGGTGAGGATGTGCTCGGTGGTGCCGCTTTCGACGAGGTTGCCGTCGCGCATGACCAGGATTCGCTCGCAGACCCCGGACACCAGTGCCAGGTCGTGGGTGATGAACAGCAGGCCGGTGCCGCGCCGCTCGACGAGTTCGAGGATCAGTTCGACGATCTGGCGTTGCACGGTGACGTCGAGGGCGGTGGTTGGTTCGTCGCAGATCAGCAGGTCGGGATCGTTGGCGAGGGCTATCGCGATGAGGACGCGTTGGCGCTGCCCGCCGGAGAGCTGGTGTGGGTAGGCGCCGTAGATGCGTTCTGGGTCGGTGATGCGGACGTCGGCGAGCAGCTCACGTGTACGGTCGCGTGCCGCAGCATCGGAGTCGACGGTGCCGTGGTGGGTCATCACTTCGGCGATCTGCGCGCCGACGGTCATCAGCGGGTTCAGGGCGGTCATGGGTTCCTGGAACACCATGGATACCCGCCTGCCGCGGAGTGTGCGCATCCGGCGGTCCGGGTAGTCGATGAGGTTCCCGGTTTCCCCGTCGAGTGTCATCTGTCCGTGGGCGGAGAGCTCGTCGGGTAGTAGGCCCATCAGGGAGAGGGCGGTGAGTGATTTCCCGGAGCCGGATTCCCCGATGAGTCCGACGCGTTCGCCGGAGTCGATGGTGAAGGAGACCTGTTCGATGAGGGTTTCCCCGCGTCGCGTGTCGACGCCGAGATCGGTGACGGTGAGCAGGGTCATGAGCGTTTCCTCGTCTTCGGGTCGAACACGTCGCGGAGGCCGTCACCGAGTAGGTTGAATCCGAGGACGGTTCCGGCGATGGCGAGACCGGGCCAGAATGCGAGCATCGGGGCGGACCCCAGGGATGCTTGGGCGGACTGGAGCATCCGGCCCCAGGACGGGTCGGGGGGTGGGGTGCCGAGACCCAGGAAGGACAGCGCGGCTTCGGCGAGGATCGCCAGGGCGAAGGATACGGATGCCTGGACGATGAGCATGCCGGTGATGTTGGGTAGGACGTGCCGCCACGCGATCGCGGGGCCGGAGCGTCCGGCTGTGCGGGCTGCGGCGATGAAGTCGCGGGACATCACCTGGAGGGTTCCGGCGCGGGTGACGCGGGCGAATCCGGGGACGGTGGCGATGCCGATGGCGACCATCGCTGAGACCGTCGAGGCGCCGTAGATGGCGCCGGCGACGATGGCGAGCAGCAGCGCGGGGAAGGCGAGAAGGAGATCTGCCCCGCGGAGCACGATCGTTTCCGCCCAGCCGCGCCGCATTCCGGCGAGGACGCCGAGCGGCGTGCCCACGAGGACGCCGATGCCAACGGCGACGAGTCCGACGAGCAGCGTGATGCGGGAGCCGGCCATGATCCGGGAGAACACGTCCCGCCCGTAGCGGTCGGTGCCCATGAGGTGCCGCAGGGACGGGCCTTCGAGGCGGTCGGCGGGGATCGCGTGGATCGGATCGTAGGGCGTCCAGATCAGGGACATGAGGCCGAGGGCCACGACGAGGGTGACGATGCCGAGTCCGATCATTCCGGGGGTCGGGAGTCTGCGCAGGGTGCGGGTGAGTCCGTTCACGGTGTTCACCGTCCTGTCCGGGGGTCGAGTGCTGTGGCGAGGAGATCGACGAGCATCGTCACGGCGAGGGTGAACAGCACGAGGACCATCACGATGGTCTGCACCGTGGTGAGGTCGCGGGTGCTCACGGCGTCGAGAAGCATCGATCCGAGGCCGGGGATGACGAAGACCTGCTCGATGACGACCGCGCCGATCACCAGCGTCGCCAACTGCACACCGGTGACGGTGATCACGGGTAGCGCGGCGTTGCGCAGGCCGTGGCGTGTGAGTGCCTGCCAGGGGGACAGCCCCTTGGCGCGGGCGGTGCGGATGAAGTCCTCGGAGAGGATCTCCAGCACGGCGGAGCGGACGTAGCGCGTCATGATCGCGCCCTGCACTGCGGCGAGCGCGCACACCGGCATCACCAGCCGCTGCAGGAACAACCCGACGCCCTGGTTGGGGGGCACCCAGCCGTTGGCGGGCGCCCAGCCGAGGCGCACGGCGAACACGCTGACGAGGAGGATCGCCGCGAGGAAGCTGGGGACGGCGATTCCGACCTGGCTGACGGCGGTGATGGCGATGCCGTCGGCGTGCCGGTGGCGCAGCGCGGCCCAGGTGCCGAGCGGAATCGCGACGGCGAGGGCGAGCAGCATCGCTGTCCCCACGAGGATGAGGCTGACCTGCAGGCGGTCGATCACCAGAGGGGAGATGTCCTGCCCGCTGGTCAGGGACAGCCCGAAGTCACCCCGGAGCAGGCCACCGATCCAGGAGAGATATTGACTGATCAACGGCTGATCCAGGCCGAGGGCAGCCTGTTTCGCCGCGATGAGTTCCGGGGTCGCGCTCACCCCGAGGGCGACGGCCGCTGGATCGCCGGGGACGACCCGCATGAGCGTGAACACGGCGACGGAGGCGATGAAGATCGCTGCCAGGTAGCGCAGGACATGCCTGCCGAGGGTGATGAGCATCAGTCCCGCTCCTCTTCCACACTGATCGTCGCGAGTTCCAGTGCATCGTCGACCGCGTCGGCGTTGACGCCGGTTACCCCGGGCGCGGTGATGACGATGTTCGGATAGTTGAACAGAGTGTCGGCCGCAGCCTCCTCCATGATGGTGTCCACCGCCGCGCGCATCCCCTCGATGTACTCCTCGGGGGTCCCGGCGTCGGCCTGCGCGATGTTCTCGCGGACCTCCGGCGAATCGAAGCCGAGATAGTACTCGGGGGCACCGAACAGGGCCGGAATGTCGCGGGCCTCGATGTGCAGGATGATCGACATGTCGTAGTCGTGCTGCTTGAACACCTTCTGCAGCCAGACGGCCGGGAACTCGGTGGACTCGATCCGGGCGTCGAGCCCCACGTCGCGCAACTGGGAGACGATGATCTCCGACACGGCGTTGGCGTAGGGGCGCGACGGCACCGAGATCACGACCCGGTTGTTCGTCCCGTCGATCCCGGCCTCCGCGAGCAGTTGCCGAGCCTTGTCGGGATCGTAGGGGTAGCGCTCGGATTTCCGGTACCAGGGGTCGGTCGGTGGGACCGGGGTCCCGCCGGTGTCGGTGCCGAACCCGTCCCACGCGGTGTCGATCACGGCCTGCCGGTCGATGGCGTACATGACGGCGCGACGGACCCGGACATCATTGAAGGGGGCCCGTCGATTGTTCATCGACAGCAGCACCTCACCGTTGGTGGTGCCCACCTCGACGGTGTACCCGCCGTGAGCGGTGATCGTGTCCAGCAGTTCGGGGGACTGCATGGAATAGACGGCGTCGACATCACCCGAGCGGAGCGCATTCGTTGCACCTACGGCGTCCGCGAAGTAGCGGATCGCTGCGGCGGCGTTCTTCGGTGGCTCACCCCAGTAGTCATCGCGGGCGGCGAAGGAGATGGACTGGCCGAGCGCGAAGTCGGTGACGGTGTACGGGCCCGTGCCGATGGGATCGGTCGCCAGGGCATCGACACCATCGGGAGTCATCATCGCCCCGACGAAGGTACCCATGGCGAACAACCACTGATTCGATGGCGCGGTCAGCGTCACCTCAAGGGTGTGCATGTCGACGACGCGGGTGTCCGTCACGGGGGACATGAGTTTCTTCAAGCCATTGGTCCAGGCGTCGGAGAGCACCCTGTCGATGGAGAACTTCGCCGTCTCCGCGGTGAACGGGGACCCGTTGGCGAACGTCACGCCCTCGCGCAGGTGGAACGTGTAGACGGTGCGGTCATCGGACACATCCCACCCGGTGGCGAGCCACGGGATGATGTGGCCGTCATCGTCGATACGCACCAGCGTCTCGTAGACGTTCGACATCATCGCCTGCGGAATCGCCGCACCACCGGTGGTGGTGAAGTCGAGCGTCGCCGGTGTCCCGGAGACCGCGACGACCACGGCACCACTGTCCGCGATCGCAGTGGTCTGTGTTGCCGTCGAACCGGCGGAACACCCCGCGAGCGCGAGCGTCGTCCCGGCTGCCACCAGGGTCGTCGCCGCCCCGTGACGAATCCGATCATTGAGGTGGGTCACATCCATGACGAACAGGGTAGCGCCTCCGCTCCGGGCAACCGATACCGCCCCTGTTGCAGGACAGGTATGTATCTCGGGGTGCCGGTGCAACAATGGGCAGGTGACTGACGTGGCCGCTGGATTCAGCATGGTGTTCGGCGTCATCGCCGTCGGCGCGCTCGTCGGCAGACTCCGGGTTCTGGGGGAGAACGCCCCGCAAGTACTCAACCGCTTTGTCTTCTTCGTCGCGCTGCCGGCCCTCGTCTTCGGGCGGGTGGCGGTGGCGGACTGGTCGACGATCATCGCCGCGCCCTTGGCTGTGATCGTCACCTCGGGTCTCTTCGTCGGAGGTGGTGTCGCTCTGATCGGCAGGCTCATCCCCGGTGGCGCGGGTCCTGGAGCGATCATCACCGGACTCGCTGGTTCCTACTGCAACGCCGCAAACCTGGGACTGCCCCTTGCGGTACACATCCTCGGTGACGCGACCTCCGTCGTGCCGCTGCTGCTCTTCCAGATAGGTTTCTACGGTCCCCTCGCCCTGACGTTACTCGAAGCCTCCGTTGGCGGTCGCGCACTGTCGCCGCTCGTGCTCGCCAAGGCGGCGTTCGCGAATCCGATCGTCATCGCCGCCGTCGCCGGAGGTGGCTGGAATCTCACCGGATGGACGATCCCCGGGCCCGCTGCTGCGGCGGTGACGACACTCGCTGCTGCGGCGGTTCCCGTGGCGCTCATCGCGTTCGGCATGTCGCTTGCAGCGACGCGGATTCTCGATTCTGATGAGGTACCGCGCAAAGTGCTCGCGGTTGCGGTGGTGGGCAAGAATATTCTGCACCCCATCGTCGCCGGTGTACTCGCGGTCGTTTTTGGGTTGGAGGGGCATGCGTTGCTGACGGTCATTGTCCTGGCTGCACTGCCCACTGCACAGAATGTGTTCGTGTACGCCGACAGGTACGGCGTCACCACGGCTCTCGCGCGTGACGCAGCCGTTCTCTCCACCCTGTTCTCCATTCCGGTGATGGTGTTCGTCTCCGTGTTCTTCGGCTAGTGGTCACATCTCTTTCGAGCAGGGAAAAGGGGCCTGGAAAAACGCTTTATGCTGTGGTGAAATCTGTTAGCCGCGTCTGGGGGTGTCTGCCGTACCGATTCGGTACATGGTGTTTGGTGTTTCTAATCTGGATCGCGTTCCCTGACAGCCACCCCATGAAGGCGTGATCCATGAAGTCGCCCGGACATTCCGGCCCAGAACCGACCACCCCACCTGAAAATGCCCCGAAGGACGACATACGGCGTAGCGGCCTCCTCGGAAGCCTCAGCACCGATCCGTTCATCTTCCTCATCTCCGGGGGCATCATCGTCGCATTCGTCGCGGCCGCCGTCATCTTCGGGGAACGCGCCCGCGTCACCCTTGAAGGCGTGGCGACGTGGCTCCTGACGGATCTCGGCTGGCTCTACATCGGTGGCGTATCCATCTGTGTGGTGTTCCTGCTCGGTGTGTTCGTCTCCCATTTCGGTCGGATGCGCCTCGGCGATGACGACGACGAACCCGAACACTCCCTGCCGGCCTGGTTCGCGATGCTCTTCGCCGGCGGCATCGGCGCTGTCCTCATGTTCTGGGGTGTCGCTGAGCCGCTGCACCACATGACCAATCCACCGATGGCTGACGTCGAACCCGGTTCCCAGGCGGCGGCTATCGAAGCGATGGCGTTCACCTTCTACCACTTCGGTGCACACATGTGGGTCATCATGGCTCTCCCCGGTCTGGCGCTCGGATACTTCATCTACAAGAGAAAACTGCCTCCGCGCCTGAGTTCCGTCTTCGCGCCCGTCCTCGGTGCCCGGATCTACTCGTGGCCCGGAAAGCTCATCGATGTTCTGGCGATCGTCGGCACCGTCTTCGGTATCGCCGTATCCGTCGGCCTGGGTACCCTGCAGATCAACGCGGGGATGAACATGCTCTGGGACGTCCCGGTCATCGGACCCGTTGAACTGGGGATCATCGTGTTCATCACCGTTGTTGCCTCCATCTCGGTGGCCAGTGGCCTGGAGCGGGGCATCAAGGTGCTGTCCAACGTGAACATCGCCATGGCAGTGCTCCTGATGGTGTTCGTCCTGATCACCGGGCCCACGCTCACGCTGCTCCGCTCCACGGTTCAGAGTTTCGGCATCTACGTTGACCGCGCTCCCAGCCTGATGTTCTACACGGACGCCTTCGCCAACAACCCCGGCTGGCAGGGCTCCTGGACGGTGTTCTACTGGGCGTGGACAATCTGCTGGTCCCCGTTCGTCGGCATGTTCGTCGCCCGTATTTCCAGGGGGCGCACGGTCCGCGAGTTCATCGCCGGGGTTATCTGTCTACCGGCGATCTTCTCCGTCATCTGGTTCGCCGTCTTCGGCCGTGCCGGTTTCGAGATCGAGGCACTTGATCCCGGTGCACTCGTCAAGCCGGTGGTCGAAGACGGCAACACGGCTGCCGCACTGTTCACCTTCCTCGACTATTACCCGGCGACCGGCGTCGTCAGCATCTTCGCACTGGCGATCGTCGTGATCTTCTTCATCACCTCGATTGATTCGTCCGCGATGGTCACCGACATGTTCGCGACCGGTGAAGAAGACTCCTCTCCCGTCTACTACCGAATCATGTGGGCCTGCAGCATCGGTTCGGTTGCCGGTTCACTTCTTCTCATGAGCCCCGACACCGGAATCGAGACCCTGCAGCAGGTCGTCATTATCGTTGCGCTCCCGTTCTTCATCATGCAGTTCGTGATGATGTACTCCCTGCTGAAGGGAATGATCGATGACGCCGCCGCGAAACCTAAAATGCTCACCCGGCAATGGGAACAGACGGATTCTCCGGAGAAGCTCGCTGAGCAGGAGAATCGTCCCGCACCCGGATATGACGCGGACGGCAACCCACTGCCTCCGCTGGTCTACGGATATGACGGGGACGGCAGTATCGTCATCTCCGGAAACGTCGTCGTCGACGGGGAACTCGACGTCACAGGCGGGAATAATTCTGCGGAATCCTCCACTCCGGGCCGACGCTGACTCGGAGTGCTGAAACATCCACTTCTCGGGAAGCGGATCCGGACGTTTCTCACTGTGTCTCTGGTGGGGTGGTGCGTGCCCAGTCCCCGATCACAGGCGGGACCGTCAATGGCGCAGGGCCAAGAATTTTCTCCAGATTCCCCGACCGCTCCACCTGAGACAACACCGCGGACGGTTTCCTCCGATCCCGGCCACCACCAGCACCCGCACCAGCCATCGGCACGCCACCGGCAACACCACCACGTCCCACACCAGCAGACTGTGCACCCCCTGCAGTCTGGCCCTGTCCGCCTGAAATCGTCCCCGTGGATTGACCACCCAACCCACCAGGCACCCCAGAACGAGGCGACACACCGCCAGCGACCCCGGCACCGCCTCGGGAGGAACCACCGCCAACACCTGTGCCGTACCCACCGACCGGACCGCTCACCGATCGAACTGCACCACCAGTCCCGACACCAGCACCCTGAGCGTTGACAACACCAGCACCAGTACCGGTATGGCCTGGCGATAAAACGGTCCCACCACCTGTACCCGCGCCCGTGCTCACACCTGTACCGGTACCGGTGCCACTGTGAGCAGCAGACACCACCGGAGACAACCCACCACCGGAACCGCCAGCAGGGGCCGCCATAGAACCAGCCCTCACCGGTGGGGTCCCTCCCTGCCCGGACGCAGAGGTTCCAACCTCGCTGGGGTGTAACACACAGGCACCACTGGTCTGGGCAGAGTCAATCTGTCCTGCTGTCCCACCACCAGCACCGGCGACGGCACCACCGGTGATCGATGGCGCCGCATCCGGTATCCCGATTGGGCGGCTACCAGTGCCGGTATTCCCGGAGTGGCCGACGGCGGCTGGTTCCACATCAAGTGACTGATCGGTGGAACCGCACTCGACACGACGGAAGGCAACCTACCTCCGAGAAACGACGAGACCCATACCTTTTCGGCGACGGCACGCTCGGCAGGTTCTTCGATCAGTGCTATCTCCGCCTGCGCGAGGGCGATTTCTGCTTGAGCCCAGGAATTGATCGGGTTGAGACCGGCAATACTGTTCCCCATGATCCGGGCATTACCGGAAAACACCCGAGCACTGTCTGCGACGGTGGTGATGGTGTGTGCAGCCTGCTCGAATGACTCCCCCTCGGTGAGATCACGGATTTGTGCGGCAATCGCATCAAGCTCATCGGCTATCTCCCCGGTGTGGGTGGCTATCTGATTCCAGGTATCAGTCGCCCGGTCTGCTGCCGCGGTGTTGGTTGTGGAAAACGCGGCGGCCAAGCCAGCAAGTGTTCCCCCGCCGCCGATGGCAGGAATATTGAAGGTGAAAGGTCGGTAGTCTGCCGCGGGCCGATCAGGAAAGGGCAGGTCTGCTGGTGCGAGGTCTGGCCCCGGTGCGCCGGTGACCAGTTGGATATGGGTGACTCCGTCGATGGTCTCCATTGCCCGTGCCGTTGAATGCAATGCTTCGGCCAACCATTGGGCCTGCTCACGGAAGACAGCGAGTACATCATCGGCTGAACCGGTCGCTCCGGCAAAAATCTGTGCATGCTGCCGCCCGAGATCACCCAACCCAGGGGCCGAGGAATATGCGCTGATACGTGGCCCGAAAACAATATGATGTCTAGTGTATTGAATTTTCTTTTGCTGTTCTTGAAGTGATCTAATGATATTTTTCACTTGCGTGATATCGAAATGAAGTAGCATTATATGTCCCCATTCTCTTCTTTTATCTATCGCTGTTTGAGCCAAGAAAATCCGTCAGTGGCCTCATATGTTTTATCAAAATATTTCAACGCTAGGGTGCAGGATTCTTTCCAGGTCCACGTTGTTGGCCCGGCGACCATTATTCCTAGTCTTCCCCGGTGGGTATGTGCCCCTATGTAGCAGCTACTCTTATCTTCGGGAGAAAAAGTGTAGAAATAGGCATTGGGTACTTGTGATTCTGCTGCATCTCTAATGAATAGCCCTTCCTCTTTGATATATTTTTTGTTGACATTGTCACTGTAAAAACCCTGGATGGTCACTTCTTCATTTTCCGATATTGAATCTACATCGCAGCTTATTCCTTTTCCCAATAATTCATCATTTAAGCCATATGTTTGTCTTTCGTAGTTACTTTTGAATCCGATGTCGTTGAGGGTCTGTTTGGACAATTCCCTGCAGGGGTCTGGGAGGTTACGTCCTGCTTCCCAGGGGTCGAAGATAATGGGGCTGCCATCTGCGTTGGCGGTCGCGGATGACATATCTGCTGGTTCTCTGTCATCGGCCGGGGGCTGGTTTGTTGTTGAGATTGCCGGTTCGTCTTCCGTGATTGCCGGTGTGTTGGGGTGTGTTTGGCAGGCGCTCAAGACCATGGCTGCGATTGTGCTGCATAGCGTGAGGGTGGTGATGATTGTGGTTCTGGTCAATGGGTTCTAGCTTTCTCTGATGGAGGTGGTGTGTCGGGGTGGGTTGGTGGTGTTCATCAGCATCAGACTGCCTGTGTGGTGGAAAGGTTCCATTGCGTGGCTGATTGGTCGGGTGCGGGGGTGGTTTGTGGATGAAATACCAGTACATCGCTACCCCTTGGGGTTGTTAGGGGATCGTGGCGCGAGCCGCGCCATGGGGCTCTCCGAAAATTTCCCGAACGGTGTCCGGGAATGGGGGGATTCCTCGCGGTTTTCCGGTTACCCACATGTTTGTTGATCGAATAATTTCAGCACGGGACGGAATCTTCCTTGTTCTTCACCTGAGTGCAGCTATCGGGTTCAGATTGCGGTGGCCGGTATGGGTGCTGATCCGGTTCAAACTCGGGGGAGAGGGCTGATGGGGCAGGTGATGCCGATTTTCCACTCAGGGCGATATCATTTTCGGCTCAGTCTTTCTCGACATTGTTCGTATCGGGGAATCTTGGTGGCGTTGTGTTGAGTGCTGGGGCGTGATGTATGCCCGTTTTCCTTTTGGAGCCGGTCTAGCCTCGTCCATGGTGGTGTGCGGTCGTGTATGAATCCGGTCTCGTTCGACGCTTGTGCGGATAGGTCTGGGCTGGTGACGGCGTTTCTGATGGGTTGGTGTGATTGCTCAGGGAACAGGTGGTTGTGCACTGGGTGGTGCTGGTGTGGCGAGGTACCGGTTATTGCGGAGGAAGACACGTGGTGCCGATCTCTGCTTTTCCGGAGATGCGGGGAGAAGGCTCCTTTAGACAGATGGAGGCCCGGCACATCAATGTGCCGGGCCTCCATCTGTCGGGAAACGACTGGATTTGTGTGGGCGTGATCCGTGTGGTGGATCAGTGCTGGTTGGGTTTCAGTTGTTTGTCGGTTGAGTCTCGTAGTTCCTCGGCATGTTGTTCTGCGAGTTCCTTCGCTTCGTCGAGTGCCTCCAAGCGTGCGGCTGTTTCGGTGCGTTCGCGTTCGATGACGTTGATTCGGTGGGAGATCACGTCGAGGGCATGGTTGGCGTCTGGGGCATTCACCGCGGCGATGTCGTCCGGATGGTGGGTGATCACGGCTTCTTCGAGTGCTTCGGAATCCCGGTGCCCGCTTCGTAGTTCAGCTTCGAGTTGGTGTTCGCCGCCGACGGGTACGGCACGGGTGGGGCGGAGAATGAGATCGGCTGTGTAGCCCGCGATGATTGCGATGAGGGTGGGCACGACCCACCCGAGTTTCTGCCCGTGCATGGGTGCCCAGTCGATCAGTGGATCGACAACGGTGGTGGCCCAGCCTATGGAGGACACCGTCATCAGTGCGGCCCAGAAAACAGCGACTGCCAGGGAGAAGAGGAATGTGTAGTGGAGTTTCCGGCGGAAGACAGGTTCGATGAGGGTAAGGGAAACGAGGGTGATCGCGGCGGGGTAGAGGAATCCGATGATTGGTGCGGCGATAGCGAGAACGGTCTCGAGACCGAGGGTGGACACGGCGAGAGAGATCACCGCGAAGAGGATCGCCCATGCCCGGTATGAGATGCCGGGCATGATCCGGTGGAAGAACTCACTGGTTGCGCCGATGAGACCTGCTGCGGTGGAGAGGCAGGCGAGGAACACGATGAGTCCGAAGACGACCATTCCGGCGAACCCCATCGTTGATTGCGCGGCGTGGGAGAGCAGCGTTGCTCCGTCTTCGTAGTTCAGTGCGTCAGGAATGCGTCGTCCGACTATGCCGAGGCCGATATAGATGACACCGAGAAGTGCCCCGGCACTGATCGCGGCTGTTCCGACGCTGCGGACGAGTTTTGGACCGCTGGGTACACCCTTGTATCGGAGTGATGAGATGACCATGATGCCGAAGGCGAGTGCAGCGAGGGAATCCATCGTCAGATAACCCTCGATGAGGCCTGCTGACAGTGGGTGTCCTGCGTACTTCTCGATAGCGGGGGTGGGGGAACTGCGCAGCGTGAGGACGGATAAGGTCACGAGGGCAATGAGCAAAATGAGCAGCATGGGGGTGAGATATTTGCCGAGTTTGTCGACGAGCCCCGATGGGTCGAATGCGAGTGCCAGGGAGATTGCGAAGAATACTGCGGAGAAGGCTGCTGCTGCTGCGGTGGAGTCGAAACCTGTCAGGGGTGTCACTGCTGTGGAGAAACTCACGACCGCTGTGCGGGGCAGTGCGTAGAATGCCCCGATAGCGAGATAGACCAGAACGGGGAATAGTAGGCCGAACATGCGGCCACCCCGCTGTGCGAGGTCGTAGATGTCATCGCCGGTGATGGCGACGGCGATGACGCTGAGAACCGGAAGAAGGACCCCGGCCGCGAGGAAACCTGCGATGGCGAAAGGGAACCCCTGTCCCGATTCCGCGCCCAGCATCGGCGGGAAAATGAGGTTACCGGCCCCGAAGAACATCGAGAACAACATCAGGGATGCTACTGCGATGGCGCTCGTGGTGCTTGTCGGACGGGTTGTTATTGATGTGCCCATGGTTACCTTTCACACAGATGCGCCCGGCTTCGGGTCGCAGGATGCACGGAGACAGGGTTCCGCTCGGAAACGAACACAGTGATTCGGGTGGTTCTCACGCAAGAACACTACTGTCTGACGCGCTCCGGTTCGTAGCCGATGCGCAGTTCAGCCTCGGTGCAGTGGTGAAGATCACGCCTGATCAATGGCCTGTGTAATGCGGTAAACAGCTTCAGTCAGTGTCTCCCGCGAGCAGGCGAAGTTCAGTCGTGCATGTCCGGCTCCACCCGGGCCGAAGTCCGTTCCCTCATTGAGGGCCACTCGTGCGTGTGTGAGTAACCATGCCGCTGGATGCTCAGGAATTACGGTGTCTCGGAAGTCCAGCCACATCAGGTATGTGGCATCCGGCACAGTTGTCCTGATTCCGGGTACCCGCGCCGGGAGTTCCGCCACCAGCCAGTCCCTGTTTGATCTCAGGTACGTGAGCTGCTCGTCGAGGAAGGATTGCCGCGCACGGTAGCAGGCTTCACCGGCGATGAGACCGAGGGTTGAGTACCCACCGCGGAGCAGAGGATTCAACTTTCGCCATGCCCTGATGTCATCCGGGTTGGTGAAGATCATTTGCGCGCATTTCAGCCCCGCGACGTTCCAGGCCTTTGACGCGGCAGTCACCGTGACACACACTCGGGCTGCGGTGGTGCCGACCATTGCGGCCATCGTGTGGGATCCGTCGTAGACGAGGTGCGAGTGGATCTCATCGACGAGAATCCGACCGTTGTATCGGGCGGCGATCTCCGCGAGGGCCCGAAGAAATTCCGCGTCAAACGTGTAGCCGAGTGGGTTGTTCGGGCTGCAAAGCAGGAGTGAACCGGCACCACTGCGGAAAGCGTGTTCGATTTCCCCGGGATCGAGACCGCCTTCTGCACCGACGAACACGACGTCGCGTTCCGTGACCTTGGGCAGGTCCAGGAAGGGGGGATAGCATGGAACCGGGATGATCACCGGTGATCCGGGTCGGGTCAAATGGTTGATCGCAAGCTCCAGTCCACGGAGGACATCGGGTACCGCGAAGATTCCCTCTGGGTCGAGTGTCACTCCGTACCGGGACAGGTAGAACGAGACCAGCGCAGAACGCAGAGCGGAGGGCTCCGGAGGATACCCGAATGCTTCGTGACGTACGGCGTCGGCAAGCGCCTGCTTAACCTCGGGACACGTTCCGAAATCCGATTCCGCGACCCACAGCGGCAGGACATCATCCGGGTAGCGCGTCCACTTCTGGGTGTCACGTCCGCGGAGCTGATCCAGGGGAGGGAAATACATGTACCCGAATCTAGTCCCCGAATCTGCCGAGGGGTCGGAGAAACCGGTGTAGCTGACGAATACTAGACTGAGGTAGCCCGTCACTGCCGGGATATACCCGGTGGTACGTCCAGCAGAGACCTCCCCGTGGAAGGTGTGGTGCAAGAATGAGAACCAGGAACCGGTACGCTGCCCGAATCACAGCGGCAACCGTCGCCGTCGCGGCCCTCGCCGCCTGCTCCGGTGAAGACACACCCGCACCGGAGATGGAGGAAGCAGCCCCCACCACGGCCATCGCCGAGGAGACAACCCCGTTCACCCCGCGGAAGGTTGATCCGGTTCTGGTCGATCAGAACCTCTCCGAACCGGCCCATGACCCCGGGTTGAACGTCGACTGGCAACTGATGTCGATGAACTACGGAAACTATGGGGGAGTGGTTATCCACGTTCTTGTGACCAACCGCAACGATGTAGCACTTCCGGCTGATGCTTTCAGTTCCCCGAAGTTGTCCATCTCCGACTACGCGGGCAACCTCACTCCGGTCCAACAGATGACGGAGGAGCAGTACCCGGGGCTTGTTTCCGAACTTGACCTGCCGCTCGGTCCAGGGGCATCGACCAATCTGGCTTACGCCTTCCAGACTTCCTACGGGACGTTGTACAACGCTGAGTTCCGTATCGGCAACGTGATCTTCAAGGGGTCTCTGCCCCGCAACTGAGTTCCCCGGCATGCCTTCCGTCACGAACGCAGACGAGTGGCCCCGATGAGTGCACGAACCGGGATTGTGGCCTTCACCCGAGTGGGAACGGATACCCGTCGCCGCATGACCTCGGTCGCGGGTGTCACTGCGAGCCGTTCCGTCAACTCCCGGTAGAGGATGAGCGCTGCGAGCACCCCGGCACGTACCCGTGTCGGGAGGAGATGCACGGTTTCCTCGGCGACGGCGAGGTCCGCACGGACAGTGGCGATGAGGGAATCCCGGATATCGTCCGTCAGCGGTCGGCCGTCACCGAGGTATCTCCGGCCGAGTTCTGTCGTGTCCTCGTGGAGATCCCGCAGAAAATTGATGTTCTGGAAGGCCGCCCCAAGCCGACGCGCCCCCGTGGCGCAGCGTGCGAGTTGCTCCGGTGGAAGGTCACGTCCGGACACGAAGATAGTCAGGCACATAAGGCCTATTACCTCCGCTGATCCGTACACGTAGGCGTCGCGTTGCACCTCGTTATAGACCGCGGATCGGTTCAGATCCCGGCGCATGGAAGAGAAGAACGCCGTCAGGTGCTCCGAGTCGATGTGCGTGCGTCGCGCGGTACCGGCGAAGGCATGGACGGTGGGATTGGTCGAGAACCCGGTATCGATCGCGCGCATCACCTCCTCCTGGAATGCGTCGAGTTCCCGGTGTATTTCGGTGCCGGTGAGTCCTGCGTCGGCCGCAGTTCCGTCGACGATCTCATCCGCGATACGTACCACCGCGTAGAGGTTCCGGATGTCTGCGCGTGTGCGGGGATCGAGCAATCTGGTCGCCAGTGAGAAGGAGGTGGAGTAGGTCTCCATGACACGTGCGGAGGCCCGTGTGGACATCGCATCGTAGTCAGCCATCGAGGTACTGCGTTCAGACATCGAGACTCTCCTCGATGCCATCAAGGACGGTGGAGAAAGCGGCCCGCGCCTCTGGGGAGGGTAACGCCCCGGATTCCGCCAGGATGGCGCGGGCATCGGTGAGATTCCGCCGAGCCCGGTTCACGATGTCTTCCACGGCACCACAGGAACGCAGAAGATCCCGGATCCTGTCCAATCTGGTGTTGTCATCGCTTCGGAGAATGCTCTCGAGTTCGTCTCTGACATCAGTAGCCCCGGCTGCGGTCAATAGCGGAGTTGCGCGCCCCAGAATCAGATCCCCGGCGGTGCTCTTCCCGGTACGGGAACTCGGAGAAAAAACGGACTGCAGATCATTGGCGAGCTGAAATGCGGCCCCGGCCTCGTGCCCGATTCTGCGCAGCGCAGCGGAGTCCCCGTCACGGTCTGCTAGCAGTGCACCGGCAACGAGCGGAGCACCGAAGGAATACGGCGCCGTCTTCAGGCCACTCGCGGTGCACACGGCGTCGCCGCCGGGATGGACCCCCGGCAGCGAATAGTGCACGTCCAGGAATTCACCCACCATGGACAACCCCGCAGTATCCGTGAGGAGCCGGATCAGATCCACCGTGGTCGAGTCTCCGGCCCCAGAGTCTGCGACCAACCGGATCGCTCCGGTGAGAGCCGCAGTACCGGAGAGTACCGCCACTGAACGTCCGTAGTGCGAGGCGTCAGGCGATTCGCTGGGAGTGTTCGTACCGTACTCACGCACCGCCCGATCCCTCGCCGCGGCATGTATGGTGGGCTGCCCGCGTCGGGTTTCATCGGCGTCAATCACATCGTCGAGAATCAGGAATGACCCGTGCAGCAGATCGAAGGCGGCGGCCACCGCGATGTCGGGGTGTGGCACCGGGCCATCGGGCCGGTCCGCACCGATGTGGACCAGGAGAGAACGCAGGTGTTTCCCACCCGTGCAGATATCCCGCGTGTCGACGAGCGGCATGACTGCGTACGGGTCGATCTCGGTGAGTGCCCCGGAAATGGCGGAGAACCTGGAGTGGAGAAAATCGACGGACCGCCTGCTACGTTCCCGGAACATCGGGGCGGTGGTCGGGGAGATCATGTTTCCCATTGTCTCATGGCGCCGGGGTCTGCGGTTAAGCTGGTCGCATGAGCAACGCACCTGAACTCGTGGTCCTCGCCGATGACTCGGGTAGGCCGATCGGAACTGCACCCAAAGCCACGGTGCACAGCGCCGATACCCCGCTCCACCTCGCCTTCTCGTGCTACCTCATCGGTGGAGCCGGAGAGATTCTGCTGACCCGACGTGCGCTCGGGAAGAAGACATGGCCGGGGGTCTGGACGAATACCATGTGCGGACACCCCGGCCCAGGAGAGGACACCGTCCGTGCGTTGCTGCGGCGCGGTACCCAGGAACTCGGGCTCGCAGCGGACGACCTGACTGACATCACCTGCGTCCTACCCGAGTTCCGGTACCGTGCGGTCGATTCCTCGGGAATCGTCGAGTTCGAGATTTGTCCCGTTTACACCGCTCTGCTCGCGCCCGGGGCGAAACCGGACCCCCTGCCCGCTGAAGTCGACCACACGGCGTGGATCGCTCCCACCCGTCTGGTCGATGCGGTACGCAGTGCACCGTTCGCGTTCAGCCCCTGGATGGGACAACAGCTCGCGTACCGTGAACTGCGTACCGCTCTCGGGGTCAGATGATCCCGGTCAGGCGCTTGACCGCGGTCAGCGGAATCTCGAGCCAGTCAGGTCGGTTGTTGGCCTCATAGGCCACCTCATAGAGAGCCTTGTCCAGACGGTAGGCCTCAAGGAGTGCCGTGTTCCCGGTGCCGTAGCCCTCAAGGAAGGCATCGACGCAGTCACGCGCCCACGCAGCCGGATCAGTCGGTCCCAGAGCGGTTGAGTCACTCTGGGAGTGGAAGTGCGCGGCGTAGTCGAAGGAACGGATGATACCGGCGAGATCCTTCAACGGGCTGTCGGGTTGAAGACGCTCAGCGAGTGGGCGTGCGGGTTCCCCCTCGAAGTCGATGAGCAGCCACCCCGAATCAGTATGCAGAACCTGGCCGAGGTGCAGATCTCCGTGGACCCGCTGCACCGGTGTCGTCGTGTCGGCATCGAGCCCGTCATAGACGGACCGTGCCGCATCCTGGTAGGCACCTATTGCTGGTACATCACCGGCGAGCTCTGCGAGCCGCTCGGTGAGATGGTTCCGCACCTCGCCGACCCCGGTGACACCGGTGTCGAAGGCGCATGCGAGATCGGCGTGTACACGGCGTACCGCACGCCCCAGTTCGCGTGCTTCCTCGGTGAAGGACAGTCCTTCCGCCGCATGATCGAGGGCGAGCTTCCAGCCGTCGGTCGCGCCACTGGCGAAGTCCTGGACCATCGCTGTGGTGAATTCCCACCCGTCGATATCGACGGTCACCCAACCACGCAATGGGGCGATGTTCGGGCAGCCCACCCGGGACAGACCTTCCAGCAATTCGACATCGGGGTTGACCCCTGGCTGGAGCTTCCGGAAGTACTTGACCATCAGGCTGTCCCCGTCAGCGTCCCCGAAAACCAGTGACGTATTGGACTGCTCTCCGGCTATCCGACGCCCACGCAGCCCGGGAGGCATGACGCGCCCGGCGAGTTCGCCAGGCTCCTGTACCCCGTCGGCACCGCCTCCGGAGCCGCCACCGACGACGTGCAACGTCCCTCCACCGGCTGGGCGGCCCTCCGCGATGGCGGCACCGAGGGCCGTTGCCACCTCCGGGGTTCCCAGAACATCGGGAAGTGATTCATCGGACTCATCGACGAGCATCTGGTACAGCCCGTCCGGGGTTCGCACCACGAGCCATCGCCCACCGGCGGCTTCCGCAGCGGCGACCACCTCGACGGTATCGAGGGGGTGGGATTTCGCTCCGTAGTAGCGACTGGTGGACAGCGTGGCGGCCAGAGCAGCGGGCTTCACGTCGGGGGCTCCTACTTGTTGTTGGGGGAAGACAGGTCGAACCAGAAGAAACCGTGCGGGGCGAGAGTGACCACCCAGTCACGACCCGATTCGATGACGGGGAACCGTTCACCACCGGTGAGCTCCACCGGAATGCGGTCAGCGAACTCCGACAGATCCAATGAAACGGCCTGCGGGCGGGTGGACAGGTTGTTCACGCAGAGGATCACGTCACCACCATTCTCCCTGAGATAACTCAAAACAGCACCGTTCGTGGAATCCACCTCACGGTAGCTACCCAGGCCGAAGGCCGGATGCTGCTTCCGGACCTGGATCAGTCGACGGTTCCATTGCAGGAGCGAATTCTCCTGCACGAGCTGACTCTCCACGTTGACCGCGGAGTAGCCGTACTGGGCGTTCTGGATCGCGGGAAGGTAAAGACGCTCAGGATCCGCCTCCGAGAAACCACCGTTACGGTTGTCGGACCACTGCATCGGGGTGCGTACCCCGTCACGGTCACCCAACCAGATGTTGTCGCCCATTCCGATCTCGTCACCGTAATAGAGCACCGGGGAACCCGGGAGACTCAGCAACATACCGGTGAGGAGCTCAAGCTGATTGCGGTCACCGTCGAGAAGCGGAGCCAGGCGGCGCCGGATGCCGACATTCGCGCGCATACGCGGATCCTTCGCGAACTCCGCGTACATGTAGTCCCGCTCCGCGTCGGTGACCATCTCCAGAGTGAGCTCATCATGGTTGCGCAGGAAGATGCCCCACTGTGCGGTCTCCGGGATATCAGGCGTCGCCGCCAGAATTTCACTGATCGGGGCTCGTGACTCCTGCCGCACCGACATGAAGATTCGGGGCATCAGTGGAAAATGGAATGCCATGTGGCACTCGTCGCCCGTGGTCTTCTCCCCGAAATACTCGACGACATCCTCCGGCCACTGGTTTGCCTCCGCGAGCAGCACCCGGCCCGGGTACTCATCCTCGACGAGAGCGCGGCACCGCTTGAGGAACTCGTGGGTCTCCTGCAGATTCTCACAGTTCGTGCCCTCCCGCTCATAGAGATAAGGCACGGCATCCAGACGGAACCCATCCAGACCGAGATCAAGCCAGAACCGGAGGACATCGAGCATCGCCTCGCACACATCCGGATTGTCGTAGTTCAGGTCAGGCTGGTGGCTGAAGAAACGGTGCCAGTAGTACTGGCCACGCTCAGCGTCCCACGCCCAGTTCGAGGTCTCCGTGTCAATGAAAATGATGCGGGTGTCCGCGTACTTCTTGTCCGAGTCGCTCCACACGTAAAAGTCACCGTAGGGGCCATCCGGGTCACGCTTCGACTCCACGAACCACGGGTGCTGATCACTCGTGTGATTGAGAACCAGGTCCGTAATCACCCGAATACCACGCCGGTGCGCCTGGTCGATGAGCTCAACGAAATCGTCGACCGTACCGAACTCGGGGAGAACCTCACGGAAGTTACGGATGTCGTAGCCGCCGTCCCGCAGAGGGGAATCGTAGAACGGCGGAAGCCAGAGGCAGTCCACACCGAGCCACTGGAGATAGTCGAGCTTCTCCGTCAAACCTTTCAGGTCACCGGATCCGGTGTTCGTCGAATCATTGAACGCCCGGACCAGAACCTCGTAGAACACGGCCTGCTTGTACCACTCGGGTTCGGACTTCTCGTTCGGTGCATCACCCGGCGCCGGTGCCGGAGTATCGAACTCGTCGGAAGAATGCTCGACAACGAGACCCTCCGCATTGATCTCCGGCTCGGGAGCTTCTTCAGTGGTGTGCAGTTTCAAGGGATCGTCAGCCATGCCCACCAGACTAGAAAACCCTATGCCCCCCGTGCAGAACCGGGGTCAAGGAAATGCCCTCCGGACATACCCCAGGGGGTCCACCGTGGAACTTGTTTCACCGGTGGTGATGTCGAGAGTACGACTGTACCTGTCGCCGTCGGTGTCGAACTCCCGCCACCCCGGGCGCTTACAGGCGGCGAAATCCAGAACCATCCGATGTACCCGGTTAGCAACCGGCTGCAGGCGCCCGGAGGCACCGACACCCAGAAGAGCGTCGACACGCGCGGGAAGCGTATCCAGGCAATCGAACACCAACGGCAACTCCGCGCAATGCAGTGCTGGCTGGTTGCCGTCGCCAGTGAACTCCAGCATCCACAGTGGCCCCGGTGCGGTCTCCGCGATGGAGCTCACCCACCGTCGAATCGTTGAATCACCGATCAACCGGCCCGCGATGCGGCCCGCGTCGATCTCTCGGCAGGCGTCGATGTACGCGCCGGGATCAAGAGTTGCCCCAAGATGACGAGCCAACAAACGGGCGAAACCCGCCCCCATACCCCGGGCGTCACACCAGGAACCGACAGGCTCGAGATAGAACTCATCGGAGGTGTGCGTCAGCAGGATAGGAACGTCGACGAGCTGGCCACCATCGAAAGGACTCGGCCCGACCGCCGGGTCCGTGATGTAGCACGTACGGTAGCGACGATAGAGAGCGGAGCGTTGTTTCGGGGAGAGGGACGTCAGCTTCTTCCGGGTTGCGGAACCGCCGAGGAAGGGCAGTACGCGGCACCGCTGATTGAAGGACCGGCGCGGATACCCTGGGGACAGTGCGACGATCCGGCGGAACGCACCCCGGTAGTGGTCCCGGCGGGCCAACCACACGGCCATACCCCCACCCGCGGACTGACCCATCAACGTCACATTCGTCGGATCACCGCCGAAAGCCTCGATGTTCCGCTGAATCCACTCCAACGCCATGATGGCGTCATCGGTGCCCCGGTAGTGCGACGGCTCCTCATCATCGAAATGCGCGAACCCCTCGAACGCCATCCGGTACCCGATGGAGACAAACACCACCTCATCCCGGGCGAAGGCCTGACCGCCGTACCAGGACCCGTCATGGTGCCCCGACTCGTAGCGCCCGCCGTGGAGAAAAGCGATCACGGGCAGATCCGGCGGCAGTGATGAGGTATCCGAGGCCGCGCGGACAGCCGACACCGGGGCGCTGACCGTCAGACCCACCTGGCGCGTCTTCGGAACCGTCGCATCGACGGTGACCCGTTCCCGCAACGGCTCCGGGGATGCGAAGGGGGACGGGATGTGCGAGTAGGGCAGCGAATAGAACGTGACGATGTCCCGGTCCCGCTGTCGTCCTCCACCTGAAGGGGAACTGATTACACCAGTGGCGACCGTATCAGGAGCCTGGACCTTCAGAGTTGGGGAGGAATCCATGAGCCACAGGCTAGCAACCAGAGGGGAGTCGTGCCCCGCGCTGTGCCGCCAGGATTGCTCCCCATGTACTCGAGCCCAGCAGTCATCTCCGATCCTCAATCCGCCGACCCTAGAACACGGATTGTCCCGGTTCGCTAACATCGACGATGACCTGGTCTGGGACGCCTTTCCTGACGCTCTGCGCAGGCACCGCGAGAAAATCCGTGCGATCGCCGACAACGTGGATTATCCCACCTGGTAGAACACCGTCGAGGTGCTCGAGGCCTCCGGCAGGAGGTGGACCGCCGCACCGCATAGTTGTTCAACATGCTTGGCACCGACTCGACGGGGACCGGGCAGAAGACCACCAAGCAGGTCAGCCAGGAATTTTCCGCGCACAGTAATGTGTTGTACACCGACACCGCTATGGATGCCCGGCTCAGGGCGGTCACCGCACCTGACGGGGTAGGGAAAGCCTGCGGCTCCGCCGTTCCTGCTGCGCCGGTTCGCCCGCCGCGGTGCCAGCGGGAACTCGCGTCTATCAACGAGCGCTTGTCCGTGCTCTCAGCCGCCTTTGGCAACAACCTACTCGCCGACCCGGCGCACACGCCCTCTATGTCGCCGATGTTGCGATACCCGAAGGGTGCTCTACCCGTGGCTCGGATCTGCGCCTCCCGTAACGCCGTTGAAGTGGAAGTGGAGAACGGATACCTCCTGACCCGCGAACTGCTCACGGTGCAGTCCATGATGATCGACTTCACCGATCCAATGACCCGGGCTGCGCTCCACGAGGTCAGACAGCGCCGCTGGGCGGTGAATCCGACCGTCCTTCTGGAGATGGTGAAACTCGGGGCGCACCGCGCGTAACCTCTTGGGTGCGATCCGCACTCCGACTACGTTATCGAGGAAGGGGCCGCTGGAACTGCGGATGCCGTCCGTCGAATGCTCACAGCTCTTGAGCCTGCTGCTGCAGCGAACGCGGCGGCGATGCGCAAACATCCTCAGCGAACTCGCTGGCTCCGAGGTCACCGGTGTGGACTGGCTTTCTGAGGAGCGAAGCTAAAGGTACGTGACTACGAACCTCGACAAGGAGAGGCTATGCCGCCATTTCCCGCTGGGCCGGGTGCTGCACGACGGCGTCTTCTTCGTGGTGAACTGCCTCTACGACGTTACGGTGACCGATCGCTCCGGTCTGGAGGAGTACCGCCCGGGTGCCGATGTCTGGGAGGCGCGGGACGTTGACGTGGCCAGTCTTGGCCTGTTCATCACTGACTACTTAGCTTGGCCGGTAAACGTGGTGGAGCGTGGATGGCCAGCTTCACCGAGCAGTCCAGACTGTCCGGGAGCACCCCGTCGTTACCAACATCAACGTGATGTCCATCGTCCGCCCGATCGACGGATCCGAACCACTGCTCACCCTCGACAAGGGAATCACCATCTTTCACGAGTTTGGGCATGGGCTGTACGGACTACTCGCCGACGTCCGCTATCCGATGTTTTCTGACACAAACATACCTCGCGACTGGGGTGATCCCGTCTCAGATAAACGAGAATTGGGCCTTTGAGCCAACGGTCATCAAGTACGCGCGCAACGTTGACACGGGTGAGGTGACTTTGGGGCGTCTGCTCACCGCGATCAGCGACGCCCAGCGGCTCGGTCGGGGTTTCGCCGCCGGTGAGTACCTGGCCGCTGTGACAGATCTCATTCTGCCCCATGTTGATGTCGACGACTTCGGGATCACATTCGCCGCTTTCCATGGATGTCGGAAGGATGTCTCGCTGCTTTTGTCCCGGCGTGATTTGTTGGAAAGTTTCAATGGAATGGTTCTGTAAACAATAATGTAAGGTCGCCTACATTTAGAATGCGGAGCAAATTGGTGAATGGAGGGTATTGGGTGTATTTGGAGGGGGTGATTGCTTTTCGTTGGCTGGAGTTCTGTAGAAGAATCACTTATTTTATTAGTGACAAGTGCTGACTGTTAATGAAGATCGGGTCGGCAAATGTCTATAAGTCATACCATTCTAAACGGAGAGGGGTCTTTCATGAATTTCCGTCGTTTCACTGTCGTTTCTGCTGGCGTGGCTCTAATGGCTTCTACTGCTGTCGCTCCGGCTTCTGCTGGTGTTGTTACAAAAACCGGTACTGCTTCTGATGGTCGACCTATCTGTGTAATGGAGCTGACCGGGGTTGACGCTACCCTGTCTGGCCTGATGATGGTGTCCCGACAAGTGCCACTCAAGATCAGCGATCGTCCAATCGGAAATGTGCGGACTCAGCAACTCCTGAGTGATTTACGCAGATCGGCGAATAGATACGGAAGTGGTGGATATGGTATCCAGAGTAGGTTCAATAGGCAGAAGGAGGAGGCTAAGGTCAATCTTCTCGATCTAGGCTTTTCTCCGAAGTGGGCAGATACCATCATCAAATCATTTGTTATAATACCCGATTTTGTGGAAGCGGCCAGGGATAGTTCAAACAAGGCTCGATACCTTGCTGATGGAAATGGTATGTTGACAGATGTCCTACTGTTCAAGTGGTACGATCTGATTGACTATCCAAGCTACGATTCTATCTATGTCTTGGAGTATCCGGATACGATTCGTTACAAGCTGGATAAATGGCTGGAATCGGAGGAATCATTCAATGAATTCAAGTCCAAGGACTTGGATGATTTGATTAATGATTTTGCTCTAGTTGGTACGGCGAAAGACAGGGAGCTTTTCGATGAGATGTTCCCCGAATTCCCGGCTTATGTCAAAGATCTTCAGGAGCGTTCCTGGGGCGAAGTGGCTGCGGCAAAAGACAAGCAACCTCTTGGCAGCTATGAGTGGTATGACTTGCAGGGGACATGCAACTTGTGGCTCGATGGCAGCATAACTGCCGATGGACTGAAAGATTACGGAGGTGACGCCGGTACGGTGTCTCTGAAGGATTCACTTCCGTATCTGGTACTGGGTGATGACGCACCGCCGTCTGAACCCTCGGAACCGTCTGAACCTTCGGACCCCTCTGAACCTTCGGATCCCTCGGAACCGTCTGAACCTTCGGACCCCTCGCCTGGTGTTGACGGAAGTTCGTTGAATTCCGGAGGAAGTTCCAGCGGATCGAGCGCGGGATCCGCCGGAAAACTGAATGTACTGTCTACGCCAGATGGTTCCTCTAGTGGGGTTGGGATGGTTGTTGGTTTGCTGGGTGTACTCGGCCTTCTTGGAGGTTTCTTTGCATGGTTGACTGGCGCTATGCGTAGCGTGCTTCCGAACTTCTCTCTTCATGTAGAGGACCGGACCTGACTGTATGGTCTTTTGATCGACGAATACCTCGACAGTGGAGTGTAGAATTGCCCGCTATCGGGGTCATCCGTCGATTCAGCGGGGCAGGGGTTGGCAAAGTGCAGGCTTGGTGAAGGTTCTATAACTATCTTCCTGTTGACACTAGACTCCACATCATCATGAACATTCAGACGACTGTCACTTCGGTGCTGGACCAGGTTGGTCAGTGGCTCACCGGTGCACCATTGTGGGTACAGACGCCTTTGGTGATGTTTGCGGCGATTTTGATCTGTGTGCCACTTGCTGCGGTGTTGCTCAAGTTCGTCAATATGACGGCCAACATGGTGGAGCGGGTGACCGGCCGTGGAGATGGGGGTGTGGCACCGTCGCAGCTTGTCCCGTATTCAGGATCGAGGGCCTCCGGTGGCGTTCGGATCGTGTCGGCGTCGGAGCCGGAGGTGCCGGGTGGCTAGACTGGTTTTCTGCGGCTCCGTTCAGTGACGGGGCGTATGTACGGAGATGCACTTACACGAGAAAGCAGTGGCCGAAGACCGGTATGAGTAACCAGACACCGAAGAAGAAGCGCGATTATGGACGTTCCCGCGTGAAGCTGGCCCTGGTGGTGTTGCTCTTGCTCGTGATTATCGGTTGGTTGGTTACGTTGATCTAGCCGTCCATGACATGAAGATGAGGAAGGGGTGGGCACGTGGAACTCCACGTGCCCACCCCTTCAACCGGAGAGTCAGCGCTTCGACGCCTCGGCTACGGCTCGGAACCAGGTGTTCTCGGGGAGATCCTCGATGAATACCACGTCGCCGGAGCTGTCGCAGAGCGGCACACACCAGTTCGGGTAGAGCTCGTGTGTCGTGCCGGGCTGGTTCTGGGCTCGGACGTCCCCGACCATGTCGACCAGTGAGGTGCAGGCGAGGGCGGAAGGGGTTCCGGCTATGAAGCGGTGCATGCCGACGAGAAGTTCGCGGATTGCTCCCCTGTCACCGCGTTCCGCACCGTGGAAGCTGCGTCCTTCAACCGATGTTCCCGCGAAACAACCGTGTTCGGCGATGCGTGCCAGCACGTCGTTCTGCCACGCGAGATCCCCGCGGTCTGCTTCTGCGGGGTCGGTGGTGAACAGTCCGAGTCGTTCGCGGAGCTTGATGTGTTCGCCACGGAGCATCCCGGCGGTCGGTGGGAGGTCGTGCGTGGTCACCGATGTGAGTGCGAGTTCGCGGTAGCGGTCCTGTCTGCGTGGGCCGGTGATTTCGGGATCATGCTCGAACCACAGGATGGATGTGCCCATGATTCCGCGGCTGGCCAGAACCTCCTGCACCCATGGTTCGAAGGTTCCGAGATCTTCTCCGATGACGACGGCGCCGGCGCGTTCGGCTTCCAGGGTGAGGATGCCGACGAGGGCGTTGTAGTCGTAGTGGACGTAGGTTCCGGTGGTCGGTGCCTGCATGCGGGGTATCCACCAAAGTCGGAACAGGCCGAGAACGTGGTCGACGCGGATGCCGCCGGAGTGTCGGAGGACCGTGCGCAACATGTCGCGCCAGGGGGCGTACCCGCACTCGGCGAGCCGCTCGGGGTGCCAGGGTGGCTGGGACCAGTCCTGGCCCTGCTGGTTGTAGTCGTCCGGTGGGGCACCGACGGAAGCGGCTTGGACGAGGACATCCGAGAGATTCTCCGCGTCGGCACCACCGGGGTGGACGCCGACGGCGAGGTCCGCCATCACACCAATGGACATTCCCGCGTCAGTGGCGGCTTTCTGTGCGGATTCGAGCTGGTCGTCGCAGATCCACTGGAGCCAGCGGTAGAAGCCCGCGGCTTCCTCGATGGTGCGATCCTGTGTGGGATCAACTCCGGGGACCGTTCCACCGTCCGCAAGAACGTCGAGTTCGCGGCGTGCGCACCAGGTCGCGAAGTCGTCTAGACCGTGTCCCTCCTTCTCCAGGTATGCGCTGAATGCCTCGGCGCGTGTGGGGGTCATCGGGAGTTCGTAGATGTCGCGGAGGGCTTCGAGTTTTGCGGTGTAGATCGGGTTCCGGCTGATTTCATCCGGGGAGGTGTTGTCGGCCTTGAGCTGTGTGGAGATGCCTTCGATGCGGACGCGGTCAGCGGGGGCGAGTAATCCGTATTCTTCGATGTCCTCGACCCGGATGTAGAGGGGGTTCGTGAATCTACGGGTGGTGGGGAGGTAGGGGGAGTCCTCGACGGGGGGGAAGGGTTCAGCGGCGTGGAGCGGGTTGATGAGCAGGAAGTCGGCTCCTGCGTTGCGGGCGAGGGAGGCCGCGAGATCCCTGAGATCGCCGAAGTCACCGATACCCCAACTGTCGTGGGAGCGTGTGGAGTAGAGCTGCGCCATCACGCCGGTGACCGGGTGCCGGAGGAATCTGTCGGCTGTGGTGAGTCGGTTCGGGGTGACGATCAGGTGGCTGGTGCCGCTGACCCCACCGGTGGATTCCATGGACAGGGTGTGCCAGCCGAGTGGGAGGTCGGTGGGAACTGCGAAACTGGCTTCGCCCCAGGTGACGCCATCGATGGTGCGGGCCTGGACGAAGTTGTCCACCTGCTCCGGGACCACGGTGCCGCCATCCTCGAGGGTGATCGTCACGGTGACAGGTTCGCCGTCGTGCACGTGGACGGTGAACTCGTGGGGTTCGCCGGTCACCGTTACTACACAGGGGGGGAGGGGACGCGTGAAACGTGAGTCCAGGTAACTGTGTCGTGCGGCGGCTAGTGTCTCGGATGTGGGTTCATCCCCACCGCGGAGAATGTCCACCCCGAGGGCGGTGAGGGTCTTTGTCAGGGTATCCTCCGATACCTCGACCAGTTCACCTGACGCGGTGTGGTAGCTGGTGGCCACCCCGTACAGGTCTGCCAGGGACTTCAGCTCATTGATGTAGGTCACGGGCACCTATCTTGCCATCCCGCGGTCTTGGCCTGCACACCTCACCCCGTGTACCTGAGAGGTGTCGACCGGAGTGGGACGCCCCACACCGGGGGGCTGCGGGGTAAATTTACCGGGAAAGACATTCGAGCGATGGCGGTTCCCGCCTCACGGTTTTCGCCCGTGAACCGCGGGACACCGCATGCGGAAGGATCACAGTGCAGGAATATTCCACCCCGGCGAAATACGAGATCGGACCGAACGAGACGTGCCTGACCGCGTTGATTGATCTGGTGAAGGCCCGACCGTATGGGGTGATGTTCACCAGGCCGCAGAACTTCGAGTGGGTGAGTGTCACCGCGCAGGAGTTTCTGGATGAGGTGTATGAGGTGGCCAAGGGTTTCATCGCGAACGGGGTGCAGCAGGGCGACCGGATTGCACTGTTGAGTGAGACGCGTTACGAGTGGGCACTGCTCGATTTCGCGATCTGGGCTGCCGGTGCGGTGAGCGTTCCAATCTACGGGTCCTCGTCGTTGAGTCAGGTGCAGTGGATCATTGAGGATTCGGGTGCCGTGTTCGCTGTGACGGAGACCCGGGAACACACTGATCTGATGCGGCACCTGGAGTTGGGGGCGGATGGATCTCCCTCTCTGAAGGGGTCGACGTCACAGTTGCGGCGTATCCTGGAGATAAACGCCTCGGCGATCAACACGCTCAAGTTTGAGGGGCGCCCGATCGACGATTCCGAGGTGGATGAGCGGATCGCGGCGACGAAGGCGACTGATCTCTCGTCTCTGGTGTACACCTCGGGTACGACGGGTCGCCCGAAGGGGTGTCGGCTGACGCACCGGAACTGGCTTGCGGAGACGCGGGCGCTGATGACTCATCCTGTGGGGGCCATCGCTGCGCCCGGCACGCGGGTTCTGACGTTCCTTCCGTTGGCGCACGTGTTCTCCCGTGCGGTGAGTCTCGCGATCACGATCTCGGGTGCGGCGCAGTCCCACTGGTCGGATTTCTCCACTCTGTCCGTCGAGTTCCAGCGGGCGCGTCCCAATCTGATTCTCGGTGTGCCGCGGGTGTTCGAGAAGGTGCGTAACGGTGCCGCGGCGAACGCCCAGGACAATGGGCCGGTTCAGGGGGCGTTGTTCCTGAAGGCGGAGAAGGTCGCACAGGATTACTCCAGGGCACTGGATACGGAGGAGGGGCCCTCGCGGGCGCTGCGTTTGAAGCACAAGGCCTTCGACAAGCTCGTGTACTCCAAGATCCGGGCGGCGATGGGGGCGAGCGTGAAGTACTGCATTTCCGGGGGGTCCGCGATGAGTCCCGATCTTGCGCACTTCTTCCGTGGTATCGGGGTGACCGTCTACGAGGGCTACGGCCTGACGGAGACCACTGCCGCGGTGACCGTGAACTTCGAGGACAACATCATCGGTTCCGTGGGGCGTCCCATCGGTGGGATGGCTGCCCGGGTGAACGACGCCGGAGAGATTCTCGTCAAGGGGGAGATGGTGTTTGACGGGTACTGGCATAACGAGGAAGCCACCGCGGAGACCTTCGAGGAAGAGTGGTTCAATACGGGTGACCTCGGGGAGATTCTGGAGTCTGGTCACCTGGTGATTACCGGCCGCAAGAAGGATCTCATTGTCACGGCCAGTGGGAAGAATGTCTCTCCGGGGCCTATGGAGGATCGTCTGCGAAGCCATCCGTTGATCAGTCAGGCGCTGGTCGTGGGGGACGGTAAGCCATTTGTCGGGGTACTGATAGCTCTCGATGAGGAGGCGTTCCGTCGCTGGAAGCTGACCCGGAATTTCCCGGAGTCGAGGTCTGTGGCGGACATGGTGACAGATCCGGTGCTGAGGGCGGAGATCCAGGATGCGATCAACGACTGCAATTCGACGGTCAGCCATGCTGAGGCGATTAAGAAGTTCTACATCCTCGATCGGGATCTGTCGGAGGAGGAGAATGAGCTGACACCGACGATGAAGATCAAGCGGAATGTCGTGGCGCAGCGGTTCAACGAGGAGATCCGGCAGTTGTACAAGCGCTAGATCGTGGGCTTGTGTCGCACACCCCCACAATCACACCCGCCACACCAGTAACATTGATGTGGCGGGCGTGTCATCGGCGAGGCACCCACACGAAGCCGGGGAATGCGCTTAGAGTTCTGTAATCGGAGTCCCCGCCGTCGGCGGGAGAACCACTGATGTTGACCGACCTCCCGATTCGCCGGGAAGATCCACCGAGGAGCAGCCTTGCCACACTCTGACGCCCTGCTGCGCCACCGTGAGCTGACCCAGGAGGTCTACAACATCGGGGATGAGGTCGCGGAATACATCGAGCATCTCGCGCAGGCGATCGCCGACTACGACGAGGAACTGGTCGCTGACTGTCTGGCGGAGCTGGAACTCATCATCGATGAGGCCCGCACTGATTCCCGGCGCACCATCGCCGAACTCATCGGACTCCGCCAGGCGTTGACCTCCGGCCTCCGCTCCGGTTCCGTCAGCGTGCGGGGGGCGGTCGCCCGTGCACCCGAGGTTCAGCGTCCCGACCTGCTCGATGCCACGGTGCTGGTCACCGTCCATCCGCTTTCCGTCGCCCCGATGATCGTCCGCGAGCTCAGCGATTCGCTGTCCGCCCGCACCCGGGACGTCGTGCAGCAGCTCGAGGACATCGTCGAGTGGGTACTCGACCAGACGGCAGTCGCCGCCGATGATCTCGACGCGGTCAGCCTGCCCCTGATGTTCGCCCACACCCGGACCCTCGTCGATGCCGCCGCCGACGGCTGGCTCACCACCGTTGCCCGGCGACATCCGGCGTACTGCCGCACCATGCGGGGATCGAATCCCCCGACCTTCCTGCTGGAACGTGCGCGTGTCGACGCCGTCGTGGCGAAGGTCGCCCGCAAGCTCGCGCGCAACAGGGGTGCACACGGCGGTGGCTTCGCATCGTGACCGGAGCTGACCCGGCGACACCCTTCGGGGTGTACGTCCACGTGCCCTTCTGCGCCAGCCGGTGCGGCTACTGCGACTTCAACACCTACACCCCCGGCGAACTCGGCACCGGTGCCGACCCGGAGAGTTATCTCGCCGCACTCGACATCGAACTTCGGCTCGCTGCGGAGCGGATGGACAATGACGGGATCCTCCGCCCCGCAGAGACCGTGTTCGTCGGCGGCGGTACCCCGTCCATGCTGGGGGCCGATGGCCTCACCCGGCTCCTCGCAGGCGTCCGGACCCACATCGGCATCGCCCCAGGCGCCGAAGTCACGACCGAATCCAATCCGGAATCCACGTCACCCGAGTTCTTCGACCGGCTGCGGGGCGCGGGGTTCACCCGGGTCTCCCTCGGTATGCAGTCCGCAGCGGGCAACGTTCTGGCTGTCCTCGAACGGCGGCACACACCGGGGCGGCCCATTGCCGCGGCACGCGAGGCCCGGGCCGCCGGGTTCGAGCACGTCAACCTCGACATGATCTACGGAACCCCCACCGAGACCGACGATGACGTCCGCGCCACCCTTGACGCGATTCTCTCGGCGGAGGTCGACCACGTCTCCGCCTATTCGCTGATCGTCGAGGACGGCACCGCCATGGCGCGCAAAGTGAACAAGGGGCTGCTCCCCGCACCTGACGAGGATGTGCTCGCCGACCGCTACCAGCTCATCGACGATGCCCTGCGCGGCGCCGGATTCGACTGGTACGAGGTGTCCAACTGGGCCCGCCCCGGTGGGGAGTGCCACCACAACATCGGCTACTGGCGTGACGGCGACTGGTGGGGTGCGGGACCCGGCGCCCACTCCCACCTGGGTGGGGTCCGCTTCTTCAACGTCAAACACCCGCGCACCTACGCGGCCGCCTGTGCGCGGGGTGAGCTGCCGGTCAAGGACTCCGAGCGTCTTTCAGACATCGACCGGCACACCGAGAAACTGATGCTCGGCCTGCGGCTACGCGACGGTGTTGATGAGTCGGATCTGCGCCCCGGCGCTGAGCAAGTCATCGCCGGGTACGTGGAGTCCGGTCTGCTCCGGTGGATCTGTCGTGCCGAAGGTCGGCGTCGGCTGGCGCTCACCGACGGCGGGCGGCTGCTCGCCGATGGCATCATCGCGGACATTCTCGTCGCTGAGGATTAAACTGTCGCCGTCACTCGTGGCGCAGAGCCTCGATGGGGTTGAGGCGCGCGGCACGGGCGGCGGGGTAGAACCCGAAGAAACCGCCGATTGCCACGGAGAACCCGAGTGAGAACAGCACACCGGCGATGGGCGGGAACACCATCGTGCCCATCAGTTTCGCGCCGATGACACCGAGCGCCGTGCCCAGCAGCACACCGATCACACCACCGAACAGGCAGATGATCATCGCCTCCACCAGGAACTGCAGTCGGATGTCCCGGTTCCTTGCCCCGAGCGCCTTGCGGATACCGATCTCCCGGGTCCGCTCCGTCACCGTGACCAGCATGATGTTCATGACCCCGATTCCTCCGACGAGCAGGGAGATACCCGCGATGACGGATAACCCGATACTCAGCGAGTCGATGACCTGGCGGAAGGAATCGATGTCCTTCTTCATGTCGGTGACCTTCGCCGTGAAATCCGGGTCCGTCGTGTACTCGGCGGCCGCGAACTCCGACAGTTCCCTGCGGAAAGACTCCTCGTCGGTGCCTGCCACGGGGCGCACCGACAGCCGGGTCCATGTTCCGGGGTCGCCGCCGAGACGGTCCTCCAAGGACCACGGAATGTAGAGCGCCGGTGTTTCGTTACCACCGGCGCCGAATATCCCACCGCCGGAGGATTTCCCGGTAACACCGATGACAGTGAGTGAGATGATTTGCCCGTTCGTCGCCTCAACGTCGACGGATTTTCCGGGGGCACCGGCGGTGTCCCCGCCGAAAAGGGCGGTGACGAGTTCCGGGGAGACGACCGCAACAGGTCGGGCACCGGCAACATCGTCATCGGTGACGGGACGGCCTGCGGTGACGCCAGTGGTTCTCATCGTGATGAAGTCGGGGTTCACCCCGTGAATACGGGCGCGTTTCGTGGTCTGCGGTTGGTCTGAGAGGCTGACCGTTCCAGAGAGATCAGAGGTCTCGCCGATCGGGATTCCGACGATCTGGCCGGTGAACTTCGTCCGCAACCGGTCGATAAGCTCCGGGGTGATCTTTGATGTGGCGGGTACCGGAGTGGGGGATAAGAAGTCATCACCGCTCTCGGCGGTGCGGGACTCGACCTGCAGTGAGAAGTCGTTGGCCCCGGAATCCGCGAGACTCTTCACCAACTGTGTCTTCAGTGAGGAACCGAGGGTGAGGACGATGATGACCGAGGTGATACCGATGATCACACCCAGCAGCGTGAGTAGTGCCCGCAGCTTGTTGCCTGCGATGCTGCCGACCGCGAGTCGCAGGGCTTCGTTGAAGTTCACTGGAGCAGGTCCCCTTCGGAGATGCGGCCGTCACGCATGGTGACCACACGGGTGGTTTCCGCTGCGAGCTCGGGATTGTGGGTGATGAAAACGATGGTCTTGCCCTGATTCCGGTTCAGGTCGTGGAACATGTCCATGACCAGACGACCGGTGTGCGAGTCCAGAGCGCCGGTGGGTTCATCCGCGAGGATGAACTCCGGGTCGTTGGCCAGGGCGCGGGCGATCGCGACGCGCTGTTTCTGCCCACCAGACAGCTCATTGGGCCGGTGATCCAAGCGCCCGCCCATGCCGACCATCTCCAGCAGTTCGACGGCCCGCTCAGTACGTTCCGCGCGCGATACACCGGCGTACATCATCGGCATCTCCACGTTCCGTCGGGCGCTGATCCTGCCGATGAGGTTGAAGTTCTGGAATACGAACCCGATCGACCTGCTGCGGTGCTCCGACAGAGCATCGCTGTCCAGCTCCTGCGTATCGACGCCCGCGAGATGGTAACTACCGGACGTCGGCCGGTCGAGCAGCCCGATGATGTTCATCAGCGTCGACTTACCCGAACCCGAGGCACCCACCACGGAGACGAACTCGCCGTGCTCCACGGTGAAGTCACACCCCGGGAGCACCGTCAGCTCCCCCTCGGTACCGATGTTGTACGTCTTGACGATGCCCCGCATCTCCACCAGTGGGCTCATGCGGCGTCCCCGAGCGTCACCGTGGTACCCAGCAGATCACGACGGGTCGACCCCTGGCTGATCACGTTCTCACCCTTCTTCAGCTCGCCACCGGTGACGGCGACGGTGACGTCCCCCTCGGTACCCGTCTCGACGCGGCGTTCCTCCACGGTGCCCTTCGACCCGGGGCCGTCGGCACCTGTGACGACGAGAACCGCCTTCGAACCATCGGCACGCTCGAACACCGCTTCACGGGGCACCGCGAGACCACCTTTGTCCGCCGCAAGCACGATCCTGGCCCGGGCGCTACCGCCGATCCGCAGATCCTTCGTGTCCCCCTCGATCGTGATCTCCACCGGGAACGTCGGACGCTGCGCACCGGAAGAAGCGGTACCGGACGTCCCAGCCTGCTGGGTCGCCGGAACACCCACCTGGACTCCCGCCACGGGGGACACCCGTGCCACCTTTCCACGGAACGTCTTGCCCCCGGTCGCCGCCGTCGTGAACGTGACCTCCGCGCCGGGTTTCAGATCAGCCACATCAACCTCCGGAACCTCGGTGCGCAGAATCATCCCGGAATCATCCGCGAGGGTCACCACGGAACCGGCGACAGGGCGGCCGACCTCCGCACCGACGTTAACCACCACCCCGGTGAACGGTGCCCGGATTTCTCTCGCGTTGATGTCCCGCGTCAGATGATCGGTGCCCCGACCGACGGACTCCCGGGCTACCTGGGCCGCACGCTGGGCCTGTTCGACACCACTGGCCAGGGACTCCAACTGTTGACGGGCGGTCAGCTTCGCCGATTCCACGGAGACAGCGGCTTCTTTCTTCGCTTCGAAGGTTGAAGCGACCGACCGCTGAGCCTCCGCCAGATCACGGTCCACCGCCTGGAGTGCGGTTGTGTACGCAGCTTGGCGGTTGTTCAGATCTTTCACCGAGTTCTGCAGGGCGGTCGCTGACTCCACCGTGCCGATGTGGGTGGTCACGGACTGCTGCACGCCCTCCACCGAGGGGTCGGTCTGCAAGGCTGCGGCGGCAGATGCAACACCGGCCCGAGCCAAGTTGATCTCCCCGTTGAGCACCTGCTGGCGTGCCTGTTCGAGGGCACGCTCCTGTTCGACCAGGCGCGGATCACTGCCGTTGAGTGCATCCGCTTTCTTCATCTCGAATGCGCGCACGGCGTCCTCGTGTGCGGCCGTTGCCGTGCGCAGTGCCGCCTGTGCGGAGTTCACCTCCGGATTCAATGACTGATCGAGTCCCTCCTTGTACTGGCGATGCTTCTGCTGCGCCTGCTCCAGGGAGTTGAGTTCCGAGGTCAGTGTCGTCGCCTGCTGTGACTTCTGATTCGCGAGTTCCCTCTCCACAGAGGACACATCGACGGTCGCCAGCAACTGTCCGGCCTCGACCCGGTCTCCGGCTGTCACTGACAGGGAAGTGAGAGGACCGATGAGAGCGGTGGTCACGGCTTCCGTCTTCGCGGCCGTCACCGTCGCGGTGGTCTGGATCGCCCGGCTCACATCCTCAACCTCCGCCACCCGGTACTCGTGGGCAGCCAGGACTGTGCCGTCCCCGCTCCCGGAACAACCCGTGGCGGCGAGACACAACGCTGCGGCCGCCCCGGTGAGTAGTAGACGGTGTGGGCGGGGGACACGGAGAACGGAGGAAAGTGACATCGGAAACCAGGGCCTTTCGGTCTTTCGGATACTGCGACTCGCACAGGTCGGTTGAAATGTCACGCTAGGGTGCCTTCCCGGGGTGCAACCGGGAGGAAGCTGGGGGAAAGCTGTGTATCTGTACCGGCCCTTATACTGGAGCACTGACAGTGGAAGAAGATTTCCGGTGATGTCGCACACCCGACCACCGCCGGGAATACATCAGGGGAGAGGATCGGACATGGCCGGAGCCACCGACCAACGGCGCGCCGAGGTACTGCGCGCCATCGTCGCCGACTACATTGCCTCCCACGAACCCGTCGGTTCCAAGGCGCTGGTTGAACGCCACCGACTCGGGGTCAGCTCCGCCACTATCCGCAACGACATGGCTGTCCTCGAGTCAGAGGGCTACATCGTGCAGCAGCACGCCAGCTCCGGACGGATCCCCACGGAGAAGGGGTACCGGCTCTTCGTCGACTCGCTCCACGAGGTCAAGCCACTCTCTCCGGTGGAACGACGCGCGATAAAGAGTTTCCTCGAGGATGGCGTCGATCTGGAAGACGTCCTCCGTCGTGGCGTGCAACTGCTCAGCCAGCTCACCCGTCAGGCCGCCGTCGCACAGCTCCCCACCCTGAGTGTCTCCCGGGTTCGGCACTGTGAGGTGGTACAACTCACCCCCTCCCGTATTCTGCTGGTCCTCATCACCGACACAGGGCGTGTCGATCAACGTAACGTTGACACAGATGTCGAACTAACCGCCGATCAAGTGGCGAGACTCCGTGATGTACTCAACCAGGCGCTCGTGGGCAAGACCCTGGGCGATGCCTCCGTCTCGATGGCCGATCTCGCTGTGAATGCCCCTGCGGACATCAGAACCGCTGTCATCCGGGCATCCACCACACTCATTGAAACACTCGTCGAAGCCCCCAGTGAGCGGATGGTCCTCGCCGGTGCCTCGAATCTCTCCCGTATGACTGGTGATTTTCCCGCAGGTCTCCCCACGGTCCTCGACGCTCTGGAGGAACAGGTCGTGGTGCTCCGACTGTTGTCCGGGGTCACCGCACACGGAGTCGTACACGTGAGTATCGGTGAAGAGAACCAGGACGACCAGTTGCGGGGCGCCTCCATCGTCAGCACTGGATACGGGACCACCGGTGCGACCTTCGGTGGTCTCGGCGTCGTCGGCCCGACCTATATGGATTACCCCGGCACCATCGCCAAAGTCCAGGCCGTCGCCCGCTACGTCTCCCGCGTTCTCGGCGGGGATTGATGCTGCTTTCTACCGGCCGAACGCCCCACCCCGCAGTACGGAACTGGCGGGGTAAGACACCCGGAAAACGGGTCAGCGCACCCGGGGTTTCTTGTTCGGGGTGCTTTTCGCGCCTCCGCGCGCAACGATGTTTCCTGAACCGAATTCTCCCCAGGCGGACCAGGCGATGAGAATGACCAGGAATATGGCTGTCCAGGCGGTGAGTCCGAATAGAGCGGATAGCAGGGCCAGGATCATGAGTCCGAGTGAAATGTAGAAGTGTTGTGTGTTGGCCATGTCAGAACCTCCTGAGTGGCGTGTCGTGACGATGAGGCGGACAGTGTCTGTGTTCACATGGTGGAGGTCATTGTAGTCACGCTCGCCGCGTCAGGTAAGGCCCAGTTTCGGTGGGGGTTTTCCCGGGGAGCAGCATCGGTGCCGGGCGGCTGGTCCCCGCTTAGGTGAAGTGGCGCATGCTCACTAATATGAAAGAGATGCGGGGGTTACCCCGTTCCCGAACACGCAACCAAGACCCTCATTCCGGCCCCAGCGCGGCCGGTGACAGAAGGAAGTATCAGACAACGTGGCTCGTGACTACTACGGCATTCTCGGCGTCGACCGTTCCGCCTCGGACTCGGAGATCAAGAAGGCCTACCGCAAACTCGCCCGCAAGTACCATCCGGATGTGAATCCGGGGGAGGAAGCCGCGGAGAAATTCCGGGAGGTGTCGCTCGCCTACGAGATTCTCACGGATGCGGAGAAACGGCGCATCGTCGACCTTGGTGGTGACCCCGCAGAGCAGGGGAGCGCTGGTGGTTTCGGCGGTGGTTTCGGCGGCGGTGGTTTCGGCGACATTTTTGATGCGTTCTTCGGTGGTGGCGGTGGTGGACGTGGCCCCCGGTCCCGTGTTCAGCCGGGCGCCGATGCACTCCTGCGTACCTCGATCACCTTGGAGGACGCGTTCGTCGGGGTGCGCAAGGACATCACCGTCGACACTGCTGTTCTCTGCGCGGAATGCACCGGCTCAGGTTCTGCGTCCGGCTCGAAGCCCGTTCCGTGTCAGACTTGTTCCGGTACCGGTGAGCTGCAGGAGATGCAGCGCAGCTTCCTCGGCAACGTGATGACGAGCCGCCCGTGTCCGAATTGCCAGGGCACCGGAGACGTCATCCAGGATCCCTGTAACCGGTGTCATGGTGAGGGCCGGTGCAGGGCACGACGTGATCTCGTGGTCACGGTGCCCGCTGGTATCGACGACGGAATGCGGATTCGGATGGCGGGGCAGGGCGAGGTCGGTCCCGGTGGTGGGCCAGCAGGTGACCTCTATGTGGAGATTTCGGTTCAAGGGCATCCCGTGTTCAGTCGTCAGGGGGACGATCTCCATCTCACGGTGCGCGTGCCCATGGTCGATGCGGCTCTCGGGACTGAGGTTCAGGTGGAATCTCTCACAGGTGAGCCGATGACCATCACACTCCAGCCGGGTTCCCAGCCAGGGGACCGGATTCGGCTCGCCGGTTCAGGTATGCCGCGCCTGCGTTCCGAGGGGGCGGGTGATCTCGTCGCACATCTCGATGTCGTGGTCCCCCGGGAACTGGACGATCGCTCCCGCGCACTGCTGGAACAGCTCCGTGACCACCGGGAGGACTCCGCCGAGGTCAACCGTGAGGGCGATGGCGAGGAGACCCTCTTCAGTCGGCTACGCAATCGTTTCCGGCGATGACACTTCCCGTCTTTCTCTCGGACCTCGATGCGGTCCTCGCGGGGACGGAACCCGAACCGCTACCGGGCCCCGGGGAAACCATCACCGTCACTGGCCCGGAGGCACGACATGCGGTGAGCGTGCGTCGCCTCGGTGTCGGAGATGAGCTGGTTCTCGTAGACGGGCGCGGAAATGCTGTCCGCTGCACGGTGCGGGACACGGGCGGCAGGGACACCATGAGTCTGATTGCGGCGGAGACGCTGGCTCCGGTGAACCGGGTTCCTCGGGTCACGGTCGTCCAGGCGATCCCGAAATCTGAACGTGCAGAGCTCGCCGTCGACCTCGCCTGCCAGGGTGGGGCGGACGCGATCATCCCGTGGCAGGCGGAGCGCTGCATCGCCCGCTGGTCCGGGGCCAAACGGGATAAGGGGCTCAACAAGTGGCGGGCCGCCGCTGTCGCAGCGGCAAAACAGTCGCGGCGGGCCGATGTTCCACTCATCCCCTTCCTCGCAGAGGTAAGGGATGTTGAGAAACTGATCCGGGAAACCGTTGCCTCGGGTGGGGTGGCAGTGCTTCTCCACGAGGAATCGAGTGTTCCCTTCGCCACGATCAACTGGGAGCAGTCCCGAGATGTGGTTCTGGTTGTTGGACCGGAGGGAGGTCTCTCTCCGGCGGAGGTTGAGCGGTTCACGGTTGCCGGGGCGTGCGCTGTCCGGCTCGGTCCCGAAGTTCTGCGCACGGCGACCGCCGCACTGTCGGCGCTCTCAGCCATCGGGGTGTCCAGCTCCCGCTGGTAAGGTCCACTACGAGTCCACCGGCCCCACGGTCGGCGCACAGCCCTTGTCGAACACGTCCCCGAAAGCAGGCGAAGACCCACACGTGGCAATCTACAACACCACCGAGAGTGTCTCCGAGACCTTTGATCTCGACGCGGCCCTCGTGCCGAACGTGCTCGGTACCACCGACGGCAACCTGAAAGCGCTGGAAAAGTACGTCGACTGCGATATCTTTGTCCGTGGCAATGCCGTCACTCTGACCGGACCCGCGCACGAGGTGTCCCGTGCCCGTCGGGTTCTTGATGAGCTCCAAGCCACCGCGCGTCGGGGCGGGCACATCAGTCCGACGGCCGTGAAGCACGCCGTCAACCTCATTACCAGTGAAGCGCCGCAGTCGGTTGCCAGTGTCCTCGCCAGTGACATCATCGCGCGTCGGGGCAAGGTGGTCCGGGCGAAGTCCCTCGGGCAGAAGGAATACGTCGACGCCATCGACGACAACACCATCGTGTTCGGCCTGGGTCCCGCAGGTTCCGGCAAGACGTATCTGGCGATGGCGAAAGCGGTACAGGCGCTGCAGACCAAGCAGGTTAGCCGTATCATTCTCACTCGACCGGCGGTCGAAGCAGGTGAGAAGCTCGGGTTTCTGCCCGGAACACTCAACGAGAAGATCGATCCGTACCTGCGGCCGCTCCATGACGCCCTGCGCGACATGGTTGAACCGGAGATCATCCCGAAGCTCATGGAGGCCGGGGTGATCGAGGTGGCCCCGCTCGCCTACATGCGTGGTCGTACGCTGAATGACGCCTTCGTCATCCTCGACGAGGCGCAGAACACCACACCGGCACAGATGAAGATGTTCCTGACGCGGCTCGGATTTGGGTCGAAGATGGTTGTCACGGGCGACGTCACTCAGGTGGATCTGCCCGGTGGACAGCGTTCTGGGCTGCGTTTGGTCCGGCACATCCTCCGTGGTGTTGAGGGGGTGCACTTCGCTGAACTGTCGAGTGAGGATGTGGTCAGGCACCAACTCGTCGCCCGAATCGTCGATGCGTACGACGACTGGGAAAACACCGAGACGAAGGGACAGGGTCTTTCATGAGTATTGAGGTATTCAACGAGGCGGCGTACGGCGACGTGAATGAGGAAATGCTCATCGATGTCTGCAGCTACGCACTTTCACGGATGGACGTGCACCCGCAGGCGGAATGCTCCCTGTACATCGTTGACCCGGATATTATCGCTGAACTCCATGAACGTTGGCTCGATCTTCCCGGTCCGACCGATGTGATGAGTTTCCCGATGGATGAACTCACACCGGGTTCCGGGCGGCCTGACTCCGCAGATCCCGGCCCCGCGATGCTGGGGGACATCGTGCTGTGCCCCGAGTTCGCTGAAGGCCAGGCCGCTCGTGCGGGACACAGCCTGGACCATGAACTGTCCCTGCTCACCGTCCACGGGGTACTGCACCTCCTCGGTTACGATCACGTCGAGCCTGATGAGGAACGGGAGATGTTTGCGCTCCAGAACGAGATTCTCGCTGACTGGTATGACGATCTCGTCGAACGTGACGTCAGCTACCAGCCCAAACCCTCAGGCCCCGGTGCGTTCCCCACAGCCTCGGAGCGGGAGGCCCTCGATCACGTGAACACCGACGGCACCATACCGGTGATTGCTGAACCCACCACGGATGAACCAGATACGACGGAGAAGAACTGACCGTGAATCCAGTCATACTGGCTTTCGGCGCAGTAACGGCCCTGGTAACCTCCGGTGCGCTCGGCTCCGTCGAATCTGCCGTGACCTCGATTTCCCGCGCCCGGGTTGAGGAACTCGTCAAAGATGAGCATCCGGGTGCGGCGAAATTGCTCCATGTCATCGACCGCCGTGCGGACCACATCAATCTGTTGGTGCTACTCCGGACACTGCTCGAATCGACTGCCGCGGTGTGCACCGGTGCTCTGGCGTTCCACCTAGTTCCCTCACAAGGGTGGGCGATGGTTGCGGCGATCGGTGTTCTCACCCTGATCACTTTCGTCGTTGTCGGTGTCTACTCCCGGACCATCGGGAGGCAGAATCCCTACACGGTGTCCCTCAAATCGGCTCTCGTGTTGTCTCTGCTGGCGCATCTGCTGGGCCCCGTGACGAAGGTCCTCATCTGGATCGGGAATATTCTCGCCCCCGGTTCAGGTCTCCGCGACGGTCCGTTCAACACTGAGGTCGAGCTCAGGGAGATGGTCGACATCGCTCAGGAACACGGAATCGTCGAGGTCGGTGAGCGGCGCATGATTCAGTCGGTGTTCGATCTCGCGTCGACCACCGCCCGCAGTGCCATGGTGCCCCGCCCCGAGATGATCTGGATCGAATCGGATAAGACTGCAGGTCAGGCGACAGCGCTGTGTGTCCGTTCCGGGTTCTCCCGCATTCCGGTGGTGGGGGAGAACGTCGATGACATCGTGGGTGTGGTCTATCTCAAGGATCTCGTTCAGCGGACGTACTCGTCGAGTGACAACGGGCACAGCGTCAGTGTCGTGGATGTCATGCGGCCCGTCACCTTCGTTCCCGACTCGAAGAACCTCGATGATCTCCTACGGGAGATGCAGCTGAACAGGAACCACATTGCTCTCCTCGTTGATGAGTACGGCGGTATCGCCGGTCTCATCTCCATCGAGGACATCCTTGAGGAGATCGTGGGCGAGATCGCCGACGAGTACGATTCCGCGGAGGTCGCACCGATCGAGAAGCTTGACTCTGGCCGATACCGGGTTGTCTCCCGGCTCACCCTTGAAGACCTGGGGGATCTCGTGGATGAGGATCTGGGTATCGAGCTGGAATTTGGTGAAGACGTCACGGACCAGGTGGAAACCGTCAGCGGCCTCATCGCCTACGAACTCGGTAGGGTACCTTTACCTGGAGCGACTGTTCAGACCTGCGGGTTGGAACTCACAGCCGAGGGTGGGCGGGACCGACGCGGCCGGATGCGTGTCCGGTCCGTCATCGTGACAGTTCTCGATTCGGGATTGGGGAGCATCGAGTCACACTGATCGCAGAGCGGCTGTGGTGGCGCGGCCACGGGGTACGATGGAGTTTCGTCCGGGGATGGACACGTATCGATGTGCCACCCGCGGATTCCACCCATCGACAATCCGGGGCCGTTCGGCTCCGTGGAGGACTAGAACAACGTTGACTTCATTCACCGACACCCCCGAGGGGTTCCGTTCCGGTTTCGTCAGCTTCGTGGGACGGCCCAACACAGGCAAGTCCACCCTGACGAATGCACTGGTCGGCGAGAAGATCGCCATCACCGCCAACCAGCCGGAGACCACGCGCCATCCGATCCGTGGCATCGTGCATCGGCCCGATGCGCAGATCATTGTCGTGGACACTCCCGGTCTCCACCGACCGCGGACTCTTCTGGGGGAGCGGTTGAACGAAATGGTGAAGGAAACTTACTCGGACGTCGACGTCATCGGCATTACGGTGCCTGCGGACGAGAAGATCGGTCCCGGCGACCGGTGGATCCTCGATGCGGTGAAGAAGGTTGCCCCGAAGACCACCATCGTCGGGATCGTGACCAAGGTCGACAAGGTCTCCCGCGACAGCGTCGCCGTACAACTGATGGCCCTGCACGAGATGCTCGGCGGTGACTGCGAGGTCATCCCGGTTTCCGCTCAATCCGGTGAACAACTCGATGTCCTGGTTGATGTCCTGACGGGAGTGCTCCCTGAGGGGCCAAAGTTCTATCCGGATGATCATGTCACCGATGATGACCGGAACACCCGTATGTCGGAACTCATCCGTGAGGCCGCGCTCGCGGGTCTCAAGGATGAACTTCCGCACTCCGTCGCCGTCGAGATCGACGAGGTCCTGCCGAACGAGGAACGCCCCGATGTCCTCGACATCCACGCGGTCCTCTATGTGGAACGTCCCGGCCAGAAGGACATCATCATCGGTAAGGACGGTCGGCGTCTGGGCAGGATCATCCATAATTCCCGTAAGGAGATCATCGAGTTGATCGGCCAGAACATCTACCTCGATCTACGGATCAAAGTACTGAAGAACTGGCAGTCCGATCCGAAGGCGCTCGGCCGCCTCGGCTTCTAGAATGCGTGCCCCGAGCTTCCGCGACCGGGCGCTCGTGGTGCGGACCCATGATTTCGGTGAAGCAGATCGCGTCATCGTTCTTCTCACCCGTGGACACGGCCTCGTGCGTGGTGTAGCGAAAGGGGTACGGCGCATACGCTCCAGGTTTGGTTCCAGGTTGCAGCCTTTCGTGGAGCTTGACGTTCAGCTTCATCCGGGGAGGAATCTGCACAGCATCACCGGGGCGGACACCGTGGCCTATCACGGATCGGGACTCATCGAGGATTACACGCGTTACACCTGTGCCTGTGCGGTCCTTGAATCCGCGGAGCGTCTCGCTGTCGCGGAGTCGGGGGATGATCCGTGGCTGTTCGATGCCGCTGCCGCCACACTACCCAGACTCCGCACCGTCATCGACCCCACGGTAGAGCTCGACTCCTTTCTCCTCCGCGCTATGGCGCACGCCGGATGGTCCCCGAGTCTGTTCGACTGTGCGCAGTGTGGACGCCCAGGTCCGCATCATGCTTTTCATCCGGCATCCGGTGGCGCCGTGTGCGGGACATGTCGACCACCGGGGGCTGCGACACCGGATGCAGCGGTGCTTCGGCTCATGTGGTGGCTGGCTCATAATGCCTGGCCTGCGGTGGATGCTGCTCGGCTCGCCTCCGAACGGTCCGGGGATGGGTTGTTCACCGACTTCGCGGGGCAGGCGCACCAGTTGATCCGGGCGCATCTGCAGTGGCATCTGGAGCACCGCGTTCGTTCCCTGGACCTGCTTGATCAGGGATGAACCGGAGCACGCCACCGGGATGGTTCCCAGGGGCAGATGCGGGTGGCACAATGGAGCGGTGACTGCGAACACCACTCCGCCAGAAATTCCCGCCGAGTTCCTCCCCAAGCACATTGCTCTGGTGATGGACGGTAACGGCCGCTGGGCCACGAAACGTGGTATGAAGCGTACGGAAGGGCACCGACGGGGGGAAGCGGTGCTTCTCGATGTCGTGGATGCCTGTATCGCTCTCGGAGTGCCCTACCTCTCGGCGTATGCGTTTTCGACGGAGAACTGGCGGCGGTCCACCGATGAGGTTCGGTTCCTTATGGGTTTCAACCGGGATGTCCTGCGCAGACAGCGTGACGGTCTGCACGCCAAGGGGGTGCGCGTTCGATGGGTCGGGAGGCGACCGCGGCTGTGGCGGTCGGTGATTCGTGAGTTAGAGGCTGCGGAGGAACTGACCAAGGACAACACGACGATGACGCTCGCGATGTGCGTGAACTATGGTGGGCGAGCCGAGATCATCGATGCAGCCCGGGCCATCGCGGTGGAGGCAGCGGCGGGTCGGCTGCGACCTGAGCAGATCACCGAGACAACGTTCCCGAACTTCCTGGATGAACCCGATATGCCCGATGTCGACCTCTTTCTGAGGCCTTCGGGTGAGAAACGTACCTCGAACTTTCTGCTATGGCAGTCCGCTTATGCGGAAATGGTTTACCAGGACAAGTTGTTCCCCGACTTCACGCCGCAGGATCTCTATGATGCCGTCATCGAGTATGCACACCGCGACCGACGATTCGGTGGGGTCCGGTAGATGACAGAGGAAAATGGTTGTCCTATGGACCAGACGCCATCCCGGGCGCAGATCAAACGGTGGCAGCGCTACCTGGCGAATGAGCGTGCGGAGGCCGCCGTCTACCGTGAGCTCGCCCTCCGCAAAACGGGTGAAGAACGGGAGATCCTGCTGGCTATCGCTGAGGCGGAGGCTCGCCATGAGGAGCACTGGCGCACGCTACTGGGAAACTACGTGGGAATGCCCCGACGTCCCGACTACTCCACTCTCCTGATGGGTTTCCTCGCCCGCCGTTTCGGCAGTGTATTCACTCTTGCGTTGATGCAGTCCGCGGAACAGCGGACCCCGTACCTGGATGATGAAGATGCCACGGACCAGATGACGGCGGATGAGTGCATCCATGCCGAGGTTGTCCGTGGACTGGCGGCGCGAGGACGGGAGCAGTTGTCCGGTAACTTCCGTGCGGCTGTCTTCGGGATGAATGACGGTCTGGTGAGTAATCTCGCGCTGGTCCTCGGAGTCGTGGGAGCAGCCACCGGGAACGGTGTGATCGTTCTGACGGGGTTGACCGGACTACTCGCGGGGGCGCTGTCGATGGCTGCCGGGGAATACGTCTCGGTGTCGTCGCAGCGGGATCTTCTCGATGCGTCGACAGCCGACCCGATGGCCTCCGCGCAGCTCCCCCAGTTGGATGTGAACTCCAATGAACTCGAACTCGTGTACCGGGCACGGGGAATGAACGGTGAGGAGGCGCGGGCGAAGGCTGCTGCGGTGTTCGCTGGAATTCAGGCGAACCGGCCCGTGGAACGGGAGGCAATCTCGACGGTTCCGGTTGGTGCGGCACCTGCTGACTCGGAGGTCGTCGGCTCTGGAGTGTCAGCGGCTATGTCGAGCTTCTTGTTCTTCGCGTCGGGCGCGCTGATCCCCTGTGTGCCGTTCTTTTTCGGGTTACCGATCATCACGGCGGCCGTGGTGGCATGTGTACTCGTCGGTATCGCGCTCCTGTGCACGGGTGCCGTCGTAGGTTTACTGTCTGGCGTCCCGCCGGTTCGGAAGGCTCTTATACAGCTCGTGATCGGACTCAGTGCGGCAGCGGTCACCTTTGCACTGGGCAATGCGATCGGTGCGGTGGTCTGACACTTGACTGCTCGCTGTTCCGTCAGCTACCGGTGTCGGCCCTGTCGCCGATCCGACAGTCCGCACATACGCCGAAGACCTCAGCGGTGTGCCCGGTGAGTTCGAAATTGTTGCGACGTGACTCCTCCAGCGCCCACTTCTCCACCGGACCCCCCTCAATTTCGATGGTGTGACCGCATTCGGTACAGACGAGATGGTGGTGGTGCGCTTCGGTATCGCAGTGCCGGTAGAGGGATTCCCCAGTGGCCATATGGAGAACATCGACTGCGTGGATATCGGCGAGTGACTGGAGCGTTCGGTACACCGTGGTCAGCCCGACTTTGTGGTTGCGTTCGCCAAGTTCACGGTGGATGGTCTTCGCGGAGGCGAAGGTGTCGAGGTCGCGGAGAACCTCGACCACGGCAGCGCGTTGCCGGGTGCTGCGAACACCCAGCTTCGGAATCGTCGAGTCCTGGTTGGCGGACATGTGTGGGGTCCTTCCTGCAGGGTGCGTGGTCAGATGGCCGGGTTTTACCCGGGAATCCAGCTTCCGGCCGCCGTGGCGGATGATCGTGGGACAGCTTGTTCCCCACATGATAGCGCGTCCGACTCATCCGTACCGTCTGCGTTCCTTTCACGGGGAGTCAACCATGGGCCAAAACTCCGGGTGGAGCCTGGACACCAAGAGCGGCGGGCTAGACTGGACTGGAGCTGGTGCAGGGTAAGAACCCCGTGTCGGCGGCGCACCGGGATGACCAGGTAATCCGGTGTGGTTAGGCCGCCTCCACCCGTGTTCTCCACGGCTTTGTTACCCCGCACCATGAAACCGTAAATCTTCCATTAGGAGTACTGAAGAATCGTGGCACAGAAAACCACCATTGAAACCGTCGTGAACCTCTGTAAACGACGCGGACTGGTCTACCCCTGCGGCGAGATCTACGGCGGTACCCGCTCCGCGTGGGACTACGGCCCGCTCGGTGTCGAGCTGAAGGAGAACATTAAGAAGCAGTGGTGGCGTTCCATGGTCACCTCCCGTCCCGATGTCGTCGGACTGGATTCCTCGGTGATCCTCCCCCGACAGGTGTGGGTCTCATCCGGGCACCTGGAGGTGTTCACCGACCCGTTGGTGGAGTCTCTTCACACCCACAAGCGTTACCGTGCTGATCATCTGCTGGAGGCATACGAGGAGAAGCACGGACACCCGCCGGCAAACGGGTTGGCCGACATCAACGATCCAGAGACCGGACAACCCGGAAAGTGGACCGAACCCCGCGAGTTCTCCGGAATGCTCAAGACATTCCTCGGTCCCGTCGATGATGCCGAGGGGCTGCATTACCTGCGCCCTGAAACAGCTCAGGGCATCTTCGTGAACTTCAAGAACGTCATGACCTCGGCCCGGATGAAGCCGCCGTTCGGTATCGCGCAGATCGGCAAGTCCTTCCGCAACGAGATCACCCCGGGCAACTTCATCTTCCGGACCCGGGAGTTCGAGCAGATGGAGATGGAGTTCTTCGTTAAGCCCGGAGAGGACGAGGAATGGCACCAGTACTGGATCGATCACCGTTTCAACTGGTACGTCGACCTCGGTATCGACCCGGAGAACCTGCGCCTCTACGAGCATCCGCAGGAGAAGCTGTCGCACTACTCCAAGCGCACCGTAGACGTGGAGTACGCGTTCCACTTCGCCAACGGTAAGTGGGGAGAACTGGAGGGCGTGGCCAACCGGACTGACTTCGACCTCTCCACCCACACCAAGGGGTCCGGGGAGGATCTTTCCTACTTCGATCAGGAGAGTGGAGAGCGCTGGACCCCGTACGTGATTGAACCGGCTGCCGGACTCGGCCGGTCGATGATGGCGTTCCTCATGGATGCTTACCACGAGGATGAGGCCCCGAACTCCAAGGGCGGGGTGGACAAGCGCGTCGTACTCAAGCTCGACCGTCGTCTCGCCCCGGTCAAGGTCGCGGTCCTGCCGCTGTCCAAGAAGGACACGCTCACCCCGACCGCCGAGAAGATCGCCGAAATGCTCCGTCAGCACTGGAACATTGAGTACGACACCTCCGGTGCCATCGGGCGTCGTTACCGTAGGCAGGACGAGATCGGTACCCCGTTCTGCGTCACCGTGGACTTCGACACCCTCGAGGACCATGCCGTCACAGTCCGGGAGCGCGACACCATGGAGCAGGAGCGCGTCGCCATCGACGAGCTGGAGAGCTACCTGGCCACTCGACTGCTCGGCTGCTGAAACCATGCTCAGGGGAAACCCGGCGCCCTGATTCGGGGCGCATTCGTTCACCGGAAGAAAGGCTGACACACCGCCATGGAGAATCTGACCTGGGGTCCACGGCAAACGACTGACGGAAACACGAAACTGTCTCTCGCACTGGGGGACAGAGACGTCGCCGTCTTCGGGACCGAGCCCGCAGACAACCACTCCGCCACAGTTGAAGGCGAAGAGTGGCGGTTGTCCGCCTCGAAATCAGGTCCACTCCGTGCGACTCTCGCCGACGGGAGGGTATTCACCGCGACCCCGGACAAGTCCAGGCTCGCCCGTGCCAAGACCATCACCGTGGACTTTGCAGGTGACGCTGAAGCTGTACTGGTCAACGAATCCCGGTCCGACTGGGTCATCGAGGCGTCCGACGGGAAGAAACTAGGGCAGTTCTCCGGTGCGAATCACGGGGTACGTCGCGTCATCGTCGAAATGGAAGCGGACGCGGAGCTGCCGCTCGACCGAGCCGTGTTCACCGCATGGGTGTCCCGGAAGGCCCTCGAAGCGAAGATGATCAGCTCCACTCTCGTGCTCACGGTGAGTCTGCTCATCCTCACTCCACTGATCATCTGGTTCTTCCTCAACTGATCGCCGGGATCCGATATTGATGGATGATGAGGACAGGGCCGGCCTATTTGCTGAGGAATCCCCGAACCACTGGGTTTGGGCGGATGGCTACCTCCGTGACGGGCACGGCAACATCATCGCCATGATGTCAGCGGGAGTGATCCACACATCCGGGGAGCGGATTTTGATCGAGAGATCGGCCCCCGGACTGCGGTTCCGCTGCCGGGCAACCCTTTCCGGAGGGGAGGTCTACACCGTCGTGCAAACGGGATTCACCGTTCGCCGCCTGGCTGCCTATTGCTCGGGGACCAGGTACACCTTGCGGAGAAGATCATTCTTCGGTACCGACCGGGACATCATCGGGCCATACGGGGTGGTGGCCCGGACTCACCCCGACCACCGGGGATCCCTGTCGGTTTTCGACGGCCCCAGGCACACGGACCTGCCCATGTTTCCAGGCATTGTACTGTCCTGGGCGTGTGTCCTTGTGGATGCGGTCGAACACAACGTGAAGGTCTGATCAGCTCAGAACTTCCCGCCGAAGGAGCCGCCGAGATTGCCCCCTCCGCTGCTTCCCCCGAAGCCGCTGCCTCCACCGAAGCCGCCACCCCGGCCTCCGTTGCTGAGAATGGAATTGAGCACCATACCAGCGAGAAATGCACCGTTGCCGCTGCCGTTACGGCGGTTCATCCGGCGCTCGTAATCACGGATGTCTTTCTGGGCGCAGGCGAGTGCGGCGTTCGATGCGGACACACACTGCCCTGCTGCTCGAGTCGCGGAACGCAGATCAGTGTTGCGTTGCTGCAGGGCTGTGGCGTGGAGGCGCTTCGCTGCGGCGAGATGTGTCCGTGCGGTGCCCCCGATTACCCTGCCGCGGGTGGAGATGAGATCCTCCGCTGCCTGCAGAGTAGCGGCTGCAGTGCTGAGTGCCCTGTTGAACATGGCTTGTCGACGGCCGGCGTCGGCGGCCTCCGAACGGAACGTCGCCAGATGATCATCAAGCTCCGCATCCAACGCGAGTAACGTTTCCCAGGCCCCCAACGGATCTGAATCGGCGCGGCTCAATGCTTCTGCGCTTTCACGTTCCGCTCGGTTCGTCACCTCAGTGAGAACGGTGTGGTCGACATCGAGCCCGTCGCGTCCGGCGTCCGCGATGATCTGACGTGACTCGGAGATCTCGGTCCTGATCTCATCCGCGAGGGGGCCGAGATTGCTCTGTGCGGCACGAATGTTCGATTCCCCGTGTTCCACGCCATCAATCAGCATTTCAGCCTGCTGCAGCGCAGACTCGATGTGCCGGATATCATCCACCAAACCACCCTGCTGGCCAGCGGGTTTCACGATGAGAGAGCGTGCATGTTCCATCGTGGATTCCGCCTCGGTCACATGTGCCTCGGCGAGATCCGGATTGTCCTCAAGCGGGGAGATCCACTGCGGATCGAGGCGAGCATGCATCTGGGTGAGGGAATCACGTACCTGTGGTAGCCGAGTTCGCAGCGTGATGGTTCGACGGGTGAGTTCATCGAGTCGGCTGTCAGCGTTGATGAGAAGATCCCGCATTGAGTGGAACTCCTCGGCCCGTGCCTCCAGCGCCTGATCGGCCTTTTTGCAACTCGTGATGATCTCGATCAGCAGGCTCCTCCGGGTAACGGCATCCTCCGGTATCGAATCATCGAGTTGTCGACGGATCGAGAACGCACGTTGCAGTGTTCCCGTCGAATCGTTCATGGCACGGGTGAACGGCCTCGTACGTTCCGCGCCAAATTCAGCGACAGCGAGATCCAGCTCCTCGCGGGCCCCGCGAATCGACTCATCCGTACTCACCAGTTCATCCTGCGCCAGATGCTCCAGGACATCGAGTGGCAGATCCTCCAATCGATCAGACTGTTCCGGGGCCAGTCGCTGGGCATCAGCGAGCAGGGTGTTCCGTTTCTCCCGGGTGTTTTTCTTTGCGGAATGCCTGATTCCGAGGAATGCCGCCGCTATCGCACCGCCACCACCGAGCAGGAACAACCAACCCGTGCCCGACATGCCGCCACCCCCACCGGAACCTGAAGCAGCATCGACAAGAGCAAAGGCAGCCCCCGGGAAATCATCTTCCACCAGGTGCTCATAGGCAGTGGACCGTAGACGTTCTGCCTCGGACGGGGAGAATTCCTTTCCGTAACTCAGACCGAAATCCCGGGACTCGACCGCCACAGCGAAAATCAGGACATTCGCACCGTCATTGGCGCGGAACTCCCGTTCTGCCCACGTCGAACCCTCGATGCCGCCGAAATCACGCTCGAACACGACATAGATCTTGCGCGACGAGGTTTTCTGGTATTCCTTGATCTTCGACTCTAGTTCCGCCACCTGGCTGGGATTCAGAACTCCAGCATGATCCGTGACCGTGGAGGTGAGAGCACCGGGCTGCTGTGCGACGACGGAGATGTCCTGTACGGCCCATGCAACTGGCGCGCCTGCACCGAGCAGCGCCATCAGGCACACTGCTGTCATCCCGGCGAGCCGTGCGGGGAACCTCCGGCGCATCAGCGGCGAAGATACCGATCGGTCAGTGTTGCAGGCTCGAAGGAACCGTGTTGCAGAATTCATGGCCCAAGGGTACCGCGATCAGTTTCATGATGAGTGGCACACTGGGACCCATGAACCGTCTTGCCCCAGTATTACCGATGGCGGTCGTGCTGATTCTCTGGCCTCTGCGGATACTGCTGGAGCCGCACCGTCGGCCCCCTGATCCTCGGCGGGCTGATGCGCTCATCATCCCGGGGACAGCACAGTACGACGGTCGGCCTAGCGCGCAGTTCGCAGCCCGCCTCGATCACGCGATCACTCTGTGGAGACGGAACCCCGCTCTCCACATCATCACCGTCGGTTCCTGTCTTCCGGGAGATCGGTACACGGAAGCCGACGTGGGGGCTGCTTACGTTCAGGCGGCAGGCGTCACCCCGGATTCCATCGAGGCCGTGCCGGTGGGGAATGACACCCGGGGTTCACTCTCGGCGGTAGTCAAGGAAAAAGGAGGACGCGGCGAGGTCATCATCGTCACTGATCCGAACCACTGTCTGCGGGCGAGGATGATAGCCAGGGAGGTCGGATTCGGGCGGGTTTCGACGGCCCCGGCCCCTGGAACGCCGACACGGTTCCCTGGGGCACCCTGGGCGTGGACACTACTCCACGAATCCGCCGGGCTCGCGGTAGCCGATCTACGTCGGCTACCGTTTTCTGCGCCGGCAGCCGATAAGCTGGAACATGCGTTACGTGCTGCAGCGGGGCGTCTGCGACCGTCGAGAAACACCCGCTATCGACACCTCGACCGCGACAGGACCTGACCCAGAACACCTCGATCCCGGAGGAGACGTCGAAAAGCCGTGGACAGTTTCGCCCGATATCACTACACCACCGAAGATTCCGCGCGCTTCTGTGATGAGAAGCCCAAAGGTAGCCAGATGATCGCTACAACAGTGGACAGTCGCAGTGCCTTCGCACGTGACCGGGACAGGGTGCTTCATTCCGCCGCACTGCGGAGGCTCGCTGACAAAACACAGGTTGTCGGCCCACGGGACGGAGACACCCCCAGGACGAGGCTCACCCATTCCCTTGAAGTAGCCCAGATAGCCCGTGGAATCGCCTCCGGTATCGGGGTGAATCCTGACCTTGCTGATCTGGCCGGGCTCTGCCATGACATCGGGCATCCTCCCTACGGACACAACGGAGAGGTTGCCCTCGATGAACTCGCTGCCGGATGTGGTGGATTCGAGGGAAACGCCCAGACGCTGCGGATCATTTCACGCCTGGAACCGAAAATCCTCGCGACCGACGGCACCCCGCACGGCCTCAACCTGACCAGAGCCTCCCTCGATGCCGCCTGCAAATATCCGTGGACACGGGTATCACCCGACGGGACGGTGCGCCGGAAATACGGTGCATACGAAGAAGAAGCAGAGTTGCTCGCCTGGATCCGTGAGGGGCACCGGACGGAAGACTTCCGACCGTCCATCGAAGGTCAGGTCATGGATTGGTCCGATGATGTCGCCTACTCCGTACACGACGTCGAGGATGGAATCTGCTCCGGCCGAATCAGTCTGAAGGTTCTATGGGACCTCTTTGAACTCGCGGAACTCGCGGAGAAGGGGGCCGAGGCGTTCGGCGGAGATCCGGAGGAAATGATCTCCGCAGCGGATTCCCTGCGTCAGCTCCCAGTCGTTGCGGCAGCAGCGGACTACGACGGTTCGCTCTCATCTCTCGTTGCACTCAAGGCGCTGACGAGTGAGCTTGTGGGGCGGTACGTGGGAGCCACCGTCACCGCGACGCTCGCTGAAGCTGACGGTCAACCGCTCGGAAGAATGCATGGTCGACTCGTGGTTCCTCCGGCTGCAGCATCGGAAGTGCAGATGCTGAAGACGATTGCGGTGCTCTACGTGATGGAGGAAAGTCGGCACCGACAACGTCAGGACCGTCAACGGGAGAGGATCGCCAGGGTGCACGATTATCTGACCTTCGGAGCACCAGGTACCCTCGACCCGATATTTGCCGCCTGGTGGACAGAAGCTGACAGCGACGCGGCACGGTCCCGGGTGATCATCGACCAGATCGCCTCGATGACTGAATCTCGCCTGGAGCGGACGGCAAAGCAGGCCACCGGAATCGCCGGGTACTACATTTAGTCATGCATCAGAGGCGTAGGGGAGGGAGGAGAGTCGACCGTCCCCAAGATAAACAAGACAAGGGAACGCAACATTCCGGCACTATCGTCACGTGTTTGTCGATGAGGCCGTGATGTCTCATCTGGTGGAGAAGTCGCGTACTCCACTCGTCTCGAATCAGATCAGGAAGAAAATGATTCGGGGGATTGAAGTGTCCTAATGGGGTTGGTGAGTTTCCTTTTTCTGGCTGCGTGGTGGGGCGGTGGCAGCGGAGGCTGGGGGTGTCACACCGTCTCGACGTGGCCCCGACTCCGGGGTCTGCCGTACTCATGCCGCCGGAGCCATCGATCTGTTGATGATGCGGACGTTGTGTAGAGGTGTGGAACGGTCTAATGTTTTTAAGTGTGCGCACTAATGCACATTAGACCGTGCTTCACGCAGGGTTTCGGTCCAGTGGCCGGAGACTTTGCCATAACGAGGAAACGGGGGCGGTATGACAACCGTAAGGGCCAGGGTTTCACCGCTGCTGAGTGTTCTCCGTCATCGAACGTACAGGAGGCTTTTTACAGCGCAGATCGTTGCGCTCGTGGGCACCGGCTTGCTTACGGTCGCCCTGGGATTGCTCGCCTTCGACATTGCGGGAGGGGATGCCGGGCTTGTTCTCGGGACAGCGCTGACTATAAAAATTCTCGTCTACGTGATCGGTGCACCGACCATTACTGCGATGGCTGCGAAGCTGCCGGATAAGCCGGTTCTCATCACCGCGGACATCATCCGCGTTGCGATAGCTCTCTGCTTGCCCTTCATTCATTCTGAATGGCAGCTCTACGTCGCGATATTCCTTCTGCAGGCGGCTTCGGCCACCTTCACTCCAACGTTCCAGTCCGTCATCCCCCAGGTTCTTCCTGATGAGGACGACTACACCAATGCGCTGTCACTTTCCAGGATGGCCTATGACGTGGAACAGATCACCAGCCCCGCTGTCGCAGCTCTTCTGCTCATAGTGATGAGCTACCACAATCTGTTCATCGGAACGGCGATGGGTTTCTTTGTCTCGGCGTTGATGGTTATCGGGACGAAGCTCCCCGTACGACCCCAGTTGTCGGAGTCTGCTGAGGGGGGATTTTTCGCCCGGATGTTCCGTGGTGTTGGCCTCATGGTTTCCCTGCCGGAACTGCGTGGGGTGTTGTGGTTCAATCTTGCGGTCGCGGCACCGATGGCCATGGTGATGATCAACACGGTTGTCATCGTTCGTGGGGAGATGGGGAGAAGCGACACGGCCCTCGCTATAACCCTGGGGGCGTTTGGGGCGGGATCCCTGATGACGGCGCTTGTCCTGCCCAGGATGCTCTCGGCTGTCGGTGATGTTCGGGTGATGGTGTGTGGAGCAGGCGCAGGAGTGGGGGCTCTTGTAGGAGTGATGGCGATTCTGTGGAGAGGTGCCCATTACGACGGATATGGGCTCTGGGCTTTACTTATCGTGTTGTGGTTTGTCTTGGGCTCCGCTACGTCAGCGTTGCAGACCCCGATGTCCAGGGTTCTGCGCAGGAATGTCGAGCCTGATGCATATACGTGTATTTTTGCAGCCCAGTTCTCCCTGTCGCACGCCTGTTACCTGGTTACCTATCCCGTGGCAGGTTTCATAGGGGTCAGGTTCGGATTGACCGTGGCGTCCGGAGCCCTCCTTGTCTTGACCGTTCTGGGAGGGGTTGCGGGTTGGTCAGCAATCCGGAGGACGACCGCAGTAGCGTGAGAAGGCATGGATACCCAGCATCAGGATCCCCCCGCATCTCTGAACCATGATCCGTCGATAACGGATGAGTTGCTCGATACCGGAGCTGCGACGATGAAGCTTCTTGCTGAGCCGACCCGTCTCCACATCCTTGTGCTACTGCGTGGTGCCGAATACTCGGTCACCGATCTTGTTGCGGTTACGGGAGCGTCGAGAACGGTCGTGTCGCAGCATCTCGCCAAGCTGAGAGCCGGAAAACTGGTACAGACCCGTAAGGATGGCCGCCGTGTTATCTACCGTATGGATGATGGGCACCTGGTTCGGCTCATTTCCGAAGCTGTCAATCATGCGGATCATGTGTTGAGCGGGGAACCTCGACACAGCTAGGTTCCCCCCGGGGGTATTTTTCTAGTACAGGCCATTGAGGTGTATTTATTTTTCTTTACCGTAAGGAAAATGTGTATCCAGGTAATCGGTAGCGGGTAGTTTTGGGCATTTATTTATTGGCGCCTTCTGTCGGTTATGAGTTCCTTCAAAAGTCGGCTATAAAGTGAGCGTGCTGTGCGTCCTGGCGCTCAAATTTGGTAGTACTAAAATTGGTTCGGATTGTTTCCGTATCAATTTTGAAATGATCAATCCCTATAGTTCTATCAAATTGATTCCGGAGAAATTCGGTTGAGCGAGGGTGGGTGACAGTGTCCATAAGTGCATGCACGGAAGACAGATCACATGTGTCCGACTAGTCTGATGGGAAAAGAATGGCCATGATCAAGAACTCGGTGCACAGTCGCCGACTGCAGGGTGCTCTGAAGCGGATGACCGCCGTGAGCTCTGCTCTGATGCTGGGAATGGTGACGTGTGTTGTTCCCTCAGTAGCCAACGGTGCGGATGGAGCGAGTACGGCAACCTGTGAGATTGACCCGATGGAAGACTATCGTCCCTGGAACGTCGTCGCGTTCGAGGACCTCACGGCGAATGCTGAGAGTGACGGTTCGATGGGGGTTGGCGGGACCCTCAGTTTCCGTGAGACCAATGTTGTTCTGCACTCCAAGGACATCGCCAGGGTGGAGGGATATGATCAGGCAATTGGTCTGGTCGCTGGAAAGTTGAACCTTGGTGCTCCGACATCCGGCGAGTTCAAGATCTTGCACGGAGATCTGATACTGGAAGATCGTGAGGGAGTCGAGTTTACTCGGGCAGGTGGCAGCGGAGATGTAATGAAATTCGTCGTTGCCGAAGGAAGAACCCGTGACAGTCGACCCAGGGTTGCACTGAATAATAAATACAACGACACGGTCCATGAGCCTGGAGCCTTCGAGAAAATCTTCGGATCCCAGGAGAAGGCCCAAAAAATTAGCGCTCAGATTGCAGCCGCAGCCGATGAAGGGGCCGCCGTTGAACCGAAGGTGGTCTGGGAGGGTACGAAAGTCAGTATCGATCTGAAGCCCGGAGAAACAAACATCTGGTCGGTGACCCCCGAGGAGATCAGTAAACTCACCGAGCTGAAATTCCAGGGCAAGTCCCCCAACGTCAACTCTGGCTCGACCCTCATCGTCAACGTTGTCGGCGATGAACCGGTCACCTTCAGGATGAACATGGCGGGTGGCCGTGATCCGAAGGCGATCCTGTGGAACATGCCTAATGTCACACAGATTTACCAGAACGGTGACTCCATTGATGGATCGATCCTCGCACCACTGGCGGATCTGCAGAAGAACAGTGCCAACATTCAGGGAACCCTGGTCATAAAGGGAGGAACCCTGGGCGGAAGTGAACAACACTTCTTCCCGTTCACCAGCAAGGTGAAGGTGCCTTGCGGAGCCACCCCTCGTACCGGATCCTTCTCGGTGGTGAAGAACGTCAGTGGTGACTACACACCATCATTAGATGAGAAATTCCGGATCACCTACACGTGTGATGACGCCAGCACCACCTCGGGAGTGCTTGAGGTGCCCGGTGACGCTACTCCGGTGAGCGGGCCCGACCTGCCGGAAGGAACCCGGTGCACGATCAGCGAGGAGGAATCCTCAGCGGACCGTGACGGTTACCACGTTGAAACGACCTACACCGGTAACCCGGTGAGTATCGCGGCAGATTCCACGTCGAACGTCCGGGTCACGAACAAGTACACGAAACCCGTCGCCGGATTCAGCATCACGAAGACGATGCAGGGGATTTCCCCGGCACAGCCGGATCGCGAATTCACATTCAGATACTCCTGCAATGACCCAAAGAAAACCTCGGGAGACGTTCGCGTCACAGCCAACGGTGAAAAGGTGGACGTTGTCTCGGACGCGCCAATCGGAACAGCGTGCGTCATCTCGGAGGACGCAACAGATGCGCAGGTCACCGGTTATGCGCTGAAAGAACCTGATGCTCAGACCGTGACTGTTGCCACGGCTCTTCCCACCGCGCATTTCGTCAACGAGTACACCGCTGTCACGCCGGGCCCCACGCCTCCGGAAGAGGAGCCCACGCCTCCGGAAGAGGAGCCCACGCCTCCGGAAGAGGAGCCCACGCCTCCGGAAGAGGAGCCCACGCCTCCGGAAGAGGAGCCCACGCCTCCGGAAGAGGAGCCCACGCCTCCGGAAGAGGAGGATCCTTCTTCCTCGGTGGGACCGTCCAACAGTATATTGCCTGCGGTTGTGGCGACGATCGCACTGTTCGCGTCTCTGGCTGTACCAGCAGCATCCTCGTTCGTAGCGCCTGCGGTACCAGCAGCAGCGCCGGCAGCAGCACCGGCAGCAGCACCGACGACAACAGCCGTTCTCCCGGCGGAAAACCAGCCGACTACGACGACGGCTCCGCGGAACGCGGTACTTGCTGCGACAGGTGCTGACGTCGTTTGGATCGTATTCATCGCTGTTGTGGCGATGCTTCTCGGTGGTCTACTGTTGGCGTCGAAACGGCGGAAAGGGCAGTAACCGACGTCGGGTCGCGCACTGACCTCTGCGTCAGATGATCGGATAGCTCCGATGGACCTCGGAGCTATTCGATAGGCACACCGAATGATGAGGAAGTGATCCCCATGGTGGTACGTCACACCGTGGGGATCACTTCATCTGTAGATCGACACCGGTATCCAGGAAAACGGTGCACAATCCAATCCGTCGCTCCCGAGGCCAGTGCTCCAAACCATGACAGATGACTTTTCTCAGATACGTGCGTTCACGGAGAAAATCAGCGAGGGAGTCCAGGTTCCGGGGGATAGGCGTCCCGTTCCCGGCTCCACTGGCTCTGAAAAGGGCGGAAAACCAGGTGGACTCGTCGGTGGCAGCCGCACGGTCAAGCGAAACTGTCCGTGGTTCCAGCTCCATCACTTCTCCTCTGCATCCGGGATCAGACAGAAACTGTCGTAGTGGTCATCCGTGTAGTACCAGACGTCCGGGTCGCGATCAGTCCCACCGCCTGTGATGATGCGACGTTCACCGCGGTGCCCGAGACCCGGGGTCTCCACCGTGTACTCCCGGTAGTAGCTGGTGTTCTTCCTTGGTAGCCGCTGCTCGTAGTTGCCGAAATGTGTTCCATCGTGCGACGGATAATTGAATGGGCCGCCCGCGAGGATGTCGGAAACTACCATTTCAGCCTGGTCGGGGAGAGTGCCCAGGGGACAGGTCTGTTTCAGTGCCGCGGATGGAGACCGTGTCCCCGCCTGTGCGGGTGAGGAAGGTGTCGTCGACGAGCTGGTGGTCGGATACGTCGGCCGGGACTGAGGCGCGGAGTCTCCGCCCAGATCGATACCGAACCACGCTGCACCGAGGACAAGGGCGGCTCCGGCGATGGTGCCCAGCAGTCGGCGATTGTTCATTCCCCCATGATTGCACGGACACCGGTCTGACCGTGGGTCTGGGCGGTGCCATCGAATCACTGTCGGAGGCGAGGTCAGTCTTCGCACCCGTGGCTCCGGCACTACAGTGGTGGGCATGGCAAAGGGACGTATTCCGGAGAGTGACATTGCGGCGATCCGTGAGCGTACCCCGATCGAGGAGATCGTCGGGGAGTACGTCCAGCTCAAACCCGCAGGCAGTGACTCATTGAAAGGCCTTTCCCCCTTCAAGGACGAGAAGACGCCCTCTTTCCACGTTCGCCCGAACCGGGGCTACTTTCACTGTTTCTCGACGGGGGAGGGCGGGGACGTATTCAGCTTCCTGATGAAGATGGAACAGATTCCCTTCCCGGAGGCCGTGGAGATCTGCGCCGAGAAGATCGGCTACCACATCAATTACGAGGGAGGTGGCCCCGGGCGCCGTGAAGAACCGGGGACCAGGCAACGACTCGTCGCCGTCAACAAAGCCGCCCACGCCTTCTACCGAGAACAATTGGAGACGCCGGAGGCGGCCGCCGCCCGCGCGTTCCTGACTGACCGAGGTTTTTCCGCCGAACACGCCCGGAGCTTTGGCTGTGGATACGCGCCCGGCGGATGGGACACGACGACGAAGCATCTGCTCCGGAGAGGCTTCGATGTCAAGGAACTCACCGCGGCCGGTGTCACCACCATGGGGAAACGTGGTCCCATCGACCGCTTCCACCGGCGTCTTCTCTGGCCCATCCGGAATCTCGCGGGCGACGTCATCGGTTTCGGAGCGCGAAAGCTCTTCGATGATGATCAGATGGGCAAGTATATGAACACCCCCGACACTCTTCTGTACCACAAGTCAAAGGTGCTGTTCGGGCTCGATCACGCGAAGAAAGCCATCGCCTCCGGGCACCAGGCTGTTGTCGTTGAGGGGTACACCGATGTCATGGCAATGCACGCGGCCGGAGTCACCACAGCGGTTGCGGCATGCGGTACTGCGTTCGGTGAAGAACACCTTCAGATACTGCGCCGTCTCATGCTCGACGACAACTACTTCCGTGGTGAGCTCATCTACACCTTCGACGGAGACGAGGCCGGCCAGAAGGCCGCGATGCGCGCTTTCGAAGGGGATCAGCAGTTCACCGGGCAGTCCTACGTCTCGGTGGCTCCCGACGGCATGGACCCGTGTGATCTCCGTCTGGAGCGCGGCGATGTCGCGGTCCGGGATCTCGTCGCGAGGCGAGTACCCATGTTCGAGTTTGTCGTGCGGACCATGATCGCCGACTACCCCCTTGATTCAGCGGACGGGCGCCTCCAAGCACTACGTCGGGGTGTACCAGTGGTCGCCGGAATTCGGGATGAGACCCTGCGCAACGAATACGCCCGCCAACTTGCAGGCTGGGTCGGTTGGGCGGACCCCACCGAAGTCCTCGACCAGGTACGGGCCGAGGCTCGGCGTCCGAAGAGAAAACAAGAGCCACGGCGTGCGCGAAGGTTCGACAACGCAGAAACACCATCGGCCAATATGCCGTCGAAATCCGCCCTGGAAATGCCTGACCAGCGTACCCCCCGGCTCTGGCCGGAACGTGAGAGCCTCAAACTAGCGCTGCAGTATCCCGAGCATGCCGGCGGGTACTTCGACGGATTACCCGCCGATGCATTCACACATCCCACTTATCAGGCCATCCGTCGTGCCATCGGTGACGCAGGTGGATGCGGAAATGCCCACGACGGTGTCGACTGGCTGTCGAAGGTCGCAGGCGAGATGGATGACTTCCTCGGGCAATCACTGGTTTCCGGACTTGCAGTAGAACCGATCCACTGTGACTCGGAGGAACTGGAGAAATACACTGACAGCGTGCTCTCCCGACTGCAGGAGGTTCGTGTGGGAAACCAGATCGCGCAGCTCAAAGGACAGCTACAACGGATGCGCCCCTCGGATGACGAACTCGCCTACAATTCGATGTTCGCCGATCTCGTCGCACTCGAGCAGGCGCGTCGGGAACTACTCGACCGGGCATTCAGGACCGGATGACCCCGCATCTCACATCACCTGCGGAGATTCGGGAGTCCAGTTTGATCCGCAGAGGTTGATTTCGGTGTTGTCTCGGCCGCAGAAAACGGAACACCCGGCGGGACCAGTCGATTTGAGACGGGATCCTGCTGGAGCATGAAGCTGCGGACCGCCGACAAACACCGTAAAAGATCCAGTACCAACACGGCATGGTGATTCACGGAAATACTGACGGCGGTGCTCAAGAAGAACGGTCAATCTCTGTCAGGTTCAAGAACCGTCTGATCCGGATTGTCACCTCTGAGATTCTTGACCTCCCGCATACGGGGCTCAGGATCAAGCTTGTTGGCGACGGCCTTCCTGGTCGCGGTCACAGCAGCCCGAGCGATAGGGGACTCGACCGCCAGGCTGTACCCCTTCTTGATCTGGTGGTAACGCTTTCGCCCGGCTTTCGTCCCGAAGACGTAACCTGCTGCCGCACCAACGACGAACTGGATCATGGGTGAGGGATACTCCTTGGTAGAGAACATAGGACAACTCTCTGCCCACTCTACCGAAGCGATCAAACCAGGCGCGGCGAATTGGCGGAGCGGCGAGCTAGGTGACCCACGCAGGTACCCGAAAGACAGGAAGAGAAGGTTGTTAGTCTTGCACCGTCTCCGTGCCCGGAACCAGGACACGGAGACGGTGCACCGCACATATGAACATTCACTGACCTCCGAGGAGAAGAACGTGGAATCACCTAACACCACCTGGTTCGACAACCAGCAACTACGCGCATCCGTCGATATGCGCACCCTCATCGCCGAAGTGCGTGATGCACTGGTTGGATTGCACAAGGGTGACTTCGAAATCCCACTGCGACTCGCGCCGGGTGATGGAAGATTCCTGGTTATGCCGGTCCGGCACATCGGTAGCGAAACCCTCGCGGTGAAATCCCTGTCGGCGAACTTCACCGGACGTCGACCCGCCCTCTCCGGAACACTCACATGGGAAGAATGGCACACCGAACGACACGTCGGCGTCGACGCCGCAGAAGCCACAGCCATGCGAACGGGCGCTATCAGTGGAGTCGCCACGGACCTCCTGGCCTTTCCCGGGGCCCGGAACCTCACCGTCATTGGTGCGGGAGGTCAGGCACCCGACCAGATCAGAGCTGTACTCGCCGTCCGCGACATCACCTCAGTCACCGTCACATCACTCAAACGTGATTCAGCCCTCGCATGCATCTACCGGGTCGAGAAGGAATTCCACGGAGTGCGCTTCACGGCAACCACCGACCCCAGGGACGCGGTCGCGGAGGCGGACATCATTTGTTGTGCCACCCCATCGACGGCACCGCTGTTCTCCCTCGACGACCTGAAACCCGGGTCCCACGTCAACCTCATCGGATCCTACCGCCCAGAAATGCGGGAAATGTCGGGAGATGATGTCGCACAGGCATCATTGTTCGTCGACGACATCCAGGCGGTGACCACCGAAGCAGGAGAAGTCATCGAAGCCCTGGAATCCGGGGTACTAGACCGGTGCGAACTCCGCACCCTCGGATCGGCGCTCACTGAGGGAAACGTCGCACATGAGCCGGAACAGGTATCGATATTCAAATCAGTCGGGGTCGCAGTGCAGGATTGGGCGCTGATGCGGACGCTGGTAGACACGATGGACACTGGGGCCCGGAACTGATCGGCAGAACCTGCTTGATATGTAAAAGGGCCGGACGGAAAAACCGTTCGGCCCTTTCTTTGGCTCCCCCAACTGGACTCGAACCAGTAACCCTTCGATTAACAGTCGAATGCTCTGCCAATTGAGCTATGGGGGAATATCGTGTCCCGGCTTGTAACCCGGCAACGAGAAGTAACTATATCGACGCCTGTGTGTGATAGCAAATTGCCAGGCCAATGAGGTTTTTGGGGGATGTCGATCGAGGGGTGATTATCCCGGTGTGCTCCGAAGGTTGTATCGTGGCTATACTGGCTCCCGACCGTCGTTCTCTCACCGGCGGTCGGGGGCTGTAGCTCAGTCGGTTAGAGCCGCGGACTCATAATCCGCTGGTCCCGGGTTCGAGCCCCGGCGGCCCCACAATGAAGCCCCGTTGCCTGTTGGTGGCGGGGCTTCGTGCTGTCTCTTTCTGTCGTCCTTGCCTGTCGGGAGCCGGGCGATTGTGGGGAAGCCGATTCGGGGGTGGTTGCATGCCACCCCCGGTGTGTGGGGTGGCATGGGTGGTTTATTCGTGGTCGGATAGATTTCATGCTCACTGTTGACCCCTCAATCCTGGGGATATACCGAAGTCTCGATCTGATTGGCGTTTTGCTCAATGGTGCGATTGGCGGGACGATTGCCCGGCAACGGAATTTCGACATCATCGGTTTTTCGGTGCTGGCCCTGCTTTCTGCGCTCGGGGGTGGCATGGTTCGGGATGCGTTGTTGCAGCAGGGGCCTCCGGCGGCGATCGCAGAGCCGATGTACATGGGTGTCGCCGTCGCCGGTGGTGTGCTGGCCATGGTCATTCATCTCAAGGGGCGGCCCTGGGAGCTGTTTCGGGTGCACGGGGATGCGGTGATTCTCGGTGTGTGGGCGGTGACCGGTTCGACGAAGGCGCTCAGCTATGGGCTGCCTGCGGCGTCGGCGGTATTCATGGGGGTTCTCACGGCGGTCGGTGGTGGAATGATCCGGGATGTCGCGTGTGGGGAGATTCCGTCGATCTTCGGTGGGAACACGCTCTATGCCACGCCTGCGATCACGGCGGCGACGACGATGGTCGCATTCAACTGGGCGGGTCATGATGGTGTGGGGATGATTGTGGCCACCGTCTGTGGGGCGGGCTTTGCGATTCTCGCGTATTGGCGTGGTTGGGTTCTACCTGCGAATCCGGAGTGGGCGCCGGTCAACATGACGGCGGCCCAGATGGTGAAGGCGCTCAAACGGGCGGAGCGCAAGGGGGAACGTGAGGGAATCGCTGAGGGGAGGCGTGAGGGTCATGCCGAGGGAGTTGCCGAGGAGCGTCGACGGTGGCGCGATTCGGGTGGGGAGGATCCGGGTCGCTCTGACTGATTCTGAGAGATACTTTCATTCACTGTCCTGAACTGGGGTTACCCATCGAAAAAATATAGACAGATATGTCTATATTGACCATACAGGTCGGTACAGAGTAGGGTCGTCGGCATGAGCTTCCGTCAGCCCCCGCGCATGTCTCCCGGCACCGCGACCCGAGTGGTCGCCCGCTGTCGCCCGTACATGTGTGCGCTGTGCCGCTGTCGCTGACTCTCAGACTCAGGCGTGATTGCTGTCGTTCGTATTGAACTGCGCGACAGAACGCCCGCGTGTCCCGTGGAACCGCAGTCGGACTGTGCGGCGACTCTCCGTGTTCGTGAATCCATACCACTCGTTTGAATCCAAACTCTCTAAGGAAACATTGACGTGTCTACATCAATCTCCGGCTCTCCTGCACGCTCTGACGGGGTGCAGAAACCCGATGCCGAGGCGCCCACGAAGCGCTCGAATCCGCTGACCAGCTTCGGCGCCCAGATCATCTACGGTCTGATCGCCGGCCTCATCCTCGGCCTCGTCGCCAGATCCATCGGTGGCGAAAATTGGCTTGCCACCACGTTGACGGCGGTTGGATCGGCCTATGTCGGTCTACTCAAGGTTCTCATTCCACCGCTAGTGGTCACCGCTGTCGTGACGTCGATTGCGAATCTCCGTCAGGTCACCGATGCGGCTCGTCTCGCGTGGCAAACACTGCTCTGGTTCGCCATCACTGCCTTCGTGACGGTCTTCGTGGGTATCGGTATCGGTCTGTTGATGCACCCCGGACGTAGTGCCAGCATTGATGTTGCTGCGGCTGCGGCTCCCGGATCCATTGGAAGCTGGTCCGCGTTCATCCAGTCCCTGGTTCCGAGTAACATCCTCGGTCTTGACCTTTGGGTGCGTGGTTCAGGTGACAATCTCTCTGTCAACCCCGATTTCAATGTTCTGCAATTGCTCCTGATCTCCATCGCTTTTGGTATCGCTGCTGTCAAGGTCGGTAAGGATGCGGAGCCTGTGCTCGGAGTCGCCCGTTCACTGCTCACCATCATCCAGAAGGTGCTCTGGTGGATCATCCGGCTCGCGCCCATCGGTACCGCGGCGCTGATCGGCAAGGCGGTTGCAGTCTACGGTTGGGAGACCCTCGGCTCCCTCGGTAGTTTCGTCCTGGCGATCTACATCGGTCTCGCCCTCGTGATCGGTGTCGTCTACCCGCTGGTACTGAAATTCAACGGACTGTCGATCGCACAGTTCTATCGCAAGGCATGGCCGGTTACCTCCCTCGGTTTCGCGAGTCGTTCTTCGATGGGCACCATGCCGGTCACCGAACGGACTGTGGTTGGTGCGTTGGGAGTGCCCCGTGCCTACGGGTCCTTTGCGGTGCCGCTCGGTGCGACGACGAAGATGGATGGTTGCGCCTCGATTTATCCTGCCATTGCCGCGATTTTCGTGGCGGAGTTCTACGGCATCAATCTGGGACTGACTGACTACCTGTTGATCGTGTTCGTCTCCGTCATCGGTTCCGCAGCGACTGCGGGCACCACCGGTGCGATTGTGATGCTCACGTTGACGCTGTCCACACTCGGTTTGCCGCTCGAAGGCGTCGGACTTTTGCTTGCCGTCGACCCAATCCTGGACATGGGGCGTACCGCGGTCAACGTCACAGGTCAGGCGTTGATCCCCACCATCGTCGCCAAACGGGAGGGAATCCTCGACGAGGAACTCTTCGCATCCGACCGAACGGCAGCCAGCGCAGAACGCTGACGATGCCAACCATCTGAAAAGGAGGCCCCGGAATAATCGGGGCCTCCTTTTTCTCGGCTCAGTTCTCCAGGTGCCGGGCCAACCAATCGACGATCGGTGGGACGTGTGTCACAGCCGGGTCCGGGTGTCCGGTCATCAGTGCTCGTGCGATCGGAGAATCCGGCGCCTCGATGACGCTGACATCTCCGCCGTGGGCACGCCAGGATTCCCCGAGAGTCTTCGAGTCGTGGCCGTTCACCACCAGATCAGACATGTGATAGGTCAGCAGGACGGGAACAGTCGGTGCTTGGGTCCCGAGTTCCTGCCTGTGGAACTCTGCACCTACCTCGGGCATCCGGTCGATGACGTCGATGAGACTCTCACCCGTGGTGGTGAGGGACGAGGCCTTCCGGAACGCTGTCGGAAGAAAAACTCCGGGGGTGCATGTTCGCCGCATGTCCTCGATCATCTGTCGGCCCTCGTCGGTGAGGATGCGCTCCATCTCCGCCCGGATCGTCGGGGAATGACGCATCTGGGTGTCGGTGGCCATCAGCATCAGGCCCATGGCCAGGCTGCCATCAGCATCCGCTGTCAGTTGCCGGAAATTGTAGGGGGGTGAAGAGACTGCGACCGCTCGTAGATTGAGCTCCGGGGTGTACTCGTGGGCATTCTCTGCCATCCAACCTGTTGCGGCCCCTCCCTGTGAATGGCCGGTGGCGACAACGGGAGCTCCCGGCCGGTTGAGCAGCGTCAGGGCTGCGATGCCGGCATCTGCAGCGGCGCGACCCGTTGCGACGTTGTCCATGTAGGGGTGAAGGCCGGGTGATCCGAGTCCGGGATAGTCGGTGACGACGACATCGATGCCCCGATCAAGTAAGAGGTGCGCACGGAAATAATCCGGTGCGGTCGCGGACAGCTCGGGGTGCGCTGGGCTGAAGGTAATACCTGTGCGGACGACGTTGGAGAATGCACAGACGTCGTCCATTCCCTGGGTGACGGGCGCGATTACCGCCAGGGGGCGTTCCCCCGGTCCAGTCCACGGTCGGCGTGTTCGCATCAGCAGTGCGGTAGCTGGAATCTCGACGTTGTCCGAATTGAGTGTGGAGTAGGTGAATGTCGTGTCATCGCTGATGTCGAGTGGGGTGCCGTCGGTGAAGACCCGGGTGGGGTGCTCTGGTCCGGGAATACCGTGATCGGGCAGTGGTCCTGACCAAAGGACTGCGTCCTGTCCCGGTTTAGGGGCCGGATCGGGGGGAGCCGCAGTGGCGATGCTTGTTGTGGTGGTGAGGATGGCGGTGGTGATCAGAGCCGCAAGTACTGGTCGGGATCTGAAGGACGTCGCTGACATGGAGTATGCGCTCTCGGAATTTTGTGGGCGGTTGGTGGGCTTTTTGGGGTAGTTCATTCTAAACACCCGTTAGAATCACCGATATGCAGCGTAGTGTTACCGAGTTCCTCGATTCTGTCGCGGGTTGGCCCGTCGAACACGTCTCTGCGGCGGTGATCGCGGACGGGAAGGTACGATCCATCGGTGACGCTGAACGTCCCTATGAGCTGGCGAGTGTGACCAAGCTACTCTCCGCCTGGGGCGTCCTTGTGGCGGTTGAGGAGGGGATCTTCGAGTTGGATTCGGAGGTCGGGCCAGATGGGGCGACAGTCCGGCAGCTTCTCTCCCATGCTGGTGGCGTTGGTTTCGCCTCACGGGAGCTGGAGCGGGCACCAGGGGTGAGACGGATCTACTCATCCGCAGGCTTCGAGATCCTCGCTGATGTCATTGCCGCTGAAGCCGAGATGGATTTCGCCTCATATCTCCGGCAGGCGGTCTTCGCTCCGCTCGGTATGACAGGGACCTCGCTGGAGGGGTCCGCCGGCCACGGGGCCGTGTCCACGGTCCGGGACCTGACGGTCTTTGCACGGGAAGTCCTTGATCCGGTTCTGCTTCATCCGGTGACTGTGGCGGAAGCGATCGAGGTGCAGTTCTCGGAACTGGATGGCGTGGTTCCCGGCTACGGCATGCAGAAACCGTGCCCCTGGGGTCTCGGCTTCGAGATTCGGGGTTGCAAGAACCCGCACTGGACCGGGGCGTCGATGCCGGACGATACGGCCGGACATTTTGGTCAGTCAGGTACCTATTTTTGGGTGCATCGACCGACGCGTCGGGCCATGGTCGTGCTGACCGACCGGGATTTCGGTGCTTGGGCGAAACCGCTCTGGGCAGAGACCAATGATGCGGTGTGGAGGAAACTCGACACCGAGTGATTCTCAACTTGAGGTTGAAAAAATGGGGGGATCAAGTTGGTGTCGAGAGTTGCCGGTGTGATCTATGTTGCCTGAAACTGGGGTCAGGATAGCCCGCTGTTGTTCATCCATTGCTCTCTGATAGCTCTTTTCACGGGGCAGGAGTTTAGTCGGACAGGCGGGGGCGCGGACAGAGGCCGTTGGGGAAGACGAACCTCGTCTTGCACCGTGTCTACCGCGGGATCACTCGCATGATGTAACCATCGTGCGTTTCAGCCGTGATGACATGGTGTTCGTGCTGCCCATTGCGAGGACATCCGTGAAACAGCAATCACCATGCTCTACAACGCCTGCCCTACGCGACGGCTACGGCACCACCACGCCGGATCCGTTCGCTGTTGCTCAGGCGGACGCTGCCTATGCGCGTCTCCGCATCGTCGGGTTACCGGTAAAACTCCGGCCGTTGGTGGAGTCCGCCATGGTCGTGTGTCTGCCTACACCGGGAATTCCGGCGCAACCGGGGGTCGATCCGCTGACCACTGAGTGGTGTACACGCTGGCGGCGGTCAGACACCGTGCCGCGGGCCGTCGATTGTGATCAAGCGCTGAGTGGTGCGCGAAAAGAATTCCTCCGTTTGTCCAGGATCTTGGACGGTCTCGGGTCCGCCCACGGATTTGATGTGGAACTGAAGGTTTCAGATCTTCGGTCAACGGAGGATGGGTGGTGGCCTTCACGGACACCACGAGGATCAGTCAGGGCTGCCACCGGCGGCATGCTTCTCGACGAGCGTCACGATGTCGGCGACCGAGTCGAGGCGGTCCATGTCGGTGTCGATGATCCGGATGCCGAATGCGTCCTCCAGACGCACAGCTATCTCGACGAGTGACAGGGAGTCGATGGCGAGATCCGCGATCCGGGCGTCGGCGGCTATCTCATCATGCTCAAGGCCCGTGGCGGTCGCGATGATGTCCACCACGGGCGTCAGTGTGCCGGTACCTGGCTCCGCGGGATGGGTGATGGGTTCGGTGAGTGACATATCGTGTGGTGTCCTTCGCTGTTGATCGGACTGTTCAGAGTGCGGGGCGCTGCCGTCAAGATTACCGGCAGAGCTCTGTGTCGGAAGAACAGCCCCCGAGGCGGTATTGTGTCATCAATCATTCCCATCTGTTCCCGTACAAGGAAGGCCGTCAATGGTCCTGGATCCCGGCCGCGCAGTGAACGCGCTACGTCGTATCTCACACCGGATCACCCCGTGGGGTCGCTCCGACTTGCGTACCGTCCGTGATGGCATCCAGGCTGAAGGCGTCCGGCCCGGACTCACCGACGTGGATCGCCGTGGAACCGTCACCAACGACGGAATCGACATCCACTATTATGAGGTCGGTCCGGAGGATGCGGCGACCGTGGTCGTCTTCGTCCACGGGTTCACGTTGACCGCTGAATCGTGGTTCTTCCAGGTTGATCACCTGCGGCACGTGTATCCGGGCGTGCGTTCAGTATTACTCGATCTTCGTGGACACGGTGCCACCGGAATGGTTCAGCCCGAACGTTGCACGGTCGACGGTGCGGCTGATGACGTTCTCGCAGTGATCGCGGCGCGGGTTCCAACCGGTAGGATCATCCTGGTTGGTCACTCCATGGGGGGAATGATCCTGATGAGTCTCGTCCGTCGCTGTGGGGAGGTACTGCGTGGCCGCATCGGTGGTGTCGTCACCGTGTCCACCGCGATGGAACCGATGGCTTCCGGCGGTATCGCCCAGATCATCGATAATCCCGTGGCAGATAAGGTGCACGGGGTCATCTCCCGGAATCCGGAGGAATCCGACCGGATCCGAAAAGAGATGATGGAGATGCTGGCTCCTCTTCTAGCAGTGACGATTTTCCAGCGTAACGGTACCGACTATGATGTCATCGAATTTCATGCGGACCAGATCCATACGACCCCGGCAGAGACCTACATCGGGTTTTTCTCGGAGCTCCAGAGTCATGAGGAACTCGCTGCGGTGCCCTACCTGAGTGAGGTTCCCGGGTATGTGGTGGTTGGTGACAAAGACAATGTGACTCCCGTGGAACAAGCGGAACGCGCCGTCGAACTCTGGCCCGGTGCGAAACTTCGGGTCATTCCCGATGCCGGGCACATGGTGATTCTTGAGGCGCCGGATTCCGTCAACCGGATCATCGACGAAGCCATCCTGGCGGAACACCCGGCGGTTCCCCACACGAACTGAACATCACCGGAGGAAGTCGAACCAGCTACCGCTTCCTGCGGAATGTCCCGGTGCCAGGGTCTTCACCTTGAGATTGCCACCGAAGCTGAATCCCCTGACCTCGATCTCGGGATCTCCGGGCAGACCTGTCTCCGCGGTCTGGAGATCACCCAATATCGTCGCGTGGTCACGTTCACAGACACCCCCTCCGGGGACGATCACGGTGCAGTTCCCGATCAAGCTCATCAGCGTGATTCGGCACGAGTTGGATTCCATCGTGGTTTTCCGCAGATCGAGTGTGACATCCTCGATGAGCGTATGGATACGTAGATTCCGGGGCAGATACCAGGTGCGCTGTCTGGTGATGTCCCCGAGCACAGCGGTGAGATGGCTTTCGGGACTGGATTCATCGGGCCCGCAGGTTCCGGGATCGGTGCAGCGACTCGTGGGACGATCGCGCGGATGTCGCCGGGATTCTCGGCTGTTCATACCGCTGTGGACAGCTCACTGAACGTTCCGAGATCCAGGTGTCCCCGCCCCACGGCTCTGATCAGTTCCGCCTCGGTTTCATCGCGTAGTCGACGATGCGGGATTTCACCGAAACCTCCGGTTACACCTGGATTGCCTCGTGTCGAGTCCATGTTCCCGCGACTAGCGGGACCGTCCCGGGTGGCGTGTTGCTGATCGTCTGGGGATCGGAGGAGTGTCTAAGAGGAGGGCTTTCGCCCCGGAAACTCAGTTTCCGGGGCGAAAGCCCTCTAAGGAGAAGCGTCGATGATCCGGTCAGACTACCGTCGGATCCGTGATCTCGAACTTCTTGGCGGCATTGTCCGCCACGGAGACATCGATTGCGCCCTCGCGCGCCAAGCCTGCGAGAACTGCGACGACGACGGATTCGGCGTCAGTGTTGAAGAAACGGCGGGCAGCTCGGCGGGTGTCGGAGAAACCGAAACCGTCGGTCCCGAGGGTGGTGTAGTCCCCAGGCACCCACTTGCGGATCTGCTCCGGAAGCGTGGTGGCGAAGTCGGACACCGCGACGAATGGCCCCTCGACGTCGGCAAGTTTGCGCTGCACGAACGGAGCCTCGAACTCATCGGCAGGGTGACGCAGCTGCTGGAGGTCATGGGCCTGGCCGTCGCGGGCGAGTTCGTTCCACGAGGTGACGGAGAAGATGTTGGTGCGCACACCGTACTCCTCGCCCAGGATCTTCTTCGCCTTCAGCGCCGCCTGCATGCCGATACCGGATGCGAGGATCGAGGCTTCGTGGCCCTCCCCGTCACCGGCGGGATCATAGAGGTAGATGCCCTTGTGCAGGCCCTCGAGATCGAGGTTCTCCGGCTCCTTCGGCTGGGGGGTCGGCTCGTTGTAGATCGTGATGTAGTAGATCACGTTCTCGCCGCGGCCCGGACCGTACATCCGGTCGATGCCTTCACGGATCAGATGAGCCAGCTCGTAGGCGAACGCCGGGTCATAGGTGACGACAGCCGGGTTGGTGGACGCCAGAATCGGGGAGTGGCCGTCCATGTGCTGCAGTCCCTCACCTGTCAGCGTGGTGCGGCCTGCGGTGGCGCCTAGGAGGAAGCCACGGGCCATCTGGTCCGCGGCTGCCCAGATGGAGTCTCCGGTGCGCTGGAAACCGAACATCGAGTAGAAGATGTAGAGCGGAATCATCGGCTCACCGTGGGTGGCGTAAGACGTGCCTGCGGCCATGAACTCGCCCATGGAGCCGGCTTCGTTGATGCCCTCATGCATGATCTGCCCGTCGACGGCCTCACGGTAGGAGAGCATGAGGTCGTTGTCGACCGGGGTGTACTTCTGGCCGTGGGGGTTGTAGATCTTCAGTGTGGGGAACCAGGAGTCCATGCCGAATGTACGGGCCTCATCCGGGATGATCGGAACGAAGCGCCGACGGAGTTCCTTGTCGCGCATGAGTTCCTTGAAGGTACGCACGAGGGCCATGGTCGTGGCTACCTCCTGCTTGCCGGACCCCTTCCGGAGTGACTTCAGCACGTCCATGTCGGGAACCTCCAGCGGCGTGTAGGACTCACGGCGCTCAGGTACGAAGCCGCCGAGTTCGCGGCGGCGCTCCAACATGTACTTGATCTCCTCGGAGTCCTTACCGGGGTGGTAGTACGGAGGAAGATAAGGATCCTTCTCGAGTTCCTCGTCGGAGATCGGGATCTGCTGCTTGTCGCGGAACAGCTTCAGATCATCGAGGGTGAGTTTCTTCATCTGGTGGGTCGCGTTGCGTCCCTCGAAGTTGTGGCCCAGGCCATAACCCTTGATGGTGTGCGCGAGGATGACAGTCGGGCGGTCCTTCGTCTCCATGGCCCGCTGGTAGGCAGCGTAGATCTTGCGGTAGTCGTGGCCACCACGCTTGAGCTTCCAGATCTCCTCGTCGGTCATGTCCTCGACGAGCTTCTTCGTCTCCGGTGTGCGGTTGAAGAACTCCTCACGAACGAACTTGCCGTCGTTGGCCCGGAACGTCTGGAAGTCGCCGTCGGGGGTGGTGTTCATCAGGTGGACGAGCTCACCGGTCTTGTCCCGCTCGAACAGTTCATCCCACTCGCGGCCCCAGACCACCTTGATGACTGACCAGCCGGCACCACGGAAGAACGACTCCAGCTCCTGGATGATCTTGGTGTTGCCGCGGACAGGGCCATCGAGACGCTGTAGGTTGCAGTTGATCACGAAGGTCAGGTTGTCCAGGTTGTTCAGAGCGGCAAGCTGGATCAGGCCGCGCGATTCAGGCTCGTCCATCTCACCGTCACCGAGAAATGCCCAGACATGCTGCTGCGAGGTGTCCTTGATTCCGCGATTGTGCAGATAACGGTTGAACCGTGCCTGGTAGATGGCATCCATCGGTCCGAGACCCATGGACACCGTCGGGAACTCCCAGAACTCGGGCATGCCGTGCGGGTGCGGGTAACTGGGCATGCCCCCCTGCGGACGGGAGACCTCCTGGCGGAAACCATCCATGTCATCCTCGGTGAGGCGACCTTCGAGGTACGCGCGTGCGTACATGCCGGGAGAGGCGTGCCCCTGGAAGAAGACCTGGTCTCCGCCGCCCGGGTGGTCTTTGCCCCGGAAGAAGTAGTTGAAACCGACCTCATACAGGGGGGCAGAGGAAGCGTAGGTGGAGATGTGTCCACCTACCCCGATCCCCGGACGCTGGGCACGGTGCACCATGATCGCGGCATTCCAACGCATCCACTTGCGGTAGCGACGCTCAATGGCTTCGTCTCCGGGGAAATCCGGTTCCATCTCAGTGGGGATCGTATTGACGTAGTCGGTCGAGGTGAGAGGAGGCAGCGGAACCCGCTTTGCCGTGGCTCGTTCCAGGAGACGGAGCATGAGGAAACGGGCCCGGTCAGGACTCGCTTCAGCGAGGAGTCCGTCTAGTGAGTCCATCCACTCGCTGGTCTCCTCGGGGTCCGAGTCGTTCAGATACGAGGCGACTCCGTCCCGGATGAGCGCGAAATTACTGTCTTCGGACGGGGTGGCCGTGGCGTCCTGCTGCTGGGACATACCGAATCCTCCTGTGGATCATTCATCTGGTCTCTGTGTACGGGTCTTCCATCCCGGAGGCATATGTGATCATGATTCTCCGGAGATACACCCGTCTCCGCGGTGGGCGGAGATGTGCACATGTCCACACCAGGATACGGGTAGTGTCCGTGGAAGGGTGTTCCGGGAGAAACCTTCTATTCAGCATGTGCCGCGAGCACTGCTTTTAGGGGTGTTTGTCGTGGCCGCTCTGATCGGCTTTTCACCGTTGCGGGGGTCGTTCCCTGATTCCTCGGAGTTTTCTTCCGGAAAAAACCCGGGTGATGGTCCGCTGCGGGGAGAAACCCGGTAGCGTGTACATGCGAGATCACTTTCACCGGGGAATGTCCGATGTCCTTACGCTCCGCCCCACGGGCGGGCGGAAGGATCGGGTAGCATTCCCGGACCAATTCTTTAGGAGGAAACGCACAGTGAGCGACGCTCCGGGCGCGGCCAAGGAAAGCGCCCAGGAATACGCCAAGCTTCTCGGGGTCAAACCGGACCATATCGTCCAGGAGGTGGGCTGGGACGAAGACTGCGACAGTGAGATCAGTGAAGCGGTCGAGGACGTCATCGGGGAGGCTCTCCTTGAGGAAGACACCGACGAGATCTGCGACATCGTTCTGCTGTGGTGGAGAGAGGAGGATGGTGACCTCGTTGACGGACTCGTTGATTCGATCCGTCCACTCGCTGAAAACGGCCGCATCTGGCTTCTGACTCCGGGAGCAGGAAAACCAGGGCACATCGAACCTGGACTGATCGCGGAATCCGCGCAGCTTGCCGGCCTAGTCCAGACATCAGCGGAACGACTCGGATTCTGGCAGGGATCGTGCCTGGTGCAGAGCGGTAAAAAGCGCTAGCTTCGCTTTGTGGTGGGACTCGTGCTAGAGTATCCGACGTTGTCCACCGCAACTGCCGCCAGCTATGGCCGCGTGCGGTGTCAGCGCCTTTAGCTCAGTTGGAAGAGCAGCTGGTTTACACCCAGCAGGTCGGCGGTTCGAGCCCGTCAGGGCGCACATACGGAGAAAACCCCGGGAAATTCCCGGGGTTTTCTCCGTATATGCGGGAAAGTGGGCGTGGTCAATTGGGATCCACGGTCCGGATCGGTCCCGTCTCATCGGATCTTCTGCGGGTATTCGTACAGGCCAGCGTTCTTCACGGATGATATTCGGTGGGGTGCGGCGTTACCATGGCAGCCATGATTCTCGATGTACCCCCGGTAACAGGTGTCAGTGATCCGTTCCCGATACAAGTCTCGGATCTGACCCCGGGAGACATCGTGCGGGTGGGAATCCGGGCGACGGATGCCAGGGGCATCGTCTGGTCGTCGACGACGGAGTTTACCGCGGCAGAGGATGGCTGCGTGGACACCGGAGCGACCTTACCCGGGGCTGCGGAGTGGAGACCCGCAGACAGCCTCGGCCCACTGTGGACACTTCGCCCCGAGCACGGCACACCAGGCGCGGAATTCCTCGTGGAACCGGGGTTCACGGTGAGTCTGGACATTCGGGTTCGGACCGTCAGCGCAGCCCTGGGGGCGGGTGCCTCTAGGACGGTGGGGCGACGGGCCAGGGAGATCAGTGCTGCTTCCCATGTTTCTCCGCTCGGGGGGCAGTCGCTCAACATCCGGATGTTCGCTCCAGATGACGGATCGCCGCGTCCCGGGGTGATTCTGCTCGGGGGCGCTGAAGGAGGTGTTCCCGCTGCTGCTGCGGCGGAGCTTGCGGATCGTGGCTGGACCACCGCGGCGTGGGGGTGGTTCCCGCAGGAGTCGGGTGGTGTCGACGTCGGGGTTCTGCGTGCTGTTTTGCATGATTTTGTGGCGCATCCGAGGGTTGACGGGGACAGATTGGCTCTGATCGGGAGAGGCCGGGGCGCCGAACTCGCACTACTGTTGGCGGTGGCGGAACCTGATCTTGTCGGACCCGTGGTCGCGCATTCACCGAGTGATGTGCGCACGAATGATCCGCATGCCGGATCGTCCGGTTCGACCTATCGCGGGGTCGTTGAACCGTCGGTGGCTCTTTCCTCACAGGGGTCGAGTTCTCGGTGGTCGAGAGTGTCCACGTTTCTTCGGCCGGCGTTGTCCGGACGTCCGCTGCACTTGGCACCGTACTATGCGGAGGCACGCCGGAAGGCCGGTGATGGGGAGGTGAAAGCCGCCCGGATTCCGGTGGAACGCATCCGTGGTCCGCTGCTCGTGACCGCAGGAACCGGGGATGAGGTCTGGGATTCGGCAACGATGGGTGAGGCGCTCGCGCATCGGGCTGCGGAAGCCGGAATTGATGCTTATGGCGTGGTGTATCCGGGAGCGGGTCATGGGGTGGGCTGGCCGTTCACCCTGTCTGGTTTACCGGTTGCTGATACCGCTGTCGCTTACGGCAAGACGGTGCTCCTGGGTGGGGACCGTGCGGCATCTGGCGCCGCAGCGGCACGGTCCCGGGATCTGGTTCTTGAATTCCTCCGGCAGACTCATGGAGGGGAACCGGAGTGAACGTCGGGCTCTTTGCCGGTGTGATCGCGGATCGGGTGGTTCCGGACCCCAGGAGAGGACATCCTGTTGCTCTTTTCGGGCGGTGGGCTTCCTGGTGTGAGAGACACAGCTACCGGGATACGAGAGCGGCGGGGTGTGTGTATCTCGTGGCGTCGGTGGCACCGCCGGTCGCTGCGTCAGTGCTGATGTCGCGATGGGCCCCCAGGCTGTCGTTGGCGATGTGCCTGTGGGCCGCACTCGGAGGCGCAATGCTGGAGCGTACGGGAACACGGATGGCAGACGCTCTGGAAGAAGGGGACATGGCGGCGGCACGGTATCTGGTTCCCTGGCTGTGTTCCAGGGAACCAGAGCTTCTCGACGCCGCGGGTATGGCGCGTGCGGCTGTTGAATCGTTGGCTGAGAACACATCGGATGCCGCCGTCGCCCCGCTGGTCTGGGCGGTCGTGGGAGGCGCCCCGGGGGTGGTGGCACACCGGGCCGTGAACACCCTCGACGCGATGGTCGGTTACCGGAACGCCCGTTACGCCAACTTCGGTTGGGCTGCGGCCCGTGCTGATGATGTGATGGCTTGGGTGCCCGCTCGGGTGACTGCTCTGGTGCACACGTGTCTTGCCGCATTCGTGGGGCGCGGTGGTGAAGCCGTGCGCGCGTGGCGGGAGGACTCGGCGGCCCACCCGAGCCCCAATGCGGGGATAGTTGAGGCGACTGCCGCGGCGGCACTGGGGGTGCGGTTGGGTGGCCCCACGGTGTACGCGCACGGGATGGAGGAACGACCTTTTCTCGGCGGTGGGCGGGCGCCGGATACGGCAGCGCTCAGGGACGCAGTCCGGTTGTCCCGCCGTACGCAGATGTTTATCGCTGTGGCTGCGGTCCTGTCCCGTGTCCGCTGAGGCTGAACGCGCCGGGGTAGTTCAGGCTGTCGGCATCCGGAGAACGGCGGTGTAGAATCCGTCCTCCCGTTTCCCGGAGTGCAGGAGTCCCGTTCCCGGCCCTTCGAGGAAACTCAGGGAGGAGTCTGCGGCCACCCGGTCACCCGACATCGCGAGAGCTGCGAGCAGAGACTGCATCGAGTCCACACCACCCGATGCGGACTCGACGTCGCCGTCCGACAACCCGGTGATACGCCAGCGGGTCTCCCAGAAATCTTCGCCGCGATTGACGGGGGCCGCGATCTCCACAGTGACGGAGCTTCCGTCCTCGCGGTGCAGGGTACGGCTGACCAGAACCTGGATGGTGTTGTCCACGGCTAGAACCTCTCTTCATTCTTCTCGGCGATGGTGCGGTAGTAATCGGTGTGTCCGGCGCCGTAACTAGCCCGTTTACGCCGGCGGGACCCGTGCGGCTGGCGTGCGGCGTCGGTGGAGGCGAGCTCCGGCAACGCGCCCCGGAGCGGAGATGGGTTTCGGTCGTCTCCATCTTCGCCCGATGGAAGAGTGGCACCGTCTTCCTCACGGTCCCGGCGCCGCTCCCGGATCTCGGCCCAGATGAAGTACCCCAGACCGAGTGGTGCCATGATGCCGAAGGCGATCCACTGGACACCGTAGGAGAGGTACGGTCCTGCATCCAGTTTCGGCAGTGGGATGGCGTTGAGTTGGCCGGGGGAACCGTCGGCCAGTTGTATGTAATCCTTGCTGAGTGGAATACCCGTGAGCTCGGATATCTGGTCGGTGGAGATTCCGTGGACCTGTGTGTGATTCTGCTCGGTGACCGGCTCCCGCTCAGGCGGGTCTTCGGTACGGCGGAGATAGCCGGAGATCATGACCTCGCCCTCGGGAGCATCCGGTATCTGCGGAAGTGAGTCGGCTTCGACGGGTAGCCAGCCCCGGTTGACCAGGAGCATATTTCCATCAGTCGACTCGAAGGGAACGAGCCCCTGTATCGCGGGTTGATGGTCGACCGGGCGGAGCCGGAGCAACACCTCGTCCTTCGGGAGATATCTCCCGTTCAGGGTCACGCGGCGCCATTCCAGTTCAGGGGATACCGTGCCACCGGGACCGAGGAGATCAGTGGCGGGTACGGGGTCAGTGTCGAAGGCCTGCTCGATGCGCTGATTACGTTCGCTCGTGGCCTCGTTCTTACCCAATTGCCAGGGGGCGAGGACCGTGAACGCGGTGTAGGCGAAGACAACCACCACCACTGCGGTGATCACCCAACCCGGTGTGAGAAACACCTTGAGCACCGACAGCGGACGTATGGGTCCTCCGGGGCGTGCTGCTCTCGCGTTCACATCGGTCAGTCTAGTGCCCGTCGGTGGGACAACCGAAAAATCGGTAGGTCCGGGTCACCGTCCGGACATGTCTGTGCAGGTCTCCCGGACCCAGTTGATGAGTCCGGGGAGGGCTGCATCGATTTGCTCACGCACGACCGTGAAGTCTGCGGATGTGCCGTAGTAGGGGTCGGCGCAGTCATCGTCACCACTGGTGGGGTCGAAGCTGCGGAGCAACCGGATGCGCTCGCCGGGAACCCCTGCGTTCCGGAGTTCCCGGACATGACCTGAATCGAGGGCGATAAGGAGGTCGGCGTCGCGGTGTCCGTCACCGAACTGACTGGCGCGGTGGGTGGATCCATCGTGACCGGATGCCTCGAGCTCGGCTACGGCCCTTTCATCGGCGGGTTGACCGACATGCCAACCGCCCATTCCGCAGGAACGGATGAGGACGCGTTCGGTGAGACCGGCGTCCTCCACCGCATCGCGGGTCATGATCTCCGCCATCGGGGACCGACAGATGTTTCCAGTGCACACGAAGACTATGTAGACGTCCTCGGTGCGCTCCCTAACTCTGCTCGTTCCACTCATCGACTATGTCCTCCAGATGTTGGGCGTTGGTGGCGGTCCAGCGTGCCTTGATGTGTTCGTCGGTGTTCCCGTATCCCCAGGCACAGGCGACTGCATCGATTCCGAAAGCGGCCGCGCCGTCGAAGTCGTGGATGCGATCGCCGATCATGAGGATATCGGACTCAGCCCCCCGTAGCTCCATGGAATCCAGGACGTGGGCGATGACCGATTCCTTGGACCTGCGGGTACCGTTCTCTTCGGCGGCACCGAGAAAATCGATGAAGTCCATCATCCCGTAGAGCTCGAGGGATTTTCGGGCGAAGTATTCCCCCTTGGAGGTCGCGGTGCAGACCCGGAATCCCTTCTCCTTCCAACGTGCGAGGAGTTCCCGCATGCCGGGGTACGGGTCGGAGTCGGCCCACGAGCCTTCGCCGTAATGGCGGAGGTAAACCTCGACGGCGTGATGCGCTTCATCCGGTGTCATGCCGACGACCCGCATGGTCTGCTCCATCGGGGGACCGGCGATGCGTGAGAGGATGTCCTCGCTCGGGCGCGGGTGGCCCATGGTGTCGAGGGCATGGAGGAAACTGGCCCGGATCCCCGGGTAGGAGTCGATGAGTGTTCCGTCAACGTCTAACAGCAGAGTTTTCACACCTCTCAGTGTGACAGAACGTAACCTGGCCCGTGTGAATGAGGATGACCTGCTGCGGTACCACGGTGATCTGGCCACCGCCGATATGGTGGGCATCGCCGGGGACGTTGTCGATTTCGCCGTGAATGTCCGGGCCGGGGGACCCCCGGAGTGGTTGGCTTCGGCATTGCGGGAGGAGATCGTTTTTCTTGGGTCCTACCCGTCTCCCGCGCTTATCGACGCCGCGCGTTCCGCCGCCGCGCGTAGGCACGGCGTTGATCCGGAGTGTGTGCTGCTGCTTGCCGGGGCTGCGGAAGGGTTCTCCTTGATTGCCGGTCTGGGGGCGAAGCATCCTGTCGTCGTACATCCAGGATTCACTGAACCGGAAGTGGCGTTGCGTGCGGCGGGCACCACAGTGGAACGTATGGTGCTGGAGTCTCCCTTCACCCTGGGGGACCGTATTCCCCCGGCTGCCGCCGACCTTGTTGTGGTCGGTAATCCCACGAATCCCACTGGAGTACTGCATTCGGCGGATGTCCTCCGGAGTTGGTGTCGGCCGGGGAGAATCACTGTCGTGGATGAGGCCTTCATGGATCTCACCGATGAAAGCACCTCGGTGGCCCGGGACGTCAATGACCATACGGGACTCGTGGTTATGCGTAGTCTCACCAAGACGTTCTCTCTCGCGGGACTGCGTTGCGGTTACCTGCTCGCTGCTCCGGATCTGGTTCGGCGCCTGTCAGTGAGCCGCCCGCACTGGCCGGTGGGGACTCTCCAAGCCATCGCAATCAGGAACGCGCTCCGCGACGGGGCCGGGTTTGTCTCGGAGCAGCGGGTGACGGTGGAAGACCAGCGTGCCCGGATGCGTCGGATGCTCTCGAACGCTGGATTTCTCGTACACACGGACTCCCAGGCGCCGTACCTCCTGGTTACACCCCCGGTTGATGATCCAGAAGCCACCCGCCTCGCGCTCGCCGGGCGGGGCATCCTCGTTCGGCGCTGCGACACCTTCCCGGGATTGGACCATACCTACTGGCGGCTCGCCGTGCGCGGTGCCCGGGAAGTTGCCACACTGGTGGAGTCGGTCACCGGACATGCCCCGAAGAACATCAAGGAAAGAGGACGATAATGGCCACCACCGTCGCCGAGATCCGTCGGATCATGGACACCGCCTATCCGCCGCACCTCGCGGAGAGCTGGGACAGTGTCGGATTGATCTGCGGTGACCCCGATGCCCCTGTGAGTAGGGTCGCCTTCGCGCTTGACTGCACCGATGAGGTTGCCCGCGCCGCGGTCGACGCCGGTGCAGACATGCTCATCGTCCACCACCCACTCCTCCTACGTGGCGTGGACAGCGTCGCAGCGGATACCCCGAAGGGACGGGTACTGCACACCCTGATCCGCGGGGGAGTGGCGTTGTTCGCCGCGCACACCAACGCAGATTCCGCCCGTCCCGGAGTCAACGACGCCCTCGCCGAAGCGATCGGCGTCACCCCGGGTCGTGCGGTCGCTCCGAAATGCGGCAAGGGGCCGGACAAGTGGGGGGTCCAGGTTCCCGCCGGAGATGTGGATGCCGTGAAGAAAGCACTGTTTGACGCCGGTGCGGGGGCCATCGGAGACTACCGCGAATGCTGCTTCCAATTTCCGGGACGAGGCCAGTTCCGTCCCGTCCATGGAGCGAACCCCGCTCTCGGAACAGTCGGGAACCTCGAGTACGTCGACGAGATTCGAGTTGAGTTCGTAGCCCCCAGGTCGAGTCGTGCAGCGATCACCGCGGCCCTGCGCGCCGCACACCCGTACGAGGAACCGGCCTTCGACATCACCGCATCAGAGGACGAGGGGGACCCTGACACCGCACCGGGCCTTGGTCGCATCGGCGATCTGCCGGAACCGATGCGGTTCGTCGATTTCGTGCAGCAAGTCGCGGATCGCCTCCCTGTTACCGAATGGGGAGTGCGAGCCGCCGGTGATCCGGACCGGATGGTGCAGCGGGTTGCTGTGTGCTCCGGATCCGGAGACAGCTTCCTCGACGTGGTCGCGGGAATGGGGGACATTGACGTGTTCCTCACCTCCGACCTTCGGCATCACCCGGTGGATGAGCACTTGCGTGCCGGTGGCCCAGCCGTGATTGACACCGCACACTGGGCGAGTGAATCACCCTGGTGCGCCCGCGCCGCAGAACTCATCGCCGGCAGGGCCGGTGTTGAGACCCGTGTCCTCGACATCCGCACCGATCCGTGGACCATATCCCGGCATCCGCGCGATGAGGGGTAACGTGAACTCTCCCGTACCGTGATCAACGGCGGTAGCCCGCTCCGACCGAAGAACAGAAAGCCCCACCGTGAAACTCGCTCCCGACAACCAGCGCCTCATCCTCAAGCTCGCCGACATCGACACCGCGCTCATCGCCGACCGTGCCGAGCGTACCTCCGACGAGCAGAAGGAGCTCGACGCGCTCATCGCGGAACGTGCCAGACTCCGGGATGGCGCCGCTGTATCCAAGATGGGTGTCGGAGATCTCCGCCGTGATTTGCTCCGCCTCGATCACGATCTGGTCAAGCTCGAACGTCGTCAGAAGGCTGATCTCGAGGGACTCGGCGCCGCCACAGAACTCAATGATCGGCGGGATCTCGAGCACGATCTCGCTTCCACCCGCAGACGCATCAAGGAAATCACCGCTGAACGGGAGGCGATGCGGCGAAGGATTGAGGCGACCAGCCTCAACCATGACTCCGACGGCGCCGTTTTCGATGAGATCGAGGAGAAGATCGCCGCCGCGACCCGCGCCCGTGATGCTGCTCTCAGGGCACGCGAATCCGCACATGCTGACCTGGAGATGGCGCGCGATGATCTCAGATCCCAGCTCGCTGATGTGGCTCCCGAGGCGCTCGAAGCCTACGACGAACAGTACGACTCGTACGGGGTGGGAGCGGCTCGTTTTGCGGGAAACTCCTGTACGGCATGCTATCTCGTGCTTCCCGCCGCCGGAATCTCCCGGATCCGCGCTACGGCGAAAGACAGTGTCCCCAGGTGCCCGGAATGCGGTACCTGGTTGATCCGCAGTTGAACGTAACCCCGGAATGAAAACGGAGAACACACGGTGAAGGTGATCATCGAAGCCGACGGAGGCTCCCGCGGGAACCCCGGCACGGCGGGTAGCGGGACCCTGATCTTGGACGGGGACGGCAAGACGGTGCTTCGGCGGATCGCTGAGTACGTGGGAAAAGCAACGAACAATGTCGCCGAGTACCGGGGCCTGATCAACGGCCTCGTTGCAGCGCGTGATCTCGGGGCGACCCACGTCGAGGTCCGGTTGGATTCCAAACTCGTCGTCGAACAGATGTCGGGGCGATGGAAGGTCAAGCACCCCGACATGAAGAGTCTCGCCCTCGAAGCCCGTGATCTCGCCGCTGGATTCGAGCGGATCCGTTACACCTGGATTCCGCGGAAGAAGAACAGTCGTGCTGACGAACTCGCCAACTTCGCGATGGATGCTGGGGCTGATGGCGCGGAACCGGGGAAAATCGATCTTGGGGAACGCTCCGGGGACAACCCCGACTCCGCTGCGGAACCGGGGGCCGCTGCCGCAGCGGCTTCAGCAGATGCTCCGGCCACCCCGGCCACCTGGAACGGCGCGGTGACTCGACCCACCCGGATGATCCTGCTGCGACACGGGCAGACAGCGATGTCCGCGGCTGGTCTGTACTCCGGGCGCAGTGACCCCGAGTTGACCGACCTCGGGCGTAGACAGGCGGAACGTGCGGCAGCGATGCTTGCTGGGCGGGGCGGTATCGACGCCATCGTGTGTTCGCCTCTCACTCGTGCCCGGCAGACCGCGGAGGTCTGCGCGGCAGCACTCGGTCTTGATGTGGACAGTATCGATGATCTCACTGAGCTCGATTTCGGGGCTTGGGACGGCCTGACTTTCGTGCAGGCTCGGGAATTGGACCCCGAGCTCCACGAGAAATGGCTCTCCGATATCTCCGTCACGCCACCCGGCGGAGAATCACTTCAGGCGGCGTACCGACGCACCAGACGCGTGAAGAAACACATCGAAGAGACATACGGTGCCGCCAATGTTCTCGTGGTGAGTCATGTCACTCCGATCAAGGGGATTCTGCGGCTCGCACTCGACGCCGGTCCCGGGATCTTTCACCGCTTGCATCTCGATCTCGCGTCTCTCTCGGTGGCGGAGTTCTACGCCGACGGCCCCACTACCGTTCGACTCGTGAACGAGACCGCCCACCTGCGCTGATTCCCCCGTGAGTTCCGCCGTCTCGTCGGATGAGGCCGGACACTGTACAGTGACGGGTGCGAATGAGTCGATCGGGCGGTCGCGGCCGGTGAATCGGCGGGCGGAACTTCTGTTTCTCCCAGCGCAGACACCGTAGTCGAGGAAAGTCCGGACTCCTTAGGGCAGGGTGGTTGTCAACGGCAACCCAGGGTGACCTGCGGGACAGTGCCACAGAAAATAAACCGCCCCGAGTTTCCGGGCAACCGGGATTCGGGGTAAGGGTGAAACGGTGCGGTAAGAGCGCACCAGCGCCGCAGGTGACTGCGGTGGCTAGGTAAACCCCACCCGGAGCAAGGTGAGAGGGCGCATCACCGGATCTCAGTGAAGAGATCCCGGTGTGCCTGCGCGGACGATTGAGGGCTGCCCGCCTGAGTCCGCGGGTTGACCGCTTGAGGCGTCCAGCGATGGTGCGTCCAGATGGATGACCGCCGCCGCGCCGGTTAGACGGCGCGGTACAGAATCCGGCTTACAGGTCGGCTCATTCGCGCGAATCTCCCCGGGGGGCTGACGGTCAGCTCCAGTTCCCCGGAACGTTATCCACGGCCGCAGGACTGCCATCCGCCAGTGGAATGACGAGCAGTCCGTCATCGGTGAGGCGGATCGCCGCGTCGTCGTGGGAGTCTTCACAATCAGCATCGGAGGGAAACCACGCGATGACGGCGCGGCTCGCCCCAGCGTGTGCGGCCCGAGCGACCGCCGCACCCCGGGCAATGCACAACCGAACCAGTGCATCCGTGTCAGAACCGAGACCGAACGCGGCACACATCTGAGCCTGTGAATCGGAGAGCGTTCCTAGAGCTTCTGGGATTCGGCGCGACCGCAAGAACGCGGCGCAGTCGAACGCCCGTCGAGTTTCTGCAGTGAGGAAACCCATCCATCCCGCCGCTTCAGCAACGGGCGGTTGGGCTTCAGGCCCCCGAACCTCATGGACGGTCTCGAGCCAGTCGATCACCCTTTCCTCGGAATCGGGAAGGAGCCGGAGGGACTCTACCCCGTAGATTCGGGAGGCGAGTTCGATGAAATCGCCTCGGCGCTTCAGCTCAGACACTCCGGAGCCCGAAGGTTCAACGGAACCCGCGGGGACCGTGACGAGGTAGGTGCGGTAACTCAGTGGGGCCGGTGAGGGTGCCTGGGTTACGGAGCCGTCCGCGTAATCGATGACGGACAGCACCTGACCGGTACCGCCGCGTAGCGCCGTCGTGTGCCGGGCTCTCATCGGTGGGGTTCCACCGAACAAGGAAGCCGCTTGGGTGCATACATCGGCGATTCTCGTCCTGAGCGGTGCATCCGGTTGGTGCCCGGCAAGGTCAGCGAGGCCGAGCGCGAATGCCGTTTCCGCGGCTGCGTGCTCACCGAGACCGCAGCCCGGCGGAATGTCAGAAATGATCGTGATATCGAACCCCGGGGTCTCACGGCTGATCAGTTGCCGCTGGATCATCATCCACGCGACGCCCCCGAGCCGGTTGGCCCAGTTGTCCTGTATCCCTGACAACGGAGACGCGGGCAGCGCCGCATCCGGTTCGTTAGGCCCGTTCGACCGCAGGTTGGCGTGTGTGGAGAGAATTTCCATGGTGGTCGACGTCGTGACGACCACGGGTGTGTCATCGGTACCGTTGCGCAGCACCCGAACCCGGACTGTGTCGTCGCGGCGCCTGGATGCGCCAACGACAACGCGACGTCCGCTCATCCCGCTCAACACGATCCCTCCGTAAAGATCGGTGTGCTCCCCGATGACGAGAAAGGTCGCTGGCGCGGTGGCGATGAGGCCCGGTGCGCTGCCGTAGGCCGTGGTGTGTTCCTGGAACATTGTGTTCCGGTTGGCGGTACCGGTGGTCGGCCACATCAGTCTGGTCAAGAACTCGGCTCCTCGGATCGGTGACGGACAGCCCCACTGTAGTCGGCGTATCGTCGACGCCCGCACGTCCGGGGTGATCCGATAGGTAACCTGGATCGTGATGAGAACCGATGGGCGACGCCTGTCACCGGTGGGGTGCGTTTCCTGCGGTGGACACCGGGGAATCGGACGCTCCCGCCGGTTTCCGCCAAACTTATTCAAGGAGCATCTAGGACGATGGACACCATGTCACCAGACGATCGTGAATGGTATTACAACCCTGAGACCGGTGAGGTCGTTCGCGGTAAACAGGGAAGCTGGACGAACCGTATGGGACCCTATGATTCAGAGGATGAGGCCAGACAGGCACTCGACATCGCGGAACGCCGCACCCGTGAGGCTGATTCATTCGACCGCGAGGATGAGTCCTGGGGTGTGGCGCCGTCGTGGGAGAAGAACGACGGGCAGTGACACCACTCGGGCGTACTATTTCTTCCTGTCGCCCTTCTTCTTGTGCTTCTCCGGCTTCCCACCGGATTTACGGCGGGTTTTCCTCCGCTGGTTGTCGAACTCGGAGTATGCGTCGACGACATCATCCATGGTTGCCCGGTAGCCGTTCAAGGCATCGGCGCTGTTCTCGAGTTCCCGCTGGTACAGCATGCCGTGGAGGAAGGTGTCGGTTCCGGTGGCACGTGCTTGGCGTGCCTTCTCGAGGAGCAGCTCCCTGGAGGTCGCCGCGTCCTGGAAGTCTCCGAGCACGGACTGCATCGTGCGGCAGGCTCTGTACAGGTGTTTCGTCTTCAATCCGGTAGCCGCGCCGACCGCTTCCGCAGAGTAGCGGAGCTTCTTCACTGCCTTCCTGATCCGGTGGATGTTTTCCTCACGTTCCCGCAGCGGCAGTGATTCGTCCCGCCAGGTTGACATCGCATGGTCATGGCGGGCAAGCAGTCGTTTGTAGGCGTGGGTGAGGTGATCCACCAGGACCTCCGCCGCCGGAATGGTCGTGTCATCGGAAAACTCACGGAACGGCGGCTCCGCCAGCAGTTCCTCCAGATCGCCGAGCAGTCGCAGGTAGTCCGTGGAATTCAGGTGTTCGACGACCTTCCGGTGGGCGGCCCGGTAGTCCGCAAGCACTGAGTCGATCAACTCACGGCAGGACTCGGCGGGGATCACACAGGGATCCTCATTCGCGGTCAGCTCCCGGAACCGCTCAGCCACCACCTCTGCGTCGCGGGCCGCACCGAGGACAGCGGCCAGTTCCTTGAGCCTGCGGGCTGTTCCGCGGTAACGGTCGCCGTCCATGACGCCGTTGAAGGCCTCAAGATGGCTGCGAAGTTCACGCGTGGCGACGCGCATCTGATGCACGGAATCCCACTCGTCTCGTCGGACCCTGGGGTCGAGGTTGATCAGACGGCTGTGGTTCTGCGCGAGCGCTGCGAGCACCCCGGCTTCCGCCGAACCAGGTTCGGGTACAGCGACCCTGGGGGGAGCCGGTGCGTTGTCAATGGAATCCCCGAGAGCGGACACCAGCTTCGAGGGGCTCTCCGCTGGACTGGCTCCGGCGTTTCCGAACAACTCCGTGGCGGATCTGAGCAATCCGGTTCCCGCATCGGTTCCGGCGTAATCGTCCGAGAGCTCGATTTCCCATTCCCGCCAGGTGGTCCGGTCTCCGTCCGGGAGCAACGACCATGCGGTGACGTGGTCATCACAAAATTCGGCGCACACCGTTCCATCGGCAGACACCAAGGTCGACTCGTATCGTTGATTGTCCACCCTGGCGATCGGGATGAGCGGCAGATCCCGGACAATCGACCGTACGGATTCGACCAGTGCCTCGGGGACGGTGTTCGCGTCATCCTCGGCCAGATCGTGATGGAGTTCCATACGTCCGCCGTCACCGGGGAGCTTCGCGTGCCAGCCGGCGTCGGTGCCGCCGGTGCGTCGGCGCAAGGTGATCCTGGACCGGGTGAGCCGGAGATCACCCGTGTCGTAGTAGACGGCCGAAAGATCATGAACTGCTGTTTCCGGCACGGCGGAGACCCCGGTGATCCCGGTCAGGTCGGGTACCTCCGTGGCGTCGGTCACCGCGAATTTAACTTCAACCTCAAAAAACTCACGCGTGGACATATGTTCGTTTGTACCAGCTTTTATTCCCTCTACACGTGGAATATCTGTGTCAGGGGAGACTTTGGCGCCATCGGTCAGTGGCGGGAAGACGGTGGGGACCGAACACTGCGTGTGCGGGGAGTGGAGAGGAACAGATCCTATCTGCGACGGCTGATTCATCCTTCCGCATATCACGGTGTGCTTGCTGTGCTCAGACGCCCTCTCCGGGTGTACGGACGGCTAGAGTTGGGTGGCATGAACAGTCAACAGGAATTCGTCCTGCGCACCGTTGAGGAACGTGAGATCCGTTTCGTCCGGCTCTGGTTCACCGACGTCCTCGGATATCTGAAGTCGGTGGCGGTCGCTCCCGCGGAGTTGGAGACCGCGTTCGCGGACGGCATCGGATTCGACGGTTCCGCAATCGAGGGGTTCTCCCGGGTCAGTGAGGCGGATACCATAGCCCGACCTGATCCCTCGACGTTCCAGGTGCTTCCTTTCGACAGGGACGAGAATTCCCCGAAACAGGCCCGCATGTTCTGCGACATCACGATGCCTGACGGCCAACCCTCGTGGGCGGATCCGAGACAGGTGCTGCGACGTCAGACAACATCGGCGGCCAATGACGGGTTCGTCTGCAACATTCACCCGGAGATCGAGTTCTTCCTCGTCAGATCTCTTGACACAAATGGTCAACCGCCGGTTCCCACCGACAACGGTGGATACTTCGATCAGGCTGTCCACGACGACGCCCCCAACTTCCGACGGGATGCGATCGAGGCCCTCGAGTACATGGGTATCTCGGTGGAGTTCTCCCACCATGAGACCGCGCCGGGACAGCAGGAGATCGACCTGCGGTACGCCGATGCCTTGACGATGAGTGACAACATCATGAGTTTCCGGTATCTGATCAAGCAGGTCGCCCTCCTCAACAAGGTACGTGCCACTTTCATGCCGAAACCGTTCACGGATCACGCCGGATCTGGGATGCACACCCACATGTCCCTGTTCGAGGGGGATTCCAATGCCTTCCATGATCCGGATGATCCGTACAACCTCTCCCGGACGGCGCGGAGTTTCATCGCGGGGATCATCGAACATGCGCCGGAAATCTCGGCAGTGACGAACCAGTGGGTAAATTCCTATAAGCGGATAGTCTTCGGTTCCGAGGCGCCGACGGCAGCGACCTGGGGGTTATCCAACAGGTCCGCGCTTATCCGGGTACCCAACTACCGTCCGGGCAACGTCGATTCCAAACGGATCGAGGTGCGGAACCTTGACTCAGGATGCAATCCGTACCTTGCCTACTCTGTGCTTCTGGCCGCAGGTCTGAAGGGGATACGCGAGGGATACGAGCTGGGTGAACCCGCCGAGGACGACATCTCCTCGCTGACCCGTCGTGAACGACGTGCACTGGGGTACAAGGATCTGCCGACTTCCCTTGATCAGGCGTTGCGCCTGATGGAACAGTCGGAACTCGTGGCGGACACCCTGGGGGAGCACGTCTTCGAGTTCTTTCTCCGTAACAAATGGCGGGAATGGCATGACTACCAGGCGCAGATCACCCAGTGGGAGCTGCGCACCAACCTCGACTACTAGCCAGCCGACATCTCGGGGGTCTAGGACCGGCCCCCGGGGGAAGGACCTGCACCTCTCATGAATCAACCGCGCTCCACCCGCAGGGCGGTACCTGCTCCGGCGGGCCTGAGTCTCAACGGACCCGGTGCCGAACGTGATCTTACCTGGCTTGGCTGGATGAATCCGGAGTCCGTTGAGCTCCTCTGGGCGCTGTCTGGGGCTGGTGACCCAGACCTGGCGTTGAACTCCCTGGTTCGACTGATGGAGGCACTGGATTCCGCTGACGGGGTGCCCAAAGGGGAGGTCGGGCCATCCCGGAGAGAACTGGACGGTCAACTGCGTGTCGACGTTCCACTCCGGGTCAGGTTGATCTCACTGCTCGGAGCCTCGACGGCATTGGGTGATCATCTCGTGGCGAACCCCGAACTGTGGCGTCTCATCTCGAAACCGGCACCGGATCGTGCCGAGATGATGCAGGCGATGCTCGGTTGTGTCGATGCTGTTCCCGCGACGTTCGATCTCCCGGACGGGGCGGAATCCGATGATGCCGCGAACGACTATCTCTCGGCTGCGGGAACCTACCGTGCACGGATGGTGGGGCGAGACGCCGAACAGGTACTCCACCGTACCTACCGCACCCTTCTCATGCGGATCGCTGCTCATGACCTCGCGGGTACTTACCCCGAATCCCCGCGCCGCGTGGGGCAACCCGAAGTTCCGTTCACCGTCGTCGCGGGACTTCTCACGGATTTGGCGGATGCCGCACTGACCGCAGCCCTCGCGGTTGCGGTGGGCGGGGTCTACGGGGAGAAACCCGTGGACACCCGGATCTCGGTGATGGCGATGGGTAAATGCGGTGCACGCGAGCTGAACTACATCTCGGATGTCGACGTCATCTTCATCGCCGAACCCGCGCACAGCCGCGTGACACGGGTCGCCGGTGAATTCATCAGGATCGGCTGCCGGGCGTTCTTCGAGGTGGACGCGGCCCTCCGTCCGGAGGGGAAGCATGGTGCACTCGTCCGCACCCTGGACTCACATATTGCCTACTACCGGCGTTGGGCGCACACCTGGGAGTTCCAGGCGCTGCTGAAAGCCCGCCCAATGACCGGGGACCGAGGCCTCGGCCAAGCCTACCTCGACGCTCTCAACCCGATGGTGTGGGACGCCAGCCAACGGGAGAGCTTCGTCGACGATGTTCAGGCGATGCGCCGCAGAGTCATCGAAAACGTTCCCGAGAACCTCCGGGAACGGGAACTGAAACTCGGGAGAGGAGGACTTCGGGATGTCGAGTTCGCCGTTCAACTGCTGCAGATGGTGCACGGCCGCTCCGATGAGAGTCTCCGTGTCACCTCGACGGTGGATGCACTCGGTGCACTGATCACAGCAGGCTACATCGGAAGGGAAGACGGCCAGGCACTGATCGGCGCCTACGAATTCATGCGTCTACTGGAACATCGGCTGCAGCTTCAGCGTGTCCGACGTACCCACACCATGCCGGATGCCGGAGACGAAGCAGCGCTGCGCTGGCTCGCCAGAACATCCGGGGTCAGAGGCTCCGGGCACACCTCACTCGCAGTGACGATGCTCGAGGAACACCGTCGTGTCGTCCGCCAGATCTCCTCACTGCACGCGAAACTCTTCTACCGTCCACTGCTTAACTCAGTGGTGAACCTCCCCGTGGAGACACTTCGGCTTTCGGCCGAATCGGCGAAGCTCCAGCTCGCGGCCCTCCGCTACCAGTTCCCTGACCGCGCCTACGAGCACCTCCAGGCGCTGGCTTCCGGGGGGTCTCGCCGGGCGAAGATCCAGGCGATGCTGCTCCCCACGCTGATGGAATGGCTGTCCACGACGGCGGATCCCGATGCCGGACTGCTGAATTACCGGAAGTTGTCCGAGGCCGCGAGAGACAAGCAGTGGTTCCTGCGGATGCTCCGTGATGAAGGCATCGTAGGGCAGCGATTGATGAAGATACTCGGCAACTCACCGTACGTCTCCGACCTCATTCTCTCGACACCGGACACGATCAGACGCCTGGGGGATGGAGCCAACGGGCCGAAATTACTGGACACGGACCCCGACACCGTGTCCAGTTCACTCGTCAGTGCCGCGTGCAGACATGCGAACCCGGACAAGGCCATCGCCACGGCGAGATCCCTGCGACGGGCGGAACTCGCCCGGGTTGCGGCCGCAGACCTTCTGGGGATGATGGATGTAAAAGAGGTGTGTCGCAGTCTGTCCCTCGTCTGGGATGCTGTTCTCGAGGCCGCACTGAGGGTGGAGATCGCGGCGGCCACCGCGAATTCTGGGGATACTCCGCCCGCTCGGATCGCGGTCATAGGGATGGGGCGCCTCGGCGGTGCCGAACTCGGCTACGGCTCTGATGCGGACGTCATGTTCGTGTGTGAACCCGCCGAAGGGGTCAGTGACACCGACGCGGTCAAATGGTCCGTCGGTATCTGTGATCGGTTGCGACGGCGGCTCTCGAAGCCCAGCGACGATCCACCACTCGAGGTGGACCTGGGGCTCCGCCCGGAGGGCCGGTCAGGCGCGATTGTCCGGACGATCGAATCATACGGGAACTACTATGAGAGATGGGGGGCGACCTGGGAGATCCAGGCACTCCTTCGCGCCGCCGCGATCGCGGGGGACCCCGACGTCGGAAAGCGATTCCTCCGCACCATTGATAGGTTCCGGTACCCGGAAGAGGGGATCGGTGCCGAGACCGTTCGCGAGGTCCGCCGGATGAAGGCGCGGGTGGACAATGAACGGCTACCGCGTGGAGCCGACCGCAAAACTCACACCAAACTGGGGCGTGGCGCTCTCACCGATATTGAGTGGACGGTACAACTGCTCACCATGCTGCACTCGCAGGAGTTCCCGGAACTGCACAACACCTCAACCCTCGAAGTCCTCGATGTCATCGAGGAGCACGGAATCATCGAGAATTCGAAGGTTGCGCGACTGCGTACCGCGTGGTTGACCGCCACCCGTGCCCGGAATGCCCTGGTTCTCGTCCGGGGAAAACGCACCGATCAGCTTCCGTCTCCCGGGCCCCAGCTCGCGCAAGTCGCAGGAGCAGCGGGCTGGGACCCGAACCGGTACCAGGAGTTTCTCGAGTACTACCTGAAGGTCACCCGCCGTGCACGACAGGTCGTCGACGAGGTGTTCTGGGGCGAACCAACCTTTGAACCCTAGATGTCGGTGCTATGCCGTATGAATATGCGACGCGCGACCCAGATGGCGGGCATCAGAACCACGAGAAGGATTAGTGCGGCGATCACCGGGATATCCGAGGCGGCTCCCGGTGCGGGTGGGGTGAACAGAGCACCGATGCCGCCGAGCATGTTGAACGTCGCGTGCAGCAGGATCACCGCGGGCAGATCGCGGGTCAAGTGATAGATGACACCGAGGAGAAGTCCGATCGCGAAGGCATAGAACACCTGGGTGGTGACGGTCAGGATGAGCTGGGGATCTGTGGTGAGACGGATGAAGTGCAGTACCGCGAAGATCCCGGAGGCTGCGATGATTGACCACCAGGTACGTCGTTGATCTGTCCCGAACGCCTCGGTAAGAACATTCTGGATCAGCCCGCGGCACAGCAATTCTTCCCAGGTACCGGTCAGAAGAGCGCCGACCACGAAGAACAGCACGGAGCTGGGGGAGGGGAAAACAAGTCCACCGGAGGGTGGTGCCAGGAAGAAGGCGGATGCCAGAACCGCACCCGCAATCAAGAGATAGCCTCCGTACCGGATGTTCCTGACGCGGAACCTGGTGTCACGGAGGGTGGAGACACGCCTGAGGAAGACATACAACAGGCCGGTGACAATGAGCGGGAACACGTAGATAGTGATCGCGGTGGATTCGGTGGATTGTTTGCTTCCGACCAGAAGAGATGACACCCAGAGGCTCGCGAGCCCGATTGACGCAATGACCACGGCCAAAGGAGCAGCCCACCGGTGCTGCCAGTGAAGTTGACGCAATATCGTTCCTTTCTCTCGAACGGTACCGAGCGATACCGCAGAGAATGCTAATCCCCGGAAAGCCCCGAAACTTCGTTCCCAGGGGCCTACAGGCAAAGTCTCCTGAAACTCACAGTGGACCCACAGAACCCGCCGAGTGATGACGCACAGAATGAGTGAGGGTCCTATCCACGGTCATGCAGAACCGGTGACGCCCGGAGGGCCTACCTAGGCGAAAAAATGGGGGATCCAACGGGAGAAGATCCTCAGAAGTAGCGGGCATGAGGAAGCAGGAGGTTCGAGAGGGCATCAACAATTCGATCTATAGAACAGTCAGGGTGCCCTTAGTTACAGTTGGGGCACCGAATCGGAACACGACATGGTGCACGTGATCCGGCGGGGAAACCGCTTAAGGAGCCCACGATGCTCCGCAAACATGAAGGTAGAGAAGGCATGACGACAGCAGTCCAGCCACGGAGCGGCTCAGATTTCCTCCCGCTTTCCAAGGCCCTCAAAGCGTCCACTGCGGACGCCCATGAATCGGCTGAATACTCGACATTCACCCAGGATCTGATGGCCGGTGACCTCACCGTCGCCGACTTCATCGCGCTCCAGGAGCAGTCCTGGTTGTTCTACCGGGCCCTCGAGAATGCTGCGCGTGTCGTCGCCAATGACCCCATCGCCGCCGTGATCGTGGATCCGGCGCTTGAACGTGTCCCTTCCATCGAGGCCGACCTCGATGCCCTTCACGGCAATTCTGAATGGAGGGAGACGGTCATACCGTTACCCGCCACCGTGGCATACGTCGCCAGGCTCAACGAGATCGCGGATGCGGCTGACGCCCCCGGGTTGATCGCACACCATTATGTCCGCTACCTCGGTGATCTCTCCGGTGGACAGGTTATCGCGCGTATGATGCAGCGCCACTACGGTCTCGGGCCGGAGGTGCTTTCTTTCTATCGATTCGCCGAGATTCCGAAGATCAAGCCATACAAGGACAGTTATCGTGCGGCACTCGACTCCCTCCCCCTTGGAGTGTCCGACCGCGAGCGTCTGCTGGATGAGGCGTGCGCGGCCTTCCTCTTCAATTTCAACCTTTTCGCTGAGCTCGGGCGCAGTAACCGGTAGAAAGCCGTGAACGGTGCATGTCTATCCGGCATGATCTTGGTCTGTGACAGCTTTATCCTCCGAGGAATCTCAGTGGCAGAATAAACGCATGGACTCTCCGCGTCGTGATCGTGGTTGCGGCTCCGACAGACCCGATGCCGTGCTCCGGAAATTCCGGCCCACGACGTTCCGTTTCGGAGAGGCATGGTGGGGTTGGATGAATGCCACTTTTTGTGTCTGTCTCATCTGCGTTGCTGTGACGCGCGTGTCCCGAGACCTCACCTACTGCATGGTCCACATCATCCACCGGCTACGTGCAGCCCCTCACTTCGCTCAACCAGGTTTTGGAGACTCTTTAACCTGGGGGAGGTTCGTCATGCCTGGGATACATCGAGAGTGGAGCCTCAACAGGTGGGGGTTGGAGTACTCATCGGATGCTGGGAAAGTAGCGGTTTTCTGAGGATTGTGGAGACATCGAATCACCTATATGTTGTGCCTGTGACTTAATCAATGGGTGTATATCGTGTTTCTCACAATCGCGTTCGAATAATCCCATCAGTGTCATTTGCGGCTTAGAGTGGCGGGCATGAGCACATTGACCCCACCGCAGGCGCAGCACACGAGCCAGGGCGCCCACCTCGTCGATCCCGTCAACACCGTCACCGAATATCTGTCCCGCGCCGACTGGCGGGTCAACGCGAATGCCAACCAGGACTACTCGCTCGGTGGACTGATGCTCAACGCCACCGGAAAGGTGGTGGCGAACTACTGGCTGGGCGAAATCTTCAGTTCCGCGGCCGCAGCAGCACACCGTGACGGTGACATCCACATCCACGACCTCGACATGCTCGCCGGTTACTGCGCGGGATGGTCGCTGAGGCAGCTCCTGGAACAGGGCTTCGGGGGTGTCCCGGGCTCGGTCAGTTCCGCTCCACCGAGGCACTTCTCATCAGCTTGTGGACAGATCGTCAACTTCCTCGGCACCCTGCAGAACGAATGGGCAGGTGCGCAGGCGTTCAGCTCCTTCGATACGTACATGGCCCCGTTCGTCCGGATCGACGGGCTCACGTATCCGGAATTGAAACAGCTCATGCAGGAGTTCATTTTCAACCTCAACGTGCCCAGCAGATGGGGAATGCAGACCCCGTTCACCAATCTCACCTTTGATTGGACCTGTCCCGCAGATCTCCGGGAGGACCACCCCTACATCGGCGAGGAGGTCATGGACTTCACCTACGGGGATCTCGGCCTTGAGATGGAGCTAATCAATCGAGCCTTCATCGAGGTGATGGCGGAAGGTGACGCCGACGACCGGGTATTCACGTTCCCGATCCCCACCTACAACATCACCCGTGATTTCGACTGGGACAGTGAGAACGCTCATCGGTTATTCGACATGACCGCCCGCTACGGTCTGCCCTACTTCCAGAATTTCATCAACTCCGATCTCGATCCCGGCCAGATCCGCTCCATGTGCTGCCGCCTCCAGTTGGACCTCCGGGAACTCCTGGCCCGTGGAAACGGGTTGTTTGGCTCGGCCGAACAGACCGGCTCCATCGGTGTCGTGACCCTCAACTGTGCACGCCTCGGGTACCGTTTCGCAGGCGATGAGGAAGCACTTCTAGCCGAGGTTGAGCGCTTGGTTGAACTCGGGGTGGATACGCTGGAGCGGCGTCGTGCGACGATTGCGGAACTCATCGACGTCGGCCTGTACCCCCATACCCGGCGGTGGCTGCCGAGCCTGGACAACCACTTCTCCACCATCGGGGTCAACGGGTGCAACGAGATGGTCCGGAACTTCACCGGTGACACCTACGACATCACCGACCCCCAAGGGCATGCACAGGTCGCCCGGCTCCTCGACCACATCAACACCCTCCTCGTGAAAGCACAGGAAGCCACCGGGCACCTCTATAATCTCGAAGCCACCCCTGCGGAAGGCGCTACCCACCGTTTTGCGAGAGAGGACATCCGACGTTTCGGGGGCACGATCATCCACGCCGGTACCGCCGCGGAACCGTACTACACCAACTCATCCCAACTACCAGTCGATCACACCCCAGACCCCTTCGCCGCACTGACTCAACAGGAGGATCTGCAGATGAAGTACACCGGCGGTACCGTCCTCCACCTCTACATGGGGTCGGCGATGAGCTCCGGGGATGCGTGCTCAACTCTGGTGCGGCGGGCTCTGGAGACATTCCGGCTCCCGTACATCACGATCACTCCGACGTTCTCCATCTGCCCGAATCACGGCTACCTTTCCGGGGAACATCCCCACTGCGAACACTGTGGGGAAGAAACCGAGATGTGGACCCGGGTCATGGGGTACTTCCGTCCGGTATCGAGCTTCAACACCGGGAAGAAGGGGGAGTTCCGCGAGCGGATGTACTTCGTGGAACCGGCACTGTGACGACGGAGAGTACGGAGCTCGGTTTGCCAGTCGCAGGGATCATCCCGTTCTCCGCGACGGACTGGCCCGGTCGGCTCACCGTCACGGTGTTCACACAGGGCTGTCCGTGGCGGTGCATCTACTGCCACAACCCGACGCTCCAGCAGGTTTCCGCCGGGGCCCATGATTTTTCGGAGGTCACGACACTGCTGGAGCACCGCCGCGGACTCATCGACGGGTTGGTGATCAGTGGCGGAGAACCGACCATGCACCGTGCACTTCCCGGTGCGGTCCGGGAGGTGCACCAGCGTGGTTTCCAGGTCGGGCTCCACACGTGCGGGTATGCGCCGATACGTCTCGCGGCGCTCCTGGACGATGAATCCACCCGGCCCGACTGGATCGGGCTTGATGTCAAGGCGCAGGTGTCTGACCTTCCCGGTGTCGTAGGTTGTACCCCCTCTGCTGCAGCCCGATCCACGGCTGCTCTGAGCATTGTCGCGGAGGCGGCCGCACGAACTGGGATGGAGGTGCAGGTCCGCACCACGGTTTGGGCGGGCGGCGTCGTCGAACGGAATCTGGCTGCGCTCCGGGACCACGTGGCCGAGTACGGGTTCGACCTGGTAGTGCAACAGGCGCGGGGCGTCGGCCCGGACGGACACTACCGGGTTAGCGCCTAGCGTCGGCAGCTCGTTATGTAGCTGGATACGCCGACAATAGGGCCAGGGACCCGATTACTCCGTGCAATCGGGTCCCTGGCCATTTTCCCCACGGCCCCTCACCGCCGGTTCTGGGGCCGACGACAGAGAGATGACGTTATTAGTCCTCCACAGCGGTGACGGTCACCTCGATGTTGCCCTTCGTTGCGCGGGAGTAGGGGCACACGGTGTGCGCGGTGTCAGCGAGCTTCTGTGCCTCGTCCAGCGTCATCTCCGGGATGTGCACCTCGATCTCGACTGCGAGGGCAAATCCCTCAGCATCCTTGCCCAGGCTCACTCGCGTTCCAACGGAGGAGCCGTCGATGGATGTGCCCTCGTTCTTGGCGACGAGCTGAAGCGCTCCATGGAAGCAGGCGGCGTAGCCAGCGGCGAAGAACAGTTCGGGATTCGGTGCCTTCTCAGAGCCGCCCATAGCCTTCGGCAGGGCAAGATCAGTGTCGACGAGACCATCGGTGGTGCGGACATGTCCGTCACGCCCACCACCGGTGGCCAGTGCTTCTGCGGTGTAGATGTTCTCCATGTTAGGTCTCCTCGATAGGTTCAATGGAAGGGTACCGACAACGGTAGAGGAAACACGGGGAGAAAGTGTACTAGCAGATCACCGTACGCCGATTGCGCCCTGCGCGGGGTTCTCCTCACCTTGGGCGCTAGGGCGTGTGGCGTCATGTTTTCGCAGGGCACGGCGGCTGATGAGGAATCCGATGATCCCGAGTCCCCACACCGCGAGAGCCGCTGATCCAGCGAACTGGAAATCCGCCCACACATAACCGGATCCGCTGTCGCCGTGTGCGACGTCGAGAAGCACTCCGATACCCTGCGTCGCCAGCATTCCCCCGGTGAAACCACCCATGTTCGCCAACCCCGTACCAGCCGCAAGTACCCGACGGTCCATATATTCACGGACAGTGTCGAACGCGAAGTTTCCCGCCGGACTCACGACCGCCATCATGAGATTCACCGCCATTAGCACCGTGAAGCTCCTCGGCGCGGCGGGAAGCAGGAACCATACCCAACCCCCGGCGAGGATCACCGCCGAAGCCAACACGAGTCCGTCACGCCCTCGTCCGACCCTCCCGGAGACTAACCCGGCGAGGGGGCTGGCAATCATGATGACCACCATGTTTGCCACGAGGACGGTACTGATCTGAGATTGACTCAACCCGAGTCCCAGGGACATCAGGGGAACACCCCAGATGAGAGTGAACACAATCTGCGGGAATATACAAGTAAAGTGTGTGAAAAATCCTTGCCAACAGGCCGGATGAGTGATGACACAGCACAGTGCTGCCGCGAGCTTCACGGGCGCCTGCTTCCGCACGGAGCGAACTGGTTCCGGGACGTCCCTGATGACCAGTATCGCCGCTACCGCAACGATCAGCCCCGTTGCCCCCAGAGAGACGAAAGCTGTCACCCATCCTCTCGAATACAGGATTGCAGCGAAGGGGATCGCGGAGAGAACCTGGCCGAGCTGACCCAATGCAGAGGTGAGCTGCATCATCAATGGAGCCCTGCGCAGGGGGAACCAGTTAGGCAGTATTCGGAGCACCGAGAGGAACGCTGTCGCATCACCGGCTCCGATCAGAACTCGCGCGGAGATTGCTACGGCGTAGGCGGCAGTGCATCCGAGGATGATTTGCCCGATCGCCATGATGACCGCGCCGACCACCAACATGCGGCGTGGCCCGAAACGGTCGACCGCCAACCCCATCGGGATCTGCATCAGCGAGTAGACACCGACTTGTACGGCGGTGAACACCGCCACCCGGGAGGCGTCGATCTGGAAATGATCGAGGGCGGCGACGCCTGCGACACCGAAGGACGTTCTGCCGGTGGTCGCGGTGATGTAGACGGCGACCGCCGCCAACCAGACCGCCAGCGAGCGCCCGGTCACCCTAGTTGATTCGTCTCCGCCGCGAGCCATACGGATGACAATAGAACGTGGTTTCCCGATCACTGATCCCCGTTATGCGGACAGGGGGGAGCATCCGGGGGAAACGGAACTGCTAATCGACGGCGGCGACCGCTGCTAGGACCAGATCCCAGAACCGTCGGTGGTCGAGATCGACCGCGACCTTTGTCCGGCAACCTTTAGGAATCGGCTCCCGAAAATCGGCGACGGTCATACCGGCTGTCAATGACCCGGACAATTCCACATCGACGGGCACGGTCCGGGTGGTCATCACTTCGGGGTCAATGAGGTACGCGACCGCGCAGGGGTCGTGAACCGGCGGATCGTCAAACCCCTGGTTGTCCTTGTATGCCCGGCGGAAGAATCCGAACAGCCCCAACAGGAAACGCCCGGTTGCACTATCGAGTTCGCGGAGTTCGGCTTCGATCTCCGGAGTGGCGAGTGCCTGGTGCGTGAGGTCAAGCCCCACCATCGTGACCGGCCAGTCCTCGTTGAACACGATGTGCGCGGCTTCCGGATCGGTGTGGACGTTGAACTCGGCGACTGCCGTGCAGTTGCCCGTCTTGTAGCCGCCACCCATGAGCACCACTTCACGGACGCGCTCAACGATCCGGGGTTCCTTGCGTACCGCAAGGGCAATGTTCGTCAGCGGTCCGATCGGGACGAGTGTCACCGTCCCCGGCTCCGAGGACATGACTGTGTCGATGATGAAATCGACGGCGTGCCCCGCTGCAGGCTCTGCGGTGACGTTGGGGAGATCGACACCGTCCAATCCCGATTCACCGTGGACGTGGGCAGCGAACACGCCTTCCCTCACGAGTGGTTGACCGCAGCCTGCGTACACCGGAACCTCGGGATGGCCGGCAACCTGGAGAACGGCCAGTGCGTTGCGGGTCACCTTCTCCAGTGTCTGGTTTCCACCGACGGTGGTCACACCGAGAAGATCAATCTCGGGGTTACCGACTGCGAGGATCAGCGCTACTGCATCGTCGTGCCCCGGGTCACAGTCGAGGATGATTTTCCGTGCCATTGTGTTCCGCCCTGCCTGTCATAGCTCAACATTGATGGGAACCCCACCTACTCCTCGTCGATGGTACGTGCGTCGAACAAGTCAGTGACGTGAAAGCGTCAGGATTCCCCGGTCGTCCTCGCTGCTGGCTGTGACCCGGACCAGTTCACCGAGGGGGTGTGCTGGAGTCAGATCGAGGGACTCCACGGTGGGGGCTCCGGGAATGTTCGCGAAGACACGCCACCGGAGCCGGCCGTTATCGAGCATCCCGAACGCGACCGCCTGATCGCCCCCGATCTGTGCGAGGCACTCCGAGAGTCGGTCATCGGGAAGAGCCATCGCGACGATGAGTTCGCTGTCTCCGGCCGTGGTGACATCGCGCAATGAGGGAATTAGCTCGGGGTCGGTCGTCAGTGCCTTCGTGAGACGGGGAATCATGAGGTTCCGCAGATCGAGATGGTCTTCCTCTGGGTCACGGTAGACCCTGACCATCACTGAACCGGAATCATCGAGGGGCTTCTCGTCGAAGATCTTGATTGTTACCTCCGACGGTTCGACGCCCCGGGCGGCTGCTGCCGCCGCCACCGCTTCTCCCAGTGCGGTGCTCCGGGTGGTCGTTTTCGTCGTGAACTCGAAATCGAGGCCCCGGGTGGTGCAGTTGTCCGCGAAAATCCTCTGGGCGACACGTGCTTCATGGGTTTTCATGCCGTCATCAATCCTTGGGGGTTCGTGTTTTGGGAGCGGTCCGGTCTGCCCGAGACAGGCCCGGCATCAAGGATAAGGCACCACTGGTTAGGGCAGGGTGATCGCCCGGATGCCTGATCTGTGAACTTGATCCTCGGCCTGTTTCCGGATTTTGGTCCGCCACCGCCGTGAACGGTGTGTTCGCTGAAACCTGGGCGGACGTGGGGGAGTGGGCAGACATCCGCCAGGGGTGGCTACGACATGGTTCGGGTCGGGATGTTTGTCCGATCTGATTGCTGTGTTGACGAATGTGATCGTCATCTCGGGAGTTCCAGGAGGCTGCGGTCCTGCGGTTTATAGAGGTGATCTCGACCACGTCTGCGCAGCGTGTTCGGGATATGGGCACTATTCCGCGCCGTGTCGAGTGCTCTATAAGACAGAGGGCGCCATGGAGTGTTCCGGATCACGATAGTTAATGTTATGTTTGTCTCTGATTCTGATGTTTGTAACGCGTTTAGACACATCCCCGATCAAGGAGATCTTGTGAACACAATTCGCCGCATGATGGCGGCCGGTTGCATTGGTGCCGTTGCCTTGGGAGGCCTCGTGGCCTGTGGATCAGGCGGTGGCTCTGACGACGGCGTCGGCTCCGTCTACTTCCTGAACTGGAAGCCGGAGCAAGAGGCAGCATTCAAGGAGATAGCCGAGGAATACACGGCGGAGACCGGAGTGCCGGTCAAGGTTGTCACCGCTGCTTCCGGTACTTACGAGCAGACCCTCAAATCCGAGATCTCTAAGTCAGATGCACCGACTCTCATCCAGGTCAATGGCCCTGAAGGTCTCAAGACCTGGAGCAAGTACATCGAGGATCTGAGCGATACCGATTTCGCGACCAGGCTGAAGGACCCCGAGCTTGCGCTGACCGGTGAGGACGGAAAAATCTACGGTGTTCCCCTCGCGGTTGAGGGTTACGGCATCATCTACAACCAGGCGATCTTGGACGACTACTTCGCGCTTTCCGGTGCCAAGGCGGCTTCTGTCGATGAGATCGACAACTTCGCCACGCTCAAGGCCGTCGCCGATGACATGCAGGCGCGCAAGAACGAGCTGGGCATCGATGGAGTTTTCGCCTCCACCTCGTTGGCGTCCGGAGAGGACTGGCGCTGGCAGACACACCTGTCGAACATTCCCGTCTACTACGAGTTCCGTGATTCGGGGGTGACTGACAAGGAGCAGCTCGACTTCACCTACAACAAGGAGTTCAAGAACCTCTTCGATCTGTACCTGAACGATTCCACCACCCCGAAGACCCTCGCTCCGTCGAAGACCGTCACCGACTCGATGTCCGAGTTCGCCCAGGGCAAGGCCGCCATGGTTCAGAACGGAAACTGGGCATGGAGCCAGATCTCCGACATCGACGGTAACGTCGTCACCGAGGAGAACATCAAGTACCTACCGATGTACACGGGACACGAAGGGGAGGAGAAGCAGGGACTGGCTGTCGGTACCGAGGCCTACATGGCGATCAATGCCAAGGCCGATGAGGCGGACAAGAAAGCCACGAAAGACTTCGTGAACTGGCTGTTCCTCACGGATGCAGGTAAGAAGCACGTCGTCGAGGATCTCGGTTTCATCGCCCCCTTCGATAACTACACCGATGCCGACATCCCGAATGACCCACTGGCGAAGGAGATCGCCGTCTCGATGAACGACACATCCCTTAACGTTGTTCCCTGGGTGTTTCAGGTGTACCCGTCGCAGAAGTTCAAGGAGGACTTCGGACAGGCTCTCGCGCAATACGCTTCTGGCAACCTGGCATGGGATGAGGTTGTCAGCACGGTGCGCGATAGTTGGGCCGCAGAGAAGAACTGAGTCCACAGTCACTTAACCGCTTTAGCCATCGTCCGGATGCGTTTCCGGGGGTCCACCGTAGGCGCATCCTGACGATGGCATGTGGCCGAAAAGAGTAACCGATGAGATCCAGTCTCAAGTACTACTTCCCGATCTTCGTTCTCCCGACTCTGCTGGCGTTCGCCGTAGCGTTCCTCGTTCCCTTCTTCATCGGTCTCGTGTTGTCCTTCTTCGACTTCACCACGATCACCGACGGCACCTTCGTCGGGGTACAGAACTACATCGACGTCTTCGCCGATCCCAGGAGTGGCTTCACCGAGAGTTTCATCTTCACGATCATGGTCGTCGTCGTTTCAATGATCACGGTCAACATCTTCGCATTCGCCATTGCCTGGGCACTGACTCTCAAGCTGCGGGGAACGAACTTTTTCCGGACTGTGTTCTTCATGCCCAACCTCATCGGTGGCATCGTCCTCGGTTACACCTGGCAGGTGATCATCAACGCGATACTGGCGAAGTATGGCACCACGATCGTCGCTGACTGGAAATACGGGTACATCGGCATGATTGTGCTGATCAACTGGCAGTTGGTCGGATACATGATGATCATCTACATTGCCGGTCTGCAGAACGTTCCCGCCGAACTGATCGAGGCCGCGGAGATCGACGGTGCCGGTAAGTGGCTGATCCTCCGGCATGTCACTGTCCCGATGGTCATGCCGTCCATCACGATCTGTCTCTTTCTCACGCTGGCCAACACGTTCAAACTCTTTGACCAGAACCTCGCGCTCACCAACGGTGCTCCGCAGGAAAAGACCGAGATGGTCGCGTTGAACATTGTCAACACGATGTTCCTGCGTATCGGCGAAGAAGGCATCGGGCAGGCGAAGGCCGTCATATTCGTCGTGGTGGTCGTCGTGATCGCCATGTTCCAGATTCGCGCAACCAGATCAAAGGAGATCGAGGCATGAGTACATCCGCATCCTCCGGGGTTCCGGATTCCGCAGCCCTCGGCCCCGTGGGCGCCAATCCGTCCCGTCAAGGTCGTACACATCGCGATGACGGGGCGATCGGCCCAGTTGGCAAGGTGTTCACCTATGCGCTGCTCGTATTCCTGACGATCGTGTTCCTCGGTCCGATCGTCTTCATCGGAATGAACTCATTCAAAACCAAGTTCTCCATCGCGACCGATCCGTTCTCTCTGCCGGTGAAGAATATGTGGGTTGGACTGCAGAACTACGCGACCGGGCTTCAGTTGTCTGGTTTCTACAACGCGATCATCTGGTCTTTCTTCATCACTGTCTGCTCAGTCGTCGTCATCGTGTTCTTCTGCGCGATGACCGCCTACTACATCACCAGGGTGAAGACCTGGTGGACGTCAGCGCTCTACTACATGTTCGTGTTCTCCATGGTCGTGCCCTTCCAGATGGTCATGTTCCCGACCGTCAAGATCGCAGACACCCTGGGACTCGACACCCCGTGGGGAATAATCGTGCTCTACCTCGGCTTCGGCGCGGGACTCTCCATATTCATGTACTCGGGCTTCATCAAGTCGATTCCGTTGGAGGTCGAAGAAGCCGCGATGATCGATGGGTGCAATCCACTGCAGATCTACTATCGTGTCGTCATGCCGATGCTCAAACCGACGGCGATCACGGTCTCGATCCTGAACACCATGTGGATCTGGAACGACTATCTCCTGCCGTACCTGGTGATCGGACTGTCGAGGCCGGAGTACCGGACGATCCCCGTCGTGGTCCAGTTCCTCGTGGGGTCCAACGGTAACCGGGACATTGGTGCACTGATGGCGATGCTCGTGCTGGCAATCATCCCGATCATCATCTTCTACGTGGCCGCCCAGAAGTACATCATCGAAGGCGTCGCAGCCGGCGCAGTCAAGGGATGAGCGGGGAACCTGGGACACGGAGTTCGCCCGGGGAGCAGATGTTCTCGGTGAATGGCCGGATGCACGCGGCGATGGCACTGTTCGCGGATGTCGTCACCGTGAACGTCCTCGTCGTAATCAGCAGTATCCCTCTGGTTACCGCCGGAGCGTCCCTCGCCGCGGCCTACAGTGTCATCTTCCGCAGGCTCAATGGAGAACACGGTTCCTTACCTCGGTTGTATGTGCGCAGTTTCCGGTCCGTGTTTCGGAGGATCACCCCACTGTGGGGCGTCTTCGTCGCCCTCATTCTACTTGCGGTATACGAAATCGCGCTTCTCGACGCAGTGTCCGACGGTGCGGCGGCCACAATGTTCCGGGCGTTCATCATCGGCGGATCGGTCATCGTCGTGATGATAGGTTCCTGGGTGATCCCGGTAGCCGCCGTCGGTGGGGCGGGGCCACGCGACACCCTGGGGGTCGCGGTATCGCTGGCGTTCCGGAAGCTGCCGAGGACGCTTTCTCTGCTTCTCATCCTGCTGTCACCCTGGGCGTTGGCGGCGGTGTCACCGATGTGGGCCGCGCGGGTGCTGCTGGCCCTGCTGACCTTCGGGACCGGCCTCGTGGTGTACCTGGGTGCGCTGATCGTCCGCAGGCCCGTCCACCGTGTTTTCGGGATTCCGGTCACGGAAGAGCCAACTGAAACGATGAAGAGCCCCTGCACCCGGTGCGTCGGAGAGCGAGAATAAACGCCGTGTGATCACCCTGTCCACCAGTTCGAACTGGTGGACAGGGTCAAGATCCGGTCAGCAGTCGTAGTACATCTCGAACTCCTGCGGGGTGGGGCGCAGGCGGACCGGGGTGATCTCGTTGTCGTACTTGAACTTGATGTACGTGTCGATGAGGTCCTCGGTGAACACGTCTCCCTCGGTGAGGAAATCGTGGTCACGCTCCAGCTCTTTCAGGGATGCCTCGAGGGAGGTCGGCGCCTGCGGGATGCTGGCTGCCTCCTCCGGGGGAAGCTCGTAGAGGTCCTTGTCAACCGGCGCGTGCGGTTCGATGCGGTTCTTGATGCCGTCGAGACCGGCGAGCATCATCGCGGCGAAGCCAAGATAGGGGTTACCGGACGGGTCCGGTGCGCGGAATTCGATGCGCTTGGCCTTCGGGTTGGATCCGGTGATCGGGATGCGCACGGCGGCGGACCGGTTGCGCTGCGAGTAAACGAGGTTGATCGGTGCCTCGAAACCCGGCACGAGACGATGGTAGGAGTTCAGCGTCGGGTTCGTGAAGGCGAGGACGGCACCAGCATGGTGCAGGATACCGCCGATGTAGTAGCGGGCCATGTCTGAGAGACCGGCGTACCCGGACTCATCGTGGAACAGCGGTTTGCCGTCCTTCCACAGTGACTGGTGGGCGTGCATCCCTGAGCCGTTGTCGCCGGCGATGGGCTTCGGCATGAAGGTCACCGACTTGCCCTGCTGGAAGGCTGTGTTCTTGATGATGTACTTGAAGCTCTGGAGATCATCCGCTGCGTGCAGGAGAGTGTTGAACCGGTAGTTGATCTCCTGCTGTCCGCCGGTACCGACCTCATGGTGCGCGCGCTCCAATGAGAAACCACACTTCGCCAGATTGCGGCACATGTCGTCGCGGAGATCTTGAGCGTGGTCGTATGGAGCGACGGGGAAGTAACCGCCCTTCATGCGGGTCTTGTATCCGAGGTTGGGGGAGCCGTCGAGGTTTTCCTCCTCGCCGCGGTTCCACCAGCCCTCGACAGAATCGAGGTGGTAGAACCCAGAATTGGTATCAGTGGCGTAGGACACCTTGTCGAAGATGTAGAACTCGGCTTCGGCGCCGAAGAAACACGTGTCGGCGATACCGGTGGAGGTGAGGTATTCCTCCGCCTTGCGGGCGACGTTGCGCGGATCGCGGGAGAACGGCTCGCGGGTGAATGGATCGTGCACGAAGAACTTCATGTTGAGGGTCTTCGCCTTCCGGAACGGATCAACCACCGCGGTGGCGAGATCCGGAAGCAGATTCATGTCGGATTCATCGATCGTGGTGAATCCGCGGACGGAGGAACCGTCGAACGCGAGCCCCTCCTCGACCGCATCCTCATCGAACATGGACGCGGGAATTGTGAAGTGCTGCTCAATTCCCGGAACATCGGTGAATCGGATGTCGACGAACTCGATATTCTCGTCGGCGATGAACTTGGTGACGTCTTCTGTGGTTTCAAATGCCACGGTGACTCCTAATAGCGGGCCGGTTCGGGGTGGCCGGATGCATGATCGTCTCGGATGATCTCTCACATGAAGGGAGCCGGACCAGTGACCGCGCGCGGCCGCCGATGCGGAACCTATTCACATATACCCAACACTGTACCCAGTTTCTGTCGCGTGACCATAACCCACGCCGTGTGCGCAGTGGCACTGTTCGGACGCTAGATTGGGGGTATGGCACGCGAAAGACACAGTTGGCTGGATGGACCGAAGATTCCCGCGCAGAACGAGAATCCGCTCGCACCCGCAAAATGGCCGGGGGAACGGCTCGGTCTCCCCGAAAACGGCTATGGTGCCCTGGCCAGTGTGATGCGCCGTGTCGGGGGGATTGCATTGGATTGGATCGTCGCGATGCTGGCTACGGTCATTGTCACCTCGATGACGGATGCACTCGGGGGGTTCGCTACCGTCGAGCTACTGATGTTCTTCATCATCAGCGTTGTAACTGTCAGCCTTTTTGCCCGCACTCCGGGGCAGGCGATGATGAAGATGGGGGTCGCTCGTGTCGACCGTCCCATGGAACGTGTCGGGTTCCTCCGTGCTCTGGTTCGTGCCGTTCTCACCGTATTCATTTTTCCCCCTGTTCTTGTTGATTCTGACGGGAGAGGCCTCCATGACCGGGTTACCGGCACAGCGGTGATCCTCGGCTGAACGCCCTGCAGTGTCACAAGAAAAAACCTGGGAATGGCGTGCCATTCCCAGGTTTTCCGCTGCGTCTTTCCTACAAGAGTATGAACAGCACCGCTTGAGCGGCGATGATCTTCGCCATCATCGCCATGGGGTACACCGTCGTATAGCCCATGGATGGCAGTTCATTTCGGGTCTGATCGGAGACATAGCTGAGCACCGCGGGGTGAGTCTGTAGGCCGGCGACGATTCCCGCAGTCTGGCCGAAGGGGATCCGCATGACCTTGTGCCCGATGAACAACGTGAACAGGGACAGCGTGAAGGTCAGGATCGCGCCACCCGCGATGATCTTCAAGGTTGCGGGATCGCCGAGAGCTTCCTTGAAACCAGCTCCTGCGGTCGTGCCGATACCGGCGAGGAACAGCGTGATACCGAACTGCCGAAGTGCGAGATTCGCGCCGTAGGGAACCTGCCAGACGATCCGTCCGGTGCGTCCGTAGGATCCCAGGATCAGAGCCACGACGAGAGGACCGCCAGCGCTTCCAAGCCGCAGTGTGATGCCACCGGGGAGTGGGATCGGGATCATCCCGACGAGCACGCCGATAGCCATCCCCGCGAGGAGTGGGAGGAGGTTGATGTCAGACAGTCGCTTGTAGGAGTCTCCGAAAAGACGGGTAGCCTGATCAATCCGATCATGGGTACTGACGACACGCACCCGGTCGCCCAACTGGAGAACTGTGTCGGGGGTCGCGACCATGTCGACATCGCCGCGGCGCACGCGGGTGACGAGCATTCCGGGCATTCTGGGGTTCAACTTCGAGAGCGGAATCCCAACCATGGAACTGGTGGAGACGAAGATTCGGCGGTAATCCAGACGTTCATCGTGCGTCGGATCCCCGGGGAGCAGTTCACCGATTTCCGCTGCCGCGAGTTCAACTTCTTCCGGCGTTCCGACGATGGAGAGGATATCCCCGACGCTCGCCGTGTCACCAAGCTCCGGTAGAAAAAGTCTACCGTTGTGCTCAATCCGCGACACGATGATCTGGCGGTGGAGGCGGTTCCGGATGTTCGTGATCTCGGCGAGATCCTCCCTTTCGACGCGGACACGGCGGGTGATGAGTTTCTGTGGCGCGACGCCAGCCTTCTGTGCCTCCTTGTCGTGATCGATCTTCCATACCTTGCCGAGTATGGCTACCGACAGGATGACACCCAAAACACCGATCGGATAGGCCAATGAGTACGCCACGACCGGTAGCTCGATGACTGCTGCAAGCTCGGCCGGGTCACTGACCAGCCCCGGGACGGCATCCACCACCGCGGCCATGGCCGGGGTGTTGGTCATCGCTCCGGTGAACATGCCGGCACCTGATGCACCACCGATCCCGAGCATGGGGATGATGGCGAGAGCAATCAAAGCGACGATGAGAATTGCTCCGACTCCGAGGATGTTGTGCCGGATACCGGTGGTCCGGATGGAACGGAAGAAACCGGGTCCGGCTTCGAGTCCGATCGTGTAGACGAAGAGTGAGAGTCCGATGATGAAGACGATCGGCGGGAGCTGGATCTCGGGTTCGATGGTGGAGAACCCGATGCCGACGAAAAGTACGGCGGCGACACCGAGGCTGAATCCACCGATTCGGAGTCGGCCGAAGACCAAACCGATCGACATGATGACGAGCAGGGCCAGGAGTTGATTGTCGACGAGTAGTTGCACACCTCTATGATCCCCCCGGTCATGTCCGTTTTGCAACAAGGTTCACTAGGGGGATGATCACAATAAGTCGCAGGTGGGGGCGCATAATGGAGTTACCCTGCGAATAGTGTTTGTGAGGGGTTGTTATTGAGGGGTGGTAAAACGGACATAATCAGAAATGTGCGGCGGGAACTTTTTGGATACCTTATCCTAGATGAGGGCGGTAGTAATGTCCGGGTGTTGCCCGGGGGACACATCGGAGAAGCAGAAAAGCCGCTTTCGTACGGTCTCGTACGAAAGCGGCCCGGAAGACGAGAACTACTTCTTTTTCCGTTCGGCGGCCCGGCGGGCGCGTCGGCTCAATCCAGCCACTGAGCCCCCCTTGGGTACCGGCCCCTTCGGAATCCCGGGGTTACCCTGTTGTGCATCCATCGCCTCGAGGCGGGCATACAACGAATGCACCTCATTCTTCTTGATGTTCCGGGGGAGTCTGACCAAGGCACGCTGTAGCTTGGCCACTGGGACAGCATCCTCACCGTCACCGACGTAGATCTCATACACGGGATACTGACTGGCTATTCGCTGTAGACGACGACGTTGTTGTGCGACGAGAGGCTTCACCCGGCGGGCATCTCCCTCAGCAACGAGAACGATGCCGCAGACACCGACAACGCGGTGCACAGCATCCATCTGGGGTGTCGCGGCAACGGCGGTGTGGGTCTTCCAGACCATGCCAACGCCACTCCGCAGATTCTCCAGCGCCCAACCAGCGGCCCCGGGCTGCCCTTCCGCCCGGCTGTAGACCGACTTCTGTAGACGGTTGGTGAACAGCCAGAGGGCGGCAAGAACACCGAACACGAGACCAATGGGCAGCATAAACCACTGCCCACCCCAGAGCAGTCCGATGAGGAATCCGAGTGCACCGAGACCGATGATGGCGAGTACTGCCAGAGGCAGGAACTTTTTGTCCTGTTTCCTTAGCATGTTGAATGCCTGCCACATTTGGGCACGGGTCTGCTTACGCTGAGCCCGCTTGGCGGCTTTCTCTTCCTTCATCGCGGCCTTGGCGGCCGCCTTCTTCTCATCTGCCATGACCACAACAATAGGTGATGGCAGATGAGAAGGCGTTCACCGACCCCGGCCCCGGTCAGCAACCAGTGCGCTGGAACGGGGCGAAACTCTGCACCGGAGTGTCCTGAGATGCTCCATACTTGCTGATGAGGCTTGATGCCTCCTGAGCGGTGGTGCCCTCGGTCGTATCCTTCAGATGCGCGAGATTCTCAGGGAGTTTTTCACCGCGCGCTTCGATTGTCTGGGCGTAGAGCCTACCGGCGCGGTAGGAGGAGCGGACGAGTGGCCCGGACATGACACCTGTGAAGCCCATCTCCTTGGCTGCCTCAGCATGCTCAAGGAACTCCTCCGGTTTCACCCACCGCTCAATGGGGTGGTACATGGGTCCGGGCCGCAGATACTGGGTGATCGTCAGGATGTCACAACCTGCATCATGCAGATCGTGCATCGCCTGGGTGATCTCCTCGTATGTTTCACCCATGCCGAGAATCAGGTTGGACTTGGTCACGAGACCGAAGTCTCGAGCCTGCCGTATCACCTCAAGCGAACGGTCGTAACGGAATGCGGGCCGGATCCTCTTGAAGATCCTGGGAACTGTTTCGACGTTGTGCGCAAAGACCTCTGGCCGGGCTTCGAATACCTCCTGGAGGAGGTCGGGTTTTCCGGAAAAATCTGGGGTGAGGTTCTCGACACCGGTATTTGGATTGAGCTCGTGGATCTTCCGCACGACCTCCGCGTAGAGCCAGGCACCCTCGTCCGGGAGATCATCGCGGGTGACGCCTGTGATCGTCGCATAATTGAGCTTCATCTCACGGATTGATTCCGCCACCCGGCGGGGTTCATCCCGGTCGAGTGGTTCCGGTTTTCCGGAGGAGATCTGGCAGAAGTCACATCTGCGCGAACACTGCGACCCACCGATGAGGAAGGTTGCCTCCCGGGATTCCCAGCACTCATGCAGATTCGGGCAGCCCGCCTCCTGACACACAGTGTGCAGGGAGGCTCCGGCCACCCGTTTCTTCATGTCCTTGAATTCGGGACCGGTTTTGGCGGTGGTACGGATCCAGCGCGGCTTGGTCTCGATCGGGGTCTGAGCGTTACGGGCCTCAACCCGCAGCAGCTTGCGTCCTTCTGGTGCTACAGTCACGGCCCCCACCCTACCCGGGGGAGTCCGCACGGTGAAAAGAGCAGTCAGTGCTCTGCTGATCCACCCCGGATGCCCGGAGCGGGTGGAACCGCACACGGGTCCGGCGCAGAACCGATGGTGTGCTCGGCCACCGTGAGTCTGCCGGAGAGTGTTTCGTCCAATGCGGACGCGAGTGGGGAGATCATCTCATCAGGGGTCACGGTGCGGTTCAGCTCCACGGAGAGCGTCGTGACTCCTGCGTCTGAGATTCCGCACGGGACGATGTGTTCGTAGTATTCGAGTGTGTTGCAGCAGTTGAGCGCGAGCCCGTGCATCGTTACCCCACGAGTCACTCGGATCCCGAGAGCCGCCACCTTCCTGTCCGGTTGATCCCCGTCAGATGGTAGCCAGACCCCGGAACGCCCCTCGATCCGGCCCGCGCCGGTGAGTCCGACCTGCCGGACAACCTGGATCAGCGCTTCCTCGACCCGCCTGACGTAGTCCACGACGTCGATAGGCTCTGTCAGCTTGATGATGGGATAACACACGAGCTGTCCAGGACCGTGCCAGGTGATGCGGCCACCCCGGTCAACATCCACACACGGTACCCCATTGGTGGGACGATCCGACGGCTGTGTTCGCTTCCCGGCCGTGTAAGTCGACGGATGAGTCAACATAAGGAGCTGGTCCGATATCTCATCCGCAGCGCGGGCGCTCGCTATCTCGGCCTGTTCATTCCACATCCGGCGATAGTCCACCTCGCCGAGCTCTCGGACCACGAGCGGGACACTCAAATTTCGGATTGGGGAATCTGCTGGTGTGAATGGAGGACGCGGGGCACTCATAGTGGATTCAACAGTACAACCACTGGAATGCTGGCAGGGAATTAGGGGCAGAAGGGGAGTACGTTCGTACGTTGTTGACGGCAGTAGGGTTCGAATGTACTGACCAGAGTTTCCCAGACAGTGTCGGCGAAGGAGGCGTCGGGGTAACGGTTATCCGTTTCCATGCACGCGATTCCGTGGGCTGCAGACCAGAGGGTTGTCGCGACAAGTTCGTTGTCCGCGATCATTGTGACAGGGCTACCCGCCCACTCCTGCATCTCCTGAAGTAACCGGCGCCATGGATCTGACTGGAGGGTCTCACAGGTGGTGGTGCCACTGGCAACCAGTCGGTAGAGCTCCGGCTGAGCGGTAGCCACCTCCCGAAATGCGGACATGAGATCCGCCAGATGGAAATGGCCATTCTCGTCACGTGTCGCCCACAACATTTCACCGATAATCGCTATCGCATCGATAGTGAGCATCGCACGGAGTTCATCCTTGTTGGATGTGTGCTTGTAGAGTGACGGGGCTTTAATGCCGATCCGCTCCGCGAGGCCTCTCATGGTCAGGGCATCCCACCCTTCGGATTCCGTCATGTCCCGGGCGGTGGCTATGATTTGCTCGGCTCGCGCAGTGCGTGAGGGGAGTGTGGGGGCGGAGATATTCACGCCCCTAAATGTATCACTGTTGACGTAATGTGGCCGCAGGAACGAAGCCCCAGCCCGGTGAACGAAGCCACCGGGCAGCACCCCGTGAGCGACAGGTGAATCTGTATCCAGGTCCAGACGAACCACATATTTGGGGCTGGAGTTGCCGTCAGCGGAATACTGAACAGTCGCTGTTAAGAAAGCCGGAAAGGCTGATGCCCGTCACTCGCCGGAGGCGGTCAACGGGCATCAGCATGGAATGTACGGAGCTAGAGGTCCAGATCCTCCACGAAGTCAGCCTTCTCGAGGCGGTCTCGGACAGTCGTCATGAAACGTCCTGCATCGGCACCATCGATGACCTGGTGGTCGTACGTCATTGGGAGGAACACCATCTGACGGACGGCGATGGCGTCGACACCGTCATCGGTGACCACGACCGGACGCTTCACAATGGCACCCGTTCCGACCATCGCAGCCTGCGGCGGGACCAGGATCGGGGTGTCGGTGAGGGCACCTTCGGAACCGATGTTCGTGATGGTGAATGTTCCACCGGTCAGATCGCTCGGCTTGAGCTTGTTGTCGCGGGCACGCTGAGCGATATCCGCGATTGCCTTGGAGATTTCTGCGATCGACATGTCCTGCGCCTTGTGGATGACCGGTGAGAGCAGCCCACGCGGGGTATCCACGGCGATGCCGAGGTTGACGTCCTCGTGGTACGTCATTTCCTTGGTCTTGGCGTTGTAGCTCGCGTTGACGTTCGGGTGGGAGACGAGGGCCTCGATCATCGCCTTCGCGAAGAACGGGAGGTACGTCAGATTGACACCATGCTTCTCCTGGAAAGCGACCTTGTTGGCCTTGCGCAGTTCGGCCACCTTGGTCATGTCGACCTCGTGGACCTGCGTCAGTTGGGCGGCCGAATGAAGGGACTCGAGGGTCTTCTTCGCGGTGATCTCACGGATCCGGTTCACCCGTTGCGTGGTTCCACGCAACTTCGCCTTCTCCGGGTCGACCGACTTCGTCGAGGCCCGGGAAGCCTTCTCTGGAGCAGTGGTTGTTGACTGTTCTCCACCGTTCGCGGCGGCGAGAACGTCCTGTTTACGAATTCGCCCACCGACGCCAGTACCCTTGATCGAGGTGAGATCAACCCCGTGCTTGTCTGCAAGTTTACGGACAAGCGGAGTTACATACGGTACGGAACCATTGTCGGAGGTCTTTTTCTCCGCTCCCTTCTCTTGCTTGGGCTCGGGCTTCTTCTCCGGCTCGGTCATCTTTTCTGCAGCCTTCTCTTGCTTGGGTTCGGCCTTCTTCTCCGGCTCGGCCTTCTTTTCTGGTTCAGCTTTCTTTTCTGGTTCAGCCTTCTTTTCCGGCTTCGATTCCGGGGCCTCGGCAGGCTTTGCGGATTTGTCTCCGATTCGGACGATGACCGCGCCGACGTCGACGGTATCGTCTTCCTCCGCGAGGATTTCCAGGATGGTGCCTGCGACGGGGGAGGGAACCTCGGTGTCGACCTTATCTGTGGAGACTTCGAGGAGTGCCTCGTCGACCTCGACGGTATCGCCGACAGATTTCAGCCAGCGGGTGATTGTGCCCTCGGTGACTGATTCGCCGAGTTCGGGCATCTCGACATCGGTCGACTCACCGGAACCGGATGTATCAGCGGCTTCCTCGACCGTGTCATCCTCGTTTTTCTCCTCGGATGCCCGGATCTCCTCTTCGGAGGGAACCTCGCCGTCGGAATCGTCCGGATCGTCACTGGACGTGGATTCGTCTCCGATTCGGACGATGACCGCGCCGACGTCGACGGTATCGTCTTCCTCCGCGAGGATTTCCAGGATGGTGCCTGCGACGGGGGAGGGAACCTCGGTGTCGACCTTATCTGTGGAGACTTCGAGGAGTGCCTCGTCGACCTCGACGGTATCGCCGACAGATTTCAGCCAGCGGGTGATTGTGCCCTCGGTGACTGATTCGCCGAGTTCGGGCATCTCGACATCGGTCGACTCACCGGAACCGCTCTTCTTCGCGGATGTCGAATCCGCGGAATCCTTTTCTTCGGATTCATTGGAAGTATCCGATTCCTGTGCGGATTCACCGCCCTCATCGGAGGAATCAGAGTCGGAATCGTCAGCCGTATCAGCGGAATCGCCGATCTCGGCGATGACCGCACCGACATCGACCGTCTCGTCCTCTTCTGCGAGGATCTTGGTCAGTACACCGGAAACCGGGGACGGGATCTCGGTGTCGACCTTGTCTGTGGAGACCTCCAGCAACGGCTCGTCGGTTTCGACCGTGTCACCGACTTCCTTGAGCCAGCGGGTGATTGTGCCCTCGGTGACGGATTCACCAAGTTCGGGCATCTCTACAGAGAACGCCATTGTGTCAGACTCCTCAAAAACGTCGTGTCGGGTAAAGCTCTTAGTACCTTGAGAGTACCGGTTCGACCCGCCAGGTGTGGCCTTCGCCCCACAGAGAATCAGATTTTCCCCCTACAATCGTTGATTGTGTTCAACATATTCGGTCGCAGCAAGTCGAAACCGGGCCTGAAACCCCCGAGGGCCCCCGGGGATACGATCCGGGAGGACGATCTCGCTGACCTCATGGAGTGGAATGGGGGTAGGGCCCTCGTCGAAGGTTTCGTCGAACCGGAGACGGTGGTCAACGAGATGTCAGTGGTTCTCGTGGATGGTGACGGTGACTTTATCCGCCGCAGTATCGGTGGGCCGAAAGGTATTGACGTGGTCGCGCGGCGACTCGGTGTTCCCATCTATGACGTGGAGGAAACCGGCTATCCGCAGCGTATGCGCGAACGTATCGAGCGGGAGCGCCTACTTCGTAAACGTCGTGAGCAGCAGGAGCGTCGCGCGAGATTTGAACGAGGTGAAACTCCGCGTCCCTGACACGGCTCCTAAGACAGGAAACCGGCTTCCGGACCATCGGTCGGAAACCGGTTTCCTGGTCGGTAAGAACTAGACGGTCATTCCGAGGCGATCGCGGTGAGTGCATCCACGATGGTGCGTACCGGCACACCTGTGGCGCGCTTCGGCGTGTACCCCCAGACTCCACCGGTGTTGAACGCTGGCCCGGCCACGTCGATGTGAACCCATTCGACACCTTCGGTAACAAAAGCACTCAGATAATGGGCGGCACCGAGCATGCCGCCAAACCTGGAGGGATTGACGTTACGGAGATCGGCAACCGAGGACTTCATTCCTTCGGCGACGTCCTCCGGGATGGGCATCGCCCAGGCGTCCTCACCCACAGCCCGACCGTGCGCGGCGATCCGGTCCCGGAATTCTTCGGATCCCATCACACCGGACGTTCGCACACCGAGGGCAACCAATTGTGCGCCCGTGAGGGTCGCAGTTTCGATGAGATAGTCCGGATCATCCTCACAAGCACGGGCGATCGCGTCGGCCAGGATCAGCCGTCCTTCGGCATCGGTATTCAAGATCTCCGATGTTGTTCCGCCGTAGTGGGTGATCACATCTCCCGGTCGGTAGGAGTCGCCACCGGGCATGTTCTCTGCCAACGGAACCGTGGCGGTCACGTTCACCCGCAGATTGAGGCGCGCCGCGGCGATGATTGAGGCGATGACGGCTGCGGAACCACCCATGTCCGAGATCATGTGATCCATGTTCGAGGCGGGTTTGATGGAGATTCCGCCAGTGTCGAAGGTGATTCCCTTGCCTACCAGCGCAACGGACTTCGAGGCCTTGCGTGGGTTCCAGGAGAGGCGGAGGAGACGGGGCTTCCTGGCGGATCCTCGGCCCACGGCGGTGATGCCGCCATACCCGTCCTTCAACAGGCGTTCATCATCGAGAACCTCGACCTTGATTCCGTGTTCTCGGGCTTCACGCGCCGCGATCTCGGCGTAGGACTCCGGGTAGAGGTGAGAGGACGGGGTGTTCACCAGGTCGCGGGCGAATACCACCGCTTCCACGGTGATCTGCGCCCTGACGAACTCCTTTTTGTCGCCGCCGAGAAAGACAACCTCACCGACCGTCCGCTTCTTTGCGGGGGCCTCATCGGTCTTCAACCCGCGGTACTCGTACGCGCCGAGGGCGATTCCCTCGACAGCGGGCCGCAGGCCGAACGCACCGATCGTGGTCGCCACCGTCGTGAACCCCCGCAACTCGCGGGCGGCGACACCGGCTGCCCGGCGTAGACGGTCATCATCAAGCTCATCCGAATTTCCCAGCCCCACCGCGACAACCGTGCCGACCCCGGTCGCCTTGAGCCCAGGTACCCGGGTGACCTCTTCTTTGGCCCCTGTGGCACCGACTGAAACCAGTTGCTGCCACACGGCGATTTCTACCTCATCATCGAACATGCCTGTTGCAGCGAGTTCGAGCCCCTCGTTCCCCTCGAATACCGCGACGAGCAATGCGTCGGTGTCATCGGGGAGTTTCTTCGCGAGGCTGAGGGCAGGGACACTGCCTCGGGCCGGAAGTGTGAAAGTGGCAGACACAGTGATAATCCTCCAGAGATAACTTCGTCGGACGGTGATGGCCGAGAACCCGGAATGAATCTGAGTACCACGATCCGTCCCGGGCACGCGAACAAGCCTAGCCTGACCGGGGGAACATCGCTCGATAAGGGGACGTCGGAACACAACCGGTTCCCGGATCGGGGAGGTGTAACCTGATCCGCATGAGCTCCCTGACATTCGAAGTGACCCGGAACGAGAACCCGACCAGTGCCGAACGACGAACAGAGATCCTCGCAGATCCCGGTTTCGGACGCTCCTTCACCGACCACATGGTCACCATCGAGTGGACCGCTGAGAAGGGGTGGCATGACGCACGAGTACGCCCTTACGGACCGCTGAGCCTTGATCCCTCCACCTCGGTGCTGCACTATGGTCAGGCCATCTTCGAGGGCCTCAAAGCCTACCGTCATGCCGATGGATCCATTCGTAGTTTCCGTCCCCATGCAAACGCAGAGCGCCTCCAGCAGTCCGCGGCCCGTATGGCCATGCCGGAGCTTCCTGTCGACGTTTTCGTGGAATCGGTACGGCAGCTCGTGGACATCGACCGTGACTGGGTTCCCACAGCGGGTGGGGAGGAAGCGCTTTACCTGCGACCGTTCATGATCGCGACCGAGAGCACACTCGGGGTGCATCCGTCGAACAGTTACACCTATGCGGTCATTGCGTCACCTGCCGGCGCCTACTTCCGTGGCGGAGTCAACCCCGTCTCCGTCTGGCTGTGCGAGGATTTCGTGCGGGCCTGCCCCGGGGGAACCGGTGCCGCCAAGTTTGCGGGAAACTACGCTGCTTCCCTGAAAGCTCAGGCTCAGGCTGCGGAGAAGGGATGTGACCAGGTCGTCTGGTTGGATGCGATCGAGCATTCCTACGTCGAGGAAATGGGGGGGATGAACCTGTTCTTCGTCTACGGTGACGGCGACGCAGGACCCGGTGAAATCACCGTCGCCACACCAGCACTCTCCGGTTCGCTTTTACCGGGTGTCACCCGCCGTTCGCTGCTCCAGGTCGCGAAGGACCAGGGGTTCAGGACCGAGGAGGTCCGCATCTCCACCGAACAGTGGCGTTCAGATGCCGCTTCCGGACGGTTGAGAGAGGTGTTCGCTTGCGGCACAGCGGCGGTGATCACGCCAGTTGGTCACGTGAAGAGCAATCAGGGAGACTTTGACATCGCAGGTGGAGAGTCCGGCGAGATCACGATGAAACTGCGTGAGATCCTCACCGGAATCCAGAAGGGTGAGATCGAGGACACCCACGGATGGTTGTACACGCTGGTCGAGTGATGGAGCCGGGTGATTCTGCGCTTTTCACCCGTCGATGAGTGGACCGGGCCTCCTTCCTGTGCGATCTGGGGGCCCGCTTCTTCCCATGCACCGGAGGGCGTGATGTTCAGGTTGGTCAGATACGGCAATGGACGGCAGTGAGCAGGGCCAACGTAACCACTGCAGTGGACATCTCTATCAACGCCCCGATGCAGTCCCCGTTGAGGCCACCCAGTCTGCGCGCGAGATGTCCTGCCACCGCCAACGCGAAGATCACGGCAACGAACCCGGCGAATGCAACCCCTGTGACGACCTCGGGAAGAACATCTCCACTCGGCAGGATGAGTGCACCCGTACCACCGACAAGTCCGCTGATGGATATCCACCAGAGAGCGATCCATCGGAGCGGTAAGGTGCCGATGATCAGGGCACCGAAGCCGGTTCTGGAAAAGGGCCGGAACAGTCGGCTGCATCCGACCATCGCCGCCATTCTGGCGAGAGCGGGCACCACCGCGACAAGGAGCAGTCCGTTTACACCTGAATATGAGGTGATCAGGTCGGACAACGCAACCACCTGTACCCCCACGGTCAGTACGACCGCCGTGACACCGAGAGCACCGGTGTACCGGTCCGAGATGATTTCCCGTGCGCGTTCCGGGGCGGCGTAGGAACCCAGCGCGTCGCCGACATCCGCGAGACCGTCGATGTGCATCATGCGGGTCAGTAGAGCCCAAGACACAACACAGAGCATCGCGGTCACTAAGGGGCCGAACCCCACTACCTCGGCTACGGAGCAGATGAGGACTGCGGCGGCCCCGAGGACCAGCCCGGGGACTGGTAGTACAGCCATCGCCCTGCGCCCGGTGATCCTGTCGAAGACTGTGGCTCCCCGGAAAGGAAGCACGGTTAACCAGCTCAGTACCGTAGACAGCCCCTCAGTGATCGCCGGGCCGTGTTCGCCGGTGGTTTCGGCGGCTTTACCGGACACCGTTAGTTCGCCCCGGACACACCGGCTGATTCGAACGTTGTCATATCACGCATCACGTCGACGGCGACTTTCACGAGTGGTAAGGCAGCGGCTGCGCCTGAGCCTTCACCCAGGCGCATCTGAAGTTCGATGATCGGCTGTTTCCCCAGATGTTCGAGGGCGATGCCGTGTGCGGGCTCGGCACTGCGGTGGCCGGCGAGCCACCATTCTGAGGCTCCGGGGGCGAGACGCTCCGCCCACAGTGCCGCGGACGTCACCACGACGCCGTCGAGAATCACAGGGGTACGCCGTACCGCGGCTTGCGCAAGGAACGCAGCCAACGCGGTTATGTCGGGAGAAGACACTGTGCGGAGCACGGCCACGGGATCATGCACGAGGTTCCTTGCGCGGAACATAGCGTCCCGGACGGCCGTGGTCTTCCGTTTCCATCCCTCATCGTCGATACCGCTACCACGACCGACGACAACTACCGGTTCCGTACCCGTAGCCAGTCCAATCAGGACGGATGCAGGTGTGGTGTTCCCTATGCCGAGGTCGCCCGCGATGAGGAGGTCAGCGCCCGAGTCAATTTCCCGGTCGGCGATGGTCCTCCCGACCTCGATTGCCCGTGACGTCTCGTCGGCGGTCATCGCATCCTCGACATTGATGGCTCCGCTCCCCCGACGAACGCGATCCGGCCCGTTGGCATCGTGATCGAGGGAGATGTCGGCAACTCTGACTCGGGCGCCCGCAGCACGGGCAAGGACATTCACGCCCGCGCCGCCGACCTCGTCGATGTTCCGTGCCATCTGGAGCGAGACCTCCGCCGGGTAAGCCGAGACGCCGTACCTGGCAACCCCGTGATCGCCTGCGAAGACAACGATAGACGGGTCAATGAGGGGGACTGGGGGACAAGATCCCTGACATGCGGAGAGCCACGCGCCGATCTCTTCGATTCGACCGAGGGAACCGGCGGGTTTCGTGAGCGTGAGTTGGTGTGCGACAGCGGCCCGGTAAGCCCCCGCATCGGGAGATGTAACGGCTGGGAACAGATCGGCATCGGTCATGGAGCTGTCTCCTTCGATCAAAATTCGGGTGAGAGCTGAATGCCGTACCGCTGACACGGAGGCCATTCACGCTGGTGTCTTTTCCCGGATGCCATCTGTTGGTTCCCGGTGACGCTGAAATTGGCTGTTGAGTTACTTCAAGACTAGCGGCAGACCGGCAACAACCAGTATGACCCGATCGCAGACCTCCGCGAGCTCAGAGTTCAGCCTGCCGATTTCATCTCGGAACAGTCGAGCCGAACGCTGTTCGGGGATGACACTCATTCCAACTTCAGGTGACACGAGGATGAGATCGAAACCGACCGGTAACCGCGCCACCGCGGACACCAGTTCCCGACAACGTGGAGCGACGGTACCCCGGGGTTCCTCCCACGCGGCTGCGGTATCGACGGTGGACGTCAACCAGGTGCCGAGGTCATCGATGATGATCCAGCCTGGAGGCGGATTCATCAGTACATCGACCGCGTCAACGGTGTCGACGGTGCGCCAGTACGACGGACGACGCGCGGCGTGCTCACGGATTCGCGCGGAAAAATCGTGATCACCGGGCCAGGGCCGAGCTGTAGCCACATAGGTGACATCAGGAGCGTCGGGGGGAACCAGAATCTCGGCATACGATGACTTACCGGAACGGGCACCTCCGAGGACAAGCGTGCGCATCGTACCCGGACCCCGTTCTTATACCTCGGCTCCGACAGTGACACGCGGTTTCGGGGTGCGCAGTTTCCGTGGCTGCGTCGCACGGGAGTAAGCGTAGAAACCAAGGGATACCCCGGGGGCGGTACTGCCGGGGAAACGCTCCCGGGTGGCACGGTTCACCCTGCGGGCGATCACGACCCCCTCGATGAAGAACATCAGGATCACCGCCATGGCGATCAACGTCAACGCGTTGGCGACGACCGGGTAGTACTGCGAGGTGAACATGATGACGAGCAGAACAAGGGCGACCGGCATCACCAACGAATTGAAGAATCGTTGACTGTCGACCCAATCGCGAACGAAACGCCGTTCATCGCCTTTGTCCCTGTCCTGGAGGTATCGGTCATCGCCTGCGTCGATGTGTTTCTGTACTTCACGTCTGCGGGCTGCGCGTTCGTCGCGTTCGCGTTTCTTGTACGCCTTGTATTCCTGTTTGGTCATTGACGCCTTCAACGCCTTCTTGCGTTCCCGCATCTGCCGGAGAGTCTGTGGATTGTCGACTGGGTCCCGGATGATGCCTCTCTCGCGCTCAACCTCCTTACGTTTGGGAGTTGGACGTCCCTTGGGTGGGGTGTACCCCTTGGGGAGTGAGCGCGAAGGAGCGTCATGTTCGTCGGTGGAACCGGCCCCGGTGGGTCCGGACTGCGTTGTGCCGTCGGAGGCACCGGTGCTCGAGGATTTCTGCCAGGGTAGTTTCACACAGTCAAGATTACAGCGGGTCTCAGCGGCTCGGGGTACCGGGAGGGGCAGCACCGTGATCAGCGTTCCGGGTGACGTCTCGATCACGAGGTCACGATGTCGGTCCCCGCTCATACTTCGCTGGTGTGCGGGAGATGGCACCCGCCAGGTGCATCGTCCCCCGGCGCAGTAGTACGGTGGTGCACACAAGCTCGACGTCACCCTTCACGGGTGCCATCTATCAAGGAGAGACACCGACATGACCGCACCCGAGACAAGTACCGGTGTGATCCTCACTGAAGCTGCGGCTGCCAAAGCCAAGGCACTGCTCGATCAGGAGGGTCGCGATGATCTGTCCCTGCGTATCGCCGTACAGCCTGGTGGCTGTGCTGGGTTGCGCTACCAGCTTTATTTCGATGACCGTGATCTCGATGGAGACAAGGTCGATATGATCGGTGGTGTCCGCCTCGTCGTGGATAAGATGAGCGTTCCCTACCTCAATGGGGCGCGGATCGACTTCGCGGATACGATCGAGTCCCAGGGCTTCACCATCGACAACCCGAACGCCTCCGGTTCGTGCGCCTGCGGGGACTCCTTCAACTAATTCAGGTTGTTCAACACCGCTCTGGTCGGTACGTAGGAAGAAAGATGACCGTTCCCGGCCCCGGGAACGGTCATCTTTCTTTGTGTTCCAGATGGTGGACTGTTGAAAAGTGCGGGAAAACGATGTCCGTACCGTACCCGATTCGGTTCCCACAGCCGGTGGTCCCAGACCCAGTTCGGCGCGTGAGCGTCAGATCTCGACCGGGTACTCCCGCTGTTCGATGTTCGGGTGGATCCGGTGCTCGACGAAAATCCCGTGCCAGATCATGAACGCCAGAACCGTCCACAGACGGCGGGAGTGGTCGGAGACTCCTTTACGGTGTTCGGTGAGCATCTCGCGGACGGCCGGGATGTTGAAGATGTGTTCCGTCCCGGATGCATTGATGGTATCCAATGCCCAGTCGTGGAGTTCGTCGCCGGCGAGCCAGTGCCGCATGGGAACCGGGAACCCTAGTTTACGACGATGCAGGACATGCGGTGGAACGATCTGTTCGAGTGCTTTGCGCAGGGCGTATTTCGTTGTTCCCTCCGCGATCTTCAGGTCATACGGGATCGTCTCGGCGACGGCGAACACCTCACGGTCGAGGAACGGGACACGAAGCTCCAGTGAGTTGGCCATCGTGATTTTGTCCGCTTTGACCAGGATGTCTCCGCGCATCCAGGTGAAGAGGTCGAGGTGCTGCATCCGCGCTACTGGGTCCATGTGTGTGGACTGCGCGTAGATGGGGGCCGTGACATCCGTGTGGTCCCAGTCGCGGCGGGCGTCGGGGAGCACTCGCTGTAGTTGCTCCCAGTTAAACGAACGCGCATTGCCGTAGTAGCGCTGTTCCATGGGCATAGTTCCGCGCTCGAGGAGTGACTTCCCCTTCATTCCGTCCGGAAGCGACCGGGAGAACATCGCGAGGGCTTTCTTCAGCGGGTCGGGTACCCGGTTGAAGGGGGCGAGCGACAGCGGTTCCTTGTAGATGGTGTATCCGCCGAACAGCTCGTCCGCCCCCTCGCCCGAGAGCACCACCTTGACGTGTTTTCTGGCTTCGGCGGCGACGAAGTAGAGAGGGACGAGCGATGGGTCAGCAACCGGATCATCCAGGTACCACATAATCTTCGGTACCGCGTCGACGTATTCTTCCGGTGAGACAACCTTGACGATGTGCTCTGCACCGATCGCCTCCGCAGATTCTGCGGCGACATCGACTTCGGAGTAGCCCTCACGTTCAAAGCCCGTCGTGAAGGTGAGGAGATTCGGGTTGTGCCGTTTGGCGAGGGTCGCGATGGCAGTGGAGTCGATTCCACCGGAGAGGAAGGATCCGACGGTTACATCCGCTCGCATGTGTTTTGCGACGGAATCCTCCAGCGCTGCGGCGATACGGTCGAAGAGATCCTGTTCGCGCCCCTTGGGGACAGGGCGTGCCGGGAACTGCGGTCGGAAGTAACGGCTCTGGATGACCCCGCCGCCGGGAACGACAGTGGCCGTGCATCCGGATTCGAGGCGGCGGACCCCGGCATGCAGGGTCTCAGGTTCCGGTACATACTGAAGATCGACGTAGTGCTCGATGGCGCGGTTATCCAGGGTGTGATCGAGTCCGATGGCCGGGCCCATCTCGAGGATGCACTTCTTCTCGCTGGCGAACACGGTGCCGTGGTCGGTTGTCGCGTAGAACAGCGGTTTGATACCAAAGGGGTCACGGGCGAGGAAGAGCTCGTGATCCTTGGTGTCCCAGATGGCGATGGCGAACATCCCCCGAAGGTGGTTCACGACATCCGCCCCCCAGTGGTGGAAACCGACCAGAATTGGCTCACCGTCACCGGAAGTGGTGAACGCATAGCCGCTCTCCTCGAGTTCACGCCGGAGCTCGAGATAGTTGTAGATCTCACCGTTGAAAGTCATGGTGTAGCGGCCGGGTTCACCCTCCGGGCCCCACGAGATCGGTTGGTGTGAATGTGCGATGTCGATGATTGATAGCCGATTGAAACCGAAAACGGCTGATTCATCGTGCCAGGTCCCGTCCTCATCCGGGCCGCGGTGCCGCATGCAGGGCAATGCCTGCTCAACAGCAGTCACGTATGATGCAGCGTCTCCGCCGGACGTGAGCATTCCTAGTAGACCGCACATTGCCGGTTGTCCTTCTTCCTGTTGATGCCGGGTGATTTTGAGCCTGTCCGTGCCGGGGCCGGACCCATTGGAGATACTGTACTTGGCTGTGGAACAGCTACGGTTCGAGCACCGCTGATCGGGTGGCGATACGGAGGGGGAATATTCTCTCTGACCGTAGTCTGGGGGTGGAATGGGGGGTATTCCTCTTGGTTTGGATCAGGGGGAAAGGGGCTCGATACTCCGGTGCGTGAGCTGACACGCTAGATGACGAGTGGGGTCATTCGCCCATTTGAGGGTATCCACAAGGATGAGATTGTGTGAGTTACCTAACAGGGGGAGGGGTTGATGTTGGGTCTGACCATGGCGCATGCAGTAAAATCCTCACCGTTCTATAAGGCGTGAAACGGTCACGTCGGTGCAGCGACAGCAGACGGCGTGGTTTCCCGGCCCGGATGCGATAGTCTGCGAAGTTAGGAAGGGCGTTGACGTCCTTATATTTTTAGTGTGGACAGGAAGGCAGACACACGTGGAACAGCGAAACAAGCGTGGTTTCAGGCGCAAGGCGATGCTCGTGGGCACCATCGGTGCGGGCAGTCTTGCACTGACCGGCTGTGATGTCGAGGCGCCAGGCGGAACGATCGGCCATCTTCTCCGTTTTGGATGGCCGGAGGGAATTACGCCTGAGGCCACGGCCATGGGTAACTTCTGGGTCTGGATCTGGGTCGCGGCCTGGATCATCGGAGCAGTGATGTGGGGGCTCATGCTCTATTCCCTCTTTATGTTTTCGGCGAAGCGTGCTGAGAAACAGGGGAAGGGTGAGTTTCCGAAGCAGGTCGGTTACAACGTTCCGGTCGAGCTGGTTCTCACCGTCATGCCCATTCTCATCGTTCTGACCATCTTCTTCTTCACTGTCCAGACCCAGGACAAGGTGACCGCGCTGGACAAGGATCCCAAGGTCAAGGTTGATGTGACTGCTTTCCAGTGGAACTGGAAGTTTGGTTACGGGGAGGTCGCTGCTGAGCTGTCCCCGACAGGAAACCTGTATGACGGAACTGATCAGGCACGCCAGGCGGCCGCGCAGCAGCATGAGGGCTTCGAGACGACCCGTGGCGCGGAGGGTGAGGCACATCATCCGAAGGAAGCCGGTCCGATTCATGGCAAGCCTTCGTCCGATTTGAGCTACCTCCATTTTGACAAGATCGAGACCGTGGGAACTACGGAGGAGGTTCCCGTTCTGGTGCTTCCTTCGCAAACCGCCATTGAATTCGATCTCGCTTCCGCGGATGTTGTTCACTCCTTCTGGATCCCGGAGTTCCTGTTCAAGCGTGATGCGTTCCCGCACCCGGAAGCGAACCTCTCCGAGCGCCGTTTCCAGGTTGCAAAGATCGAGGAGGAAGGCGCATTTGTCGGACGGTGTGCCGAGATGTGCGGTACCTATCATGCGATGATGAACCTGGAGATCCGGGTTGTCTCTCCGGAGCGGTTCACCGAGTATCTTAGATACCGGATGGAGAATCCGGATGCCCCGAACTCCGAGGCGCTGAAGGCGATCGGCGAGGCTCCTTACGCGACGAGCACCAGCCCGTTCCTTCCCGGACGTACCGACACACGTTCCGTCAGCCCCGGCAGCAACACCGTCGACCTCAACAAGACCGCACAGTAAAGGGAGCTGACCAACAATGAGGAATGCCTCCAAGATTTTCTACGGGATCACTGTTTTCATGGTGGTCATGACCGTGATCTACATCGTATCCACCATGCACCTCAATGATTCCGCGAATATTCAGGGCCTGGAGTGGGTCGGCGCGACCGGTCTCGCACTGTCTGCGGCACTTGCACTGATGCTCGGCGGTTACTTTCATTTCACCGAACGTCGTATGGACATCCTTCCCCAGGACTGGGAGGAAGCTGAGGTTGAGGATGGATCCGGGATGCTCGGGTTCTTTAGTCCCTCGTCCATCTGGCCTTTCGCGATGACCTGTGCTATTGCGCTTCTTGGATACGGCGTCGTGTTCATGGCATATTGGCTGGTCGGTATCGGGGCTGTGCTACTCATCATCTTTGCCACGATGCTCAATCTGCAGTACGGCGTTCCACCCGAGAAGCACTGACCGGCGTATCGGTCGAAATTAGCGGTCCTCCAGCCTTCCGGAGGACGCCCCACAGTACCCCGCCCTTATTTTACGGGCGGGGTACTGTGGTTTTGCTATGTCGTTGGTGATCCGTGATGTTGTGCTGTTGAACATGTCGGTGGAAATGGTACAGGCTCTCGTTTCGTTGTCGAATACCTGTACGATCCTCCTCGTGGAGTCATCTCGTCTCAGAAGTTGGCGATTTGACGTGATTATGTCGTGTTCCGCTTCTCCACCTTTATTTATGTATGGGCAGAGAGGGTGGTGGGGGGACATGGCGCGGAGGAGTCGGAATGTGCCTCCGCGAAGAAGAATGCCTGCGGTGAATTTCCCTCTCCTGAACTTTCCGGTGGGGCTAGGCGATCCGTAACGCGCTGGCTGCATTAAAAACCCTGGTGAGCGGGGGTCAAACTAAAGTTGTAGAGGGCGCAATTCCAGTCGGTCTAAAATGTGAGATGGGTAACATCTGTTTTTCCGTTCCGTCCCCGATGGTCCTCTGGGGGGTGTTTAGGATTTACCGCGGATGACGCAATGTGGGGGAGGGGGTGAGGGGGTGTGGCCCTGCTACCTGCGAAAATCGTGCGTCGGATGGAAGAGGCGGAAAGTTCCACGGTCCAGGAAAATTTCCGGATAATTTAAGGAACGCCTGGAAGAACCTGCACCTTTTGATAATCGACTGATTGTCGTGGGGGGCGTGAGATGACTTAAACCTGAAAACCGACCATACTGGTTGACGTGACGAGCGCAGTAGGAAACCCAGGAATGGCAGCAACGCAACGTGTTGCGGCACTGAACCGACCCAACATGGTCAGTGTCGGCACCATTGTGTTCCTGTCGCAGGAATTGATGTTCTTCGCTGGTCTGTTCGCGATGTACTTCGTGTCTCGCGCCAACGGCCAGGGGGAGAGCTGGGACCATGGGACCAGCTTTCTCAACGTCCCGTATGCGTTGGTGTTCACCACCATTCTGGTGGCCTCTTCGTTCACCGCGCAGTGGGGCGTCTTCGCTGCGGAAAGGGGGGACGTCTTCAGCCTGCGGATCTGGTACACAATCTCTACTCTGATGGGTCTGACCTTCCTCGGGGGCCAGATGTACGAGTACACGCACGCGGTGCATGAGGGATTGACGATTCAGGGCAGTGTCTACGGTTCGGTTTTCTACATCACCACCGGATTCCATGCGGCCCACGTTCTCGCGGGTGTCCTCGCTTTCGTGGTCGTCCTGATCCGGGTCAGCAAGTCGAAGTTCACGCCGGCCCAGGCAACCGCAGCGATGGTCGTGTCGTACTACTGGCACTTCGTCGACGTCGTCTGGATCGCACTGTTCATCACTATTTACTTCATTAAGTAGGCCGTAGCCGCCGACGCGATCACGGACTCACCCCCGGGTATCCGCGCACAGGCCTACAGCCCTTCACTTTCCGAGCACACGTAATAAGGAAAATGATGGAAACCAACCCACAGACCACCGGGACCGCCGCATCAGCAGCGGCCTCGGCCAAAAAGGTCAAGAACCGCCGCAAGGTTCGGCGCACCGTAGCTGGTGCCGTCGCGCTGACGGTCGGACTGACTGGCGCCGGCCTCCTGGCTGGCGCTCTGACACCTGATGTTCAGACCGCTACCGCGGCCAAGGATGAACAGTCCATGATCCAGGAGGGCAAGGATCTCTATGACACCGCCTGCATCACTTGCCACGGGGCGAACCTCCAGGGTGTGAAGGACCGTGGTCCTTCACTGATAGGCGTCGGTGAAGGTGCCGTCTACTTCCAGGTTCACAGTGGCCGGATGCCGATGATGTCGAACAACGCTCAGGCGGAGCGGAAGCCCGCTCGGTACAACGAAGAGCAGACTCTCGCGCTGGCCGCTTATGTCAACGCCAACGGCGGCGGTCCCGGTATCGTCCGTAATGAGGACGGAACCGTCGCACTCGACAGCCTCCGGGGCAAGAACTACAACGGCAAAATCGACCCGGCCGACGTTGCCCGTGGTTCGGATCTTTTCCGACTCAACTGCGCGTCATGTCACAACTTCACGGGTAAGGGTGGAGCCTTGTCCTCGGGTAAGTTCGCACCGCCACTGGCACCGGCTAATGAGCAGGAGATTTACCAGGCCATGCTCACCGGGCCCCAGAATATGCCGAAGTTCTCCGATCGCCAGCTCTCTCCGGATGAGAAGAAGGACATTATCGCCTTCCTGAAGTCCGTCAAGGAAACCCCCGACCAGGGTGGTTACGGTCTCGGTGGTGTCGGACCAGTCGCTGAAGGCCTCCTGATGTGGCTGTTCGGCATCGTGGTTCTCGTCGCCGCCGCTCTGTGGATTGGATCGCGCTCATGAGCAACACCGAAAAGAAGTACACGACGCAGGAACTCAACGCGATGACTAATGAGGAGCTCGCCCGTCTGGGTACCGAGCTCGATGAGGTCACGGTCGCCTACCGTAAAGAGCGTTTCCCGCTGGATAATGATCCCGCTGAAAAGCGTGCGGTTAGGACCGTCGGATTCTGGTTCGGTCTCGGTGGTGTCATGGCCATGGCCTGTATCGCGATCTACATCTTCTGGCCTTGGGAGTACAAGTATCTCGGCCAGGATGGGCTGTGGGCCTACTCCCTTTACACGCCGCTTCTCGGACTGACGCTCGGTCTGTCGGTGCTTTCCCTGGGTATCGGAGCGGTCGAGTTCGTCAAGAAGTTCATCCCTGAAGAGGTGGCGGTCCAGCGTCGTCACGACGGTCCCTCCGATGAGGTCGACCGAAAGACCATTGTCGCACTGTTGAATGACTCCTGGGAGACCTCGACTCTCGGCCGCCGTAAGGTGCTCATGGGAATCATGGGAGGCAGCGCGGTGCTCGCTGGTCTCGCGATGTTTGTCCCATTAGGTGGAATGGTCAAGAATCCCTGGAAGAAGGGCCCTCTCGGTATACAGGGTGACGGTACGTTATGGACGTCCGGGTGGACGTTGTTCGACCACGGTGAAAAACTCTATCTGGGCCGGGACACCGGTGCCATCGCTATCGAACATGACGGTCATATGACAACCCAGGGGATCACACGGTTGACCCGTATGCGTCCCGAGGACATGGAGGCCGGCGGCATGGAGACGGTTTACCCACTGCCGGTGAGCTACGTGAACGACGGTGACGCCTACGATCCCAAGGCTGACGTCTACACGGAGCAGATGCACTCGATTCACGGGCCCCGTAACCCGGTCATGCTGATTCGCCTTCGTAGTGCTGACGCAGCCCGTGCCGTTCAGCGTGTGGGCCAAGAGGCCTTCCACTATGGTGACTACTACGCGTACTCGAAGATCTGTACCCACATCGGTTGCCCGACCTCGCTGTACGAACAGCAGACCAATCGTATTCTCTGTCCGTGTCACCAGTCGCAGTTCGACGTGCTGCAGTTCTGCAAGCCGGTGTTCGGTCCCGCTGCCCGCGCACTTCCGCAGCTTCCGATCACCGTCGATGATGAGGGTTACCTCGTCGCGGCTGGCAACTTCATCGAGCCGGTTGGTCCGGCCTTCTGGGAGCGTCGCTCATGAGTAACAAGAAACTTGCCCAAGTAGCCGACAACCTCGATTCACGGCTCACCATCTCCGGTGTCATGCGCACCCAGATCAATAAGGTCTTTCCGACCCACTGGTCGTTCCTCCTCGGTGAGATCGCGCTTTACAGTTTCGTGATTCTGTTGATGTCCGGGATCTACCTCACCCTCTTCTTTGATCCGTCGATTACCAAGGTCATTTATGACGGGACCTATGCTCCCCTGCGAGGCGTGGAGATGTCGCGCGCCTATGAGACTGCCCTGAACATCTCCTTCGAGGTTCGCGGTGGCCTGTTCATCCGCCAGTTACACCACTGGGCGGCTCTGATGTTCGCCGTCTCGATCATGGTCCACATGATGCGTATCTTCTTCACCGGCGCCTTCCGGCGTCCGCGTGAGGCAAACTGGATCATTGGTTGTATCCTGCTGCTGCTCTCCGTGGCTGAGGGCTTCTTCGGCTACTCACTTCCCGACGACCTGCTTTCCGGTGTCGGTCTACGAATCATGTCCGCCATCGTCATCTCACTCCCGGTTGTCGGCACCTGGATGCACTGGTTGATCTTCGGGGGCGATTTCCCCTCTGACCTGATGCTGGATCGCTTCTACATCGCTCACGTACTGCTGATACCGGGTATTCTTCTCGCACTCATCGCTGCGCACCTGGCGCTCGTGTGGTTCCAGAAGCACACCCAGTTCCCAGGGCCTGGACGTGCGGAGAACAACGTCGTTGGCGTTCGTATTCTTCCGGTGTTCGCTGTGAAGTCCGTGGCATTCGGTTTGATCACCTTTGGTCTTCTTGCGCTGCTCGCAGGTATAACCCAGATCAACGCTATCTGGAACCTCGGTCCGTACAATCCGTCGCAGGTTTCGGCCGGTTCCCAGCCGGATATCTACATGCTGTGGACTGACGGTGCTGCCCGTGTCATGCCTGCGTGGGAGCTGTATTTCGGTAACCACACGATTCCGGCGGTGTTCTGGGTCGCTGTGATGCTCGGTATCCTGGTCGGCCTGCTGTTCGCCTACCCGTTCATAGAGAAGAAGATCACGGGCGACGACGCTCATCACAATCTGCTCCAGCGTCCGCGGGACGTGCCGGTGCGTACCTCGATTGGTGTCATGGCGATGGTTTTTTACTTCCTACTGACCTTGTCCGGTGGAAATGACCTATTTGCTCTGCACTTCGATATCTCCTTGAACGCCATGACCTGGATTGGTCGTATCGGGTTGGTTGTACTTCCGCCTCTGGCTTATTTCATGACGTACCGTCTGTGCATCGGGCTCCAGCGTTCTGATCGAGAGGTCCTGGAGCACGGTATTGAGACAGGCATCATTAATCAGATGCCGAACGGTGCATTCGTCGAGGTCCACCAGCCGCTCGGACCGGTGGATGAGCACGGTCACCCGATTCCGCTCGAATATGCTGGTGCGAAGGTACCGAAGCAAATGAACGAACTCGGTTACGCCGGGCACCCCGGACGCGGAGGTTTCTTCAAGGCTGACCCCGAAGATATCGCGGCGAAGGCACGTGAGATTGAGGAATCGAATCATCACGAAGAGACCGAGATGCTGCGGAGGTTGCAGGAATCGGTTCGTGCTGAGGATCGTGCCCGCGGGTTCGACAACTAGAATCATTTCCGGTTCTTCGAAATCGGTGAAACCCCGGATCTCCGGCCACATTCAAAGTGGCAGGGATATCCGGGGTTTCCCGTTTTCCGGTACTTCCAAAGTCAGTGGCGTTAGTGTTCCTCTGTTCCCCTTGTGCGGGCATCTGCGGGTGCGTGACACTGCTGCGGGCTATCCAACGGTGTTTCCGAGGTAAGCGGATTCGAGGACAGCTCGTGGCGTGAGGCGAACCGAAGTGGGGCCGATACTTCACAAATTCGATTTTCGACTGCTGCTGATGACAGGTAAACGGTAGGTGCTCGGCATTGTCTTCCCAGATGCCCGAGTGGGTTCTCGTCGATTCTGCTTGGGATAGTGATCAGTTTTGGGGCGCGGTGATACAAAGGGGGCCTCCCTGGGGTGTAGTTGTACTGATGACGTTGTATCGGCGCAATGTCTGGGCGCGGTGGAAACCGGAACCTGCTGGGTGGACGTGAAGTCGGAGTCTGCAGGGCGCATTATCCTGCTAGGAACCTAGCGGGGGGGGCAGGGTTTGGGTGCCTCCGGATAGTGGAGGCCGGTGGTCGTCTTCATCGGATTCGCTGTATTCGGACCTCGATTCGGAATATGTGACGAGTACCACAAATATTTATCTGCTACTAGATACTGTGTTTGGTTGGCGAGGGGACATGTTTCTCGAGGCTATTTGGAATTTGCGGTAAACTGCTGGTCAGTGCCTTTTTTGCTAGACTGTGCAGTTGGGGAGCTTGCCAGGGGGGACGGGGCTGATGGTTTGGTTGAGGTCCGGTTGAGAAACGATAACGGAGCGATAACGTCCTTGGATTGACGGTTTGAGTGGACATGTTGTTATCCGTTTCGTAATCTGATTGAGACATTGCGGCAGGCGACGGGGATAGTCCCGGAAGCACCGCCAATGAAAACCGAAATACACACCTTTTCGCACCTTCGACAGACGGCAGAGAGTCTGCCTGAATCGATACCGCGAGCCGGGGACCCGACACCCAAAGTAACTCTGGGGTGAATCCCACACGAGAACGACCACCGTCGCACGATGGCCGTGGAGTGGGGTAGGAGCCTTCCGCTTCCGAGCCCGACAGCTAACCCGGCAGGTAACACACTGGAAGATTTGGAGATTCATTCGTGGGTAAGCACAGCCGCCGTAGTAACAAGACGGTCCAGCGGGCAGCAATCGCATCCGCTGCAACTTTCGGAGCTACCGCCGCTCTGACCTCCCCGGCACAGGCCGCGGAGGTTTACATTCCCAATACTGACCTCTCCTTTGAGGTTGCGGGTCTGGAGAATATTCCGAACATCGCATCGGTGCCGGGCATTTCCGAGTGGGTTCCTTCACTCGCGGGACAGGCAGCCCAGGCCAATTACTCCGCTATCGCGGCGGCTCCGCTCGAGCAGCAGTTCGTTGCTGCGCCGGCTGCTGATGGGCAGCGTGTTGTCGATGCCGCCCGCTCAAAGATCGGATCCCCCTACGTGTGGGGTGCCACGGGTCCGAATGCGTTCGATTGCTCGGGTCTGACCTCCTGGGCTTACGCCCAGGTGGGCAAGCACATTCCCCGTACGTCTTATGCACAGGCTGCAGGTGGAACGCCCGTTTCCTTCAATAATCTTCAGGCCGGAGACATCATAGCCTTCTACTCAGGCGCGTCCCATGTGGGAATTTACTCGGGACATGGAACTGTCATCCATGCGATTCAGTCGGGCACCCCGCTCTCCGAGACCTCACTCGACTACATGCCGTTCCATTCAGCGGTTCGTTACTGATTCACCTCGGTGACCACTTCCGTTCCGCCATTCGGGTTTCCCGGATGGCGGTTCGTCAGTTCAGGGTGTCGGAGCGCTGATCCAGTGAAGTACCGGTGAAGAGTGTGGATCGTCGCTGAACTCCGCTCGCAGTCATCCCAGGGGTATTTTCGGAAGACCCGCTAACGTTCTATAGTCGTTTGAAGCGGATCGCTCTCCCGGTCTGTTCCCTTAATGAACCACACTCTCGGAAAGTTGAACACCGTTGCAGTTCTTCAGGTTGCGTCGACGTCAGTCGATCTTCGCCAGCGTTGCTGTCGTTGGTCTCATGTTCTGCCCGTCGGTTCCTGCCGTCGCAGACCCAGAGGGGGTGCAGGCAGAGGCTGAGGCGCCACAGGATCTCGGATTCCTCATCGAGGAACTCGGCCGGAATTCTCACCAGGCTGAGGTGCAGAATGAAGAGGTGAAGCAGCTTGAGGAACAACTTGCCGAGAGGGAACGCGAGGTTGAGGAACTCCGGAAACGTGCCGATGAGGCCCGCGAGCGTGCAGAGCAGGCTGATCGTGAGGTTGACGGGGCCAGAGCTGAGGTCGACCGGATCGCCCAGTCTCGTTACCGGGGGGTGGCCGTTGATCCTCTCACGATGTTGATCGATGCCGCTGGGCCGCAGGAAGCGATTGATCGGTCAGCATATATGAATGCCCTGTCTCGTCGATACTCGGATGCGCTCAATGAGCTGAAGAGGGCCCGTGCGGATGCGGGACGCGCCAGGGGAAAGGTGTCGAGGGCGCAGGCACAGGCTGAGTTCCGCGCCGGTGAGCTCAGAGCCAGACGTGCGAAGTTGGAAGCGGAGCGTATTGATCTTGAACGCCTTATAACGGATATCCGGAATCGGGTCGAGAACATGTCTGCGACCGAGAAACTCGCCTGGATCAACAAGAACGGGCCCGTAGACCATTCTCTTGACGGAATTATGGGCATGAATCCGTCAGGGATGTCGGCACTTGAACAGGCGATGTCCAAGATCGGGGCGCCGTATGTCTGGGGTGCCACCGGTCCTGATTCTTTCGACTGTTCAGGGTTGGTGGTCTGGGCGTACGCGCAACAGGGCAAACGGTTGCCGCGCACCTCTCAGGCGCAGATGGCGGATGGTGTCCCGGTGAGCCGGGACCAGCTTCAGCCGGGCGACGTGATCGGTTTTTATCCCGGAGCCACCCATGTAGGAATCTATGCGGGTGACGGAATGGTGGTCCATGCCTCGGATTTCGGGATTCCTGTGCAGGCGGTGCCGATGGATTCGATGCCTTTCTTTGGCGCGCGTCGCTACTAGCGCGGACTTACCCGATGACGCGGACTCTTCTGGTCACCAATGATTTTCCACCCGCACTCGGTGGAATCCAATCGTATCTCAGGGATTTTATCGGGACGTTGGATCCCGAGGAGACGGTGGTATTTACCTCGACCCAGGACCGGGCCGCAGCGGTTTCCCATGATGCCGATGTTCCCTATCGCGTCCATCGCTGGCACAGGAAGATCATGCTTCCGACCCCCGCCACTGCCCGGGCGATGCAGGGCGTGATTCGTGCAGAGAAGATTGACACGGTTTGGTTCGGAGCTGCCGCCCCTCTTGCTCTCCTCGCACCAGCTGCGAGGCAAGCTGGTGCCCGCCGGATAGTGGCTTCGACGCATGGACACGAGGTCGGGTGGTCGATGATCCCGGGGGCAAGAGCGATGCTCCGCCGCATCGGATCCCAGTGCGACCATGTCACCTACATCTCCAATTACACACTCGGTAGATTCCGGAGTGCCTTCGGTCCTGCTGCCACATTCAGCGCCTTGCCGTCAGGCGTCAGCACGGATGTGTTCTGCCCGGCGGACGAGGCGGAGAAAGAAGCTACCCGGCGTGAGTTCGGTATTCCGGGGGAAGCACCTCTGGTCGTCTGTATTTCCCGCCTTGTCCCTAGAAAAGGCCAGGATCAGCTGATTCGTGCGATGCCCGGGGTGCTTGCGGTGAATCCTGAAGTCAGGCTACTCATCGTTGGTGAGGGTAGCTACCGGAGGCGTCTATCGGCCATGATCACACCGAACCTCGTGGATAGTGTGCAGTTGACCGGGAAACTCGATTTCGAGGCGATGCGACGCCTGCTTGCGGCAGCAGATGTGTTCGCTATGCCGTGCCGTACCCGGGGGGGCGGGCTTGATGTGGAAGGACTGGGAATTGTGTACCTCGAGGCTCAGGCCAGTGGTGTACCGGTTATCGCCGGTGATTCCGGAGGCGCACCGGAAACCGTCACTCGGGAGACCGGGATCGTTGTCGGTGGGCGTGACACCGGAGCGTTGACTGAAGCGCTGAACCGTCTTCTCGGAGATGCAGATCTGCGATCCCGGATGGGTGTTGCCGGGCGGCAGCATGTACTCGGTAACTGGACGTGGGACATCATGGGCGCCCGCTTGAGGCGTGTTCTGGAAGGAACTGCATCGGTTTAGAAACCCGCCAACCGTACCGCAAGTGGGGAGTACGGCTCTCTTCCCGATATAATGGCCAGGTTGTTGAACAAGACGTCACAGAAACAAGGTGCGAACATGCCACTCCCATCGGGTTCGGTCACCGTCGGGTTCGATATCGGCGGAACCAACCTGCGGGGTGCGGCGGTGGATGCCGAAGGCCACATCATCGACACCACGCAGGTGCCAACCCCCGGAACCGCTGAAGAACTTGAAACCGCAGTCACCGAAATCGTGTCCCATTACCGTCGTCGCCAACAGGTGACCGGTGTGGGGCTCGCGGTAGCCGGGTTCCTTGATCCCGAATGCACCACGGTGCGTTTTGCCCCCCACCTGCCGTGGCGGGACGCTCCGGTTCGGGACATACTCCAGGAGCAGTTGGGACTTCCGGTCACTCTTGAGCACGATGCGAACGCGGCGGCGTGGGGTGAGTACCGTTTTGGGGCTGCCCGGGGTAGTCGAATCTGGGTGTTGTTCGCGGTGGGTACCGGTATCGGTGGTGCGCTCATGATCGAGGGAAAACTCTACCGGGGTGCATACGGCACCGCCCCAGAGTTCGGCCACCTCACTGTCGTCCGTGACGGTCGTCCGTGTTCGTGCGGAAAATTCGGTTGTCTCGAGCGCTACTGTTCAGGTACTGCTCTGGTCGACACCGCCCGGGAGATCATCGTGGCCGGGGCCGACGATACGTACGGTCTCGCTGCAGATTACCGCGAGAGCGGAAGTGGGGAACTCACCGGACGGGTGATCATGGACGCCGCTCGAGGTGACGATCCGGTCGCGGTTGCGGCGGTACGGGATTACACCGCGTGGTTGGGACAGGGGCTCAGCGTTGTCGCTGATGTGCTCGACCCGGAACTGATCGTCATCGGGGGAGGGGTCTCGACGGATGCCGATCTGTGGCTGGAGGATGCGCGTTCTCACTTCACGGGGGCGATCGTTGGAGCTGGGCACCGTCCCCTTGCTCGTTTGGCCACAGCAGAGCTGGGTGCTGACGCAGGTATGATCGGCGTGGCGGACTTGGCCCGGGGAGACACCTGATACCCGAGCTGCAACCCGTCAGCCCTGACTCACATGGTGCATTACTGATCAGTGGGCCGGTAGAACGAGTCTTTTCGTCTTGTCGAAGGAGCGTATAACGCCATGAAGATCAAGTGGTACTGGTTGTTCAAACATGTCGTGATCGGGCCGTTCCTGCGGGTATACAACCGTCCTGATGTCCGCGGTGTAGAGAACGTTCCGGCGACCGGTGGCGCGATCATGGCGTCCAACCACCAGACCGTGATGGACTCCTTCTTTCTGCCGTTGCTGATCCCCCGTCGGATCACGTTCCTTGCGAAACAGGAGTACTTCACGGGAAAGGGGATCATCGGTAAGCTGCAACGCGCATTCTTCCTCTCTGTCGGTCAGGTTCCCATCGACCGGAGTTCCGGAGATGCCGCACGCTCTGCCATCGAGACCGGAATCGAGCTCGTGCGTCAGGGTAAGGTTCTGGGGATATATCCGGAGGGGACACGCTCACCGGACGGCCGCATCTACCGGGGAAAGACGGGGGTGGCGCGTATGGCATTGGCGACGGGGGCACCGGTGATACCCGTCGCCATGTTCGGTACTCGTAAGGCGAACCCGATCGGTACTTGGGTGCCACGGCCCGCTAAGGTTGGCATGCACATCGGAAGTCCCATTGACCCGATTCAGTTCGTCACATCAAGAGGACTCTCGTCCGATAGCTATGAAGCTGCGCGGGCGCTGACGGACCATATCATCAAGGTTCTCGTTGATATGACCGGCAATGAGTACGTGGATTGCTATGCAGCGGACGTCAAGCAGTCCCTCGCTGCCGGTAACGGTTATCCTGATGGAACGGAGCCGGGCTTCGGCCAGAAAAAATCCCCGGGGGAGTGAGTACTCCATTTCCGGGGGCCGTTCCGGGAAAGATCCATACGAGGCCAACCTGGGTGACTCACTCGGGACGGATCATCGATCTCTTCTTTTTCATCATCGCTACACTTGCCGCGACCGTCCTCGCCATCGACGTCTTCCGTGCTTCTTTCAGCGCCAGACTTCTACACCTGCTTCTTCTGCTACCTTTCTGGGGGATAGTCGCTTATCTGGTTCTCCCTCGAATACACACACTTCTGACCGCGATCTACGTTCCCAACTATTTCATCGGACGGGCGCGGACATCCGACGGATTGTTGGGTGATCCGATCAATCTCGCATTCGACGGAAGCGCCCGTGAGATACACACCGCCATGACGAAAGCGGGATGGCGCCTCGCCGACGACATCACGATGCGTAGTTCCCTCGGAATAATCCGTTCGGCTTTGCTCCGAAAAAGTTATCCTCACGCTCCTGTCAGTCCACTCCTGGTTTTTGGGCGGAAGCAGTGTTTCGCGTATCAGCAGGAGGTGGATGGGAACGCGTCACAACGCCACCACGTTCGCTTCTGGCGGTGCCCTGATGGGTGGTTCCTGCCGGGGGGAATCCGGGCAGATTGGCTCGCCGCAGGTACCTATGACCGTGCTGTGGGTCTGTCTCTCTTCACATTGCAGATTACCCACAAAGTCGATGCAAATATCGACGTCGAGCGTGACTACATCGTCAATTGCTTGGAGGGGTCGGATGCACGGATCCAACACCGGGTAATCGAGAATTTCTCAACCGGCTACCATTCCCGGAACGGCGGCGGAGATGAGGTGCGGACTGATGGGAACTTGCCGGTGGTCGACCTGACAGGGGTCATCCCGGACCAGGATTTCGATCAAATGCCGTGGGCCGTGGTACGAGCAGCGTGCGGATATCCCGACCTCGGTGATCCCGCTGCCGGCGCCGCAGCGAGCCCTGACTCAGACCTGCATGAGGTGCTCCGGTCGTCTGGCGCGAAGGAAGACGGCGACCGCAGGCCGAATTCGGTGATCGCGGGAGTGTTCCTTGCATTCGTTGCTGTCTTTTTCGACGTCATCATCGATGTCCAGGCTGTGGAGCGACTCACCGCAGAAATCGACCCGGTACTCGGAGGTATCGTCCAGATACTACGTGGAGTCAGCTACGTGGGGTTGTTGATCTGCGCCTGGCGTACCTGGCGGGGCAGTGGCAGCTCGAGAATATGGTTGCTCGGATTTGCGCTGTTCAATCTGTTGGCAGACGGCGTCATTTTCAAAGCCATGGGAGAACAACTCGATGCGGTCTTACCGGTTGCGGCGATCTGCGTCAACATCGTGCTTCTTCTGGCGTTATCCGAGGATAGTGCGAGGATCTGGAGTACCCGGAGGGGTGTGTGCTCGAAGGCTCCATCTCGGGAGGGGCCCGTATGGTGAGGTGCACACAGCACATGGTTGGATGGAGGTCATGACTGATACCACACCTCCGTGTCCCGAATGCACCTGCGAGTACACCTATCCGATGGACGCCCTGATCATCTGCCCGGAGTGCGCCCATGAGTGGGCGCCGGGCGAGGAGCTCGGTGAGTCGGAGAATCCGGGTACTCCCGTGATTGTGGATGCCGTAGGTAATGTTTTGCAGGACGGAGATACCGTTACCGTTATCAAAACCATGAAGGTGAAGGGAGCGGCTCAGCCCATCAAAGCGGGTACGAAGGTCAAGGGAATCCGCCTCGTTGACGGAGTTGGGGACCACGACATTGACTGTCGAATCGAGGGGTTTGGAGCGATGCAGTTGAAGTCATCGGTCGTGCGTAAGGCATAGACGTGCAGGCTGGATCAGCGCTGAAAACGTCGCTGCCACACACATCGTCCTGAACAGGGTTGTTTTCGTGCTGGGGTCAGACCAGGTGGCCGGACACGATTACGTTGTAGTCCAGGTCGCGGCCCCCGCCTACGGCGCATGCGATGAGAATGATCCGTCCCGGAATATCGGTTGAGTTGAGTTCGATGTCGTTGATGGCGTCTGACTTCGGGACGAGCCAGGTATTGTCGACCACCCACTGTCGTTGACGTCCCGTGCCGTCCGACAGTGTGATCAGGGAACCGTTGAGGACCGGCGTCGCCCAACGGCGTACAGTGCCCCCACCATAGGCGGGAACCATTTGTGGCGGAGCCGAAAGGTTCACGGAACGCGTCGCCAGTTCGGAGAAACCGTTGAACACCAGCCACTGCTGGGCCCACGCGTGGCCGAGGACATAGACCGTACCCCGGTCGGCGGAGGTCGGCGATACTCCCATCCCACGGACCCACCGGACCATGCTGTTCTGCGGGCCGGGGGGATTCAGTGGGAGCACGTACGCCATCGGCCCGTAATCTGCTCTCTCCACCGGGGCTGGACCAGTCATCCGGAAGATCCCGGTTTCACCTGGGGCGGGTCCTACGTTGGGATTGTGGCCGGGAAGGTTCATCACGGCTGCGGGTGTGGGAATGAGCGGTGGTGCAATAGGAATCGGGTGCGCGACATGTGCAGCGACGGGGGTGTGATCGGTGTTTCCACTGGGAGAATCCGGTGTCGGTGACGGCGGGATGTCAGCCGAACCTGCTCCGGCGTCAGGTACCGGGACCAGTGGTCGAACCGAAGCCGGATCGGATTCCTTCCGTGGATCCACCGATGCGGGGTGCGTGGTCGATTGTGCGGGACTAATGTCCTGATCTGACGAAGACTCACTGGTTGAAGGGGGTGTGGAGCTCGTTGATGATGGGTTCATCGCATGGGGGGAGGCCTCCGCGGTTGTGTTGAGACCTGATGGCTCAGAGGTCACTGACTTCACGACCACGAAGGTGGTGAAAGCCAGGAGGATTACCGCGAGGACGGCGAGTACCGCGCGGGTACGGGGTGGAATGCCGCTGGTGGCTTCGTTCATGATACCCATGTTACGCGCCTGTCTGGGGATTTAAGCAACGTCCGTGGAATATCGGGGTGGGGTTCCGGACCCTGAACATTCGCTTAGACAGACCGGTCCGTGGAACTGGTGGTCAGAGTTGGATCTGGCAATGCTCCGGGGGTGGTTGGCGTAGGGGGTGTTGATTCGGTGGGGGATCGCAACATGCGTGTTATCTGCCCTGTTGAACGGATAGTTTTGGCAGGATGCTTGGGTGTTCGATGGTTTTGGGGATGTGAGTCGGTGGGTGGTTTGGTGTCCACACGCTTGACAGACCAAGCGGTCTAGTATTGGCTTGTCTGCATGGCCACAGGCCACCTTGGGCCGCCCCAGCGGTCAGACATCTGATCTGTTCAAGACGAACAAAAGGACCCTCCATCCATCATGAGTAACTCGATTACCGCCACTGTCGTCGGCGTACCCCGCATTGGACCGAAGCGAGAGCTGAAGAAGTCGCTGGAAACCTACTGGCGTGATTCATCGACCGGATCCGACCTCGCGGAGACAGCTCGGGTTCTGGCCCGAAACTCCGCGGCCGATCTGGTTTCCGCAGGCCTGGATTCTGTACCCACCATCGGTCGCAGTTTCTACGATCAGGTTCTGGATACTTCAGCACTACTCGGGGTACTGCCGCGGCGGGTCGCGGACATCACCGATCATGACAGCACCGGCGAGGGGGATGATCTGCCCGCCTTTATCGACCGTTACTTCGCTGCGGCCCGCGGCACCTCGGAGCTTCCCGCATCCGCGATGACCAAGTGGTTTGACACCAACTACCACTACATCGTCCCGGAATTGACGGCGGACACTCGTTTTGAACTTGATGACGAGGCATTCGTCGCGGATGTCAGGGAACTGGTTGCAGCGGGTCTGCCCGCTCGTCCGGTTGTCATCGGCCCGCTGACCTATCTTGCTCTCGCCCGGACCACCGATGGCTCAGATGCGTTGGACCACCTTGAATCGGTGACGAACGCATACGTCGCGCTCATCGACGACCTTGCCAAGGCCGGTGTCACCTGGATCCAGTTCGATGAACCCTGGCTGGTCACCGATGTGGCCTCCGACGCCGGTCGCCGTGATGATCTGCTCAAGCGCACCCGTGTCGCTTACGAGCGTCTCGCCGCCGCTGCGGCCGCCGTCCCCGGTGCTCCCGAGCTGCTGGTCCAGACCTACTTCGGTGACGGCGACGTCGCCGTGCGCACCCTCACCGGGACCGGTGTCGCCGCTATCGGCGTCGATCTCGTTACAGGCCGCACCGATGAGCGCCGTTCCGACGCCACCGCGATTGCAGATGGGGATCTCCTCCCGTCCTGGAAGGGAACAGAACTGCTTGTCGCCGGAGTCGTCGACGGGCGTAACATCTGGCGCACGGACCTCAGCGCCGCGCTGAACACCCTGAAGGCACTGAAGGAGCGCGGTTCTGTCGCCGTGTCCACCTCCAGCTCATTGCTGCACGTACCCTACTCCCTCGCCCAGGAAACCTCCCTGGACGATGATGCCGAGCTGCGCTCCTGGCTCTCCTTCGGTGCGGAGAAGGCCGCGGAGGTCGCCCTCCTCGCCCGCACCCTGACGGGTGAGGACACCGATGCCGACCGCGCGGCGGTCAAGGAATCCGCCGAGGCGGTCGCGTCTCGCCGCGGTTCGGCCCGCACCCACAACGAGCAGCTGCGGTCCCGTACCTCCGCAGTCACGGACGCCGACCGCGACCGCGACGACTATGAGACCCGTGTCGTCGCCCAGCGCGAGGAACTCGGCCTGCCGCCGCTGCCCACCACCACTATCGGTTCCTTCCCCCAGACGACCGAGATCCGTCGCGCCCGCGCGGCCCACAAGAAGGGCGAACTCACCGACGAGCAGTACACGCAGGCTATGAAGGACGAGATCGCCGACGTCATCCGCCGCCAGGAGGAACTCGGACTCGACGTCCTGGTCCACGGTGAGCCCGAGCGCAACGACATGGTGCAGTACTTCTCCGAGCAACTCGAGGGCTACCACTCCACGGACCTCGCGTGGGTCCAGTCCTACGGGTCCCGGTGCGTCCGCCCGCCGATCCTGTTCGGTGACGTCACCCGGCCCACCCCGATGACCGTCGACTGGTTCCGCGTCGCCCAGGAGCTCACCGACAAGCCCGTCAAGGGCATGCTGACCGGCCCGGTCACCATGCTCGCCTGGTCTTTCGTGCGTGACGACCAACCTCTCGGCGAGACTGCCGACCAGGTGGCCCTCGCCCTGCGCGATGAGATCGACGACCTTGTCGACGCAGGCGCGAAGATCATCCAGGTCGACGAGCCCGCCATCCGAGAGCTCCTCCCGCTGAAGGCCGAGCAGCAGACCGACTACCTCCGCTGGGCCGTCGGTTCCTTCCGCCTGGCGACCTCGGGTGTCGCCGCGAACATCCAGATCCACACCCACATGTGCTACTCGGAGTTCAACGAGCTCATCGGTACCGTCAGTGACCTGAACGCGGACGTCACCTCGATCGAGGCCGCCCGAAACGGGATGCAGGTTCTGACCGCGCTGAAGGACTCGGGATTCCACGCCGGCGTCGGCCCCGGTGTTTGGGACATCCACTCACCGCGTGTCCCCGACCGCGGAGAGGTCGACGAACTTCTCGCCGCTGCTCTCGATTCCGTTGATCCGCGTCAGCTCTGGGTCAACCCCGACTGTGGTCTGAAGACCCGCGCTTGGCCTGAGACGACCGCGAGCATCGAGGTGCTCGTCGCCGCCGCGAAGAACGCCCGAACCACCGTCTGACCCTGGTGACACCCACCGACACTGACCCCCGCGGCCGTCGACATGCACGATGACGACTGTGGGGGTCATCCCTTTCCCGACCACGAAAGACACACCATGACCGACAACAATTCACTCTGGGAACTCGCCACCCGGCTCCGTAGCAGACACCGCTACGTCGATCTGACCCACGCATTCCATGCGGGGCAACCGAAGTTCTCGGCACTCCCCGACGAGGACCGTACGCGCCTGTTCACCGTCACCGAGCACGGATTCACCGTCGACGAGTACCGGTTCGTCGGGCAATGGGGGACCCACGTCGATCCGCCGATCCACTTCGTCAACGATGCGCGAACCCTCGACGAACTTCCCGTCAACGAGATGATCCTCCCGTTCGCCGTCCTGGATGTCACGGAACAGGTCGCCGGGAACCCGGACTACACGCCGACCGTGGACGACGTCCTCGCCTGGGAAGACCGGAACGGCCGCCTCCCCGAGGGCGGGTTCGTGGCGCTGCGGACCGGCTGGTCGAAACGTTGGCCCGACGCGGAGGCGATGTTCAACGCCGACGCTGACGGCGTGTTCCACTACCCGGCCTGGAACATCGAGGTCGTCCGCTTCCTCCTGGAGGAGCGGGGGATCACCGCCATCGGCCACGAGACCACCGATACAGATCCCGGTGTCGTGGTCAGCGGAGGAACTCTCCCGACCGAGTTGTTCCTGCTCCAGCAGGACCGCTGGCAGATCGAACTCATGGCGAACCTCGAGGAGGTTCCGGAGACCGGCGCCATCATCGTAGCTACCTGGGCGAAGCCGAAGGGCGGAACCGGGTTCCCAGCCCGGGTGTTCGCTATCCTGCCGTGACCGTGGCCGGTTTTCTCTGGACCAAAATCAGCCAGGTGACCACGAGATAGAATGCGGGAAGCAACGCGAGGAACTCCGTCAAGGGGTTCCACCCGGAGGTGGGGCCGGAGAACCCGGCTTCGAGTGCAGTGGGAGGCCAGAAGAAAAGGAGCATCCAGACACCGAGTGCGGCGGCAACGGTGCTCCGAACTTGCTCGGTACCCACTTCCGACCGGGTTCGTATCATCAACATCACCACCAGAGGCACCGCGAGAGACCACAGCGGGACCGATACCATCGGCAGTACCAGCAACGGGATGGTGAACCACACCGCCATTTTCTCGTGCTCGGATGCCGTTGAGTGGTGCAACCGGTACAGTACCCAGCCGCCGAAAGCTGCGGCGGTCAGTACCGGGGCAACCGTCGTGAAGGGGCTGGTTCCTGTGGTGGTGCGAGCGAGGAATCCCACCGGGGATGCGTTGAGCGCCGACCCCAGGGATATCCCCGTCAACGCGGGGAGGAACCCAGCAACCGGCCAGAGGATTACCATTGTCGTTGCTCCGGTCACCAGGGCTGTTACCAGTCCACGGCGGGTACCGCGTACCACTATCGCGCCGAGGGTCATTAGTGGCCACCCCGCGAGACCTATCGCGATTCCACTCAGAAGCCCTCCCGGAAGACGATTGCTTCGTGGGGCGAACGCATCGGCTGCGAGTAGTCCCACAACCAACAGCGTCAGTGGTTGGGTGGACACCCCTAAGCGCACGGGCAGACAGAGCATGATGACGGGGGCGCTGAACGCCAGTACCCTCCAGCCGTGTCCCGGGACAACCACAACCGCGATGACCACTATGAACAGTATCGCAGCCAGTAGTGAGACCCTGGGATCGGCGTTACCTCCGGTGCCCGTGAGCATGTGGCGAATCGCCACCGCAGCCTCCTGGCTGACATCAACGGGTACGACGCCGGGTACCGTACCGCTGACCACCCCCGATGAGATGATGATCCCCACTGCGACAAGAATAGCTCCCGGCCAGGCCGGGAGTTTCGTGTTGACTCCACCGAGTCGCCCCGGATCGCCACCGAGGATCTCCGGTGCCGCGATCACTGCTCCGATCAGAATCAGAGTGAGTAGGACGTAGGTGTTCCCGATGAGATGAGCGCCCGGTGACCAGTCGACCTCGGCCCCTCGGTAAGGAAGCGTCCACTGCGGAGCGACAATGCAGGCTGTGGTGAACAGGGCAGTGAGCCACAGTGCCAGTGCTCCCGACCGGGTGCCCCGGAGATCGACTGCGCGGAATCCGAGTACCACCACGAGGGGTGCCAGCCACACCCAGTGGTGTGTCCACGCGACCGGGGAACATAAGAGTGCGACGGTTGCGTTCAGGAGGAGTGCCCCTGTCATCGCACCGCGGTTCACTGCTCTGATCATGGCGAAGATGACAGCAGCGAGGATGAGTCCGACAGTCATGAGCCATAGGGTTGTTTGTGTGCCCTCCGGGAGGGTCCGTGCGAGAACACCTCTGAGCGACTGGTTTCCGGTGTACGCGAGTTGTCCGATACGGTCTGGATCGGAAATGGTGTGCAGCCAGTATTCAACGGAATTGGACGGGGTGATCGTCCATGCAACCGCAGTGAATCCGATGCCGGAGAGGACACAGACACCCGCGGAACGCCAGTCTCCGCGTACGAGAAAATAGAGACCGAACACGGCGGGAGTTAACTTGATCGCCGCAGCCAGGCCGATGAGTGTTCCCCTCGGGAGTACTGTCCGGCGGCCCAGAACATCGATGATGACAGCCAACATGAGCAGGATGTTGACCTGTGCGAAGTTGAGCGTCTCCGCCACAGGTTCCAGACGCAGAGCAATGGGAAGGAGCACCAGTGCCGTTGACCAGGTGGTTGAACGGCTCCACCCGGGTCGTGACCGTTCAAGTACCACGACTAGGCACCACCACAGCGCCACTACGCTCGTGATGTTCAGGAGTGCGGCGCCTAGGTCTCGGTCCAGGAAAGCCGTTGGGACGAACAGGATTGCCGCAAGCGGGGGGTAAGTGAAGGGCAGTTTGATTCCGCCAACCGGAAATGAGGCGGTGTAGAGGGCGATTCCATCGAGCAGCGCGCGGCCACCGTTGCGATAGACATCGAAATCTATGTGGTAGCGCAGGAGTTGTTGATTTCCGGGGTGTGAGGTATTGAACACGAACGGGAGTACCGCGATCACGGTCGCGATGAGCGCTGCGGCTCTGAGGCCTACATAGAGTGGGTCGGGAAGGCGGTCGCCGACGGTCACCGGGGCGGAAGCGGACATGATCCGGGATTCTATCTGCCCCGGGCCGTCCGTGGAATGGAGTGCCCCGTTAGGCTGGAGAGGATGACGCCATGATCCGGGCGCCACCGCCGATTTGATCGGCCTGATGACGAACAGTGAGGTTCCAGAGCGTGCGCTTCTTCTATGACACCGAATTTATCGAGGACGGACGTACGATCGAACTCGTCTCCATCGGGATCGTGGGCGAGGACGGCCGTGAGTACTACGCGGTGTCCACGGAGTTTGATCCCCGGAAAGCGAATGACTGGGTGAACCGAAACGTGCTCTCGCAACTACCGAACGTCAGTTCTCCGTTATGGCGGGACCGCATGAGGATCAGGGATGAGGTGAAGGAGTTTCTGACCAATGCGCCCGGAACCCCGGAACTCTGGGCCTGGGTGGGGGCCTATGATCACGTCGTTTTGGCCCAGCTCTTCGGGGATATGCGTTCTATGCCCCGTTCGCTGCCCCGGTTCACCCACGAACTTCGCCAGTACTGGGAGGCGGCCGGTCGCCCTACTCTCCCGGATCTCCCAGAGGGAAACCATGATGCGCTCGTGGATGCCCGACATAACCTGGATAAATTTAGGTTATGTGAACGGTATCTTCCGGTTGACAGCCTGAATCGTGTCCGGTCTGCATACTGATATTATCTTTCAGTGGGTCGGTGCGGCTTTCTTTTTGGGGGTCGGGGGCCGGAGATGTACTGCGCACGTGGTATGAATGTAGCGTGAGTTGGACAGTAGACCTCCCAGTAGATGAACTTCCCGATCTTCCTCCGTTGCCCGATGGTATTCAGCAACGCTTCGATGCTGTGATAGCCAGGGACGCGAAGCAGCAACCGACCTGGGATCAGCGCCAGGCCGATAATGTTCGTAAGATCCTGGAATCCGTACCCCCGGTTGTCGTAGCGCCCGAGATTCGGAGGCTGAAGAAGCAGCTCGCCGATGTTGCGCTCGGCAAGGCGTTTCTCCTGCAGGGCGGTGACTGTGCGGAGACCTTCGAATCGAACACTGAACCGCACATCCGTGCGAACGTCAAGACGCTTCTGCAGATGGCTGTCGTTCTGACCTACGGTGCTTCAACACCGGTGGTCAAGATGGCGCGGATCGCAGGCCAGTATGCCAAGCCCCGGTCCTCGGACCTGGATGAGAACGGTCTGCCGAACTACCGCGGAGACATCGTTAACGCGGTCGAGGCAACCGCGGAAGCTCGGCGCCACGATCCGGCGAGGATGATCCGTGCTTACGCCAATGCGTCGGCGGCACTCAACCTGGTTCGTGCCCTCACGTCTTCGGGTACCGCTGATCTCCACAAGTTGCACGAGTGGAATCGCGAGTTCGTGGCAACATCATCCGCGGGTGCCCGTTATGAGCAACTCGGTCAGGAGATCGAGGCGGGTCTCAAGTTCATGGCCGCGTGCGGAGTGAACGACCAGAACCTGCATTCGGCGAACATCTACTGTTCTCATGAGGCACTCCTCGTTGACTATGAGCGTGCAATGCTGCGACTCGCGGAAGATGAGAACGGGAAGACCGAACTTTATGATCTGTCCGCACACCAGGTGTGGATCGGTGAACGTACCCGTGGGATGGAAGACTTCCACGTCAACTTCGCGGCCCTCATCGCCAACCCGGTCGGACTGAAGATCGGTCCCGGGTGTACGCCGGAAGAAGCGGTTGCCTACGCTGAACGGATCGACCCGAACCGCGAGCCCGGACGGCTCACACTGGTGGCCAGGATGGGCCACGACAAGGTTCGGACAGTACTACCGGACATCATCCGGGCGGTTGAGGAATCCGGGCACCGTGTCATATGGCAGTGTGATCCGATGCACGGCAACACCACCACTTCGTCGAATGGCTACAAGACCCGTCACTTCGATCATGTCATCGACGAGGTGCAGGGCTTCTTCGAAGTGCACCGTGAACTGGGTACGCACCCGGGTGGCATTCACATTGAGTTGACCGGTGAAGATGTCACCGAGTGTCTCGGTGGAGCAGAGGACATCACGGACATTGACCTCCCGGGTCGTTATGAATCCGCGTGTGATCCTCGATTGAACACCCAGCAGTCCCTAGAACTGGCGTTTCTCGTCGCGGAGATGCTGCGCAACCAGTAGTTTTTCCGCTGAACGTGCATAAATGAACACCCCGCACGGGTTAATCACCGTGCGGGGTGTTCTGCTTGTTCCCCAGGCTTAGAATGCGGGAGTCTTCTTGTTGTAGGTAAGGGTAGGGAGTCATTCGTCGCGCCTCTGAGACCGCTGGACCGCGATTTCCCGGCATAGGTTGTTCTTTATCCGACTGTCCTGATCTTCACCGTCGTTTCCGGAGAAACGTCACGGTTCCCGGAAGGGGACTGGGTGACCACGCGAGCCCCGTCAGAGGTGCCATCGAGGCCCGTGTACTGTAGCCCCGCATCCTCTAGGAGCTTCCGGGCCTCATCGGTGCGCTTTCCGATGAGGAAAGGGACGTTAACCTTCTTGGCGACGAGAAGATTGACTCTGGGGTCCGAAGGATTGACTCTGGTACCGGGATCGGGGGAGACATCCATGACTGCATGAGCAGTTGCCCCGACGAGATCTGTGCGGGATACATCTCCTATCGCAAATCCGGCTTCGGAGAGTTCTCTGCGGGCATCTGGCTCGCTCATACCGATGACATCGGGAACGGTGAGTGCATTTGAAACGAGCAGTGCGACGTCGGAACCCCGTTTCAGTGTGGTCCCTGGCGCTGGTTCGGTGGTGATCGCGTTGCCTGCGTCTACGTTGGGATCAAACTCGTTGGTTGTGGCAGCTACGGTGAGCCCTGCCCTCTGCAGAGCATCCATGGCTTCGTCTTTCGACATGCCGGTGACCCTGGGAATTTTTATGGGAGCTGGTCCCTTGCTCAGATACACGGTTACTTTTCCACCGACCGGAACGACTCCGCCGGAGGGCGGTTCTGTCCTGACCACCCCGCCAGCGGCAATGTCATCGGAGTATACGGATTCACCGTCGTTCCATTCGAGGGTCCGATCGGCGAGCGCCGCCCTGAACCGGGCGGCGTCGTGGTCGGTGGGGAGGGCTGGAACTGTCGGGGCTCCCAGCGAGACGAGAACTGAAACCTGTCTGCCCCGGGGAATTCGTTCCATTCCCGGTGGGTCGGTGCCGACAACCTGAGCTAAGGGGATCGTGTCGTCGTAGACACTGCGGGAGACAGGTTCAAACCCGGCCTCGGTGACAGTCGCAGTGGCCGTCGCGGGATCCATTCCGAGAACCTGTGGTATCTCACCGTATCGACCGGATCCGAACCACCAGGCACCTACCGCGATTGCTGTCGTGCTGACTGCGACCAGTGTCAACCAGATGATCAGACCGACCTTTGATCCGCTCGTCACCGGTGGTCGGTAATGAAAGTCCAGTTCCGGTTCTGCTTCTGACTCCGGTGTCGGTGTCGTGTGGACGGAGGGGACATGTGCACCGGAGGTGACCCCGGTGGCGGGGAGAAACGTCGTCTCAATTGAACCTGGTGGTGCTGCAGAAACGGGCGGTAGCATTCGGGTCTCGTCCGCCGGTGCGTTCTGGGTAGCGATGTGGGTGGTCTCCATATCGCCGACACCATGATCGGTTCCTCGGCAATCAATCTGGTCAGGCACCGAGATGGTGCCTGTGAGCATGTCTGTGGGCATGTCGATGAAACCGGTCGCCCGATGTGCCGCCGAGTTTTTCGGTGCAGGAACTCTGAACGCCGCGAGCCCGAGTTCTGTGGACACGTCTTCGAGTGCATCAAGGAACTCACCGGCATCGGTGAACCGGTCTCCCGGGTTGCGGCTGGTCGCAGTGGCGACCAGCTCGTCGAAAAGCCGGGGTACCCCTTCGATACGGGTGCTGGGTGGCGGAACATCCGACGTCAGACGCGCGCGGGCCCTGGTGACATCATCCTCACCGTAGAAGGGGGTTTCTCCGGTGAGAAGCTCGAAGAGCACTATACCTGCGGAGTAGACGTCGCTCGGTGGTCCGATCTCGCTGTTCTCGACCTGCTCCGGAGAGAGATAGTTCGCGGTGCCGATAATTCGATCACCTGCGGCGGGGGAGGCGGCGGCCGCACGAACCAGGCCGAAGTCCGCGAGTTTCACCTGCCCGTCAGAGTTGATCAGGATGTTGTCGGGCTTGATGTCCCTGTGCACCATCCCCGCCTTATGGGCGATCGACAGTCCCGTCAGGGCGCTCCGCATGACCGCTGCCGCAGCGTGTGGTGGCATCGGCCCCCGCTCGGCCAGGAGTTCACGGAGCGTCCCCCCGGTAATGAGCTCCATGATGAGAAATACATGCCCGCCGTCCGCGCTCGTGTCGTACACATTGACGAGACACGGATCCGACAACTGGGCCATGGAGCGGGCCTCCCTGCGGAAACGGTTGCGGAAGACAGGATCCCCTGCGTAACGGTCATCCATCACCTTGGCCGCGACGCTTCGTCCGAGTCGAAGATCCACGCAGCGGTAGACAGTGGACATCCCACCGCGGGCTATCGGCGTGTCGATCCGGTACCGGTTCTCCAGAACTTCTCCGACGTCCAGGTGTGTCATGGACCCAGTATGGTCGAAGGAGGCCGAGTGTTCCAGCCGACTGATGGTCAGAACGCGTCGTATGGCGGCTGAGTAGGGTAGAACGTTACGACGCGCTACATTGATTGGTGTGAGTTTCCCAGAAGCCCGTGAAGTCCTGCCCGCCGATGAACCATTGCTGAGTATCCCCGAAGCTGCCGAGAAGATGGGGGTCGTTGTCACCCATGTTTTTGATCTTCTCGGTGAGCACAAGCTCATCGCCGTCACCGTGGACGGAACGAGGATGCTGCCCGCCGTCTTCTTCGGCGCGGACGGCCGGGTCAACCGCTTTGTTCCCGGTGTTATCGCCCTGTTGACGGACGGTGGTTACGACGACCGTGAGATTTTCGATTGGCTGTTCACCGCCGATGACTCCCTTCCAGGTCGTCCGGTGGACGGTTTGCACGGGCACCTCGCCCGAGAGGTCATGCGCCGCGCTCAGGCTGCGGGGCTCTGACAGAGGTCGGCTCAGCCCCGGACCCGGTTTCCGGTTCTGTTGATATTCGGGGCACGTCCGTGTCTGTGAGCAACCACCTGGTGAGGTACCACGCGATCACCGCCAGCGCGCCCATCCACATGAGGTTGTACATCTGGTGGTTGCCGCCGCCGGTGAACGACATCGCCACGACCACCGAACACCAGAGCGTTGCCCCGACGATGCGCCGAGACGGGGTGAAAGTACCCAGCAACACGAGCAGGCTGACGTAATACCAGGGAAGGGTAACGGCATTGAGCGTTACCACTGCTGTGTAGGCTGCCGCGATTCCCATGATGTTCCTCCGGTCACCATCTCGGAACACCCACCATGCCGTGACAAGACCACCGAGCATGCCGAGCATCCCGACCTGCCGCAGAACCGCTAGGACCGTGTTGTAGCTGACGTCGTTTCCCAGCACCCCGAGTACAGGGGTCAGCACTCCCGCAGACAAGGACGGGAGAGCGAGTGGATTGATCACCTTGGAATTTCCGGATAATTGCGCGATCCATCCCCAGCCTGCACCGGAGAGAACGGTGCATCCGGTCACCACAACAAGGGTCGTCACAACGGCCCACAACCCTGCGGCCAGGAAAGAAAACAGACTTCCGAACATTGGACTCCGGCGGATCAGATGTCGCTGCATCATCCAGACGAGGAATGGAAGAGCAATGACCGCGGTGGCCTTGAACGACACGGAAACCGCGATCAATACCAGAGCAGATGTGAAGTGTCGGTCGAGGGCGAGCAGCAGCCCCAGGGAAACCAGGCCGACCATGACGGACTCATTGTGCATGCCTCCGATGAGATGGAGCACCGTGACCGGGTTTGCGACGCCGAGCCAAAGTGCCGTCGCTCCGTCGCCACCGATTTTCGCCGCTATCCGGGGAATGCTCCAGACGATTGCACAGAAACCGGCCATGGTGATGATCTTGTAGAGCAGTACTCCGAGCGTGACGTTGTCTCCCGCGAGGGTGGTCACCCCGTTTCCCAACCAGAGGTGTAGAGGACCGTACGGTGTGGTGGTGTTCCGCCAGTCGTGGGAGACCTCAAGGAGCATGGGGCCTGGGTTGACGGCCGCCCCCTGGGAGTAAGGATCGAATCCGTCGCGGACCATCGCCCCCTGCATGAGATACGAGTAGACGTCGCGGGAGAGAATCGGAGCGGCGAACAGGAATGGCAGAGTCCACCAAGTAAGTGAACGGACCACGCCACGGCAGTCCACCATGCCCCTTAGTACGCCACGTCCCAAAAGAACCCATGCCAGACTCATCAATCCGAGCCCCAGCCACATCGCCACGGTGGATACCGCGGCACCGTGTCCATAGGAGAGGAAGGACAGGCCCAATGCGTCGAGAACACCGCCACGGTAGCGGATCGCACCGCCGCCGAATGAGGCGAGTGTGATGATGATGGCGGCCACGGCCCCCACTCGGCGGGCGTCCGGGTGACGGGTGGACAGTCCGTCGAGTAGGCGGAAGCGGAGGATGGTGTTCACGGTGTCACATTCGCCGGGTGGTGGCACGGACCGTGAGATCGTCCAGCATCGACCGGACGGACGGTGTGAGCTCGACCGCGTCCAACTTTGAGAGCCCCGACGCCGTCAGTTCTTGGATGCGGTGCTCGACCTTCTGCTCAGCGCCGGTCATACGAATCAGATCGGTCAGGTCCGCGATGTCGGACGGTGAGGTCACTGCGCCGATTCCAGCCCGCAATTTCTCTGCCTCGGCGGGAGCGTTCGCATCGAGGTGGCGCAGAGCCTCCGCCACCAGTACTGTCCGTTTTCCTTCCCGGAGATCGTCTCCGGCAGGCTTCCCGGTCACGTCAGGATCGCCGAACACCCCAAGGAGATCGTCCCGAAGCTGATATGCGATGCCGATGTCATGTCCGAAACCGCGGTAGGCGGAGACAAGCTCAGGGGACGCCCCGCCCAGCATTGCTCCGAGATGGAGAGGACGTTCGATGGTGTAAGCGGCTGACTTGTAACGATTGATCTTTTCTGCGACCTCGATCCGTTCATCACGAGAGGATTCCACGGTGATATCGAGCATCTGCCCGGCGATCACCTCGGTTCGCATCGCCCACCACGGTTCCATCGCTGCACGGAGTCTTTCCACCGGGAGGTCCGCTCCCAGAAGCATCTCATCGGACCACGCGAGTGCGAGATCCCCCAGCAGCGTAGCCGTTGACAGGCCGAAATGTGCTGGATCTCCCGCCCACCCAGCCTCGCGGTGCCGGTCCTCGACGATACGGTGGACCGTTGGTCGGCCGCGTCGAGTGTCGGAGGAATCGATGATGTCGTCATGGATCAATGCGCAGGCCTGAATCAGTTCTAGGGAACTCACGGCTTCCAGCACCGCGTCGGGATTTTCTGACGTGGATTGCGTACCCAACCAGCCCACCCAAGCGAAGAGGGGACGAATGCGTTTTCCACCCCCGAGAACGAAGTCCTCGAGCAGATCCGTCGCCTCGACGACGTGTGCGTCGATCCCGGTAACTACCTCTCTTCTCGTGGCGAAGAAAGTGGCCAGGTGGCACTGGACGAGTGCTGGGATCATGCTCAGGTCGTGGGGCTTGTCTGTGCTGGTCATGCGAGTCCTCGGGGGGTGGTTGAGGGGGGATGGTGGACCGAATTATGAACAGAGCGGTCTATTTCGGGGTAGGTTCGTTGGGCAACCGTTCCTGCCTCACCAACAAGATACCCAGAGATGTCTCCATCACATACACCTGCCGTCAACCAGACCTCGGTAACTGAAGCGATAAGCCGTCCTGCCAAGGGGCGTATCCCGTTTTCGGTCGAATTCATGCCGCCTCGCGATGATGCCGCAGAGCAGCGGATGTGGCACGCGGTCGACACCTTTGACAGTCTCGGTGCCGCTTTCGTTTCCGTGACGTACGGGGCAGGTGGGTCGACACGTTCCAGGACTAGTCGGATAGCCCGGCAGCTAGCGAGACGTCCACTCCCGACGCTTGTGCATCTGACCCTGGTCAACCACACCGTCGAGGAGCTTGAGGATATTCTGTGGACTTATGCGGGGGTCGGCCTAACAAATCTGCTCGCGCTCCGAGGAGACCCCCCGGGTGACCCGACCGGCGAATGGAAGCCAACCCCGGGAGGGCTCACCTATGCCATCGACCTCATCGAGATGACTCGTGCGCTTCCGGAAACGCGACACTTTGAGATCGGTGTCGCGTCCTTCCCGGAACTCCACTACCGGGCGACCTCGGAGGAAGCGGACACACTGCACACCTTGAATAAACTCCGTGCGGGAGCCGAGTACTCGATTACCCAGATGTTCCTCGACTGCGACCACTATCTCCGGTTGCGGGATCGACTTGCCGCGGCTGATCCGGTGCATGGCGCGAAGCCTGTCATTCCAGGGCTGATGCCGATTACCTCTCTTCGATCACTCCGTAGACAGATTGAATTGTCCAGCGCGAAATTACCGAAGAAACTGGAGCAGCAGATGGTTCGGGCGGCGGGCGGGGATGAGAACGCGAACGCAGATGCTGTCAGGGAGGTTGGGATCGAATGGACCACATGCATGGCTGAACGTCTCATCGCCGAGGGGGCGCCAGATCTTCATTTCATGACGTTGAACAATGCTCGGGCGACACAGGAGGTTCTGCATAACCTTGGGATGGCGCCTGAATGGAGTGGCAACGGGGTTATCGGGAGCTTCGTGGCGGGATGACTCTCTCCGTGTTCCGGAGGGGGAGTTCGGCCGCTAGAACGGCGAAGAGTCTGGGATCCGCGAAGAAGGTGAAGTGGCGGATGACGTCGGTGAAGCCCAGGGACCGGTAGAGGCTGAATGCGCGGTTTGCTTCATGGGGTACCTCGGGGGTGGAAAGCAAGGCCCAGGACTGGGGGGCATCCTCGAGCAGTGCGGTGAGTAGTTTTCTCCCGATACCGCGTCCCTGCATCTCCGGGAGTACGTGGAGTTCACTGACCTCGTAATAATCCGCGAGCATCTCAGGCCACCGGGGATCCACTCCTCCGGATCTGGCGAGGCCATCGGCGATCGCGCGGGTCCAGTTCTTTCCGGGCTCACCGTTCATTCCGTATGCGATTCCGGTTATCTGACCGTCGGATACCGAACAGACGGCTTTGAACCCGGGGTTGTGGACGAGACTCCGCCATTGGCGGACTCGGCCTTGTCGGGAATGTCCACCTAGGCCTTGGGCATCGAGGTCCATTGCGATCCAGTAGATGTCCACCAACTCCGGGCAGTGGTTTACGAAATCCAGGGGGGACATGGGGAGGATGGCGGTATTCACAGGCTCCATGGAACCATGTGTATCCCTGTTGACGGGAGGGACGGGGTGTGATTCCGGTCGCGGAGCAGTTGTTGGGGGTTTCCTGGTTGAGGAATCGGTGACTCATTCCTGACTGCACCCCGAGGAATATATCGAATATATGTTCTAAATTTGGTTCGGTGTGTCCCCCGGGTGTTCTACCTTGTTTGAGAAAACAGTCTCCGGGATGGGTGTGGCTGGGTTTCGATGGAAAGGAAGGTGAATGATCGTGTCCAACGTTGTTTCCGCAACCACGCGTTTCAATCAGGATGTGGGGGCCCGGACGAAGTTTCTTCGGCGTGCGGTTCTTCTCCTGTCGGAAGCTCGTTCTCAGCAGGAAAGGGGTGTGCTTGATGCGGCCGTGGAAGAGGGGTATCGGGCCGCGTTGAGAACTGCGGGTGCTCTGGTGGCGAATAGTTCCGTCTCCCGGAGGCGCCGGCTGCCGTCGAGTGCGTGGGATCAATTGTCACTGGTGGATGCTGAGTGTGCGTGTTGGGCCGCGCGTCTATCCCGGTATTCTGGTCTTCGGAATCGGGCTATGTGTGTGACCGGTTTTCTCGATGGTGCCGTGGTGGATAAGTTTCTGAATGAGGTGGGGGAGTTTATTGATGTGGCGGAGCGGCGGGAGGGGATACTGCGGTCTGCGGCCTGAGTGGCGTCTCTGTGGATGGACGGCGGTGTCCGTATCGCCTCACTGTGTTGCGGTGGAGGTGGGGTGGGAACTTTCCGGATAATCTGAGCGTTATCGTTTATGACAGCAAGACACAGAAGTATGGCGCCACGCCCCGGGAGGATCACCATGTCGCTTTCTGAGCAGGAACAGAGGATGTTCCGTGAGATCGAAGAGTCGCTGATGGCGGACCCGAAGTTCGGGTCGGGGCTCGGTGGGGTTGTGTCGAGTGGGTCGGCTTCACCTGCGGTGTCCATTAGGGGAATTGCGGTCGGTGCCGTGGGGTTGCTGCTGCTTATCGGGGGCGTGGCCTTCAGTCTCCACAGTCTCTGGTTTGTCGCGTTGAGTGTGCTCGGCTTCCTGATTATGTTCGGGGCGGGGGTGTGGATGCTGCGTGGTGGCGGGGGTCTCGATGACGGCTTCGATGATGATCTGGGCGACCTGACGTCCCGGGCGCGATTCAGTGGATTCGGGGCGCGTGACTCGTCGTCCGGTTTCGGCTCCCGAATTGAGGATCGGTTCCGCAAACGTTTCGAGGAGTGATTCAGGGCTCTATCGACCGTAGATGAGAACCCCGCCGGAGAACCTTTCCGGCGGGGTTCTCATCTGTCTGCTTGCTCGCGGGAGTGGGCCCGAAGGTGTGTACTCGCGCATCCCCACTTTCCCCCACCATTTTTCCCCACTTTGCCCCACTGTCATGGGCGAGTGTTCTTTGCATTCTTAAATCACCAGGTAGATGGGGTAATTGAGGGCTTTGGGTCCGGTGGTGTGGATGGGGTTGGAGTTGTGTGAGGTCACTTTTGGGGGAGTGTAGTAATTGTGGAGCTTCTGTGTCTCCCACTTGAAATCTTGATAAAAAATGCAGGTTAAAGCATTGATTGATGAACTGTAGGTTTGTGAATTGAGTCCTCTGGTGTTGCTGGTGGGGGAAAGTGGGGTACTGTGGTGCTCAGTGGCGGGAAGACCGGGGATACGTGTCCCGGTTGGACCGTCGGAGATGGATTCATCCTCCTGAGGACACGCGAGTGAAAGGCGGTGCCGGACATGTTTCTCGGCACCTACACCCCGAAGCTCGATGACAAGGGAAGGCTGACTCTTCCGGCGAAGTTCCGTGAGGAGCTTGCCGGTGGTCTCGTTGTTTCCATGGGGCAGGATCACTCTCTGGCGGTCTTCCCCAAAGAAGAGTTCGAGGCGCGCACCCGGCGTGCCGCCGAGATCTCACGGACCAATCCGAGGGCGCGTGCCTTCATCCGTAATCTCGCCGCGAGCGCGGTGGAGCAGCGGCCTGATGGGCACGGTCGGATCACGCTCTCTCCGGCGCATCGTGAATACGCGAGGCTCACCAAGGAGTGCGTGGTCATCGGTGCAGTCGAATCCCTCGAGATCTGGGACGCCCAGTCCTGGGATGAATATCAGAAGCAGACAGAGGAGATGTTCTCTGCTGCTGCTGATCCGGATCTCAGTGGTCTGCTCTGACCGTGACCACAACAACCGAATCGAGTGGAGTGCGTGCACGGACTCTGTCCGGAGCGTCGCTCTGGTGTACTTCCCCGACATCAGATAGATGCCCCGGACAGGGCCCTGCACTCACCCCATCGACCATATGAACAGCAACCCGGGCCCGGTGGCCTGGCCGACCGACCAGGAGGGGGCGATGATGATGACCGTCGACGGCGACCACGGACATGTTCCCGTCCTGCGTGACCGAGTCACGGAGTTGCTTCAACCTGCGGTTGAAGCCGCAGGAGACCAGGCGGTGATCATCGACGGGACACTCGGGGCCGGTGGACACACAGAGCATTTCCTCACGACTTTTCCCAATGTTCGCGTGATTGGGCTGGATCGTGACCCCATCGCGCTGGCCCGGGCGACTGAGCGGTTGGCGTCCTTCGGAGACAGGTTCCGTGGCATTCACACCCGCTTCGACCATTTCTCTTCCGCGATTTCCGATGATGGTGGTGCAGTCTGTGCTCTCGTGAGGGAGTGCGGGGTCGCTGGTGCGCTGTTTGATCTGGGCGTCTCATCCATGCAGCTCGACCAGACTGAACGTGGTTTCGCGTATTCGAAGGACGCACCATTGGACATGCGGATGGATCCGACTTCAGGGATCACCGCCGCGGACATCCTCAATACCTACGACCACGGTCAACTGGCCCATGTACTGAAGGCCTACGGGGATGAGCGTTTTGCAGGCAAGATTGCTTCAGCGGTGCTCCGTGAACGGGAGAAGGAACCGTTCACGACGTCCGGCCGACTCGTCGAGTTGCTCTATACCACGATCCCGGCGGCCGCCCGACGTACGGGAGGGCACCCCGCGAAGCGGACGTTCCAGGCACTGCGCGTCGAGGTCAATGGTGAACTTGATTCGGTGGCTGCGATGGTTCCGGCGATCACCCGGGAATTGAGGGTTGGTGGCCGTGCTGTGTTCATGGCCTACCAGTCGTTGGAGGACCGCATCGTGAAACGGGAACTCGCAAGACTGACCGTTTCCAGGACTCCACAGGGGCTACCGGTTGATCTACCGGGTACCGCCCCTGAGTTCCGCCTCGTGACACGTGGTGCAGAAAAGGCACCACAGAACGAGATTGAAGACAATCCCCGGGCTGCCCCAGTGCGGGTGCGCGCAGTGGAACGGATAGCACAGTCGAACGGAGAGACCCGATGAGCACGACAGCACGCCTCCGGGCGACCCCTGAATCAGATTTCGCCCATGTCCCTGCAACCCCCACCCGTGGCCCCTCACGGGGTCGGATGTCTACCCCAGGAGGAGATACCAGAACCCCGGTACGTGGGGGAGGTGGAGCTGACGCTACGGTGATTGATCTGCGGCCTGCTCCACGGGTCCGTCCTCAGCGTCCGAATGCGACTCCGCCGATGCCGCAGCGTCGGAGGTTCCAGTGGGCACCTGGATCCAGACAGGTGGTGTCGGTCCGAGGTCGTCGTATCGTGGCTCCGAAGGCCGATCCGGTTCGTGTCCGATTCGCGATTGTTCTCGTTGTGACGCTTCTCGCCGGGGTCATGCTGACCATTTACCTTTCCGGTCTGACCACTCAGCAGACCTTTCGGCTCCAGGAACTGTCGCGTACGGACAGTCGACTGGGAAATCAGATCGAGACACTGAACCGGGATCATCAGTCGGCGACGTCTGCCGCGGAAATCGCGCGCCGGGCGGCGGAACTCGGAATGGTCATTCCGGATCAGCCCGGTGTTCTCTCCGTCAGGTCCGATGGAGGTGTTGACGAGCTGCGTGCAGCGGAACCCGATGCCGTCCGACCGATTATCGACGTCAACGGATCCCGTGTCATTCCGGGTCCTGCCAGTAGTGATCCGGTGGAGACCGACGCTGTCGTGGACCGGGTTCAGCCGTTACCCCGCGGTGGACTCCCCGGTGCGGAGCAGATGCCTGTTCCCGTGCCATCTGAGCCCCCTGCTCCTGCACCGATTGAATCTCCCGCGGCTCCTCCGGTGTCAGGTGCCAACAGTCTGGTTCCTGCAATCGCACCATATGCGCCGAATGTCCGAACTGACCGGACGGGTGGGAGCGGACAGTGACGACACCTCCGGACCAGGGGGGCGGGAAACGTCGTTCGGCGCCCCGGACTTCCCGGTCCGGAAAGCCCGTGTCGACGGTGCCGTTCAGAAATGAAAGTGTTCCGCGGCAGGCGCAGGGGACCGATCAGATGGTGCGTCGGATGAAAATTGTCCGATCACTCGTTGTCGTGGGCGTTGTGGTACTCGCGGTTCGGCTCGCCTGTGTGCAGCTCGTCTGGGGGCCTGAACTAGCGGCTCATGCGCAGAGTCAACGTACCCGGGAGTACACCGATTTCGCGCGTCGTGGAATGGTGACCGATCGTGACGGTGCGCAACTCGCCTACACGATGCAAGCTCGTTCGTTGACGGTAGCACCGCTCGTGTTACGCCGGGAGATCACGGAACGGCATGAACTGGCGGTGAGGAGTGGTGATCCGGAATTGCTGGAGAAAAATCCGCCGTTGGATGACGTCCTAGAAGAGATGTCCGAGGTCATCCCGAAGATGGTGAAGGATGCGGGGGCCTCGGTCCAGAAGGTCAAACCCACGGAGATCCTGGAAAAGCTACGGGCGGACAACTCCTACACCGTTCTGGTCCGCAACGTTGATCCAGACGTCGCGGTGGAGATCGCCGAGCGTTTTCCCGGTGTCGCCGCGGACCGCCAGGATATCCGGCAGTATCCGAACGGTGCGATCGCGGAAAACGTGATCGGGAAGATCTCCATCGACGGTGAGGGGCAGTTTGGGTTGGAGGCTGCGTCAGATGCCGTATTGTCCGGAATCAACGGGAAATCAACCGAAGATGTGTCCACCAACGGACAGATCATTCCGGGGACCCTCCGGGATCAGGTTCCCGTGGTACACGGCTCAGATGTTCGGCTGACTCTCGATCTCAACCTGCAAACCTACGTGCAACAGGAGCTTGAACAAGCGAAAGAGAATTCCCGGGCCAAGTCTGCATCCGCGGTTGTCCTTGATGCGGAATCTGGTGAGGTACTTGCGATGGCTAACACGGATACGATCGATCCGACCGGTGACATTGAAGCACAGCTCGCCAGAGGAAAGTTCTTCGGGAATCCGGCGGTTCAGGCTCCGTTCGAGCCCGGTTCCGTGGCGAAGATCATCACCGCCGCGACCGCGATCGAGGACGGAGTCACCACACCCGATGAGGTTCTCCAGGTACCGGGGTCCATCAACATGTCCGGGGTCACCGTCAAGGATGCCTGGCCGCACGGTGTAGTCCCGTTCACCACAACCGGTGTGTTCGGAAAGTCCTCGAACGTCGGCACGTTGATGTTGGCTGATCGGGTCGGGCAGGATCGGTTCGCGGAGATGCTGGATAGGTTCGGTGTGGGCAGGTATACGGGAATCGAGCTTCCGGGTGAATCCCCTGGTCTGCTTCTCGATCGTTCCCAGTGGTCCGGTGGTACCTTCGCCAACCTTCCGATCGGACAGGGTATGTCTCTTACCCTGTTGCAGATGGCGGGGGTCTACCAGACCATCGCGAACGACGGTGAGCGGATCGAGCCACGTATCATCCGGTCCGTGACCACCGCGGACGGGGAGGTCATCGAACAGCCGGAGCCCGGGAGGGTGAGGGTCGTGAGTCCGGAGACCGCGAGGACCGTTCGGGACATGTTCCAGGCCGTTACCCAGCAGGATCCTTCGGGAGTTCAGCAGGGGACAGGGCCGCAGGCTGCGGTTGAGGGGTACCGAATTTCCGGGAAGACCGGAACCGCCCAGCAGGTCGACCCGACGTGCAACTGTTACTCCAACTCCGATTACTGGATTACTTTCGCGGGTATCGCTCCGGCGGATGCGCCCCGTTTCGTGATCGGGATCATGCTGGATGATCCGGAGCGGGGTGTGCACGGTGAAGGAGGTCAGTCCGCTGCACCGTTGTTCCACGACATCGCGGCGTGGCTGTTGAACCGGGACAATGTTCCGTTGTCGGACCCCCTGGAGGAAGACCTGATCCTCCAGGCGCAGTGAGGGCGCCGAATCGGAATCCACCCCGGAAGGCGGCCCAGGACTCTCGTCCTTCGGTGACCACAGATAGAATCACGTTCCGCCCCTTAACCGAGGCAGTACACATATGAAAGCAATAAGGAGTGTGCCAGAATCGTGGCCATCACACTGGATACCATCGTCGAAGCGAGTGGCGGAAACCTGAGCCAGGGTGCCGACACTTCGGTATGCATCAACGCGGTCGGTATCAACGCCCAGGAGTTACCTGACGGGGGATTGTTCGCCGCTGTTCCCGGGACCAGGGCACATGGGGCAACGTACGCACGGGAGTCCGCGGCGGCTGCAATCCTGACTGACGCCGAGGGAGAGCGGATACTGATGGACCGGCACGAGAAACGACCGCTCATCGTCGTTGATGATGTCCGGTCGGTTCTGGGCGAGGTTGCTGCCGCGGTGCATGGACACCCGTCCCGTGATCTGACGTTGTTCGGTGTGACGGGTACATCGGGTAAAACGACAACGAGCTATCTGCTGGAAGCCGGGCTTCTCGCTGCTGGGCACAGTGTCGGTGTCATCGGTACGAACGGTACCCGGATCAATGGTGAGCCGCTCCGGACGGAACTGACCACACCCGAGGCACCCGTCCTACAGGAGCTGCTGGCCCGGATGCGGGATGAGGGGGTCACCCATGTGGTCATGGAAGTTTCCTCGCACGCGATTGCTCTGGGGAGGATCGTCGGCACTGAATTCGATGTCGCGGGTTTTACCAACCTGTCGCAGGATCACCTTGATTTCCACGGCTCAATGGAGAACTACTTCGCCACCAAGGCCCGCTTCTTCCGCCCGGGATCGTCGATCCGTGCGAAGCATTCGGTCATCTGCGTTGACGATGAATTTGGGCAGAAACTGTCCCGCCTCGCTGGCCCGGCAGCCGTCACCGTGTCCACGGGTTCACACCCCGCCTCGGTAACGGTGACTGATACGGAGACGGGGAAGGCGGGTACTCAGCGATTCACGATGCGTATTGACGGACTCGACATCGGTTGCGATGTTCCTCTGCCCGGACGGTTCAACGTTGCTAATTCAGCGTTGGCGTTGAGTATGGCTGTCGCGGTGGGTGAGGATGCGAAAACCATAGCGGAAGGGTTGAGCCACGTGAATGTGCCGGGCCGCATGCAGAACATCGACTGTGGTCAGGATTTCCTCGCGGTCGTCGATTACGCACACAAGCCTGCCGCAGTGTCCGCGGTACTCACGACCCTGCGGAATCAGGTTGAGGGGCGAGTCGGTGTCGTCATCGGGGCCGGGGGAGACCGAGATACGACGAAGCGGCCGTTGATGGGGGCTGTGGCGGCTCAGTTGGCGGACCTCGTCGTGGTAACGGATGACAACCCGAGGAGCGAGGATCCGGAGACGATCCGGGAGGCGATCCTTCAGGGGGCCCGGGAAGCTGCGAGGGAAGGTAAAAATACGGGAAAAAAGAAAAGGTTGGCTGATATCCGGGAGATCGGTTCCCGGGCGGATGCGATCCGGACCGCCGTCGACTGGGCGCGTGCGGGGGACGCGATCATCATCGCAGGTAAGGGACATGAGACAGGGCAATTGATCGGTGATGTTCGCCATCATTTTGATGATGCGGAGATTCTGACCGAAGCCATCGAGGCCCGGGTACGGGCGGAAGCAGAAACGGAGGAACCGGCATGATTCGGATGTCTGTGAGCGACATCGTCGGGATCACCGGCGGCTATCTCGCTGATGGAGCCAACCCGAACGCCGTTGTCACGGGGTCGGTCGAGTTTGATTCGCGGAGGGTCCGGTCCGGGGGACTCTTCGTCTGTTTACCTGGAGCGCAGGTGGACGGTCACGATTTCGCAGGCAGCGCGATCGAAGCCGGCGCAGTAGTGGTGCTCGCGGCACGCGAGATCGGTGTCCCGTCGATCGTCGTCCCGGAGGTACCGATTCCAGAAAGTAACGCGGCGGCGTATGAGCATGATCCTGCGGGCCACGGTGCTGCGGTGCTCGCTGCGTTGGGTCGGCTCGCCCGCCACGTCGTCGATGTCACAGCCGGTCACGGGATGCGCGTGGTCGGAGTCACAGGCTCAGCAGGGAAGACCACCGTCAAGGACCTGATTGCCTCCGTACTGCATACCGCGGGATCCGTTGTAGCTCCGCCCGGATCCTTCAACAACGAGATCGGGCACCCGTACACCGCACTCCGTTGCTCCACGGATACGGACTATCTGGTCGCAGAACTCTCCGCCCGGGGAACCGGACACATCGCGCAGCTTGCGGCGATCGCGCCCCCGGTGGTGGGGGCAGTACTGAACGTGGGTACCGCTCACATCGGGGAGTTCGGGGACCGGGACACCATCGCCCGGGCCAAGGGGGAACTGGTGGAGGTGCTGCCGACGTCCTCGGCCGGCGGAGTCGCCGTTCTCAACGCCGATGATCCACAGGTCGCCGCTATGGCGGGGCGCACCCGTGCCCGGGTTGTCACGTTTAGCGCAGCCGGCAGGCTCGAAGCCGACTACCGAGCTGCAGATATTCGTCTTGACGACGGTTGTCGACCCAGCTTCAAGCTCACCGGTCCCGACGGTCTTTCGGCGAGCATCAAGCTGAAACTCGTGGGGGAGCACCAGGTTTCCAACGCGTTGGCAGCGGTCGCCGCCGGTATAGCTGCGGGAGCGGATCCCGCGTCCGCGTGCGCAGCGGTAGCTGCGCACGAACCCGTGTCTGGGCGTCGGATGGAAGTTACCCAGCGGGGTGACGGGGTCACCGTGATCAATGATTCCTACAACGCCAATCCCGACTCGATGGCGGCCGGGATCCGGGCACTGGCGCACAGTGCCGGTGCCCGCGGAGGTACCGCGTGGGCGGTGCTCGGTCAGATGAACGAACTCGGTCCTGATTCCGCGGAGCGGCACGCGGAAATCGGTACCCTGCTCGGTGATGCCGGAATTCAGCGCCTCGTCGTTGTCGGGACCGGGGTCAACACCCACGCTCTGGCACAGGCGGCGGAAGTTGCGGGAACCCGGGTTGCCACGGCTGATTCAGTTGATGCGGCGATCAACCTGGTTCAACCGGCGCTTGCACCGGAGGATGTGGTGCTGGTCAAAGCGTCATCCTCCGAGCAACTCTGGCGGGTGGCTGAAACGCTGCTCGCACTGCCGGTAACGGACAATCTAGAGGAGCAGGACGTAGAACAGTGACTCAGATCATCATCAGTGGAACCATCGCTTTCCTCGTCGCCATTTTCCTCACCCCGGTGCTGATCCGCTGGTTCAGCAACGAAGGCCTGGGACAGCAGATCCGCGAAGACGGTCCCGCCTCCCACATGCGTAAGCGCGGAACTCCGACGATGGGAGGTGTCGCGATCATCGTCGGAATCGTCGTGGCCTATGTTCTGGCGTCTCTGATCGGAGTAGCCCGTGGATTCGGAGGTTTCACCGCCTCCGGTCTCATCGTCCTAGGACTCACCGTGGGGATGGGGCTACTCGGATTCGCCGACGATTACATCAAGCTCGCAAAGGGACGCAACCTTGGATTGAACAAAAAAGCCAAGCTTATTGGCCAGATGGTTCTCGCTCTGGCTTTCGGTTGGCTGGTCCTGCAATTCGCGAACGATGATGGTCTGACCCCTGGTGGCACCAATCTGAGTTTCATCCGGGACATCGACACCTTCAACATTGCTCTCGGAGGTGGCGCCATCGGGCTCATCCTATTCCTTGTGTTCATGAACATCGTCATTGCGTCGTGGTCCAATGCGGTCAACCTGACGGACGGACTTGACGGTCTGGCTGCAGGGGCGACCGCGATGGTCATGGGAGCCTACACGTTGGTGACTTTCTGGCAGTTCCGGAACTCCTGTTCAGTTTCAGTGGAGCCCGGCTGCTACTCGGTGCGTGATCCACTGGATCTGGCGATCCTCGCGTCGGCGGGCCTGGGTGCATGCCTCGGATTTCTGTGGTGGAACGCAGCTCCCGCCAAGATCTTCATGGGAGACACCGGCTCTCTCGCTCTCGGAGGTCTCGTAGCCGGTGTCTCCGTTGCCTCCCGCACTGAACTTCTGATGGTTGTCGTCGGAGCGCTCTTCGTCATCGAAGTGGCCTCCGTCGCTATCCAGATAGTGGTGTTCCGGACCCGCGGCAAGCGGTTCTTCCGCATGGCCCCCTTCCATCACCACTTCGAGAACGGCGGGTGGGCAGAAACAACCGTGGTCATTCGTTTCTGGCTACTCACCGCTATGGCGTGCATGACAGGCATTGCGCTGTTCTACGGCGAGTGGCTCACAAGTTCCGGGGTATAAAATGATCTCTTTCGATGGCTCGATCCTCGTCGCAGGAGCCGGTGTTTCCGGTACCGGATGCGCACGCATGTTGTGTGAGCTTGGTGCACGGGTGGTGGTTGCGGATGATAACGAGACCGCCCGACTGCGGGTTTCGGAAGCTACTGGGTGTGAGACGACGGATGTCGTTACGGCGCTCTCTCAGATCGGGGAGTACAGCATGGTGATCACTTCACCCGGTTGGCGTCCAGATACGCCGCTGCTCCGCAAAGCGACGGAATGCGGAGTCGAGGTCATCGGAGACGTCGAACTCGCATGGAGGCTCGACCGCGCCGGTTGTTTCGGGAACCCGAGGACCTGGCTCGTGGTGACTGGAACCAACGGAAAGACCACCACCACCGCAATGTGCGCCGCGATGATGATGCGGGGATCGGGGACAGCCGCCGCGGTCGGGAATATCGGTGTGGCCATCGGCGACGCTCTTTCCGCGAAACCACGTATTGACGTCCTCGTTGTGGAACTCTCCAGCTTCCAGTTGCACTGGGCACCGACACTCGTCCCAGATGCAGGCGTGTTGCTGAATCTTGCAGAGGACCACATCGACTGGCACGGATCCTTCGATGGCTACGCAAACGCGAAACTCAGGGCACTTCGCGGGAAGACTGCGGTCATCGGTGCAGATGATGCAGAAGTGGTCACCCGCGTATCGGGGGTAGAGACAACCGCCAACCGGATCGTTAGCTTCACCCTGGGTTACCCGGAGGAGGGGCAACTCGGAGTACACGACGGACATCTCATCGACAACGCCTATGGCGACAATCTGATCCTGGCGTCGGCTGACGGTATCTCTCCTCCCGGCCCAGCGGGTATCTACGATGCTCTGGCCGCGGCTGCGCTGGCACGGTCCCAGGGACTCGGACCTTCGGCGATCAGAGAGGCACTGGAGGTATTCGAGGTATCCGGGCATCGGGGACAGGTGGTCCACACGCATGCCGGTGTGACTTATATCGACAACTCGAAGGCGACGAATCCTCATGCCGCGGACACCGCGCTCACCGGACATGATTCCGTCATCTGGATCGCGGGTGGACAGCTCAAGGGAGCGGACGTCGATGATCTCGTCGCGCGTCACGCCCACCAACTGAAGGCAGTGCTGTTACTGGGCGTCGACCGGCGTCTGATCGCTGATGCCGTTGAAAAGTACGCACCGCAAGCACACATCCACTGCACCGGCTCCACTGATCCGGAGGAGGCGATGACAGAACTGGTCAACCGTGCCATCCAGATTTCCGAAACCGGAGATATCGTCTTACTTGCCCCGGCGGCCGCCTCGCTCGACATGTACCGCGGCATGGGGCACCGCGGTGACTGCTTCGCCCGGGCCGCCCGAGTTTTGACCGACTGATTTGAAGAGAGGCCCTACGACCATGACCCAGGACACCACCGCAGAACGAAAACAATCAGCACCGGACCGGCTGAGTGCCAGGTGCCGAGACTATCTTTCGCGCCCTTTCTTCGACTATTTCGTCATCCTGTCCGTTGTTGGGCTCCTCACTGCGGTGGGGGCCGTCATGGTTCTTTCATCGTCCACGACCTGGTCCGCACTCAAGAGCGGGGTTTGGACGCAGGGAATCCGCCACATGATTTTCCTCCTCATCGGTTACGGAGTCCTGTGGCTGGCCCTCTGGATGCATCCGGCGATGGTCCGGCGACTCGCGAATCCTCTGCTCGTGGTCACGATCATCCTTCTCGTCGCGGTGCTCATCCCGGGAATCGGTACGGGACTGGAGCAATCCGGTGCGAGGTCGTGGTTAGCGTACCGCTCCTTCACATTCCAACCTTCTGAACTGGCGAAGGTCACCCTCGCGGTGTGGGGTGCACACCATCTCAGTGATCGTGGACCTGTCCGGCACTGGATCAACAACCCCTACATGCAGTACAGCGCGGTCTCAATGTTGATCGTGTTTCTGATCCTCGGCCAGCCCGATGTGGGAATGGCAATCGTCTGTTTTTCAGTTGCAGCCCTTGTTCTCATTTTCGCAGGTGTCCCCGGACGGTTCATCGCAGCGATTGTCGGAGCCTTTGGGTTCCTGGCTATCGGTTTCTCTGTGCTGTCCCGGCTCCGCAACAATAACGGTGCCTACCGTACGCACCGACTTGAGGTCTATTGGGATGCCCTTCTCGGTGACTTCGATGATGTCCGTGGTAAAGCATTCCAGTCATACCAGGGTTTCCTCTCTCTCGCTGAGGGAGGCGCCAGTGGCGTCGGCCCGGGACAGTCCCGGGCGAAGTGGTTCTATCTTCCGGAAGCGAAGAACGACTTCATTTTTGCGATCATCGGTGAAGAGACCGGACTAGTCGGTGGAACCATCGTGATCATGCTTTTCGGTGCGCTCGGTATCGTCGGACTCCGGTGTGCGATCCGGTCTTCGGACCCGTTCCTGAAACTCCTCGCCGGTACGCTCACGGCAGGTGTCGTCTCCCAGGCCTTCGTCAACATCGGATATGTCATCGGGCTGCTTCCGGTCACGGGTATCCAGTTGCCGATGATCTCCTCCGGTGGGAGTTCAGCCATCATCACAATCGGATCGATGGGATTACTCGCCAGCGCAGCCCGTCATGAACCCGAGGCTGTGTCGACGATGCAGTCCTATGGACGTCCCGCACTCGACCGACTCCTCCGGTTACGGGAACCCGACCCTGAGGGATCACGAGGGTTCGTGCACAGGAAGCCTCGTCCGACGAGGAAGCGGGCGGAACAGGTGACTCGGAGATCACGGGGTGGGGACGCGGGAGAATCACGTGCCCGTCAGTCAGCACGATCCGCCCGCTCTACCGATGGTAGCGTCACTGACAGGAAGACCCCGCCGCGTAGACCGCAGCTCGGCGAACCCACCCGATCCGACCGTCGTCACACTCGCAGAAGAGGCTGAAACACCCATGAACACCCCGTTGTCCGTCGTTGTCGCTGGAGGTGGAACCGCCGGTCACATTGAGCCTGCACTCGCGGTCGCGGATGCCCTGCGTAGCCGCCACGGTGCTCGGGTCACGGCGCTGGGAACCAGCCGTGGCCTGGAACAGGAGTTGGTTCCGGCGCGCGGGTACGAACTCGCACTCATCGATCCTGTTCCGGTACCTCGAAAGCCAGGTCTGGATCTCGCCAGGTTGCCGCTGCGTGTTCGTCGTGCGGTCCGCCAGACAGTCGACATTCTTAGGGAGGTCGACGCTGATGTTCTCATCGGTTTCGGTGGCTATGTCGCGGCCCCGGCGTATCTCGCCGCCCGGAAGGTGGGGATCCCCTTCTTCGTTCATGAGGCCAACGCACGTACGGGACTTGCCAACAAGCTTGGTGTTTGGTGCGGAGGAACCGGTCTCAACGCGGTGGAAGGCTCGGGTCTACGGGGACAAGTGGTAGGGGTTCCGATTCGGCCGGGACTGTCCGGTGAAGAACTCACCGATTCCGGGAGGGCCGCCCGTAAAGCGCAGGCCGTCGCAAAATTCAGGCTCGACGCCGATAAGAAGACGCTGCTGGTCACCGGCGGATCTCAGGGGGCTGCATCGATCAACCGTGCTGTGCGTGAGGCCGCCCCAGCGATCACTGCTGCGGGTCACCAGATCCTGCACGCGTACGGGCCTCGTAATGCGGCACCGGAGACCTGTGATGGTTGGTGTGCACTGCCCTACATTGACGCGATGGAACTTGCTCTCGCTGCGGCTGACCTCGTGGTCTGTCGTGCGGGCGCGATGACGGTCGCTGAAGTTACGGCATCGGCCCGCCCCGCAATCTATGTTCCGCTTCCTCATGGAAATGGAGAGCAGGAACTCAACGCCCGCCCCGTGATCGGGGCAGGGGGAGCTGAACTCATACGTGATGCCGACCTCACCGGCTCCGTCCTCGCGGAGCGGGTGAACGCTATCCTCGGCGATGAGGACGTCCTCGCACGGTTTGCCGCGGCCGCCCGTGGCAGTGGTCTCGGGCATGCCGCGGAGACGATTGCCGATCTGGTGGCCGAAGCCGCCCAAACCAACTGAATTCCCGCCCCAAGAAAAACAACGAGGTAGATGATGACTGACCTTTCCCGTGTCCATCTGATCGGCATCGGCGGCGCCGGGATGTCGGGGGTGGCCCGGATCCTCCTCGCCCGTGGAATGCAGGTCTCCGGTTCCGATGTGAAGGACTCCCGCATCGTTCTCGCGCTTCGGGCGATGGGGGCGACTATTGCGATCGGCCACGATGTGAAGAATCTTGAACTGTTGGGTGAACGACCTACCGTCGTTGTCACCTCTTTTGCGGCGATTCCGGAGGACAATCCGGAACTCGCGGGTGCTCACGCCGCAGGTATCGAGGTTATCCGACGCTCGGATCTCCTCGCGGAACTGATGTCGGGGCGCCGGCAGCTCCTGCTTGCGGGCACACACGGCAAGACCTCGACTACCTCGATGGCTGTCGTGGCTCTCCAGACCGCAGGCTGTGATCCGAGCTTCGCTATCGGTGGTCAGCTCAATAAAGCTGGTACCAATGCGCACCACGGTACGGGGGATATTTTTGTCGCTGAAGCGGATGAATCGGATGCCTCACTTCTCCGATATGAACCGACAGTCGCCGTGGTGACCAACATCGAGCCTGACCACCTCGATTTTTTCGGCACTCCGGAAGCGTACTTCCGGGTGTTCGACGACTTCGCTCGCCGTCTGACCCCGGATGGCACACTGGTGGTTTGTCTTGATGATGATCACGCGGCCGCCCTAGGTCAGCGATGCATCGAAGCTGGAATCCGTGTTCAAGGGTACGGTACCGCCGCTGCAGCCGCAGCTCATCCGAGCATCGAGTGCGGGGCCAGAGTCACGGGGATCACCACAGAAGCGTTCGGCTCACGTGCCACCGTTGACGTCTCCGGGCGAACGCTGACGGTGAACATGCACACCCCGGGTGTACACATGGTGTTGAACGCGACCGCCGCTCTCCTTTCGGGGATTCTGCTCGGGGCTGATCCGGATCGTCTCGCTGCAGGATTGTCCGGATTCACGGGGGTGCGCCGTCGGTTCGAGCTACGCGGTGAAATTCTCGATGGAGCGGGGCGACATGCGGGAGTTCGTGTCTACGATGACTACGCCCATCATCCGACTGAGGTCAGTGCGGTGCTTCGGGCGACCCGGGAGAAACTAGACGGTGAGGACGGGGACGGTCGTATCGTCGTGGTGTTTCAGCCACACCTCTATTCCAGGACCAGTGAATTCGCCGTTGAGTTCGCGGAGGCGCTCTCCCTAGCTGAGCGTGTCGTTGTCCTGGACATCTTCGGTGCCAGGGAAAGACCCGTCGAGGGCATCGACGGACGAATTATCGCGGACAAGGTGAAGACGGAACGCTGTGTTTACGTGCCGGAATTCAACCGAGTCCCCGGTGTCGTAGCGGACCTGGCGGGTCCTGGTGACATCGTGCTGACGATGGGGGCCGGAAGTGTCACTGTCCTCGCCGAGGAGATTCTCGCGGAGTTGGGGCAGTGAGAGGGCGGACCTCCTGGACGGTCGGTGTGCTGGCAACCGTCATCTGTATCGGGTTCATCGTGTGGTTCGCGCCGGTACTGCAGGTCGGTGAGATCAAGGTCAGCGGGGCGAAGCAGACAACCGAAGCCGAGATTGTGGCTGCCACAGGTATCGTTCCCGGGGCGAACATGGTGCGCGTTGATCCCGCTGGAGCGGCTCAGAAGGTCGCCGCGTTGCCGTGGGTTGAGCGCGCCCATGTCGAGCGTCACCTTCCGGGAACCGTAGTTGTGGAGGTCGCCGAGCGGAACGCGGTGCTGTATGCGACGCGGTCGGACGGCGATCATCTCATAGATGCCAGGGGTGTTCCATTCATCATCGCGGATCCACCGGTCGGTGCGGTCGAGATCACGGGTACGTCCGAGGACGATCCCGATGTGTTTGCGGGTGTAGCCTCGGTCCTTGAGAGCCTCGACAATCCCCTGCGTCGGCAGCTTGCGCGAGTGCGTGCACCCGATACCTACGAGATAACACTCTTCCTTCTAGACGGTCGTGAAATTTACTGGGGTGCTCCGGAGGGAAACCGGGACAAGGCACGTGCCGCCGCTGCTGCACTGAGTCGTGCAGGCCGGGTCTACAATGTTTCGGACCCGGTGCAGGTCACGGTACGTCAATAGCGTTTCTGGAGCGACTGTTTGCCCATGTCAGAAACCTTAAAGCTGTGGTTGAGACTACCGACACGCCGCGCGAATGTCCGCCACATCTGTGTCTCCATCGCACATGATGGTGTACAACAAGTCTTCCGAACTCTCCCGTGCGCACGGTGCTGGAGCTGTGCGGCCTTCTCCATCTGATCCAACAACCTGAAAGGCGAGTGCCTAAGACCATGACCTCACCGAAAAACTTCCTCGCCGTCATCAAAGTCGTCGGTGTCGGCGGTGGCGGCGTTAATGCCGTCAATCGCATGATCGAGGAGGGGCTCAAGGGCGTCGAGTTCATCGCCGTCAACACCGACTCGCAGGCACTGATGTTCTCAGAGGCGGACGTCAAGCTCGACATCGGACGTGAGGCCACCCGGGGGCTTGGGGCGGGAGCCAACCCCGATGTCGGACGTACCTCCGCCGAGGACCATAAGTCCGAGATCGAAGACTGCCTCAAGGGTGCCGACATGGTTTTCGTCACCGCAGGTGAGGGCGGTGGAACAGGTACCGGTGCGGCCCCCGTCGTGGCCAACATCGCCAAGAAGGCGGGCGCGCTGACCGTCGGTGTGGTTACCCGCCCGTTCCGATTCGAGGGGCGCCGCCGTACTAAGCAGGCTATGGAGGGGATCGAGGCACTGCGCGCTGTCTGTGACACCCTCATCGTCATTCCGAACGACCGCTTGCTGCAGCTCGGTGACCTCAATCTCTCCATGATGGAGGCATTCCGTACCGCTGATGAGGTTTTGCATAACGGCGTCCAGGGCATCACCAATCTCATCACCACTCCCGGCGTGGTCAACGTCGACTTCGCGGATGTCCGTTCTGTTATGGCTGATGCCGGTTCTGCACTGATGGGAATCGGTTCCGCGAGCGGTGAGAATCGTGCGGTTGAAGCCACACAACAGGCGATCAATTCACCGCTGCTGGAATCCACTATGGAGGGGGCACGGGGTGTCCTGCTGAGTTTTGCTGGCGGTTCCGACCTGGGACTGCAGGAGGTCAATGAGGCGGCGGCTCTCGTTGAGGAGAAGGCTGACGAAGACGCCAACATCATTTGGGGAACGATCATTGACGACAATCTCGGTGATGAAGTACGGGTCACCGTGATTGCGGCAGGATTCGATTTCAAGCCTGCCCCCGCGGAGAGTAGTCGACAGGCGCCCCGGGAAACGAGTTCGACGCCGGTTCCCCCGGCAGCCCCGACCCCGACGCCGGAACCGGCCCGGGGACAGTCCTTGTTTGGCGGTGGTGGTCACGAGGAGGACCGTCCTACGGATCGTGATCCCGTCGGCCGCACGGAGAGCTCCAATTATGATCAGCGCGCGGACTCGGTGCGGCATCGGCTCGGTTCAGAACGGACTGGGGCCGACCGGTCGGCGGGAGGGATGTTCACCGGCTCACGTGGCCGCCGTGATGACATCGATGACACCGATGATCTGGACGTCCCGGATTTCCTGCGCTGACCGGAAAACGATGATGGTCGATGATGCAGTACCCGGGGAGAAAGACCCCGGGGAACGTCCGGTCCGGAAGGTGTTCACCACTCGGTCCGGAGGTCTCTCGGAGCCGCCTTTCGACTCCTTCAACCTTGCCGACTACGTCGGTGATAACCCTTCTGCGGTCGGAGCGAATAGGGAACGGCTGGCTCGGGTCATGGGGCTCTCGTCGGATCAGATCGTTTGGATGGAGCAGTTACACACTCCGACGGTCACAGTGGTCGAGGGGCCCTGTTCTGAACCAGTCCCGGCGACGGACGCATTGGTGACTACGGTCAGGGGACTGGCCCTCGCTGTTCTTACCGCTGATTGCGTACCGCTTCTGATCAGTGATCACGAGGCGGGTGTCATTGCGGCGGTCCATGCCGGTCGGATCGGTGCGCGTAACGGCATCGTGGAACGTACCGTTTCATGCATGGTTGACCTGGGGGCGGATCCGGTGCGTATGCATGTTTGGATGGGTGCCGCAGCCAGTGGCGTCAATTATGAACTCCCGGAACCCGTACTCACCGATCTCGAAGCGAGGCTTCCGGGTGTCCGGACCCGTACACTCCTCGGTACCTGGGGTGCAGATCTCCGGATCGGTATCTCCAGGAGGTTGGAGGAGCTTGGAGTCACGCATATCGACGCCGATCTAAGGTGCACTATCGCGGATCCCGAGTTCTTCTCGTACCGCAGGGATGGTAAAACCGGTCGACAGGCCGGGCTGATCTGGATGCCCGAGGAAGATTCACCGTGAACCGTGCCGAGGAGATCGAGCGCCGTCTATTGGTGGTGAGGGGGAGGATCGCAGAGGCTGCACGATGCTCAGGCCGTGATCCTTCCGGGATTCGGCTCCTCCCGGTGACGAAGTTCCACCCGGTGTCCGACATCGGAATCCTGCGTGGTCTCGGTATCGAGGCAGTGGGCGAGAGCAGGGTCCGTGATGCTGTGGAGAAAGCTACCGCGTACCCGGATATAGCGGTTCACCTGATCGGACAGATCCAGACAAACAAGGCCAACGCTGCCGCCCGGATCGCGGCGGCGGTGCACTCCCTGGACAGTGTCCGGCTCGCTGAGGCGCTCGATCGGGGTATGGAGCTGGCGATTGATCGGGGCCAGCGGCCGGATACGCCGTTGCCGGTACTCGTCCAGTTCAGTGCGGACGGTGATCCGGCTCGTGGTGGGGTCGCAGAGGGGGATCTCGGAGAACTTCTGGACGCGCTGTCCCGCTGTCCGCGTCTGATCCTGGCCGGTGTGATGTGTGTGCCGCCGTTGGACAGTGACCCCGCCGAGGTCTTCGCGGTTGCTGCGGAGATCCGGGATCGGTTTGCCCAGGCGGAGGGGCGACCGATGGAGCTCTCCGCGGGAATGTCCGCAGACCTCACCGAGGCGGTATCCGCGGGTTCGACGATCGTGCGTGTCGGTACCGCGATTCTCGGTCCGCGTGGATAGGGTGGGGTCCGAACCGCAGTGGGAGATGACCGGAGGTCGCTTAAGTCGACGTCCCTTGAGAAGCAAAGGAATTTACATGTCGAGTGTCAAGAAGTTCAAGGAGTTCTTCGGACTGGCGCCCTACGAGGATGGAACGCACGACGCGGCCTACTACCGTGATGATGTCGCGTACGACGAGATGGTCGGTCCCGAGGACCACTATGGGGCAGCTCCGCGTGCTGCGTCATCTCGCGGGTATGGCTACGGAACGGGGCGTCCAGCATATGAAGCTCCGACGTACGCCCCCACGATCGTTCCTGTCCGCCTAGTCAGCTTCAAGCAGTGCACCCGTGTCGGGGAACCCTTCCGTGCCGGTGACGCGGTGGTGATTGATCTCAACGCGATGGACCGCGAGGAAGCCCGCAGGGTGATTGATTTCGCCGCAGGACTCGTGTTCGCTTTGCGCGGGGAAATGCGTAAGCTCTCGTCGCTCACCTTCGCGCTGATCCCTGATGGGGTTGAGGTGACCATCGCGGAGCTCGAGGACGCGGCGGGGCTCCGTTAGTCACTTCGTGCGGTCGGTCCGAATATCTCGGGTACCATCTCTCCGGTACTGAACCAACCCCCGTTTCCGGCGTGAATTGCCCGGAGACGGGGGTTTCGCTCGTCGGCACTACGATCCGATAAGCTCAGAACGGTGTACTCTCTCATCCTGATTCTGCTGCTCCTTCTCCGGCTCTACAGCTACATTCTCATCCTCCGGATCATTGTGGAGATGATCCACTCCTTCTCCCGGAATTTCCGCCCGCCGCGGTGGTTCGCGTATCTCGCGGAACCTCTGTTTGTGGTGACCGACCCGCCGGTGAAGGCGTTGCGTCGTGTAATTCCTCCACTCCGGATGGGAAATGTCGCGCTCGACATGTCGATCATCGTGCTGTTTTTGTTGCTTTCGCTGGCCCGTGTCGTTCTCTACACGTTGCTCTGAGGAGATGTGTATTCTGGAACACGGATGTTCGGGCTGCCAAAGGGTGGGTCGTTTAATTCCGACACAGTGAAGTGTCCGGATACACTTTCCTGATAATTAGAAGTAATATTGGTTCAGTCAATGAGCCACAGGTGACCCCTGTGGGCACCAGGGGCCCGATTTCTCCGTTTTCACCAGGGTCCACCAACGAGCGAAGGGAACCGTCCATGCCGCTGACTCCAGCCGACGTGCACAATGTCGCTTTCAGCAAACCGCCGATCGGAAAGCGTGGCTACAACGAGGACGAGGTTGACCAGTTCCTCGACATGGTTGAAGACACCCTCGGTCGTCTGATCGACGAGAAGGAAGATCTGCAGCAGCAGGTCGAGGAAGCGCACAATGAACTGAGGCAGGCCCGATCCGGCTCTGCTGGGGTTGATGAGGGCGCTCTCCGGTCCAAGCTCGAGAAGGAAATCCGCGCGGAGTACGAGCGCAAGCTCGCTGATGCGAACGCGGTGGCTGACAAGGCCCGCGCCGATGCGAAACAGGCCCGTGCTGACGCTGAAGAGGCCCGGGCGGAGGCGGCGAAGGCTGCCGAGGCTTCCTCGTCGGCAGCTTCCCAGCCCGCAGCGTCCAGTGCAGACACGCAGGTTCAGGCTGCCCGTGTTCTCGGCCTGGCCCAGGAAGTTGCGGATCGTATCCAGGCAGACGCCCGTGCGGAGTCCAAGTCCATGCTGGATGAGGCTCACGCGGCTGCAGAGCAGGAGATCTCCGAGGCATCCCGCAAGTCTCAGTCGCTCGTTTCCGATGCCGAGAAGCGTGCTTCCGAGAAGCTCGCCGCGGCGAACTCCGAGGCTGATCAGAAGATCGCGGACGCAAATTCTCGCGCAGAGAACCTGGTGAATGAGGCAACCCATAAGGCGGAAACCATGGTTGCGGAGGCGAAGCAGACCTCCGAGTCGATGGTTGCGGATGCGAATGCACAAGCTGACGCGCAGGTTAAGCAGGCTCAGGACAAGGCTGATGCACTTCAGGCGGACGCTGAGCGTAAGCACACCGAGATCATGGCGACGGTCAAGAACAAGCAGTCGGTTCTGGAAGCTCGGATCGCTGAATTGCGCACCTTCGAGCGGGAGTACCGTACTCGCATGAAGACCTTCCTCGAGAGCCAGCTTGAGGAGCTGTCTAGTCGCGGTTTCGCTGCCCCCAACGGTGGGGACACCGAGGGTAAGGCTTAACCCCTCACCACGGTTTTATACACAGACAGGCCTCCCGGCGGTTATGCGTTCGGGAGGCCTGTCGTTTGCGGTTGACACAACCGACATGGCCTCTCGTCGGGAAGAGGAAGGAATTTCATGCTGATTGCTGCGCTCATCACCGCACTCATCGGTTTTGGTCTGCTGGTGATGACGGTCCAGTCCGGTTCTGACGTCTACTCATGGTTGCTGATCGTCGATGCCGCGGTCGGTCTCGGGCTACTGGCCGCGGACTTCACTGTAAAACGTCGACGCAGACGGACGGCATCCGAAGATTGATCCGGTGCGGTGGTGAGTTATACTTTATTCACGCTGCGGTTCCGTTTTCGGAGCGCGCTAGGCTATGATCCGGCCATCACCGGGGAGCCTTCCGGAAGAACAGTTTCCCCTTGTTGGGGGAGCTAAGTAGAACCGGACGGTTGGGACCGTGATAGACCTTCTCGAAGACAATCAAGTGGGGCGCCGTACACCGGTGTCCAAGCAGGGTGGTACCGCGTGTCGGTTTTCCGACGCGTCCCCGCGCACGATGAACACCTGACAGTGATTGTCCTCGAACGCAAGGAGCGTTGATCTCCCATGAATAACCCAGTTGGCGGTGTCTACCCGAAGGTGGATCTTACCGGTGGTTCCACCCGTTTCCCCGACATGGAGAAGTCGGTCCTAGACTTCTGGCGGACGGACGGTACGTTCCGCAAATCCATCGAACAGCGAGAGGGCGCACCGGAGTATGTCTTTTATGACGGTCCGCCTTTCGCGAATGGCCTGCCGCACTACGGTCATCTTCTGACCGGATACGTGAAGGACATCGTGCCACGGTTTCAGACGATGCGGGGAAAGAAGGTTGATCGAGTCTTCGGCTGGGACTGTCACGGCTTGCCTGCTGAGTTGGAAGCGGAGAAGCAGCTCGGCATCAAGGACAAAGGCGAGATCGAGTCCATGGGGTTGTCGACGTTCAATGAGTACTGCGCTTCCTCTGTCCTTCGGTACACCGAGGAATGGAAAGATTACGTTACCCGGCAGGCCCGCTGGGTTGACTTCGACAACGGGTATAAGACGATGGACTCCGATTTCATGGAATCCGTCATGTGGGCCTTCAAGGAGCTCTATGACAAAGGGCTGATCTACCAGGGTTTCCGTGTTCTTCCTTACTCCTGGGCGGAGCACACGCCTCTGTCGAACCAGGAGACCCGACTGGATGATTCCTACAAGATGCGCCAGGATCCGACCCTGACTATCACGATGCCGTTGACTGGGGCGCTCCCCGGTTCGGCCGCGGAAAAGACCCTGTCCACTCACCCCGAACTCGCAGATGCCGCGGCTATCGCCTGGACGACGACGCCCTGGACGTTGCCGTCCAACGCCGCACTCGCGGTGAATCCGGGTGTTGATTACGTACTCGTCCGCATAGGAGAGCAGGGGCATTCGGACTTCACCGGTCGGATGATCCTCCTCGCCGAGGCCCTCGTCGGGGCGTACGTTAAGGAGCTGGGGGAAGATCACGAGGTATTGGCGACTTTTGCGGGCGCTGATCTGGTGGGCTTCACCTACGAACCCATCTTCACGTTCTTCCCGGTGGAAAATGGATTCCAGATCCTCGCGGCTGAATACGTGACCACCGAGGACGGTACCGGTATCGTCCATCAGGCTCCGGCTTTCGGTGAGGACGACATGCTCATCTGTCAGGCCAACGACGTCGAGGTTGTCGTGCCCGTCGACATGGACGGCAAGTTCACCTCCATGGTCCCGGACTATGCGGGGACTCTCGTGTTTGATGCGAACAAGGACATCATCCGGGATCTAAAAGCGAAGGGGCGTGTGCTGCGGCACCAGACTATCGAACACTCCTACCCGCACTCGTGGCGCTCCGGTGAACCGCTCATCTACATGGCGTTACCGAGCTGGTTCGTCGCTGTCACCAAGTTCCGTGATCGCATGGTTGAGTTGAACCGTGAGGAAATCGAGTGGATGCCGGCTCACATCCGGGACGGCCAGTTTGGTAAGTGGCTCGAAGGTGCACGGGACTGGAATATCTCCCGCAACCGTTACTGGGGTTCTCCGATCCCTGTGTGGGTGTCCGATTCCGAGGAGTATCCCCGCGTCGACGTCTACGGCTCATTCGACGAACTCGAGCGTGACTTCGGTCGTCGTCCTGAGTCACTGCACCGTCCTCATATCGATGAGCTGACCCGTCCGAACCCCGACGACCCTACGGGTAAGTCCACCATGCGCCGTGTCCCCGAGGTGCTGGACTGCTGGTTCGAGTCCGGGTCCATGAGCTTCGCACAGAAGCACTATCCCTTCGAGAACAAGGATTGGGTGGAGACCCACTGGCCCGCAGATTTCATCGTCGAGTACTCGGGTCAGAGTCGTGGTTGGTTCTACACCATGCACGTGCTCTCGACGGCGCTGTTCGACAAGCCTGCATTCAGGAAGTGCGTCGCCCACGGCATTGTGCTCGGTGACGACGGCCTGAAGATGAGCAAGTCCAAGGGTAATTACCCGAACGTGAACGAGGTCTTCGACCGCGACGGGTCCGACGCGATGCGCTGGTTCCTGATGAGTTCCCCGATTCTGCGGGGAGGTAATCTCATCGTCACGGAGCAGGGAATCCGTGAGGGCGTGCGGCAGGCGCTACTACCGATGTGGAACGCCTACAGTTTCCTGCAGCTCTATTCGTCGAAGTCTGCGGAGTGGAGTACCGCCTCTGACAATGTTCTCGACCGGTACATCCTGGCGAAGTTGCATAATCTGGTGGGCAATGTCCGGGATGCACTCGACGGGACCGATGTTGCGCGGGCTTGTGATGAGGTGCGATGGTTCTGCGATGCGCTCACGAACTGGTATGTGAGGCGTTCCCGCGAGCGTTTCTGGGCGGGTGATACCGAGCATCCGGAGGCCTTCAACACCCTTTACACGGTGTTGGAGACTCTGACCCGTGTTTCGGCACCCCTGCTACCGCTGGTTACGGAGGTCATCTGGAGAGGCCTCACGGGAGGCCGTTCCGTGCATCTGGCGGATTACCCTGATCCGTCCGATTTCCCGGTGGATGACGATCTGGTGCGCGCTATGGATCAGATTCGTGGTGTCTGCTCGGCGGCGAGCTCCGTGCGCAAGTCACACAAACTGCGTAATCGTCTGCCTCTGCCCAAACTCACGGTCGCGATGCCAGAGTCTGGCCTGCTCGCACCGTTCGCTTCGATTCTTCGCGACGAAGTGAACGTCAAGGAGGTCGCACTCACTGACGATGTTGATTCGGTTGGACGTTTTGAGGTCGTGGTCAATGCACGTGAGGCGGGACCGCGTCTGGGCAAGGACGTACAGCGTGTGATCAGGGCCGTGAAGTCAGGGAACTACACTCGCGAGGGCGACAGTGTCATCGCGGATGGCATCGAGCTGAAGGCTAACGAGTACACCGAACGTCTGAAAGCGGCTGATCCGGAGTCGACCGCACAGGTGGACGGAGCCGAGGGGCTGGTTGTCCTCGATCTCAGTGTCACCCCGGAGCTGGAGGCCGAGGGGTGGGCTGCGGACGTTGTCCGGGGTCTTCAGGATGCCCGCAAATCCAGTGGCTTCGAGGTTTCGGACAGGATCACCGTGGTGCTGTCGGTTCCCGGGGAAAAACTGGAATGGGCGGAACGACACCGTGACTTCATCGCGGGAGAGGTGCTCGCCGTCGAGTGTGAACTGGTGACCGGTGAACTCGATGGTGACGCAGCGGACATCCATGAGGTGATCAGCGGGGTGACCGCGATGGTGGCCAAGGCCTGACTCGGTGCCGATGTCGGCATCCGCGTGGTTGTGCGATCCGGGTGGCGGGGTGTGGTTGCGGACATTCGCCCACATGTTCGTTTCACGCTACGCTGTCCGGTATGCAACGGTGGGTGCTGCACGTCGACATGGATGCGTTTTACGCGTCAGTTGAACAGATGACCCGGCCCACGCTGCGTGGGCGGCCCGTACTGGTTGGTGGAGTCTCGGGGAGAGGCGTGGTTGCGGGCGCGTCGTATCAGGCACGGGCTTTCGGCGCGCACTCTGCGATACCCATGCACCAGGCCAGGAAACTCGTCGGATTCGGGGCCGTCGTGGTGAGTCCGCGTGGAAAAGTGTACTCGGCGGCGTCGAGGCGGGTCTTTGAAGTGATACGTCGGCAGGCAGGTGTCATTGAACAGCTCTCCATCGACGAGGCGTTCATGGAGCCACTGGAACTCGTTGGAGCGACGTCGGAAGAGGTTCTGTCCTGGGCGGAGAATCTGCGCGCGGAGGTGAAGTCGGAGACGGGTCTCCCGTGTTCGATCGGTGCGGGATCCGGAAAACAGTACGCGAAGATCGGGTCCGGTGAAGCGAAGCCCGACGGGGTGTACGTGATTCCGGTGGAGCGTCAACGGGAGATGCTCGATCCCTTACCGGTACGCAAGCTCTGGGGGATCGGGCCGGTTGCGGAGGCGAAGCTGCGTCAGCTCGGCGTAAACACCATCGCGGACTTCGCGGCGATGACGGAAGCTGAGGTACGTATCAGTCTCGGTGGCACCGTTGGCGTGGCGCTCTGGCATCTCGCTCGCGGTCATGATGACAGACCTGTCATGCCGCGTGCCGTCGCCAAACAGATTTCCACCGAGCACACCTATCCGAAGGATCTGACCACCGTGGCGGAGGTCGATGACGCGATTGACCGGGCGGCTTCCGGGGCGTACAACCGGCTGCTCGCTGACGGACGAGGAGCGCGGACCGTCACGGTGAAACTCAAGATGGCGGACTTCCGTACTGAGTCCCGCTCCCAGTCTCTGCCGTACACGACGGATGAGAAGGCGACTCTCGTCGCCGTGGCGCACAACCTCGCCCGCTACCCGGATGAGGTCGGCCCGATCCGTTTGGTCGGGGTGAGTTTCTCCGGGCTTGAGCACGCCAGGCAGAACATCCTCTTTCCCGAACTCGATCAGAAGATCACCGTGCCCCGAGCTGATGCTGACTATGAGGTGGGCGTTCGTGGAACGGATCACCAAACTCCGGTGATCACGGTGACGGAACCTGCACCGGAATCGAGATGGAAAGCCACCCAGGATGTACGCCATCCGGAGTACGGTCACGGCTGGGTGCAGGGGGCGGGACACGGGATTGTCTCGGTTCGATTCGAGACACGTACCACGGGCCCCGGAAAGACACGGACATTTGATGAGGATGATTCTGCCCTGGAGGCGGCGGACCCCCTCGACTCACTGGATTGGGGGGACTGGTTTGCGGACCAGAGGTACTCGACCGGCTGATTTCTCATCACGGCGGTGAGAAATCAGACCGGGCGGGTGGTTCTGGTGAGGCTTGTGGTTCTCTGCAGGAAGGCGGCATCGGGGTTGCCTCAGATTATCTGAACAGGAACGATTCCTGAAGAAAACACGCACTGCGCTGAAAGCGGGGGACTTTCCCGTAAACGATCCCATTATCCCTTGAGGTTGCGTATGAACAGCGGATTTTTATCCGCTTTCCTTTCTTGGGGGGGCGAGAGTGCTTCGTAGCCTATCTCGGCAAGCTTCTCATCGGGTCGATTTCCGGGGATCCCCGTGGAGATTCGCTGCAGTGGTTATCGGGAGCTCGACGCGCCCGGTCGGGCGGCGGAACGGGATGATCTGTGGGCAATCAGAAAATTAGAAAAAGGTCGCCGGGTGTCGCCCGGTTGCAATCGCGATCGCCAGGAGAACCCGTGCCTGCCCTGCCCGGAAGTATGTGGAGCCGACCGCTCCGAGAGAATTCAGTGTGGCTCCGCCACCCGCGCCACCGTACGATCCACTGACATTGCCTCGAGGAACCCGCGTGCTGATTACGACGGGTACCCCGTCGCGTAGCGCATCACCGACACCTGTGGCGAGTGCTGTGCCGATGTTTCCGGACCCCATCGCCTCAATGACCAAGCCATCTGCTCCTGATGCCAGAGCCGAGTCGACGAGTTCTCTCGGAGCTCCCGGGTAGGCGCTGATGATGTGCACCGTAATATCGGCCAGATCAACCGGGGGGACGGGGTCCGCGCGGGTGGGCTCCTCGGGAGCGTTCGTGGCGAAGGCCAGTTCATCAGTGGTGTGCCACTTCACCGCGCCACGGGCAGGTAGCACGGCCCTTCCGAAAACGATCAGAACCCCGATTCCCCGGGCGGTCGGTGAGGTGACCACGTTGATCGCGTCAAGAAGGTTCAATGGGCCGTCGGACTCCGGATGGTCGTAGGGCAGTTGTGCACCGGTGAGTACTACTGGCCGCTCGTCCCGGTGGAAGGTGTCGAGCGCGACCGCTGTCTCCTCCATGGAATCGGTCCCGTGGGTGACAACCACACCGGTGACATCCGGGTCCCCCAGCGCTTCCTCCACTGCGCGACGGAGTTCATCGATGTCGGCGAACGTCATCGAGGAGGAATCGAGGCGGCTCAGTTCACGGATGTCGAAAACCACGTCTGCGGTATCGAATCGTGCCGCCACTGGGGCGAGGAGATCGTGACCGTTCACCGTGGGGACCAGCGCACCGTCAGGTGCCGCGGTGCAGGCGATTGTTCCTCCTGTGGTGATCACGACGATTCGCTGTGGAGGAGTATCGAGGAGCGTCTGTGAACCGTGCTGATGCTTGTTCATGGGTTCAAGCCTGCCATATCGTGTGGCTGGAGAATGGCTCGGTACAGGGCGTGCAACCATTTGAATGGCAGCGTCAGTAACTTCTGTTCCCGTCAGACACGCTGGTAAGCTGGGCACCTGTGCACGCCCGCCATGCGGTGGATCGCGGCCGTAGCCGTGAACCGGCTCGGTTTCGTTGGACCCCGTACGGACACCGAACGAGGTACCGGGCGTCCTACTCATGAGGAGATAACGTGAACATTCGCACCTACCTGACCCCCGCCGCAGCGGGGGCCGCCATCCTGTTGCTCGCAGCCTGCTCCGGTGGTGATGAGGGCATGGACGCCACTGTCGTTTCGTCGTCGGAGAGCATTGCTTCCAGTACGGGTGTTGCACCGATTCAGCAGCAGCCGACAGCCGAGGACCTGAATGCCATCCTGGCCACGGCGACGAACCCGGATGCCTCCGTCGAAGAGAAGATCCGCACGGTGCAGGGAGGAGAGCAGGCCCCTGAACTCTTCGAGACGATGACCCGGTCGAAGCAGGAGTCCGGTGCTGATTTCCAGGTGGTTCCCCCGGTTCTTCCGGGATACACCACCGATTCGGTCCTGGCAACAGTGAACTTCACGCTTCCGGATCGGCCCAGTCAGGTCGCCGACAACGTTGAATTTGTCTATGAGGACGGGACATGGAAGCTGTCCCAGAGTTGGGCATGTACCTTGATCACGAACACTGTCCCGCCGGAACAGGTTCCTCCGATGTGTCTTGAGGACGGTGGTGCTCCGCTGCCGGCCGTTGATCCGGTTGCCCCGGAGGCAACAACGCTGGAAGCTCCGGCGGAGTAGATCTTCCGGTCCCGCAGATAGCTAAGCCGGTCCCCGACGCGGGGCCGGCTTTTTCAATGTGTGTCTCAGCCGAAGTGTGTGGCTGTGTGACTGTCCTGGACCACCCGGATATCGGAGCCGTCTCCGGTGTAGATGATCCGGGTGGTGAAGGCCACACCACCGGAGTTCGGTAACGGGTCACCAAGATCAAGGTCCAGTCGGCCGGTGGATGTGGTCTCTGTACTCTGGACGCGTAGTTCACCGGCGGATGTCCCGTCTGCTCCGGGGGGCAGGATCGCATCGAGGGACAACGCCCCGATACTCGGGCGTTGATCGACTTCGACGTTGAGGCTGACGGTTCGGTCATTCAGGCTGGTGAGCGTGTAGGTCACGGTCTGCAGCATTGTGGTCGATCCGGTGATGCGGCTCTCGACGGTCCATCGTGCGCCCGGCCCCACCGGCTCCCCGGGAAACACGACCGCTAGCGTCACGAGACTTCCCAGTTTGGTTTCCATACTCGCTCTACTGATGTCTGATGCCGATTCAGGAGCGTGGAGCGACATTGTCAATGGTTTGCCTGACGGGGTGGTCGCATAACTCAGCGTGAATCCATCGGCACCCGCCAGCTCGGTGTTCCAGTCGATGTCGGAGTCACCATAACTGGTCAGGCGCGGGTCTCCGCCCGCGAACCGTGGGGTGCGTGCGGTGATAGTCACCCTTCGTGTCGCACCGGTTTCTTCTGCGGTGACGGTGTCACCGTCAACTGCCCGTACGGTAGCTTCTGCGTCGAAGTTCAACACTGGGAGGTTGTCTGGTTCAGCGGGGGGTGTGGTGTCCAGCCCGGTGTCAGGATCGATGAGTGTGCTGAAGCCGCCACCGAGCCGCACGGGAAGTAGCTGGGTGTCCGCCTCCTCCGTGGGAATTCCGTAGGTGAGCACCTTCGTGGCGTCTCCGGCATCGAGCAGGGTGACGCGCGGTGGGTCGAGGGTGATGGTCACGGTGTCTTCGGAGTCCTGGTTGCTCTGTGCCGGATCCTCAATGGGGTCCGTGACGCCGGAACAGGCGGTCAGGAGGAACACTGTTGCTGCGACGACACAAGCGGTACGGATACGGCTGCTGGTTTTGATCGGGGAGCGTCTCACCCCGACAACGCTACCGGTGACCGCCGGTTCAGGTGGTCAAGTGGGTTTTGCGTCCGTTTTGGGGGAAGATGGTGTCCGTGACTGACATGGTGAGGCGAAACAAGGGTTATCTGGCGTTCACGGTGGTCGTGATCGTCATTGCCGCCACCGTTGACCAGATGAGTAAAGCTCTGGTGTTGGCGGGTATGGAACCGGGTGAGGTTGTGCCGCTCATCGGGGAGTGGTTCCGGTTCCACCTGGTGTTCAATCCTGGTGCGGCGTTCTCCTTCGGTACCTCATTCACATGGGTGTTCACCGCGATCCAGTTGCTGTTCGTCGTCGGTATCCTCTGGAATTCGCCTCGTGTCGACGGGAGGCTTGCCGCTTTCGGTCTGGCGCTTGTTGGTGGTGGGGCTGCGGGGAATCTGATTGACCGGTTGTTCCGTGATCCCGCTTTCTTCTTCGGGCATGTCGTCGACTTCATTTCTGTGGGGAACTTCGCTGTCTTCAATGTTGCGGATTCGTGTATTACCGTCGGGGTCATCGTGTTCCTGGTGTCGGCTCTCCTGGATTCGCGTGCCGGGGGCCATCGGTCGGAGGTGTCGGCATGACCCGTCCTTCGAGGCAACTTCCGGTGCCGGATGGTCTCGCAGGCATGCGTGTGGACGCGGGTCTGGCGAAGCTCCTCGGTCTGTCACGTACGGTCGTCGCGGACCTCGTTGCCGCGGGTGACGTACTGGTGGACGGGCGGGTGGTCGGTAAATCAGATCGGTTGACCGCGGGTGACTGGCTTGACGTCACCCTGCCGGAACCCGAGCGTCCTCTGGTCCCGAAGGAGGAGTTCGTGGAAGGCATGGACATCCTCTACTCCGATGATGATGTGATCGCCGTGAACAAGCCCGTCGGTGTGGCCGCACATCCGACTGTCGGTTGGGAGGGGCCGACTGTGGTCGGTGGTCTCGCAGCAGCCGGTTTCCGGATTTCCACCTCGGGTCCACCGGAACGGAAGGGCATCGTCCAGAGACTCGATGTGGGCACATCGGGAGTTATGGTGGTCGCCGCCAGCGAGCGTGCCTATACTCACCTGAAGCGCGCGTTCCGGGACCGTACCGTGACCAAGACCTACCATGCACTGGTGCAGGGGCATCCCGATCCGTCGACGGGTACCATCGAGGCGCCCATCGGTAGGCATCCGTCCGCAGGCTGGCGGTTCTGTGTACGTAGTGATGGGAAACACTCGGTGACCCACTATTCGACGATCGAGGCGTTTCGGGAGGCGTCGCTTCTCGACGTTCATTTGGAAACCGGGCGCACCCACCAGATCCGTGTGCATTTTTCCGCACTGCATCATCCGTGCTGCGGTGATCCGATGTATGGATCAGATCCGAATCTCAGTAAACGACTGGGGCTCGACCGCCAATGGTTGCACGCAGTGTCCCTCGGTTTCACGCACCCGGCCGATGGTCGGGCGATGGAGATCGTTTCCCCCTATCCTGACGATCTTCAACACGCCTTGGATATCCTCCGGCAGGTCTGAACAATGGACGTCGAGAAGATCCGGATGGGCATCGCGGTCGTGAGTACCGCGGTGCTGGTGGGATCCGTGGCCTGGCTGTCCACCTCAGACCGGGTGGCGAAACCAATGCCCGTCAACGGTGACACCCTCGGCCGGGATAACACCGAATCCCTGGAGGAATACCGGTTGAGGGCGTCCGAGAGTCTTCGCTCGGCGTCGGCGAATGATCCAGGGTTTGCATTGGTGACCTTCCGTGAACTGCAGCCTACTGAGTCCGCGGCCCAGATTCTGGAGCAGGCGGACATCGGACGGGTCAACGCCCTGGTTCTTGAGGGAGCTGTTCCAGTCGCACTCCCAGAGCCCACGGGAGCGGAGGGGCGGCGCGAAGTGTTCGACAGAACCTTGACCCTCATCGGTGACTCTCTCGGAGAAGGTCACGATCTTCTCGATCGGCGACTCCGTGCAGTGGTGGTCTGGGAGGACGGTCGGCACCTCCGGTTCCTCGCCCGGGAACCGGAGGTACTGGCCATCGAGGTACTGCCACCGGATGCCGTCTGGGGGCGGATCGGTGTGCAGCCGGTGATCAGGCCGGAGTGACGTCCTCGATCGTCGCGGTGGATCGGCGCCGGGATCTTTGCTGCGCGAGCAGGTCTGTGAGGTAGATCGCCACTGAGACCCAGATGATGCAGAATCCGATCCACCGGACGGGGGAGAGAGTCTCGTCGACGATGAGTACGGCCCACAGCATCTGAATCGACGGGGTCATGTACTGGAGCATGCCGACCGTGGCCAACGGGATGCGACGTGCAGCCATACCGAACAACAGCAGCGGGACTGCAGTAACGACACCGGTGCTCATGAGCAGCAGTGTGTGTCCGGTGCCGTGGCCGGTGAATGTGCTTTCTCCCCGTACTCCGAGAAATACCAGGTAACCGGTTGCAATGGGGAGAAGGACGAGGGTCTCTCCGGCGAGGGAAGCCGTGGCGGAGATCCCTATTCTTTTCTTGAGTAGGCCGTAGGCACCGAAAGTCACGGCGAGGGTGAGTCCGAGCAGCGGCGGTTCACCCCCGACGATGGTGAGTATGAGGACGGCGACGAGAGCGATCGCGACCGAGATTTTCTGCGCCGGGCGGAGTCGTTCCTTCAGGAAGATCATCCCCATAGCGACACTGACGAGTGGGTTGATGAAGTAGCCGAGGGCGGCCTCCGACACGTGGCCGGTGTTGACGGCGATGACGTAGACCAGCCAGTTGAGGGCGATCAGGAACGCCGCTGCGATGATTGTCAGCCAGGTTCGCCGGTCAGCGCGGCGGAGCGCGGGGATTCCTCTGGTGGTACCCATGATGATGAGCATGACCAGCGCGGTCCACACGATGCGATGGGCCAGGATCTCTAGCGGTGAAGCCGGTTTGAGCAGTGGAAAATAGGCCGCGAACGCTCCCCAGAGAAGATAGGCGAGAACACCGAATATCATTCGGAACACACTACTCTTCCCGTTTCCGGTGACTGTCCCACGTTTCGTCTTGATCCGGATCGCATTGCTGTCACCCACGGGGTGGGGTCATGACCTGCACCCCTCGCCGGGGTCTGCTCCGGCGGATAGACTATGCGGCCATGAGCGGCTCTTCTTTCGTCCACCTGCACAACCACACCGAATACTCCATGCTTGACGGCATGGCCAAGGTGGACATGCTCGCCGAGGAGGTTGTCCGACAGAAGATGCCCGCCGTTGGCATGACCGACCACGGTAACATGTTCGGTTCCGACGCCTTCTATCACGCCATGACTGATGCGGGGATCAAACCGATCATCGGCATCGAGGCGTACCTGGCTCCGGAGTCGAGGTTCAACAAGCAGCGCATTCGTTGGGGTGAACCTCACCAGAAATCCGATGACGTCTCGGCCTCCGGTGCATATCTGCACCAGACGATGATTGCGGAGAACGCCACCGGGCTGCGTAATCTCTTCTACCTGTCCTCGATGGCGTCCTACGAGGGGCAGCTTGGTAAGTGGCCCCGCATGGACGCCGATCTCATCGCGGAGAACGCCACCGGCATCATCGCTACGACCGGCTGCCCGTCCGGTGACGTCCAGACCCGCCTACGCCTGGGGCAGTTTGATCAGGCTCTCGAGGCTGCGGCGATGTGGCAGGACATCTACGGCAAAGACAATTATTTCCTCGAGCTGATGGACCACGGGATCGACATCGAGACCCGGGTCCGGCGCGAACTACTGGAGATCGGTAAACGCCTCGACCTACCGCCGCTGGTGACCAACGACTGCCACTACGTCGTCAAGGACCAGGCCAAAGCCCACGAGGCGATGCTCTGCGTGCAGACCGGCAAGACTCTGCACGATGAGGACCGGTTCAAGTTCGGCGGTGACGGTTACTACATCAAATCCGCCGAGGAGATGCGCTCCATGTGGGATGACACCGTCCCAGGGGCCTGCGACAACACCCTGCTCATCGCTGAGCGGGTCCAGGACTACAGCGAACTGTGGACGCCGCACACTCACGACCGCATGCCGATTGCTACCGTTCCGGACGGGTACACCCCCACCTCGTGGCTCACCCACGAGGTGATGGAAGGACTGAAGGAGCGTTTCAACGGTGGTCAGGTTCCGCAGGAGTACCTGGATCGGGCGACCTACGAGATCGATGTCATCGACGGCAAGGGCTATCCCTCCTACTTCCTCATCGTCGCGGAGCTGATCAAGCACGCCCGCTCGGTGGGAATCCGGGTCGGGCCAGGTCGAGGTTCCGCAGCCGGTTCGTTGGTTGCCTACGCCCTGACGATCACCAACATCGACCCCATCGAGCACGATCTGCTTTTCGAGAGGTTCCTCAACCCGGAACGTCCTTCCGCGCCCGACATCGACATTGACTTCGACGACCGCCGCCGGGGTGAGATGATCCGATATGCGGCGGACAAGTGGGGTGAGGACAAGGTCGCGCAGGTGATCACCTTCGGCACCGTGAAGACGAAGCAGGCGCTGAAGGACTCCGCGCGTGTGCAGTTCGGTCAGCCCGGTTACCAGATCGCCGACCGGATCACCAAGGCCCTGCCTCCGGCACAGCAGGCCAAGGACATCCCGCTGTCCGGGATCATGGATCCCTCACATGCACGCTACGGGGAGGCTCAGGAGGTGCGTACGCTCATCGAGAATGACCCTGATGTGCGTGCCATCTACGACACCGCACGTGGTTTCGAGGGCGTCATCCGCCAGGCCGGTGTGCACGCCTGCGCGGTGATCATGGCGAGCGTCCCGCTGCTCGACTGCATACCGATGTGGAAACGTGCCCAAGACGGCGCGATCATCACCGGCTGGCCCTATCCCTCCTGCGAGGCCATCGGCCTGCTGAAGATGGACTTTCTGGGTCTGCGCAACCTCACCGTCATCGGTGACTGCATCGAGAACATCAAGGTCAACCGGGGCGTCGACATTGACCTAGAAGCACTCACCACCGATGATGAGGAAACCTACAAGCTGCTCGCCCGCGGAGACACTCTCGGCGTGTTCCAACTCGACTCCGGCGGTATGCGTGAGCTACTGAAGCGGATGGAGCCCACCGGCTTCGACGATATCGTCGCCGCTCTCGCGCTCTACCGCCCGGGCCCGATGGGAATGAACGCGCACTGGGACTACGCGGACCGGAAGAACGGCCGCCAGCCAATCACCCCGATTCACCCCGAGCTGGAGGAACCACTCAAGGAAATCCTGGAGGACACCTACGGTCTGATCGTGTACCAGGAGCAGATCATGCGTATCTCCCAGAAACTCGCGAACTACACCGCCGGCCAAGCCGACGGGTTCCGCAAAGCCATGGGTAAGAAAAAGCCCGAGGTGCTGGCCAAGGAGTTCGTGAATTTCCAGGCGGGTATGCGCTCCAACGGCTACTCAGACGAGGCGATCAAGAAACTCTGGGACACCATCGAGCCGTTCGCCGCCTACGCGTTCAACAAGTCCCACGCCGCCGGTTACGGCCTGGTCAGCTTCTGGACGGGATACCTCAAGGCCAATTACACCGCCGAATACATGGCCGCCCTGCTGACCTCGGTCGCGGACAACAAGGACAAGTCGGCGATCTACCTCGCCGACTGTCGACACCTTGGCATCCGGGTGCTCTCCCCGGACGTCAACGAATCTCAGCTCACGTTCCAGTCCGTTGGCGAGGACATCCGCTTCGGTCTCGGGGCGGTGCGCAATGTCGGTGCCGACGTCGTCGCCTCCATCGTGAAGAGCCGTGAGGAGAAGGGGACGTTCGCGAACTTCTCTGATTACCTGGACAAGATCGACACCGGCCCCTGCTCCAAACGCGTCACCGAATCCCTCATCAAGGCCGGTGCCTTCGATTCCCTCGGACATCCCCGCAAGGGTTTGATGCTCATCCACGAGGAAGCGGTCGATGCCGTGATCACCACGAAGAAGGCTGCTGATAAGGGACAGTTTGACCTTTTCGCCGATCTCGGTGGACAGGACGAGACCCTCGCCAACGCGTTCGCGGTACAGGTACCGGACGAGAAATGGGAGCGTAAACACGAGCTCGCCCTCGAACGCGAGATGCTTGGCCTCTACGTCTCCGGGCACCCGCTCGACGGGTTCGAGCAGGCGTTGGCCGCGCAGACTGATACCCCGCTCACGACGATCCTCGCCGGGGAACTGAAGAACAAGGCCGAGGTCAAGATCGGCGGGATCATCTCCGCCGTCGACCGACGCTTCTCCAAGAAAGATGGCTCCCCGTGGGCGATCGTCACCGTGGAGGACCACAACGGGGCCTCCGTGGAACTGCTCGTGTTCAACAAGGTCTATGCACTGGTTGCGCCACAGATCGTGGAGGACAACATTATCCTCGCCAAGGCCCACATCTCGATCCGCGACGATCGCACCAGCCTGTTCTGCGATGATCTGAAGACGCCGGATCTTGGGCCGGGCAACGGCGCCGGGCTTCCCCTACGGCTGACGTTGCGCACCGACCAATGCACCATGCCCACCATAGCGAAGCTCAAGCAGGTGCTCATGGCGAACAAGGGGGACTCGGACGTGTACCTGAACCTGGTCGACGGCGATGAATCAACGGTGATGATCCTCGGGGAGCATCTGCGGGTCAACCGTGACGGAAACCTCATGGGTGACTTGAAGGCAACAATGGGGCCGGGGATATTGGGTTAGCTGACGGTATTCCGTCAAGTCACGGTCGCCGATGAAAGCACCGTTTTGAATATGCGGACGCGAACACTGAATCGATCGCCATTGAAGCAGGGGGTATCTTCTGCGAAACCAGTGTGATGGCGGGATACAGCAGCTCCGGGCCCGGGTTGAGGTGCTGTTCTGGGTGTTTCTTTCCCTTGGGACGTCCGAGCTTCCAGGTGAGATCCCTGTAGTGGGGTGGGGGATTATCGCTGGGATTGGAAGAGTCCTAACACCCATCCGGTGGTATGGCGACGGCGGAGGATTGTGGCGCAGTGATTGTCGGAACACGGTGACCTTGGTCGGGGAGCTCCATTTTCTTGCATCATGGTGCACGGAAAGCTGGGGTTGGGCGAACAGTCCCGGTAACTGCGGGGTGTGTTCCGGTGCCCGAGACCCGGAGATACGGAGATGATGTTGGGCGCACTACAATCAACGGTCATGACCGATCATCGAACCAATTCTGTCTCATCCGACCCTGTATCGACGGCGACCATGCCGATTCATGCTGCAGACATCCAGATGGCACAGGCGCGAATTTCCACGGTGATCGGCCCGACCCCGCTCCAGTACTGTCCCCGGTTGAGTGAGGAATCCGGCGCCGAGGTGTACCTCAAGCGCGAGGACCTTCAAGATGTCCGCTCGTACAAGATCCGGGGGGCCTACAACAACGTGGCTCAGCTTACCGAGGAACAGCGGGCGGCCGGGATCGTCGCCGCATCCGCCGGTAATCACGCACAGGGAGTTGCGTATGTGTGCCGGACTCTCGGGATCGACGGTCGGATTTTCGTGCCGGACCAGACTCCGAAGCAGAAACTTGACCGGATCCGCGTCCACGGTGGGGACCGCATTGAGGTCGTCGTGACCGGCCACAACTTCGACGAGGCCTCCGCCGCGGCACGGGCCGCGGCCGCGGAATCCGGTGCGACCGTCGTGGAACCTTTCGACGCGCGGAACACCATCATCGGCCAGGGAACAGTGGCTGCAGAGATCCTCTCCCAGCTCACGTCCCTGGGGAAGACCGCCGACAGCATCCTCGTACCTGTCGGTGGCGGTGGACTCATCGCCGGTGTCACGAGTTACCTCGCGGACATGGCCCCGCGCACCGCGGTCGTCGGCGTCGAACCCGCCGGTGCTGCATCCATGCAGGCCGCACTCGCGGCCGACGGTCCCGTCGCACTCGACTCCATCGACCCCTTTGTTGACGGTGCCGCCGTCAAACGGATCGGTGATCTTAACTACGAGGTGATCGACCGGAACCGTTCCCGGGTGCACATGATGAGTGTCAGCGAGGGCGCGGTCTGTACGGAAATGCTTGGTCTGTACCAGAATGAGGGGATCGTAGCGGAGCCCGCCGGGGCGCTCTCCGTCGCGGGGCTCAAGGAGTTCCGCCCCCGTAAGGGGGATGTCGTGGTGTGCATCATCTCAGGCGGTAACAATGATGTGCTGCGCTACAACGAGATCGTGGAACGTTCGCTCGTTCACCGTGGGCTCAAGCACTATTTCCTGGTTGATTTCCCGCAGGAACCGGGGCAACTGCGCATGTTCCTCGAGGAGATCCTCGGGCCGGACGACGACATCACGCTGTTCGAGTACCTGAAGCGTAACAACCGGGAGACCGGAACCGCACTGGTCGGTCTCCAGCTCGGTGCCGCCACGGATCTTGACCCGCTGCTCGAGCGGATGGCGCAGTCGCGGATCGGGTGCCGCCAGTTGCAGCCCGGAACCCCGGAGTACCACTTCCTCACGTAGCGCTCCACCGGTTTGTCGAGGTCGGAAGCGGTCGTGTTATCTGAACTAGGTAAGCACACTCGGACCGACCCCGGAAGAACCCGTGACAGATACCGCTCAGGCCCACCCGCGACGCTGGTGGGGACTCACCGTCCTCTGCTTCGCCATCGCTGTTCTGGCGATCGACACCACCGTACTCAACTTCGCCGTACCGGCGATTGCCGCGGACCTTGACCCGTCCGCGACGCAGATGCTGTGGATCATCGACGTCTACGCCTTCGTGCTGGCCGCGCTCCTCATCACGATGGGGACGCTCGGCGACCGGGTGGGACGCCGGAAGGTGCTTCTCATCGGGGCGGGACTGTTCGGTGGGGCCTCGGTGCTCGCCGCCACGGCCCAGACGCCCGAATGGTTGATCGTCGGGCGTGCACTCCAGGGTGCCGCCGGGGCGACGCTCATGCCGTCGACGCTGTCGCTCATCCGGGAGATGTTTACCGACTCCCGGGAACGGGCACGTGCCGTATCGGTGTGGGTGTCGGTGTACGCCGTGGGTGCCGCCATCGGCCCCGTGCTGGGCGGCTATCTGCTCGGGCACTTCCACTGGGGTTCCGTGTTCCTCATCAACGTGCCACTCGTCGCCGTGATCATCGTCGGGGGACTGGTGAGTCTCCCGGCGTCCGCCGGGAAGAACGGTGCGGCATTCGACGGCCCCGGCGCCGTGTTGAGTATTCTCGCGTTGTTCACCCTCGTCTATGTGGTGAAGGTCGTGCCCGTCGAGGGGATCGACGTCTGGGTCCTCGCGTGCGCGGCAGTGTGCGTCGTCTCCGCCCGTCTGCTCGTCCGGCATCTACGGACCACGGAGACACCGCTGATCGACGTCGAGCTCCTCCGCAACCGCGTCTACGCGACGGTCGTCGTCATCAACGGGGTGTCGATGTTCCTCTACATCGGGGTGCTGTTCTACCTCTCCCAGTACCTGCAGACGGTGCTCGGATACACCCCGCTCGCCGCTGGTCTGCTCATGTTCCCCGGGCTGATCGCCTCGGTCCTCGCGACGCTGGTCACCGGTCGGCTCATGGTGCGGATCCCGCCCCGCCCCCTGCTCGTCGCCGCACTGATCCTCGCCGCCGTGGCGAGTGTCATCTTCGCCGCCGACGCCCTCGGCATGGGGGAGCACCTCGGCGGCTCGGGCCCGTGGCTCGCTATCGGATTCACGGTCCTCGGCATCGGCTGCGGCATGATCGACCCCGTCAGCAACGACTACATCCTCACAGCGGCACCACCCAGGCGCGCCGGTGCCGCCGCCTCACTGTCAGAGACCGGCTACGAGCTCGGTGGGGCGTTCGGTACCGCGGTACTCGGCGCGACGGTGATGGGGGTGTTCGGCCACCGGCTGGCCGTGACAACCGATCTCCCCGAGACCGCCGGAGACTCCCTCGTGCGCGCCCACCATCTGGCGGGCGGGAACACCGACCTCATCGCCGCCGCGGACCTGGCGTTCCGCTACGGGGTCGTCGCCGCCAGCGCGGTCGCCGCGCTCGTGGCGCTCCTGACCGTTCTCGTCGCGAACCGGACTCTGCGAGAGTCGGACTGAGACCGCAGGAAGCATCTTTCTCGCTGAGCGGGAGTCAGCGTTTGATGAGCGCGAAGCCCCAGGCATCCAGCGTCGTCGTATCTGTCTGGACCTCGGGCGCGGTGAACGAGTAGATCAGTTCACCGCCGACCTCGACCTCGATCGGCTGGTCGGAGTAGTTACCCACGAACACCACGTCGCCACGGTCGACCGCCACCCACCGGTCACCGTGGGTGACGCCGACGTCAGGCAGCCACGGGCGTGCGAGCCGGTGCTCGTGGCGGAGCCGGAGCAGCGTCCGGTAGGCCTCGAGGATGCCACACTGTTCGGTGGTGAAGTCCCAGTCCAGCTTCGAGGCTTCGAACGTCGCGGGATCGGAGGGCTCCGGGATCTCCTGCTCATCCCAGCCCCAGCGGGTGAACTCGCGCTTTCTGCCTTCACCGGTGAGTCGATTCAGCTCGTCGTCGGTGTGGGAGCAGAAGAACGCGAACGGCGTCGTCGCACCGAACTCCTCTCCCATGAACAGCATCGGGGTGTAGGGCGAGGTGAGGATTGTCGCAGCCTTGAGTACCTGCTGGGCGGGGGAGAGGTTCATGCTTGGCCGGTCCCCGGTGGCCCGGTTGCCCACTTGGTCATGCGTGGTGGTGTAGGTGACGAAGGAACTAGCCGGGGTGAACTCCCGGTTCACCGGACGACCGTGGCGCTTGCCCCGGAACGTCGACATCGTGCCGTCGTGGAGGAACACCTCCCGCAGTGTCTTTGCCAGGACCTCAGTGGTGCCGAAGTCCGCGTAGTAGGCGTGGCGTTCCCCGGAGACGAGGGTATGCAGTGCGTGATGGATGTCATCGTCCCACTGGCCGGCGATACCGTAACCACCGGCCTGGCGTGCGGTGACCAGGCGGGGATCGTTCTGATCCGATTCGGCGATGAGACTGCGCGGCACACCTGTCGCTGCGGATACCTCGGTAGCCATGATCTGCAGTTCCTCCAGTAGATGCAGGGCACCCGGATCGTGATAGGCCTGCACCGCGTCGAGGCGTAACCCGTCGACGTGGAAGTCCTCGAACCAGCCGCGTGCGGCGTCGATGATGTACCGGCGCACCTCGTTGCTGTCTGGTCCGTTGAGGTTGACCACGTCACCCCAGCCGGTGGAGCCACCGGCGGTGTAGGGGCCGAAGAATCCGTTGTAATTTCCGTCTGGGCCGAAATGGTTGTAAACCACGTCGAGCATCACTGCGATACCCCGATTGTGAGCGGTGTCCACGAGTTTCTTCAGTCCTTCGGGACCGCCGTAGCCCGCATGGACCGCGTGCCACAGCACGCCGTCGTAACCCCAGTTCCGGTTGCCGCCGAAAGGCTGAACCGGCATGAGTTCGATGGTGGTCACACCCAGATCGACGAGGTGGTCGAGTTTGTCTACTACACCTGCGAAATCGCCGGTGGGGGAGAAGGTGCCCACGTGGAGTTCGTAGATCACCTGGCCGGGGAGATCACGGCCCGTCCAGTCTCTGTCGGACCACGGGTAGGTGTCCTCCGGGACGCGGGAAAGTCCGTGGATACCGTCCGGTTGCTCGGTGGACCTGGGATCGGGCCACGGACCGGACCATTCGTTGTCCTTGTAGACCCGGTACCCGTAACGCATACCTGGTTCCGGGATCAGGGGTGTCTCCGGTGTCCACCAGCCGTCATCGATCTGCCGCATCGGGTGGGTGGTGTCGTCGACGATGAGCTGGAGGTCGTCGGCGTAGGGGGCCCAGACTGAGAAGTTTCGCATGCACCCAAGGCTAGGCGAGTCTGCTAGTTCCGGCACAATGGAGTTCATGTACCGCCTTCCCGCTCCTGATGTGGTCACCACCACCGAACTCGAGATCAAACGGTCCCGGTTCATTACCCTGATCACCAGGGCTGCGGATGAGGAACGGGCACGGGCGTTCATCGCCGAGGTCCGTGGCATGTACCCGGATGCTCGCCATCACTGTAGCGCCTACATCCACCACGTGGATGGTGCGAATCCGGTCGAGCGCTCGAGTGATGACGGGGAACCGTCGGGAACCGCTGGTGCGCCGATGCTGGAGGTACTCCGTGGATCGGGTCTTCTCGACGTCGCGGTGGTCGTCGTCCGTTATTTCGGCGGCGTCAAGCTCGGAACAGGTGGGCTGGTACGCGCCTACTCGGACGCGGTGTCCGGTGTACTGGAGCGAGTTCCGGTGGTGACCCGGGCGCGGCGTGAGTTGTACGCGGTGACTGTAGGTCATGCTGACGCGGGCCGTCTGGAATCAGAACTGCGTAACCGGGGGATCGATGTGACCGGTACCGACTACGGGGCGCAGGCGACAATCCACCTCGCGGTGGAACCCGGGGGCGGAGAGGTGCTGACCGGAACCCTGGCGTCCGTGACACAGGGAACCGTGGCGCCGGAACGGTTGGGCACGGAGTGGATTGAACTCCCTTGACGGAGTGACCGATAGACTTGTTTCCCATGAGTATTGAAAAATATCCGAGGAACCCGATTGAACAGCGGAAACACGCGGTCCGGAAACACGCGCGGGCCGGTGTGGTGTGTGTCGGTGGTGGCGTCGTCGGAGGCATTGTCCTGGCGCTCGTCGCGTCGAGCTGGTTCTGGTTGATCCTGGGGCTCATCGTCGCGGTCGTCGGGGGGTTCTACAACTGGCGACGCATCCAGGCGATCACAAGCCATCGGGATGACTACTGACGATGGCCGGTGGCACGCAATCCGTGGAAGAGACCGGGCCGGTTCGCGTTGATGCGTGGGTCTGGGCGGTCCGGCTACTGAAAACCCGTCAGGCTGCCGGTCAAGCCTGCAAGGCGGGACATGTGAAGGTCAACGGTGGAGCGGTGAAACCCGCCCAGCAGATTGTTCCGGGTGATCGTGTCAGGGTGTGGGTGAACCATCGACTGTATGAGGTCGAGGTGACTCGCACCATCCGGAAACGTGTCGGTGCCGCGGTTGCCAGGACCTGCTACATTGACCACTCGCCGCCGCCACCGCCGAAGGAGGTATTCGCTTCGGTGCCGCGACGTGACCGGGGAGCCGGGCGCCCGACGAAGCGGGAACGACGGGAGACGGACCGGTTGCTCGGTAGAGCTCCCTGACCGTCTCACATCGCAGCTCACATGCTGGAGCCTGCGGGCGGGAAGTTGGCGCCGAACCCGCGGAAGAAGTCCGCTACGGACAATGCCCACACGTGGATGGCGTCGGCGAGGTCGGGGAAATTCTGGATGGAACTCATGTTATTCATCTACTCCTTGTATCCGATGCCGCAGATGTACTGCGGTGTCGTTGCAGTGTGTCCGTTCAGTCAGCCGATGATGTGATCAGCTTCCATTACCTTAAGGCGTTGCCTGAGCCGAGCGGCCCGGCTCGCCGCGCGGGTACCTGTCTTTTTTGTTCGTTCGATGTGTTCCTTGCCGAAACGACGCAGTAGCAGATCATCGATGATCCGCACCTGGCCGGGGGTGAACCGGTAGCGCATGCACTTCTGCACCGCGTCGATGTCCGTCTCATCGAGAAGATGCCGTAGTTCTCCGACGGTGGTGATTCCGTTCGCGGCGAGGATCTCCTCCAACCATACGTAGTACTCGAATTTGGACCTGGGGAAACGGTTTCCCACGAGAACCGCGAGTACTCCGGGGAGAGTCTCGGCGGATAGCTCCACGTCACCGGTGGACCCGGGTGCGTCACCCTGGATTGAGGCGATGAGGTCGAACTGCTGGTCTGCCAGTTCGATCAGGCCCGCTGTCAGCGTGAACGCCCGGTCGACACGTGGATCGAGGCTCTGCCCCCCGCCCTTGTACCGAATATCGTGCTCGAATTCCGCCCACGCATGCTGCAGGACGGTACGCACCTGAACCTCGAACCGGAGTCCCGCGTAGTCGGTGAGTTCGGATGCCGTATCGCTTGTTCCATCGACGCTGACGATGAGATGGTGGGAGCCGTATCCGAAGGAACCGGATACCCTGGTTTCCGCTGTCTTGTCCACCGATCGGTGGACGGTGAACGCCTCCCGCAGAACACTGATCACCTGGGGGATCTCCGTGGAGTGGTACACCGTGACCCGGACACCGAGGATGTCGTGGATGTCTGCCCACGGGTCGGGGTAGATAGGTTTACCAACGCCGTCTGTCTTGTAGGCCTTGGCCTTCAGTGAACGCCATTCTTTGACCCGTACGGAGACACGGTCATAGGTGACACCGGACTCCGCGAGAAGGTCCTCGATCACGTCCCGGAACTCAGCCGCAGCACGCGGGTGGGCACGGACCCAGTCCGCGTAGCGCTGGCCAAGTTCGGAGATTCTCTTGGCACGTCCTCCCATCAGCGCTCTCCGGGCTCCCTGACCAGAAGAGCTGCTGGAAGAAGGGTGAACAGATCCGTGGCAGCCTGCACGCCGGTGAACGTCCTCCCGGTCAGGCGGTCGGTCCAGGTTCCCTCGGGAAGGGTTACCGTGGTTCCGTGCCAACCACCGGCGGTGGCGAGACGCAGGGGACGACGGACCGCGAGGGCGATGACCTGGACATCCCGTTCTTCCGGACCGCGGGCGATACCGACGACGTGTGATTCGGCGGGGCCGACCGCGAAGACCGCCTGGTAATCACCGCCGACGAAACAGTCGGGATGGTCGCGGCGGACCTCCAGTGCTGCCTGGACGACAGCCTGTTTCGCCATGCTCGCCCGGACCCGGAGATGCGGATATGTGTCCTCGGCCTCCTCCGGGGTGAGCGCGAGACTCCCACTGTCAGTGCGCGAGGTTGGAACGGAGACACCGGCGGACACCGCGGAATCACAGACCGCGGTGACGGGACTGTTCGCCGTGGTGAGGAGATCCAGGGTCTGACTTCGCGCCGTGTAATCGACGAATCGCCGGTTATCGGGGTCCACCAGGGAATCATCCAGGAACTCGGTTCCCTGGTAGACGTCGGGGATACCCGGGCCGATCAGTTGCAGGAGCTTTCTTCCGAGGGTGATCTGGACGGCCGCTGCTGCGAGCGGTTGGGCGTAGCTCGCTATTCGGTCGGTCGCAGGTCCGGAACAGAGCGCGTCGATCCAGTCTGAGACCGATTGTTCGAAACTCTCGTTGACCTCGGTCCATGTGGTGTGGACCCCAGCCTCGCGGATCGCCTTAGTGGCGTACGCCTGGAAACGTTCACGGACGGAATCTGTCATCTCGCCGTCTGCGGGCCACACCCCGATGAGGTTTTGCAGGAGGAAATGCCCCGTTGCGCCGTCCGGCGGTGGTGTGATGGCGGTGACCTCGCGGACGAGTTCAGCGAAGTCACCGGGGATGTCCGTCATCTCGATGATCCGGGCGCGCACGTCTTCGCCACGTTTCGTGTCATGGGTGGACAATGTGGTCATCGTCCGGGGCCAGAGCACACTGCGTTCCTGCTGGAGCAAGTGGAACTCCGCGGGGCCGACTCCAAAGCGCCCAGGTGCGCCGCCGACTTCCTGCAGAGCGACGAGACGGCAGGCCCGGTAGAAGGTGGTGTCTTCGACGCCTTTGGCCATCACTGCACCACACACCTGCGCGAAGCGGACGGCAGCTTCCCCATCCGCGAGCAGGCCGGCGGTGATCAGGTCGAGAGCATCCCGACGGGAGGGGAACCGGCGGGTCATCTCCGCCACGACGGTCGCGGTGACCCTGGACAATGAGATGTAGTCGGCGCGGTAGACGGGCATCGCGGCAACAAGTTCCATAATCGTGTCCGTGAGTACCCCCTCACTCACTCCGTCGCCGGCGGTTGAGAAGTTGTCGCGGCGAACTGCCCGGGCCAACCGGCGGATCTCCGCGGCCAGTTCATCGGCGGCCACGGACCGCTTGAGTGCGTGTTCCGTGGCGGTTACCGCGGCTTCGTCCCATGCGGAGCCAGATTGTTGCATCGCCAGCATCGAGAGTGTGTCTTCCGCATCGCGGGAGATGAAGACGCCGTCCAGCTCGCGCAATGCGTCGTACCCGGTCGTTCCGTCGACATCGAGGCGAGGATCGAGGGGTTCATCGACACCGAGGATCTTTTCGACGACGAGCCAGCGGTCCTCGCCGATCAAGGCCCGCAGGCGTCCCAGATAAGAGAAGGGGTCGGACAATCCGTCAGGGTGGTCGACCCGGACACCGTCGATGAGGTCTTCCGCAATCAGCCGGGACAGGACACGGTGGGTGTGCTCGAATACCACCGGATCCTCCTGGCGGACCCCGGCGAGCCCGTTGACAGAGAAGAAACGGCGGTAACCGATGATCCCGGACTTCCAGTACATCAGACGGTAGCTCTGGGCGTCATGGACTGCGACAGGATCACCGGCATTCTCCGTGCCTGGACGGACCGGGAAGACGTTGTCGTAGTAGCGGAGAACGGGTTCACCGTCGATCTCATCCAGGGTGAGTTTCTCGGCGTCATCCTCGGCACCGAGAACCGGCAATCCGAGTTTCCCACCCGCACCATTGTCGTTATGCCAGTCAATGTCGAAGTAGCTCTCATACTCGCTGTCGCGACCGAGTTTCAGCACATCCCACCACCAGGTGTTCTGACGGGGATCGTCGACGCCCAGGTGATTTGGGACGATGTCGATGATGAGCCCGAGCCCGTGTTCCCGGGCGGTTTCCGCGAGACTACGCAGACCGGTTATACCGCCGAATGCCGGATTAACCTCGGTCGGATCGATGACATCGTAGGAGTGCGCGGAATCCGCAGGAGCGGTGAGTATGGGGGAAAGATAGAGGTGACTGACCCCCAGTCGTGCCAGATACGGAACCACCGCCTCGGCGTCGGCGAAACCGAAGGACCGCCCGGAGGGATCAGCATCGGGGCCTCGAAGCTGCAGGCGATAGGTGGCAGTGATGGGACGGCGGGTCATGATTCTCCTGGATGGGGGATTGGTACGGGCACCGGGGCGCATGCGTCCACCACTGTAGCCCGCGAAGCGAGGCGAGTAAGCACGGCGTGGAAGGAAACATGGTGACATCACGGAAAGTCCCACGGATCGTACTCAAGGGAGACAGGAAACCGTCATCTCGATGGATCGGGTCGAGGTAGGACACCCAGGCCGGAATCTTGGCCGCGCAACCTGTTGATGGGAGCGGGAGGTGGGCAGACCCGGTTGAGAACGGGTACGAGGTTCCTCCCAAACGTCAGAACGGGGGCTGTAGGTCTTCTTCTTCCGCGGGGTCAAGGCCGAGGGTCGTGTAGAGCTGTTCCGCCGACCAGAGTGCGATTTCCTGGCCTTTGGAGATGAGTTCTTCGGCTCTCTTCTGTTTTGACGTCGGTTTTCCCCATTCACCGCAGACGAGAATCGTGGTCTTCCTAGTCACGTTCTTACCCACTGTCGCGCCTGCCTCCGCGATTTCCTGCCAGAGTCGCCCCTTGTCAAAGGCTCCGAAATCGCCGGAAAGGGTCACGTTCTGGCCGAAGAGCAGCCCCTCGTGGTCCGCGTCCGGATTCGGTTCGGGGATGGTGTCAGGTACTGCTACCTTCGCCCAAGGCACCGCCCTGGAACCCCTTTCCTTTTCGCTACGGCCGGAGTGGGATGACGCGGTACGGGGCGCCTTCCCGGGTGCGGTGACCAGAACAGGCCAGACCCGTTCATCCTCAACACGCCCGAGGGTGAATCCAGCTCCAGTGTGTATCTCATCCACGGTGGTACCCGAGGCTGTCCCTCCGCGACTATCGCGAAGGAGGACGAGAATCCGAGCTGTGGCTTCCGCGGCAGCGGCGGCTGAATCAGGTTCCGGGATCCCGAATGTCGTGCACAGGCCACCGAGAGAATGGTCAGTGTCATCGGGGCGCACCTCACGTGCGATAGCCAGGGTACAACCGAGCGGGCACCCCGATAACACTGATGAGGCTCCGGTGGAACGGAGAGTACGGATGAGAGCCGTCGCCTGCCGGTAGGCGTTATGAGCGACGAGAGGCCCAGGACGGTCTGTGAGGTACTCTCCGAGTGCGGCGATGAGAGCTTCCGCAGCAGATCCGGTTGTTCCGGTGGAAGTCCACTCGGTGGAATCAACGACCACACCGTTTCGGACGCTGGCTACACCAATTCCACTGATCCCGTCCCAGGATATGTCATGTTTGACGTGGATCGCTGAGAAATCCAGACCGGGAATCTCGACATCCGGTAGGTCGCCGCTCCCCGCGGCTGCGAGGGCATCGACGAACCGCTGCAGTTCCGTTGTCTGGTTCGGACTGAAGACGATCTCAGCACCGGAGCCTTCGAGGAGAACCCTGGCGCAGGTGACGGAGTCACCCGGGATGACGGTGACATCGGTGATCGACGCCAGCGGGATCTCGGGCCCGGGACCACGGAGGGCCGTCAGCAGTGGATCATTGTGTACCGTCACCCGTTGACCGGTGACGATGACCGAACATCCGTGGGCTGCGATCACGTGGGTTCACCTCTCGATGCTGATGATGTGGGACGGGATCAGACGTAGTCCCCGGTTCGATCGCGGTAGTCATCCTCGGAAGATACGGTCCGGCGGGTTCCGAGATTACTCGGCTTCGACTCCGGCATATCATCGTCCGTTCCGTGCACGCAGCCCGGAGATGCGTTCGGCGTGTGGGCGTCCTCCTCCAGCTCCGTATCTGTTTCCGGTGGGACCATCTGCTTGAGGATCATCGTGGAACGTGCAGACACGGTGATCTTTCCACCGGCTTCAATGACTTCCTCCTCCAGCGGGTAGCCAGTTTCTTCGACGGTGTCGACGATCAGGCGCCAGCGGACTCCGAAGCGCTTACCCGGGAGAGTGAACTCCAATGGTTCGTGGTACGCGTTGAAACACATGATGAAGGAATCATCGGTGATCCGCTCGCCTCGTTCGCCGGGCTCCGCTATAGCGTCGCCGTTGAGGTAGACCATCAGAGACTTACCGAAGGTGAAGTCCCAGTCAGCCTGCGTCATGAGTTTTCCGGATGGTACGAGCCATGCGATGTCACGCTGACGGAGATCGTCATCACCGAGTGGGCCACCGGCGAGGAAGCGGCGCCGACGGAACACTGGATGATTAGCCCGGATCCGCAGCAGTCTGCGAGTGAAGTTCACCAGGGATTTGTTGTCCTCGGCTTGTTCCCAGTCGATCCAGGACAGTTCGGAGTCCTGGCAGTAGACGTTGTTGTTACCCTCCTGGGTGCGGCCCATCTCGTCACCGTGGGCGATCATCGGGGTGCCCTGGCTGAGCAGCAGCGTCGTCAGGAAGTTCCGGCGTTGCTGTGCACGGAGCTGCAGCACCTCAGAATCTGAAGATGGACCCTCGACTCCGCAGTTCCAGGAGCGATTGTGGCTCTCCCCATCGCGTCCGTCTTCGCCGTTGGCGTCATTGTGCTTCTCGTTGTAGCTCACCAGATCGTTGAGGGTGAAGCCGTCATGGGCGGTGACGAAGTTGATCGACGCGGTGGGGCGTCGGCCGTTGTTGGCGTAGAGGTCTGAGGATCCCGTTAGCCGCGAGGCGAATTCACCGAGGGTCGCGGGCTCACCACGCCAGAAGTCACGAACGGTATCCCGATACTTTCCGTTCCACTCAGTCCAGAGCGGTGGGAAGTTGCCCACCTGATAGCCGCCCTCGCCGATGTCCCAGGGCTCAGCGATGAGCTTCACCTGACTGACCACCGGATCCTGCTGAACGAGGTCGAAGAATGCGGAGAGCCGGTCCACATCGTGGAGTTCGCGGGCGAGGGTCGAAGCGAGGTCGAAGCGGAAGCCGTCGACGTGCATCTCTGTGACCCAATAGCGCAGCGAATCCATGATCAACTGCAGAGTGTGCGGATGACGGACATTCAGGCTGTTTCCGGTACCGGTGTAGTCCATGTAGTGCCGTTTGTCGTCTTCGACGAGCCGATAGTAGGCGGCGTTGTCGATGCCGCGGAACACGATGGTCGGGCCCATGTGATTGCCCTCGGCAGTGTGGTTGTAGACCACGTCGAGGATGACCTCGATACCGGCATCGTGGAATGCCCGGACCATTCCCTTGAACTCGCTGACAGCACCACCGGGCTTCGTGGCGGCCGCGTAATCCTGATGTGGCGCGAGGAAACCGAAGGTGTTGTATCCCCAGTAGTTGCGCAGTCCGAGCTCGCGGAGCCGGTCATCCTGTAGGAACTGGTGGACGGGCATCAGCTCGATAGCGGTCACACCGAGATCCTGCAGGTACTCGATGATCGAGGGGTGGGCCAGTCCGGCGTACGTGCCACGGAGATTCTCCGGGACATCGGGATGGGTCATTGTCATGCCCTTGACGTGGGCCTCGTAGATGACCGTCTCGTGGTAGGGCGTTTTCGGGGCTCGGTCATTCGCCCAATCGAAGAAGGGATTGATGACGACAGAGGTCATCGTGTGCCCGAGGGAATCCTCAGTGTTCCGCTTGCTGAGGTCCTCCGGATCAGTGATGTCGTAGGAGAACAACGATGGGTGACCGTCGAACTCACCGTCGAAGGCTTTGGCGTAGGGATCGACGAGCAGCTTGTTGGGATCACACCTGTGTCCGTTGGCCGGATCGTAGGGGCCGTAAACGCGGTAGCCGTAGCGCTGTCCTGGCTGTACACCGGGGAGGTAGCAGTGCCATGTGTGGGCATCGACTTCCTCAATCGGGATACGGGTTTCGTTGTCGTCCTCATCGAGCAGGCACAGCTCGACCTTTTCCGCGACGTCGGAGAAAAGAGCGAAATTGGTGCCGGCTCCGTCGTATGTGGAGCCGAGCGGATAGGCGTCGCCGGGCCAAACCTGGTGGGCGTCTGCGGTGGAACTAGTCATGGTCAGCAATCATATATCGCACGGTGCGCCAAGTCCCTTCAGCACAACTGACACACCCCGCCGGAAAGCTTCTTCTTCAGCTAGGTCACAGGGAGAATGTTGTTCACTGTGCGGGTCGGATACGGTGGCCAGTCGCAGTGCCATCACGGATTGTTCGTGGAGTGTCACGCCCATGATGAAGTGGAGAAGAGTCGTGGCTCCGGTTTCACAGGCTTTCGGACCGAGTTCACTTCCAACGTTCAGAGCTGCAGAAATGGTGTTGATGAGGGCGGTGCGGAGAGTTGGATCGGGTAGTGCTGCGGAGACGATTTCCGCTCCGTCGCGGTGATCCAGGAGTACGGACCGGAGGCGGGCGCAGATGTCTTGGGTTGCTTGCGGCCATGTGTCGGCGATGACATCGGGGGTGCTTTCGAGAACCGGAGCACAAATAGCCTGCCCGATGGCCGCGATGAGTGCTTGTTTGCTGGGAAAGTGCCAGTAGAGGGCGCCTGGGGCGACCTCGAGCTGTCGGGCCACCCGGCGCATGGTCATGTCCGCTAGGCCATAGGTGTCTGCGATCTCGAGGCTGGCGGAGATGATGGACTCACGGGTCAACTGCACACTGCCACGATAGCCGTCCACAGGTTCGTTGAGGCGGATTGGGTAGCAGGGGGTTCCCGGGGACGAGAAGGTGGTCTGTCCGGGGTGGTTCCAGTGGATCTATGTCATTGGGTTTCGCAGATCGGTGCCGCACATCTGACAGTCAGTCAAAGATTGCTCAAGTTTAAGGAAAAACAACTGGCAATCTGGGGTCAGGTTGTTAGGGTGGGAATGCTAGATCTTGTGAAACATCAGATCAGGGCGCGGATATTCTCCGTGCCGTCCGAATGAACTAGTCAGGAGAACCACCCGTGCCGAGTCTCAGTCTCGCAAAGAAGACCATTGCAGCAGCCGCACTGATCGCTCCGCTTTCCATGAGCATGGTGGCATGCAGCTCGAACGGAGATGATGCGGAGGGATCGATGACGTCGACCTCCACGTCGGCATCCACTACGACGTCGACCGAGACCTCCACCTCAACCACGAGCAGCAGTACCGAGTCCGAGGAGATGCCGAAGCCGGAAGGAACATCTTCAGGGAAGGAGCCTGCTCCTGCTCCTGCGCAGGAGCAGGAGGCCGCTGCCGCTGTTGCTGCTGCGGCGGCGGCTCTGCCGTCTCCGAAGCCGGCCGCACCGGTTGAGGGAGGGCGCCCCGCTACTCCGGAGGAGACCCAAGAGATCGAATCTCTGGCCCGGAGCGTTGCATGGGGTCCCACTTTGAAGAGCTACCTTGGGGGTATCCTCGATAACACCTGCCGGTCCGTTCTCCAGGCGCAGGGCGGTCGCGAGGCATTCGATCTGAACCAGATCCCGGATATTCCGATGGAGGCCATTCCTGAGTTGCAGGGCCGCAAGGCTGAAGTGCAGAGCGTGAAGGATGTCAAGGTGGACGGAAATACAGCCTCCGCGACGGTCACCACTGCCACGGGGGGTCATGTTGAGTCGGGAACTATGCGGTTCCTGAAAGAGGACGGTGCCTGGAAGCTGTGTGACTGAGTGACCTGACGCCCGCAAAGGTGCCTTTGGCTCTTCCATAACAACCCCCTGCACGAACCCTGGTGGTTCCGGTAGGGGGTTGTTTTCATGTTATGGGGATGATGAGAGTTCCCCCCGGATCGGGTCATCCGTGTAAGGTGACGGGCTATTTCTTGAACAGTGTTCAAGGGAGCCGGTACCCTTGAATTTTGAGCGGCCACCAGCTCAATCTTGACGAGTATCTGGTGAACGAAGTTAGTCCATACACCCAGGAGGGCCCAAAGATGACCAAGGCAACCATCGACAACGATGCACCCGAGCATGCGCAGGGTGACATTCTCGCGGTCGCGCGGAAGAAGGTTCTCGAAGGTGGAATGGGGTTGAACAAGGACGAGACTCTCGCAGTACTGCAGCTTCCTGATGATCGACTGTCCGAACTGCTTGAACTCGCGCATGAGGTCCGACTGAAGTGGTGTGGTGAGGAAGTCGAGATGGAGGGCATCATCTCCCTCAAAACGGGAGGGTGTCCGGAAGACTGCCACTTCTGTTCGCAATCGGGTTTGTTCGAGTCCCCGGTGCGGTCAGCATGGCTGGATATTCCGGCCCTTGTGGAAGCAGCGAAGCAGACACAGAAGACCGGGGCCACCGAGTTCTGCATCGTCGCAGCGGTGAAGGGGCCGGACGAGCGATTGCTATCACAGTTGGAGCAGGCTGTCGCGGCGATCAAATCCGAGGTTGAGATCGAGGTCGCGGCGTCCGTGGGAATCCTGACGCAGGAGCAGGTCGATCGCCTCGCAGCCGCCGGTGTGCACCGGTATAACCACAATCTCGAGACCGCCAGATCATTCTTCCCCCAGGTTGTCACCACCCACTCGTGGGAGACCCGCCGGGACACACTCCGGATGGTCAAGGAAGCGGGTATGGAGGTCTGTTGCGGTGGAATCCTCGGAATGGGGGAAACCCTCGAGCAGCGCGCCGAGTTCGCGCAGGATCTCGCGACGCTTGATCCGACAGAGGTCCCGATGAACTTCCTTGATCCACGCCCCGGAACCCCGTTCGCGGATTACGAGGTCATGCCGGCCCAGGACGCACTGCGTGCCATCGGTGCCTTCCGACTCGCGCTACCGAAGACGATCCTACGGTTCGCGGGTGGCCGTGAGCTCACACTCGGGGATCTCGGGGCGGAGCAGGGGCTACTCGGTGGCATCAACGCCATTATCGTGGGTAACTACCTCACCACACTCGGGCGTCCACAGGAGCAGGATCTTGAGATGATGGGCAAACTCCGACTGCCCATCAAGGCGCTGAACTCCACCTGTTAGCGAGTCCGACAGCGAATACCGAAAGGGAATGGAACATGGCCCGTGTCGCGGACAACAATGATCTTCTTGAGGCCCTGATTACGGGAGCTTCACCTGTCTATCATCCGAACACCGGCCAGTGCATTGCCGAGGGAGAAGAGATTCGCTTGTCGCCCTCCGCGCGCGCTGGTCTCGAGGCCCCGCGGTACTGTCAGCTTTGTGGTCGGCGGATGATCGTTCAGATTCGACCTGATGGCTGGGACGCCGCCTGTTCCCGGCACGGTCGTGTCGACTCCGCGTACCTCGGTCGACGTTGACCGCAACCGGGGCGGTGTCCGGGGGTTACGGGATGATGCCCTTTTCCGCGTAGATTGGACGTCCATGAACCTTCCCCATTCCTCCGACGGATTGAAGGACACCCCGGACGGTACCGAGTTCCTGACTCCGGAGCGTGGGAAACCCGCGCGCCGGAGTCAGGTCAGGCATCTGTTGCCCCGCGTGAGTCGGGCGACCGGTTCCTACGCGGGGATCCTCGCGTTGGCCCTCATTCTGTCTCTTGTGGCGGGAGTTCTCTCGGGGGTGTTCCGTCCGGTCTATACGGCGCGGATCGCAGAGGACGCGAACATCATTCTCGTGTCTCCCGGATCACAGGAGTTCGACACGTGGTTGGGGATGATCACGGGCAGTTCGATCCTCGGGATCATCGTGGCGCTGGTCGCGTTCTTCCGGGCACCCGAGCTACTCGGACCGAAAATGCTGGCGTGGGTGACGCTCTGTTCTCTCCTCGGGGCGTTCACTCTCGTTGGTATCAGCGACGTCGTCGCTCATCTGGTGCATCAGCCCCCTGCACCGGATGCCCTGGAGATTGGGCAGGACTATGAGTTGGTGCCCCGTGTCGACCTCGATTGGGGGGCGATTATCTCCCCCTATCTGGCGTTGCTGAGTTACTGGTCAGCCACGGTGCTCGTCCGTCCGGGTCAGCCACGCGATCGCGGAGACGGATGAGATTCTCCTAGTCCTAGATCGGGTCGGAGAGCACCTTCCGGATCACGGTGACAGCTTCGACGACACCCGTGATACCGCATTCGAGTGCTGATTTGAGCTGGGCATCGGTGGCCCCGCTGGATGCAGGGAACAGCGCCACCGCGCACACGATGACCCGTTCGGTGTCCCGGCTGGTTGGCTCGGTGTTCGGCGCACCGACGAGAGCGGCCCGGACGTTGACCGTTGGACAGCGTCGGTCGAAAGCGGCACATGCCATCGCAGCTTCACCGAACGCATCGGTCGGCGGACCATCCCAGCGGACCGTCCAGCGGGCGATGATGATGACGTCACCGGGGCCTGCGGCGGTGGTCGTGTTCACCGTGACATGGATGTCCACGTCGTTGATCCGCAGCGCCAGAGCACGGTAGTGGGGATGGGGTTCGGCATCACCACGGACTTCCTCGAGGATGAGCCGGAGACGGTACAAGTCCAGAGGCTCCGGGAGAGAGAGTTCAACCGGCTTTGAGACGCGGGGCGGAATCACGATTCCCTCGACCGGCTGCGTGGCTTCAACGGAATCGGAACGAAGGAGTTCCGATGCATCCACGCGGGGACCTGCGAGGACGGGTAACTCGTCGAGAAGGGTCAGGCATCCGGTGATCACCAGGACCAGAGCACGCTCGAGGAAGGTCCGCAGTTGGGTTCTGCTGATACCGGCTTCCACGCACAGGGACGTGTGGAAGCGCACGCTGAGGGTGGCGTCTGCGGCGACGGCCGGGTAGAAGCAGACCAACAGGGAACGCTCATCTCCCAGAGACAGTGCGTCCTGAAGCAGGGGGAGCTGCTCCACGCCGGTCCGTCCGCGGAGCCGTCCCCTCAGTACGAGATGCAGACCACCGTTGTCACTGAGTAGGAGAAGCTCACTCCGGACTGTCGGCCAGGCTATCAGGATACGGTCCGGCATCACTGTATGACGGATCCCGAGTGCGTCAAGTACCCCGGTGAGGGTATCGACGCTCAGGGGACGAACGGGTTCCGGTGTCTGGTTCCGGAGTCTGCGCACAGCCCGGAACGGCGCAGGTCCGAGTATCCGGAGCAGTGTCCGACGCAATCCACGATTGAGCTTGCCGGGGGGTGTCTGCCGGGAGAACACCGTGTCATACCCGTCGGAGAACAGCGCGGATGCATCCCCCGGGATGCTCGGGAGGGAGGAGTCGCCGTCGGCGGAAGGAGAAGTCACGGGTTCAATCTTCCGGCCACTCCACCACCGAGGATCCCGTGACATCCTCGCTGATGGAACCGACCGCGAACAGTACCCGTCGCAGCCCCAGAGAAAGCGTGTGCCGGAGTTGTGCGGAGGTCAGTCCCGCTGCCGTGGGGACCGACATCTCGACCCGAACCTGAAGTCCGTCGTCGTCGGTGTGGCAGTACGCTTTCGTCAGCGCAGATTTTTCATTCCAGGTGTTACAGCAGAGGAAGAGCCGCATGAAGTCCCGGTCCGGATCAAGGCCCGGATCCCACAGTCCCCGAAGTATCAGGGACGGGCCGTTGTCCAGGTGCAACCCGACGAGCACCCGATTGACCGTCGTGGCGAGCCAACTCTCGCCGCGGTGCATTCCGTGGATCCCCAGTTCATTGAGTGTCGATTCCAGTCTGGGGAGATCAACCGGTGTGGGCGACTCAGGATCGGGAAGACCGTTACCTCCGGTGGCGTTCCCGTTGATCCCGTCGCTGATGTCGTGATCTTCCTCCGGATACTCTGGTTCCTGCACGGGCGATTCCCTCTTTTCTTCTGCGCTGGTACCTGGACCGGTCTGAAACGGTAGTGTTCCGTGGAGTGCACCGGAATCCTGTGCACTCGGTGATGTCGGTTCATCGCCTGTGGCCTTGATCTGCGGAAATTCGGTCAACAGCCGGTCAACAGCTAGTTCTATGACCTGCATCGCCGTACGGATGAAGGTACGCAACTGCTCATCGGTGGCACCAGCGTCGATGGGCAGTGATATTCGGAAACGGATGGACACCGCACCGTCATCGGTGATGTGCAGCAGGGCTGTCGGATTGATCCGTTCCGCATTCCACGAGTTGATGGTGCGCGCTACTGCATTGATGTCGGAGAGATCAAGCGTGCGGCGCAGTTCCCCCTCCGCAATGAGTACCCGCGCCTCGACTCTACCGATGTAGAGGAGAACCCGGTGATCCGCCCAAGGCAGTAGTAGACGCCCGTCCCCGGTGCGGAAACGGTAGTCACACGCCCTGACGGCTGCGATCACGTCCTCCATGCCGATGTTCGTGGGGCCCGGCTGGCCCCCGGCGCGGTCGCTCATGATCTGCTCCACTCCTCACCGTGTGACCTCGTAGACCTCTCCGCCAATATACGCGGCGATGCGTCGGCACCGTCCTCATCCGGTGTCCCCATGGTCGTTGCGCTGTCGGGAGAGAATACAATGACCGCTGAAAGCACCACGGCCCCCGCACCGCATCCGGGGGCACCGGGGTGTGACCTTTCACCGCAGACACACGACGGGATGATGCAGTCAATGCCCATGCTCACGCTCACCGATCTCACCGGACAGAACCCGACCAACAGTCATCTGCGGAGGACTCTGCCCCGAGGCGGCACCGACGTCGACTCCGTCCTCGGGGTGGTCGCACCGTTGGTCGCCGATGTCCGGGACAACGGAGCCATCGCAGCCCTCGCATACGGCCAGAAGTTTGACGGAATCATCCCGGAGAGTGTCCGGGTGCCAGCCGACGTCATCGCCCGTGCAGTGGACACCCTCGACCCGGAGGTTCGTGGGGCTCTCGAGGAATCCATCGACCGGGTACGACAGGTCCACCGGGCACAGATTCCAGAGGGACACACGGTTGAGCTCAGTCCTGGCGGTATCGTCGAGGAACGCTTCATCCCCGTCGAGCGCGTCGGTCTCTACGTGCCCGGTGGCAACGCCGTTTACCCGTCAAGCGTGATCATGAACGTCATCCCCGCACAGGAGGCAGGCGTCGACACGCTCGTGGTCGCCTCGCCCCCGCAGGCCGCACACGGTGGCTGGCCCCACCCCACCATCCTCGCCGCCTGCGCGCTGCTCGGTGTCGACGAGGTGTGGGCCATCGGCGGGGCGCAGGCGATCGCGCTGCTCGCCTACGGCGATGAGGAGGGAGCTGAGCTGGTGCCCGTCGACATGATCACCGGCCCGGGCAACATCTTTGTTACCGCAGCGAAACGGCTCTGCCGTTCCGTGGTCGGCATCGACTCCGAAGCCGGGCCGACGGAGATCGCCATCCTTGCGGATAACACCGCAGATCCGGTACACGTCGCCTATGACCTGATCAGCCAGGCGGAACACGATGTCATGGCGGCGAGTGTCCTGGTCACCGATTCCCGGGAACTTGCAGAGGCCGTTGATCGGGAGGTCACCGCCCGTTATGGTGTCACCCGCAACGCCGAACGGGTAGCTCAGGCGTTGACCGGACCTCAATCCGGCATCATCCTCGTCGATGACCTTGACACCGGTATCCGTGTCGTTGACGCTTACGGCGCGGAGCACCTGGAGATTCACACAGAGAACGCCGCAGACGTGGCCCGCCGGATCCGCAATGCGGGCGCCATCTTCGTCGGCCCCTATGCACCGGTGCCACTCGGTGACTATTCCGCGGGGTCCAACCACGTCCTGCCGACCTCCGGAACCGCACGCCATTCATCCGGTCTGAACACCCGAACCTTCCTCAAGGCCGTGCACCTCATCAACTACGACGAATCCGCGCTCAAGAACATAGCGGGTACCGTCGTGGCGCTCGCCGACGCCGAAGATCTGCCCGCCCATGGAGAAGCGATACGCGCCCGCTTCGAGAATCTGCCCACCGAGACAACCGCAGCATCAACCACTGAGGACAATCGATGACCGACGTCACCACACCGCTCGCCGCGTCCACCACCCTCGCGGACCTGCCGCTCCGGGAAGCGCTGCGCGGCGAACACGCCTACGGCGCGCCGCAGCTTGACGTCCCCGTGCGGCTGAACACCAACGAAAACCCCTATCCGCCGTCCGATGCGTTGATCGAGGATCTGGTGGACACCATCCAACGCCTCGCGGGAGAGCTGAACCGGTATCCCGAACGTGACTGTGTTGAGCTTCGCGATCATCTCGCGGCCTACATCACCGCGCAGACCGGCATCACCGTGACCCGGGAAAACCTGTGGGCCGCCAACGGATCCAACGAGGTTCTCCAGCAACTGCTCCAGGCCTTCGGCGGCCCCGGCCGTACGGCTCTCGGATTCGTGCCCAGCTATTCCATGCACCCGATCCTGTCCGCAAGCACGCATACCGAGTTTCTACGCTGTGAACGCGGTGCCGATTTCCGAATAGACATGGATGCAGCGCTGTCCGAGATCAGGCGTCTCCAGCCTAACGTCGTGTTCGTGACCACCCCGAACAATCCCACCGGTGACGTGACCTCCCTCGACGACATTCGCCGGATCGCAGCAACCGCGCCGGGCATCGTCATAGTTGATGAGGCATACGCCGAGTTCAATGACGGGCCCTCCGCAGTGGAACTCATCGAGGAATTCCCCTCCCGACTGGTGGTATCCCGGACGATGAGCAAGGCCTTCGACTTCGCAGGTGGTCGTCTCGGATACTTCGTTGCGGCTCCGGCCTTCATCGATGCGGTCATGCTCGTGCGTCTCCCGTACCACCTCTCCACTCTGTCTCAGGCTGCGGCGATCGTGGCACTCAAGCATTCGGGGGACACCCTGGCGACGGTCGCGAGGATCGCGGCGGAACGTGACCGCGTGGTCGCTGCACTAGAGCAGATTGGCTACGATGTCGTGCCGAGCCGGTCGAACTTCATCTTCTTCGGGCACTTCGATGACGCGGGCGCGGCCTGGCGAGCATTCCTCGACGCGGGGGTGCTCATCCGTGACGTCGGGGTCCCGCACCGGCTCCGTGCCACGATCGGCCTTGACTCGGAAAATGACGCGTTCATCGCCGCGGCCCGCGATATCGCGGCCGCAACCGGTATCGGCGATGCCGCTTCCACAACCACTCCGTAACACAATCATCCGGCAACACTGGTCACGAGGAATGAGAACTCACCCATGGCAGATCTGAACCACATCACCACCGATGGACCCTCCGGCTCCGGGAAAAACCGCCGCACCCGTGTGGAGCGTGCCACCCGGGAGTCGACGATTGCGGTGGAGATTGACCTTGACGGCACCGGCCGGTGCGAGATTGTCACCGGCCTGCCGTTCTTCGACCACATGCTTACGGCATTCGGAACCCACGGTAGCTTCGACCTGACCGTGCATGCTTCGGGCGACATCGAGGTTGATGCGCACCACACCGTGGAGGACACTGCAATCGTTCTGGGCGGTGCGATACGCGAGGCATTGGGAGATAAGTCCGGGATCCGGCGTTTCGGGTCCTGCCAGCTCCCGATGGACGAGACCCTGTGTGAAGCGATCGTCGATGTTTCGGGGCGTCCGTACTTCGTCATGGACGGAGAACCTGAACAGATGATCACCTCCGTGATCGGTGGGCACTATGCAACCGTGATCAATCGTCACTTCTTCGAGACCCTGGCGTTCCATGCTCAGATTGCCCTGCACCTGCGCTGCCACTACGGCCGCGACCCGCACCACATCACCGAGGCCGAGTACAAGGCTGTAGCCCGCGCACTGAGGGCAGCCACGGAACCGGATCCCCGGGTCACCGGGATTCCCTCGACCAAGGGGTCGCTGTAACCAATGTCGGAGCTTGTTAGAGTGGCAGCCGGACAGACGGATGGATCCGCACACTGGGTCGTCTACCTGTTGTTCGTCATTGCCGGCCTCTTGGTCGGTGGGACCTGGGCTGCTTACCAGGCGGAGAACCGGGTCATGACATTCATTGGCGCTCTCGCGGCGGCTGTGGCATTTGCCGCAGCGTTGCTGTGGTTACTGGGAGAGGTGGGTTAGATAGGTGAAGACTTCGGCGCGGCTGCTGTCACGCGATGAACTCGAGAAGCTCGACAACATGTGGAGCAGTCCGGCGCTGAAGACGGCACTCGTCGCCGTCGCCGCAGCTTTCGCCTCTTGGTCCTTGATGTTGCCGGTGGTGCCGCTGGCGGTTATCAGTTCGGGGGGATCCGACAGCCTTGCCGGTGCGGTCACGGGCGTGTTCATGGCGGCGACTGTCCTCACTCAGATGTTCACTCCGAAGGCGCTACGGAAGTTCGGATACATCCCGGTGATGGTCGTTTCCGCGTTTCTCCTGTGCGTGCCCTCCGTGTTCTACGCATTGTCCGTCGATGCGATCCCCGTGCTGTCGGTGTCCGCTGTCCGTGGCGTCGGTTTCGGTGCCCTGACTGTCGCCCAGTCCGCCCTCATGGCGGAACTTGTGGCCCGCAGATTCCTGGGTAAGGCTTCTGGAGCTCTCGGACTTGTCGTAGGCCTGTTGCAGATGATTTTTCTTCCCGCTGGGCTCTACCTCGCGGAGACAGTCGGTTTTACTGCCGTCTACCTCATCGCCTCAGTGATCGGGATCGGTGCCACGGCTCTGTGCTGGTCGCTTCCCAGGCTCTCCCCGGAGAAGCGGGAGTCCCTGCGTGCCACCGGTTCGGTCACCGAGACCGGGTATTCGGTCGCCACCTGGAAACTCATCACCGTTCCTGCCCTGGCTATCTCGACGATTGCTATGGGCTACGGTGCTATTTCCTCCTTCCTGCCCGCTGCGGTCAAGGAACTCGATCCTGCTGGGGGTGCCGCAATCGGTGGTCTCGTTCTCGCACTCGTCGGTGGGTCACAGATGCTCAGTCGTTACGGAGCGGGAATCATCGCGGATCGGAGGGGGGAAGCAGGGCGCCTGGTGATTCCTTCACTGGCTGCGGGTATCGCTGGGCTCGTTCTGGCCACACTTGTTCTCGGGCTCGGGCTCAGTCCGTGGCTTCTGCTCTTCTCCGCTCTACTCTTCGGCGCTGGTTTCGGTGCAGTGCAGAATGAGGCCCTGTTGATGATGTTCGCCCGGCTGCCCAGGTCACGGGTCACCGAGGCCTCGGCGATGTGGAACATCGCCTTCGATTCCGGGACCGGGCTCGGGTCCGTCGTACTCGGCGTCGTCGCCGCCCGTGCCGCCTACTCCGGTTCCTTCGGGACTGCCGCCGGACTGGTCACCTTCGGTCTCGTCATCGTTCTCGGGGATCGGACCATCGGCCGCCACCGGATAACCGAATACAACAACACTCGGGCAACTCTCCGCCGGGTTCCGATGGCCCGTACAGCGGTTCGCAGCGCCCGTGCCATCGGTCGTGCAGGCATGAAGCCGGTGCACGTCGCGGAACTGCTCGCCAAGAGCACCCCCCGGCCACACGTTCGTCGACGCCCCGAGGGCATGACTCGGGAGGAATTCAACGCCGAACTCCGTGCCGAGGCCGCCGAGCGCCGGGCGCAGAAAGCCGAACGTCGTTCCGGCCAGCGTGAATACAAGCTACAGGTCCGGGAGATTCGGGCCGATGCGCGCGCGCACGTGGAGCGCGCGCGGAAGGAAGCTCAGGCACACATCGAACGTGCCCGCGAAGAGGCCCGCGAGATGGAGCGGCGTCGTCTCGCGGAGCTCCGGAAACCGGGGCATTCAGGCTCGACCACGCAGTTGCGGGCGGCGAGAAAAACATCGATCACACCCGTCGACCTTGATCCCCGGACAGATCCCCCGCCAGGAGCGGACGATATGCGGGAGATGGGCGCCGACAGGCGGAGCCACGACCACACCACTGACACCGACACCACCGGGAGCACCAGATGACTGCACGACACACCCCCACCGTCGCCTTGCTCGACTACGGCTCGGGCAACCTGCGTTCCGCTCACCGAGCCATTGAACGGGTGGGTGCCGACGTCACGGTGACGAGCGATCCGGCGACCGTTCTCGCCGCAGATGGACTCCTCGTCCCCGGTGTAGGTGCTTTCGCAGCATGTATGGCGGGACTCGGGAACATTCAGGGAGCACGTCTCATCGGTGAACGGCTAGCCGGCTCACGTCCTGTGCTGGGTATCTGCGTCGGCATGCAGATCCTCTTCGAGCGTGGGGTCGAGCACGGCACCAGCGCTGAAGGATGCGGGGAATGGCCAGGAACGGTAGAGAGACTCCGGGCTGAAATCCTGCCGCACATGGGCTGGAATACCGTGGATGCCCCGGAGGAATCCCGGATGTTCCGGGGGATCCGGGACGAACGTTTCTATTTCGTGCACTCCTACGGAGTCCGTGAGTGGGCGATGCCTGCTGACGGTATGCTGGCACCCCCGACCCTGAGCTGGGCTGAGCACGGCGGTGACCGTTTCCTCGCGGCGGTCGAGAACGGGCCGCTGTGGGCGACGCAGTTCCATCCGGAGAAGTCTGGAGACGCCGGAGCCGAACTTCTGCGCAACTGGTTGGACACTCTCTGAGGGGTGGCTCCAGGTGGGGTGACGCAATCGCTTCAGCCACCGCTAGGATTGGCTCCATGACTCTCACACTTCTGCCCGCAGTCGACGTCGTGGATGGTAAGGCCGTCCGCCTGCATCAGGGAGAGGCAGGCAGTGAAAAGAGTTACGGTAGCCCACTCGATGCAGCTTTGAACTGGCAGTCTCAGGGAGCCCGGTGGCTGCACTTTGTTGATCTGGATGCCGCATTCGGGCGTGGCTCCAACCATGTGATGATGGCTGAGGTTGTCGGGGCCCTCGACATCGATGTTGAGCTGACCGGGGGGATCCGGGACGATGAATCTCTCGAACGGGCGCTCTCCACCGGTGCCCGGCGCGTCAATATCGGGACCGCTGCCCTGGAGAATCCCGAGTGGGCCGCGAGGATCATCGGAGCTCACGGAGATCGAGTCGCGGTCGGGCTCGATGTTCGGCTCATTGATGGTGAGTGGCGTACCCGCGGCCGGGGTTGGGTTTCCGACGGTGGAGATCTCTGGGAGGTTCTTGAGCGTCTGGACCAGGCGGGTTGCCAGCGCTTCGTGGTTACGGATGTTTCCCGGGACGGAACTCTCACGGGTCCGAACATTGATCTTCTCCGCGATGTCGCGGCGGCCACGGATGCTCCCGTGACGGCCTCCGGGGGGATTGCGGAGCTCTCCGATGTCACGGGTCTTATGCCGTACGTGGCAGAGGGAATCGACTCTGTGATCATCGGTAAGGCCCTGTATGAGGGCCGCTTCACCCTCCGTGAGGCACTTGACGCGGTGGCTGGTGCCGATGTTCGGTTCTCCGACGAGCAGAATAGCCGTCACTGATCGTGTCCGGTGGTCTGGATGCCCGTGGCCTGCTGGCGGTCGCGGAAGCCGTCGCCGATGATGCGGAGCGGTCGATCCGTTCTTCCCTGGGGATTGCCCGCATCATGGAGAAGGGGGAGGGGGACGTAGCCACCGAGGTTGATCTCGCGGTGGAAGCCACTGTCAGGAGGCAGCTCACGCTGTTGACCGGGATTCCCGTCTTTGGTGAGGAAGCGGGTGGTGACCCGGATTGCGGTGCCGTCTGGGTGGTTGATCCCGTGGACGGTACCTCCAATTTTGCGGTGGGAAATCCCATGTGTGCGTTTCTGCTCAGTCTTCTCGTCGACGGGCAGCCGGTGTGCGCTCTGACTTCTCAACCTGCGACAGGTCAGCGTTTCACCGCCTACTCCGGTTCACCGCTCATGGTGAACGGGAAACCACAGCGCCCGATCAGTGAGCGGGATCCCTGGTTGAGTCACATCGGATTCGGGTCAATCATCTCTCCCGTCCAGTCCTCGTACCCGACTTCCGCCCGCCATGAACTCCTGGACAGACTCGGTGCCAAGCATCCGCGGCTCCGGGTGACTGGATCGGTGGGGCTTGATCTCGCTTTCACCGCGGCAGGGATCTTCGGTGGTGCCGTCACGTTCAGCCCGCACGTGTGGGACAATGCAGCGGGTGTACTGCTCGTCCGAGCGGCCGGAGGTGTGGTGACCGATCTGTTCGGGGCGGAGTGGCAGCCGGATTCCTTCGGGGTCGTGGCCGGGGCGAAGAGTGTGCACGACGTGATCCTCGGTACGATCAGTGAGACCCTCGGTTCCGACCGTTGAACAGTTCCACCCGATCTGAGAAGGAGGCTGACGGAACGTGTCCGTAGCTGTCCGTATCATTCCGTGCCTAGATGTGGCCGACGGCCGTGTCGTCAAAGGCGTTAACTTCACAAACCTGCGTGATGCCGGCGACCCCGTTGAACTCGCCGCGCGCTACGACGCCGAGGGAGCTGATGAACTGACGTTTCTCGATGTCTCCGCGTCCAAGGATGGGCGGGGGACGATGCTTGATGTTGTTCGGCGTACGGCGGAACAGGTGTTCATCCCGTTGACTGTCGGCGGTGGTGTCCGTTCAGCGGAGGACGTTGATCAGTTGTTGCGTGCGGGAGCGGACAAGGTCAGTGTGAACACCTCTGCCATTGCCCGCCCGGAGCTCCTTCGCGAGCTCTCGGAGCGGTTCGGTGCGCAGTGCATCGTGTTGTCCGTCGATGCCCGCAGGGTTCCTGAGGGGGGAATGCCCCAGCCGTCCGGGTTCGAGGTGACCACGCATGGTGGTTCACGGTCGGCGGGTATCGACGCGATCGACTGGGCCCGTCGTGGAGAAGAACTCGGGGTGGGGGAGATCCTCCTCAACTCGATGGATGGCGATGGCACCCGGGACGGTTTCGATCTGGAGCTGTTGGAGGCGGTTCGCGCAGCGGTGTCGGTACCGGTGATCGCATCGGGTGGTGCGGGTGCGAAGGAGCATTTCCCGCCGGCGGTCGCAGCGGGAGCCGATGCCGTCCTCGCCGCTACGATCTTCCATTTCCGGGAGCTCACCATCGGGGAAGTCAAGGAGGCACTCGCCGATGCGGGATTCGAGGTCAGACGATGAGTGTGAACGGTACGACGGACACCGGGCGGTGTGAGGACCCGTCCCGGTACGATCTCGATCCCTCGGTCACGGAGCGGTTGAAGCTGAATGAAGCAGGCCTCGTGCCCGCCGTCGTTCAGGACGCTAATTCCGGTGCCGTTCTGATGCTGGCGTGGATGGACACTCATGCGTTGGCCTATACCCTGGCCACCCGCCGCGGCACCTACTACTCCCGTTCCCGCCGTGAGTACTGGGTCAAGGGGCTCACCTCCGGCCACGTCCAGGAGGTCACGGGTGTCCGTCTGGACTGCGACGGGGACACTATTCTGCTCACTGTCCGGCAGACAGGTGGCGCCTGCCATACCGGAGACCGCACTTGCTTCGACGCGGACGAACTGCTGTGAAGGCTGGGGCGATGACCCGGTTGGCTACCCTCACTCTCGGTGTAGGGGCGGTTCTACTTTGGTTCTCTTCGCGGTTGCGGTGGGTCACGGTGACCGCGTACGACGACAAATCCGGGGATGCTGTCCGGAACCTTCCCGGTGCGGTTTGGGCGTCGGAGGTCACCGTGATCGCACTCGTCCTTCTCGCGGGGACTGTCGCTGCATGTGCGCTTCGTCGTACCGCACGTCGGGTCATCGGGGTCCTGACGGCCTTTGCTGCTGTCGGGGCCAGTTGGGCACCTCTGTCGCTGTTTGCGGGGACCCCGGATGCGGAGCGGGCGCGGATTCTCCTGACCTCGGGTGTCGCCACGCAGAAAGCGGATTCCCCCGTGACGTTGAGTCAATGGGCTGCGGTTCAGTCGCTTGATGTCCACGTGGCGGGGCCGACCGTCGCATTCGTGGGGTGTGCATTCGCGCTGGTCGGGGGAGTGATCCTCGTCCTCCGTCCCGGTGGTTCGGTAACGGCCGGTTCGAGCCGTTACGTCACCCCGGGGGCACGTCAGGAGCGCTTGGCGGAGGATCTGGAGAGGTCTCCGGAGTCTGGGAGGGTTTTGTGGGATGCCCTTGATGCCGATATCGATCCCACTGATGGACACACCGATGGTACCGGGGGTGACTCACGGCGATGATCTTGTGATCTCCGTTCCAGAGATTGGGTGACGGGAGGGGTGTTTCCTGTCTGTTCGGAGGTAGCCAATTTCACCGGACACCAGGCCAGCCGTTAGCCTTGATACTGAACACGGGTGACCCGGTCCACCGGATGCACCGCAGGAAGATGGATCGGACGGATCAGACATGACCACGGTTTTCGATCAGATCATCGCAGGAGTCGTCGAGGACGTCGCCGCGCGGGAGGCTGTCGTGCCGTTCCGGGAGATGAAGGCACGCTCTCGTGATGCAGAACCCGCCCGAGACGCCATCGCGGCTCTGATGAAGCCCGGCTGTGGGGTGATTGCCGAACTGAAGCGGGCGAACCCAGTCGGCGGTCCGATTGCACTCATAGAATCCCCCTCGGAGTTGGCGTGCGCCTTTGAAGCGGGGGGTGCCCGGATGATCGGCTGTCAGACGGAGCGGAGACGATTCCATGGTTCACTAGAGGATGTCCGTGCCGTTCGCAGAGCGGTGACAGTTCCCGTGATGTGCCGTGACTTCATGGTCGATCCTTACCAGATACACGAAGCCCGGTACTATGGCGCGGATATGGTCCCGTTGCAGGTCAGGGCTTTGGAGCAGGCACATCTGGAAGCGCTGCTTGATCGTGTTCAGTCCTTGGGGATGACTGCGATGGTAGAGGTTCGAACTCCTGAGGAGGCGTCCCGGGCCATTCAGGCCGGTGCGCGGGTCATTGGTGTCAATGCTCGGGATCTCAACACACTCACCATCAACAGGGAGGCTTTCGCGGAGATAGCCCCAGGTCTTCCGTGTGGAACCATCCGGGTCGCTTTGTCCGGGGTCCGGACGACGCGGGATCTGATGAGTTATGCCGGTTCCGGGGCAGACGCTGTGGTCATCGGTGAGGAACTCGTCACAGCAGCGGACCCGGCGGGTATGTGCCGCAAGCTGGTCACCGCCGGGCAACATCCAGCCTGCCCCTCCAACCGGTGGTTTTGAGGGTGGGCGTCACTTGCCGCAGGCCCGGTGTAAGGACACACTGGAACGCATGACGATCTCACCTGAACTCCCCAGCATTCTCCGGCGTCGACAGGCGACGGTGCTCCGTGTCTCCGTTGCGACGCTGTCCGCCTCGGCGTTGCTACTCGCTGCTTGCACGAACCCGAATTCCGATACCGGTGTGATGGAGGAAGGCACGAGCACGACCACTGCCCGTGAGGAGACCTCCGACACCACTGTGATGGGTGCCCTGTGCAATGCCTTCTACAGTGTTGCGGCGGCTCAGGCTGACGTGGGTTCCGGCCCGCTCCTGGCCGGAACCCACGGTTATCTGGTCACCGCCCAGGAAAGACTAGGCGCTGTCGAAGGTGAGGCCGAGGGGGACGCCGCAGAGCAGTACGACACCGCGAAGAAGCTCATCGACAAAGCCGTCGAAAATACCCCGGACCTGACCGTCAAGCAGTACTCCGCGAACGGTGACCGTGACATGCAGCCGGTTGCGTTCGAGGGAGCGGCTGAGGGGGTCCAGGGATTCTTCACGTTCGTCGAATCACTCGACGGGGAACAGCGTGAACAGTTCGATGCAGCCCCGGTGTGCGCTGGTTTCACCGAACCCCGGGATGTGGAGGAAAGCAAGGTTGTTACTGCATTCATAGACTTCATGGAGCTTTCGCAGGGGGAAAGCGTCCGTGACAACGAGGCGTTTGGGAATGCGGTGGACCGTCTCCCACTGGAGAATCCTCCTGCCCCGGGGTCAGACCTCCCGGATCTTGATTCCGACGACTACCGTGTCATCGCGGAGTCAATCGGTGAGATCGCAGAGGGATTCGAGAAGTGGGCTATTCCCGCGGACGCTACCGATGCTGAACGCCGGGCACTTGAACCGCTGTTGTGGCACCAGCCGAAACTCGCGGAATACTACCGGGCGGCGGCCGACGCCGCGGAGAAGATGGCAGAGGACCCCAATGAGGACAACCTCTACGAGCTGATCGACGCGGCGCTGGAATCGGGTACCGCTTCAGCGCGGGTGGTTCGGATGGTACCGCCACCGAACACCGCTACCCTCGATGAACTGGTCGCGCGCCAGGAACAGCAGGCCACCACTCAGGAACAGTAACCTCCGTTTGGTGACGCCCCGGTTCAGGAGAGGACCGGGGGCGTCACCATGTCGCTGGTGGGAGGCACTTTGTTGGGCAGTCGCGGGGAAATAGGGCACACTAGTCTGGTCAACCCGGCGAGGGCGACCGTTTGGTCATCCCCGCCGTGCCCCTCTCACACCGGACGACAGGTTCTTCTCTCGTGACCACCACACTTCTTGCCGCCATCCCCTCGCCTCCGCAGGGAGTCTGGTACCTCCCAGTCAGGGCTTACGCTCTGTGTATCGTCGTGGGAATCGTCGCGGCCATCTTTCTGACCCGGGCCCGATACACCGCTCGGGGAGGAAACAGGGAGACTGTCCTGGATGCGGCTGTTCTCTCGGTGATCCTCGGGATTATCGGCGGTCGGCTTTACCATGTCATTACCGACTATGACTCTTACTTCTGCTCGGACTGCAACCCCGTCGACGTATTCAAGGTCACCAACGGTGGTCTCGGAATCATCGGGGCGGTCACGCTCGGGGTGCTCGGGGTTTGGGTCATGATGCGGCGCAAGGGGCTACCCTTCGCTCCGCTGGCCGATGCGGCCGCCCCGGGCATCATTCTCGCCCAGGCCATCGGCAGGCTGGGTAACTGGTTCAATCAGGAGCTCTATGGCAGGCCAACCGATGTTCCGTGGGGACTCAAGATCTACCGCCGGGTCGACGAGACAGGTGCCGTTGCACCGCTCACCGGCCATTCCACGGGGGAGATACTCGCGGTGGTGCATCCGACGTTCCTGTATGAGCTGCTGTGGAACCTCGGGGTTGTTGTGTTGTTGCTCTGGGCGGATCGGCGCTTCCGGATGGGACATGGGCGGGTATTCGCGCTCTATGTGGCGGCGTACGCGGCGGGGCGGTTCTGGGTGGAACTCATGCGCGCGGACCCCGCGAACCACATCCTCGGTTTCCGGGTGAACACCGTGACGTCGACACTACTGTTCCTCGGTGCTGTTGCCTTCCTCATCCTTGTACGGGGAAAGCGGGAGAACCCGGAAGACGTGGATCCGTTCGGTGACGGTGCGGGCGATCCCGACGTCCCAGCGAAGGCGGAGAACTCCGTGGGTTGTACAGGACACACTGCCCGGAGGGCAGACGTCGAGCGGAACGACGACGGTACAAGCGGTGACACTGCGGATAATTTCCGGTGAAAATCCGGATCACGGCACGGTGTGAGCAGTATCGCGCGTGCGGTGCGGAACACGTTTCCCCATGACTGTTTGTGTCTGAACATGTCCGCTTGTGCCTGGTTGGAGGATTTTTACAGCCAGTGACCTGGGCCTGTGTTGGGTGTCACACGGGTGAGGTGACGTGCGAAGGTGCCTTATCACACCGCTTCCGTGGCGGCACAGTCGGGGATGGGGGACTACAGTCGAAGGCGTGGAAAGACGAACCAAGATTGTATGCACCCTCGGACCTGCCGTTGCGAGCAAGGAGGGCATCGAATCCCTCGTTGAAGCGGGCATGGATGTTGCCCGACTCAACTTCTCGCACGGCGACTACCCTGATCATGAACAAAACTACAAGTGGGTACGTGAGGCCACTGACACCTCCGGGCGCGCCATCGGTATCCTGGCCGACCTGCAGGGGCCGAAGATTCGTCTCGGCCGTTTCGCTGATGGGCCGCAGATGTGGGCCACCGGCGAAACCGTGCGCATCACCGTTGACGATGTAGTCGGCACCCATGACCGCGTTTCCACCACCTACAAGAATCTGGCCAAGGATGCCCAACCCGGTGACCGGTTGTTGGTGGATGACGGAAAGGTTGGCCTCGTCTGTATCGGTGTCGAAGGCAACGACGTCATCTGTGAAGTCACCGAAGGCGGTGAGGTCTCAAACAACAAGGGCGTCTCGCTACCCGGTATGGACATCTCCGTTCCGGCTCTTTCTGTGAAGGACATCGCTGACCTGAAGTTCGCGCTGAAACTCGGCGTCGACTTCATCGCGCTTTCGTTCGTCCGTTCACCGGCGGACATCGAACTCGTGCACGAGGTGATGGATGAGGTCGGACGCCGCGTCCCGGTCATCGCGAAGCTGGAGAAGCCTGAGGCAATCGACGCCCTCGAATCGATCATCCTCGCATTTGATGCGATCATGGTTGCCCGTGGTGATCTCGGAGTTGAGGTTCCACTGGAGCAGGTTCCGCTCATGCAGAAGCGTGCCATCCAGATTGCCCGGGAGAACGCCAAGCCCGTCATTGTGGCCACCCAGATGCTTGACTCGATGATCGAGAACTCCCGTCCGACCCGTGCGGAAGCCTCCGACGTCGCTAACGCTGTTCTTGATGGCGCGGACGCAGTCATGCTTTCCGGTGAGACCTCGGTCGGGCGTGATCCGCAGAACACGGTGCGCACCATGGCGCGCATCGTTCGTACAGCGGAGTCAGCGGGCAATGTCCCACCGCTCAGTCATATCCCGCGTACCAAGCGTGGTGTGATCAGCTACTCCGCCCGCGACATCGCGGAGCGACTCAATGCGAAAGCGCTCGTCGCATTCACCTCCTCGGGGGACACCGCGAAGCGGGTTGCCCGTCTGCACTCACAGCTTCCGCTGCTGGTGTTTACCCCCGATCCGGCTGTTCGCTCGCAGCTCGCTCTCACCTGGGGTGCGGAAACCTTCCTCTGTCCCCGGGTTGAGGATACCGATGGCATGATGCGGGAGGTCGACAAGGCGTTGCTGGCTATGCCCGAGTACAAACGTGATGACATGATGGTCGTTGTCGCGGGAACCCCGCCCGGGATCCGTGGTAATACCAACATGATTCAGGTACATCTGCTCGGTGAGAATTCGACCACGGAGTCGACGACCATCGGTGCGGCACCCGCCGAGGCGGCACCCACTGCGGTCTCGACCACTGAGACAGCTTCCGCGGAATCCTGATCCACAACGAAAACCAACGCTCGACCACGATGGCCTGGCCCGCATTCGCGGTGCCGGGTCTTCGTGTGGATGAGGGGTAGAAAATTCGCCACGGCTGCACCCCTACCGATCCGATCGGCCATGAAACCACAATCGCTAACGTAAGGTTGAACGAGTGATTTCTTCAGCAAACGTCCATATTTCCCACAACACCCCGACGCCGCTGCTGCCCCTGCGCCGTCTCGCTTTGAATTTGCGCTGGTCATGGCGTGATTCAACCCGTGATCTCTTCGAGTCGATCGATCCCGTCCTCTGGGCGGAACTGGGCGAGAACCCGAAGATGATGCTGCACCGCGTGGATAATTCCCGGTTGCGGCAGCTCGCCGAGGACAAGGACTTCATCCAGCGGATGAAGTCAGAGGTCGAGGATCTAGACGCCTACCTGGCGGATAACTTCTGGTATCAGAAGACACATTCCGCTGATGCCGCGGCAGGTTCCACGGATCCGGTGGCAGCCTACTTCTCCATGGAGTTCGGTATCCATCCGTCACTCCCGATCTACTCGGGTGGACTGGGTGTCCTTGCCGGTGACCACATGAAATCCGCCTCCGATCTCGGTGTGCCGTTGATTGGTGTGGGTCTGCTCTACTCCTTCGGCTACTTCACGCAGTCGCTGTCCGCCGATGGTTGGCAGCAGGAACGCTACGAGTACCACCATCCGGAAGATCTCCCAATCGAGCGTGTCACCGACGCCAACGGTGAGCAGATCAAGGTCTCCGTTGCATACCCGGATGGCCGTGACATCGTTATCGCACTGTGGGTGGCGCAGGTCGGGCGTATCCCGCTCCTGTTGCTGGACACTAATATCGACGACAATCCTCCCGGGATGCAGGAGGTCACGGATCGACTGTATGGCGGTGACAGTGAACACCGGATCAAGCAGGAGCTTGTCCTCGGCGTTGGTGGCGTGCGGGCCGTCAATGCATTCTGTGATTCCCGCGGTTTGAAGCGACCGCAGGTTGCGCACCTGAATGAGGGCCATGCCGGATTCCTCGGCTTGGAGCGGATTCGTGAACGCATGGATGAGGGTGTGAGTTTCGATGCCGCACTCGCTCAGGTTCGTGCCGCCAACATCTTCACCACGCACACCCCGGTTCCCGCCGGTATTGACCGCTTCTCGGTCGATCTCGTGCGCCGGTACCTGGGTGATGGACAGGATCCCAGCAGACACCTCTGCCCAGGAGTCCCGATCGGCCGTGCTCTCGAACTCGGTGCCGAGGATGCCCCGGGGACATTCAACATGGCCCACCTCGGTCTGCGGCTTTCGCAGCACGCGAATGGTGTGGCCAAGCTCCACGGTGAAGTTTCCCGCGGTATGTTCGCCTCGCTGTACCCGGGTTGGGTCGGCGATGAGGTTCCGATTGGCTCCGTCACGAACGGTGTGCATCTTCCCACCTGGGTGAAGCCTGAGATGGCGGAGATCATCGAGAAGATCTCCGGTGGCGCAGATCTCACCTCCACGGACGTCTGGGAGCATCCGGATGCTGTGAGCGATGATGAATTGTGGAACGCACGCAACGGTCTGCGCCATGATCTCGTTGCGGTGGCCCGCGAATCGGTCCATTCCTCCTGCCTGATCCGTGGGCAGCATGAGGCACAGTTGTACTGGACTCGGAATGTCCTCGATCCGGATGTGCTCACGGTCGGCTTCGCCCGCCGTGTCTCCACTTACAAGCGCCTGACCCTGATGCTGCGTAATCCGGAGCGCCTGCGCCGGATTCTGACCAACCCGGACCGCCCCGTCCAGTTCGTTATCGCTGGCAAGGCACACCCGCATGACGAGGGTGGTAAACAGCTCATGCAGCAGATCATCCAGTTCGCGGATGATGCGGGGCTACGGGACAAGTTCATCTTCCTTCCCGATTACGACATCGGTCTCGCCGGATACCTGATCTCCGGCGCGGACATCTGGTTGAACAACCCCGTCCGTCCGCAGGAGGCCTCCGGAACCTCCGGTATGAAGGCGGTCATGAATGGTTGCCTGACTCTGTCGGTATCCGATGGCTGGTGGGATGAGATGCCGCAGGATGGCTATGGTTGGACAATCCCGACGGTGGATACCCTCGACACCGATTACCGCGATAATCTCGAGGCTCAGGCGCTCTATGATCTCCTTGAATACGAGATCGCCCCACTGTTCTACGATCGCGACGGCGAAGGAATCCCGCGCCGCTGGCTCGAGATGGTCCGCCGCTCCCTGACGACGCTGTCGCCGATGGTGACCTCGTTCCGTATGGTGCGGGACTACACGGATGAGTACTACCGTCCGACGGATGCATCGGCACGCCGCATCATGGAGCACGCCGGTGACGCTGCGGAGTTCGTGGAGTGGATCAACCGGCTCCGCGGAAACTGGGATGCAGTGCATGTGCATGACCTCAAGGTCAACGGTGTTCCGGCCCGGTCCACCGGGCAGGTTCTGGCGGGAGAATCGATGACGTTCACCGTTGCAGCCGATCTCGGTGGTCTTACTCCGGAGGATGTCACGGTTCAGCTCATCACTGGACATCGGACCACAGACGGAACCTTGGAGAACACGGAGGTGTTCGAGATGGCACGTTCCGATGACGGTTACACTGTCACGCTGCCCAGCGACCGCCCGGGTGACATCGGTGTTACTGCCCGTGTCATTCCCTCGCATCCGCTTCTGGTGAGCCCGGCGGAACTCGGCTTGATCAGCTACCACTCCTGATCCGTTTGGTGGCGTGACCATCGTCACCGAACAACGAACGACGCCCCACGCGCCGCCCGGTCATCCGGGAGGTTCGTGGGGCGTTGTCGGCGTGTTGTGCGGGGGAAAGGACGTTCCTTTCCCCTTTCTGGATCAGCGGCCGAGGTAGCTGAGTACCGCGGCCGCCGCGGCCTTGGTTGAGGCGTCAACGGAGGGAACGTAATCCGGGAGAAATGTACCGGAGTGGTTCGTCGGTATGTCTCGGCTGATTCGACCAGCAGCTTCCGCTGCCGCCCATTGTTCACGTGGTGTGACCCCCACGGTCCAGAACAGGTAGGGAACCTTGAATGCATTCGGGATGTCACAGAAGTCCTCGGATGCGGTCCACCGTCGTGCATCGACGGAATCATCGCCGAATACCGCATCGAATGTCGCTCTCACCTGTCGGAATACTCCCGGGTCATTGTCGGTGAGATCTCCGTGCGCCGAGTACGCGAAATCCGGTTCTCTCTCACAACCGCTCGCGATGCATTCCGCCCGCACCACCCGTTCGATGGCCCGGTAGACCCGGTGCTTCACGTCGTTGTCGTAGAAGCGGCAGTTGAGGACCAGAGTGGCGGTACCTGGAATCGTGTTGTTCGTGTGCCCGGCGCTCAGAGTCCCGACCGTGATCACCGCGAAGTCCTCCGGGGAGACCTCTCTGCCGACGATGCCCTGGAGTCGCACGACGATCATCGCCGCGATGAATGTTGGATCGATTGCGTTGTGCGGCATTGAACCGTGTGCGCTGCGACCGTGGACGGTTACTGTGATGGTGTCACATGCTGCGAGCGCGGCACCGGGCATCGACATGACGGTTCCTGCTGGGCCTGGAACGACATGTTGTCCCAGGCACACCTCCGGCTGGGGGATCTTGTCCATCAACCCGTCGTTCACCATGGCAATGGCGCCGTCAGAGTTCTCCTCAGCGGGTTGGAACAGTGCGATGAACGTGCCGCGCCATGCGTCACGGTGTTCATCGAGGATCTGGCATGCCCCAAGCAGCGCCGTGGTATGCATGTCATGCCCGCAGGCGTGCATGACCGGGCTGACATAACCGTTGTCCTGAGTGTGGATGTCCGTGGACGCGAAGTCAACCCCGGTCTCCTCTTTGACGGGAAGGCCGTCGAAGTCGGCGCGCATGAGTACACAGGGGCCTTCGCCGTTGGTGAACACCGCCACGATCCCGTATCCACCGATGTGGGTGGTTACCTGTGCATCGAAGCGGGCGAGTTGAGCGACAATGCGTTCCGCGCTCTCTTTCTCGTGACCGGATAGCTCGGGATGGGCGTGCATCTCCCGGTAGAAGTCCCACTGCCAGGACAGATCGCTGCTGTGGGAGGCGAGGAGCGCTGCCACCGAGGATGGGGCTGCTGTGGTGGTGTGTAAGTCTGTCTCCGTGTTCTCCGCCATGTGTGGAGGGCTCCTATCGAAAATATGCCGGTGACTTGTCTAGGTGGTGATGTCCGCATCTGGGTTTCAGGTGTCACCAGAACTGGAAATGGTGGCCGGGGCAACCATGCTGAGTGGAGGATCTACCTGCTGATTCCAGATATACCGGAGCGGCCGGTCCGTGACGGGGATTTGACGGTACAGTGTCTTGATCGGAAACGCCCGAGGGACCGATTCCACTGTAGCCGGGCTTGCCCGGGAGTCATTCAGCGGCCGTGCAGGAAAGGGTTGTATCGGAGACTGTTTCGTTCGAGGTGACATTCCGTGGCGATACGTAGATTGGCGGAGATCGCTCCGTCGTCACGCAACGCGTACATCGCCGCTACCATGCGGTCTCTGATGGACTGGGGGGAGATGGTGTTGAGATAGATTTTCGTGCCTCCCTCGAAGCCCGCGAGCGTGGAAACCCGCCATTTGATGACGACGCGCCAGGGCATCGGCATGTCGAGGTCGACGGGTTTGTGGTGCCACTCTTCGTTACACGGAACGTCAGGTCCAGCCGCGGCGTGACAGGCGTGGATCAGATCGCTCATGCCGCGCACCTCGTCAGGAGACTGTAGCCAGGGCTCCGGTGTGGCGGACTTCGAGTAGATTTCCAGAGTCGGGTACCGGTGTCCGATTCCCGCGAAGCAGATCGCATGGTCGTTCTCGGCGATGGTCAAGTTGTGGTAAGCGGCGTAGTCCACCGCCAACTCGTTGTACATGTTCGGATTCGCCCGGAGCTGCGCTATCTCGGTGTCTGCTTGTACCCCGCGCTCGTCGATGGCGACGAGTTGCTTGTGCAGATGATCAAATGAGGCTCCGGCGGGCTTCAGCCAGTTCTGGAATACCGCCACATACGGTGTGTAACGGTTCCGTCCGTAGAGGTCTGCGGTGGACGCGATGGTGAAGCGGATCAGTGCGGCGTGTTCTTCCGGGGTGAGAGTCCCGGAGGACGCGAGCTGGCCGGAGTCGGTGGCCCCGGGGGCGAAGTGGTTACGGGCGATGATGACGTCGTGTCCTCCTGCGAAGAAACCCCCGGCCCGTTCGAGGAGGTCGGATTCCGTGAGGTCGGCGACCTCGTCGGCTGCGAGGGTGCCGGATGCGCGGAGGCGCGTTTCGACGGTGCGTCTGACGTGTTCTCTGCCGTCGGGGTCCGCGATGTAGGCGGCCATTCGGGAGGAGGTCTCGGAATCCATGATGAATCCGTAGTTTGCACGCCAGTAATCGTAGGACACGATTTCGAAGAGATTGGGTACTCGACGGAATGCTGCGCGCGTTTCGTGCAGTTGGTGAGGAAGTAACCCAGTGCGGATCTCCCATCCGTCGCTGTCATTCTCCGCACCCCCGGTGCGGATCATCCGGGACTTCTCCGGGGGAGTGAGCAGGAGGTTGCCGGGGCAGAATGCGCAGTGGTGCTCGGTGTCGATCTCAGACAGGGGGGTTGTGGTTGTGGCGGGGGCCGACAGTGGCCGGTTGCCGCGGCCCGGAACTGTCCACACCTCCGTTCCGGTGAATGGGTTGACCTGCTTGATCGTTCCGTCCGCCATTGTCGTGAGCGGTATCGGTCGGGTGGGAAATGAGGGGGTCATAATTATCCAGATTATTCGCTAGGGTGGCGGCATGCCCACGATAGTTTTTGATTGTCTGGTTCCCGATGCGGAAGCTGAAGGTTTGTCCGAGCGTTTCAACCGGGTCACAGATGAGCTCGTCGATTCGGGCGAGGTGGAGGACGCCAGCGTCACCTTTGACATGTCTCCGCGTGTGGATCCGGATCTGGAGGTCGAGCTCCGGCGGATCTACCGGCTGGAGCACGCCGATCTCGACATGAACGACGCATCGGTGTGCCGGTACCGGATCCGTGTGAACGGGGTGCGGGGGTCGGTGAATCAACTGGCGATGACCTTGTCTCGACTGTTGACGCCACCCGCCCGTCTACCACGCGACCGGGTGTTGCTGGAGCAGGAGGCCCTCTTCGAACTTCCGGCCACCTACCCCTGGTCGGTGCAGGTCTTCAGGTAGCGTTCCGCGAGTTGACGTCCTGCCTCCCGTAACTGGGCTTCGGTCCGCCGTGGATCTCCGATGGGGGCGTCGCCGTCGAGTTCCACTCCTGTGACACCGTGGGGAAGTACAGTTTTTATGGCACCCGCGACAACGGCTGCCGGTTTTTCGGCATCCCTGGCGAGATCGATGACAGTTCCCACGACCTTGCCGGTGAAGCTCTGTTCGTCGAGTCGGCCCTCACCGGTGACGACGAGATCGGCATCGGCAATGAAATCGGCGAGTCCTACGGCGTCTGCGACGGTGCGGGCTCCGGGAAGCAACCGTAGCCGGGGTTCTCCCCCAGTGATGATCGAACTCAACCAGTGAATCCCCACGGGCACTGCTCCCGCAGCACCGTAGCCAGGTGTGGTGGGGTCGATTCCGGTGAACTCGCAGAGTCTACCCAGTCCGGCGTCAAGGTGTGTGATGAGTTCTGGGTCGGCGCCTTTCTGGGGTCCGAATTCTGCGGCGGCTCCCGTCGGGCCGGTGACTGGGGCTGTGACGTCGGCGAGTAGGGTCCATTCGACTGCGGCGGCCCGCACGTTGAGTTGTGCGGTGTCGATGTCCGCTAATTCGGTGAGGTGTTGGCCTCCTTGTGGGAGTGCGTGGCCGGCGTGGTCCACGGGTTGAGCTCCGAGAGCGATGAGGATGCCGGTGCCGCCGTCCACTGTCGCCGATCCGCCGAGTCCGAGGATTATGCGTACCGCCCCGCGAGAGACCGCATCGGCGATGAGTACTCCGGTGCCGAAGGTGTCACCCGATCCGGGTACCGGTGTGTCGGCTACTGCCGGAAGTCCGGATGCCGCAGCGACATCGATGTACGCCTGTGGTACCCCGGTTCCTCCGCCGGTGCGGTCGAATACATAAGAGGCTTCGGTGAGCCGACCCGCAGCGGTGACTGTGGGGAGAGTACAGATTTCGCCGCTAAAACAGGATGCGGTGCCTTCACCGCCGTCGGCCATCGGAACCAGGATGACGGTGGCGTCGGGGCAGACGTCGGTGAACCCGGACCCGATCCATTCTGCGGCCTGCATTCCGGTGGCGGTGCCCTTGAAGGAGTCCGGTGCCAGAACCACTGTTGGTGCGGCGAGGGTGGAACCGGCGGCGGTGTTCGGATTGGTCACGGTCTCTTCCTTTTCGGGTCGGTCCGGGCCGGAGCTACCGGACGCTACTGTGGGGCCCATGCGAATCGGTTGGGGAAAACCTGTGTCTCGCGTCATTGCTGCGGTGGCTGCTGGTGTGATCAGTGTAGTGGGTGCGGTGCCGGGCGATGCATCCACGGCTACTGCCGGGTTCGTCGGCGACGATATCCCCGGGCCGCCGAACACCGATCTGTCCGGGGCCCGGAAGGTGGAACGCATGATGGGATATCGGCCACTGGTTCCCCAGGGGGTCAATGATCTGGGGTGCCGGGTGCGTCCGGGGCGGGAGCAGGCCGTGGTCCTCGTGCACGGCACGGATTCGACGCTTTACGCCGACTATTCTCTGCTCGGCGCGGAACTGGTCAGGGAGGGGTGGTGTGTATACGGGATGGACTATGGCCGGGGCCCGGAGCCAGATGATGGATTCGGATGGCGTCCGGTGGCGGATTCTGCTGCGGAGATGGACGTCACTGTCCGTGCGGCGTTGCGTTCGTCAGGGGCCCGGCAGGTGTCCCTGGTCGGGTTCTCCCAGGGCGCGACCGTCGCACGGTATTGGACGAACATCATCGATCGTGGTGTGCACACCGCGACCTGGATCGGGCTTGCCTCCCCGACGCGGGGAGGCGGTCCCGATGGTCTCGTCGGGCTACTTGAACTGGTGCCACCGCCGCTTCGGGAAAGGCTGCTCTCGCCTGCATTGCAGGATCTGTTGGTGGGGTCGCGGTTTTTGGAGGCGTTGAATTCTGTGGGTGAGACCGTCCCGGGGCCGGCTTACGTAACGGTCTCAACGAGATTCGACGAGATGAACTGGCGACGGGACCTGGAGCCGATTCACGGGGACCGGGTACGCAACATTGTGCTGCAGGACATCTGCCCCGTGAATCTCGGTGGACACATGTTGATGCCCTACAACCCCACGGTGGTGGAACTCATCAAATACCTGTTGGTCGATTGGCAGGCCGGGGGTGGGGAGGGGGAGGTTCACTGTGTTTCGATGCCGTTGGGTGCGGCGATCGGGCCTGTCGTTGTGGAGACGAACATCGGAAAACTGCAGGGTAGGCCACCTGAACGTCTGGGTGTGATCTACGTCACCTAATTTTGAGTTGCGCGACAGGTATTACCGGTCAAGACTGGGGTAAACCCCATCGCACCCACCGCGGCCCACGGGGTCCCGGAGATTTCCCGGTCCGTCCAGTGCGGAACTGGGTTGCCGGTCTCGGGACGACACAGTTCGTCCCGCGTCGTAGCCGGGTCGCGGAGACAAGGAATCTAAGCCACATGAATGTTGACGAAAAGGTCTCCCAGTACTACAACACGGTGCTCAACCGGAACCCTGGCGAGGCCGAGTTCCACCAGGCCGTCGCCGAGGTGCTCGACTCGCTGAAGATCATCCTCGAGAAGGATCCGCACTACGCTGCGGAAGGTCTCATCGAGCGGCTCTGCGAGCCCGAGCGTCAGCTCATCTTCCGGGTGCCGTGGACCGATGACGAGGGCAAGGTCCGTGTCAACCGCGGTTTCCGTGTCCAGTTCAACTCCGCACTCGGCCCGTACAAGGGTGGCCTGCGTTTCCATCCGTCGGTTAACGTCGGCATCATCAAGTTCCTCGGCTTCGAGCAGATCTTCAAGAACTCCCTGACGGGTCTGCCTATCGGTGGCGGCAAGGGTGGCTCGGACTTCGATCCCAAGGGTAAGTCGGACGCTGAGATCATGCGCTTCTGTCAGTCGTTCATGACCGAGCTGCACCGCCACATCGGCGAGTACCGCGACGTTCCCGCCGGTGACATCGGAGTCGGTGGCCGCGAGATCGGTTACCTCTTCGGCCAGTACCGTCGTCTCGCGAACCAGCACGAGTCCGGTGTCCTCACCGGCAAGGGGCTGACCTGGGGCGGTTCGCTCGTTCGTACCGAGGCCACCGGCTACGGCCTGGTCTACTTCACCAAGGAGATGCTCGCCGCCCACGGTGAGACCTTCGACGGTAAGAAGGTCATCGTCTCCGGTTCCGGAAATGTCGCCATCTACGCCATCGAGAAGGCTCAGGAGCTCGGCGCGACCGTTATTGCGTTCTCGGATTCCTCCGGCTGGGTCGAGACCCCCAACGGTGTCGATGTCGCCAAGTTGAAGGATGTCAAGGAAGTTCGTCGCGAGCGTATCTCCGCCTACGTCGATGAGGTCGAGGGCGCAACCCTGCACACCGACGGTTCCATCTGGGATCTTTCCTGTGACGTGGCTCTTCCCTGCGCCACCCAGAATGAGCTCGATGGTGAGCACGCCAAGAAGCTGGCGGACAACGGCTGTAAGTTCGTTGCTGAGGGTGCCAACATGCCCTCCACCGCGGACGCCGTCGAGGTCTACCGCGAGCGCGGTGTCCACTTCGGTCCCGGTAAGGCGGCCAACGCTGGTGGTGTCGCTACCTCGGCACTGGAGATGCAGCAGAACGCCTGCCGTGACTCCTGGACCTTTGAGTACACCGACAAGCGTCTGCATGAGATCATGAGCAACATTTTCAAGATCTGTGATGACACCGCACGCGAGTACGGCCATGAGGGCGACTATGTCATCGGCGCCAACATCGCCGGCTTCAAGAAGGTTGCCGACGCGATGATCGCTCAGGGCGTCATCTAGTCCGAGCTGTGTCACCGTCACTCACGTGACTGAATCGACGACCCCGTTTCCCCCGTCACCTTGCTGGTGCGGAGTCCGGAAACGGGGTCGTTGTTGTGTCACATCTGGCCCATGCTGCAGATTCAGTACTGTGTCCTCACCACGGAGCCGTCTTTGTTGGGTACCGTAAAGGGCATGTACCGCGTATTTGAATCCCTTGATGAGCTCAACGCAACCGTCGAGCAGGCCTACGGTGTTCCGATGTCCTCGAACTGCCTCGTTCCCCGGACGGACATGCTCCGGCTCCTCGATGATCTCCGGGAAGCTCTGCCCCAGGAGATGGACGATGCCCAGGATGTCCTGGATAAGCGGGATGAATTGATCCGCGGAGCGGAGGAGCAGGCTGAATATCTGGTCACTGAAGCCGAGAACGAGGCCTCCGCAATCGTGTCCACCGCACGTTCCGACGCCGATGCGATGGTGGCTGACGCGGAGAACCACGCGAATCTTCTTGTCGCGCGTGCTGAGGAGGAGGCCGAGCGCCTCGTCTCCGAGGCGCGCCGTGAAGCAGAATCCACGGTGAATCGCGCCACCGCCGAGGCCGAACGGCTCGTTGCCAAGGGCAATGAGACCTACCAGCGGAGTGTCGATGAGGGACTCGCCGAGCAGCACCGCCTCGTCAGTGATTCCGAGGTTGTCCGACGTGCGGATGAGGAGGCGCATCGGATCGTCGATGCCGCACACGCCGATTCCAATCGGCTCCGCAGTGAGTGTGATGCTTTCGTTGATTCCAAGCTTGCGGAGTTTGAGGAGTCGTTGTCCTCGACGCTGCGCAGCGTCTCCAAGGATCGTGCGGCGCTCCGCCGTGGCGCAGGGGCCGCCGGTCGCGGTGATCGTATTGAACGCGCGGAACTAAGGGATCGCCCCGAGCGAGGAACCCGCTATTCCGCTCGCGGTTACGCGGATTAGGTTCGGCGGTTGATGTCGGCCCGGATTCCGCTGTCTGGGCGGTGACCGTGCCAGAGGGTAGGCTGTGGAGCGTCATGAACTCACCATTTGTATTTGATGTCTCAGCCCTGTTGCGCTCCTCGGCAACCCCTACCCAGTGCACCCAGACAGGCCCCAGTCCATTGAGGATCGGTCTCCCGCTGGTCGCGATCGAGGAAGGTGCTCCTGTCACGGTTGATGCCTTCCTCTCGCCTCTGGGGGATGCAGTGCTCGTGGATGCGACCGTCACCGCCACACTCTCCGGTGAATGTGCCCGTTGCCTGCGTCCCCTCGATGTTGAGCACCCCTTCCAGGTTCATGAGGTGTTCGCCGCCTCCGATGACTTCATCCACGGTGATGCCGCAGACGACGAGGCCGACGAGAACCCACCACGCATCGAGGGCACCGAACTGGACATTCAGCAGGTGTTGATTGATGCCGTCGGACTGGCCCTGCCGTTCTCCCCGACCTGCGCCTATTTCGGGTTAGGAGCATGTGATTCGGAGCAGACCCCGGCGCCGGACGGTGTTTCGGGAGAAGATGAGAAGAAGCTTCCTGATCCTCGGTGGGCCGGTCTGGAGAAGTTCCTGTGAGCGCCCGGAAACAACGTCCTACAGGTATGGTGGCGCTCACCAAGGCTTTCGATTCCATCGAACACGCTCCGCTGCTCGCCAGTTTCGGTGTCGAGCTGCCGACTGATCTGCTGCGTCTCGCGTTGACCCACCGCTCATTCGCCAATGAGAACGGGCACCTGCCGAACAATGAGCGCCTCGAGTTCCTGGGGGACTCGGTACTCGGCCTCTCGGTTGCCGCGCGGCTCTATCAGTTGCACCCCACACGCTCGGAGAGTGACATCTCGAAGATGCGTGCCTCCATCGTGAGCCGTTACGGTCTCGCTGAAGTTGCCCGGGACATCGGTCTCGGTCGATATATCCTCCTGGGTAAGGGAGAGACCAGTAGCGGCGGCAGTGACAAAGATTCCATCCTTGCGGACACCACCGAGGCTCTGCTCGGGGCGATCTACCTGGAGCACGGTTTCGAGGTGGCGCGTGCGGTGGTGCTCCGGCTCTTCTCACATCTCATCGAAACCGCTGCCGCGACAGGTATGCACAATGACTGGAAGACGTCACTCCAGGAGCGGCTCGCAGAGCGGAAACTGCCGATGCCCGAGTATTCCGTCACCTCTGAGGGGCCGGATCATGACCGGCAGTTCACTGCGACGGTGACTGTCGCGGGACGTGAATTGGGGACAGGTCGCGGGACGAGTAAGAAGACCGCGGAACAGGATGCCGCGGCGGTAGCTTACGACCGGCTGCGTGATGAACTTGACTTCGGTCCCGATTCCGCGGAGACGATCGCGCGGGACATTGCATCGGGCCGCAAGCGATCCTGATCCGGGACGATGCCTGAACTTCCCGAAGTCGAGACCGTCCGTTCCGGGCTCGCCGGCCAGATCACCGGTGCCCGGTTCGATCACGTCGAGGTGTTCCATCCGCGTGCCGCGCGGAACAACCAGGGTGGCCCCGAAGAGGTATCCGAGGTTCTCCGGGGCCGCACGGTCATGTCTGTGGAGCGTCGAGGAAAATTCCTCTGGATCGTGCTCTCCCCGGGAGGTTCCGCGCTTCTGGTGCACCTCGGTATGAGCGGACAGATGCTCATCAAAGATCCGGGAACCGGTCGATCTGATCCGGTCCGGAGACATCTGCGTGCTCAGGCGATTCTGGATGACGGCCGGGAGGTCTGGTTCGTCGATCAACGGACCTTCGGATACTGGTGTGTGGGGCCACTCGTCGACGGACGTGTGACTGTCGCCGGAACCGTGCCGAGAAAGGTGCCGCAGCGTGTGGCCCACATCGCGCCTGATCTGCTGGAATCGGATCTTGATCTCACGGCCGTTTCGGGCGTCCTCAAATCGAGGGATACTGAGGTCAAGCGGCTGCTGCTGACGCAGGAGATCGTCTCAGGGATCGGGAACATCTACGCCGACGAGATGCTGTGGCGGGCGCGGATACATCCCAGACAGCGCACCTCCCGCATGTCTCTGACGCGGATCACACACCTGTTGACGGCGGGGGCTGACGTGATGCGTGATGCACTCCGGCAGGGTGGGACGTCGTTTGATGCCCTGTACGTGAACGTGAACGGTGACTCAGGATATTTTGACCGTTCGCTCAATGTCTACGGTAGAACCGGGAGGGACTGTGTGCGCTGCGGTTTTCCCGTGACTCGTGAGCAGTTCATGAACCGGTCCAGTCATTTCTGCGGAAATTGTCAACGAAGATACTGACTTTTTGCCTAGTTTTAGGTTAACGTTTCTCCGCATGGAACAACTTCAGAACTTCATCGGCAAGTTCAACGACACATACTGGCAACTGGTCCTCGTTCTGCTCGTCGGCGCGGGGCTCTACTTCTGTTGGACCACCCTCGTGGTCCAACTGCGGTTCATCCCGGACATGTTCCGTTCGATCGTCGAGCGGGCCCCCGCTGAGAAGGGGCAGAAGAATATCTCGGCCTTCAAGGCGTTCACCGTCTCGGCGGCGTCCCGTGTCGGTACCGGCAACGTCGCCGGTGTCGCCATCGCCATCGCCGTGGGTGGTCCCGGAGCGGTGTTCTGGATGTGGATGCTCGCTGTCATCGGCGGTGCGACCTCATTCGTGGAGTCAACGCTCGCCCAGGTGTACAAGGTGCGGGACAAGGACTCGTTCCGTGGTGGCCCCGCCTACTACATCACCAAGGCGCTCGGTTGGCGCTGGTTGGCCGTCACCTTCGCGGTGCTGATCACCCTCACCTATGGCTTCGTATTCAACGCCGTGCAGTCGAACTCCATCGCCGCGTCGATGAGCACCTCCTTCGAGGCGTCCAACCCGACCGTCGTCAAGGTCATCGTCGGCGCCGTCCTCGCTCTGGTCACCGCAGCCGTGATCTTCGGTGGTATCCAGCGGATCGGTGCCGTCACCCAGATCATCGTTCCCATCATGGCGGTGGCCTACATCATCGTCGGATTCATCGTGGTCTTCATCCACATCGGCGAGGTTCCGGCGATGATCGGCAACATCTGGGCCGAGGCCTTCGGCTTCCGGTCGGTCTCCGGTGCCGCGATCGGCACCGTCATCATGAACGGCGTCCGCCGGGGCCTGTTCTCCAACGAAGCCGGTATGGGTTCCGTTCCTAACGCTGCGGCGACCGCAACGGTCTCGCACCCGGCGAAGCAGGGCCTCATCCAGACACTGGGTGTCTACTTCGACACCGTCGTCGTCTGCTCCGTCACCGCGTTCATCATCCTGCTGTCCAAGCCCGAGTACGGCGAGGGACACGGCGGCATGGAACTCACGCAGAACGCTCTCGCGGACAGCGTTGGCACGTGGGGAATCCACTTCCTCACCGTGATCATCATTTTCCTCGCGTTCTCTTCCGTGATCGGCAACTACTACTACGGCGAGGCCAACATCGAGTTCTTGACCGGGTCCAAGTCGGTCCTCAACGGTTTCCGTGGCCTCGTGGTTCTCTGCGTCTTCGCGGGCGCGCTCGGTTCCGTCCCGCTCGTCTGGGCACTGGCCGACACCTTCTCCGGCCTGATGGCCACAGCTAACCTCATCGCCATCATCCCGCTGGGTGGCGTGGCCGTCGCGCTGCTCAGGCACTTCTCGGAGCAGCGGGCGAAGGGCCTCAATCCCGTGTTCCACCGGGACGATCTGCCCAAGCTCCGTGGCTGGGAGAACATGGAGTGCTGGGACGGCACCGATGCCATCCTCCAGCGTGATGAGCGTTACGACGAGGTCTCGCGCCGTGTGAAGTAGGCGCAGCGATCTCCGTCAACGGGGCACCATCCGGTATGCCGGGTGGTGCCCCGTTCCGCGTGTCTATTCCTCGGTACAGTGAACGGCAGGACAGATCTTCACCACGCTGATGATCACGGAGGACTGGAAACGATGGGTGCAGGGGATACGACGAGGCTCACGGCATGGGTGCACGGACACGTCCAAGGGGTCGGGTTCCGTTGGTGGACCCGCTGCCAGGCGAAGGAACTCGGGCTCGCCGGTTCCGCGACCAACTATCCGGACGGGCGTGTGCTCGTCGTCGCGGAAGGGGATGAGCGGGCGTGCGTCGCGCTCCTCGATCGGCTCGCCGAGCAGCCCAGCACCACCCGACGCCCCGGGCGGGTCGACAAGGTGATCGACCAGTGGTCCGAGCCCCGGGGCGAATCGGGATTCACCGAACGATGAGGATACTGATGCGCCCGCTGATTCTCGCTTCGGTTGCGGTTGTCGCGATGCTCGCGGGATGCTCGCCGCAGGGTGCTGACACCGATCCAGCACGACCCGTATCATCGACCGCTTCAACTGCGGAGATCCCGGACGAAGGCGATGACGCGGGAACCGGTGTGGTGCCCCTCGCAGAGTATCCGGTGGACAGGGCACCCGACAGGATGCGTGATGAACACATCGCCCGCATCGAGGACCATGCGGTCATCGATCAGCGGACCATCCGGATCGCCGGGATGACGGGCACCGCGCGGTGTTTCGGAGTCCGACCCGTCGTGGACGAGACCGACAACGAGGTTCGGCTCGCGCTCGTCGCCGGAACCCTTCCGGGCACGGACGGCCCCTGTACCGAGGAGGCGCGCTTCGCCGCCGTCGACGTCCCGCTCTCCCGTGATCTGGGGGACCGGGAGATCGTGCTCCTCGACGAGCTGGAACCGGGGGAACTCACCCGAAACCGCTGACCGGGGCCGGTGCTACTATTTTCCGGTGCATCTGAAATCGCTGACGCTCAAGGGATTCAAGTCCTTCGCGTCTGCGACGACCCTGAAATTCGAACCGGGCATCTGCGCCGTCGTCGGCCCGAACGGGTCGGGTAAATCCAACGTCGTCGACGCGCTGGCGTGGGTTATGGGGGAGCAGGGCGCGAAAACCCTGCGCGGCGGGAAGATGGAGGACGTCATTTTCGCCGGGGCTGGCGACCGTAAACCGTTGGGCCGCGCCGAGGTCACCCTCACCATAGACAACGCCGACGGTGCCCTCGACATCGACTACTCCGAGGTCTCAGTCACCCGCCGGATGTTCCGCGACGGCGCGAGCGAGTACGAGATCAACGGGACGAAAGCCCGACTGATGGACATCCAGGAGCTGCTGTCCGACTCGGGCATCGGCCGGGAGATGCACGTTATCGTCGGGCAGGGGCGCCTCGCCCAGATCCTCGAAGCCAAACCGGAGGAGCGGCGCGCCTTCATCGAGGAAGCCGCCGGTGTGCTCAAGCACCGGAGACGTAAAGAGAAGGCGCACCGGAAACTCGTCGGCATGCAGGCGAACCTCGACCGGCTCACCGATCTCACCGGTGAGCTCAAACGTCAGTTGAAGCCGCTGGCCAGGCAGGCCGAGGCCGCGAAGCGTGCGGCGACGGTGCAGGCCGAACTCCGTGACGCCCGGCTCCGGCTCGCCGGTGACCGCCTGGTGCGGTTGCGCGCCGACGCCGAGGATGCCGAGGCAAAGGCGGAGCTGCTCGCCGCCCAGGTCCGCAGCGTCACCGAACAGCTTGAGGAAGCCACCGGCAGGCAGCTCGAGCTGGACGAGGAACTCGCCTGCATCACGCCCGAGGTCGAGGCCGCCCAGAACCTGTGGTTCACCCTGTCCGCGCTGGCCGAACGGGTGTCCGCGACGGTACGCATCGCCGCCGACCGCGCCGCGAACCAGGTTTCGGACATCAGCTACTCCGGCCCGGACCCCGATGATCTCGCCCGGCGCGCGGACCGCGCCGATGAGGAACTCGCTGGTCTCGAGGAGGCCGTCGAGATGGCCACCGAGCGCCTCGAATCCATCCGCGGGGAGGTCGAGGAACGCGAACAGACCGCCCGGGAACTCGAACGCGAGCACCTCGCGCAGATGCGGGCCATCGCGGATCGTCGTGAGGGCGTGGTCAGGCTCCTCGCCGCCGAGGAATCCCAGCGCAGCCAGATCGAGGCTGCCGATGCCGACATCGAGCGGCTCACCGAGCAACTCGAGGAGACCCTCGGGCGGGCCGATGCAGCCCGGGCCGAGGCCGAGGCGATCGCGTCCCGCATCAACGAGACGACCGGCGACCGCGAACCACTGGAACAGGCGCACACCCGAGCGTCCGCAGAGGCACAGGCCGCCGACGCGCGCCTCAACCAGTTACGGGACGCCGAACGCACCCTGGAACGTCGGGTGTCCTCGCTGACCTCCCGGATCGACACCCTCGAATCCACCGTGCCCACCGTCGACGCAGCCGAGCTACTCGGTGACGGCTTCGCACCCCTCGCCGCCCTCATCCACCCGGCTGCGGGAACGGAGAAAGCCGTCGCCGCGGCCCTCGGGACCGTTGCCGAAGCCGTCGCCGGAGACCTCGAAGAGAGCGTCCTCCGCCGCCTGTCCGACGCGAACATCCCCCGGACCACGCTCATCGACACGACCGGCACCGGAAGCGGGGATTGGCGCCTCGACACCGATCTGCCGCCCGGATGCTCCTGGCTCCTCGACCACCTGGAACTCGATCCCGGTGTCCGCGCAGCCGTCGTGAGGCTCCTCGTTGACGTTGTGCTCACCGATGATGAGGTGGCGGCACGGCAGGCGATCAGCGACGACCCCAGACTGAAGGCCGTCACCCGTGACGGAACACTCCGCGGACACGGCTGGCTGACCCTCGGCCAGGGAACCGGAACCGCCGTGGAGATCACCGCGCAGATCGATGCCGCCCGCGCGGAACTCGCCACCGCCGAGGCCGAACTCGCTGAACTCGCCGGGACACTCTCCGGCGCCGCAACAGCCGCGGAGGAGGCCCGCGTCGACGCGGCCGCCGCGAAAGCCGCCCTCCGCGAACACGACCGTGACCTCGAGACCCTCAACCGGGATGCGGCACGACTGGCCAAGAGCCACGACGCGGCTCGGGCCGAACACCAGCGCATGGCGTCGCGCGTCACCGCAGCGGAACTCCGCCGGAACGAACTCGCCGAACAGCTCGAGGAAACCCTCGACCGCCTGGCCCGCGTCGAGGACACCGACGAACCCGACGAGCCTTCCACCGCAGCCCGCGACGAGGCGGCATCCGCCCTCGCCCAGATCAAGGCGATGGAGGTCGAGGCCCGTCTCGTGCTCCGCACCGCCGAGGAACGCACCGGGCAGGTGCGCGGGAAAGGCGATGCGCTGCGCCGTCAGGCGGAGCACGAACGGCAGGCGAAGGCCCGTCACGAGAAGGCGATGGCTGCCCGCCGGGCGGCGGCCGAACTCGCTGCCGCCGTGGAACGCGGTGCCCGTGAGGTCGCGGACCGCACCACGGACGCCACCGCGCGGGCTGCAGCCCAGCGGGATGAGCTCAACTCGGCGCGGGCGGGTATCAGCACACGCCTCGCCCGGGCCAAGGACGAGGTCAACGCCGCCCGGATGCACCTCAACCGGCTCACCGACACCGCGCACGCCTCCGACATCGCCCGCAGCCAGGCGCAGGTGCGCATGGAACAGGCCGAGGAACAGATCACCGGGCAGCTCGGCCTCACCGTCGACGTGATCCTTGCCGACTACACCCCGGGGGAGGACTTCGACCGCGCCGCCGAACAGAAACGGCTCAAACAGGCGGAGAAGGATCTGGCGTCCCTCGGCAAGGTCAACCCGCTCGCCCTCGAGGAGTTCAAGGCCCTGGAGGAACGCTACGAGTACCTCTCCACGCAACTCTCCGATGTCGAACAGGCTCGCCGTGACCTGACCGGTGTGATCGAGGAGGTGGACGCCAAGATCCTCCAACTGTTCACCGACGCCTGGCGCGACGTTGAGGACGAGTTCCCCCGCGTCTTCGCAACTCTCTTCCCCGGCGGGGAGGGGCGGCTGGTGCTCACCGACCCCGACGACATGCTCACCACCGGCATCGAGGTGGAGGCCCGACCACCCGGGAAACGGGTCAAACGCCTCTCTCTGCTGTCCGGCGGGGAGAAGTCCCTCACTGCGCTGGCGATGCTCGTCGCGATCTTCCGCGCCCGGCCCAGTCCCTTCTACGTGATGGACGAGGTCGAGGCCGCCCTCGACGACGTGAACCTGCGCCGCCTGATCAACCTCTTCGAGGAACTGCGTGAATCCAGCCAGCTCATCGTGATCACCCACCAGAAACCCACGATGGATGTCGCCAACGTGCTCTACGGGGTGACCATGCGCGGCGACGGAGTGACGCGAGTGATCAGCCAGCGCATGTCGCCTTCGGGGCGTTCCCGCGATGACAACGAGCGTCCCCCGACCGCCACCGACTGAGCGCGACGGACCTGCATCCCAGGAGCATCGAGCGGGGCTTGGGACGTCGCCCGCGCACATCGTGGGCGGGGACGCTAGAATCAACTGGCCTGCTCGCCGCAGGCACACATCAACCGCCACACATTCCAAGGGGCACACACCACGTTATGAGCGGCAGCACCAATCCGATCGCGGACCTGAACGATTCCCTCCTCGGCTGGGCTTCCCAGACCGAACTGAAACTTGCGCAGGTCCTCGCTGACCGGGACCGGGTCACCGGAACAGGGCTGAAGTCCGATGACATCGAGTGCATCGAACGCTTCTACGGCACGTTCCTGTCGCGGCAGATGGCGGCGGGTGCGACACTCGACGCCCTGATGGATGTCACCCCGACGGTCGCCGTCGTCACGCTGGTTTCCCGGGCGGCACGGATGACCGACCAGACCAATTTCTTCGCCGAGTACCTCCATGGTCTCGGGCTCGCCCCGACGAACGGACTCGATGAAGAGCTCTCGGGAGTGACGATCGACCTTGTTCGCAGGGTCGGGCTTGTGGTTCCCGAGAAGCTGGATGACCCGGTGCTGCTGCTCGTCGCGCACGCCGGGATCACGGGTAATGAGGTTCCGGGGCTGCTGGAGCTTCTCGATGTCCTGCAGGACGCAGGGCACGAACTCACCGGTGCAGGCATCGTGGACATGCTCGCCGATGGCAGTTACGTGGGATTCCTGCCCGCAGAGGACGAGGAATCCGACGGGGAACTTCTTCCGGTCACCGTCGGTGTCGCCGCAGCGGCACCCGAGATGCTCACCGATGTCATCACCCGGGTCATCGACCTGCGCGAACTGACCCGGACCGATCCCCTCGGATGGCGCGCTCTGGACACCGGGCGGGACACCCAGAATAACGGATCGCTCCCCGTCCTCCTGCGGGGAACACTCGCTGCAGAGCTCCGGGAACGGCCCGTCGGAACAGAGAACCGGGGGTCCGCCGTCGGCGTGGCCACCCGCGAACACACCCCCCGCATCATCTTCGACGCAGCACGCGGCAAGGTGTGTCTCCGGCTTCCGGAGCAGGCGCTGCCTGAAGGACAGGACGCCGAGGTCCAGTGGCGCGTATCGGTCGACGGCACGACCCGGATCTACCGGACCGGCCGAAGCTGGGGCGAAACCGGAGGATACTCCGAGCTGCTCGACCTCCACGTCGAACGTCAGCTCCGTGAACTCACCGTGGCGGACATCACCAACGAGACGACCTGGGTCGTGCCGGTCGTCGACTCCGAGGATCCCGTCCTCGTGTTCTCGGTGAAGGGACAGAACCTCACCGAACTCGCCTCCCTGCACCACCCCGAACTCATCGTCGTCACCCCCGATGACTCCCGACTCGTCGATGTCGTCACCGGCGACGACATCCCGGTCATCTCATCCGGGACCGTCGACGGCTGGGCCGGCTGGACCGCGCGCCGTGTCGACACCTCCCAGGCCGCATCACTCCAGGTCCTGCGACCGGGCCAGACCCCCTCACCGATGCACAACGTGCGCTGCGTCGACCCCCGCCAACGGGTCATGTTCCGCGACCCCGCCGCACCGGTGGCCGACCTCCGCAGCCTCGGCGGACTGCCCATCCACTCCGCGTCACTCCTCGCCGAGTTCCCGCCCACGGTCTCCGGGGCCGAGGAAACCTGGTGGCTGTCCATCTCCGCATACGCGGGAACCGGGCACGCCGGCGATGAGGTCGCACCCGCCGAACCGCTCATCATCCCCGCCGAAGGTGGCGTCTTCGACATCTTCGACCCCGAACTCTACGACGCACCCTGGGTCGGGGAATACCTCGTCCGACTACGCGGCCCCCGCAATGAATCCTTCCGCCATGAATACGCCATCGTGGAAGGCCTGAACGCCTCCACCGACATCCACGGAGCCTGCCGTTCCGTCCGCATCCCGGCCTCGGGAGGCCTCAGCGAAGCGAGCTGCACCGTCCGCGCAGGGGCCAAACCGTTCACCGCGCAGCCCCGCACCATCCACGTCGACCCGGAGGAAGCCGGCGGCGGCACCGTCATCACCACCGACGAAGGCGACGCGATGCCCCTGCGGTTCACCCCGCCCCGCCTGACCTTCGAGGTGCCCCTGACCACCCAGCCGCCGATGTGGCGCACCACCCGCCTCATCTGTGGTGCCCGCCAGTTCGACGCAGACGGTACCCTCCGCATCCGGGCCACCGGGGAACTCGGCGATCCGAAGGTCACCGTCCGCAACCACCACGGCGCACCACTGCGCACCGTGCGGCTCACCGCAGAGGACGGTCGCACCTACACCGCGCCCATGACGCAGCTCGCCGCGTCCACCGCCGTTCTACCCGGCGGGCGCATGGAGTTCGAGTGGACCGACCCCCGCAGTGACCGGCGGGTCTCCGTCAACCTCGCCCTCATCGATTCCACTCCGCACGCCACCGGCGTCACGGTGGAGGACGGTCACCTGGTGTTCGAGGGGCTCGCCCGCGACCGGAATCTCGCGGCCTGGGTGTGGCCTGCAGCCGCGCCGTGGGTGTTCGGCCGCACCATCCCCGTCACCGGCCAGCGCACCGAACTACCGGCTGACCTCGTGGACGCGGGCGATCTCACCATCCAACTCCACTCCGCCGACCCGTTCTCCGTTCTCCGCGCGCCCATCGTCCCCGGATCCACCGCATTCACCTTGGCCCAGCCCGGGCACTACACGGGAAGCAGCGAACCACTCAACGAACTCTCCGCGTTCCTCTCCGGAGACTCCGACACAGCACCCACCGACACCTCCGTCATGCCCGTACTCTGGGACTTCCTTGCCGGATTCACACCCGAGGTCACGGCGCCCACCGATCCGGAAAACGAAGCGGCAAACGCAGCCATCCAACTCCGCAGGGCGGTCAGCACCGCACTCGCGGCGAACCCGGCGGCCGCGCTCGCCGGACTCTCCGCATCCCTCGTTCCCAGCGAAGCGCAACCCGGAAAGGTCGTCGTCTCCGGGCTCGTCCACGGCCCCTTCGCCGCACCCGCCGCCGACGCAGACGATGGCACGGATGCCGACGCAGCCGACGCAGCCGACGCCGATGCGCAGGACACGGACGTCGCCATCCACCGAACCGCGTGGATCGGAACCCTCGAACTCCTGGCGCAGCTCCCCGCCGTCCACACCGCAGTCGAAGAGGGCGAACCGCGTGCCCGGCTCCGCGCCCTGCTCGACCGGCTGGCGGAGGTTGCCGGAAAGCGGCTCGTGGAGACGCTGTCCACGGGACGCGACGCCACCCTCGACACCGCGTGCATCGACCAATCCACCGTCCAGATCGCCCAGATGGACGAAGCACAGCAGGAATCACTGCTCAAGATGTTCTTCGCCCAAGCCGAGATCGTCCCCGGCCCCATCATGGACGACAGCGCCCGGCTCCTCGCCGTGTTCGAGACATTCAACAAACGCCACGAACTCAACGCCCTGCTCGCCGACCGTGAGATGGTGACCTCCGCCGCGGCCCTGATGAAGGCGATGCGCGGCGCGAACCGGCGCCTCTACTCCTCGGCCCGGGTCCGCTTCGACAAACTGGAGGGCGTGGACACCGACTCCGGCGCGAACACCTGGGCACTCGCCCCCGTCGTGTCCCTCGTCTTCGCACTCGCGGCCCGCATGCACGCCCACGGGCTGATGGGTAAATCCAAGCTGCTCACCGCGGCGACCCCCGGATGGAGCCGCCTCGCCGACCTCACCCCGGACCTCGTCACCGGCGACCTCATCGCCGCCGAGGCGATGGTCCTCGCCGTCACGAACCCCGGGATCGGGGACTAGGGGCAGGGACGTCCATCCGTGTCGGTGGTGGAGGTCGAGAATTGACCGCCACCACTTCGTGCACGGTCAGGACGTGGACGAATCCGCCGGTTTGCGCAGGATACCCGTGACACCAGCAAGGAAGATCGTGAGCAAGATCCAGGAAAGCCCGGCGGTGAACGCAAAACTCAGGCGCAGCCAGATCGGGGTGTCATCAGCCAGCGAACATTTGGTTGTCGCCCCGGGGAAACTCGGGATCGCGTTCTTTCCCGCGTATTCGGTGATCCGCCACCCGTCCCGGCAGACTGCCCCCATCTGATCCGCTGCTTCCAAGTGGCCGGCCTGCCACCACGTCAGTAGCCACGTCAACCCGAACAGGAGCACGATCCATACCAGTGCGTACCAGGGACGTTCGCCGTATCCACTCGTCACATGCAGCATCCACCGCCCCGGCCGAGACTTGAGCGGCATATTGTTCGTCACCTGACTGTGCGAATACACCCGAAGATGACGCGCACGATGGGGGAGACCAACACGATCGAAATACCGCGCCAACTCCATGAACGGCTGAGGAGAGAACCCATCTTCCGGTGTTGTGGCGAGCCACTTTTTGGCGGTCTCCGGATTAGTGTGCAGAGCTCCTGCTATTGAGTCTACTTTCCAGCCGGTTGCCAGAACTTTTCCATGCCTGGGTTCAATCACGTCTGGGGGTTGAAGGTATGAAATCCTGGTATTCACTAGGCTAATTTTCCCATCAACGTTCTTGTAGTCGAGAAACAGAGCGGTGATGGTGGCGCCGTCGAGTTTGAGGGCGTGGTCGTGTGGGTTTTTTAGCTCCACGTTGGAGAGGATGAGGTGGCCGATGGTGGCGCCTGGGGCTCGGACTTCGCCGTGGGTGGTTAGCCTTCCGATGATGAGGCCATCGGTTATGGTGGCGCCGTCGAGTGTGAGGGCTCTTCCGTATATATTGTCCACGTATATATTGTCCAGCTCCGCGCCAGTGGTGAGGATGATCTGGCCCTTGATGGTGGCGCCTGTGGCGCGGATTTCGCCGCGGGCGGTGAGGCTTTCGGCGATGAGGCCGTCGGTTATGGTGGCGCCGTCGAGTGTGAGGGCTCTTCCGTTATTATTGATCAGCTCCGCTTCGGTGAGATTGAATTGGCCATTGATGGTAATACCTGGGGCTTGTAGCTCACCTTCGGTATGGAGGTTGACGGCAAGCAGCCCCCCCGTGATCGTGGTGTGATTGAGCTTGAAGGGTCCGGTTAGCTTCGCATTATTCAGATGGAGTGGACCTTTGATAGTGGATCCTAAGATCCTGATCGCTCCTTTTGTTTCGAGTTTGTCGGCGAATAGTCTGCCGCTGATCTTCGTCCGATTGAGTATGAGGCTCAAGCCAAGCGGGTTTTCCAATTTAGCATTTTGGAGGTTGATTTGGCCGTCGATGGTGGCGCCCAGGATGCGGACTTCGCCTTTAGTTTTGAGTTTGTCAGCGAATAATCCACCTGTGATGGTCGCTCGGTCGAGATGAAGGGCATGGCCGGATGGGTTTACTAGTTTCGCACTATTAAGGTGAATTGGGCCACTGATGGTGGCGCCCAAGGCACGGACTTCGCCTTGGGCGGTGAGCTGGCGGGCGATCAGCCTGTCGGTGATGATGGTGTTGTTGAGTGTGAGGGCTTTGCTATGTGGGTTGGTCAGTTTTGCATTGTTGAGCCGGAATGATCCGTTGATGATGGCGGCTAGGGCGCGGACTTCGCCTACTGTCTTGAGATGATCGGCTAATACTCCTTCGCTGACGGTGGTGTGGTCAAGGTGGAGAGCATAGCCGGGCTGATTTGTGAGTGTTGCATTGGTGAGGTTTAGTGGTCCGTCGATTTTAGAATTTAGTGCGCAAAATTCACCGTTTACTATTATTCTCCTGGTGAGAACTCCTCCATTGATGGTGGCGTGATTTATTGTCAAGGCGTTACGTGTTGGATTGCTTAATGTAGACTTTTCAATAAAAAATCTACATTGGATTTCTGCTTCGTCTAGGCAAAGTTGGCCGAATATGTGGAGGTTTAGGGCGGTAAACCCTTTGTATATCTTGACTCCGAACAAATCTAGTGACCTGTCTATTGCGCTATTTATTGTGGATTCTTTAATTGTAAAGGTTCCATTGATAAGGGAATATTTTAAACTGATTGATGAAACAGTACATTTTTGGAAATAAAGTGAATGAATGTTTGCGTGCTTGGCTTCTATGGCTAATGGAAAAGTGCAGTCCTCGAAGCTGAGGTCATGGTTTATCGTGTAGTTATTTAGCTTCAGCCCGCCGGCGAAATAGGCGCCCTGGATCGTCAACCCATCGGGATGGGGTGTGATGTCGGGATCGCGGAGCACCTTGAGCAGGTCTGTGGTGAAGTCCAGCCAGGCCCCAACATCGGGTTTCTCGCCGGGTGCACAGATCAGCGCTTTGCCCGTTCGCAGTGCGTCGTAAATGTCGTCCCTGCTGGGTACATGTGTGCTCACCTTGCAGAGTATAGAGCTGTGAACATGCTTTCGGGGAGATGTTTGAAGCATTCGGGAGGGGCCGTTCCCACCCATCCGCAGAATCAGATGATCGGCGACTGTGATCGGTTGACATCTCTCCGGTGAAGCGTCACAAGCGCACGTCTCCCGGATGTGAAACCATGTACGCATGGACAACCTGCAGAACGTGATGGATCAGTTCGCCACGAACCCGACCTACCAGATCATCGCCGGCGTCGTGCTGGTGCTGCTCATCCTTATACTTCTCATCGTCTGGGGCCTGAAACGCAAGAAGGCCAAGACGATCAGTTTCGGTGAGGAGGAGGCCGAGGAGCCGAAGGAGCTCACCCAGGCGGAGAAATCGGGTAACTATACCGCGCAGGGCGGCTTCAACTTCGCCCCTGCGGTGAAGGAGAAGAAGGCGGAGCCGCAGCCGGTGCAGCGCAGTAGCGCCGCGACGCCGGAGAAGCCTGCTACGTCACAGGCTGAGGCTGCTGCGTCCCTTCCGGATCGGGATCGCGAACAGACTCCGGCCCCGTCGAACCCGGTAGCCGAGGAACAAGCACCGCAGGTCACGCCGATTCCCGCCCCATCCCCGGAAGCACAGCCGGTGCGTGAACCCGAGCCGGAGCCCGCACCTGAACCACAGCAGCACTCCGAACCGCAGCGCACCCCGGCACCGCCGACGGACGCAGCACCCGTCGTTGATCCCCAGGCCCCGGGACAGTCCTCTGAGGCCGGGGAGACCCCGGTCCACCGGTTGGCTTCCGGTGAGTCCGTGACCCCAATTCCGGCCCCGGCTCAGAACGAGACGATCGAGAAAAAGGCCGACACCACCGACGAGCCGTCCGACGCTGAACCCGCTGCCCCGATCTTCCGGGAGCTCGCCGACAACACCGAGGCGGTCGACGCCGACACCTTCGCCGCCGAGGACGACAAAGCCGACACCGCGGAGGGACCGGAGAGCGTCGAGGAAGCCACCGACGACGATCCGCGCGTGATCGAGGCCGCCGCAGCGGCCGAGTCCGCGCAGGCCGCCGCCGAGGCTGCGGAGGCCGCGCTCGTCGAGACGCCCGCCCCCGTAGAACCCGCACAGCCGGAATCGGTGGATGCCGCCACGCAGCGCAACATCGACGAGATCGCCCCCGCGGAGGGCAGGCTCGGCAAGTTGCGGGGAAAGCTGGCCCGGTCGCAGAGCGTCATCGGCCAGGGCGTGCTCGGCATCCTCTCTGCGGGTGACCTGGACGAGGACGCGTGGGAGGAGATCGAGGACACGCTGCTCATGGCGGACCTCGGCACGCCGACGACGATGCGGGTCGTGGATCAGCTCCGCGAGAAGATCGCCGCGCGCGGTGTGTCCAGCGAGGCGGAGGCCCGCGCCATGCTGCGCGAGACCCTCATCGAGGCCTGTAAGCCCGAACTGGACCGCTCGATCCGTGCGATGCCGGCAGACGGCAAGCCCGCCGTCGTTCTCGTCGTCGGCGTCAACGGCACGGGTAAGACCACCACGACCGGCAAGCTCGCCCGGGTGCTCGTGTCGATGGGGCACAACGTGCTGCTCGGCGCCGCCGATACCTTCCGTGCCGCCGCCGCCGACCAGCTCGAGACTTGGGGTCGCCGGGTTGGCGCGCAGACGGTGCGCGGTAAGGAAGGCGCGGACCCAGCGTCCGTGGCCTTCGACGCCGTCGCCCGCGGCGTCGATGAGGGCGTCGATGTGGTGCTCATCGACACCGCTGGTCGCCTGCACACCTCCACCGGTCTGATGGACCAGCTCGGCAAGGTCAAGCGCGTCGTTGAGAAGAAGACCCACGTCGACGAGGTCCTGCTCGTGCTGGACGCCACCGTCGGACAAAATGGCCTCACCCAGGCCCGTATCTTCCGCGACGTCGTCGACATCACCGGTGTGGTGCTGACGAAGCTGGACGGTACCGCCAAGGGCGGCATCGTGTTCCAGGTCCAGGAGGAACTCGGTGTTCCGGTCAAGCTCGTCGGACTCGGTGAGGGCGCGGACCATCTGGCGCCGTTCGAGCCGGAGAGCTTCGTCGACGCCCTGCTCGGCTAGAAGCGCATGGGCAACTCGGGACAGAGTTGAATGATGGGGTAGAGAGACGCCCCGGGAAGCACCTGCTTCCCGGGGCGTCTTGCACTCAAACCGCGCTAGCACACGGTTGATGTGGGGGTTGATCAGCGGGCGGAGGAACCACCGGGGATCAACTTGGCGATCTGCGGCGGAAGAACCGTGGAGGTGAGGAAGTGGAACAAGCTGCCGAAGATGGTCACCATGACGCCGAGGAAGGAGAAGATTCCCGTGAACGTGGAACCGGTGGACGTGGAACCCGAGAAGATCGTTGACCCGTCCGATTTACCGGAGCTGGTCTCGCCACCGGACATCGGCGGGATGTGGATGAGGTTCTTCGGGGTGAGTTTGACGATGGAGTCCTTGTCGGCTGCGTTGCCGATGGCGGGCTTGTTCACGACATAGACGGTGCCCTTGCCGTCGGTCGCCAGATGGTTCGGATTAAAACCAACATCCAGGTTGGCGACGACCTCAAAGGTCTTGGCATTGATGACGGTCGCGCTCCGGCTGCCCCGGTTGATCACGTAGACGCGGTCAGTCACCGCGTCGTAGAGTGCGTCCAGAGAGCCTGCGCCGGTGCGGATGGTCTTTAACAGTGCGCCGGTGTTGATGTCGAAGACATCGACGGAGGACGGGATCTGGCTGGCGACGAACAGATGACCACGCCTGGTGTCGAGGCCCACGCCGCCACCACGATAGGCATCGGCGTTCGGGAGGTTGACGATGTCGGCCTGGCCGGTTTCGACGCTGATCTTGGCGGCCTTGCCCGTCTTGAAGCTCACGGTGTAGATGGATTTGGTTGCGGCATCGAAGCGCAGTTCCATGTGACCGGAGAATCCGGGAGTCTGCAGCGGGCTGCGAACGTCCAGTGAGTCGCCGCCGAATACGACGATCTCTTCTTTACCGCTGGTGGGAATGGATACGTATGCGTAGCCGGTGCTCTCATCGACGGCGACGGCGCGCGGGTGGGGGGCGAGGCCTTTATCGAATGCCTTGAGTAGTTCACCTGTGACGGTGGAGTACACGGAGACCGAGTCATTGAGGGTGTTGGTGACCCACAGGCGATCACGCACATCATCGACTGCGACGCCGAACACACCTGCCGCGGGGGAGCTCATACCCTGCGCATCGACGGTGGCGAATTCCTTCTCGGGCTCCAGGGTTTCAGGATTGACCTTGAAGATGGAGGAGGTCTGGTCGCCGAAGTTGTTGCGGGTAACGAACACGGCATGCTGCTTTGCGGAGTAGGCCATCTGGTAGAGGCCGGGGCCGAGTTCGCGGGAGGAGACGTTGTACTGGTCGGAACCAAACAGTCCTAGTCCGGGGGCGATGGTCCCGGTCTTGGCCAGTGTGACGTCAGCGTCGGACCCGGCGACGCGGACGGTCACCGCGATCTTCTTGCCGATGAGTGAATCATCTGCGGGGATGCTCAGGTCGGGAACGGTGATCGTGCCGCTTTCCGGAACGGTGAAGGTAGTTCCTGCGGGAAGCCAGTTGGCGCCGTCGACTCCGATGGCGGTGATGGTGGAGCCGGGCTTCAGGGTGCGGACCGTGACTGCGAGGTCCGTGGCCCCCACGGAGAGGTTTTCCACATCAGGGGCGTCTGTACTGCCGAAGGAAACAGCCGGTTCGAGGTACGCGGAGGCTGCAGCTTTCGTTTCTCCAGCGGTGAGGGTCACCGTATGCTCGGTTCCACCGAAGAACGTGTCTGCGGGGCCCACAACGCGGCCCTTATATTCACCATTCTCATCTGCGGTGGCGGTTGAGACCACCGTGGAACCGCCCGCGTGGAATCCGGCCTCGGTGTCGTCGATCCCGGCGGTCAGCGTCGCACCGGGGGCGAATCCGGTCGCCTTGACCTCGAAGACACTGGCGACGATTCCGTTCCGGGCGGTGATAAAGGTACGGGAAACAGAAACGGCAGCCTCCGCTGTGGTTTCCAGGTTCGCCGGTGCCGGATTCTCTTCTGCGGCTGCACGTGACTCGTTGACGGCTTCACTGGTGGGAGTGGATTCCGCCTCCTGGGCCAGTGCATTCGGGGTTACGACCGCCATGCCTGCGGAGAGCAGTGCGGCGGTGGTGATCGCCGCGATGCTGCGGCGGCCGATGAGACGGTGGGTGGATAGGGACACAGATAACTCCAAGGCTCGAGGGGTAAGGATAAATGACTGTCTAATTTAGGGAAGGCATCCCTATCTAAAGACGTTAGGGGAAATGTAGCGTTCTTCCCCCCGGTCTGGCAATGCCTCGGAACTGGGGACAACCGTGGCTGCTCTCTCTTGTCCCTCCCGTGTTCGGTCTGGGTGTTTCTGACATGGTGAAACCTCCCTCCTCCGGTGGTGCTGGAGGAGGGAGGTGATGGGATGTGTACACCCGCCCGTCGGTGCTGGTTCGTGCTAGCGGTCGGGCGTGGCGATTACTTCTTCAGCCAGGGAATGAGGTTGGTGATCTCGGTGGGGAGGGTGGCTGAGGTGATGAGATGGAACAAGCTGCCGAGGACTGCGGCAAGGGCTCCCAGGATCGCGATGACGCCCACTGTCGATCCTGCGGTGGATCCGGCGACGGATCCGGCCATGGAGCCCGCTGGCGTGGAACTACCGGTGCTTCCGGGGATCGGGGTTTCGGTGATCGGTTCGATCTTGAAGATGGAGTCAGCAGTGCCGTAGTTGCCGCTGGTCGGCTTGTTCACCCCGTAGATGGTGCCCTTATCGTTGGTCGCGAGATCATTCGGATAGAAGCCGACGTCCAGATTTCCGGTGATCTCCAAGGTTTCTGCATTGATGACAGTGACGGTGCCGCTGCCGCGGTTGACTACGAAGACACGGTCGCTGGCGGGATCGTAGATGGCGTCGAGAGGGTTTGCGCCGGTGACGATGGTAGAGATGACGGAACCGTCGGAAAGGTCGATGACATCGACGGTGGAGGGGTTCTGGTTGGCGACGAACAGGTGGTTGCGTTTGGTGTCTAAGGCGACTCCGCCGCCTCTGGGGGTGTCATCGCCGGGGAGATCGTAGACGGTGGTGGCGCCGTCAGAGATCGAGATGCGGGCGGCCTTGCCGTTCTTGAATCCGACCGTGTAGATAACCTGCGCCTCGGAGTCGAAGCGCAGTTCCATCGCTCCTGAGAATCCGGGGGTCGCGAGGGAATCCATCTGAGTGAGGGTGTTTCCATCGAATACCGCGATAGATTCCTCGGAGGAGGTTGGGGTGGAGACGTATGCACGTCCGGTGGCTTCGTCAACGGCGATGGCGCGCGGATGGGGTACGGATCCCGCGGGGAATTCCTTCAGTAGTTCACCGGAAGTGGCGGAGTATGCGCTGACGGAGTCGTTGAGGGTGTTGGTCACCCAGAGGATGTCGCGAGCGTCATCGATGGCGAGTCCGAAGACCTTGGCGGCATCCGTTCCCGTTGTGCCGTCGGCGGTGACTGGGGTGTAAGTGGCCTCGATGTCGAGGGTGTCGGCGTTGACCTTGTAGATCGAGGTGGGATTCTCTGATCCGAAGAACTGGGAGCGGGTGACGAACAGTGCGTTCTGTTTGGCGGAGTAGGCGACCTGATAGAGGCCGGGGCCCAGTTCCTTTGAGGTGACGGCGAATCCGTCGGTGTTTTTCAGTGGGGAAGCGGGGGAGATCGTCGCGGTGTCATCGAAGGTGGTCTCCGTCTCGGACCCGGAGACTCTGGCTGTGACGGACAATTCCTGCCCGATCAGCGCGGGGTCATTCGGGATGGAGAGCCCGGGGATCGTGAGGTTGCCGCTGTCATCGACGGTGTGTGTGACACCGTCGGAGAGCAGGTTGAGATCGCCGGCGCTGACGCGGGTGATGACGGAACCGGGCTTGAGGTTGAGAATGTGGATGGCGAGATCCGTGGTACCGATGGCGGTGTTCTCCACTTCGGGGGCTTCTGTGCTACCGAAGGTGATCTGTGGGTCGAGCTGTTCATCCGCGCTGACCGTGTTCGTGCCGTCAGAGAGAGTGACCGTGTGCTGGACGCCACCTGCGACAGCGGGCGCCATTCCGACGACGCGGCCGGTGTAGGTACCGTCCTCGTTGACTGTTGCGGTGGGTGCGATATTCAGGCCACCCGCGTGGAACCCGACGGGTTCACCGTCGATCAGCGCTGTCAGCGTGGCACCGGGGGTGAGGTTCGTCGCGGTGACCTCGAAGACGGCGGCGGTGATGTTTCCGGCGGGGTAGGTGTAGGAATACCTAATTGTTACCGCAGCCGTGGAAGCGTCGGTTTCTGCCGCGATGACCTGCGGCGCGGTGACTGTGGTGATGCCGGTGGAGAGGAGCGCGGCGGTTGCGAGCGCCGCGATGGCACGACGTCCGAGTGTGGTGTGGTTCAGTGTGTGGGCCAAGGGGGACTCCAGAGGTAGGAAATGAACGGACATGCTGCAGGCAAGTGATGTACAGAGCCTCACCTAACTTAAGTCAAGGTAATTCCACCACTGTGTTGTTGCAAGTGTGCGGCAACCTTTGTGGGAGGGGTTGGGCCTGTCGATGTCATGTTTCCTGTGTCGCACGGGGGCCGACCGGTCGGACGGGGGTAAAACCTGTCCAGTTATAGAAAGCTAAACCTGTCGAGCTATAGTTAGGGTTGTGCCGCGGATGTCCGCCGTCACAATCGACTACACGCAGGGGTCGGTACCGCCATGCCGACCCGCGTCTGACCAGGAGGCCCCCGTGACCCCAGACATGACAATGGCAGCATCAGGAAATGCCTCGTGGATCCTTATCTCCGCGTCTCTCGTCTTGCTCATGACCCCGGCCCTGTCACTGTTTTACGGTGGCATGTCAAGCCAGAAGTCCGTGCTCAACATGATGATGATGTCCTTCGGTTCGCTCGCGGTAGTCACCGTCATGTACATCCTCATCGGGTGGTCGATGTCCTACGGAACCCAGTCGCTTGGTGGTTTCGTCGCGAATCCGTTCCAGTACTTCGGTCTGAAGGATTCGATCGTCACCCCTGATGGAAGCTACATTGAGGGCGCCAATGGATATGCGAACGTGCTTGATATCGGATTCCAGCTCACCTTCGCCGTAATCTCCTGTGCCCTCATCTCCGGTGCATTGGCTGATCGCGTGAAGTTCACCCCGTGGCTGATCTTCACCGCGTTGTGGGCAACCTTCGCCTACTTCCCACTCGCTCACATGGTGTGGGGTGGCGGCCTGCTCAGTCACCATGACGGCAGCCTGTCCGCCCGACTCTTCGGAACCGTTATTGACGACGGTGAGAAGATCGCCCGAATTGCCCCCATCGACTTCGCGGGGGGCACCGTCGTCCACATTTCGGCAGGTACCGCAGCGCTGGTACTCGCGATCATCGTCGGACACCGGCGCACCTTCCTGAAGAGTGTGCAGCGTCCTCACAACCTACCCATGGTGATGATGGGTGCAGGCCTTCTGTGGTTCGGCTGGTTCGGATTTAACGCGGGATCCGCTTTTGCCGCAGACGGTACAGCGGGTCTGGCCTGGCTCAACACCACGGCCGCTGCAGCGGCCGGTATCGGTGGCTGGTTGATTGTGGAGCGCATTCGGGATGGTCGGGCGACCTCCCTCGGAGCCGCTTCGGGTGTCGTTGCCGGGTTGGTTGCCATCACTCCGGCTGCTGGTGCTCTCACCCCGGTGACTTCACTGATCCTGGGGGCCGTGGGCGGCGGACTGGCCGCACTCGGGGTCGGGCTCAAGTACCGCTTCAAGTTCGATGACTCACTTGATGTCGTCGGTGTCCACCTCGTTGCAGGTCTCTGGGGGACGGTTGGTGTCGGTCTCCTCGCTACCGATGTCGGCTGGTTTACCGGAGGCGGATGGGCAGGATTCCAGTTGTTCATCATCCAGATCCTCGTTGCGCTCGCTGCGATGGTGCTCTCCGGGCTCGTCACGGTAGTCATCGCCGTCGCTATCAAGGCCACCATCGGTTGGCGTATCGACCCGGAGGATGAGCATAACGGCATCGACTTCGCCCTCCATGGCGAATCCGCGTATGAGCAGGCCGGTGGACACGTCCGCTGAGTCTGTCCTACCCGCCTGCCACGGGCGGTAGAGTGTCCGGGAGAACCAGCGCCCGGACCTCCAGCAACGCTTCCCACAGCGATTTCCCCAGGAGAATCAGATGAAACTCGTCACCGCCATTGTCAAACCCTTCACACTCAATGACATCAAGAACGCTCTCGAACAGATCGGCGTCCACGGAATGACCGTGACCGAGACGCAGGGCTTCGGCCAGCAGAAGGGGCATACTGAGGTCTACCGTGGAGCGGAATACGCCGTTGACTTCGTACCGAAGATCCGAATTGAGATCGTCACCACCGAGGACCGCACCGAGGATGCCGTCACGGCCATCGTTGAAGCTGCCCGGACCGGTAAAATCGGTGACGGAAAGGTCTGGGTCACTCCGGTCGATGAGATCATCCGCGTCCGTACGGGTGAACGCGGAACTGACGCGATCTAGGAAGCAGTGGTGCAGGACATGCCTGTGGAACGTCCGGTGCAACCCAGCGCGCCGGAGCTCCGGGAAAAGGCGTTCACCCGGGCGCTGGGAATCATCGGAAACATCGATGTTCCAGCCGGTTGTGCCCTGGCGGCCACCGGATCTTTGGCCCGTGGAGAGCTTACGCCACAGTCGGATATCGACCTGATGCTCCTGCACACCGGCTCTCCGCCACCTGAAGCTGCGGAGATTTGGTATCCGGTGTGGGATGCCCACATCCGGCTCGATCATTCGGTACGGACTCCGGATGACTGCGTGAGTATCGTTGCCGAGGACACCACCGCGGCGCTCGGGTTACTGGATTTGTGTCATCTCGCCGGGGATGAGGATCTCCTCGCCGACGCCCGCCACCGGGTTCTGAACCAGTGGCGGCGCACACTACCCAAACGTTTCAACCACATCACCGACACAGCTATCGAGAGGTGGCGCAGATCAGGGTCCGTCGTCGCGATGACCCACCCCGATCTCAAACATGGCCGAGGTGGACTTCGGGACGGGGAACTGATCAATGCACTTGCTCTGGGGAATCTGTGCGACGCGCCACCACTTGCGGAACAGCGTGGCCTGCTGCTTGACATCCGGACCCTGCTGCATGACGAGGCTCGCCGTCCCCGGGATGTTCTCGACCCTGAGTTCGCCCACGACATAGCCCTACGACTCGGCTATCCGGACCGCTACGAGCTCGCCCGTGCGATTGCCCGCGCAGCTCGGGCGACCGATGACGCCCTGACCTCGGCGTTGGCTACCGCACGTTCGATCCTCCCGACGCCGGGCGGTATCCGGCGTACCCCCCGGCGTCCTCTCGACGTCGACGTCGTTGACGGGGGCGGATACATCACACTGTCCCGTGATCCTGATATGGATGACCCGTGCCTCGTGCTGAGAGTTGCAGCAGCAGCCGCACGGACGGGGCTTCAGGTACCCGACGCGGTCTGGCAGCGATTGACCCGTGTTCCCGCACTTCCCGACCCGTGGCCGGCTCATGCGGCTGACGATTTCGTGGCGCTACTGGCATCCCCGGAGCACACCGAGACGATCATTGATGGGATGGACAGGCATGGCCTCTGGACACCCCTGGTGCCCGAATGGTCCCGGATCCGTGGACTCATGCCCCGCGAACGCAGTCACGTGCACACCATTGACCGCCATCTGATTGCCACCGTCCGTAGCTGCGCGGAAACCACGGTGACGGTGGCCCGCCCGGACCTGCTGCTCCTCGCCGCACTGCTCCATGACATCGGTAAAGGAACGCGGCGACCACATTCTCAGGTGGGGGCGGAGATCATCGCCCGGATGACGGCGCGCATGGGGCTCGGATTTCGGGATCGCTGCTGTGCCCAGAACCTTGTTGCACAGCACACAACGCTGATGGCGTTCGCGTTGCGCAGGGATCCGACGGATCCGGAGACGGTCCGCGCGCTTCTCGACGCCGTCGGCTACGACCTCCTGACCCTCGACCTGCTGCAGCAGCTCACTCGTGCGGATGCCCTCTCGACGGGTCCAGGGGTATGGACGCCCCGCGTGGCACAAGCTGTGAACTGTCTCGCTGAGGGAGCCAGGCGGGCGCTTACCGCTATTGTAGCCACCCGCCCGTTCGTCACAGCTCCCACGCCCCTCGGACTGATGCCCCGGGAGAACGGAGAACTCCGGGTGCACTGGCGGGGCGGCTATCAGCGTGAAATCGTCCGTATCCTCGCCCTCATCGCGGCAAAGGGGTGGAACATTCAGGGATCACGGATGGTGAGTGATCCCGCTGACGGAAGTTGTCGGGCGGAGTTCGACGTTCGACCGCGTGCTGTGAAGCGCCCGGCGGACATTGATGAGGGGGCGTTTATCCAGGCCTACGCGTCAGGCGTGTTCTCTACGCTTCCGGAGGTCCGTCCAGCGGCCACAGCGACGGCCTGGACTGGCCGTACGCTGGAAGTCCGTACTGTCGACCGTCCTGGGGTCATCGGAGCGGTGATGAGCGTTTTGCCCGAGATCGACTGGATGGAGGCAGCTACGCCCGGAGCCACGATGGTCGCCCGGTTCCGGTTGCGGGGCGGAACTGCGGATCGTGCGCGTATCGAACGGGATGTCAATCGGGTACTCAACGCTGCTTAGCGTGGCGGGAGTGTCGGCCACCTGCAGATAGGGTGCTGTGCCTCGGTGGGATACCATGGTGGAATTACCAGTGTTGTCGAGCCGCCCAATAGGGGAGTGGAACGTGTTTGAGTCTCTGTCTGACCGGTTGACCGGAGCCCTGAAGGGCTTGCGGGGCAAGGGCAAACTGAGCGAAGCCGACATCGCCGCTACCGCGCGCGAGATCCGGCTGGCTCTGCTTGAGGCTGACGTCTCCCTGCCCGTCGTACGTGGTTTCGTCAAGCGCATCAAGGAGCGTGCAGCGGGTGCGGAGGTTTCCGAGGCACTTAATCCTGCGCAACAGGTCATCAAGATCGTCAACGAGGAACTCGTCGGTATCCTCGGCGGGGAGACCCGTCGTATCCGACTGGCGAAGACTCCGCCGACCGTTATCATGCTGGCGGGCCTTCAGGGCGCGGGTAAGACCACGCTCGCTGGTAAGTTAGCCCATCATTTGGGCAAGCAGGGACATACCCCGATGCTCGTCGCCTGTGACCTGCAGCGGCCGGGTGCCGTCCAACAGCTTCAGATCGTCGCCGAGCGGGCCGGGGTGCCGTGCTTCGCACCGGATCCCGGGACCGCCGTGGATTCCTCCGATCATGAGATGGGCACCTCCCACGGTGATCCCGTCGATGTTGCCCGCCGCGGTATCGAGGAAGCACGGGCGAAGCAGCACGACGTCGTGATCGTGGACACCGCCGGACGTCTGGGTATCGATGACACGTTGATGACCCAGGCACGGAACATCCGGGACGCCGTAGATCCGGATGAGGTTCTCTTCGTCATTGACTCAATGATCGGTCAGGATGCCGTCCAGACCGCGGAGGCGTTCCGTGACGGGGTGGACTTCACCGGTGTCGTGCTCACGAAGCTCGACGGTGATGCGCGTGGCGGTGCGGCGCTCTCCATCCGTGAGGTCACCGGCAAGCCCATCATGTTCGCCTCCACGGGTGAGAAGCTGGAGGACTTCGATGTCTTCCACCCCGAGCGCATGGCGAGCCGAATCCTCGGTATGGGTGACATGCTCACCCTCATCGAGCAGGCCGAGTCCATGCTCGACCACTCCAAGGCGGAGGCCACGGCCGCGAAGCTCGGGTCCGGGGAACTTACCCTGGAGGACTTCCTCGACCAAATGCTGATGATCCGTCGCATGGGGCCAATCGGCAATCTGCTGAAGATGCTGCCCGGCGGCAAGCAGATGAACGAGATGGCCGACATGGTCGATGAGAAGCAGCTCGACCGTATTCAGGCCATTATCCGGGGTATGACTCCGGCGGAGCGGGCCGATCCCAAGATTCTCAATGCCTCACGACGCAAGCGTATCGCCGCTGGTTCCGGTGTCACCGTTTCTGATGTGAATCAGTTGGTCGAGCGATTTTTCGAGGCCAAGAAGATGATGGGGCAGATGGCTGGCCAGTTCGGTATGCCTGGGATGAGTCGGAAGGCGACGAAGAAGAAGCCCAAGGGCCGCAGGAAGAAGAACGGCAAGCGCAAGCCCCCGAAGAAGGGACCCTCGCAGCCGCAGATGCCGGGCGGTATGCCCGGTGGCATGCCGGGAATGCCCGGGATGGGTGGCGCAGGCATGCCGAGTATGGAGGAGCTGCAGGCACTCCAGGAGCAGATGGGCGGCGGTGGGAAGCTACCCGGGCTCGGCGGGCTGGGTAAACTCCCTGGTATGCCGAAGATGCCCAAGGGGATGGAGAACATCGACCTGGACAACCTGGATTTCGGCCAGGGTGGGAAGAAATAGGGCGTCAACCCCATGAAGGTCAGAACAAGGTGGTCTGACCTTCCGGCGTGGGCGGAGAACCGAAACGGCGTCTCGCTGCCCGCTCAGTGACCCCCAGGTGGGTGGCGATCTGCGCCCAGGTTGCGCCCGAAGCAGATGCTCTGGTGACGGCGTTCCGGAGACGTTCTCTGGCTTCGGCTTCTTCTATGCTGGCTCGCTGAACCCGCAGCAGATCCCGAGCCACACGTTCACTTGTGTTCATGTGGCTCAACTCTGCCAGAGTGCTGTGCCACTTCGGGAAAGGCACGCACACGGGCAGCGGCGTTGGCACTAGCTTCCAGTAACTGGTATCATGTCAAAGGTTGTCGCAGCATCATATCTTGGTGTTCGCAGTTTGCTCCCCCTACCCGTGCATAATGGGCAGATTTGGGAATGAGCATGGCAACCGACAACTGACTTTCCTGCGTTACACCGTCCCCGACCCCGGTCGAACGGTGGTCACGCGCAGGTTAAATCCAAGGGCTGAACCGGCTCGCCGATCCGGCGGGTGTCCGTACTGCCCAGTGACCGTTCAACAAGAAGGAGCCCCACATGGCCGTCAAGATCAAGCTTCAGCGTCTCGGTAAGATCCGTACCCCGCACTACCGTATCGTCGTCGCCGACGCCCGCACCCGCCGCTCCGGCAAGGTTATCGAGAACATCGGTATCTATGAGCCGAAGGCCGATCCGTCCGTCATCAAGATCGATTCCGAGCGCGCACAGCACTGGCTGTCCGTCGGTGCACAGCCGACCGATCCGGTTCTCGCCCTGCTCAAGGTGACCGGAGACTGGCAGAAGTTCAAGGGCCTGCCGGGTGCCGAGGGTACCTTGCGTGTCGCTGAGGAGAAGCCCAGCAAGCTTGACCTGTTCAACAAGGCTCTGGCCGAGGCGAACGAAGGCCCGAGCGCTGAGGCCATTACCGAGAAGAAGCGCAAGTCCCGCGCTGAGAAGGAAGAGGCCGCCAAGAAGGCTGCCGCTGACGAGGTCAAGGCCGAGGACGAGGCTGAAGAGAAGGCCGCAGAATAAATCTGCCGTGGTTGTCCGCTTCACTCTCTCCGGGGCGGGTAGACACAAAGCCCGTGGTACACCCTATACGGTGCGCCACGGGCTTTTTCGTATTCAGCTCCGTTGAGTAATCCCCAGCATTTCTGATTGAACTGGATACCGGGATCGGGATGGTCTTCCGATATGAGGGGGAACGGCATCCGCGATTTTCCCATCGGTGAGGTGAGCACACTCTGCTTCTCTCAGGGCATCGGCGGTTCGATGTTTGCGCGAGAGACGCGTCCGGCTGTCTTCGGCGTCGTGCCGTCGAACGGATCATCCGGCTGTCAGGACAACAAGAGACATCCTCTCGGGACAGGTTGTTGGTTCCCGTCCACGAGAGGATGCCTCGGTGTGTCTACTCAGGCCCGGTTACGCACTGGTCCGTGAACCATCCGGGTCATGAGGGATGGCTGTCAGTCCTTTTTCCAGCCGATGTTCTCGACGGGGAGGACCGCGAAGCCGAGAGCACCAGTGTTGACCAGACCATCCTTGACAGCGTAGATGTCCGCACCGTTGCTGGTCGGAATCAGGCCATAACGTTTGAACGCATCGACTTCGAGTTCGTTCGCGCGCTTGATCTGTTCCTTGGCGGTCGGTAGTTCCTGCAGTTCCTTGATCTTCTCATCCAGCTCGGGAGTACCGGTACCGGACAGATTCAGTTGAGAGTTCGACAGATAGGTCTGGCCGAAGTAGGCGACTCCGTAGGGATCTGAGGAGTTGAATCCCATCGGGAAGATCTCGAAATCCCGGTTGGTGTAGACATCGGAGAACTCCGAGGACGGCCGCTGCTTGATCTCGAGATCGATGCCGATGTCCTTCATCATCTTCTGCGTGGCTGTGGCCTGTGCCTTCGATGCCTCATTGTCGCCGATGAGGGTGTACGTCAGGTGCAGGCTCTCGCCGTCCTTCTCCCGGATTCCGGAGGATCCTTCGGTCCATCCCGCCTCTTCCAGAAGTGCCTTGGCGGCTTCGGGATCAAAGGTTGCCGCCTCGGAGAAGTTGTCCTGGTAATTCTCCTGGAACGGGTAGATGGTCAGAGAGCCGGGAGGGGTCTCCGAGTACGGGGTTCCGTTGAAGCGGATCTGCCCCAGCAGCTCGCGGTCGAGGCCGCGTGCGATGGCTTCACGGACCTTGATGTCACCAAGTGCGCCGGCTTCGGAGTTGAGGGTGATGAGTGCATTGGCGGTGCGGGTCGCCATGCGAAGATCGATGCCGTCCATGTTCTCGACGGTTGCATAGCTCTCGCGGCTGCTGGCGCCGACTACATCGATTTCACCGTTCTTGAAGGCGTTGATCGAGGCCTGGTTTTCCATCTGGCGGTAGATGCGGCGATCAAGTTTCCCCTTCGGCCCCCACCACTTGTCATTGCGCACGAAGACCGCTTCACCCTTGTTGAAGTCGATGTTCTCGACGGTGTAGGGACCTGCACCCCACTCCGGGTGAACTTCCTTCAGGTAGGAGTTGTAGTTTGCCGGGTCAGCGAGTGCGGGGTGGGCGATCTGGTTGAACAGACCCTCCCACCATGGGTACACACCGTCGAAGGTGATGACGGCCTGTTTCGGGGTGTCGCCCGCTTTCACGGAAGTGATGCGCTCGTAGCCGTCGGTTGCACTCGGGGTGTAGTCGTCGGACTCGCCGTTATTGATCTTCCAGGTCGTCTCAAAGGCGGACCAGTCGATGTCGGAGCCGTCGTTCCACTTCGCGTCATCGACGATGGTGAACGTGACGATGGTGTTGCCGTCGACGAGTTTGTCCGTGACCTCGGAAATGTAGCTCGGGTTCGCGGTGTAGTTGCCCTCGCCGTCGAACAGGGCGATCTGGGGGTTGTACCAGTTCCAGAGCGTCACGACGGGTGCGGAGGCGTCAGCGTGGAATCGGTTCTGCTGCTCGGGGATCTCGTAGATGGAGGTGACCAGTTCACCACCGTCCTTGATGTCGTCGCGTTCCGTTGGTGCGTAGTCTGAGGCAGCGACCTTGACGGCGTCAGTACTCGACGCGGAACCGGACTTGGAGGAACTCGACGAACCACTGTCTCCCGAGCAACCGGCGAGCATGAGGGCGCCGGCGGCGAGGGCGGCCGTCAGTTGGAGGACGAACTTGTTGGGTTTCACGGTATGCGAGGTCCTTCTCTGAGTGAGCGGGGTGGCATACAGGGACCGGCTGATCCCAGACGCCGAAATTTCCCGTAGCTTAACCCGTTTTTCATCACACGTTTGGATTTCGGGTGATGTCAGTCACCCGACGCCGTAATTCCCATCACGATATTGATTGAGTGGGCCCCCTTTTACCTCGGTAAAAACGTCGGAGGTCAGCACTAAAAAATCTCTCAGGTGCTACCTTTGGGGGTAATTTGAAGGGGTGATGGGGATTTGGGTCATCGGTGTCAACGGTTCCGGTAAATCCACGCTTCTCGGAATGCTGACCGATCCTTCGGTTCTGGGGTCCGGTGTCCGTCTCGGGCGCATCGACCAGGCACGCGAGGTATTCCATGGTTCCGAACCGCTCGTCGACGTGTTCGGTGCGGAGAAACCCGATCTCGCCACCGTGGAGCTACGGCCCCTGCTCGTGAGTTCGGTTTCACCGGGGACCACGTCCACCGCGTCTGCGACTCCCTCTCACCGGGGGAGCGGACCCGCGCCGCCCTCGCGCACTGCTGCAGGTGCGCGGAACCAACGTGACCGGCGACTGGCAGAAGTTCAAGGGCCTGCAGGGGCCCGGGGGCATCCTGCGCGTCGCCGAGCCGAAGCCCAGCAAGCTGCTGGGCCTGTTCAACGCCGCGCTCGCCGAGGCCAACGAGGGCCCCTCCGCCGAGGCCATCACGGAGAAGACGCGCAAGTCCCGCGCCGAGAAGGAAGAGGCAGCAAAGAAGGACGCCGCGGACGAGGTCAAGGCTGAGGACGCTGCTGAAGAGGCAGCAAAGAAGGACGCCGCGGACGAGGTCAAGGCTGAGGACGCTGCTGAAGAGGCTGCCGCTTCCGAGGAAGCCGCTGCTGAGTAGTCAGTATCAGTGATTCCGGTTATCCGGTGCACACAATAAACCCCAGGTACGCATGAGCGTCCTGGGGTTTATTGTTGCTTACGTCTTTTGCTTTAAGGTTCAAGCAGCGCCGCGTTGGACGACCCGTCAGGGGCCCAGCGTGGCGCTGCTATAACTCACCCGAGATTAGAAACGGGGGAGCTGGGGGAGCTGCGGAAGGTGGATAGCACCCAGCAACTGCTGTGCGGGGTAATGGAAGATCCACGCCAGGCCGCCCAAGAGAGCTGCGATAGCGGCAAAGATACCAAGGAGTCCGGCGCTGCTCGATGTCGAGCCGGGGGTGCTGCCGTTATCCTGAGTCTTCTTCGGGCTGATACGCAGCAGCGTGTCGCCGCCCTGGAGTTGGGCACGGCTGGGGGCAGTGGTGACAAAGAAGTGCCCTGCACCATCGGTGGAGACATCGTTAGCCAAAGGGCCTACGGCCTGGTTGGATTCGATGGCGAAGGTGCCGGGGTTGATGGTGGTGAATGTACCCGATGTCCGGCTGACCACACCGATCGTGTCGATGGACGGGTCATATGCGACACCAAGGGTTTGCCCGCCGACCTCGACGCTATTGACAACGGCCCCGGTGTTCAGATCGATCGCGTACACAGCGGACGGGAACTGGCTGGCAACGTAGAGACGGTTGCGCTTCAGGTCAAGAGCTGAATAGCCGCGTCGTGATTCACCATCACCCGGCAGCGTAAAGAGGTCCATCTTTCCGGTTTCCGTGTTGATCCGTGCGGCGCTCGTCCCCTTCCAGTTGTTGGTGTAGAGGCTATGCGTCGCTGGATCCAAGACGAACTGCATCGTGCCGGCGTAACCCGGTGTCGGCAGGGAATCGAGCTTGGCGAAGGTCGTTGCATCGAAAACGGAGATGCTCTCCTGGTCGTGCTGGAGCGGCTCGGACACGTACACGCGGTTGGCGGCGGTGTCGATGGCGAAGCTACGCGGGTGATTGACCTCACCCGGAGCGCTGATGTGCTTGAGTGCACCCGTGGTGGCGTCGTAGATACTCACGGAGTCGCCGTGGCTGTTGCTCACCCAGATATTGTTGTGCACCTCATCGATAGCAATGCCGTGCGGCTGTGATTCGGTGGTGTTCTTCTTTCCGTTGCGGTCGATAGTATCGAAGCTCTTTTCCACCGCAAGCGTGTCGGGGTTAATGACGTAGATGGTGCCCGCATTGTCGCTATCGCGGGATGCGCGGGTGACAAACAGCTTGTTCATCGTCGGTGCGTAGGCGCTCTGATAGAGACCACGACCCAATACGGTGGACACGATCTCGTTGGCGCCGGGGTTGAGCACCGGCGACGGCGGTTGGATCTCCTCGTCAGTGTCGTACTCACGGGGCGTGGTTTCGCCGGGTGCGAGATAAGACACCTTGACGGTCTTATTGATCAGCGATGGATCGTTGGGGATGTGTACGTCGGGGATGGTGAGATTGCCCGCCGAATCGGTGACGTACGTGGCGTTGGGGGTAAGCCAGTTGGCACCATCGACACCGACTGCGGTGATCTTGCTGCCCGCGGCGAGGTTCTGCACCTTGACTTGCAAGTTCGTGGTGCCGATAGCGGTGTTTGCCAAGGTAGGGGCATCAGGGCTGCCCAGATTAAATAGCGGGTCGAGCATTGCGGTGGTCGTAGCCGTGTGCGTGCCGTCGGTGATTGCGATGGTGTGCTCGATACCACCGAAGATCTCGCCGGCCTTGCCGGTGATTTCCACAGAAGCGCTCTCCGCGGAGTCGATGGTCCTGGTCGGCTTCAGTTCGTCCCCTTCAAACCAAAAACTAACGGGCTTGCCGTCAACGGTTGCGGTGAGGGGCACTCCGGGGGTAAGTCCGGTGACCGTGACGAAGTAACCGGCATCAATGCGGCCGAAGCTCGTCACGTAGGTGTACGAACTCGTGACCGCTGCGGTCGGTGCCGTGGCGGTGTCGCTTGCTGCGTCGTTGTGCGTGGTTTGGGCGTAGGCGGTGGGTGCTACCGCAGGGACGATCGCGAAGATAAGGGCCGTAGATGCAAGCGCTGCGAGAGCGTGCCGACCGGCGCGGGTGGAACGAGAAGGCAAAGCCATGGAAGTCTCCATATGTGTTTATTGAATGGGGAACCATGAGCGCGTAAGGAAATAATAGATACACGACACGCTTAAGGTGAGGCTATCCTATGTTCACGTGGCTGGCGGGGGAAAGATTTTGTTCCGACAAAGTTATGGAATGTGTCGGACACCACAAAGCAGGTGTGCTATTTCTGCATTATTGGGCATTAAAAATACCGCGGGTACTATCGCGGCATGAGTACGATCACGGTCACCTCGTTGAGTGCCCACTATGGGGCGCGCACCTTATTTGATGGCCTAAATCTGGTGATAGATTCGGGGCATCGTTGGGGTTTGACTGGACCGAATGGCGCGGGAAAATCCACTGTTCTCTCGGCGTTAGCGGGGGTGCCCGGTGCCGCGGAAATACGCGGTACGATACGGCGCTCACCGCACGATATGACAGTGGGGTTCCTCCATCAGGAGATTCAACGCCGTGTGGAAAGCGTCAGTGAGTTCATCGCGCGTCGTACTGGGGTGGCCGCCGCACAACATGACATGGAACGGTATGCGGCCGCGATGGCGGCGGGGGACGACACCGTGGATGACGCTTATAGCGATGCGCTGAATACCTGGTTGGCGCTCGGCGGCGCGGACTTTGAAGAGCGCTATGCTCACGTTGCCGCGCGACTGGGGCTGACGGTGGATGGTGCACTGCCGATGAGTGCGTTGTCCGGTGGACAGGCCGCTCGTGTCAATCTTGCTGTCATTTTGCTGTCGAGTCATGACGTATTGCTTTTGGATGAGCCAACTAATGATCTTGACCTTGAAGGACTGGAGATCCTTGAAGCGTTTGTTCTGTCCGATCATCGGCCCATGATGATCGTGAGCCATGATCGTGAGTTTCTGGCGTGCACGGTCACCGGGGTGGTGGAACTTGATTCTGCACAGCAACAGATCACTGTGTATGAAGGCGGATGGGAATCTTATTTGGTTGAGCGCGCTCGTGCGCGGGCACAGGCACGAGCCGACTATGAGGAATACGCCGCGAAGATCGCCGGGTTGAAGGAGCGCGTGCAGACCCAAAAGACGTGGTTGGATCGGGGGACAAAGAACGCTATTCGACGCGCCCCGGATAATGACAAACACATTCGGCACCGGGCTGGCCAACGCAGTGAAAAACAAGCGGCAAAGATCGCGCAGTCGCAGCGTGCTATGAAACGCGTGGAGGAGGTGGCTGAGCCGCGTAAGGAATGGATATTGCAGATGGATATTGCGGCGGCACCCCGTTCCGGCACAGTGGTATCCAGTGTGCGTGACGCGGTGGTATGTGCCGGTGACTTTCAGCTCGGTCCGGTGACGCTACAGATCAACTACGGGGACCGGGTGCTGATCAACGGGGCAAATGGTGCAGGAAAATCGATGCTGCTACGTCTCATGCTGGACCCGGACAATCTGGGGGCTGGCGTGCGTGTGGGGGAAGTCGATCAAGCACGCGCGGTGGTGAGCGGGGAGCGGACGCTTCTCGACGCGCTCAGCTCCGAACTGCCCGATCTTTCTCCCTCCGAGTTGCGTACCGTGGTGGCGAAGTTCGGTCTCCGCGACGATCACGTGACCCGACCATGTGCCGCACTGTCGCCGGGGGAGCGCACGCGTGCCGCGTTAGCGCTTTTGCAGGTACGAGGAACAAATGTATTGGTTCTTGACGAACCCACCAATCATTTGGATCTGCCTGCCATTGAACAACTGGAGGAAGCCACGGATCGGTTCAGCGGTACGGTGCTACTGGTGACACATGATCGACGGATGCGCGATGGTTTCCGGGCGACGCGAGTACTCACCGTCGCCGCCGGTCAGGTCACGGAGGATGGCTAGGTTAGGGGGTTTTTCCGGTGAGCATGTGAAGGAGAAGGATCGACTGTTCCTCCGCGGTATCGTCCGGACACTGCACTCGGTGCATCACATAGGGGTCAAGATGGAGGACCGTCCCCGGAGTCATGCGGACCGTGGTGTCATCGCAGATGAAGTCCAGGGTTCCACGGAGACATTGCACGGTAATGGGATGTGCGGCCTTATGGTCGTTGAGTCGCTGACCCGGGGCGAAGCTGAAGGTGATGATGTTCGCCCCGTTGCCCTCGAGAATCCGCTTCACGGCCGGGACTCTGCGGTCCGGATTGGCGTCCGCGGCCTCCCCGATGAGGTCCAGCACCGTCATCGTTCCGGTTGACTCGCGCTCGGGCTTACCGAAGGTGTCCGGCTGGTTGACCGGGATCTCCATGTTCCTGTCACTTCCTCTCGAGCACCATACCGATGGCGTTCAGGTTGTCGGCGTAGGTGGTGAACGTGCGGCGCATCGTCATCACCCGCTTACGGATCTCGGGCTGCCGGAGCACGTTGAAGATGATCTTCAGGGTCCGTGGCAGGCCCTCATCAGCGACCATACGCTTCGGCTCGAGCAGTGCCATCGGCGCGTGGTAGACGTCCACGACGCGGAAGCCGGCCTCCTCCGCCAGCTCGGTCCACTCCGCCGTCGTCAGGGGCCGGGCGTTGACCTTGATGGCGCGGGCGAGATCCTTCTGGATGCGGTTCTTGATCACCGGATCCAGGTTGTCCGGGTGCAGCCCGAGCTCGTGGATACCGTAGCGTCCACCGGGGCGGAGGATCCGGTGAGCCTCCCGCATGATCTCCAGCTTGTGCTTGTCGGTCTGCATCGTCAGCATCGCTTCGCCGATGACGACATCGGCCGACTCGTCGTCGAGGTTTGTCTCCTTCGCGGAACCGAGCTGCATCCGGAAGTTAGGGTTATTCTGCGGGAGCTTAGCCCCGGTGATAGCGCAGGCCTCAGCGTCCGCGTCGACACCGATATAACTCGACGGCTTCCTGGCCAGCAGCTCAGCGGCCGTTACCCCGAGGCCCGGGGCAAACTCCACGACCGCGTGGCCCTCGACGGGCAGGTGGTTGATCACCCATTCCGTGGTTTCCCGTCCACCGGGGCGCAGAACCTTCTTCCCAACCCGGGCGAGTAACCAGTGCCCGGGGGCTTTGCCGGGTTCCCGGTCGCTGGCTGGGAGAGGATGCGAATTCTGCGGCTTCTGGGACATGGCGTTCTCCTGATGGTCGAAAGGGGGCGTACACAACCAAGCCTAATCAAAGAACATTGGATTTCTTGTGGACACAGACGTCGATACGTTGTCGATTAGGATCGGTCCCATGGAGAATGTGGAGTTGTTGGTCGGCCGTGTGGTGAAGTCCCACGGAATCAGGGGTGAGGTCTCGGTGGAGGTGACCACCGATGAACCCGAGGCCCGCTTCGTTGTTGGTGAGGTGCTCACCGGGCGTCAGGGTGGGCGCGAGCACAACCTGACCATCGACTCGGTGCGCGGGCACCAGAACCGGTTGCTGATCAAGTTTGCGGAGATCGCCGACCGGAACGCCGCCGATTCCCTGCGCGGTACCCGGTTTTTCGGGGAACCTCGAGAATCGGAGCCAGGGGAGGAGGGCTTCTACGATCACGAGCTCGAGGGCCTGCGCATCGTGCAGGACGGTACTGAGATTGGCGAGGTCACCGGCGTTCTGCACGGGCCCGCCGGGGAGACACTCGAGGTCCGCCTGGACACCGGGAAGGATGTGCTCATCCCCTTCGTCCACGCCATCGTCCCCGATATCGACCTCGGGGCCGGTACCGCCACGATCACCCCGCCGGAAGGACTGCTGGACCTGTGAGCGGGCTGCGCATCGACGTCGCGACGATTTTCCCCGCGTACCTTGATCCACTGCGGCACGCCCTGCTTGGGAAGGCCATCGAGCGTGGCATTCTCTCCGTCGGTGTCCACGATCTGCGTGACTGGGCCACGGACGTGCACCGCTCGGTCGACGGCCCGCCCTACGGCGGTGGCCCCGGAATGGTGATGAAACCCACTGTGTGGGGTCCGGCACTCGACGACATTTCGGCCGGAACCGGCCCTGCCGCGGTCGCCGACAGACTCGACTCGGCACAGCCCCACGTCGATCGCCCCCGGCACGACGATCTGGCGGGTGCGGGCTTTGCCGGATACGACACCCGGCGCGACATCCGCGCTGAGGAGGACGGGAGCGCCCCGCTGCTCATCGTCCCAACCCCGGCCGGTGTGCCCTTCACGCAGGAGATGGCTCGCGCCTGGTCCCACGAGGACCACATCGTCTTCGCCTGCGGCAGGTACGAGGGCATAGACCAGCGCGTGGTCGACGATGCCGCCCACCGCTACCGGGTGCGCGAGGTCTCCATCGGTGACTACGTGCTCATCGGCGGTGAGGTCGCGGTCCTCGTCATCGCGGAGGCCATCGTCCGGCTGATCCCCGGGGTCCTCGGCAACGCAGCGAGCCACGTGGACGACAGCTTCTCCGACGGGCTGCTCGAGGGCCCGAGCTACACGAAACCCCGCGAGTGGCGCGGCTTCGAGGTCCCGGAGGTGCTGATCAGCGGCAACCACGCCCACATCGACGCCTGGCGGAGGGAACAGTCACTGCTCCGTACCGCTGCGCGACGTCCCGAACTCATCGAGAAACTACGACTGGAGAACGCTTTGAGCACCAACGACGAGAAGATCCTCGCGGACGCCACCCCACGCGCCGTGTCCACTGACCTGAACCTGCTGATCACTCCCGGTGAATGGCGGAAGATTTCGAAGAAGCTGGGTCGCGGACTGGAGCGCGCCGGGTATCTCGAAGCCACCGTGCACGCCGAGGAGATCTCGCTGTCCTGCGAGCCGGAGAACATGCTCGTCGCCCAGTTCATGCAGGCCGAGGGGCATGCACCGACCTCCGAGGTGCTGCACCGCGTGATCGTCAACGGGGTCTCGGGCCTCGATCTCCGGGCCGTCACGAAGGCCGTCATCGCCCAACTACCGGAAGGTAGCTACTGGTACGGGACTTCCAAGGAGGGACACACCGAGCCCGGCTCGGGTGCCGCCTGCGCCTGGAGGCCCTAGCTCTTCCCCTCATCCCGGAGAGCGTCGAGGTATCCCTGGACGAGCCCCGCCCCGGTGTCGGCGTCATCGACGGTGACGGCGAAATCGGTAGCGTTCCGGCGGGAGAGCACGATCGCCGGCCCACCGCGCAGGACGAGGGCGGTACCGCGTACGCTCAGGCGCCAGCCCCAGCCGCCCCATTCACGAGGGTCGAGGTCGATCGCGCGGACCCCGGTGATCTTCTCGTGGGGGATCGTGGAACGGATGAGTCCCGGCCACAGGGACCAGGTTAGGCCACGGTTGTCGACGCGCACCCGGACCCGGGTGAACATCAGTCCGACGACGGCGAGAACGAGGCCTGAGCCGATCATCACCCGGTCCGCGCCACCGGTGTCGTCCGGGAACAGCAGGCCGATGGCGGTGAACACGGCGCCGATGCCCACCGTCACCGCGATCAGCCACGGGCGGGCTGTCGCGTGCCCGAACCACACGGCGCGCCGGGACGCGGAGACCGGCACCACCGCGGCAACCCGCTCCCCGTCGGATTCCTTCGGCACGGGCGTCGCCGCCCGGGCCAGCAGCGCCCCGACCGCCACAGACAGCGCCAGGAAAAGCAGGACCGAGACCGTGCGCAGTCGGACATCCTGAGGTGAGGGGGCCACGAGATTGACGTGGACGGTCCAGATCTCCAGTGCGCCCAGGAAGGTCGCGGCGAAGCCCGCGCAGCCCGCGAGGAACCGCTGGCGGGTTCCGGCCAGGGCGCCCATCAGCGCTGTGGTTCCGATGGCCATGCCGCCGACGACTAGGAGGAACGCGGTGGGGGAGTCGAAGCCGTCGGGGGTTCCATCGAGGGCGAAGTGCGTAGCGAGTTCGCCCCGGTGTCCCCGCACCATGACGGCGGCGACCCCGGTGAGGGCGACGGCGATGAGCAGCGGTATTCCGAGGGCCAGGGTACGGAAGCGTGTCGTTGGCTTCATGGATGGGCTCCGTTTCAGGGTCATCCGGTGACGCCGCGTGCGGCGAGGGACGCGGTGAGCTGGTCGAGGGAGATCCCCGATTCCCGGGCGAGGCGGGCGAGAGTGTCCAGGGTGTTCTCCACGGCGGTGGTCCGTTCGGGTGGCCGGAGCACCGTGGCGCCCTTTCCCCGGCGCAGCTCCACCAGTCCCTGGTCGCGGAGCTGGCGGTAGGCGCGCAGCACCGTGTTCCGGTTGAGATCGAGTGCCTCGGCGAGCTCCCCGGCCGACGGCAGCCTTGCACCCGCGGGTGTCTCCCCGTCGGTGATCGACCGGGTCAGTGCCGCGACGAGCTGGGTGTAGACGGGCATCGGTGACGAGGTGTCGAGGGTGATCAGCACGGGGACCTCCCGAATGGTAAAGAACTGATAGTGCTAATTAAACTAGCATTATGTGACGGGGTGTCAAGGGGCCCGGCGCCGGCCACTAGACTGAGGCGAATGATCATCTCCACCATCGCCCGTGAACTCGGAGTCCCGGAGGCCCACGTCCGGGCCACCGTCGTCCTCCTCGACGAAGGCAACACCGTCCCCTTCATCGCCCGCTACCGGAAGGAGGCCACCGGCGGCCTGGACGACACCCAGCTCCGGCAACTGGAGGAGCGGCTCGGTTACCTGCGCGAGCTCGAGGACCGTAAGGCCGCCATTCTCACAGCCATCGAGGAGCAGGGGAAACTCACCGACGACCTCCGGGTGCTCATCACCGCCTGCGCATCCAAGGCCCGCCTCGAGGACCTCTACCTGCCGTTCAAGAAGCGCCGCAAGACCAAGGCCGACACCGCGCGGGAAGCTGGCCTCGAACCCCTCGTCGACACGCTCACCACCGAACAGGGCACCGACGCCGAGACAGCCGCCGCCGGCTACATCTGCGAGGGCTTCGAGGACACGAAGAAAGTGCTCGACGGGGCGCGCGCCATCCTCATCGACAGGTTCGCCACCGACGCCGACCTCGTCGGCGAGGTCCGCGAGGAGATGTACCGCCGCGGACGCATGTCCGCCACCGTCGTCGAGGGCAAGGAACAGGAGGGAGCGAAGTTCAAGGACTACTTCGAGTTCTCCGAACCCTTCACCCGGCTGCCCAGCCACCGGATCCTCGCCCTGCTGCGCGGGGAGAAGGAGTGCGTGCTGCACCTCGACCTCGACGCCGGCGACGACGAGTTCTACCAGGGACTCATCGCCGACCGCTTCGATCTCGACGTCACCGCCTCCACCTGGCTCGCCGACGCCGTCCGCTGGGGCTGGCGCACCAAGCTCTACGTCTCCTCCGGACTCGACGTCCGCATGCGCCTCAAGGAGCACGCCGAAGCCGGGGCCCTCGACGTCTTCGCCACCAACCTCCGCGACGTCCTGCTCGCCGCGCCCGCCGGCCAACGCGCCACCCTCGGCCTCGACCCCGGCTACCGTAACGGCGTGAAGACCGCTGTCGTGGACCCCACCGGAAAGGTCCTGGCCACCACCATCATCCACCCGCACCAGCCACAGAACCGGTGGGACAGCGCCGTGCGCGAACTTGCCGACCTGTGCGCCACCCACGGCGTCGAACTCATCGCCGTCGGCAACGGCACCGCCAGCCGGGAGACCGAGAAACTCTCCCACCAGGTCGCGGACCTCCTGTCCAGGGCCGGTGGGCGCAAACCCACCACCGTCGTCGTCAGCGAATCAGGCGCCTCCGTCTACTCCGCGAGCAGCCTCGCCGCCGCCGAGTTCCCCGACATGGACGTCTCCCTGCGTGGCGCGGTGTCGATCGCCCGCAGGCTCCAGGACCCGCTCGCCGAGCTCGTCAAGATCGACCCCAAATCCATCGGTGTCGGCCAGTACCAGCACGACGTCAACCAGACGCAGCTCGCCCGCACCCTCGACGGAGTCGTCGAGGACGCCGTCAACGCCGTCGGCGTGGACCTCAACACCGCCTCCGCGCCGCTGCTCACCCGCGTCGCCGGAATCAGCTCCACGCTGGCCGACAACATCGTCGGCTGGCGCGACGAGCACGGCCGCTTCCCCTCCCGCCGCGCCCTCAAGGACGTGCCCAGGCTTGGCCCCAAGGCCTTCCAGCAGTGCGCCGGCTTCCTCCGCATCACCGGCGGCGAGGACCCCCTCGACGCCTCCGCCGTCCACCCCGAGGCCTACCCCGTCGTCCGTCGCATCGCGAAAGCGACCGGACTCGGCGTCGCCGACCTCATCGGTAACTCCCGGGTCCTCGGCACCTTGAACCCGGCCGACTTCACCGACGAGAAGTTCGGTCTGCCCACCGTCACCGACATCATCGCCGAACTCGACAAACCGGGCCGCGACCCCCGGCCCGAGTTCACCACGGCGACATTCAAGGAGGGCGTGGAGAAGATCTCCGACCTGACCCCGGGCATGATCCTCGAGGGCACCGTCACCAACGTCGCGGCCTTCGGCGCATTCGTCGACGTCGGCGTCCACCAGGATGGACTCGTCCACGTCTCCGCCATGTCCACAAAGTTCGTCGAGGACCCGCACACCGTCGTCCGCTCCGGACAGGTCGTCAAGGTCAAGGTGATGGAGGTCGATGTCGACCGCAAACGCATCGGGCTCTCCCTGCGGCTCGACGACGAACCAGGTGCACCCGCCCCGAAACCACAGCGTGGCGGTGCGGGTAGCGGCAACCGAAGTGGTGGTGGCAACCGTGGCGGCCGGAAGGGGCGCGGCGGGGGAGACGGCACCCGCAGCAACGCCAACGGCAGGCCCGCCCCCGGTGGGTCACTCGCGGACGCGCTGAAAAAGGCCGGCTTCGGGAAGTGAGGTGGGTAGAGTTCTAGCTCTTCTCCCCAGTCACGTCTCCTTCCCATGCCGAGATTCCGCCGTCGAGTCCAACGGCGGAATCAATTCCAGCTTCCCGTAGACGCTCGATAGCCTCCTCGGAGCGACTATCGTCGCTGCGGCAGTAGACGGCGTAGTTCCGGCTCTTGTTCAGATGTCCGGCGAGTGCGTCGAAGTCATCTGCGGTGACATCGAGGAGAACGGCGCCCGGGATGTGGCTCTCCCGGTATTCATCTGCGGTACCCACATCAAGAACCATCGCACCATTGTTGATCGCCGCAGCGAACTCGGCAGGAGAGACATGGGACCCGTCGAACTCGGGGACCTCCGAGGGCGTCTTCGGGACCGAACTGGTGGAATCGTCACTCCCTTCGGCCTCGGTGATGGGGGTTGTGGAGGTTTCCGTACCGGTGGTTGCGGTGACAGTAGTTTCACTCCCCGAGATGGTTGCCCCGGAATCGTCGGTATCTCCGGCGCAGGATGCCAGGAGGATCATACTGAGGGACAGGAAACACGTGATCTTCTTCATGGATACAGATAATGCACGATCCCTCTGTCTGAAGGGTAGCGCCGCTCCGGGAATCGGTCCACGGAGGAGAGTGCACGATGCAAGTCCTCCAGAACTGGAGATGGCTTGTGTCCTGGTTTTCCCGGTGGCATACTTGAGCAGTTGTCATATCGGGCCAAGTCCGGGGGCGACGCACATGTACCGGGCACGAACCGGCCGAGCGCCCGACACCGGGAGACGCCGCCAGGGTCCTCTGTCCATGCACCAGAATCTAAGGAATCAACACATGAACATTCTCGACAAGGTCGATGCCGCACAGTTGCGCGACGACGTCCCGGCATTCCGCGCCGGCGACACGGTCAACGTGCACGTGAAGGTCATCGAGGGCGAAAAGTCCCGTATCCAGGTCTTCAAGGGTGTCGTCATCCGCCGCCAGAACGGTGGCATCCGCGAGACCTTCACCGTCCGCAAGGTCTCCTTCGGCATCGGTGTGGAGCGTACCTTCCCGGTCCACTCCCCGAACATCGACCACATCGAGGTACTGACCCGCGGTGACGTGCGTCGTGCCAAGCTGTACTACCTGCGCAACCTGCGCGGCAAGGCAGCCAAGATCAAGGAGAAGCGCTGATCCCACCCCAGCGGGTGTTTTCGCACCCGTTGACGGAACAGGCACTCCGGTGACCACCCTGCTCCCTCGCCACAGGCCGGGGAGCAGGGTGGTTTTCTTGTGCCGGGGTTGATCCCGTGCATGGTTCGCTGCGGCGGTGACAGGGATACGACTGCTGGTAACGTGAGCGGGCGTGAGTGAATCGACGAATCCAAGCCCCGCAGCAGACCGGGCCCCCAACGAGGCCCGGGGCACCGGATCGGTGCCTCTTGAACGAAACTCCAGCGAAGAATCCCGTGAGGACAAGAAGGGTTCCTACCCGTGGTACGTCGAAATCCCCGTCGTCGTGGTGCTCACACTGATCATGGTGGCCATAATGCAGCTTTTCGTCGGGCGGATCTACCTCATCCCCTCGCAATCCATGGAACCAACCCTGCACGGATGCGAGGGGTGTACCGGTGACCGGATCGCCGTCGACAAGCTGACCTACCGTTTCAGCGAACCGAAAGCCGGCGACGTCGTCGTGTTCAAGGGAACCGACTCCTGGAACGCCCAGTTCACCACGCACCGCTCCGCAAACCCCGCCATCCGTGGTCTGCAGAACCTCGGCTCCTACGTCGGGCTCGTCGCACCCGACGAGAACACACTGGTCAAACGGATCATCGCCACCGGCGGCCAGACCATCGAATGTCAGGCGGGCGACCCCGGTGTCATGGTCGACGGCAAAAAGGTCGACGACTCCTTCATCCAGCAACCCCCGACCTACCCCGTCGACGAACGAACCGGATCCGTCGAATGCGGCGGTACATATTTCGGCCCCATCACCGTCCCTGAAGGAAACATCTTCGTGATGGGCGACAACCGCACGAACTCCGCGGACTCCCGTTACCACCTCGGGGACCAGTTCCAGGGCACCATTCCCGAGGAGAACATCCGTGGCAAGGTGCAGGCCATCATCCTGCCTATCAGCCGCATCGGCCTCGTCGACGATCCCGACATCCAGAACTGACCACCGTGGTGGCGAACGTCGTGCGCCAAGTCCGGGTCCGGCGGATGCCCCATGCCCGGACCCTCGAACATGCCCTCGACAAACACGGCCTCGGCCCCGTCGCCGGAGTCGATGAAGCCGGGCGGGGCGCCTGCGCCGGACCGATCTCCATCGCGGCCTGCATACTCCCGGACGGGCCCATCCCGGAGCTGGAACGCCTCACCGACTCGAAGAAGCTCAGCCCCGCGCTCCGCGCCCGCCTCGCACCCCTGATCAAGGACACCGCACTCGCGTGGTCGGTCGTGCTCATCGACGCCGACGACATCGACCGCTGGGGCATCCAGCACGCCAACATCTCCGGAATGCGCCGCGCGGTCGCCCAGCTCGGCACCCCGCCCGGATACGTCCTCACCGACGCCATGCGGGTCCCCGGCTTCCGGGCACCCAGCCTGCCCATCATCGGCGGCGACGCCGCAGCCCGGTGCATCGCCGCAGCCAGCGTCCTGGCGAAACAGACCCGCGACGAGATCATGGTCGAACTCGACCGCACACACCCCGGCTACGGCTTCGCCGCACACAAGGGATACGGAACTTCCGCGCACATGGACGCGGTGCGCCGCCACGGCGCAAGCCCCGTCCACCGCTACACTTACGCCAATGTGGCCACGGCACACCGACAGTGGTGTGCCGGGTCAGCGTCAGCTGTCACACGCGGCCCCGAGGAGGTCAGGCACAAATGAGCGCCGAGGAACTGGAGAACTACGAGGCAGAGGTCGAACTGTCGCTGTACCGCGAGTACCGGGACATCGTCAGCCAGTTCTCCTACGTCGTCGAGACCGAGCGCCGCTTCTACCTCGCCAACGCCGTCGAACTCATCCCACGCAACGCCAACGGCGAGGTGTACTACGAGGTACGCATGTCCGACGCCTGGGTCTGGGACATGTACCGCTCCGCACGCTTCGTGCGCTTCGTCCGGGTGATCACCTTCAAGGACGTCAACATCGAGGAACTCGACAAACCGGAGATGATCATCCCGGAGTGATTCGGGGGCGCAGAGATTTGGGGCGGTGGTGATGTCGCGGGCGTAGAGCACCCAAGGGTCGTAGACGAAGTTGTCATCCGAGTACTGCTCCTGTCCGACGAACACCCGATCCGAGCCAGACCACTTTCAGCCATGAACGGATACGTCCCGGCCAGCGTGGCTTCCGCTCTGTGCGCTTTGGGGGCGGGCGCCCTTATTCTAGGGCGCTCGATCCTTGTTGATGCAGCGGTTTTCTTCATGTCACTGTCAATGTCGATGCGCACCCGGCTCTTCGCTGGCCAGGAGCACAGTCGCGCCGTCTCGGCGTGGATTGCGGCGGTCGCCCTTGATATTCCTGTAGGACCGGTCCTGGTCAGCTTCCTCCTCGATCACTTCTGGTGGTGTTCCGTCTTCCTCCTCAATATCCCGCTCTGCCTTAGAGCGGGGAGAACGAGTGGATCTCCGCTGCTACGGTGGTTCCGCTGGTCGGAGGTGTGGTACTCGGTGCCCGGGTCATCATCTAGCTTCGGACGGTTTCCTTGCCGCTCATTGACGGCCTTGTGATCACCGTTCCCCTTGGTGAGGTGGCTCTCAAGGCCAGGGACTATCGGCCTGTGGTTGCGGTCAGCTTCATCGTCCTGGCCGTTGCGTGCGGCTTGGCTGCTACCACGACCACATCCTTGACGGCGGCAAACTTCATAATGTGGAATGTGATCATAGGCATCGGGATCGACTGTTCTCTGCCGAATTGCATGGACCTCTCCATGAGATCTCTTGATGTCGAACGCTGCGGGGTCGGCTCGACCCCCGTGCAGAGTATGCGGCAACTCGGCGGTTCCTTTGGAGTTGCCGTATTCGGTACCGTCCTCACTTCGGCTTATCGTGGTCATCTACGCCTCGACGGCGGCCTACCCAGCGAACTCATCGAAGGAGCCACAGATTCGCCCTCATGTGGTGGCGTCGTGGCCCGCGAGGTCGGGCCAATCGTTCCTGGTCTTTTCAGGACGGATTTGTCGCGGGGATCAAGCAGTTTTCTGGGGGAATGTGTGTTAGTAGAGTAGGGTTGGCTGCGGTCGTCGCTGTTCTCAGGGTTTCCCGTGGCCCCGGTTCCGGATCGGAGGAGTTCGCTGATGAATGATGAGAACAATGGCATCGCTATCTCGGAGGTGACGACTCGGCTACGAGGCCAGACAATCCTCGACGCAGTTACACTCCACATTAAACCTGGTAGCGTCCACGCGCTCGTCGGCATGAATGGGGCAGGAAAGACGACCTTAATGCGCAATTTACTTGGTATGCTGCGCATCGACTCGGGACAGATTCGCCTTCTGGGATCCCCCCTTAACCGGCTCTCAGCTGAGGCTTGGAGCCGGATCGGGCATATGATCGAAGGTCCCGCGCTCTACCCCGAGTTCACGGTGCGCGAGCATCTGAGCAATATGTTCGCTCTGCGTGGTCTGTCGGACACCTGCACGGTCGAGGTGCTCAACCACACCGTCGAGCGCCTAGGGCTCACACCCTGGATCGATGTCCGGACGAACCGGCTTTCTCTCGACACTCGGCAGAAGGTCGCCCTTGCTGCGGCGCTTGGACCTTGCCCCGAGATTCTCATCTTAGACGAGCCCGCGAACGCCCTTGACCCCATCGCCATTCGTGCGCTGCGTGATCTCATCCGGGAGGTCGCCGACTTCGGCGGGGCGGTACTGATCTCCAGTCATCACCTCGACGAACTCGCTCGGCTTGCAGATCATGTCACCCTGCTGCACCGTGGTTCGATCGTCGGTGACCTTGACACGAGCGGCCACGATCTCGAGAAGGTCTTCTTCGAGACGATTCTACGCGCCGACAAAGCGCGTCAGAGCAAGGAGTCGTAGCCATGAGTCCACTCTTCTTGGTGACCCTGCGGTTCGAGGCCGAGAAGCTGCGCCGATCGAACGTCGTTAGAATAGCGACGCTGATCCTCGTGTTTTTCCCGGTCGCGCTTGCAGCGGGCGGTGTCACCGCGTTGCGTACCGATCTCCAGGGTGCCTTCGCTGCCAAGGCCTCCCTGCTTGTGCAAGGCGAGGGTTGGAACGCTTATCTCGGCCTGTGTGCACAGGTGCTTTCCGTCGCGGTACTCCTCGGAGCTGGGTTTGTCTGCGCTTGGACCTTTGGTCGAGAGTTTGAGCAGAACACGATTGTCAACCTCTTCGGTTTGTCCGTAGGCCGCCGCGACTTTGCCTTGGCCAAGTGTCTCACGCTCATCGCATGGGTCCTCATCATTTCGGTCTTCGTCACGATCGTTACCCTTGTCGTGGGCGTGGCGCTCGGCCCCATGAGCGGTTCCCCGAATGGTGTTTGGCTGCCCTTTTTAGTCTCTGTGCTCTCGGGACTAAATGCTCTTCCCCTAGCTTGGGTCGCGACTGTCCGGCGCAGCTATCTGCCTGCCATCGCGGTGCTTCTCGGCATCGTCGTCATGGTACAGCTACTCATGATTATCGGGGTCGGCGCGTGGTTTCCATGGTCAGTCCCCGGCCTGCTGGCGGGTTTTTCGCCCACGTTGCGCCCTACCTTCATACAGTGTCTCCTTCCGTTGGTTGTCGCAGTCATTTCGATCTCGGCTACCTTACTAACTTGGGCCCGTTTGGAACTCGGACGTAGCTGATCTGGACCACCAACCGACGTGTCTCATCAGGCCGCCCACCACCGTGGGGTACGACCCCTGTTGTCTTCGTCTTCGGTGGGCAGGGTACCCAGTACTTCGGGATGGGTCGCCACCACTTCGACCACGACGAGGTCTTCCGGGCATCCGCGCTAGCCATCGGCCCGATCTGCGGCGATTACGGGCATGGAGGTGTCCTCAACGAGACTATGGCCCGCCCACCTGACGTGCGGTTTGCCATGGAGGACTGACGGCTCTCACGCCCGGGTATTGCCATCATCCAACTCGCCTTCGCCGATAGTCTGATGGCCCCTGGAACGATCCCAGATGTCGTGGCGGGATCCAGTCGGCGTAACTCATCGCCCCTCAGTGTCGCCGGTGTCTTTGACCGGGAGTGGCGACTCAAGGTGCTCGTCGAGCAGGTCTGTTCGCTTGAGCGGCACCGGCCCGTTGGCGGCTTGCTCGCCAACCTCGCGGATGTCGTGGGCCAGCCGGAGGCCCGGCTGGCGGCGGAGATCGCCGCGGCCGGTGGCCATGACATGTTGATGATCGGTCCACCCGGGTCCGGGAAGTCCATGATCACGGCACGTCTCCCGGGGATTCTCCCGCCGTTGACGGAGCGGGAGTGCTTGGCTGCGACCGCCGTGCACTCTGTGGCCGGGCGGACGTTCACCGGTGTCGTGTCCCGGGCTCCGTTCATCGCGCCCCACTTCAGTCGGCGGTGGTGCGAACCCGCTGCCGGGGGCGGTGAGTCTCGCCCATCACGGTGTCCCCTTCCTCGACAGGGGTCGAGAGATGACTGCTCCACACAGGTGCCGTAAAAGGACTGTGCCACGGTGCTTGTCTGTGAACGTCGTGCCCGAATAGGAGCATTCGGACCGTGAACCCTGCGTGGTTCAGTCGGGGCTGAGGTCATGCAACGCTCACCGGGAGGACCCGGAGTTCGGCTACCGCTACCTCGCCGACGAGGCTCACGCCGCCGGCGAGTCGATGTGTCACCGGACCGTGCGGCGGATCTGTCAGGACAACGGATGGGCCAGCACCATCAGCTGACGTGGGAGGGGCAGGCACAGGCGTTCGGGACCGCCCGTCCACGACGACCTGGTCAACCGCGAGTTCACCGCCGATGTCAGGGGAACGGTGCTGCGCCGGGACCATCCCGCCGACAATGTGGCCATGGCGCTGCTCGCGGCGCATACGGTGCGGGGCCGGATCAGCCAACGGCGCGTCGACCGAACGCTCCGGGTCGCATGGACATTTGCGGACCTGGAATACAGGGACGCACCTGATCTTGAGCGGATCGTCATGCTGTGCAGTAAACATATCTAGACACATTTAGCGCCGGTGTTCTTCTCATGTCGTTCCCGGCCTCCGGTGGACAACCGCCGGTTCCAGCGTGTTGTGCACAGTGCCCGGCGATGTGGAACCTCCGACGCAGGTGTTTCGGGGGACGGTTACGCAACCCACCGCCGCTGTGTCAGACGGGGCGGAGCCCTTGCCACCGATCCTCCGAGAGTCACCCCAGGTCCCGAACGATGGCTGGCCGGGCGGCGGAGCCCTTGCCACCGATCCTCCGGGAGTCGCCCGAATGCCCATTCCCACACCCGCTGAACTAGGTCGTGTCGGTGAAGAAGCCGCCGCCCGGTACTACACGTCCCAAGGCGACCGCATCCTCGCCAGGAATATGTCCTGCTCTCAAGGGGAGGTCGACCTGATAGTCGAGGCTGCTGACGGAACCGTCGTCTTCGTCGAGGTGAAGACCCGCTCCACGGCGTGGTTCGGTGGGATCGAGGCGATCTCGCCCCTCAAGTTCGTCAGGGTCAGGCGTGCGGCGGCTGTCTGGTTGGCGGAGCATCCCGCGCATTCGGTGCGTTTTGATGCGATTCTGGTGACCCCGCACGCGGGTCACTGGTCGATCGAGTGTTGGGAGGACATCGACCGTGGCGCTCGGTAGGAACCGCACCGCAGCGGTCAGGGGTGTCACGGCCGGCGTCATCGATGTGGAGGTGAGTACGGGGCGTGGGCTGCCCGCGCTCGACCGGTGTCCGACTCGCGGTCACGAGGCAGGATCTGCCCATGGGTGTGGTTCAATGAGGTATGGACCAGTCAAGGGTCGCCCTCATCACCGGTGTTCTCGGCGTGGTGGAATAGGCTTCGCCGTTGCTTCACGATTGGCGGCGCGTGGGTTCGATCTTGTTCTCGCCCATCACGCGCCGCACGATGCCGATCAACCGTGGGGTGCGGATGATGTTGACGCAGTGGTGTCAGCCATTCGCGATCGGCTGGAGCCCGGGCGGCGAGTTGAGGCGTTCGGTGGCGATCTCGCGGAACCCGATGCGCCAACCCGTCTGGTCGGCGAGGCGCGGACCGCATTTGGTCATGTCGACGTCCTGGTCGCCAACCATGCTCGCTCCGGCGGCGATGGTCCCCTACTTGAGCAAACGTCTGCGTCCCTGGATGATCATTGGGCCGTCAACGCCCGTTCCACCCTTCTGCTCTGCAAGGAGTTCGCTGCCCAGCACGACGGTCGTTCGGGTGGTCGAATCGTCATGATGACCTCAGGCCAGAACCTCGGGCCCATGCCCGGCGAGGTTGCCTACGGGGCCGCCAAGGCCGCCTTGGTAGGCATCCTCGCGACCGTGGCGCACGAGCTCGCTCCGCGCGGTATCACGGTCAATTGCGTCAACCCGGGACCGATCGATACGGACTCCTATGTGACCGACGAACTCCGCCAGATGCTGGCGGATCGCTTCCCGTTCGGTCGGTGGGGCGAGCCTGATGATCCGACGCGCCTGATCGACTGGCTGGTGTCCGACGACGGCAGGTGGCTCACCGGTCAGGTGATCAACAGCGAGGGTGGTTTCATTCGGTGATGATTTCGCCTCGTCAGCGCAAGCCCTCGGCGCGAGAGGTGCGGTATGCAACCCCGGCTGAACCGTCCTGGGTTCGGTTCCGAGTCTTGTGAATGAGAATCAAGGTGAGTCGGTTGATCGCCGGGTCTATCACGCGATGCCGGTCGGGCCGTGCTTTCGCTTTGCGGTCGCCATGCGTACCAGGCCACTGGTGACCATGCTGAGGCAGCCGACCGTCAGGACGCCGATTGCGTCGGGGGCGAAGCGGAACAGCCACGGCCACGGCGTCCCGGACGCCTGACGGATACCGAGCATCAGGGCCGTCGGTAGTACGGCGTGGTACAGCAGCGATTCCTCCAGTCGTCGGGGTCGCGTGCGCGAGTGCCAGCCGAAGACTCCGACCGTCAGGAATGCGGCATAGGCCAGATTCAGGATGCTCTGTCGTATTCGTGCCTTCCGCTTGTCCGGGAGCTCCTTGATGGGCAGGTTGAGCAGCACACGAATGATGTCTCCGCCCAGGTCTTCGAGCAGTGGCGTACGCACCGGGAAGTCACCGAGGTTGGTTACCAGAACGAACGCGATGCCCAGATCAGGTACGAGGCCGAAGACGCTCGAGGATTGCGGGACTTTACCACTGTGCGTGTAGACGGCATGACCCGCGATGTCCTTCTTCACCCATCCGAAGCCGTACAAGCCGGAGTCACCGAAGGTGTCGCTGACTGCTGGGCTGCGTCGCACGGTGACACCGGAATTCAGCATCGTGTCGATCGCGCACTGTGAGAGTATCTGTCGACCGCAGAATGTGCCGCCCGACAGGATCATCGACAGGAACCGGCCTGCATCCTCAGATGAGGCAACGACGCCTCCGGACGGCCCCTGGATCCATGATTTTGGGCCGAAGTCGGCCCGCATAGCCGGGCAGTTCTTTCCGAAGACGTTTGTCCGGCCGCGCGTGCCGATGACCTCAGGCGCGGACCCACTGTGTCGCATCCCCAGTGGCTCCAGTATCCGAGCGGACAGCAGGCGTCCGAACGGGACCCCTGAGGCCGTGCTGAGGACCTGCCCGAGCAGGTTGTAGTTCTGGTTGGCGTAGCTGAAGCTCTGTTCGCGTCGTCGGGTGAGGCGCCCGGGAGTGGCGTCTGTGCGCAGGCCACTGACGTGGCAGGCGAGGTCGCTGAGGGTGATGTCCTCCGGGAGATCCGCCTCTGTCAGGTATCGTGTCGCCGGGTCATCCAACCTGAGCAGTCCTTCGTCGACGTGCTGTAAGAGCAGTGCAGCAGTCATTGACTTGCTGGTCGATCCCAGCATCACCGGGGTCCTCACCGAGAGTTCACCGTGTTCAACGGTGAGCAGCGGCCCGTCGGACGTGACGACATGGAGGACGGCTCCGGGTAGGTCGGCTGCGACGAAATGTGCGCGTGCTACCCGTTCCAGTTCAGAGAGTGTGACGCTGCTCGTCATGCGTGATCCCACCGAATCGTGACCTCGACCGGGGTTCGTGCCCCGCCCGCCTGGCCGGTGCACGGTCTGTCGCGCACGTCAGGTCCGGTGCCTGCATTCATCGTCACAACGCCCAGTGTTCCCACACTGGTGAGTGGAATGCAACCGTGTGTCGGGAGATGGGCAAAACCGACACCAGAGTCGATGCCGTCGTCAGGAGGTAGGACGCCGACATGGCCACCGAAATGCGCCGCTCCTGGCGTGATGGACTGCAGACGAAGATCACCCCGAGCATGCGGAACACCATGTGGTGGGTGAAGAAGACTGTGGCGGCGCAGAGTGCGAGCCGGATTTCGGCTGTCTCGTCACGGGTGCTTTTGGGTCGAGGGACTGCCGGGCGCTCGAAAAGCGTGGGTCAGCCTCGGCGCCGATGACTGTCGGTGCTCCGGGTGGGCGTAGTCCCGGGCCGGGATTGTGGGGGATTCGTTCGACTCAATGGTGGAATCTCGGTTGCGGCATCCATGTGTTCGTTGCCGCTGCTTCGATGCGTGGTGACGTCGCTGCGGCTGCATCGCCCCGCGGTAGGGAATCGCAATTTCGGAGGATGGATGTTCGACAGCGTGCTTTCACTCCGTGACCGTACGGTCGGCTCTGCGGGAGGACTCGGGAACCGGCTCCACGCCGCGCTGTGGGCAGCTTTTCGTTCAGGTCCAGAAGCGCCGTGCTCCGGTGACGGGGGTCGGGACTGTGGGCGTCGTTCAACCTGATGAATCGGTAGTGATCATTTGCGGGGCCGGAAACAGGATGGACCGGTGGACAACTGTTGATTCTGCCGTGTTGTGCACAGAGTGTGCGGGGACCGGGCACCCGATTTTGCGTTTCGGGGGACGGTGGAGTCACCACCACCGGTGTCCCGGGGACTGGGGTGGGGAACCTTATCGCCCATTCTTAGGAGACATCTTCATGCCTACCCTCACATCGCCTGAAATCGGACGCGTCGGCGAGGATATCGCTGCACACCATTACCGGAGCACAGGTCACCGTATCCTCGCCAGAAATGTCTCGTATCCGGTGGGGGAGATCGATCTGATTGCGGAAACCCGTGACGGAACCGTCGTCTTTGTCGAGGTGAAGACCCGGTCCACCGCTGCGTTTGGTGGTATTGAGGCCGTCTCGTGCCGCAAGGTGTCCAGGATGAGACGGGCGGCGGCATTGTGGTTGTCGGATCACCCGGCACCTGCCGTGCGTTTTGACGCGGTTCTCATTCTGCCGCGTGGGGACAATTGGGGGATCGAGTGCTGGGAGGATTTCGACGGTGGCACTCGGTAGTACACGTACGGCGGCGGTCACGGGAATAGCCGCCAGCATCGTTGATGTCGAGGCCAGTGTGGGGCGTGGACTACCTGGCATTCATGTGCTCGGGTTGGGGGATACCGCCGTCAGTGAAGCACGGGACCGGATTCGTACCGCGTGTTTGAACTCGTCCCTGCCGTGGCCCAGGACGCGCATCGTGGTCAGTCTCTCCCCGGCGTCACTGCCTAAATCTGGTTCCGGTTTCGATCTGGCGATGGCCTTGGCTGTTCTCACCGCGGGGGATCAGTCTGAAGGTGTCGGTGTCCTGGATTCGACACTGATTCTTGGTGAAATCGGTCTTGATGGTGCGGTTCGCCCGGTCACCGGTGTACTGCCTGCACTGCTGGCGGCCCGTGATGCGGGACTTGGTCGAGCCGTCGTACCGAGGGCTAATGCGGCGGAAGCCGCCTTGGTTCCTTCTTTTCCGGTGTTCATTGTTGACACTCTCGATCAGGCGTTTCGGTGGGCTGTCGGTCGTGGAGAGCTTGCTTCGGTGTCTGAGGTGGCGTGTGGGGTGAAGCTGGAGGAAGCCGTCCCTGATTTCTCCGACGTACTCGGACAACCCGAGGCCCGTTTGGCTGCGGAGATCGCCGCCGCAGGAGGTCATCACATGCTGATGACCGGTCCTCCCGGGTCCGGTAAGTCCATGATCGCGGCCCGGCTTCCGGGTATTCTCCCGTCGTTGTCGGAAAGGCAACGTCTGGAAGTGACTGCGGTGCATTCGGTTGCGGGGAGGACCTTCACGGGGCCGGTGCTCCGGGCACCGTTCGTTGCACCCCACCACAGCATCACCCGTGCCGCTCTGTTGGGGGGAGGGGCGGGTTCGCCGCTTCCCGGGGCTGTGAGCCTGGCTCACCATGGCGTGTTGTTCCTCGATGAGGTGAGTGAGATTCCTGCGGGGACACTCGACAGCCTCCGCACACCCCTGGACACCGGAATGGTGCGGGTGCTCCGGTCGCGGAGGGATGTGACGTTCCCCGCCAGATTCCAGCTCGTACTCGCCGCCAATCCCTGTCGTTGCGCCGCGGAGAGTGCACGCCGGTGCCGGTGTCGCTCCGGGGAACGGGCACGTCACCTCTCCAATCTGTCCGGACCGTTGCGGGACCGAATCGACCTGCACGTAACGACACGGGCCCGTGGCGCTGTGGTGACACCGGGCAGTGAGGAATCGTCGGTGGTTATGGCTGAACGGGTGGCGGTGGCCCGGGAACGGGCGTCATACAGGTGGCGGCATGCGGGTGGGGAAGCGGTGCTCACCGCGGATATCTCCGGGGCTGTGCTCCGTCGGGATCATGCTGCGGAGGACGCGGCCATGGCGTTCCTTGCCAGTCATACGGCACGTGGACGAATCAGTCAGAGACGGGTCGACCGGACTCTCCGTCTCGCGTGGACATTGGCTGACCTGGAACAGCGGAATCGTCCGGATCTGGATCACATTGCCCGCGCGTTGGAATACTCCGTCTCCGGTGGAATGGAGCCCGCTGATGACTGACCGGATTGAATTCAGTTCACGGTGGTCGCGTCGCCGACATGCGTGGGCCTACCTCTCACGGGTTATCGAGGGGCCATCGGCTCCCCTGCAACATCTACTGTCGGAGGGACACGACGTGGAGGCGATCGCGGCTGGAATTCGTGCGCGGGAAAAGTGGATCGGTCCGCTCCTGGAACAGACGGCCAGCCGATACCTGGTCGACCGGGCTGCGGCTGATCTCATCACTGCGGATCGGGAGGGGGCCAGGCTGATCACCCCGGATGATGATGAGTGGCCGACGGAGCAGTTTGATCGGGCTTTCGCGTTCGCTGACTCAGCACGGGATCACGCAGGCAGGTCAGGTGGGAAGGATGCCGTCGCTCCGCATGCGCTGTGGGTGCGGGGAGATGCTCTGGCGCAATTGTCGGAGAGGGCGGTTGCCGTGGTCGGGACCCGCGCCATCACCCGCTACGGGTGGGAGGCGACCCGCATGCTCGTCGAAGGGCTGGCGGCATCCCAGTGGACTGTTGTATCTGGCGGAGCACTCGGTGTTGACACTGTTGCGCATGAGACCGCGGTGGAGAACGGGATCCCGACGGTGGTCGTTGCGGCGTGCGGAATGGGACGCTGCTATCCGGCACGCAACGCCGCCTTGTTCGACCGGGTATCGGGCGATGATGTTCGCGGGGCTGTCATCACAGAGTATCCACCGGGTGTCCATCCGGCGCGGCACCGCTTTCTCACGAGAAACAGGCTTGTCGCGGCATTGGCTCAGGGCACCGTTGTTGTGGAGGCTGCGTGGCGTTCAGGAGCGCTCAACACTCTCACCTGGGCGGCGAAATTGGGCTCTGTGGCGATGGCTGTACCTGGCCCGGTGACGAGTCGCGCTTCACTCGGCTGTCACGAGAGGATTCGGAATGGCGACGCCCAGATGGTGACGTCTGCTGACGAGATCAGGGAGCTGATCGAGCCTCTGGGAACTCTCGATGTGAAGGAACAGTACGAATTGGCTTTTCCCGCCAATGCGGCTCAGTTACTCAGTCACACGGAACTGAAGGTCTACGATGCTACATCTTTTGAGACCTGTGTCACAGAAGCGATCGCCGAAGCTGCCGGGATCACAGTGCCGTTGACCGTTCATATCCTTGTTGACCTGCAGCAGAAGGGATTGGTCCGAAGAGACCGTTCTGGCTGGCGGCGCGAGCTGGAAACGATCGGCTGAAGAAACTTCAACCAAAGGGTTGCACGATTGCAGAGCCAACCCTAAAGTTACAGAGGCAAGCCTAAGTTACTGCTTCAAGGTTCGGGCTGGTTCCTTGTCGCAACTGCCTCTGAAGCTTCTCACGCACCGGGCGGTGTCCGCACCTCCAAGTCCTGGATGAGGCTGATGAAGGCGCTAGGGTTATGCATATGGGTGAGTCAGATGCGAAGGCGGCACGGTCAGGGATGATCGTGCCGCCTTCCGCATGTCCGAGTAGGATCATCTCTGATTCTCGATTTCGTTTACTCCTGCTCCATCGCCGACTCCCGCTGCCGGAAGGTGGTGTATGTGACTGCTGACGAGAAGGTGCCTGTTTCCGCAGGGCCTCTGCCGGAGGCGCTGGAAGACTTCTGTGAACATCTTCTTCTGGTGGAGAACCGTTCGGCTGCGACGGTTCGTGCTTACCGTAGTGATCTGTCGCCCCTTTTTGAATCCATGGGTCAATGGGGTGAGTTCACTCAGTCGGCGCTGCGAGCGTGGCTGGCGGACGCCCACCGCGACGGGCTTTCACGTGCCACTCTCGCTCGGCGTACCGCGGCCGTTCGATCCTTCAGCGCCTGGGCGGTCCGGCAGGGTTATTTGCCAGCCGATGTCGCGGCCCGGCTCGCGAGTCCGAAAACGACCCGCCATCTTCCTCGGGTACTACGGATTGATGAGGCCGCGTGTGTGCTCGAATCGGTGGATGCAGACACAGAGCCCGAGCAGCTCCGGGACCGGGCGATGCTCGAATTCCTGTATGCCAGTGCGGTCCGGATCTCTGAGCTGTGCGGTCTCGATGTGTCTGACGTGGACCTGTCCACGCGCATGGCACGGGTGACGGGCAAAGGCGGGAAACAGCGGGTACTTCCTTTCGGGCCGACGGCGGCCGCTGCCGTCGGTGCCTGGTTGGACACCGGACGCGGACATCTCGCGTGTGCTACCGAAAACGCGTTGTTCGTCGGGGTTCGCGGTGGTCGCATCAACCCTCGTCAGGTTCGTCGTATCGTGCAGGCTGCGGCTGTGACTGCGGGCACGGATGGACTCACTCCGCACGGGATCCGGCACAGTGCCGCGACGCATCTGCTTGACGGTGGTGCGGATATCCGGGAGGTGCAGGAGTTACTTGGCCATTCCTCTCTGCAGACCACGCAGATCTACACGCATGTGTCGACCGCGCGTTTGGGGGAGGCGTTCAGACAGGCTCATCCACGGGCTTGAGTCGAATGAGTGGCCTCGGGAGAAGGCTCAGAGGATTTATATAAGAGGAATCTTCCTGTAGTGCGCCCCAACTGATCCCGGGCCAACCGCGTGGATCTGATCCCAGCCTGCCTATGATCTGTCCCTCCGTGACGGTGTCACCGGTGGACACTGTCGCGACGACAGGCTGGTAGGTCGTTCTGGTTCCGTCTGGGTGGTCGATGGAGACGGTTCCGATGCCTGCAACGGAACCCGAGAATCGGACCGTGCCGCCCCCCGCGGCGTGCACCGGAGCGCCGGGAGACAGCTCGAGATCAACGCCCCGGTGTCCCGGTAACCAATCTTGCTCCGGAGGGTCGAACGGACGGAGGACCGTGCCCGGGCTCTCTTTGCCGGTACTGGGTGACACCCACGCGTGTGCGGGTGTCGTGGTGTCGGGATGCGTCGACGGGATGATGAGCATGAGGAACCCGAGCACGGGAATGAGAGCGGTTCCGCGACAACTGCCGCGTCGGAGTCGGTGAATCATGGGTGTTTATAGTGCCCGGGGCATGGATCTCCAGGGACCGTAACATCCGGATGCTGTGAGTGCTGTGATGCCTGTGGCCGTTGATGCACAGGGGTCATCGGTTCCGGATGGTTATGGCAGATTCTTTTGGCTTCGCGGCGATTATGAGGCTAGAATTGCTGGTTAGCAGTGTGCCCGTTCCCGGGTGTGCTGACTACGCGCGGCCACATGCCGGACGCACCTGGTTGCCGGGTCTCTTTTTGAGGGGATTCTGGGCGATCTGGCCCGCTTCCGGAAACCTGAACAGACTTCCCGTGGTCCCGGATTTCACCGCTGTTGTTTGGTTGGTGTCGCCTGGGTGGGAAGTCGGGTGTTGGTCGCCAGGGTGCGGGATAAAAACCCGCACAATCAAGAACCGAAACTCCGAGCACAGAAAGGGAGCATCACCATGGCAGTTGTGACCATGCGCGAGCTTCTCGACGCCGGTGTCCACTTCGGACACCAGACCCGCCGTTGGAACCCGAAAATGAAGCGCTTCATTTTCACCGACCGTAACGGCATCTATATCATCGATCTGCAGCAGACGCTGACCTACATCGACCAGGCCTACGAATTCGTCAAGGAGACCGTCGCCCACGGTGGAACCATCCTCTTCGTCGGCACGAAGAAGCAGGCGCAGGAAGCTGTCGCCACCGAGGCTGACCGCGTCGGTATGCCGTACGTCAATCACCGTTGGTTGGGTGGCATGCTCACCAACTTCCAGACCGTCTCCAAGCGCCTGCACCGCATGAAGGAACTGCAGGCCATGGACGCGGCTGAGGACGGCTATGATGGCCGCACCAAGAAGGAAATCCTCATGTTGACCCGCGAGCGCACCAAACTCGAGCGCGTCCTGGGTGGTATCTCCGACATGACCCGCGTGCCCTCCGCACTGTGGATCGTCGACACCAACAAGGAGCACATCGCCGTCAGTGAGGCTCACAAGCTGAACATCCCGGTCGTCGCCGTGCTGGATACGAACTGCGACCCCGATGTCGTCAACTTCCCGATTCCCGGCAACGATGATGCGATCCGCTCCATCTCCGTTCTGAGCCGTATCATCTCCTCCGCTGTTGAGGCAGGCAAGAAGGCCCGCTCCGATCGCGAACTGGCCGCAGCCAAGGAAAACGCAGGCGAGAGCAAGGCTGAGGCCACTGACGAGACCGCCAAGGTCGAGGTCGCCGCAAAGGTCGAAGCCACCGAGGCCGTCGCTGAGTCCGCTCCGAAGGAAGAGGTCGCCGCAGAGCAGCCCGCCGAGGAAAAGACCACCGAAGCTACCGCTGCCGCGGAGTAGTCAACGCCTCCGTCTGATCTCACACCCCCTCGCCGCGACCCAGCCACCACACCACCAACCATCCACGGTCAGTGGATGGGGGCCGGGGAGGATCAAGGCGCGGGGGTTTCGTGTCGCAAGGGTACCCCCGGATCTGCGGGTACCCTGCAGGCCCGGATGAGATCGGACACACTCGGTATCCGGGAGGATTCCGGGCGTCGAGGATGTCTGGCAACCGGTTCCCACGGTTTTGCTGTCCGGCTAGGCTCGTCGACGACGTATCCCACGCACAGATTTCTGTTTTAATAACCCAACAAGGAGGATCGCCCCCTAATGGCGAACTACACTGCTGCAGACGTAAAGAAGCTCCGTGATATCACGGGTTCCGGCATGATGGCCTGTAAGAAGGCACTGGCCGAGCATGACGGCGACTTCGACAAGGCCATTGAGTTCCTGCGTATCAAGGGTGCGAAGGATGTCGGTAAGCGCGCTGAGCGCACCGCCGCTGAGGGCTTGATCGCCGTCTCCGGGAACACCATGGTCGAGATCAACTCCGAGACTGACTTCGTCGCCAAGAATGACGAGTTCAAGGCTTTTGCCGCGAAGATCGCCGAGGCGGCCGCCTCCGTGAAGGCGAATTCCCCGGAGGATCTGAAGAACGCACCGGTCGATGGTGCTACTGCCGAAGAAGCGATCCAGCAGCTCTCCGCCAAGATCGGCGAGAAGTTGGAACTGCGTCGCGCAGTCACCGTCGAGGGTGACAACGTAGCTGTTTACCTGCACCACCGTGCCGCCGACCTGCCCCCGTCAGTCGGTGTGCTCGTGGCCTACACGGGTGAAGGCGAGCAGGCTGCTGAAGCTGCCCGAGTGGCAGCGATGCAGGTCGCCGCGATGAAGGCAAGCTACCTCAACCGGGATGACGTCCCCGCCGAGATCGTGGAGAAGGAGCGTAACATCGCGGAGACCATCTCCCGTGAGGAGGGCAAGCCGGAGAAGGCCCTGCCCAAGATCGTCGAAGGGCGTCTCAACGGTTTCTTCAAGGATGTCTGCCTCAACGAGCAGGCTTCTGTGACGGACAACAAGAAGACCGTCAAAGCCATCATGGAAGAGGCCGGTGTCACCCTCAGCGGGTTCGTCCGTTACGAGGTCGGCCAGCACTAGGCCTAGCTCTTTTTCGGGATAGAAACACCGGAAGCGCCCTCTCCATGAACGGGGAGGGCGCTTCCGGTGTTCTGTCTGTGGCGGAACAACTTAGATGGTGGTTCCGCCATCGTGGTTACCTGAGGACAGTGATCAGAGCTTGGGCCTCAGATAGCCAATGAGATGGGATTTGGTGAATTTTGCTTCGTGCGCGGCTCCGGGGTTCTGGGTCCACACCTTGACATGCGAGCCACTGTCTGAGGTGACCATGGCCACGTGGCCTGCCTCTGGGGCCCACGGCCAGCCTCGGCCCCAGACAGCGACATCACCGCGGCGTGGCTTCGCATTCGCAGGCAGTTTCTCCCAGTGCGCCCCGGGGGGGGGGCGGCCGCGTACAGATCCCTGGCGTAGTACGCGGGAATGAAACGATGTCCGAGGATGTTCTCGTTGTAGTGGTTGAAGAGGGCTACGCACTGGTTCGCGCAGTGATTGTCCTGCTTGCCCCGTGTTTGAGAGGTCAGACGGTCCATCGCTTTGCTTGTTTTGGTGGAAGTGTCTGTTTTGTGCTCCGGATGCATCCAGAAGACATGGCCGTTCTCTCCTTTGCCCCGGAGAACACCGTCGTTGCCGCGTTCCAGAATACGGGCCACTGTGTTTGCGGTGTTCGATGCAGACGGTGCTCTGCCACTGGCAGTAGAACATGAGGTTCCCGTCCTTCTGCATACGCATGTACGCATCGTTTCCGGCGACTTTTTAGGTTCCTGTCACCCAGATCCCTGGTGTGCCGGATCACGAAATTGCCGTCGCTCTACATCGCGGCGAAATATACGCCGTTCTCTGAAGTGAGTTGCTGTCCAGAAATGAGCCGAACGTTCGCGATGATTTTCGACGTGCGTTTCGGTTGGGGTTTGGGCGTCGGTTTCCGGGTTGCACCGCGTTCAGGTTACGGGGTCTGGTTAGCGGATTCTTCGCCGGTTGTCCGTGCCGAAGATCATGGCGATTAGGCTTATGACAGTCCGACTCCGAGTGCGCCGAGAATCTGAACCAACTGCGGTGTCAACGGCGGTAGCGGCGGGAGAGATGGAAGGTCCGTGACAAACTCGGCGATGATGTCCCCTTTCCGGTCCCGGTGGGTATAGGGGCCTCATGCAATGTTCCTTTAGGTCGGGTACAGACCAACCTTGCCTTAGATAGTTCTGTTGGGAAAAAATAATGGGTTGCTGAAATTTTCCTATGGCTCGGGTCGCCCGCTTTTGTCTCGCTAGCCCTGAGCCGAGGACGTGTGAGATCCACGAGTGACAGTGCCATTTGGCTGTGCCATCGGGAGGTGATCCGGGACTCGGGTAAGATCGCCTGATGGTAGAGGAAGACACCGAAGATATGTAGAACCGCGATCAAACCACGAGATCCACAATGGAAGGACACTGCGGCATGGCCGATGAAGCGAGCACCAAACGCCAGGGATTCAAACGGGTGATGTTGAAGCTCGGGGGGGAGATGTTCGGCGGAGGCAAGGTCGGCATTGACCCGGATGTGGTGGAGAATGTCGCCCGTCAGATCGCTGCGGTGGTCAACAATGGAACCGAGGTTGCGGTTGTCATCGGTGGGGGAAACTTCTTCCGTGGCGCGCAGCTTCAGCAGCGTGGCATGGACCGTGCCCGCTCGGACTACATGGGCATGCTCGGCACCGTGATGAACTGCCTCGCGCTCCAGGATTTCCTCGTTCAGCTCGGTATTGACTGCCGTGTTCAGACCGCGATCAACATGGCCCAGGTCGCGGAGCCGTACCTTCCGCTGCGGGCAAAGCGTCATCTGGAGAAGGGACGTGTCGTCATCTTCGGTGCCGGGATGGGTATGCCTTACTTCTCGACGGATACGACGGCCGCGCAGCGTGCCCTGGAGATCGACTGTGAGGTGTTGCTTATGGCGAAGGGCGTCGATGGTGTCTACGATTCTGATCCCAGGACGAATCCCGATGCCCAGCTTTTCGATCAGATCACCCCCCGGGACTGCATCGAGAAGGGGTTGAAGGTCGCGGACGCTACCGCGTTCTCCCTGTGCATGGACAACAATATGCCGATTTTGGTGTTCAATCTGCTCACTGAGGGAAATATCGCACGCGCCGTCACCGGCGAGGGCATCGGAACCCTCGTGCAGTCCTGATAGATTAATCGGGAGAAATAGAAAACCAAACCAGTCCAGCCCCATTCCGCTGTCTGCCCTGGCCACGACAATGCTCCGCTGATACACGTGGTACTGGGGGAGGCGTCGGTCGGCCGAGTCCGAAGGAACAAGCGAACAATCATGATCGATGACACTCTCCTCGAAGCTGAGGAACGAATGACCAATTCTGTCGAGCACGCCCGAGAGGATCTCACCACCATCCGGACAGGTCGAGCTAACCCAGGCATGTTTAACGGTATCGTCGCAGAGTATTACGGTGTACCGACCCCGATCACGCAGATGGCGACGATCTCGGTGCCGGAGCCACGGATGCTCATCATCCGCCCCTACGAGCAGAACGTGATGAACGTGATCGAAAATGCGATCCGCAACTCCGATCTCGGTGTTAATCCGACGAATGACGGTCAGGTACTGCGTGTCACTGTTCCTCAGCTCACCGAGGAACGCCGTCGGGACATGGTCAAGTTGGCCAAATCGAAGGGTGAGGACGCGAAGATCGCCATCCGCAATGTGCGTCGTAAGCATATGGAGATTCTGAAGAAGATCCAGAAGGACGGAGATGCGGGCGAGGATGAGGTGATCGCCGCAGAGAAGGAATTGGACAAGACGACCCAGAAGTATGTTGCGCAGGTCGATGAGCTTGTGGAGAAGAAGGAGAAGGAGTTGATGGAGGTCTAGATGGCCACCATCGAATCCGGTAGACAGTTTCCCGTGCGTGCCGAAGCCCCGAGGGCGTGCTTCGAGGGCTTTTATCAGGCATTAGCCGGGAGACCTCCGCTGCGGATCTGTCATGTCTGAAAACCACACCACGCCCCAGAATCGCGATGATTCGACAGCCCACTACGCGGGGCTTCCCGATCCGTCGGTACTCGACGGTGCTGTGATTGCCGATACGGAGAGTACCGACTCCGACGACCCGGTACGCGGACTGTTCTCCGGTGGTCTGCGCGGAGGAAGCGCCGATGTTGCTGAATCATTGCGTGCCCTCGGCCTCGACCATCTCCCGAAACCCCGTAATTCCGCCGGGCGGGACCTGAAGAAAGCCATCGGAGTCGGTGTCGGACTCGGAACGATCGTTCTGCTGATGATCTTCGTCGTCCCGTTCGGCTGGTATCCGGCCGTTGCCGCTGCGGTTGGTGTCGCCACCTGGGAAGTGCATTCCCGGTTGAAGGAAAAGGGTTATGTCATCCCCAGGGTGATTCTCTTTGCCGGTGGACAGATGATGCTCTGGTTATCGTGGCCGTTCGGGACGAAAGGCCTGGTGGCTGGCTTCGTGGTGAGTGTACTTGCGCTCATGTTCGGGCGTCTTTTCCATCATGGACCGAATACCGCTCCCCAGAACTATCTCCGTGATACCTCGCTCGGGATCTTTGTACTGACCTGGATACCGCTGTTCGCGTCGTTCGCGGCGATGCTTTCACTGATCAATCGGGAAGGCGTGCCGGGGCAGATGTTCATCGTCACCTTCATGGTGTGCGTGATTGCCTCGGACATCGGTGGTTTCGTCTTCGGAGTCATCTTCGGTGCTCATCCGATGGCGCCTGCCGTCAGTCCGAAGAAGTCATGGGAGGGGTTCGCTGGCTCCATGCTGCTCGGAACGGTGTCCGGTGTTCTCCTCGTGCACTTCCTTCTCGATGATATCTGGTGGCGGGGCCTGATCCTGGGGCCCGGCCTCGTCGTGTGTGCGACACTCGGTGATCTGGTGGAGAGCCAGTTCAAGCGGGAACTCGGTATCAAGGACATGTCAACTCTTCTCCCCGGACACGGTGGCCTGATGGACCGGCTGGACGGTTTACTACCGTCAGCGATGGTCACCTGGTTGGTTCTGAGTTTCCTTCAGACCTGATCCAGAGACGAAGAAGCAGGAGCATGAGAGGGTCCCGTTCCGGACAAGAGAGCCGGAACGGGACCCTCATCTGTCAGGGATACTGTTCAGCGGTACTTCTTCAGTTCCCGTCGGAGTTCGAGCATCCGCATGCCTCCCACGAGAGCCATGATCAATGCTCCGGTGATCACTGCGAGTAGAACCCCGACACCCGCGGGAACACTGAACTCCCAGGCGAAGAGAGTGAGATCGACGTGCTGCTGGTTCTGCATGATGAAGACGAGCAGCAGGATCAGCAGTAGTGCTCCGATGATCAAGGCGACCCAAGTGCTACCGGCGACCGTGCGGGCTTTCGTGTTTTGGGTTGCTGGAACATCGTTGGCCGGGTATCCGGTAACTGGGGTGGGAGCGTCAGATGTCAGTTCCGTGGAGTCGGCGTCGGAGGCCTCTGTGTTTCGGGTCATGACCCCATTCAACGGCTTTACGGTGGGATACACAACCCACCGGTTCCATGAATCGTTGTCTGTCGTGCAATGATGGGGGAACTATGACAAAGGAATTACCCCTGGTTTTCGCGGCCCCCAAAAGGGGTATGCCGCCCACCCATTTCGCTGATCTCGATGGAGAACGTCGCATCGCTGCCCTCTCCGACCTCGGGTTACCGCGATTCCGTGCCGACCAGCTCGCCCGCCACTACTATGGCCGGTTGGAAGCGGATCCGCGTACGATGACGGACCTCCCGGCAGCGCAACGTGACACGGTCCGGGATGCGTTGTTCCCCGATATGATGACCTGCATTCGGAGCATCAGTTGTGATGAAGGGCAGACCAGTAAAACGCTTTGGCGACTGCATGACGGCACACTTCTCGAATCCGTACTGATGCGCTACCCGGATCGAGCTACGTTGTGCATCTCGTCCCAGGCGGGATGCGGTATGGCGTGTCCGTTCTGTGCCACGGGGCAGGGAGGGCTGGACCGCAACCTCTCCACCGGTGAGATCGTGGATCAGGTACGGGCTGCAGCCGCCACCATGCGCGATGAGGGGCGCAGATTGTCTAACGTCGTTTTCATGGGTATGGGGGAGCCGTTGGCCAACTACAAGCGTGTGGTGCACGCGGTGAAACAAATTACGGAACCGAACCCGCGCGGTTTCGGTATCTCCCAGCGAAACGTCACGGTGTCCACGGTGGGACTCGCTCCCGCGATCCGCAGACTCGCGGATGAGGGACTGTCGGTCACCCTCGCCGTGTCCCTGCACACGCCAGATGATGAGCTGCGAGACTCTCTCGTTCCGGTGAACAACCGGTGGTCCGTCGACGAAGTCTTGGATGCTGCGCGTTATTACGCGGACCAGACGGGACGGCGGGTTTCCATCGAGTACGCGTTAATCCGGGACATCAACGATCAGGACTGGCGAGCGGACATGCTCGGAAAAAAGCTCCGCAACGCTCTGGGGGCCAGGGTCCATGTGAATCTGATTCCGTTGAATCCCACTCCGGGGTCGAAGTGGGACGCGTCCCCGAAGGATCGGCAGGCGGAGTTCGTGCGTCGGGTCGTGGCACAGGGGGTCGCCTGCACTGTCCGTGATACCCGGGGCCAGGAGATCGCCGCCGCGTGTGGTCAGTTGGCTGCGGAAGAACGCTGAGGGCTGTTCTGAACACGTAGCGTGGGAGATCGGTCGGCCTGTGGAGCGGGTTGCTCCGCTCCGAGACCCCGCCTCCCGTTTTATTCGCTGTGTGATTTAGGGGCCGGTTACGTGGTGATCTGTGAGTAGGCCTCGTCGAGTTTGATACGGGTCCGGTTGCGCTCAATTGTGGGATCAGGAATGGGAATAGCCGACATGAGCGCCTGTGTGTAGGGGTGCTGGGGGTTGTCGAAGAGTTCATCGGTCGGGCCGTGCTCGACGAAGGTCCCCTTGTACATCACGGCGGCTCTGTCGGAGATGTGCCGGATGACGGACAGGTCATGTGCGACGAAAAGATAGGAGATTCCGAGTCGGGCTTTGAGCTCATCAAGAAGGTTGAGCATGCCAGCCTGGATGGAGACATCGAGAGCGGAGACGGGCTCATCCAGTACGATGAGACTGGGGTTTGCCGCGAGTGCCCGGGCGAGACTGATACGTTGCCGTTGGCCGCCGGAGAAGTGACCTGGGAATCGGTCGACGTGTTCCGGGTTGAGTCCGACGAGAGACATGAGTTCGGAGACCCGATCATCCTTGTCGCCATCCCAGCCGAGGGCGTCGAGGGGTTCCCTGAGAATCTCGGAGACGGTGAGTCGTGGATCGAGGGCACCCATCGGATCCTGGAAGACGATCTGGATGTCCTTGCGCAGGAGCCGTCGTTCACGGCGGGAGATCTTTGAGGTGTCTGTGCCGTTGAGGATGATGGTGGTTTCTTCGTTTGGGTTCAGTTCCATCAACTCGAGCAGTGTCGTGGTCTTACCGCAACCGGATTCTCCGACGACCGCGAAACATTCGCCGGCTTTGATGTCGAAGGTGAGTCCCTTGACGGCCTCAACCCAGCCGACCCGGCGCTTGAGCAGTGCGCCCTTCATCAGAGGATAGGTTTTGACGAGGTTCTTGACCTCGAGAACCGTTTTTCGTTCCTCCCTCGGGACGTCGCCCAGAATCTCCTCCGGGCGGGGTGGCACCGGGAAGATTGTTTCTCCGTCCAGGGTTCGTTCGGAGATGTGGGAACTGCGAATGCAGGCGGCGTGCTGGCCTGGACTTACTTCAGTGAGGACCGGTTCGCGGTCGAGGCAGGCTGGTATCGCGATGGGGCAGCGTGGTGCGAATGTGCAGGCATCGGGGAGGTTGACCACCACTGGCGGTGAGCCCTCGATAGTCGTCAGCGCGGTCTTCTCGGTGGCGACGAGGGACGGTATGGAACCGAGGAGGCCGACGGTGTAGGGCATCTTCGGGTTGTCGAAGAGTGTGTGGACGTCGGTTTTTTCCACCGGTCTTCCGGCGTACATCACGAGGACATCATCTGCGGTTCCTGCCACGACACCCATGTCGTGGGTGATCATGATTGTCGCGGCGTTGGTTTCCTTCTGCGCGAGTTTGATGAGGTCAAGGATCTGAGCCTGGATCGTCACGTCCAGGGCTGTGGTCGGCTCATCCGCGATGAGCACCTTGGGTTTGTTGGCGATTGCGATGGCGATGACCACACGCTGCCGCATGCCACCGGAGAACTCGTGGGGAAACGCTTTGGCCCGGGCAGCGGGATCAGGTATTCCGACGAGATCAAGGAGTTCCACGGCTTCCGCCCAGGCTTTCTTTCTCGGCAGGTCACGGTGTGCCTGGATGGCCTCGACGATCTGAGTTCCGATGTCGAAGACGGGGGTTAGTGCTGAGAGCGGATCCTGGAAGATCATGCCGATGTCGTTGCCCCGGATCTTGGACATCTTCGCATCGGACAGACCCAGGATCTCCCGATCATCGAGACGGACGGAACCACTGATCGCGGCGTATGTCGGAAGCAGTCCCATGACCGCCATGGAGGTGACGGACTTTCCCGACCCTGATTCGCCGACGATACCGAGTGTTTTTCCCGGGTACAGATCGAAATCGACGCCACGGACAGCCTCGACTGTTCCGGCCTCGGAGGGGAAGGAGACGCTGAGATCGCGGACGGTGAGTACGGGGGACTGACTCATGCGGTGCCTCCTGCGGCGGAGTTGGGGTCGAGGGCGTCACGTAGACCGTCGGCGATGAACGCCATGGAGACGGTGAGCATGGAGAGGACGGCTGCTGGGAAATAGAACTCCCACGGAGATGATTCGAGGGCGTTGGCGCCCGTGGACAGTAACGTGCCGAGTGACACATCGGGGATCTTCACACCGAGTCCGAGGAAGGAAAGGCCGGTTTCGCTCATGACGGTGGACACGACACCGAGGGTGAGGTTGATGATGAGGAGTGAGCCGATGTTCGGGATCATGTGGCGGATGATGATCCGGCCCGAGCTCACACCCATGTAGCGGGCGGCACGGACGTATTCACGTTCACGCAGTGACAGTGCCATGGACCAGATCACCCGGGCGAAGTACGTCCAGCCGAATGCGATCAGGACGATGGTGAGCAGTTTCCAGTCCCCACCGGATCCGGAGACCAAGAGCGCGATGACCAGGAAAGAGGGGATGACCAGGAGAAAGTGAATCAGCCCGAGGATGGCCTTTTCTGCATTGCCACCGAATAACGCCGCCGCAGTTCCGACGAACGCGGAGATGATCGTTGTGCCGATGGAGACCAGGAGAGCGATGGTCAGGGAGCGGCCGAGGCCGTGGACCGTCATCGCATAAAGATCGTTGCCCGATGAGTTTGTCCCGAACCAATGTTCGGAACTGGGGGGGTGTCGACAGCGCGAGGAAATCTGGGTCGTCATAGGCCCAGTTCGTGGTGAAGGGGCCGATGACAGCCAGGAACACGAGTCCGACGAAGATGATCAGTCCGATCACGGCCATCTTGTTACGGGCGAACCGCCGGACGTAGAGCCTGGTCTTGCTCATCGGCTTAGTGCTGCCGGGCGTGGTTCCGGCAGGTACATCGGGATCCAGTCCCTTGAGTCGTGGATGGTGTTCCTCGCCGTCGGCCTGTGCCTCGGCGATTGTCGCCGATTGAGCGAAAGGTTGGGATGAGATGGTCATGTCAGCGGTGGGGCCGACGCTACCACCGAGGTTCTCGGTCTCGTCGTTTCCGTTGTTGCGATATTTCTTGTACATCAGCTCACCCTCACTCGGGGATCGAGGAAGACCACGAAGACATCGGACAGGATGGCGCCGATCGCGGTCATTGCGGCGCCGAACGCGGCGACGGCGACAACGCCGTGAACGTCATTTCTGGAGATCGTCTGGATGAAGTACTGGCCCATGCCTTGCCATCCGAAGATCGTCTCCGTCATGACGGCTCCCGTGAAAATCCCCGGGATGGAGAATGCGACGGTTGTTGCAACCGGAATGATTGATGTGCGCAGAGCGTGTCGACGGACTGCTTGCCCACGGGTGAGACCTTTCGCCCGTGCGGTGCGGACGTAGTCGGCGTTGATGTTGTCCAGGAGTAATGAGCGCTGGAGGAAGTGGTAGCCGGCGTAGGAGATGATCACCAGGGAGACCGTCGGGAGGACAAGGTGCTGCGCGAGATCTATGAGTGAAGGCCAGAAGCCTTCCACACCGATTGATGAGGAACCGGTGACGTAGAAGATGTTGTCACCCGCCATGTGGTTGATCTTGATCGCGGCCCAGACGACGATCAGGGAAGCGACGACGATATGGATGTTCATCGTGAAGATCGAGGTGAATTGCCAGAACCGGTCACCGGTCTTGTACTGGCGTGAGGCGGTGTACACGCCGATGGAGATTCCGATGATCACCGAGAGTGCGGTTGCCAGCAGCATCAGACGCGCGGACACCCACACGCGGTAGGCGATCTGCTCATTGACGGCGTCTCCGATGGGGGATGAACCCCAGTTCCAGTGGAGCAGGATGTCGGTGAGCCACGTCCACCATCGTTCCAGAATGGGTGTTTTGTCGTTGAGATTTAACGGGGTGAGGATCGCATCGACGCGCTCTTCCGGAACAGGGGGGCGGCGTTCCGCATAGTTGGATCGGGGGTTCAGGAACCCGGATGCCAGGAAGTAGGTGATGTTGACGGCGATGAAGATCATGCCGATCCAGCTCACGGTCTTCTTCAGCAGGTACTTGATCATGTGAGGAGTTCCTTGTTCGACGTCACCCGTTTCGGCGGCAGGGGTGTTGTTCCGATGAGAGGGTGAATCGGGTGGTGGACTGTCATGGTGTGTCTGACGCCACAATATAGGGTCGGTTACAGGGAAGTGAACATCACGTTGCAAGTGTTCGGCAGTGGGGGTGAAAAATCATCATATCAATCCATCCAAAAAGGCCTCAACTGTCGTGAATATGCAGTTAAAAGGGTTTTATCTGATAGATATCAAGCTGTAATGGTGGGGGTAGAAAACTGATGGTACTGCGGATTTGATGCAAGCGTCACGCGACTTCGAAAGATATGGGGATACGAAAAAACCGCGATCCGGGCTACGGATCGCGGTTTTATCAGAGTCGTCGAGAGCGTCTAGGTGTCGATGGCGTGTCTACCGGAGGAGCGGCCGGGGATGGTAGCCGGATCGATGTTCAGGGACCGCAGTTGCGAATCGGTCAGCTCAGCGTAAGCGCCGGTGAGGTTGTGCTGATCGTGTGCCCAGTCGGGTTCGACATGTCCGATCGGTTTGTTGCGGGCGGTTACCGTGCGGACCTGGTTGAGTTTGGGCTGGAACAGGTTGATCAGAAGACCGATGACCAGCAACCCTGTGATGGTGAACAGCCAGATGGTTTCGACGTGGCCGGTGTGATTACCGAAGTGGTAGGCGAGGAGGAAAGCCACCGAGATCCAGCCGGAGATCTGGATGGCGTTACGGCTCAGACCGTGCCAGCCCCAGGCAGCCGAGGGCTCGTCGAGGGTCGACACTCCGTTGTGGATCTGGGGAACGTTGTGGTCGGAACCAGACACGTCAAACTCCTTATGGGATAAAGCACACGTACCGAAATCGCATTCTGTTGACGCCATCATCTCATATCGTGTCACTGACAGCGACCTGAACCCACTAGTCTGGCGGCGGGAAGTGACAAATACGGGGAAAAATCGGCTCAGAAACATGGTTTCTACGCGGTTTCGGGGAACTTTGCGTGAATGGCGACACGCAACATCGCCCCTTTCGGGTGTAGTAAAAGGTTGGGGGGGGGGCGATATCTGAGCCCCGGGCGTCCCTCCGAGCGTAATCAGCGTGATCAATGGAACAATGGGGCAGGTGAGCAAACGCGTTCTTATTCTGGGAAGTACGGGTTCCATCGGAACCCAGGCCATCGAGGTCATCAATGACAACCCCGGCGCTTTTGAGGTTGTTGGAATCGCCGCCGGAGGTTCCGATCCCGCGCAGATCATCGCGCAGGCACGGAACCTGCGTCTCGCCCCGGGCCGGGTGGCGGTGGCGGATATCACCGCCGCTGCCGAGGTTTCCCGTGAACTCGGAGGCCCGGTGATCAGTGGCGCGGACGCGGCACGGGAGCTGGTTGGTGATGTGGAGGCGGACACTGTTCTCAACGCACTCGTCGGGTCGATGGGGTTGGCGGCGACACTCGCGACACTGGAATCCGGTGCAGTCCTTGCCCTGGCCAACAAGGAATCTCTGGTCGCGGGAGGTGATCTCGTTCTTCGTGCCGCGAAACCTGGCCAGCTTGTTCCCGTTGATTCCGAGCATTCCGCCATGGCGCAGTGCCTGATGTCGGGGAGCGGGTACGAGGTGTCCAGGCTCGTTCTCACCGCGTCCGGAGGACCGTTCCGTGGATGGTCCCGTGAACGGATGATGAGTGTCACCCCGCGGCAGGCGGCGGCTCATCCGACGTGGTCCATGGGGCAGATGAATACCCTGAACTCCGCAACTCTGGTGAATAAGGGGCTCGAATTCATCGAGGCGTCGTTGCTTTTCGGCATTCCCGGTGACCGGATCGACGTCGTCGTTCACCCGCAGTCGATCGTGCACTCGATGGTGACCTTTGTCGATGGGGCGACTATCGCGCAGGCGTCCCCACCGTCGATGAAGCTCCCGATCTCCATGGCTCTGGACTGGCCCAGACGCGTGCCGCATGCGCAGGTAGCGCTGGATTTCTCTGGCGCGTTCTCCTGGAATTTTGAACCGGTTGACCATGCCGCTTTCCCCGCTGTCCGGCTTGCGGCGCAGGTTGCTGAAGCCGCAGGGACCTGGCCCGCTGTCTACAACGCCGCCAATGAGGAGGCTGTCGCCGCATTCCTCGCTGGCGATATTCGCTTCCCGGAGATCGTCGATACTGTGTCTGAGGTTCTTGACCGGGCATCAGAATTCGCCTGCCCCGCCGACACTGTGGCCGAGGTACTCGCCGTGGAGGCACACGCCCGGCGTCTGGCGGGGGCGCTCATCCTCGAAAAACGGTGAACCGGGCGAGGGTGTGCGAGACTTGAGCCCGCCGGACAGGCCATCCATCCCGGAAACCGGGATACATTGACAGACATGCAAGGGGAGTGACCTCACCGTGGGTTATCTGCTGGGCGTCATGCTTTTCGCCCTTGGTATCGCGTTGACCATCGCACTGCACGAGGCTGGCCACATGGGGGTCGCCCGGATGTTCGGTATGCGGGTCCGGCGCTACTTCATCGGCTTCGGGCCGACCATCGCTCAGTTCAAGCGGGGGCACACCACCTACGGTCTCAAGGCTGTGCCGCTTGGTGGTTTCTGCGACATCGCTGGGATGACGGCGAACGATTCGCTGACACCCGAGGAAGAACCGCTCGCGATGTGGCGGCGTCCCGCATGGCAGCGTATCGCCGTGCTCGCCGGTGGTGTGGTGATGAACCTCTTCGTCGGGCTCATCCTCATCTACACCGTCGCTATCAGTGCGGGTATCCCGGATCCGGATGTGGATCTCACCCCGACGGTTGACGGGACCGCCTGTGTCGCACCTACTCAAAATGCGGACGGAACTCTTGCGCCTTGTTTTGGTACCGGGCCTGCCGCGGAGGCGGGGATCGTCACGGGCGACCGGATCGTCGCCGTCGACGGTATTCGTATGCACAACTTCATCCAGTTACGGGAGACCCTCATGGCTCGTCCCGGTGAGACGGTGAAGCTCACTGTCGAGCGAGATGGGGGGACACGTGAGGTGGTGCTCACTGTAGCTGAGGTCACACGGATCAACGCCGCCGGTGAGAACGTTGCCGTCGGTGCCATCGGCGTTTCCCGTGCCCCGGTGACAAACGTTTTCCGCAGCTACGGTCCGGTCGAAGGAGTCGGTGCTTCACTCCGGTTCGCGGGGTTGATGTTCTCCGGAACCTTTGAGGGGTTGAAGTCATTCCCGTCGAAGATCCCCGGTGTTGCTGCGGCCGTGGTGGGGGGCGAACGTGCCCAGGATTCGCCCGTCAGTGTCGTGGGGGCGACCCGGCTTGGTGGTGAACTTGCGGAACGTAGCGAATGGGCAACATTCCTGATGATGCTCGCCAGTCTGAATTTCTTCCTTGCGCTGTTCAATGTCGTTCCCCTGCCGCCACTTGACGGTGGGCATATCGCTGTTGTCCTGTGGGAGAAGCTCCGAGATAGCATTCTTCGCCTTCGTGGGCTCCCTCCTGGGGGGCCGGCGGACTACCGTGGACTGATGCCGTTGACCTATGCCGTGGCGGCTGTCCTGCTGACGGTTGGGATGGTCGTCATCGCTGCCGACGTGGTCAATCCGATTCGGTTGCCCGGCTGACGGATCACCCGGTGAGATTTGCTTGGTCGGACACCTCCCCGGGCCGGTGCTACCATCGACCCCGACGACCCACCCTTATCTGACCCATGAGCACCGACCTGCAGACGGTGTGTGACAAGGAGTATTTTCACTGTGACTATCCCCATCGGACTCGGCATGCCAGAGGCACCGCCGCCGGTGCTCGCCCCGAGGCGCAAGACCAGGCAGTTTATGGTCGGTGGCGTTGGTGTCGGATCGGATCATCCGATTTCGGTGCAGTCGATGACGAACACGAAGACCCACGACATCAATGCCACCCTGCAACAGATCGCTCAGCTCACAGCCACGGGCTGCGACATTGTGCGCGTGGCGTGCCCGAAACCGATCGACGCTGAAGCACTGCCAATCATCGCGAAGAAGTCTCCGATTCCTGTGATCGCCGACATCCACTTCCAGCCCAAGTACATCTTCGCGGCGATTGATGCCGGCTGTGCGGCTGTCCGTGTGAACCCAGGTAACATCAAGGAATTCGATGGCCGGGTCAAGGAGGTTGCGCTCGCCGCAGGTTCCGCGGGGATTCCCATCCGTATCGGTGTCAATGCAGGTTCATTGGACAAGCGGATCATGGAGAAATACGGCAAAGCCACTCCGGAGGCTCTCGTCGAGTCGGCACTCTGGGAGGCCAGTCTTTTCGAGGAGCACGGTTTCGGGGATATCAAGATCTCGGTCAAGCACCACGACCCGGTCATCATGGTTGAGGCGTACCGGCAGCTTGCCGCCCAGTGTGACTATCCCCTGCATCTCGGTGTGACTGAGGCCGGCCCGATGTTCCAGGGCACGATCAAATCTGCGGTGGCTTTTTCCGCGCTGCTTTCGGAGGGGATCGGTGACACCATCCGGGTGTCGCTGTCCGCGCCGCCGGAGGAGGAGATCAAGGTCGGTGACATGATCCTCCAGTCGCTGAATCTGCGGCCCCGCAAGTTGGAGATCGTGTCCTGTCCCTCCTGTGGGCGTGCCCAAGTTGACGTGTACAAGCTCGCGGAGGAGGTTACCGCTGCTTTGGACGGCATGGAGTTCCCGCTACGGGTCGCGGTCATGGGATGTGTCGTCAACGGCCCCGGTGAAGCCCGTGATGCGGATATCGGCGTGGCCTCTGGAAATGGTAAGGGGCAGATCTTCGTCAAGGGTGAGGTCATCAAGACTGTACCTGAGTCGCAGATCGTGGAGACGCTGATTGAGGAGGCGATGAAAATTGCGGATGAGTTGGGCCTCGAAGAAGGTAGTGTCAGCGGATCCCCTGAAGTGAAGGTCACGAGCTGACCTTCACACGGGATCGATGCGTGTCGACGTTTTCCCGAGTATCGGCATGCTGGGGAGTGGCGCTGACAGTGGTCCCATCAGTCTCATCCGTCACAACTTGGCAAGTACGGACACGCCGCACCGTTTGGTTGCTATCGCAACCCGTTTCTGGTTGCTAACTTGAACGCCATGAAGAAGACATCGGCGCTGTTCACGGCGATCATGATGGGCGCCGTGGGATTGGTGGGTTGCACACCGAAGCCACCGCCTGTGGATGATGCCGTCAGAACGTTCTTCAGCGCGGTCTCTGACGGGGATTTCGAGGAGGCGGGTGAACTCACCGATTCGCCCACTGTTGCCGCTGAAATGCTCCGGGAGTCCTTTGAGGGCCTGCAGGCCGTACAATTGGGCGTACAGCTCAACGAGCTCGTCACCGGAGAAAACTCCGCCACCGTAAACTTCAACGTCGACTGGTCCTTGCCTCGCGATCGGGAATTGAGCTATCCATCACGGATGTCCCTGAGTATGGTCGGGGGAAAATGGCTCGTCCGCTGGCGACCGAATCTCCTGCACCCCAGGCTCGGAGCGAACCAGCATCTCGAGCTCAGGGCGATCAATGCGGAGCGTGCGCGGGTGATAAGCAATGACGGGGTGGCGCTCCTGGTGCCGGGTACGAGCTACCGGGTACTCGTCAACACGGAGAATCTACGGGATCCTGATGAGACCGCACGGACCGTCGCCCGTGTACTTGATGAGGCCCACAACAGGGACCGCAGCGTGTCCGCCGTCAACGCGAACGAACTCGCTGCACACCTGCTCCAGGCCAAAGGTATGTACTCTGTGTCCCTGGTTAACTCCATCGAAGGACCGAAGGTTATGGAGGCACTCGACGGCGTTGAGGCCGTCACGGTGAACCGGGAGGCTGCGATGGTTCGGACCGACAAGAGTTTCGCGCCGGACATCATCTCGCGGGTCGAAAGAATCGTCAACGATGACCTCGACGGTGAGCGGGGTTGGCAGATCGCCGTGGTTAACTCCTACGGTGCACAGATTGACACTCTGGAGACCCATGCGCCGACACCGGCTCCGGCGGTACGCTTAAGCCTCGACACCAATGCCCAGCGCGCCGCTCAGGCGGCGGTTGACCTTCGTGCGGACATGAAGGCGATGATGGTGGTAATGCGTCCATCAACAGGTGAGATACTGGCCATCGCCCAGACTGCGGAGGCGGATCGTGAAGGTGCGGTGGCTCTCATGGGGCAGTACCCGCCGGGATCGACGTTCAAGATCATCACCGCATCCGCGGGGATGATGGATGAGGGGCTGACACCCGACAGCATCGTCCCGTGCCCCGGTGCGATGGAGATCGGACATCGTATCGTCACCAACTACAATGGTTTCTCCCTGGGATCTGTACCGCTGGAGCGGGCATTCGCTGCCTCCTGTAACACCAGCTTCGCGGACATTTCCGCCCGGCTGAAACCCGGGGAGCTTGAGCAGGTCGGTAAACAGTTCGGACTCGGCCTCGACTACACCATCGAGGGGCTCGGTACCGTGACCGGATCCATCCCGCATGGTGATGAACTGGTCGACCGTACCGAAGCTGGATTCGGCCAGGGCAAGGACCTTGCCAGCCCCTTCGGTATGGCACTAGTCGCGGCCACCGCGGCCACCGGACGCACCCCCCTTCCGGTGCTCATCAACGGACGGGAAACCACCGTCAGTGAACACGTCGATCCACCCACCCGAGTCGCCATTGAGGGACTTCAGCGCATGATGCGCCAGGTCGTCCTCACCGGTACTGCCCGCGGGATGCAGGCTGGGGGAGCAATCCACGGCAAAACCGGTGAAGCTGAGACCGCCGACGGTTCGCACGCGTGGTTCGCCGGATTCCGTGATGATGACATCGCCTTCGCCACCCTCGTGGTCCGTGGGGGTGGATCGGAGACATCGGTGGCCATCACAGACCACTTCTTCCGGTCCCTTGACGATCCATCGCTCCTGCCATCCAAGGATGCGCCCGGCCCGCAGGTTCGTAATCGCCCGCTTGCCGGGGCCGAGTCAGTGGTTCCGGAGCACGCTGCCCCGACTCAGTCTGACGGTGCTTCGGCGGCGATGCTTCCTCCGTACCTCTAGACCCCGCTCAAGAACGATGTCAGTACGCGGAATCGCAGGAAAGTTCGGTGCACCGGTAACCTGTCCGTCGTGGTGCCGGTGGGCAGCGCTACGATGGTGGGCATGTCTACTGCACGCGCACGCCTGATCCCCGGAAAACAAAGCCCCGTCCGCAAGGTGCCCAAGCACATCGAGCGCCCGGAGTACGTTTGGAAGGATACAGTCAGGGAAGCGTGCGGTGAGCCACTCGTACAGACTCCGGAGACCATCGAGGCCATGCGCGAGGCCAGTCGCATCGCCGCGAACGCTCTCGCCATCGCAGGGCAGGCTGTCGCGCCCGGTGTGACCACCGATGAACTTGACCGTATCGCGCACGAATACATGTGCGACCACGGTGCGTACCCGTCCACCCTCGGTTACCGGGGTTTCCCCAAATCATGTTGTACGTCGCTCAACGAGATCGTCTGTCACGGAATCCCGGACTCGACCGTGGTCCAGGACGGTGACATCGTGAACATCGACGTCACCGCCTACAAAAATGGTGTCCACGGTGACACCAACCGGACCTTCTTCGCCGGTGATGTCAGTGAGGAGCACCGTCTGTTGGTGGAGCGTACCTACATCGCGACGATGCGGGGTATCAGGGCGGCGAAGGCGGGCCGCGAGATCAACGTGATTGGCCGGGTCATCGAGTCCTACGCGAAGCGGTTCGGGTATTCCGTTGTCCGTGACTTCACCGGACATGGTGTTGGCCCGACGTTCCACAATGGTCTGGTTGTCGTGCACTACGACAACCCCGAGGATCACACCATCCTCGAGACGGGAATGACGTTGACTGTGGAGCCGATGATCAACATCGGTGACCTGCCCTATGACATCTGGGATGACGGGTGGACCGTGGCGAACCGGGACGGGAAGTTCACCGCCCAGTTCGAGCACACTCTCGTGATCACCGAGGATGGTCCGGAGATTCTGACCATCCCCGACGCCGAGATCGACTCCTACGGCCACGACATCTGATTCGGTGCGACCGTGTCCGCCATCCTCATTGCCGGAACCACCTCGGACGCCGGGAAATCCGTCATCGTCGCGGGGATCTGCCGTGCTCTGGCCCGACGCGGAGTGTCCGTCGCACCGTTCAAGGCACAGAACATGTCGAATAATTCGGCTGTCTGCCCCGACGGCGGGGAGATCGGCCGCGCCCAGGCGCTCCAGGCTGCGGCGTGCGGACTGGAACCGAACGTGGACTTCAACCCGGTGCTCCTAAAACCGGGCAGCGACCACTCGAGCCAACTCGTGGTCCGAGGCCACGCCACAGGTTCGGTGAGCGCCCGGACCTACATCGAGCACCGCAGTCACCTCCGGCAGATCGCAGCCGAGTGTCTGAATGACCTGCGGGCGCGTTTTGACGTCGTAATCTGCGAGGGTGCAGGCTCGCCTGCGGAGATCAACCTGCGGGCCACCGATGTCGCCAACTTTGGTCTTGCAAAGGCCTGTGACCTGCCCGTCTACATCGTCGGGGACATCGATCGTGGCGGTGTCCTCGCGCATCTCTACGGAACTCACCAGATCGTGGACGCTGAGGATCGTGCACGGATCAGTGGATTCATCATCAACAAGTTCCGTGGGGACCAGACGATCCTGGACCCGGGACTCGAGGAATTGGAACGACTCACAGGTGTCCCCACCGTCGGCGTCCTGCCGTTCATCAAGGGGCTGTGGATCGACGCCGAGGATTCCCTGCAGTCACCGCTCGGCGCGAGCGTCGGCCCCTCCGTGCCCGGAGTGGGAACGCAGCGCCTCCGGGTCGCGGCCGTCCGACTGCCACGCATCTCCAACGCCACCGATGTTGAGGCGCTCGCCTGCGAACCCGGGGTGAGCGTCGTCTGGTCCGCTGACGCCGACCAGATCGTCGACGCCGACCTCGTCATTCTCCCCGGAACACGCGCCACCGTCGACGATCTCGCATGGTTGCGGCGAACCGGAATTGCCGAGGCCATCGTTGCACGCGTAGCGGAGAACCGGCCGGTGCTGGGAATCTGCGGTGGCTACCAGATGCTTTGCCGCAGTATCACCGACCCCGTGGAATCTGGGTCATCCGACTCTGTGCGGGGCCTCGGGGTGTTCGACACTGACATCGTCTTCCACCCGGACAAGACCCTCATCCGGCACGACGATGGAGCCTACGAGGTTCACCACGGCAGGGTCGTGCGTTCCACCGAACAGCCGTGGATCGGCAAGGAAGGCGCCAGACGAGGAGCCATCTTCGGCACCCACCGGCACGGCCACCTGGAACACGATGGACACCGCCGAGCCTTCCTCCGGGACATCGCCACGGCTGCCGGACGGACCCGGTTCGTTCTCGCCCCGGACACCTCCTTCGGCGGGGAACGGCTCCACCAACTGGATCTCATCGCGGACACCGTGGAACAAGCAATCGACCTGGACGATCTCATTCCACACCGTTGATCCGGTAGCCCTCGTCTCTCTGCGGAGAAGGGTCGACTCAACGGCGACAGTCGGGGGGAAGTGTAGGGAGCGCAGCGAAGAAAAACTGCTATACAACGTGTTACCCTACCCGCACCACACACCTGGAGAGCCTTCATGAGCACGCTTTATCGTCGTCTCACCATCACGATCGCTTCAGCCGCTCTACTGTTCGGAGCGGCACCCGCGGTCGCATCCGCCGATGCGTTGTCATCCGGGTCGTCGGCCAACCAATCGACCGAGTCCTCCCTGGAGTGGTTCATCGGGCAGATTCTCCAGGGGATCATCGGCACCACCGGCGGTTCCTCCGCTTGGCCGTTCCATGCGCACACCGTCGAGACCGAAGAAGCCGCGACCGGGATGCACTCCGAGCATCAGACCGATTTCTTCTACACCGTGATCGATAAGGACACCATCCGCATGACGATCCTCTCCGGTGACAGTCACTGCTACGGTGTCCGAGGCGTGGTCACCACTACGCCGGACACCGTCGGTATCGCGGCGGTCAAGGGGATCCGCGAGGGTGTCGCTGACGGTCCGTGCACGGCCGTCGCCAGCTATCCGAGGATCGACGTCACTGTTCCTGGCGGTATCAACGGGCGCGCTATCAGGAAGATCACACTCAACGCCGACCAGTTGAACTAATCGGTCATCGTCAGGTGCGGTGGTTGCGGTCGGTATGTCACACCCGCCACCACCGGAAGTGCCGCAGCGACGATGTATGCCCAGGCCAACACGATGCTCGGGGCGTGTGCGGGCCGCCAGATCACCGGTGTGGCAGTGCCGTGGGAGGCAATCTGTGTCTGGATCGTGGCTATCATCATTGTCTGTGCGCGGAGAACCGTTCTGCGGGATGATCCCAGACATGTGATGGATCTGTCGTCAAGAAGTGTGACCCCATTCTTTTTGCCCGCGCATATAAAAAAGGAATGGTGCTACTTCGGGATTGGTCGGGAAGCGGTGCCCTAGCCGAGCCCCGGAGATAGGTGCAGTTCGTGCGCAGGAATCCGGAGGTGAAATCCTGTAGATCGCTTCATCATGTTTGAACGAGGTTTCCATGGCCATATCGGTAGCTATGCGGTCGTCCGGTCGACTATGAACGGGGATGGCGGTGGGTGAATGGCCGGGAACATGCTAAGGAGATGGATACGGTTCATTCACCAGTAGGCGTTCAGGCGTCACGTCGCCTCGTCATCACGGCAAAAGAAAACAGAAAAATCTGGGTATCGGGGCACGGAGTTTGGTGTTGGTGCAATAGGACGGTTCCGCCCACTCCACCGTGAGAGAGCGCATGGTGGAAGGGGATCGGGTACAGGCCAAGGTAGCCGTGTTCCCTGCATCGGGTTTTATCGAGGACGATCTCTCAGCCGGGCTCAGCTTCCACTCGGCCGAAGATAGCCTGCCCTGTACCAGCCTGTCGGGGATCTTCCGGACGGTGAATCCAGGACCGTCATCATTCGGTCCGAAGTTCCTGTCAGAGCATCATCGGTGTGCACAGGAGCCGAAGAGACGAAAAGAACAGAGTGAGAGTGTTCACGTGTGCCTCACGTATGTCAACCTGGAGCGCCCGATCAGCACCTGTTCTCCCCAGCCGGGCGTCCGACCCGGGCACAGTACCGCTGGAAATCGGAGCACTCATTGCCGGTAGCCCGGACTCCGGTAGGTGATTCCCGCGATGACAGGTAACGCGGCAGCCAGAATGTACCCCCATGCCAGAACGATGCTCGGAGCGCGGGCGGGCCACCAGGTGATCGGAGTCGCTGCGACGGTGATGGCGTACATCATGATCGTGGCGAGAATTCCTGCGGCGATCGTGACCGCGTACCAGCGCCACCCCCAGCCGTCGTTGCGCCGTCGATAGGCATCGAAGAGTACGGGGAGGCATCCGAGCAACGCAAGGAACGCGGCGAGGATGACCAGCAACCGGGTCGCCGGGGTATCGGCTCCGAGGGCGGCCCATCCCACTGCCCCGGCACCGAGAATGCTGAATCCGGTCCGCGGAGCCCATTTCCGCGGCAGCTCTCCCAGGCCGCCAATCAGACAGCACATGATGGCCGGAGGTGTGATGTACACCGCTCCTAGGGTTGCCACCAACATCAGTTCGTCCAAGTTGATGATTCTGCTGGCGGCAGTGAGGACACCGAGAATAAGCAGGGCCATGCCGCCCAGGGCGGCCAATCCCCGAAAGACGGTGATACGTCCAGGGAGGTATAGCTGAATGATGGCGCTCGTCGCTCCGAATGCGACCGTCAGTGCGGCCAGAGCAGAGTAACCGATGCTACTCCTGGTGTAGCCGACCCCGAGTGCCGCGAGGATGATCGCTACGGCAGCCGCTATGGATGCGGTGGCAGCGGATACCCCGGGGACGTCATGGTGAGAGGGGAGCTGTGCAGGAGACAAGGAGAGTCAGGCCTTCATCGGTGATCCGGGACAGGTTGCGGCACTCATCTTAATGACTCGGATCCCGACGCCGTGACACACCATCCGACTGGGCACCGGTGAATCGGAGACACAGGGCCAGATGGAACCCAATTGGAAATTGGGCGAACAATCACCATCGAGGGAACCCGGGCGTGGGAATCTGAGCCATTGGACGGAGGGGGAAGCTGGTGGTGGATTCCACAGAGCAGTGTGGCGGCGGCTATTCTCCCTACCCGTTCCTGCCTGAGTAGGAGGTTAGGGTAGCCGTGGAATCACTATCGGCCCTCGTCTCCGCATTCAACATGATGGCGTTGCGCAAGATTCGGCCGCCCCAATGTCAGACCGGCTCCGCAAGCTGTGACGGAGAAGTATCATCGCGTAGTCGTTTCAGTACGTTTTCTGCTGAGATCAGGCACATCGGCACACCGACGCCGGGGACCGTGGTGCCCCCGGCGTAGTACAGACCTTCCACGAGATGACTGGCGTTGGTGCCACGCAGAAACGCGGACTGGGAAAGGGTGTGAGCGGGACCGATACCGCCTCCGCGCCAGGAATTGTAGCGTGCTGAAAAATCCGCTGGTCCGAGAGTTCGGCGTACCACGATCCGTTCAGCCAGATCGTGCACCCCCGTCCACCGGGCAATCTGGTCGATCGCGTCATCGGCGATGGCCTCCACCAGAGATGAGGGATGCTCCGAGTAGGCGGATCCGTGCCCGATCCCCGGATCCGCAGGTACCGGAATCAGGATGAAAAGATTCTCGTGTCCCTCCGGGGCGACATCGGGGTCTGAATCAGATGGTTTGGAGATGTACAGCGACCGTGATGCGGGGAATTCTCGGTCGGTGCAGGAGCCGTCGAAGACAGCATCGAAGTCAGCGCCCCAGTCGCGAGAGAACAAGAGGGTGTGGTGGGCCAGTTCGGGGAGGGTGCCTCGCACACCCAGCATCACCAGGACGGTACCGGGGCCTGGGTTACGGGTACCCCACCATTTTTCAGGATAGCTTCGGAGGTGGGCAGGCAGCAGGGCAGTTTCTGTGTGGTGAAGATCGGCGCAACTGACCACGATGTCCGCGGAGATGTCTTCGACTGCGCCGTCGGCGGTACGGACCCGTACTCCGGTGGCGCGGGCGACGGTGGGCCGCACACGGCCGAAGGCTGCGGGCATCCGCCGACGTGGTGCTCCCGGATGATCCGTCGTGGTGATCCGGAGCACCCTGTTCGCGGTCCGGATCTCTGCTCCGGCGTCGCGGGCGACCCGCTCGATGGCGTCAATGAGTGCGGCGAAACCGCCGACGGGATAACGAACTCCCTGATCCAGGTCCGTGTGGCTCATTAGATGATAGAGCGCCGGAGTCTGATCCGGGCGGGAGGAGAGGAAGACCGCGGGATAGGTGAGGATCTGACGGAGACGAACATCCTCGACATAGCGATGCGCGAAATCCTCCATGGAGGTGGTCAGCAATAGTGCCAGGGTCGACAGCCGACGCCCCACCGCACGGTTGATGAATCCGGCGGGGCCCGTGAATGTGGTGTAGAGGAACTTCTCCACCGCGATGCGGTAGGCATCCGCCGCTGAGTCGAGATACCGGTCAAGTTGCCGCCCGGCGCCGGGCTCGACGGATTCGAAGAGTGCCGTGACTCTGCCGCGACCCGCGGGAACATCGAGTGGCGCATGCCCCTCCGGGTAAACCCGGTAAGCAGGGTCGAGGGTGATCAACTTGAGTTCCGACTCTGTGCTTGTCCCCATGAGGCGAAAGAAGTGATCGAAAGCATCGGGCATGAGGTACCAACTGGGACCCGTGTCCCAGCGGAAGCCCGGAGCTTCGTCCACCGTGAGGGTTCCCGCTCGACCTCCCGTGTTACTGCCCTGCTCGATGACGGTCACACTCAGGCCTTCCCGGGCCAGAAGTGCGGCGGTCGCGAGTCCGGCGGCACCGGCACCGATGACGACGGCCGTACGGGGTGCGGTGGTTTCGGTCATGTTCTCGTTTTTCCTCGGTGTCGGATCGATGGTGCGGACGGTGGTCTCCCGGAGCACCCGGATGCCCCGGGACGGGCCAGTGAGAAGGTGGGTGGGGTTCAGAAGGTACCGGTTAGGTGTCGATAGCAAGTCCACCGACACATCGTGGTGACGAGTGGAGTCCTCCAATGACTAATTGTGCACCGCGCGGTCCTCCGGATGGCGAGATACCCCGACACCAGATATGTCGGAGTCTCCCTCCACCTGGTGTCGGGCCGCGGGATGTGATTCGGGCAAGATCCACACCGGGCCGATGTCGCAGAGCCACAGACCCGTAATCGAGCGGGGGACAGGAAACACCAGCGGGACATACAGGTCGACATTGAGGGACACCTATCAGTGCACCCGCGTGACCCGTGCGGGTCTCCACAACAACATGAAGGGAGTCACGGAGCCTGCGAGCACCAGGAAGGTGGTGAGGAACCGGGTGTGTACATCCACGGAGTTCAACAGGGCGAGAGTCAGGGCGCCGATGGCGATGGACAGTGTCATACCCGTGATACCAGCCACCTGAAGCGCTGAACCGATGAAGCCGCTCTGTTCCGGTGTGCTGAGTTCAAACGGTTCGCTGGACAGACGCGGATAGATGAAACCGATGCCGAACGCAGACAAGCCCCAACCAGCCACAGCGAGTAGCCACGGCGCACCGACTCCCGCGGTCACTGCCACGATGAGCAGACCCGTAGCCATCGCGGCACCGGAAAACCGGGCGACAGCGGGCATTGACCAGTCGTCTGCGAAATGTGCCTGGATCTGTGAACCCATGAACCAAGTGACGCCACTGGCCGTCAGACCGAGACCCGTGAGCGTAGGTCCGAGGCCATAGGCCTGAGCGAGCAAGAGAGGGACGTAGATTTCGGCGCCGAGCACCATATCGGTGAGTATCCGTGAGGCGATCAACCGGGGAACACCGATGCGTCCCCGTAACGTTCCAGCGGGAACCAATGGCTGTATGGACACCGCGATCAATGGTGCCGCGATGATGAATGAGACCAGTCCGGTGCCGAGTGCGAGGTGGGGGGAGTAGTTCAGTATCCCGGTCGCAGCCGAGAGGAGCAGAGCCGCGCCCAGCATCCGGATACCGGTACGCGACAATGATCCCCGTCTGGCCGGGAGCGTGCGAATTGCGGGAAGCATCAGGATCGCCGCGATGATGAGTAGGAACAAAGTGAACAGGAAGACCGAATGCCAGCTCAATGATTCGGTGAGGATTCCGGCGAATGCCGGGCCGATGAGTGACGGGATCACCCAGGCACCGGCGAATGCCGCGAAGATCCTTGGCCGCAGAGCCGCAGGATACATTTGTGCGATCATCGCGTAAATCGCTACGATCACCGCGCCGATTCCGAAACCTTGGATGCCCCGGGATATCAGGAACACCGTCATATCAGGGGCGATGACCGCTAGTCCAAGTCCGGCCGTCAAAATTCCGGTACCGGTGAGCATCGACAGCCTGGCCCCTGCGATGTCGGTGGTGATTCCCGCCGCAACCATTGCCACGATGGACACCGCAAAAGGAATGGAGAACGCCAGCGAATAGGCATCGGTGTTCCCCAGTTCCTCGGTGATACGTGGCATGACCGCAGTGACGGCTGTGTTGTCGAAAGCGCAGGCGGTGATCGCCATGAGCAAACCGATGGTCGTGGCGAAATAGGTGGGTGAGAAGATGCCGTTGACTCGGGAGTCACCGGAATCTGACCGGGTTGCGCTACTGGGCATGACGGCCGATCCTACCGCTACTTCAGGTGCGTGAGGTACTCCGAGTACCCACCAACAGCATGGAACATGCTACCGCGTTCTATCGTGGGAACTCGCTGACCACCACACGTATCGCCATCTGTGATGGAGACGGTCGCGGTCCTCGGCCTGGTTCGTTCATTCGGGGGTAAGACAACGCCCACTCGGTCACCGGCTGATCGCGGGAGCCGGTGGGCGTTGGCCATGCACGTTGAGATGAGCCTAGAACTCCAGACCCAGCAGCGCGTTCTCGATGAGTTCCGGGAGCGCCGGGTGGATCCAGTACTGGTCGTGGGCGACCTCGCGGACATCGAGACCAAAGGCCATCACGGTGATGAGCTGCTGGATCAGTGTGGCGGCCTGTGGACCGATGATGTGGGCACCAAGCAGTTGGCCACTCGTCCGGTCGGCGATGAGTTTTGCGAATCCGGTGGTGTCCTCCATCGCCCAGCCGAAGGCGACGTCCCCGTAATTCTGTATTTTGACCGTGATGTCATGTCCAGCGTCGCGGGCCTCATCCTCGGTGAGCCCGACGCTGGCGATCTGTGGATGAGTGAAGATGGCCGCGGGAACGTTCTTGTGCGGCATCGGCTTCATGTCATCCGGGTTCAGCAGGTTGTGCTTCACTGCGCGCATCTCGGCGTTGGCGACGTGCTTGAGCTGGTAGAGCGAGCTTACGTCACCGAGTGCCCAGACGCCGTCGGCGGTGGTGCGACCGAACTCATCGACCTTCACGCGTTGCCCATCCATCTCGATGCCGGCGGCGTCGAGATTCAATTGATCCCCGTTCGGGGTACGACCGGTTGCGACGAGCAATACTTCGGAGGTCACCTGAGTTCCGTCGTCGAGTTGCAGTGTCACCCCGTTCTCGTCCTCGGTCGCACCTGTCGGGGTGACGCCGAGATGCAGGGTGAAACGGGTACCCGCGACCTCGGTGTAGCGGGCCGAGATGTCGGCATCGGTCTTACGCAGGAGCTGTTTCGACCGGTTGACTAGGGTGACATCCACGCCGAGAGAGGCGAAGACGTGCGCGAATTCGACGGCGATGAAACCACCGCCGAGGATCGTCATCGTTTTCGGTAGTTCCTCCAGGCGCATGATGTTCTCGTTGGTGTAGTACGTCACACCAGATTCAGTGATGGTGGGCAGAATAGTCGGGCGCGCACCCGCGGCGATGATGATGGTGTCGCCGGTGATGGTCACCACCTCGTCACCGGAACCCGTCTCAATGGTTTTCGGCTCGACGAAGCGGGCCGCCCGGTCGTAGACGTCGATGTTCGGGGTCTCATCACCGCGCCGGTATGCCTCGCCTCCGTCTGCGATGGGGTCGATGCGGCGTCCGAAGACGCGCTCGCGTATCGACGACCAGTCCACTCCATTGAGCTGTGCGTCCAGGCCGTAGGTGGCAGCGTTACGGATCTCCTCCGCGATGTCGGCGGTGTAGACGTACATCTTCGTTGGGATGCAGCCGACGTTCAGGCAGGTACCGCCGAAGCGTCCCTTCTCGATGATAGCTATTCTCTGGTCTTGGAATTCCGGACCCGGGATTGAGTTTCCTGATCCGGTTCCAATGATGATGAGATCGTAGTGTGTGCTGGTGGCGGGAGTCGTCATGGTGTGAGTCTGTTGTTCCTCATCGTATCGGGAGTGAATGTGTGCTCGGGCGTTTCAGTACAGTGGGTTTTGCTGGTGGATCGTCGTATTTAACCATTCGAACGTGTGAGTGAAAGCCCTTTCTCTCGAGTGGTGCAGTGAAAGCCAGACATCATGTCGGGCCCCGTCAATCGGCGACACGGTGACGTGTGCACCGAGTGACGGAGCCCACTGTTGAATCTGTTTCACGTTGAGCACCGCGTCCGAGGTGTCGGTCATGGCAGAGTACGGCTTGTTTAACCAGCTCCTCGTAGAACACAACACCAGAACCGGTACACCGCATTCCACACCCCCCGCATGGATGGTGTCCTGGGCACGGACGATGGCAGCCAACCAGCCGATGTTCTTTGCGTGGCCCGCTATGGGTTTGATTCTCGTGTCAAAGTTCCACTCGCCGTGGTAATCCACGTGAATTGACTCTCCGTAGCACGCCAGGCCGCCAGGAAGATCGAACCTCGGGAAGCGGTCGCCCAATGCTCTGATCAGGGGACGGGACCAGCGGTGTAGCGGCGCCGGGAACATCAGGTCGAGCCAGGGGCTGTTCAACACAGCGGCGGGAATTGAGGAGTGCCGGGCGGCGGACACCGGATCCCCGGTCGCTGCGGCGCGGCGTAAGTGATCCAACCAGAGTGGAGCGATGAGTCCACCGGTGGAGTGGGCCTGAATGATCACGCTGGAGTGGTGTTCCCGTACCGCATCGAGGACCGCATTGAGATCCTCGAAGTAACGACGCACATCTCGGACGTCGTGCCATGCCTGTCCGGGAAGATGTGAACGTCCGCACTTACGGAGGTCCACGCCGTAGATGGCGTAGCCCTCCGTGTGGAAACGTTCAGCGACATGCCGTTGAAAGAAGTAGTCGCTCATCCCGTGGATGAAGATCATTGCGGGCCTGGAATCAAAATCCGGGCATGCCTCGGGAAGATACCTGATCAGGGTTGCCACCACTGGACCGTCACCCTCCGGATCGGTACCCAGCCGCAATGTGCGGCGGGTGAATCCGGACCCCAGGATGTCGGGCGTGTATGTGTCGGAGAAAGGCAGGCCACTCATGTGGAACACCCTATCCCGAGGACCGGAGATAGTGAGCAGAACCGGGTCCGGATGTCGAACGTGAAGCTGAATGCGGCCCGCCATCGGAGGCTACATACCGATCTGGTGTCTTCCTGAATGCAACAGGTCCTGTGTGGGAACTTAGATCACGGATTCTGCAAGGAATGCATCAGGGACTCCAGTGCTCCGGGACTGAAGCTGGGCAAGAAGGGGGTGCCGGAAGAAACGTCCCCGATACTGGCCAGGATCATCGGTAAATTCAGCGCGGTGATGATCGCGAGGACAGATCCCAGTATGGTCAGGAAGCCGGCTGTGACCATCACTTCTCCGGTACCGGAGGATGAACCGTTGGACGGAGTGGTTGTCGGGCAATTCATGACGCTTACCGGGATGATCAGCTCGCTGGGAGTGCCACCTGAAACCGTGACCTGGACCGTCTGCTGTGTTTCACCGGTTTTCGTGGTGTCTGCGGGTGTCACGACATTGATGACTGCATCTTCCGGTAGCCCGGTTACCCCGGACCGTGGATCGATCTTTTCACCTTCGCACACGGAGACAGGTTCGGTTGTTAGGTCCGGTGCCCATATAGCGAGTGGTCGTGCATCGGAGTGATCTGAGGTGGAGTCCAGAGGTACGCAGGACTGAAGCTCCTTGAGGGTGTAGAAGGGGGAGCCATCGGCAATGGGCTGGCACTTCGGGCCGAAGGGGGTCTCCTTCTCGTTGAACAACATCCGCACGAGGGTGATACCAGCGCTGTTTCGGAAGGCGTCCCACTGGATGTTGGTGGCCATCGGCACGGTCACCGATGAGTTCCACGGATTATCCTTGTCGTAGAACTTGCCGGGGGGCGTCGGGTGGTTCGCCTGCGGGATCTGGAGGTAGCTCTCGACGGGACCGAGTGTTTCTCCGTGGGTGAAGTAGAAGTTGGCTGCAATATCTGACTGGCCGTTGGCCCGATCGTCGACGTCCTTGAGCAGTAAACGGACAAGGGGATCATAGATCCGGTAGGAATCCGAGGAACCCTCGCGTCCCGGCCCGAAGGTGTAGAAGTCGTGGGCGTCGTAGATGTGGCGCATCTCCCGGGCGGTCCGTGGGGTCATGTACTTTTCGGTTGCCCATCCATCCACTGGAGCTTCGGCTTCAGCGGCCAGTAGTCGGGCGTAGCCATTGACCGTGTAGAACTGGTGCGCCTGGGAAATGGCTTTCTCGTCGTCCAGCGTTGCGATGTAGCCGGGGGAGTAGAGATGACTAAGGATCTCCCGGGCAGCGGCGATGATCTGTGGATCCTTGTATGCGGCTGCACTGGCTTCTTTTTCGTCTGGCAGATTCTGTGAAGCTTTATAAGCTTCATAATCGGGATTGTCTGTATTCTTGTACTCGACCATGAGCTTAGACTGCGGGGTCTGGCTTCCGTCTTCCGCGAATACTCCGGTGTTAATGGGAACCGGTGCAGAAGCGTCGTATCCCATGGATTCTGCGAGTGCAGTGTCTTTGTCGTGGAGCCCGATCGCGAAGTTCACACCGGAAAGTTGTGAGCGTCCCTTCGGTGAGCTGTGGAACGTGAGTTTGTCGGTACTGCCGGGCGTGGCGATGCGATCGTAGAATTCCCTATTGCGCTCATGGTTGCGCTGACCGATGCCCTGCCACTCGTGGGCACCAAGTTTGGTGAGTGTTCCGTATCCGCCGTCGTCCGGTGGGGTGATGTCATTGTTGGCTGGGAGGTCTTTGGTCATTTGCCGGATTTGCCGGATCTGGTCGAGCACCTGTTCTCCGAGGGGTGTCAGTGCTCCAGGAGTTTTCTGTGCTGTTTCCAGGTACTTGATCGTGCTCTTGTATCGGGATGAAGAACTCGCTCCCCGAGAACCATGGCGTCCGAGCACCATGGTGTACACCTGCTCGAACCCCTTGGGAGGGGTAGTCGTATCTTCTGGAGTGCCCATGGGGATGTACTGGTTCTTGAATCCGTACTGGGGCTCGAGGGGTTCGTCAGCGGCGGCGTAACCGAGCAGGGGGTTGATACTGACGGTAACTGCCGCTGTCAAGAGGACAGCGTGTGTTGTCTTCTTCAGACGTGATGGAAGCATGAAGGTGAGGATCCTTCTTCGTAATTGAGGTGATTGAGACAAAAGTTGAGTCGATTCGATGTGAAACCTATGTGTCTAAGCGGGTTTTTTGGAACATTTTTCACCTAAAATTCACTTAATTTTCAAGAATCGTTCACGCTAGGGGGTGTGATATCTCGCAGTGCTGTCGTGGTCGGGGGTAGGCACGAACGTGGGGGGTGATGGGGGTGGATGTTTCTCTCCTTATTGCTTGGTGACTGGTCTCTAGTGAGGGGCATGCCGATGTGGTAATCCGAGGTTCTTGGGAGTGGTGGGTTCTAGTCAACTTCCATCGGGGGTGTTTCCGGGTGTGAATGTGGGCATGGGGGATGCCCTTATGCTGATAGCTCCGGGGCTTGAGGCGTAAGGTGTTACAGCGATAGGCCAGTCCAGGGATCCCTGATCGGGCCGTACCGGTGCTGGTGAAGGCCCTCTTGGCTGACAATTGCCGGTAGGGATATCCCAGCGGGTTCCGTCGGTTTGCTGTCACATTCTGCGTTTCGGTCGGACTTTGCGTTCCGGAGGCGCGCAGATACCGGTGGGGGCTGTCATGGTGAAATGGCGGATATGAAGAGAACCCGTTTCCCGGGACTGGGACGAATGCACAATTCAGAGAACTAGCGAAGGTTGAATACAGTGTCTGACTCCAAGGTTTCTGCAGTTCATGTGACGGATGAGGTCGATGTCTGCCTGATCGGTGCCGGTATCATGTCCGCCACGCTCGGCGCGATGCTCCGGCAGCTCGAACCAGAGTGGTCACAGCTTGTGTTCGAGCGGCTCGATGGCCCTGCGGAAGAGTCCTCATCTCCCTGGAACAACGCCGGAACCGGCCATTCGGCACTGTGTGAGTTGAACTACACCCCGGAGGTCCGGGGCAAGATAGAGATCACCAAGGCCGTAGCCGTCAATGAGAAGTTCCAGATTTCCCGCCAGTTTTGGGCACATCTCCTGGAGAACGACGAGCTCGACAATGCCAGGGGTTTCATCAACCAGGTACCCCACGTCTCTTTTGCGCAGGGGAACGACCAGGTTGAGTATCTTCGCAAACGCTATGAAACGCTGTCCGCGCATCCGCTCTTCCCGGAGATGCGCTACACCGACGACCCACAGAAATTCTCCGAATTCCTCCCCCTGATGGCGGAAGGGCGTGACTTCGACAGGGAGAAGGTCGCTATTTCCTGGACTGAGTCCGGAACTGACATCAACTATGGTGCACTCACCCGTCAGTTTCTTCGCAACGCCAAGGAAGCGGGTACGGAGATTCGTTATGGACACGAGGTTGCCGACATCATTCGGGACGGGGCCAAGTGGAAGATCAAGGTCAAGAATGTCCACACGGGTGACGTCAGTGTGGTGCGGGCGAACTTCGTGTTCGTCGGCGCCGGTGGAATGGCCCTCCCGTTGCTCCAAAAGTCCGGGATCCCGGAGATCCGCGGCTTTGGCGGATTCCCCGTCTCCGGGGAGTGGCTGCGCTGCACCAATGAGGACATCATTGCCCAACATCATGCCAAAGTTTACGGCAAGGCATCTGTGGGTGCTCCACCGATGAGCGTCCCGCACCTGGATACCCGGGTGATCGACGGCAAGACCGGTCTGCTCTTTGGCCCCTACGCGGGGTGGACCCCGAAATTCCTGAAGCACGGATCGTGGTTCGACCTTGCTAAGTCCCTCCGTCCGACCAATGTCCTTTCGATGGCCGCAGTCGGTATCCAGGAGTTGGGGCTGACGAAGTACCTCATTACCGAGGTGATGAAGAAGGAGGAAGCACGGCTCGACGCACTGCGTGAATACATGCCGAGTGCCCGCGCCGAGGACTGGGAACTGGTCACCGCAGGACAGCGGGTGCAGGTCATCAAGCCTGTCGCCGGCCCCCGCTTCGGTTCCCTGGAATTCGGTACCGCCCTCATCAACAATGCCGAAGGCTCGATCGCCGGTATCCTCGGCGCATCCCCGGGGGCATCCGTCGCTCCTGCCGCGATGCTTGAATTGCTCGAGCGTTGCTTCGGGGACCGGATGGTCGGCTGGGGTCCGAAGATCAAGGAGATGGTGCCCACCTATGGCATTAAACTTGCGACGGACGAGAAGATGTTCCGTGAAACCTGGGAGCGTACCCAGAAGATCCTCAAGCTGGAGGGCCAGGACTGACCGTGACGCAGGCTGCCCCCGATACAGGTTTTCCCTTCACTGCGGTCGTTGGCCAGGACCGTTTACGTCTGGCTCTGATCCTGAACGCGATCGCACCCAGAATCGGGGGGGTTGTCGTGCGTGGGGAGAAGGGCACCGCAAAAACGACGACTGTCCGTGCCTTCGCCGCACTACTCGGTGGGGCACCTCTGGTGAATCTTCCCATTGGTTCGACCGAAGACCGTGTCGTCGGTTCTCTTGACGTGGAGACCGTTCTCACCACCGGTCGTGCCGAGTATCGGCCTGGTCTGCTTGCTCAGGCGGATGGTGGTGTTCTCTACGTCGATGAGGTGAATCTCCTCGCGGATCATCTCGTTGACGCACTTCTCGATGCTGCGGCCACTGGTCGGGTCACCATCGAGCGTGACGGAATCTCACATAGTTCTCCCGCGAACTTCGTGCTCGTCGGAACGATGAATCCCGAGGAAGGGGAGTTACGGCCGCAGCTACTCGACCGTTTCGGTCTTGCTGTCGATGTCGCCGCTTCGCGAGATGTCGAGGTCCGAACGGAGATCATCCGCCGTCGACTGGCTTTCGAGGCAGATCCCGTTGGTTTCGCGGACGCATGGTCATCAGAGGATGGTGATCTCGCTGACCGTATCGTCCGTGCCCGTCGGATTCTTCCGGATGTTGAGCTGACGCAAACCAATCTCGTTCGGATCGCCCACATCTGTGCGAGTTTCGACGTTGACGGTATGCGTGCGGATCTGGTGATCGCTCGGACAGCCACCGCCTGTGCCGCATACCGCGGTGACACCAACGTCACAGATGAGGACATTCGTACGGCTGCGCACCTTGCACTTCCGCACCGTCGTCGTCGGGATCCGTTTGATGAACCGGGACTCGACGAGGAAAAACTTGATGACGTGATGGAACAGGCACGCGAAGAGTATCCCGGAACCGAGCAACCGGACGATACACCAGGTCCGGAAAGTGAATCGGCTTCGTCGAAGGCGCCGGATGCCTCAACACCGAATCTGTCGGCGGAACAAGAGGAACCGGCGGAACGACCCGACAACGACGGGAAAGCAGGTCGCGCCGAACAGGGCGCCCCCTTTCGTTCCCAGGATTCTCAGACGGATGAACAATGGCGCCGAGGGGAGCCCCGGTAGGCGTTCGAAGGCGTATTCTCCCCAGGGGCAGAACATACGTGCCGTCGTCGGTGGACGTGGAGTGAACATACCGGGTTCGGTGCTTGCGGCAGCGGAGCGTGGCGCGGCGGTCATCGATGGGCTCATTGATTTTCGTCCGGGGGACCTGCGGGGTTCCCTCCGGCGCGGTAAGGAGTCCAATCTGATTGTCTTTGTCGTTGATGCCTCCGGTTCAATGGCCGGAAGGGACCGGCTCTCCGCAGTGACGGGTGCCGTGGTGTCCATGCTCCGGGACGCTTATCAGCGGCGGGATCGAATCGCTGTGATCTCAGTCAGGGGAAGTGCACCGGAACTGCTGCTTCCGCCAACCGGCTCCACTGTCGCCGCTGTACGTAGACTTGACGGAGCTCCCACCGGAGGGCGCACACCGCTCGGTGAGGGGCTGATGATGGCACATGAACTCATTGAGAGGGAGTATCGCAGGGAACCCGGCCGTCGGGCACTGCTCGTCGTATTATCCGACGGGCGCGCCACCGGGGTGTCCGGAACAGGTGGTGTTCGTCGTGCCGCGGCCCGCATCAGGGATCGACGGCTGGCTGGGAGCATCGTCATCGACTGTGAGCGGTCCGGAAGGATTCGTCTCGGGTTGGCAACCGATCTGGCAAAGCGACTCGATGGCGTCTGTGTCCGACTGGATGAGGTGTCGGCGGATGCAGTGGCTGGAGTGATCGAGGCGGTATGAACGGGGTCCATCCCCGGTGGCGCTGATCTTTCGGACTAGGTGGTTGGGTGCGCCGAGTGTGTTCACCCGGCGCTGTCGGGGAGTCGGGACAGAATCAAATCGGTGAACACATCTACGCGGCCGCCGCACGAGTCCAGATCCTCCGGACCCAGGAGAATCTGATCGGTCTTCCCGTCCAGGTAGACGATGACCGGACTGGTGCCATCGGCTGCCCGTTCCGTGTCTGCGTCCATCTCATTGAGGTGCACGGTCTCCAACGGAACGGGTAGTTGTTTGATCGCTTTGGTCCAGTCCTTCCTCGGTCGTGTGGATTTTCCGTGGCTGATGTCGCATAGGCCGCAGTGAGTCGCTCCCCGGATCTTGTTCACGACATAGGTGAGCTCTCCGAGGAGTCCGCCATTGGCGTTGTAGACGCCGACGAGCCGGGCCGGAGTGGAATCTTGGCGATCTTGTGACAAGTGGGGAGTTCCTTATGCGTGGGAAAACGGGATGATACGCCTGGGTCAACGATCACCGGGGTCCAAATATTCCCCGAAGATGTCACTAATTAAGTAAAAATCTGAGTAAAATATAAATAAAAATAAAGAACTCTATCTTTTTTATATTTGGTTAGGGTAAGTTGAGGGAAGTTTAATTCGGCACCGACGACAGAGTGCTTTATGTGCGGTCTCGTCTTAGTACGGGGCATTGTCGCAATACCTCGATAAAAGCGTCGGCCTCCCCACTTCAGAAAGTATTACCATTATGAAACTATCTCCCCGTCGCATTTCCCGTACCGGCCTCGCCGCTGTTGCGTGCCTTTCGATGTCTGTGTCTCTCATGGTTCCCGCCGTTGCACTCGCTGACGAGAACTCGACGATCGGTATCGATCACGTCGCCTCGACCACCCGGTATGCGGAAGATACCCCGGCACTCTCCTGGGGGATTCTGGAGCCGTTCCGTCGGGCTTCCGGTGGTTTCGATCGCGTGTTTGATGGTGCGACACTCCATTCGGGTGTCCCGTCCTTTGCGTTTCTTTCCCGTACAAACCAGGACGACGGCACCATCATCCTGAAGTATGCAGGCACGGCCAACGTCATGAATTTCTGCGGGGAGGACTACACGGGCGAGGATGAGCGTGGAAGCTGCAAGCTCGATTTCACCTTCAGTGAGCCGATCGTGACCTTCAACCCGACTGTCGGTACCGGACAGCTTTCGGTTGTCGTCCACACGTTGGACAAGAAGACCGGGGAGTGGGTGGGGCCGACCCGCGTATCTATGGCGGACCTGGATTTCTCTGAAGCGAGGTATAAATCCGATGAGCCCTCAACGGTCCGGGACGTTGCCGTCACCGTCACCGAGGAAGGTCGTACCGCTCTCAGTGGAAACCCGAGGGGTTCCGATACTCTGGATTCCCTCAATCTCTCCTTCAACGGTGCCGTCACATTCGGCACCGAATCGACTGCGAGCGAAGATTTGAACCTGGAGAAGGAGGTCACCACAGAATTCAAGCGTGAGGAGTCCAATCGCCTGTTCGCACTGCGGGACGGCTCGATTCTCCATGTCACGCGGGGTGGTTTCGGTGGAGATTCCCAGCTCGTCATTGCGGACAACAACCTCGAAAAGTTCGTCAGTTCCGATGATGTGACGATCAACCGTGGTAATCCCTCGGCCTTCAAATCGGCGACGGATACGCTCTTCTGGGCTGATGGAGACACCATCCGCTATGCCACGGTGACCGCTGAGGGTATCGGCGAGGTCATGGAGCTCGGCATCGTACCTAACTCGAACGTGACGGGGCTCGCATATTCGGAGTCGACCGACACCGTCGGGGTTCTGACCTCTGATCCGGAAACCCGGAGGGGAGTGTTTACCGAGTTCGGTCTCGCAGAATCGAGTCTGTCCATCACGGAACTGCCTCTCACCAGCGAGGTTCGTGGGACTGCTCCCGCTGAGGACGGAGGCGGATACGACAGCACCTACGGTTACAACGGTAACGCCGGTGAAGCCGTGGGGCTCCGTGCGCTTCCGGACGGCACGTTCCTCTACGTCCTCGATGACATCCTGGATGGCCCTGACGGTAGGACGGGATCCACCCCGATCCATATCCGTCCGGGACAGTCCCCCTCGGTCGTTGAGATTGCTGCGGCCAAGGAACAGTTCAAGTCGGTTCAGTACACCGGTGGGCGTCGTACGGTCAGCGTTGTTGGGGAGAACATCGTGTTCTATAACGGTGTGAACAGCGAATCCGAGTCCGTGGGTGTCTACACCTATGCGGACGGAACCTTCACAAAGAAGAGCACCACGGACAAGGTTGAGGTCTTCGATTTCATCGCCGGAGCCACGTTCAACGCAGACGGTAATCTCGTGATGGTCAGCGCCAGTGAAGGCGAAGACCTCGTGATACTTGATCCGATCACACTTGAGGTCATCAAATCCTCCCCTGTTGGTTCATCGCTGCGGTACACCAACAGCAAATCCCCCGACACTCTGAAGATCGTCGGCGATGACATCTTCGTCTCCGGTGTTGAGGGATACGGTTCCACAGACAAACTGACCTTCATCAAGGTTGGCGCAGTCGGAGAAGATGTCACGGTCGGTACGGCAGACGGCTCACTCAAAACGGTTGAACTGGGTTCCTCCGATGCGAATAAACCGTTGAAGGGTACGGAAACTCCGGATCCGAAGGACGGCGACAACGGGACAGATGAGTCGCAGGACGATCTGTCTTCAGATGCCAGTGCTCGGATTGATGAGCTTTCCACCAAAGCGGCATTCGGCTTCGGCGGGTTGGGGCTCGTCTCACTGCTGACAGTAGGCGGCATCTTCGCGATGATCACAGCCTTGTTCCACTTCATCAAGACCCAGATGCCGAGCGGTTTCCAGCTTCCCCCGATGTCGGGGCTGCACCGCTAACGTCGCCGGGTGCCTGCACCGAACCGCTACCGGGTGGTAGCGGTTGGCGGTGGCCCAGGAAGAACGTGTTCCCCCGCTCCCTCTCGAGAGAGCGGGGGAACAGTCATGTCCGCAAGAACTCGGTGTGCCGACCGTCCTGTACACCGGTGGCTTCATGTTCCGCGATAGGATGACCCAGGACCTTTCCCCGATGAACATGAGGATGACATGCCCAAGGGAAAACTTGATCCCGCCAGCATTCCCGATGATGGTTTGACTACCCGGCAACGACGCATGCTGCCCGTCACCGCTGTCCACACGGGCCCCGGCAAGGGTAAATCGACGGCGGCCTTCGGTATGGCTCTACGTGCCTGGAACCAGGGAATGAACATCGGGGTATTCCAGTTCGTGAAATCCGCGAAATGGAAGGTCGGTGAGGAAGCGGTGTTTCGCAGACTCGGGAATCTCCACGAACAGACCGGGATGGGCGGTCCGGTTGAGTGGCACAAGATGGGCGAAGGCTGGTCCTGGGCGCGGAAACCAGGGGCGGTGGAAGATTACGCCCGGGACGCCGCGGATGGATGGATGGAGATTCGTCGCCGGATTCTAGCGGAGGCCCACGATTTCTATGTCCTCGACGAATTCACCTACCCCATCAAATGGGGCTGGATTGACGTCGATGAGGTTGCGGAGACACTAAGAACCAGACCGGGGCGCCAGCATATCGTGATGACAGGTCGGGATGCGCACCCGAAACTCCTTGAGATATCCGATCTCGTGACCGAGATGACCAAGATCAAACACCCGATGGATCAGGGACGTAAAGGGCAGAAGGGAATCGAATGGTAGTACCGGGGCTGTGCATCGCGGCTCCGTCATCCGGGACAGGCAAGACCACCATCGCAACAGGACTCATCCGAGCTCTCGCCCGGCGCATGGAAGTCGCCCCGTTCAAGGTTGGTCCCGACTACATTGATCCCGGCTACCATGGTCTTGCTGCGGGGCGGGTCGGGCGAAACCTGGATTCCGTGATGTGCGGTGGCAGTCGCATAGGGCCGCTCTACGCCCACGGCTCGTCGGGGTGTGACATTTCCGTGGTGGAGGGGGTGATGGGATTGTTCGATGGTCGTATCGCACCCGGATCGGACCCCGTGTGCGCGCCGGGTTCAACCGCTGAGATCGCCCACACTCTGGGTCTCCCCGTCGTACTCGTCGTCGATGTCCGGGGAATGAGCCAGTCCATCGGGGCACTCGTCCGGGGGTTCGCGACCGCGGTCGACGGTGTGCGGCTTGCCGGCGTGATACTCAATCAGGTCGGTACTGAACGGCACGAAGCCATCTGTCGGAGAGCATGCGAGGCTGTCGGAGTTCCGGTGTTCGGTGCGCTACCGAGATTCGCGGACATTGAGGTTCCGTCCCGGCATCTGGGTCTGGTCACGGCTGTTGAACGAGGTGGTGTCGCCGTCGCAGCGGTGGAGCGGATGGCGGACCTGGTTGAGCGGCATCTCGATCTCGGCTCGCTCATCGCTGCCGCCGACTGTGGATGGAACGGAACATCCTGGGCACCCGAAAGTGAGGTCAGCAGGGTGGGGGATCCGACGATCGCTGTCGCCGGAGGCCCCGCATTCACGTTCGCCTACGCCGAACACACCGAACTTCTTGTTGCGGCAGGTGCCCGGGTCGTGCGTTTTGACCCGCTCGTCGATGATCTACCCGACTGCGACGGACTCATCATCCCCGGTGGTTTCCCCGAGGAACATGTGGAGAACCTCGCCGGTCGAAACGGACTCCGTATGCAGGTACGGGACCGGATCGCGGACGGGATGCCCGTCCACGGGGAATGCGCGGGGCTGCTGTGGCTCACCGCGAGCCTCGACGCGCACCCGATGCTCGGGGTGATCGGTACCCACGCGGTCATGGGCAGGCGGCTCACCCTCGGCTACCGGGAAGCAGTTGCGATATCTGATTCGTTGCTTCACCGGGAAGGGGAACGAGTGACCGGGCACGAGTTTCACCACACTGCGCTCACTGCCACAATCGTCCCCGGGTGGGCACCATCTTGGGGCTGGCGCGGTTGGGACGGTCGCAGCGTACGAGAAGGATTCACCAACGAGACGGTGCACGCGTCCTATCTGCACTGTCACCCGACTTCGGTACCTCAGTCGATTGAACGTTTCGTGTCCGCCTGTAACTAGCCCATCGACGGAAACCGACTGGAGCGGGTGAGGTTTCCGTGTCTCTGGACCGTAGCGGGAATCAGAGTTGGTGGGTGCAGCGGTCCTGTGGGGCAATGCCCTCGGTGGACTGAGAACAGACCTGACTCCAACCCAGGTAGGCATGAGTCGAACGACTACACTGGACACCTATGAGTTCACCCACCAGCCCTGGAACCGGACAGCCTGCTCCCGGCCGCGTCACCCTCGTGGGCGGCGGGCCGGGAGCCTATGACCTCATTACCGTCCGCGGCATGAATCGTCTCCGGGACGCCGATGTCATTGTCGCCGACCATCTCGGGCCGACCGGTGATCTTGACAAACTCTGTGACGTCACAGACAAAGAGGTCATCGACGCATCGAAACTCCCCTACGGGAAACAGATGGCACAGGAGAAGATCAACGAACTCCTAGTCGCCCATGCCCGCGCCGGGCGCACCGTCGTCCGGCTGAAGGGCGGTGACCCCTATGTCTTTGGCCGGGGATTCGAGGAACTCGTCGCCTGTCGCGAGGCAGATATCGAGTGCGAGGTCGTTCCAGGTGTCACCAGCGCGGTGTCGGTTCCCGCGGCAGTCGGCGTCCCCGTCACCCAGCGGGGTGTGGTCCACTCCTTCACCGTCGTATCCGGGCATCTTCCGCCCGGTCACCCGAAGTCACTCGTCGACTATGCAGCTCTCGCCCGTACCGGGGGAACCATCGTTGTGATCATGGGGGTGAAGAACTCCCCGTCCATCGCCACCGCACTCATCGCCTCCGGGTGCAGCCCAGAGACTCCCGTAGCTGTGATCCAGGAAGGGACTACGGATAGGGAACGCAGCTTTCGTGGTGTTCTCGGTGAACTCGGTGCACTCATCGCAGACAATGCGGTCTCCCCGCCCGCCGTCATCGTAATCGGAGAGGTGTCCGGCCTGTGACTGCACCTGGAACCGGGCCTCGCGCATCCGAGCTCACTCAGCCTGTGACGGTTTCCGCCCTCGGCTGGCCGCTGGCGGTGCTCTCCGCCCTGCAACTGATGGTCGTCCTCGATGGAACGGTGGTCAACCTCGCTCTCGCACGTATCCAGATCGAACTCGGGCTCACCGACAACCTCCGCTCCTGGGTCGTTACCTCCTACGCACTCGCCTACGGGGGACTGCTCCTGCTGGGCGGGAGACTGGGGGACACCTTCGGTAGGAAAAAGGTGTTCCTCACCGGCGTTGGATTGTTCACCCTGGCTTCCCTGGCCTGCGGACTATCGACGACACCGGTGATCCTTCTCGCGGCCCGGGTCATCCAGGGGATCGGAGCGGCGATTGCCTCACCCACCGCGATGGCCCTCATCGTCGTCACCTTCGCCCCCGGAAAAGCACGTAACCAGGCGTTCTCCGTGTTCGCCATGATGACCGGGATGGGCAGCGTCCTGGGGCTTGTCGCGGGTGGGGCACTCACCGAAGCGAGTTGGCGGTGGATCTTCCTCATCAATGTCCCCATCGGGATACTGATCCTCACCGTCGGCATCAAAGTACTCGCCCGGACCCCTGCGTTCGAACGGATCCGGCTCGACATTCGAGGAGCGATACTCGCCACCGGCGCGTCCACGCTCCTGGTGTTCGGCCTTGCAGAGGGGGGAACCGGCTACTCGGCTGTTGTTGTCGGTGCCCTGATCCTCGGTGCACTCACCCTCGTGGCGTTCTTCTTTTCTCAACGCCATGTCCCCAACCCGGTCCTGCCATTGCACATGTTCGCTAACCGTTCCCGGGCTGCAGTATTTATTTGTCTATTGCTCGTCGGTGCCCTCATGATGGCGATGACCGTGCAGGTCGCTCTCTTCGTCCAGGAGGTCGTCGGCTACGGCCCCCTCAAGGCCGGGCTGGCGTTCATCCCCTTCGCCTTCGCCCTCGGTGCGGGTAGTTGGGTGGCGGGCCTCGTCGTGGAACGGATTGCTCCTCGATTCATCATCGCCGTCGGTGGTCTGATCCTCGTCGCCGGTTTCATCTTCGGATCCACCCTCGGGGTGGAGACCACCTATCTCCCCGATCTCCTCGTCCCGATCCTCATCATCGGATTCGGCATCGGCGTGGTCCTCATCCCGCTCACGCTGTCCGTTGTCGCCGGTGTGAAACCCATCGATGTCGGTCCGCTGACCGCCACCTCGCTGGTTTCCCAGACTCTCGGCGGACCACTCGGACTCGCGGCCGTCACCGCATACGCCGAATACCGGGCACGCTCAGTTCTCGGTGCGGCCTTCGACACGATTGACCGCGCTGCACTCAATGACGCGGCACGTGCGGCGCTCGGAACCGGTTACACCTCATCACTGCTCATCTGCGCGGGCCTGGCGATCGCCGTCGTGATGATCTCCCTGGTCTTCGTTCGTTTCACCCCGGAACAGATACGTGAGGGTAGGGAAGCGGAGAAAGCCAGCACCCTGGGATAGCGCGGTGTATCGATCCCACGGTGGGTGCCCGGTACATCGTGGGGATTCGCCGGAGTGAAGCCTCTCCGGGGAGGAACTGTTGGACAGGCAGGTGACCGAGAGTGCTCCCTGGTGGGTATCCGGCGGACCCGTTTCGGACGGATCTACAGTCATCCCTGAGGCTGATTTTCTCCCGCCCGCTGGGTCCTACGATTGGTAGGTGGACCCGCACCCGATCCGAGAGATCTGTCCGATGCCGCCACCCTTCACCCGTTCCGGAGCCTCCGCCGCGCTTCTGGAGCGTGTCCGCGTCGCTGTCGGCGGACCCGGTAACGCGTTCTGCTACGTGTTCTGTGCGTCCGGGGTCATCTTCTTGGATGCCGGTGGACAGACTGACACACTCTCCTCGGTCCTCTATCTCTTCATTGCCTGCGTGTTACTCGTTGCGCCGGGGTACCCGGAGGCCACCGTCGGAACCACGGGCATCGCGTTGCTGGCGATCCTGTTGCGCGGTCTACCCGGCGGACCTGTGGTCGGCGCGGTGGCCGTGGCGTACTGTGCGTTCCTCACCGCCGCGCGCATAACATCGCGGATCCGCTTCGTGTACCTCGGCGCGATGCTGCTCGGTGCCACCGTGGCCCTGTTGATGCTGTGGAACATCTCTCTCTTCCCCGAAGGAGACAGGTGGCCCGTGGTGATGCTCATGGCGGCCCTCTTCTCGTCGTGGACCTGGGTGGCATTCTTCTGGATGCTCGGCGATGCCGCGCGTCGGCGTCACCGCGACCTTGAGGTACTTCGCCAACGGGCGGAACTCGCCGGGGTGGTGGAACGGACCCGGATCGCTCGCGAGATGCACGACATCGTGGCGCATTCATTGGCTGCGGTGATCTCGCTCGCTGACGGCGCCAGATTTGCGGCGCCTAAGGATCCGCGGGTGGCGGTCGACACGTTGGAACTGATTGCGGAGACCTCCCGGGAGTCGCTGGTTCAGATGCGAGGTTTGTTGAGCGTCCTGCGGGAGGACGAGGGGCGTTCAGAGACGGCGCCGCCCGGAGTCGCTGATATTCCCGGTTTGGTCGCCGATGCCCGGCGGAGTGGATTGGTGCTGCGGGCAGAGGGGCTGGAGAAGATCCCGACGGACTTGTCCCCGTTGTCGCAAATGACTCTGTACCGGTTGGTCCAGGAGATGCTGACGAACATGCTCCGGCACGGGACCGGCACCGGGGATCTCACGGTGGACAGCAGTGACAGGGAAGTCACGGTGACCGCCACGAATCCGACTGGTCCGAAGACGGGAACTTCGGACAGGGGATTCGGGCTCACCGGGATGCGGGAACGCCTCGGGGCGATCGGAGGCAAGCTAGGTGTTGTGGACTCGGGTGCACAGTTCGTGGTGAGAGCGGTGATGCCGAGATGATCCGAGTCGGACTCGTCGACGATCAGCCCCTGGTGCGCGCGGGTTTCGCCATGCTCATCGGTAGCCAGGATGACATGGACATCGCCTGGCAGGCCGGTGACGGTGATGAGATTCCCGACGGGGAATCGGGTGCCGACATCATTCTGATGGATGTCCAGATGGCCCGGATCGGTGGGATTCCGGCGACCAGACGGGTGCTCGCGAGTGACCGCACCGTCCGCGTCATCATGCTCACCACCTTCGACGATGAGCGTTTCGTCAGCGGTGCGATCGCTGCGGGAGCGTCCGGATTCTTGTTGAAGGACGCTCAACCGGAGGAGCTTCTCGACGCCGTGCGCACCGTTCACTCCGGGGCGGCGGTCCTCGCGCCGTCGGTAACCGCAGACCTGCTTGAACGACTGCGGGCACCGGGGCACACGGGTGCGGAGGCGGCAGAAGACCAGAATCCCCCTCCACTGTCCCTCGTTGATCCGCTCACGCCACGGGAAACCGAGATCCTGCGCCTGGTCGCGCTCGGCTACAACAATGATGAGATCGCTGCCCGTGAGTTCGTGTCCATGGCTACGGTGAAGACCCACATCCGGCACATTCTCGCGAAAACGGGTTCCCGGGACAGGGTTCACGCGGTTCTCTACGCCTACCGCACCGGTCTGGTGGGGCGCGCGGAGCTGCTCGCTCACCCCGGGGACTGATATCCGGGGAATCGGCAGAGGGGAGGACGCTGATAACCCCTCCGGCGCGGGATCGTGGAGACATGATCACAGTCAGTTCACTCACCAGAAGATACGGCGGTACCGTAGCCGTCGACGATCTCTCCTTCACCGTTCCAGACGGGCAGGTCACGGGTTTTCTCGGACCCAATGGTGCCGGAAAATCCACCACCATGCGCATGATCTGCGGACTCGAACGCCCGGACGAGGGCACCGCCCTCATCGACGGACACCGCTTCACCACGCTGCCTGCACCGGCCCGCGTCATCGGCGCGCTGCTCGACGCCTCCTGGTTCCATCCGGGGCGAAGCGGAGAGGCACATCTGCGCATGATGGCGAGAGCGGGCGGTATCGACGCCAATCGTGTCGATACCGTGCTCGACCGGGTGGGCCTGCACTCCGTCGCGCACAAGAGGGTCGGCGGATACAGTCTCGGCATGCGGCAGCGGCTCGGTCTCGCGTGTGCGCTGCTCGGCGACCCCGGCCACATCATCCTCGATGAACCCGTCAACGGGCTGGACCCGGAAGGGGTCATCTGGATGCGCCGGATGACCCGGCAGCTCGCGGAGGAGGGACGCGCTGTGCTGGTGTCCTCACACCTGCTCTCCGAAATGTCGGTGACCACGGACCGGCTCGTGATCATCGGACAGGGAAGACTCATCGCGGAGGGACCGCTCTCGGACTTCGTCGGGGATGCGGTGTACGAGATCAGGTGTACCGATGTGGACGCCGCCGTCCGGGTCCTCGCCGAGCACAACATCACCGCCGACCGTGCGCCCGACGGGTTGATCACCGTCAGCGCGGACACCACGACCGCTGAGCGCATCGCCCGGCTTTGCCAGGGGGCAGGAATCGTGATCACACACCTGGCTTCCCGGGAACAGTCCCTCGAAGACGTCTTCCTCACTGCAACAGCCGACACCACCACCTACAGGAGCTCCTCATCATGACCGCCGCAACCCCAGTTTTCCCGACCACCGGAACAGATCGGCGTCCCAGCTACGAAGGGCTGCTCGCCGCCGTTATCACGGAACTGATTTCGGTCCGCAGTCATCTGGTTTTCCTCGCCGCCGTAATACTCGTGATTCCGGCACTCACGGTAGCGGTACGGCTTGCCGGAGACGATGAGCCCGCGACACTCCGTGACCTCACAGTCGGCACCGATCTGTCCTTCCTCATCGCGGGCTTCGCCGCCGCCGCGATCGTCGGAGGAGCCTACCGGCACCACTCCATCGCCTGGATGTGGATGGTGGACAACAACAGGAGCAGAGGGACCGCCATTCGTATCGGTGTTCTCCTGAGCGGTGCTCTCATGGCCCTCGTCCTGGGACTGGCACTCGCCCACGGTGCCCTTCTCCTCATGGGGGAGCATCTCCCGGTCGATATTTCAGACGAGGATTTCCGGGAGTTCCGGTTCGAGTTCATCAAGTTCATCATCGCGGTTCTTTTCGCCGCGCTTCTGGCCGTGATAACCCGTTCGACGGTGCTCGCATCCCTGATCTTCGCTGCTGATGTCTTTGTCATCGAGTCCATGGTCTATGCCCTGAACGTCCAGACACTGAAGGACCTCGGTTGGGTACTCCCCTTCCTGTCCGGGCGGATAGCCAACGGAACCTCCATCCCGGGTATCACAGCCACGCCGCTCCAGGGTGGTATCGCGCTGGTCGGATGGGTGCTCGTGCTGGGGGGTCTCGCGTGGTGGTCCGACACCAGATACGCGATCCGTTGACCCGGCGTCGGAACCTGTGATTGAGACCGGCGGCTGGACCGATATAGAACCCCGGGAAATCGCCGAAAACCTGCACCCTCACCCGGTGAACACGAGATGGAGCCCGGTCACCGTGCGGAAATGCACAGGTGCCCGGGCTCCGGTACCGCCGGTACTGCGGGTTCAGACAGTGACGGCGGTGGCGTCGGGAGATGTCAGGCCTTGACCGGCCCCGACCAGGTGGCGCCATTCTCCCAATAGCTCTGGATGTCCTCCAGCTTGCGGCCCTTCGTTTCTGGAGCGTAACGGAAGACCGTGACGAAGGCGATCCCGGCGAACACCCCGAAGATGGCGAACACCCCGGCACCGCCGACCGCCTCCAGTAGCGGCGGGAAGAGCTGTGCGACGATGGCGTTGGCGATGAGATCCGCCGTCAATACGAGGGAAGCACCGAGCGCCCGGTACCGGGTGGGGAACAGTTCCCCGGCGTACACCCAGACGATCGCGCCGAAGCCACCTGTGAAGCCCATGGTGAAGAGCACGATGCCGATGAATCCGAGGATCAGGAACGCCGTGGATGACTCGGAACCCATGCGGTAGACGAGGATCAGCAGAATGTCGGCGAGAATCATCGTGGCTATGCCGCTCAGCAGTACCTTCCGGCGCCCGAAGGAATCGATCACCACCATGGACACCAGGACTGCGGCGAGGCCGAAGGTCTGCACCACAGCGGGGAGGAGCAACTGCTGAGCGGTGCCGTGGAAGCCCATCTGCTCGAAGATCCGGGGCGCGTAGTAGATGGTCGCATTAATACCTGTGATCTGGATGAAGAAGCCGAGCGCGATGGCGAAGATCGTCGCACGGGAGATGGGACCGCGGAACATCTCACCGAGACGCTTGAGGTCGTTTCCGCCACGGTTCTGGTTGACGGACTGCGAGATGGACCGGAATTCCTCTTCGGCTTCCCGTTCGGAGTTGATGGACAACAGGGTGGCGCGTGCTTCCGCGAGACGTCCCTTCATTACTAGCCACTGTGGAGTCTCGTTGATCTTGAGCAGCGCGATGAACACGATAGCGGCGGGGATTGCCGCAGCGCCGAGCATCCAGCGCCAACTCTCGAAGAAGGACAGTCCCCAGCCGACGAGGTAGCCGCCTATGATACCGAGGACGGTAGTCACCTGGTAAGAGGTGAGGAGGCCACCACGGATCCTGTTGGGGGAGGATTCCGCGATGAACACCGGAACGACGGTGATGGACAGACCGATGGTCACGCCGAGCAGCGCGCGGAGGAATACCAGGATGCCGGCGGTCGGGGCGAAGGCACTGGCGACCGAGAAGATAACGTACCCACCGGCGACGATGAGCATGGTCTTCTTCCGTCCGATGGCGTTGGCCATCGGACCACCGGCGACCGCGCCGAAGATCTGACCGACGACAACGGCGGTGGCCATCGTGGCTTGTCCGGTGGTGTCGAGACCGAAGTCTTTCTCCAGGTACAGCAGCGCGGCCGCGATGTTCGAGATGTCGTAGCCGTAGGTGATTCCTAGGGCCGCTGCGGTAAGTGCGATGGCACGCCCGACCGGGGGAGCGGACTTGAGATCACTGATGAAGGACATGACTGACCTTTCAGAATGTCATGTGCGGGTCATGCCCGCAGGAAGAAGTGGGGGTGAAAAAGGAAAGTATGGTGACGGCGACGGAAGAGTCGCCGGGCGTCGTATCCATGCGGAGCGCGGCGTCAACGAACTCATCCGTCCACCGTCGTCCGGTGGGGCTGTCTTATGGAGGGATGGAACAGACCGGGATGTTAGGGGGAAAGTTCGGCGTCAGTTCCGGTGTTCTGGATTTTCTGTGGCCGGATCCTGCAACCGGAGGCGTCGAAGGCCCTCAGTGCCGCACCGCGGACCTGCGCGTCGACACCGAGCCGAGCTACTTCTATATGGGTCGGCACGGGGACCACACCGAGGTATCTGGTCAGCGCTTTCCGGATCGGGGTGAGGAGTTTGTCTCCTCGTGCGACCATGCCACCGCTGATCACGACGGGGATGGGTCCGAGGGTCGCGACAACTGGTGCGAGGAATCGGCCGAGTGTCTCGCAGGCGGTGTCGGCTATCTCGGTGGCTTTTTCATCGCCCCGGTCCACCAGCTCGAAGACCTCACGGGAGCCGGCACCTTCCGGTACGAGTCCGAGACTCGCTCCCCGGCGTCCGATACCGGCTGCCGAGCAGACCTGTTCGAGAGGCATCAGCGCACCGTCGTAACCGGGAACGAGGATCTGTCCGATCTCACCCGCCCACTGCCAGGTGGTCATCGGTTGGTGTCCGTTGATGACGACGGCGGAGATCCCGGTACCGATTGCGAGGAAGAAGAAATCGGGGTAAGCGACACCCCACCGGGATTCGGCGAGTGCTCCGCTGCGGACGTCGTGTCCGAGTGCCACGGGACGGCGTAGGGAATCTTCGAGCATCGCGGCGATCGGTTCATTGCGCCATCCGAGGTTCGCTGAGAAGACCGATATACCGCGCACCTCGTCGATAATGCCGGGAATGTTGACGCCGATGGTGTCGACGGTGTTGATGCCCTTCGACCGCGCCCACCGGGTGAGCTCGGTGGTGACCTTCACTGTTGTGTCCGCGAGGGCGCGCGGGTCGGTGGGAGTGGGAATGGTGAGCTGATGATGCGTGTTCCCCGTCTGGTCGACAACGGCGGCTTTGATCGCGGTGCCTCCGACGTCTATTCCCAGTGCCCATGGTGTTGTGGTGACCTGGTGACGAGTATTCCCTGACATTGTGGCTTCCTGGGGTCGCGTTGGTTGTGTTTGGACCCGCTATGTCTCTGGCGATCCCGTCACATCCAGGGGCGCCTGCCGAGTACTTCCGTCCGACATATGGGCCTGATGTCAGAGTATTACCAACCGTTGTCCCGGAATAGGGGGATATGTGGAGAACGTCCCCATACCGGGGGGTGTAGGGGAGCCCCAACAGGACGTTCCTCAGATATGCAGTAATGATGGGTCTAACATTTTATTAGTGGAAGGCCACGTTCCGGATGGTGAGAATCATTACTGGTCACGGCGGACGAGAAAATGGCTCAGGTGTCCTGAGCTGCTCTGTCGTGCAGGCCGTCAGACGATGAGTGTCAGCGAGTCCGATCCGGTGATTTCGACAGACAATCCGGAATCCCGGGCAGCGGCTGCGAGTTCCGGCGCCCCGTCTGTCGGGCCGAAGTCGATCTCGGCGGTGGCGAGGACACGGGCAAGGATTCCCTTGTAGTGCTTGTTGAAATGGCTGACCACCTTTCGGGACCCGTCCTCCTGCACCGATTCCACCCGCACGGTGATGGCACCGGGTAGAGGACCGAGGGTGAGGTAGGCGCCGGAGCGCAGGTCCACGACCGGCCCCTTCGACGGCGCTGCTGCGCGCAGTGCTTCGGTGATCCTCTTTCCCCAGCGGGATTTCATCGTCGGTGACGTGGCCGCACCGGCATCCGGAATCTTTGAACCACCCGACAGCCGGTAGTGGGGGATATGGTCTGTGGCGCGGACCAGACCGAACAATGCCGAACCGATTGTGATCCGCGACAGTGCTTCGGCATCCAGGGAACCGGCGTCGAGAGCGTCGTAGAGTACGCCGGTGTACCTCCGGATCGCGGGCATCGTGGGTGACACCCAGAGTTCGCGGTTCGCGGTGATCTCACCGTCCAGCTTCGTGCTGATCTTCAGTGCCTCGCGCATCGCGACGTCATCGAGGGCAAGCAGTGCATCCGCGATTGACTTGCGAACGGGGTTGAGCTCAGGGAAGGACAGGGCGCCGAGGTCGAGTGGGGCACCGTCGCCACCGCTGGCTTTGGTTTCGGAAGGGGGCAGGACAATGAGCATGGTCACCACCCTAACCCGTGGGGGCGGGCGGGTATATTGGCGCTCATGATCACACGCATGTCCACCCTATTCCTGCGCACTCTGCGCGACGACCCGGCTGAGGCTGAGGTCCCCAGCCACAAGCTCCTGGTTCGCGCCGGGTACATTCGCCGTGCGGCACCCGGTGTGTACTCCTGGCTTCCGCTCGGCCTGCGCACGCTGCGGAAGATCGAGAGCATCGTCCGCGAGGAGATGGAGGCCATCGGTGGGCAGGAGATCTGCCTGCCCGCGTTGCTTCCCCGGGAACCCTATGAACAGACCGGTCGATGGACGGAGTACGGCGACAACCTCTTCCGACTCAAGGACCGCAAGGGAAGTGACTACCTGCTTGGCCCGACGCATGAGGAGATGTTTACCGGGCTAGTCAAGGACATGTATTCCTCTTACAAGGATTTCCCGGCGATCCTCTTCCAGATCCAGACGAAGTACCGAGACGAGGAGCGCCCGCGTGCGGGTATCCTGCGGGGCCGTGAGTTCACGATGAAGGATTCGTATTCCTTCGACATGGACGATGATGGGCTGGCCGCCGCTTACATGAAGCACCGACAGGCGTACATCAACTCCTTCGATCGTATGGGCATTGATTACGTCATCTGTGCCGCCACGTCCGGTGCGATGGGTGGATCAGCTTCGGAGGAGTTCCTCGCCGTCTGCGAGAACGGGGAGGACACCTTCGTCCGTGCGACGGAGGGAGACTATGCGGCGAATGCGGAGGCGGTCATCACGCCGCGGGCCGAGGAGAAGCCCATCGAGGGGCAGCCTGCGGCGTTGGAGTACGACAGCCCCGAATGCGAGACGATCAACAAACTGGTGGAGTGGGCCAATCGTGCGGGAATCAGAATCGATGAGCGGGAGGTCACTGCCGCGGACACGTTGAAGTGCCTTGTGGTGAAGATCACCCGCCCTGGCGAGGAGCCGGAACTGACCGGCATTCTCGTCCCGGGTGACCGGGAGGTCGACATGAAGCGTCTGGAGGCTTCAGTGGAACCCTCCGCCGTCGAGCTCGTCTCTGACAAGGACTTCGCCACCACCCCGTTCCTCGTCAAGGGGTACATCGGTCCCCGAGGACTGGCCGCCAACGGCGTGCCGGTCCTCGCTGATCCCCGGGTGGTCCCCGGTACGTCCTGGATCACGGGTGCGGATGCTGAGGGACGCCACGTGGTCAACTGTGTTGCCGGTCGGGATTTCACCCCGGATGGCTACATCGAGGCCGCTGAGATCCGGGAAGGAGACCCGGCGCCGGACAACCAGGGCGCGTTGCGTCTCGCCCGGGGCATCGAGATCGGCCACATCTTCCAGCTCGGGCGCAAATACTCCGAAGCGCTGGAACTGCAGATCCTCGATGAGAACGGCAAGCGGTCCGTCCCCACCATGGGATCCTACGGAATCGGTGTCTCGCGATTGGTCGCGGTCATCGCCGAACAGCGTTATGACGAGAAGGGGCTGAACTGGCCTGTGTCGGTCGCGCCATTCCAGGTCCACGTTGTGGTGGCGAACAAGAACGTTGACGCGACCGAAGCCGCGGAGACGCTAGTGGGAGAACTGTCCGACTCGGGCCTCGAGGTGCTTTTCGACGATCGACCCAAGGTCAGTCCCGGCGTGAAGTTCAAGGATTCCGAACTGTTGGGTATGCCCTTCGTTGTTGTTCTGGGGCGTAGTTTCGCGGATGGAATCGTGGAACTCCGTATCCGTGAGTCCGGTGAGGTACGTGAGGTTCCGGTGTCCGATGTTCTTAACGAGGTACGGTCCCTTGTCTGACAACTAGGTGTGTTGAGTTTCGGGCAAAGAAAAATCGGCGGCAGGGAACACCCTTCGCCGATTTTCCTGTCTGACACGCCGCGTTTGGTGTTGAATTGGAGGTGCCGCACACGGCGGCTGTTCCACCGGTATCCAACCGATGGTCACGACCCCGAGGAGAAAGGACGGCCCCCGCTATGGAGGTCATCATCCAGCCTGATGCCGAGTCTGTCGCGCGAGTCGCGGCGGACGTCTTTACCGACTACGCCCGCCGTGATTCCGCCAACCTGGGGCTAGCAACCGGATCCACCCCTCTGGCGATGTACGAGGAGCTCATCCGAAGGCACCGGGATGTAGGCCTGAGCTTCGCTCACTGCCGTGCTTTCCTCCTCGATGAGTATGTCGGATTGCCCCGTACCCACGAGCAGAGCTACTACCGTTTCATCCGCGATAATTTTACTTCCCACATCGACATTCCGGATGCGGAGGTACACAGCCCTGATGGTCTCGCGGATGATCCCACAGCCGCAGGAGTAGCCTACGACTCGGCGATTGCGGAGGCCGGGGGAGTGGACGTTCAGTTGTTGGGTATCGGTACCGATGGACATATCGGGTTCAACGAGCCGGGTTCTTCACTGCGCTCACGGACAAGGCTGAAGACACTCCACCCGCAGACCATCTCGGATAATGCCCGGTTCTTCGACGATGACGAGGATCAGGTTCCCCACCATGTCCTCACCCAGGGGTTGGGTACGATCAGTGACGCAGGCCATCTTCTCCTCCTTGCGACCGGTGCGGGGAAAGCGGATGCCGTCGCGGCGACGGTCGAGGGGCCGGTTTCGGCACTGTGTCCGGCGTCGATCCTGCAGTTCCATCCACACGCCACCGTCATCGTCGATGAGGCAGCCGCGAGTGGGCTGATCAATGCTGACTACTACCGCTACGCCTTCGACAACAAGCCGGAATGGCAGCGGATCTGACCCCGGAAAATTGGTCAGGACTGGGCATGCGTCAGGTCGAACAATCCTTCGGCAGTCGGATTAGTGCCCGCTGCGGCCAATAACGGCAGTGACCGTAACACCGTGGTTGAACCAGCCAGTACACACCAGGTCCGCCACACCGGCTGTTCGGCGGTCGCTGCTGCAGCCTGCCACATACGGGCCGAATCAACCTCGATACGCACAGCGGTCTTGAGCGCCGAATCCACATCGGCCGGGGTCACAAGGTTTGTCCCGGGGCGGTAACCGGCGGCAGGGCTGGGTAGCTCATCGTCAGGTACATCGGCGACTAGTCGGCGCAACTGTGCCGCCGATGACCGATGTCTTTCGACGGCTTCACTGATGAGTGTGGCCGCCTCTGGGGTGGCCCATGCCTGTGCCACAGAAAGTCCGAAGATAGCCCCATATTCCCATTCCAACGCCATTCGGAGGGCATCCATATCGACGGACCCCGTACGAAATTGTGCGCCGACGAGATCCGGAGCACTGGACGGATCTGCGGATGAACCGGTGATGACGGCGAGCTCCGCGTGCATGCGGGCCACCGGAAGAACCGATTCCTTCGGGAGAGCCGCGAGTTCGGTGATGGTGAGTGCACGGGACTCCGAGAGGACGGAATCACCGTCACCGGGTCGACTGGAGATCCGATCCTGCTGTTCCGGCACGGTGCAGGAAGCAGGAACCCTCCCGTCTTCGAGGAAACCACAGAGTCTGCGTATCTCTGCGTCGAGGGCGGCAGCGTGCCGTGCCCGCACCGCCGCAGCCGAAGGATCTTTGTCGTTCAAATACGTGGCGTCGGCATGCGCGGATGCTGACAATCCCGTCAGGACAGGATCAGGTTCCGGAGTCGGAATGGCCTGGCAGGCGGTCAGTCCTCCGGTCAGTAACAGAGCGGATAGAGGCGCTGAGACGCGGAGGAGGAAGGGGTGGTGTTTCACGGCGGTTCAGTGTACTCCGGAGCATGGGGACGCACGGTAGGGTTGAGGCCATGGCATTCCCGACTGAACAAACCCTGATCGAGCTTGTTGCGCCGATAGCTGAGGGGAGGGCCCTGGACGTCGAGAAGCTCCGGATCAACCGAGCTGGTTCGAAGTCTTCCGTCGCTGTTTCTCTCGACGGCGACGAACGGCCCGATCTCGACCTGCTGGAGGAAATTTCCCGGGAGATCTCTGAGGTATTCGACACTGCGGAGGAACGAGGGGAGATTGAATTCGGGGGGCAGGGATACACCTTGGAGGTGGGGACGCCGGGGGTCGGTCATCCTCTCACACGTCCACGGCACTGGCGGCGGAATCGAGGCAGGCTCGTGGCACTGATCCGCGACGGTCGGAAGGAACTCGGCAGGATCGGTGCTCTGGATGATGAAGAAAGCTCTGTCATTTTTCTGCGTCGGTCTGAGCGAGGGGGCAAGGGCATCATTATCGACACCCTCCAACTCGCTGAGCTTGGAACAGGGGCCTCGGCAGTGGTAGAAATTGAGTTCTCACAACCGCCGGTCGCCGAAGCCGAACTGGTGGATCTCAGTTACGAAGACGCGCTGTCCAAGCGAGAGGAAGACAAGTGAATATTGATGTCGCAGCATTGAAGAGCATTGAGAAGGAACGCGGGATTAGCGTTAACGACATGCTCACGACGATCGGCAGGGCTCTTCTGCAGGCCTACCACACTCACACCGGGGGTAATTCCGACGGGACATCCCGTGCCCGCATCGATATCGACGCGGAGACGGGTTCCGTAGCGGTCATCGTGACCGAATTCGATGAGGAGGGGCAGGTCACCTCGGAATTCGATGACACTCCGTCGAACTTCGCCCGGGTGTCGGCGAGTGTTGTCCGCGACGCCATCATCCGCCGTATGAGAGACGCGGAGAACGAGCGTGCATTCGGCGAATATGCCGAGTTCGAAGGAAAGGTCATCAGCGGTATTGTGCAGGCTGATGCCCGTGCGAACGAGCGGGGCATTGTTGTCGTCCGGCTCGGTACTGAGATGGATGGTCAAGACGGTGTCCTTCTTCCGGCCGAACAGATTCCCGGGGAGAAACTGAAGCACGGGGATCGTGTGAAGTGCTATATCGTCGGTGTTGCAAAGGGCCAGCGGAATGTGCAGATCAGTCTGTCCCGCACCCACCCCGAGCTGGTTCGACGTCTGTTCGAACTTGAGGTTCCGGAGGTTGCCGACGGCTCGGTTGAGATCACTGGCATCGCCAGGGAAGCCGGTCATCGTTCAAAGGTTGCGGTCCAGGCGGCCGTCAAGGGCCTCAATGCGAAGGGGGCGTGTATTGGTCCGCGTGGTCAACGTGTCTCTAACGTGATGAAGGAACTTCACGGTGAAAAGCTCGACATCATCGACCATTCCGATGATCCTGCGACCTTTGTTGGAAATGCCCTCGCCCCATCGAAGGTTGTGCGAGTTGAGATCATAGATCCGGAGATGCAGGTGGCGCGGGTCACCGTTCCGGATTATCAACTCTCGCTCGCCATCGGAAAGGAAGGCCAGAATGCCCGTCTGGCTGCCAGACTCACGGGTTGGAAGATCGACATTCATTCGGATGCGGACCCCGTCGAACGCTGACCCTGGAATCCTGTGATTCAGGATCACGGAACTACTCCGGTGTAATTCAGTCCTAGGGATTTTTCCTTGAACGGCCCCTGACCTCTCGACGACGTGCAGGGGCGGGTTCCCTTTTGATGTGCTTTTCGCGTAGGCTTGTTAAAGGCCCGTGCCGATGACCATGTATGACCACTAAAATTTCCGCTCCTCATGGAGTTGGGGATGGTTGTGGAAATATCCGGATAATCCGGAGGTCATCACCGGAAGATCATCATCTGACGGACGCGCGAGTCGACATCAATCAGGTGTCGTGACAGGGATGCATCCCCATGGGGTGGGTCGTGTCCGGCACAATGATGTCGCCGGTTCCATCCCGGTGACAATGACTGTAATGAGGAGATGAATGCGGAATACCGGAACCAGTGTCCAGGCACCAACCGGGATCCGTATACGCACCTGTATCGCGACCCGTGAACGTAAGTCGGACTCGCATCTGTTGCGAGTAGTCGTCGACACCTCATGCTCTGGTCATCTCGTCCCAGATCCGGTGCGCCGGAAGCCGGGTCGTGGTGCCTGGCTCACACCTAGTCTTGAGGCACTGGAGCTGGCAGAAAAAAGGCGCGCATTCAACCGTGCGCTGCGGGTGTCCACCCCCGTGGACACCGAGGCGGTACGAACCTGGATACAGGAGCATACCGCCGAACCACCTACCCAGGAAAGACACGAACACTGATGAGCACACGATGAAGCATCAGCGATGAACGTCACACGCTACATCTTCAGGCGCTCGGAGAATCCGTCAGCCTGCTGATCTGAAGAACGCGCAGTCCGCCGGCCTTCGATCCGCCTGGAGCTAAACCTACAAGGAGAGAAGTGCCCGGAAAGCTACGTGTACATGAGCTCGCTAAGAAGCTCGGTATTACAAGCAAGGAACTGCTTGCCACGCTCAAAGAGCAGGGCGAGTTCGTCAAAACAGCATCATCGACGGTGGAATCACCGGTCGTGAAGAAGATGCAGTCCTATTACGCCGACAAGGGTGTCGGCGTCGAGGGCGGTTCCGGTGAGAAGCCCGCCGCCGAGAAGAAGCCCTCCGCCGGCATCAAACCGGGAGCCAGACCGGGGGCCGCTCCGAAGCCCGGCGCCGCGAAACCCGCAGCCCCGGTGTCTTCGGCGACGAAGCCCGCACCGGTAAAGCCGACCGCTGAGAAGCCGGATACGAAGCCCGTGCCCACTCCGGCTGAGGCTGTCGCGAAAACCCGGGACCAGGCACCGGAACCAAAGAAGCCCGCTGCTCCGACCCCGGCTGAAGCGGCTCCCAGCGCAAAGTCAAACCCCGCTTCCGTGGCTCAGAAGAACGAAGCGGAGAAACCGGCTTCCGAGGGTCGTGCTCCGATGCCTCGTCCGATGGCCAAGCCTGGCCCGAAGCCGGGTGCCCGTGCACCGCGGGTAGCCAACAATCCGTTCTCCACGGGTACTGAGCGAACCCAGCCTCGTCCCGGTGCGGCCGGACCCCGTCCCGGTGGCGGACCCCGTCCCGGTGGTCCCCGTCCCGGTGGTGCACAGGGCGGTCGTCCCGGTGCGGCCGGTCCCCGTCCCGGTGGCGGACCCCGTCCCGGTGGTCCCCGTCCCGGTGGTGCACAGGGCGGTCGTCCCAGTGGTCGCCCCGGAACAGGTGCTTCTCCGGAACGTCAGGGTGGTGGACGTCGTCCTACTCCCGCGATGATGCCTGAACGCCCCAGTCCCGGTGCCATGCCGCAGAAGTCCGCTGGCGGCGGTCGTTCCGGTGGCCCAGGCGGTCGTTCCGGTGGCCCCGGTGGTCCCGGCGGTTTCAACCGCGGTGGTGGTGGACGTGGTGGACGTCGAGGAGGTACCGCAGGTGCTTTCGGGCGTCCGGGCGGTGCTCCACGCCGTGGACGCAAGTCGAAGCGGCAGAAGCGCAACGAGTACGAGGCGATGCAGGCACCGAACGTCGTTAGCGGTGTTCGCCTGCCTGACGGTCGTGGTGCCAGCCTGCGCCTCGCCCGGGGTGCCTCGCTTTCCGACTTCGCGGACAAGATCGACACTGATGCGTCGAGCCTGGTCCAGGTTCTGTTCAACCTTGGTGAAATGGTCACCGCGACCCAGTCCGTTTCGGACGAGATCCTGGTGCTCCTCGGTGAGGAAATGAACTTCAAGATTGAGGTTGTCTCCCCCGAAGACGAAGATCGCGAACTCCTCGAGTCCTTCGACCTGCAGTTCGGTGAGGACGAGGGCGGCGAGGGAGAACTCTCGAAGCGTCCTCCGGTGGTCACCGTCATGGGCCATGTCGATCACGGTAAGACCCGACTGCTCGACACTATCCGTAAGACGAATGTCGGCGGTGACGAGGCCGGTGGAATCACACAGGGTATCGGTGCCTACCAGGTGACGGTTACGCTCGATGAGCAGCCCCGTACTTTGACGCTCCTGGACACCCCCGGTCACGAGGCATTCACCGCCATGCGTGCCCGTGGTGCGAAGGCGACAGACATCGCGATCCTCGTTGTCGCCGCAGATGACGGTGTCATGCCCCAGACTGTTGAGGCGATCAACCACGCCAAGGCCGCTGATGTCCCCGTCGTCGTCGCAGTGAACAAGATCGACAAGGAAGGAGCCTCCCCGGAGAAGATCCGCGGTCAGCTTACCGAATACGGTCTCGTTCCCGAGGAGTACGGCGGCGATACCCAGTTCGTCGACATCTCGGCTAAGCAGGGCACGAACATCGAGGCACTCCTCGAAGCCGTGCTGCTGACCGCCGATGCCGAGCTCGAACTCGTCGCAAACCCCGACATGGACGCCCAGGGCGTCGCCATCGAAGCACACCTCGACCGTGGCCGTGGTCCAGTCGCTACCGTCATCGTTCATCGCGGTACTCTTCGCGTCGGTGACTCCATCGTCGCCGGTGGTGCTCACGGTCGTGTCCGTCGAATGGTTGACGAGTACGGTAATGACGTCGAGGAAGCCGGACCGTCGCGTCCGGTCCAGGTACAGGGACTCAACGCTGTCTGTGGTGCCGGTGATAACCTCCTTGTAGTAGAGGATGACCGAATCGCACGCCAGATCGCCGACAAGCGCGCTGCCCGCAAACGCAATGCGCTTGCCGCACGGAGTCGTAAGCGCGTCTCCCTCGAGGATCTGGATGCGGTGCTCAAGGAGACCTCGACACTCAACCTCATCCTCAAGGGCGATAACGCAGGCTCCGTCGAGGCGCTGGAGGAGGCCCTGCTCAAGATCGAGGTCGACGACGAGGTTCAGCTCAACATCATTGACCGCGGTGTCGGTGCGATCACGCAGACGAACGTCTCGCTGGCCGCGGCCTCTGATGCAGTGATCATCGGCTTCAACGTCCGCGCTGAAGGCAAGGCCACCGAAGAGGCCAACACCGAAGGCGTCGAAATCCGCTACTACTCGGTCATCTACCGGGTCATCGAGGAGATCGAGCAGGCCCTCAAGGGCATGCTGAAGCCCGTCTACGAGGAGCGAGAGATCGGCCGCGCCGAGATCCGAGCGCTCTTCAAGGCATCCGCAGTCGGCCTCATCGCAGGCTGCATGGTCGAATCTGGCAAGGTTCGCCGGAATGCGGCCGTCCGACTCATCCGCGACGGTAACGTCATTGTGGAGAAGGCCACGATCGTCTCTCTCCGCCGCGAGAAGGACGACGCCACCGAAGTGTCCGCAGGCTACGAGTGCGGCATGGTGCTGTCCTACCCGGACATCTCCGTCGGTGACATTGTCGAAGCCTACGAGCAGGTTGAGGTTCCCCGCGACTAGGTTAAACTCGGCAGAAAAACCGCCCTGCCCCGGATTCACGGGGGAGAGGCGGTTCTTCTGTGTCTTCTGACCCCGGTGATCGCGTACTGCGAGAGCGGAGGGGTAACTCAGCGGAGATTATGACACAGGTGAAGAAGGCTATCACTGTGGCTCAGTGATGGGGATCCCGGATTCTGGGTTCATCCTCCGGAGAATCATCGCGGGGCAGCGACGGGGCCGTGGAGACGCCGGGTAGGATCAGGGACCGTAACGGCCGTCGCGTCAACCGATCCGCGACGGTGGATGAGGAAATGCGGCGCATCCTGTACCGCTGAACTGTGAGGAGTCTCGACCATGGTTGACCACGCCCGCGCCGCCAGAATGGCCAAGCGCATCCAGATGATCGTCGCGACTGCGATCGAGAATGAGATCAACAACCCCCGTCTGGAACTGATCACCATCACGGACTGTAAGGTCACGGGAGATCTCCACGACGCAACCATTTACTACACCGTCCGGGGCGAGACCGTCGATGAGCAACCTGACGTTCCTGCCGCTGCGGAGGCACTCAAACGATATCGCGGGCAGCTCCGCAAGATCGTCGGTGACGACCTCGGAGTGCGTTTCACTCCCACATTGGCGTTCTCCCACGATACGGTGCCGCAGGCTGCGGATCACATGGAACAGCTTCTCGCCAAGGCCAGGGCGCGTGACGAGGAACTGGCAAAGCTCCGCGAGAACGCCAAGCCCGTGGGCGACGAGAATCCGTACCGCATCGAGGAGAACTGACACTGTGGCGGACTGGGATTTCACCGCCGCTGAGGAACTGATTGATCCTACCGCCGTCGGGAGGGCCGTCGTTGTCGGACACATCCGGCCTGACGCCGATGCGATCGGTAGCGTATGTGCGACCGTCGCTATGCTCCGGCGACGGGGCATCGACGCGACTGGTGTCATCGGACAGCAGGATCCCGTCGCGGTGAACCTCCGCACGATCCCGGGTTGCGGCGACATTCAACTGGTAGATCGCCTCCCGGACGCGGATCTCGTGGTCACTGTCGACTGCGGAGACCTCGGGCGTACCGGAAGCTGTGCGGCAGGCATCGGCGGACACGACCGTGTCCTTGTCATCGACCATCACTCGTCGAACACCGGATTCGGCACCGTCGATGTCATCGAACCCGACGCTGAATCAACCACAGCCATCCTGTACCGCTGGTTCACGGTCGCCGGTCATGACATTGACAGGGACATGGCCCACGCCCTCTACGCGGGACTGGTCACCGACACCGGTAGTTTCCGTTGGGGTGGCCCCGGAATGCACCTGATGGCGGCGAGACTGATGGAATGCGGCATTGACACGCGTGCCATCGCGGTGGATCTCATGGACGCGACGACACCGGATGATCTGAGGATCATCGGCAGAGTCCTCACCGGAGTGGAAACCCACCCTGACGGCCCTGGGATGACCGTTCTCACCGCAGATCATTCAACGATCACGGAGACGAATCCGGCGACTATCGAATCACTCACTGACTTCGTCCGTGCCACAGGGCAGGGAATCGGGGTCCTCCTCAAGGAAAACCACCCCGGAATCTGGTCTATCTCGCTACGTTCCACCGACTACAACGTCGCTGCGGTAGCTGGTGTCCTCGGTGGAGGCGGACATCTTCTCGCGGCAGGGGCCACTGTGCCGGGAAGCCGGGCCACGGTTCTCAACGCTGTCCGCCGCGCTGTCGACGAACATGCGGTTGCGCTGTGAACATCAGCGAACAATCGGATGCGACAGCACGGAAGTTGGAGAAGGTCAGCCTCCGGGAGATCCTCGCACTGGCACTTCCTGCACTGGGGGTTCTCGCCGCAACCCCGCTCTACCTGCTTCTGGACACGGCGGTTGTCGGGCGTCTCGGGCAGCACGAACTCGCCGCGCTCGGCGCCGCCACCACAATTCAGGCGACGGTCACCACGCAGTTGACCTTTCTCAGCTACGGAACAACAGCACGGTCAGCGCGGCTCTACGGTGCGGGGAAGGAACGCGATGCGGTCGGAGAAGGAATTCACGCGACATGGGTCGCGCTCACCGTCGGTTTCCTGATCGCTGTGGTGATTCTCACCGCCGCCCCCAGATTGACGCTGTGGTTGGCCGGTGACACTGTTGTCTCAGCGGAGGCTACCACCTGGTTGCGTGTCGCAGGCTTGGGTATCCCGCTGATTCTGGTGACGATGGCCGGAAACGGTTGGCTTCGGGGGATCCAGAACACTCGTCTGCCGTTGTGGTTCACTCTCGCCGGGGTGATCCCATCCGCTGCTCTGGTCCCCTACCTGGTCGGGCATTTCGGGATCGTCGGCTCCGCGTGGGCGAACCTCACGGGTGAATCGATCACTGCCATTCTCTTCCTGGTCTGCCTGGCGAGGATGCATGAGGGCGACTGGCGCCCCAACCTGAGGATTATGCGAAAACAGTTGGTTATGGGGCGGGATCTCATCGCCCGGTCACTGTCCTTCCAGATCGCGATGATCTCAGCGGCAGCGGTGTCTGCTCGATTCGGTGCCGCTTCCCTCGCTGCACACCAGGTGATGCTGCAACTCTGGAACTTCCTTTCACTCGTGCTCGATTCCCTTGCCATCGCTGCGCAGGCCATGACCGGGGCAGCACTCGGTGCAGGCACCGCGCAGCTCGCCCGAAGCGTCGGTACCCGCGTGACCGCGTACTCCTGTGGACTGGCTGTCGTCCTCGCCGTGGTGTTCGCGTTCGGGCATGGATTCATCCCGGGTCTGTTCACCTCCGATACGGAGACTCTCGCCGCTATGTCCGGCCCCTGGTGGTTGTTGATCGTGATGATCATCGCGGGGGGAGTGGTGTTCGCTCTCGACGGTGTTCTCCTGGGGGCCGGGGATGTCGCTTATCTGCGGAATGCGACGATCACATCTGTTCTCATCGGATTCGTCCCCGGGGTATGGCTCGCCCTGCTCACAGATTCCGGGTTGACTGGTGTCTGGTGTGGGCTGAGTGCCTTCATGTTCCTCCGCCTCGGCTTTGTGATCTGGCGCTTCCGTTCGATGCGCTGGGCCGGTGCGGGCAGTACCACCGATCTAGGAGAAAAGGACGGTGGTGTCGGCAGTGGTGCGGCATAATGAACCGCATGTCCATGTCCTCCAGCTCGAGCGGTGCCGCCGGTTCTCCGGGAGCGGTCACGCAGACCCTGTGGGCGGTCGCTGACCTGCACGGTGCGGTGAAGGACAATACTGAGATGATCGATTCGATCCAGCCGCGCGATCCATCGGACTGGCTGATCGTGGCAGGGGATGTGGCGGAACGTACCGAGCTGGTGTTGCAGATTCTCAACCGGCTCCGTAAACGTTTCGCCTGCGTGATCTGGGTGCCGGGTAATCATGAGCTGTTCTGCCGCTCGACGGACCGGCACCAGGGTCGGGCTAAGTATGATGAGCTCGTCGTCGGCTGTCGGAAGATCGACGTGCTCACTCCTGAAGATCCCTACCCGGTATTCGACGGGGTGACTGTCGTTCCCCTGTTCACCCTCTACGATTACTCGTTCAGGAAGACGGGGTACACGGTGGACCAGGCCGTCCAGGCCGCGCACGACCGGCAGGTGGTGATGACGGACCAGTTCGCCATCGCGCCGTTCGTCGACATCCGTGCCTGGTGCTGGGATCGGCTCGCGTACTCGATCAAACGTCTCAGTAAGGTCAGTGGACCGACCATTCTGGTCAACCACTGGCCGTTGGTCATCGAGCCGGTGAAAAAGATCGCGTTCCCGGAACTCTCGCTCTGGTGTGGGACGCGGCACACACGGTCCTGGGCGAGGCGTTACGGGGCTAGGGCAGTTGTCTACGGCCACTTGCACACTCCCGGAACGACGGTGGTTGACGGTATCCCGCACATCGAGGTGTCCCTCGGGTACCCGAGGGAATGGAACCGGCATCTCCGGGGGGAGTGGACCTGGCCCTACCCGGTGATGGAGGTGCGGAATGCTTGACCGGGAACTGTTTCCGGACTCCGCCAGGTTCTGCTGGGTGAAGACCGAGATCGGGGCCAATGATCTTACGAACTACAACGGACTGCATCCACTGGAGAAAGCACTGGTGTCGCATGCCCTCGATGTGCGGAAAGCCGAGTTTGGGGATGCCCGTTGGTGTGCGCATCGGGCGTTGGAGCAGCTCGGTATCGATACGGGAATGCCCATTCTCCGTGGCGAGCGGGGTATGCCTCTGCTGCCACCGACGGTGTCCGGGTCGCTCACCCACACGGTGGGGTTCCGCGCCGCGGTGATTGCGCCGTCGTTGCTGGTGCGGTCGATGGGCCTCGATGCTGAACCCATCGCCGCACTGCCGGAGGGGGTGCTGGAATCGATCGCGCGGGACGGTGAACTTCCGCAGTTGAAGAAACTCACGGATGAGGGGGTGCAGAGTGCCGACCTGTTGCTTTTCTGTGCGAAGGAGGCAACCTACAAGGCGTGGTTCCCTCTGACCCGCCGGTGGCTCGGCTTCGATCAAGCCGAGATCGACCTTCGTCGCGACGGTACATTCGTGTCTTATCTGCTGGTTCGCCCCACACCCGTACCATTCATATCCGGGAGGTGGGCGATGCGGGACGGGTACGTCATCGCGACAACAGCGGTCACATAGAGATGGCGTTCACAGTGTCGACGGGCGGGCGACGAACACTGTTGCCAGACGTTTGCGCCCCTCCTTCACCAGGGCGATTGCACGTCCGTCAGGTGTCACCGCCGCGTGTACGCCCTTCACACCACGGGGTTCCAGCCACTTTCCCATCGCAAGTGCGGAGCCGTCCTCCTGTGTGACCTCTAGGACGGGGAAGGCCGCGATCAGTGCCTCGTCGAGGCTTAACGACAAGCGGGGGGTTTCCATGATCTCTGTCAGTGGGCGTGCCGCGGAAATGCTGAATGGGCCTACTGATGTCCTGCGGAGTGAGGTGAGGTGCCCACCGACGCCGAGTATCTCGCCGAGATCGCGGGCAAGGGAACGGATGTAGGTTCCGGAGGAGCACAGAACATCCACATCCAGATCCAGGTGGTCGGTCGTTCGACGCTGAGCGGAGACATCGAGACGGTGAACCGTTACCGGGCGGGCCGGAATATCGACGGATTCACCTGCACGGACACGCTCGTGTGCCCTCTTTCCGTTGATCTTGATTGCGCTCACCGAGCTCGGTTTCTGCATGATCTCGCCGCGTAACCCATCCAGTGCGGTGGTGATCGTGGCGTCATCAAGCGTGGACACAGCTCCATCCGGTGCCACGGTGAGCACCTCGCCCTCCGCATCATCGGTGGACGTCGAACTCCCTAACCGGATCGTCCCGGTGTAGGACTTCGTCTCGGCCACCAGGTGAGCCAAGAACCGGGTGCCCCGTTCGATGCCCACGACCAGAACCCCGGTGGCCATCGGATCCAGTGTTCCGGCATGCCCGACCTTCCTGGTCCCGAAAGCTCTGCGAAGACGCGCAATGACATCGTGCGAGGTCAACCCGGCGGGCTTATCGACGATGATGAGTCCGGATCTGGCGAGGGGATCAGTCATGCGGACAGTTTAGGCGATCGCGTAACCTGAACCGGTGGACATTTGGCATGGACTGCAGCAGATACCCGCTGACCTCGATGGCTCGGTGGTCACCATCGGTGTTTTCGACGGAGTACATCGTGGACACCGGAAACTGATCACCACTGCGATACATCGCTCCCACGAATACGGGGTGCCGACCGTCCTGATGACCTTCGACCCGCATCCGATGGCGGTTTTCGCTCCGGAGAAGCTCCCCCCGATGCTGGATACCATGGAGTCTCGGGCGCATATCGCCAGCGAACTCGGCGTCGATCACATGCTTGTCGTGCCGTTTACCGCGGAAATGGCGAAGGAGAGTCCCGAGGAGTTTGTCCGGGGTGTACTTGTGGAGAGACTGAAAGCGACAGCCGTTGTCGTGGGAGAGAACTTCACTTTCGGGCACAGGGCCTCGGGGAACACAATCACCCTCCGTCAGCTCGGTGAGGTGTATGGAGTGCAGGTCGATGTACAGGAGCTGTTCACCGAGGACGGTGTCACGATATCGTCTTCGGTGATTCGTAGCCTGTTGCGCGACGGGAATGTGGCGCGCGCTAACTGGGCACTCGGGCGAGCGTTCCGACTCTCCGGTGAAGTGGTCCGGGGGGCCGGACGTGGGGGACGGGAACTCGGTTACCCGACGGCAAATCTCTACTTTCCCGATTCCGTCGCGGTCCCCGCTGATGGGGTCTACTGCGGCTGGTTCACCGTCATCAATGATTCAGGAAATGAACCGATCGACGGTGACATGGAACCCGGAGTCCGTTATGTGACGGCGATCTCGATAGGCACGAACCCGACCTTCGGTGACGAGCGTCGTAGCGTTGAGGCATTCGTCCTGGACCGCGATGCCGATCTTTACGGTCGGCACTGCCGGATCGAGTTCATTGAGAGGCTACGGGGCATGGAGAAGTTCAACGGTGTCGATGACCTACTGACCGCAATGGGCCGTGATGTCCTGCGCACACGCCAGATAATGGCAACTCGAGCCGAAAGCTAAGGGGATGGTGGGGCAACATGCTATAGTATCGTGAGGTTTGTGACTGCGGTCCACAGCAGTTGCTCCCCGTGGGTTCCCGACGCCTTTTCTTTCCCGCAGGCTCTGGTTAATGGCAAGAGGGAACACACGGAATTTTCATGTGGACTGAAATTATGTAAGAGGAGAATACTCCGTGGCACTTTCCACCGAGAAGAAGAAGTCCATCCTGGCCGAATTCGGTCTGCACGAGTCCGATACCGGTTCGCCGGAGGCCCAGATCGCACTGCTCACCACGCGTATCCGTGAACTCACCGAGCACCTCAAGTTCCACAAGCACGATCATCACTCCCGCCGTGGTCTGCTCCTCATGGTCGGTCGTCGCCGCGGCCTGTTGAAGTACCTGAAGGAGAACAACGTCGACCGTTACCGCGACCTGATCTCCCGACTGGGCCTTCGCCGCTGAGGTTTTCTTAACAACGTTCAACCGCCGGTCCCGTTTTTCGGGTCGGCGGTTTTCCGTGTCATTGCCTCTTCGGCAGAAGCCGAGAGCACCGGAGGCGGTACAGGAAAGGAATATTCTGCGCGATACCCAGTTCTGTTTGGATATAGCGCAACCTGGTCGGCGTGTGTAACCGTATCGGCATCGTAAGGGAGTGGCGTGCGGTACACATCCCCGGGTGGCTGACAAAAAGTCGGCGGGAGATCGTGGGAATCTTCCCGCCGACTCAGGGGTGAGTGGCCGTGCAGCCGTGTACAACGGTGTTCTTTCCATGGGAACCGCGTTTCGCGGAGAATGTCAGATCTTCTCCAGTTGCAGGGCCTTCGTCTCCTTGGCGAACAGGTAGGTAATACCACCTAGTGCCAGTAGTGCCGCGAACAGGAAGAACGCGGGTGGTACCGCATCAAGGGTTACATCCTGCCGGATCGCAGAACCGCCGATGAGGAACCCCATGAGGGCCGGTCCGAAGATCTTCGCGGAAGCGCCGATACCGTAGCCGAGTCCCAGGCCGGTCGAACGCACATCGTTCGGGAACTGTTCGGCACCGAAGGCGTTGAGGATGCCGAACGCACCGTCGCCGAACATCATCGCGATGAGGATACCGATGAAGAAGACAGTTCCCGTGGAGGCCGTGGCGGATATTACGCAGCCTGCGGCACCGAGCATTCCGAAGCTGAACATGACCCACCTGCGGCCGATGATGTCGGACAGCCACGCGGAGCTGAGGCGCCCGATGATGTCCGCTAGCGAGACGAACGTGAACATCAGGCCGACCATCGAGGCCGTGTAGCCGAAACCGTCCTTGAGGAGGGTCTGGCCCCAGGACTGGATGGTGAAGGAACCCAGGATGAAGCAGAACGAACCGAGGGTGATCAGCGCCAGGGACTTCTTGTGGGATTCAAAGAGTTTGCTGAAGCTGGCGGAGCTTTCCTTCTTCAGTTCAGGGAGGTCACCGACTTCTCCGACAGGAACCATCAGGGCCCAGGCGTACGCCTCTTTGGCTTCCTCGGCCCGGCCGTGGGTCTGCAGGAAGCGGGGGGATTCGGGGACCCGTGCCAGCCAGAACAGGAGGAACACCGGAATGACGCCGAGTGCGATCAGGCCGCGCCAGCCGATGGGCTCGGCGAGCCATTGCTGTGCCTGGGCGCCCAACAGCAGGCCGACGGGAATGAACACGGACGCGAGACCTGCGAGAAGTCCACGGTGCTTGGCGGGGACGAATTCCTGGACGTAGGGGATCGAGGTGATGTTGAGACCACCGACGCCGATGCCGACGCCGATCCGAAGAATCGCGAGCATCCACCAGCCGCGATCCGGGGTGATGATGCAGAGTGCAGTGAAAACCACGAGGAGCACGATGCACCACCAGAATGCACCCTTACGGCCGACCTTGTCGGCCAGTCGGCCCCACAGAATGGCTCCAGCCACGGTTCCGAGTCCGGAGCATGCGAGGATGACTCCGGCTTCGAAGCCTGAGAGATTCCACGGTTTGACCAGGAGCGACACCACGAAGCCGATGAGGAAGATGTCGAAGAATTCGGCGATGTTGCCCATGATGACGAGGCCGACGATGGATTTCTGGTTGCGGGTGAGTTTCCCGGCGTCAATCTGACTGGCGGCAGTCATCACCGGCGCAGTAGGTGTGTTGGACATGGGGATATCCTTAATCTCTGGACAATCCGCTAGCGGATGATGTCTGCGGTGGTGGGGATGGACAGTTCTGCCGGATTGATTCTCGTCAGATCACCGTGGTGGGTGAGTGCGTACTTCGCGATCGCCTTGCCGTATTCGACACCTCTGCGCATGTCCCCGGACAGGAAGCCGTGCAGGCAACCGGCGACGAAGCTGTCCCCGGCTCCGGGACGATCCACGATGGGGACGGTCTCGACGGTGACGCTGTCCTCACCGTCCGGCCCCGCGTAGTACACCGGATTCGTCTGATCCGTCGACACCACATATGTCGCGCCGAAACGCTTACGCAGGGTCCTAGCGCACCCGGGGCCGTCGCCGGTGATACCGAAGACGATCTCGGCGTCGCGTCGGGAACAGAATAGCGCAGTGGATTTCTCCGCGATGGGGGTGAGCACCTCAGCCGCTTTCTCCGGGGACCAAAGCAGACCCCGGTAGTTCACGTCGAGAACCACGTCGATGCCCCTATCGGCGGCGGAGTTGACGAAGTGGGTGATGACTTCACCGGTGTTGTCGGTCAGTGAGGCGGTGATTCCGGTGACGAACACGAGTTTGGTGTCCAGCATGGAATCCCAGTTGACGTCATCGACCCGGATATCTCGAAACGGGGTGTGTTGGCGATCGTAGGTTACCCGGGACGGCATCGGTGATTTGCCGGGCTCCATGAAGTACAGTGCGGTCCGGCCCTCGGGCACACGAATCATATTGGAGAGATCAACGCCGACGGAGCGGTATTCGGAGAGGCAACGCTCCGCGAGGTCCCCCTCGGGCAGGATTGAGCACCATGATGTGGCGCGTCCGAGTTGGGAGAGAACTCCGCACACGTTCGCTTCCGAGCATGCAGCGTTGAGCAGAACCTTTGTGGAGCTGACGAGTCGTCGCCCCTCGATCACTGTCAGTCGGATCTGGCCTTCGCCAATGGATGTGATGTCAAACATTTTCAGTCACCCCTTCGGATGCTTGGGCTGTCCCGTAACGATGGGTGTAGCGGTCAAAGTTGGCCGCGATTTCCTCTTCGGGAAGCGGGATTGGTGTACCCATGAGCCGTGCGGCCCACATGGTATGTGCAACGTCCTCAACCATCACGGCGGCCTGGAGCGCCTTCTGGATTCCTGGGCCGATGGTGAAGACGCCGTGCTGTTTCATGAGAATTGCCGGTGAGTGGCCGATGCTGCGGAGGATCTCTTCTCCGATCGCGTTGCCCCCTATTCGCGCGTAGCCGCCGCAGGGGATTGGTCCTCCGAACTCATCTGAGATTGCGGTGAGGCAGCAGGGGATCTCCTCTCCGAGTGCCGCCCAGGCGGTCGCGTAGGTGGAGTGGGTGTGTACCACTGATTTGACGTCTTCACGGCCCCGGTAGATCCCGAGGTGTGAGGAGGTGTCCGAGCTGGGCCCGTGGGTACCTTCGATGATGCGCCCGTCGAGGCTCACGATCACCATGTCATCCGGGGTCATCTCGGTGTACAGCCTGCCGGATGGTTTGATGACGATCCGGTCACCGGAGTCGGCGAGTGCCGAGAGGTTACCTCCCGTCCATGCGACGAGACCGTGCCGGGGAAGCGCCAGGTTGCCTTCGCAGACCTGCTCCCGTAGTTCCTTGAGCATCATTCGGTGTTGCCTCCTTCACTGCGTCGGGGTTGCACGATGCAACCGGCGGAAATGAGTCTTTCTTCGATGAAGCGCCGGGCGTTTGTGCAGGTTTCCAGCGAATCCGGGGAATCGTCATTCCACATTTCGAGCATGATTCGCCCGTCCCAGTCCTGTCGCCTGAGTTCCGTGAATGCCGCGTCGAAGTCGGCGACACCGGTGCCGAATGCGATCCGACGTGGCTCACCGGGGAGGACATCCTTGACGTGCAGGGCGACCATGTGCCCGGAACCCGCCGCCAATTCTTCGGTCGCGTCCCCGCCGTGTTCCGCGATGTTGCCGACATCGGGGTAGATCTGTACCCACGGACTGTGACACTCATCGACCACCGCCATCGCGTCCTGCACCGAGGAGATGTCATTCCCGTCAACGTTCTCGATCGCGAGGATGATGCCCTTGTGCGCCGCATACGGCATCGCGTCCTTTAGCGTTTCGATGTAGCGCATCCGGCTGCCGGGATCATCCTCCTCGTAGTAGGCGTAGTACCCGGCGACCTGTACGACCGATACCCCCAGGTCATGAGCCAGGTCGATACCTTTCCGGTACACTTCGCGGGCCTGTTCCCGGATTTCGGGATCAGCGGATCCGGGCATGATTCTCCGGTGCAGGGAGAGGCAGATTCCTCCGATCTGCACCCCCGCATCGCGGGCGGCTCCACGGACCGCATCTCGCTGTTCCTGCGACCAGTCCAGCCGTGCAGCCCGCTCAGGGGTTTCGTCGACGGACAGGTCAACGAAGTGGAAACCTCCGGCCTTGACCTGCTCAAAGAACTCGGGCCAGGGGCCACTGATGAGAGCCTTCTCGTAGATTCCGAGACGGATGGTACTCATGGCCAGACCTGACTGATTGCGTTCTGTAGGTTGAGGGCAGAGGCCTTCGGGTCCGCTGCTTTCATGATTTCGCGTCCTGCGATCACGACCCCCACAGGTCGCCCGGTGAAGACATCGAGTTCGCTGGCCTTGATGCCACCCGTTACGGTGACGGTGAAACCCATCTCGGCGAGTTCGCTGATTCGTTGGATATCGGTGTCTCCCCACGACAGATCTCCGGCGGCCTCCCGGTCGCGGGATCGTTTCACGATGACGTGTTGAACCCCGAGGTCCCGCCAGGATCGTGCCCGATCAGCGGAGTAGGTTTCGCCGAGCTCGACCTGAACCTGACCGCCGTATTCCCGGGCGACCTTGACAACCTGCTCGATGGTGGCGAGTGATGCGCCTGCTACGCAGGAGACCCAGTCGGCACCGGCTTCGAAGCACTGGCGGGCGATGAGGCTGCCCGCCTCGGCGATACGGACATCGGCGAGAATGGTCTTTTCGGGATAGAGAGCACGGATCTCGCGGACGGCCCGGAGGCCCTCTGCGATCACCAGAATCGTTCCGCACTCGATGATGTCGACGTGTCCGACCGCTTTGTTCAAAGGTCCGAGAGCGGAGACCATATCGAGGGAGTCCACCGCGACCTGAAGTTGTGGTCTCATGGCTATTCAGCTCCCCGCATGGTGAAGAACCGCTGACCATTGGTCACCAGCAACTTGTTGACGTACTCCGGGTCGAATCCCTCATCGAGCATGCGCGGTCCGTCGACGGCAGGATTGAAATCCACTCCGGTGATTGCACCGTAGGCCTTCTGGTAGCTCCGTTTCCCGGAATCCGTGCCCAGCAGAATTCGGTCCCCGTAGCCTTTGTCACCCAGTTCCTTCAGTTCCATCATTCGGTTTGACTCCGGCTGATACTTGATGCGGTACGTTCCGTCAATCTCCAACCACGCACCGGTGTCGAGAATCTGTCGGAGGTAGTAGACGTCGGCGTTTCGCTGGATATGACCGATCGCGATCTGGTCGGCGGGTACGCCCATCTCGATCAGTTGCTGCGCCTGTTCCAGCCCGCACGTGCCGTAGGTGGTGTGGGTGTTGATCGGTGCACCGGTCTCGAGGGAGGCTTTGGCGCAGGCCTCCATGCACTTGCGTTCGAAGGGCGTGATCTTTCCGTAGGCGGTGGCGACCTTGATGCAGCCCGCCTTGTACTCGGTGCGGTCGACAATCGGGCCGGAGTAATCGTGCCGGTCGATTCCCTCGGTGATGTCGGCGATGAGCAGATCTGCGATCTGATCCACGCTGTAGCGGCTCACCCAGTGGGACTGTGTTTCCAGGTACACGTGCTCTCGGTGGAAGCCGGTTGTGGCGATGATCTGGAGGCCCGGGACACGCCGGTTCACCTCGGCGAGTTTATCGAGGTCGCGGCCACAGTTGGCGGGGCACATGTCGACGACGGTCCCGCCGTCGGCCCAGTTCCTGGATGCCTCGACGAAATAGGTGGCTTCTTCGACGGCCTTGTCGACGTCCGCGAGCTGATGGTCGGCGTCGATGTACACCTCACCTGCGCCGACCCTGATCAGATGATCATGGGAATTGACCACACCGAGCGTCTCAGGGGCCACGTCGCCGAGAATGGTGCGTACAAACTGTGACATAGTTTACTCCTCAAAATTGACGTGATAACGGCGGTTGCCTGATTTGAAGATTTCCAGATGGATGGGGATTAAGGGAGTGTATTGGTGCACGTTTTTGCAGATGGTGGAGGTTTTGTGAATGTGATTTGGGAATAACCGCAGGTAAAATATGTACAATGGTGAAAAGTTATTCCGGATGAGCTGGAGATGTTGCAACTATGTGCACTGATGCGAAACCGAATGAACGCGAACATGTCGCGGAACTTCTCACAGTGGCCCGTCTCTACTACGAGCAGCATCTATCCCAGGGTGAGATAGCTGACCTGCAGTTCTGTTCGCGGTCTCGAATCTCCCGACTGCTCAAGGAGGCCCGGGACCGGCATATGGTGCGAACAACCGTGCACCATCCTCTGGAGCAGTCGTTTGAACTCGAACGCCAGTTGCGCCGCCATCTCGGCCTGGAAAGGGTGTTCGTCGCGTCTGCCCTCGGTAGGTTCACTCCTGCTCAGGCGGTTGGTCGACTCGCTGCCGACATCATTCAGAGTGCTGGGCACCGACAGGCGGTGATCGCTTTATCCAACGGGCGGTCGGTTGCGGCGGTGGTGGATTCGATGCCTCGACAGAACTGGCCCTTGTCCGTCGTCTGTCAGATGGTGGGATCTTTCGGGCGATCGGAGCATCATGCGGTGGATGCACCTGATCTCACCCGGAATCTCGCCAACCAACTCGGTGGTGGCTACCGGTTGCTTCCTGTACCGATCGTCATGCGTTCCACAACGGCTGCCCGGTGGGCGCGGCGTGAGGAAATGATGGTCACAACACTGGAGCTCGCTGCTCGCGCGGACATCGCGGTCATCGGGGTCGGGTCGGTCGGTCAGGGTAGCTCCAGCGAACTGCTGCAACCATTCATCACTCCGCAGATCAGCCGGGAGCTGAAGAAACACCGTGTTGTGGCGCATTTCTCTGGACACCACTTCGACGTGAAAGGTCGCCATGTGCACACTGTGCTCTGTGACCGCACCATTTCCCTCGAACCGGAGCGATTGAAGAAAATCGATCTTCCTCTGATGGTGGCCTGGGGTTGGGAAAAGGTCGCCGCCATCTCGGCAATCTCCCGAACTGACATCAACCCTGTCCTCGTCACCGATAGCGAGACTGCGACGTTGTTACTGGATTACCGCGCCTGAACATCCGACGTACTGGTGTTTCGGGGGTTCTCGGGGCTGGGAGTTCGTGGTGACGGGAACCTCGGTGTGGGACCGGGTGGAAGAAAACCCGTAATCGATATAGGGAAAACACGTCGCTGCCACCGATGTGCTGCTGAATTAGGTGTTGATATGCACTCCGCCGAGATCCACAGTTCAGTGGGTTCGACCGGACCCGTGGGGGTGGGGATTACGTGATGCCGAAATATGCGGGGGTAATTGTCATGCCCTGCTGGTAGTCTGGGGCGGAGCCTTCCACGAAGAAGACATGAACGGCGGCACCGAAGATCGCCGAGCAGAAGGCCAAGAATAAGGAGAACTCGCTTGCGCGACGTTACAATCAACAATGACACCGAATTCGGAATTGTCGAGGCAACTGCCACAATCGATAACGGTGATTTTGGCACCCGCACCATTCGCCTCGAGACGGGCCAACTGGCCCGCCAGGCAGGTGGATCAGTAACCGCCTACCTCGATGAGGGAACGATGCTGCTGGCCACCACCACCGCTTCCAGTAATCCCCGCGAGGGATTCGACTTCTTCCCGCTAACGGTTGATGTCGAGGAGCGCATGTACGCCGCTGGACGAATCCCCGGTTCGTTCTTCCGCAGGGAGGGGCGCCCCTCCACGGAGGCCGTCCTCGCCTGCCGTCTGATCGACCGCCCGCTGCGCCCGACCTTCGTCAAGGGGCTGCGCAACGAGGTTCAGTGCGTGATCACGGTTCTGTCGATGGATCCGAAAGATATGTACGACGTCGTGGCGATTAACGCCGCATCCGCCGCCACCCAGCTCTCCGGTCTGCCTGTCTCCGGCCCCGTTGGTGGGGTCAGGATGGCTCTCGTTGTCGATGAGAAGCACCCGAAGGGGCAGTGGGTCGCGTTCCCCACTCATGAGCAGCATGCCAAGGCCCTGTTCGAGATCGTGGTAGCAGGTCGTATCGTCCCCGGTAAGAAGGGCGGCGGTGACGACGTCGCCATCATGATGGTTGAGGCCGGAGCCACCGAGAACGTCATCGCCCGCATCGCAGAGGGCGCCCCCGCCCCGACGGAATCCGTTGTCGCAGAGGGGCTTGAGGCAGCGAAACCGTTTATCGAGAAGCTCTGCGAAGCCCAGCGTCTGCTGGCCCGGGAAGCGGCGAAAGAAACCCAGCAGTTCCCGCTCTTCCCGCCCTATGCTGACGATGTTTATGCGGCAGTGGAGAAGAAGGCCAAGGCCAAGCTGGCCAAGCTGATGTCCATCGCGGGTAAACAGGACCGTGATGACGCGACCAACGAGCACATGGCCGAGGTCGAGTCCGCGCTCATCGAGAAATTCCCGGAGCGGGGCAAGGAGATCCGGAACGCATATAACGCGGTGATGAAGGATGTCGTCCGGCACCGCATCCTGACGGACCACTTCCGGATCGACGGCCGCGGAATCACCGATATCCGGGATCTGGGCGTTGAGGTCGATCTTATTCCCCGCGCGCATGGTTCCTCACTTTTCGAGCGTGGTGAAACGCAGATTCTCGGTGTGACCACCCTGGACATGTTGAAGATGGAGCAGCAGATCGATTCGTTGTCCCCGGTCGATCACAAGCGCTACATGCACCACTACAACTTCCCTCCGTATTCGGTCGGTGAGACAGGGCGTGTCGGGTCGCCCAAGCGGCGTGAAGTCGGCCATGGCGCGCTGGCGGAGCGTGCGGTGCTGCCGGTACTACCCACCCGCGAGGAGTTCCCCTACTCCATCCGTCAGGTGTCAGAGGCGCTCGGATCCAACGGATCCACCTCCATGGGGTCCGTCTGCGCGTCAACACTCTCTCTGTACAACGCCGGCGTGCCGTTGAAGGCACCTGTCGCGGGTATTGCGATGGGCCTCGTCTCCGACGAGGTTGACGGCGAGACCCGCTACGTGGCGCTCACCGACATCCTCGGGGCCGAGGACGCTTTCGGTGACATGGACTTCAAGGTGGCCGGGACGGAAGACTTCATCACCGCTCTCCAGCTCGACACGAAGCTTGATGGCATTCCATCGGAGGTTCTCGCCGGGGCACTATCCCAGGCGAGGGACGCCCGGCTGGCGATTCTGGAGACCATGTCCGAGGTCATCGACGGTCCCGATGAGATGAGTGCTCTGGCTCCGCGTATCGTCACCGTCACCGTTCCGCAGTCCAAGATCGGTGAGGTCATCGGCCCGAAGGGTAAGATGATCAACTCCATCACGGAGGACACCGGCGCCAACATTTCCATCGAGGATGACGGCACCATCTACGTGTCGGCGTTCTCCGGGGAGGCCGCAGACGCCGCGATCGAGAAGATCAACTCTATCGCCAACCCGCAGATGCCGAAGGTCGGGGAGCGGTTCCTCGGAACCGTCGTCAAGACCACCAATTTCGGTGCATTTGTCTCCCTGCTGCCGGGCCGCGACGGCCTGGTTCACATCTCCAAGCTGGGTGGCAAGAAGCGTATCGAGCGTGTCGAGGACGTCGTGAACGTCGGTGACAAGATTCAGGTGGAGATCCTGGACATTGACAACCGCGGAAAGATCTCCCTCGCCCCCGTTGACGAGGATGCTGCGGAGTAATCCACTGCACCGGCTCAGACGCCGTACGATAACCGCCGTCCCCGGTGAAGGGTTCCGCAGGAACCGAGCACCGGGGACGGCGGTTATCTATTCTCATCTCTGACATCCGATATCGCGGGAGACCTTTGTGGCGTGCCCGGAGTTTTATCGGTGAGCGGATACCCACCCCGGGCTGAGCGCCTGCCGTGAGGTGCCTAGACTGGTACAGGAACATTGCGGCGACGGTGTTTCCGGGTGCGCCGGGACACGTCACGGAGATCGATGGACACTGGAGGAATACCAATGACAGACAATGGGTACAGCAAGGTCGGCGTTATCGGCGCGGGGGGCCGAGTCGGACAGGCCGTGGTCGCGGCGATTCGGGATACAACGGATCTCGAACTCGTCGCCGAGATTGATCGTGGCGATGATCTGGAGCGCCTCGTTGAGTCCGGTACCCAGGTGATCGTCGACTTCACCGCTCCCTCGGCCGTCATGGAGAACATCAGGTTCTGTATTTCACACGGTATCTCGTGTGTCGTCGGAACCACGGGGTTCACCCCTGAGCGTCTCGATCAGGTGAGTGCCTGGATCAGTGAGTCACAGCATGACGGTGTGGGTGTCCTCATTGCCCCGAACTTCGCGATTTCCGCTGTATTGACTATGCAGTTCGCTAAACAGGCCGCAAAGTTCTTCGAGTCCGCGGAGGTGGTTGAATTCCACCACCCTAACAAGTTGGATGCGCCGTCCGGAACCGCGATCCACACGGCGGAGGGGATTGCTGCAGCCCGCCGTGAGGCCGGCATGGTGGAGCAGCCCGATGCAACGGAGCAGTCACTGGATGGCGCGCGTGGTACGGATGTCGATGGCGTCAGGGTTCATGCCGTGCGCATGACGGGAATGGTTGCCCATGAGGAGGTCATCTTTGGCTCCCAGGGGCAGACGTTGACCATCCGCCAGGACTCCTACGACCGTACGAGTTTCGTTCCAGGTGTTCTCGTCGGCGTACGACGTATCCATGAGTTCCCCGGACTGACCGTCGGACTCGAAAACTACCTCGGTCTCTGAACCCGCCCCGATCCGCCCATCGAACCAACCGAGGAGAACTGATCCGTGGCCAGATCCGTCGACCTGAAGGTGCAGGTCATCGCCCACACCACCTTCACACCACCAACGGACATCGACTGGGAGAGCGACGCCTGCGATGGTGAGGCCTTGGCTGAGTTCGCCGGGCGTGCCTGTTACGAAACCTTCGACAAACCGAACCCGCGTACCGCAGCGAATGCGGCGTATCTCCGCCACATCATGGAGGTGGGACACACCGCACTGTTCGAGCACGCCAGTGCGACGCTGTATGTGCGGGGAATCTCCCGTTCCGCCACGCACGAGCTGGTCCGACATCGGCATTTCTCCTTCTCGCAGCTTTCTCAACGGTTCGTGCATTTCGAGGAAAGCGAGGTTGTCGTTCCATCTTTGATCGCGGAGGACGAGGAACTCACTAGATTGTTCATGCAGGGGATTGATGACGCTCGTTTTACGTTTAACGAACTACTTGCTGGCCTTGAGGAGAAGCTCGCGGATGAGCCTAACGCCCTGTTGCGGCGCAAACAGGCGCGGCAGGCGGCCCGTGCGGTGCTTCCCAACGCGACCGAGTCCCGAATCGTCGTCACCGGTAACTACCGGGCATGGCGGCACTTCATCGGTATGCGGGCCACTGAACACGCTGATGTCGAGATCCGGACCCTCGCTGTTGAATGCCTGCGCCTGCTCAGAGGCCTGGCACCGACGGTATTCGGGGATTTCGACATAACGAGATTGTCCGATGGATCCGAGATGGCGGTCAGTCCTTACGTGACAGACTTCTGACCTGCTACGTTCTTCTTCGGTCATCTGCGACACGCGCGACGGATACCCGCAATGTCCGCCATGGTGCACTGACCGGGTAACCTCGTGTGACATGAGCACAGGTATGACAGTCACCACCGGAACCGACTATTTCGGAACCGTCGCCGTCGCCATGGTCACCCCGTTCGACGGAAACGGTGACCTTGACACCGCAGCAGGCTGCGAACTCGCTGCACATCTTGTCGATGAAGGGTGTGACGCTCTGGTTCTTGCGGGGACCACCGGTGAGTCACCCACGACGACCGTTGCGGAGAAACTTGCCCTGCTGCGTGAAGTCAAGGCGGAGGTGGGCGACCGGGCGAAGATCATTGCCGGCGCAGGTAGCTATGACACCGCAGCCTCCGTCGCCCTCGCGCAAGCGTCCGCTGACGCTGGAGCCGACTCCTTGCTCGTGGTCACACCGTATTATTCGAAGCCAACCCAGGAAGGTATCTACCGCCATTTTATGGCGGTAGCCGATGCTACTGATTTGCCGGTGTGCCTGTACGATATTCCGCCCCGCTCGATAATACCGATTGAATCTGATACCATTCAACGTCTGGCTGAACACCGCACGATTGTGGCCGTCAAGGATGCCAAGGGTGACCTTGCCGCCGCCACACCTCTGATCGCCGAGACTGGCCTCGCCTGGTACTCAGGAGATGATCCGCTCAACCTCCCATGGCTGTCGCTGGGAGCCACCGGTTTTATCTCGGTGATCGGACATGTGGCCGCGCGACAATTGCGTGAGCTACACACGAGCTTTGCCAACGGTGACCTCGTTCGTGCGCGGGCAATCAACACACAACTTTCCCCGCTGTTTCGCGCCCAGGCACGTCTGGGCGGAGTCAGCTTCTCAAAGGGGGCCCTGCGACTGCAGGGTCTCGACGTCGGAGAACCCCGGCTGCCGCAGATCCCCGTGGATCATGCACAGCTTGAGGATCTCCGCACCGATCTAGAACAGGCTGGAGTCCTATAAATATGTCTGACACCCGTAACCGCTCCCGGAAGGTGATCCGCAAGGCGGGTCCGCCGGAAGCCCCCGAATTTATGGCCCCCGAGCAACCCGATCCCGTAGCCGACGGTGATGCCGGAACCGACAACCGGGGCACGAAGAAATCCGAGGAGAAGAACTCCTCGAATGATGAGCGGGGAAACCGTAGGGAGAGTCGCAACACCAGTAACGACCGGAATTCGGGTGGTAACAACCGTCGAGGTCGTGGTGGCAGCAACTCCGGTGGCGGTAACCGTGGCGGCAATGAGCGTTCACAGGGGAGTCGGGGTAGCGGAGCCAACCGTGGAGGAACCAACTCAGGTAGCGGCGAACGCGGCCGTAACGTCGTCAAGTCGATGCAGGGCGCCGATCTGACACGTCGTCTGCCGGAGCCACCGAAAGCACCGAAAAATGGGCTGCGTGTGATCGCGCTCGGCGGTATTTCGGAGATCGGTCGGAACATGACGGTCTTCGAGTACAACAACCGGATTCTCATCGTTGATTGCGGTGTGCTCTTCCCGTCGTCTGGAGAGCCGGGCGTAGACCTGATTCTCCCCGACTTCTCGTACCTTGAGGACAAACTCGACCGCATCGATGCTCTGGTGATTACGCATGGTCATGAGGACCACATCGGTGCCATCCCCTGGCTTCTGAAGATGTGCCCGGACTTGCCGATCGTCGGATCGAAGTTCACCCTCGCGCTCATCGCAGCGAAGTGTCGTGAACACCGACTACGCCCGAAACTGATCGAGGTCGACCAGGCATCGGAGAAGGATTACGGTCCTTTCAACGTCCGTTTCTTCGCCGTGAACCACTCCATCCCGGACTGCCTCGGTATCGTGTTGAAGACGAAGGCTGGGACTGTGCTGCTCACCGGCGACATCAAGCTCGACCAGACACCGACAGACGGTCGGCCGACGGATCTTCCGGCGATTTCCCGGTACGGCGATGAGGGCGTGGATCTGTTCCTCTGCGACTCAACGAACGCGACGACGCCTGGAATGTCCGGCTCTGAGGCCGACATCGCCCCCACTCTGAGGCGCCTCATCGGTGAGGCAAAGCAGCGGGTTATCCTCGCGTCCTTCGCCTCCAATGTCTATCGTGTCCAGGCTGCTGTCGACGCGGCCGTCGCCACCGGGCGGAAGGTCGCGTTCAATGGCCGTTCGATGATCCGCAACATGGAGATCGCCGAGAAACTCGGTTATCTTAAAGCCCCGAAGGGCACCTTCGTCAGCATGGATGACGCCGGTAGAATGGCTCCGCACAAGGTCATGCTCATCACAACCGGTACCCAGGGTGAACCGATGGCGGCACTGTCTCGTATGGCGCGGCGTGAACATCGTCAGGTGACTGTTCGCGACGGAGATCTGATCATCCTGTCATCCTCCCTGGTTCCTGGAAACGAAGAAGCGGTGTTCGGGGTCATCAACATGCTCGCGCAGATTGGTGCCACCGTGATCACCGGCAAGGATGCGAAGGTCCACACCTCGGGGCACGGCTATGCGGGTGAACTACTGTTCCTCTACAACGCCGTCCGCCCGAAGAACGCCATGCCCGTCCACGGCGAGTGGCGCCACCTCCGGGCGAATAAGGAATTGGCCGTGTCCACCGGTGTCGATCGCGATCGAGTCATGCTCGCGCAGAATGGCGTGGTTGTTGACCTGATCGACGGGAAGGCACAGGTTGTTGGCCAGATTCCGATCGGTAACCTTTATGTTGACGGTGTCACGATGGGTGACATCGACGATGAGGTGCTCGCTGACCGTACCGAGATGGGCGAAGGTGGTCTCATCTCGATCACCGTCGTCATCGACAACCGCACCGGTCGCCCGCTTGAGCGTCCCACGGTACAAGCCAAGGGTTTCTCCGAGGATGCTAAGGCGATGATGCCTGAGATCACGGAGCTGGTCGACAATACGATGCGTCAGCTTGCGGGTGAAGGGGAGAACGATCCCTACCGCATGGTCCGCCAGTTACGACGGAAGGTATCCCGTTTCGTGGAGCAGAAGTGGCGTCGTAAGCCGATGATCATCCCGACCGTTGTGCCGATGAACTCAGACAGTCACAACCCGGTCCCGGATGAAGCAGTTCTCCGGTCACGCGAGACCCGCTGAGTAGTTCATCTCATCGAGTGTTCTGGCCCCGGCCTGTCGGCGCCGCCCCTTGGGTGGCGCCGACTAGGCTGGGGCCATGACTTTTGCCGCCACCGAACGTGCCGAACTCGGCGCGCTCCTGCTCGAGCTCGGTCCCGAGGCACCCACGCTCTGTACTGGGTGGACGACACGGGACATGGCAGTTCACCTGCTGCTCCGGGAGACTCGCCCCGATGCTCTTCCGGGGTTGTTTGTCCCTGGATTCGGTGGACATCTGAGATCTGTCAGTGAGAAGATCGGTGCCCGCGACTACTCGGAGATCGTCCGCAAATGGGCTTCGGGGCCGCCCCGATTCAGCCCGCTGAGGCTCATCGACGCGCAGGTCAACACTGTGGAACACTTCATACACCATGAGGACGTCCGGCGAGCTCGACCGGGATGGAAACCTAGGTCGTTTTCGCTGGAGGATGAACAGCAGATGCTGGTCCTCCTCCGTAGGGGCGCTGCCCGGCTTCTGCGGAAATCAGTTGCCCCCGTGATACTTGATCCTGAAGGTGCGTCTCCCATCGTGGCTGCCGGGCATCGTGGTATCGCAGGTAGTGGCTCAGACGTTGTCCGTGTCGCGGGACCGGTTGGTGAGATTTTGGTCTTCTGCTTCGGACGACAAGCTGACGTCACGGTGAGGGGAGAGCGAGAGCGAATCTGCTTCACCCGCGTCTGATTTTGTTCTGGCGCATCCCGAGGTGAAAGCGGTTTCGGTGGAGGATGAGACGTTGCTTCTGTGACTGAAGTGTCTGATGCGTCTATCCTGGCAGTCATGCCAGCTAAGAGTCGTCCCGGATCAGCACGCCGAGATAAGAATCGTCCCGGAAACTCGCGTAGTCAACGGAGTACTCAGGCGGTGCAGACCCGTTCAGCACAGCGTGCGTCCGCAACGACCGGGGAACGCACTGGAAGTGCCTTCGGCCCGATCAGTGGTGGTGTTCGCGGTTTCTTCGGGTCTGTGGCGCGAGGTCTCGGAAATACCGCCCGCTCTGTAGGTTCGCGGAGTTCTGACACCCCATTGACGGAAGAGCGTACGGAGGAAGCTCAGTTGCGTAAGGGAATACCGCGGCGCAAGTCCTCCGAGGGGGGCTCCGCAGAGACGACTCGGGCTGCTGAGGATACCCGCCGTGGTGGCTCCGGTGAAGCGGATGATCCTGAAGGTCATGACGTTGAGGAATCGCCTGTTGGTAGTCACGACGGTGCCGGCCTGGTGCTCATCGCGCTGGCGGTGATTCTCGGAGGAGCTGTGTGGTTCAACATCTCAGGTCCTGTGGGACGTGCTATTGACGGGGGAGTACGCTGGCTGATCGGCGCGGGAGCTCTCGTTCTTCCGATCGCACTCGTCACCATCGCGTTCTTCCTCATGATCGGCGGTGGGCGTGCCAGTGGAGGGACGTCCTCCGGGTCCCCGCGAATCACTGCGGGACTGGTACTTATCATCGTCTCGATGCTCGGACTCATCCACATCTTCGCCGGGTTACCGAGGGACATCCCTGGGCGACACAGTGCGGGTGGGGTCATTGGCGTCCTCGTGGGAGATGTCGTCGCCAGGGGATTCACCCCCTACATAGCGGTTCCTCTGTTGTTACTCGTCATCGTCTACGGTGCACTGAAAGTAACGGACATAACGGTCCGTGAGCTCGTCATGCACCTGAGTCGAGGCCGGGAATACCGTGCTTCGGATAACGAAGTTGCCGCAGATAGCGAAAGCACACAACCGTCTTTCCTAGGGGGAATCGCATCCTTCTTCGGGTTCGGCCCTCACTCCAGGAGCACCGAGTCGGACGTTAACGACGAGGATGCTGATGACGTCGCCGACTTCTCCGGCTACGAGGAGACTTATCGCCCCACCCATCGCAGTTCGGTCAACCGTAGGCATACGAGCCCAATGGAGGCGTACCCGCTTACCGGTGATGATGACGAGGATGACGGTGCCGAAGTGCACACACTGTTTTCCGGGGGAGCCGCAGAGAAAGCTCAGCGATCCCGGAGAAAACAGCCACCTTCGGTGTCGGATACCAGTGAACTTCCCGTTGTCCCGGATTTATCCCAGCCAGCTCGGAAATCCCGGGAAGCCACGATCTCCGGATCAGGCAGCAAGATACCTGTTGGTGACGTGGTGGATACGGCGGTTGGAACGGTTGCAGGTGCGGTGACCCAGGCTGCTACAGGTACCGGAAACGCGGGAGCGGCGGCCGCTGCCGTTACACGAGGGGTTGAAGATGCGGTAGCGGCGTCCAGGGAAGCGGTACGGCAGGCGATCGTCGCCAGATCCGGGGTCGATGCCGCAGCCGTTCCCGCTTCGGTCCCGGTCAGTGAGCGGCCGGGGACTCGCCCGGCCCAGGCTGACACCACCCAACAGAACACTGAGCCAACCAGATTCTCGGGATCCGACAGCTATGTTGTCCCGAGTGCCGACATGCTCATTCCCGGTCACCGGCCAAAGACCCGCTCCGAAGCCAATGATCGGATGATCGAGGCAATTACCGCGGTGTTCAACGAATTCAACGTCGATGCCTCCGTTGTCGGGTTTTCCCGGGGACCGACGGTTACCCGCTATGAGGTCGAGTTGGGCCCTGGTGTCAAGGTATCGAAGATCACGAACTTGCAGTCGAATCTCGCCTATGCCGCCGCAACGGACAATGTACGCCTGCTCACTCCGATCCCCGGCAAGTCACTCGTCGGTATTGAGGTCCCGAACAGCGACCGGGAGATGGTTCGTCTCGGAGATGTGCTTAATGCTCCCGCGACCGTGGGAAACCATGATCCGATGCTCATCGGCCTGGGAAAGGACATTGAAGGGGAGTTTGTCTCCCACTCCATGCAGAAGATGCCGCACCTTCTGGTTGCGGGTGCCACAGGTTCGGGTAAATCGGCATTCGTGAATTCGTTGCTGGTCTCCCTGCTCACCCGTGCCACGCCTGAGCAGGTGCGTCTGATCTTGGTCGATCCGAAGATGGTGGAGCTCACTCCCTATGAGGGAATTCCGCATCTGATCACGCCGATCATCACACAACCCAAAAAGGCTGCGGCGGCGTTGCAGTGGCTCGTGGAGGAGATGGAGCAACGTTACATGGACATGAAGTCTGCTCGCGTCCGCCACATCAAGGATTTCAACCGCAAGGTACTTTCAGGAGATATAACCGCCCCCCAGGGGTCTCAGCGGGAGTACCGTCCCTATCCCTACATTGTCTGTGTTGTCGATGAGCTCGCGGACCTGATGATGACTGCTCCGAAGGAAATCGAGGATTCCATCGTCCGGATCACCCAGAAGGCACGTGCTGCCGGCATCCATCTGGTTCTGGCCACCCAGCGTCCGTCAGTAGACGTGGTCACGGGTCTGATCAAGACGAATGTTCCCTCTCGCCTGGCTTTCGCTACCTCTTCACTCACGGACTCTCGCGTGATTCTCGACCAGGCCGGAGCCGAGAAACTCATTGGTATGGGTGATGCGCTCTTTATCCCGCAGGGTGCCGGAAAACCACAGCGTATCCAGGGTGCATTCGTGACCGATGAAGAGGTTCAGGCAGTTGTGGATGCCGCGAAGGCACAAGCTGAGCCTGATTACACGGAAGGAGTGACTGAGGATAAGGCCTCGGAGTCCAAGAGAAATATCGACGATGATATCGGAGACGATCTCGACGATCTGCTCCAAGCCGTCGAACTTGTTGTGACCAGCCAGTTCGGTTCCACATCAATGCTGCAGCGGAAGCTCCGCATCGGCTTCGCGAAGGCCGGTCGACTCATGGATCTGATGGAGACCAGAGGGGTTGTCGGTCCTTCTGAGGGGTCCAAGGCCCGCGAGGTGCTGGTCAAACCCGAGGAACTGGACACGATCATCTGGATGATCAAGGGAGGAGACCCCGAGGAGGCTCCGAAAGACGATGATTTCGGTGAAAGCCCGAATGAAGATGGCGGTGGCGGCTCTACCGTCGTCAACGCGAACCCCGCGGGTGGAATCTTCTGACCGGGTATAGCGCATCGTTGGCGCCGGTCGGTACGGTCGCTGTAGAGTGGTTCCGGTCATGGAGGGGAGTACCCCACCTATCGGCACCGGTCGTCAACACGGAAATCGGTCGTCGTACCGTACAACCGGTGCCCGGCACGATTTCCCGGCCGTGTCGGCTATCCAGCCGGGTAGCGGGGGAGACCTCCGGTTTTCACGTCATATTCTGAGACCGGAGGTCTTTTTCAAATGGAAGTAAACACCTTCACCTGGGTCATCACCGTTATTGTTCTACTCGGTTTCATCGCCTTTGATTTCCTGAGTCACGTGCGTAGCCCGCACGAGCCGACCATGAAGGAGGCTGCGGGGTGGATGGTCTTCTATGTCCTGCTCGCATGTCTGTTCGGTGTATTCCTATGGTTTACCTGGGGAGGCTCGGAGGGGAGCCACCAGCACGGTATTGAGTTCTTCGCCGGTTACATCACAGAATTGTCACTGAGCGTGGATAATCTCTTCATTTTCGCCCTGATAATAGGGTCCTTCAAGGTGCCACGGGCTTACCAGCAGAAGGTACTGCTCATTGGCATCGCACTGGCGTTGCTTTTCCGGGGCATCTTCATCGGACTCGGCGCTGCGGCGATCAATGCGGCGAGCTGGGTCTTCTATATTTTCGGGGCGTTTTTGCTCTATACGGCGATCAAACTCATTGTTGACGAGGTTCGAGGGGTCGAGGAGACCCAGGTTGATGACATGCTCGTAGTCCGGACGGTTCGAACGGCTGTCCCGGTGTCGAGTGCCTTCGACAGGGACAAACTGTTCACCCGCATTGATGGCCGGAAGATGGTCACTCCGTTGATGATCTGCCTCGTGTGTATCGGATTTATAGACCTCATGTTCGCGTTTGATTCGATTCCCGCTATCTTCGGGCTGACCAGGGAACCGTACATCGTGTTCACCGCGAACGCCTTCGCTTTGATGGGGTTACGCCAGATGTACTTCTTATTGGATGGACTGCTGGATCGGCTTGTCTATCTCCCTTACGGACTCGGGGCAATTCTCGGTTTTATCGGTGTTAAGCTCACACTCCACGCGATGCACGAGAACAGTCTCCCCTTCATCAACGGCGGGCACCCGATTCATGTCCCTGATGTTTCTACCGCGTTCTCCCTGGTGTTCATCGTGGTGACCCTATTCCTTACGACCGTAGCCTCGGTGATCAAGACGAAGCGGGACGCGGTGCAGGGTGCCGTTCCGCCAAAGTGGAACAAAGCGAAGGATATTCCGGAGGAACCCGGTACCCACGTCTCCTAGAAGTGTCCGGGGGTAGAAAAACAATGATGCCCTCCCGGTACTTGGTCGGTACCGGGAGGGCATCATTGTTTTCTATAGTGGCCCGGGGATATCTCACCCTCCGAAGACATTGAGAACCGGGTTCCAGGAATGGAAGAACCGCGCGGTGAGCGCGCCTTCGGTGTGGAAGGGATCCCGATCCATGAGTTCGCGTGCGTCATCAAGTGTCGAGGGTTCGGGTAGCCGGATCACAATCAAGGCACCGCCGTCACCATCGGTGTACGGACCCGAACCGATCAACTGCCCTTTTTCCTTGAGTTCTGTGAGAAACTCACGGTGACGTGGCCGAACTTCGGTGATGAGAGAAGAATCTGCCGGATAAGCGTACTCGACGACGAAGGTGTTCATGTCCACCGATTATAGCCCTGGACACCTCCTGACGGCGTGGTCCGACAATGTGAGTACTGTAGGGGAGTGTGAGTGGTGCCATGAAGAAAACCAGCGGAGCAGCGGAGTCGCCGTCTAACCTCAATTTGCCCAATGTTCTCACCTCTCTGCGGATCATCGCAATCCCGTTGTTCGTGTGGTTGGTGCTCCGGAGTGGTAGTGAGCATGCGGGCTGGATGTGGGCTTCCTTCGTGCTCTTCATCGCCTTGATGATCACGGACAAACTTGACGGTGACATCGCACGTGCCCGTGGTCTCGTAACTAACTTCGGTAAAATCGCCGACCCTATCGCCGATAAGGCATTGATGATCGCGGCGCTGATCAGTCTCAACCTGACGGGCGCGCTGTGGTGGTGGGTGACCGTTCTCATCGTGGTGAGAGAACTCGGTATCACCCTCTGGCGAATGGGGCAGCTCAGGGCGGGACGTGTCGTTCCGGCCTCCCGGGGCGGAAAACTCAAGACTGTACTTCAGTCGGTCGCTGTTGCACTGTATCTTCTTCCACTCCCCGGTTTCCTGCATCCTTTGGTTGTTCTCGTGATGCTGGTTGCTGTTCTGGTTACCGTGGCGACCGGGGTCCAGTACATTCTTACTTCCCGGCGTCGGTGATCCTGTGCAGAGCACTTTTCCGATCGACGAGGTTCTGCCTGAACGAGTTGTTGCCGTACTCCGGGGACGGGGAGACACCGTAGCGTTCTGCGAGTCTTTGACTGCGGGGCTGGCTACTGCCGTGCTGGCGGGTGTTCCAGGAGCATCAAAGGTTCTCCGCGGTGGTCTGGTTACCTATGCAACAGAATTGAAGATCACTCTCGCGGGCGTGGATCGGGATATCGTGGACACACACGGAGTCATTTCCCCGGAGTGTGCACAGGCGATGGCACTCGGAGTGAAGCGGGTTTGTGGAGCGGACTGGGGCGTCTCGCTCACGGGGGTCGCGGGACCCGATCCGCAGGATGGGAAGCCAGTCGGAGAGGTGTGGATCGGTTTCTCGACACCATCGGGGGAAACCCACGCGTACAGGGCTAACTCGTTGCCGGATGGCGACGAGCTTCTCAGGGGGAACAGGAATGAGATTCGTCATGCCGCAGTTATGGTGGCACTGCGGCAGATGCTTCAGGAGTTCGCTAGAACCGAAACGGGCGCATAGCGTGGGGTCACGTCACGACGTAGTGGGTGAACTCCCGATTTTCTGAACGGAGTTTTCCGCTTTCAGGGAACAAACCCGACAGCTCATACGTTAGACCCAGTGATGGCTACTTACACTGCTCTTCTCGATCAGCCGGTCCGGGTACCGGCACGTACTGATGAACCGAGAGAACCTCTCCTGCGTGAGGCACTCGGCTCCGCACTCCGTGCATTCCGTGCGGACCGGGGGATAACGCTCCGGGAACTCGCGGAGACATCTCGAGTGTCGCCGGGATACCTCTCCGAGCTGGAACGCGGCCGCAAAGAAGTCTCTTCGGAGCTCCTTGCCGCAGTCTGCCATGCACTCGGGACGAGTGTCTCAGATGTTCTGATCGAGGCGGCGGGCTCAATGGCGGTGCACACCGCTGAAGCTGATCTGGCTGCGGTGTAGTGTCGTAACCGTTAGATTGGTAATAGTTCCGGTCCTTTTCGGCTGGGGCGACGTCCGTACAATACCCGGGTAGGTTTTACACCCGCACCGCATCACGCCCACCGCTTACGCCGCCGTGGGTTTTTGAGTTAATGAACGGAAGGCTCGATTCTTACTATGGCTAACCCCTTTGTCAAGGCTTGGAAGTACGTTATCGCGCTGTTCGACTCCAAAATTGAGGAACATGCTGACCCCAAGGTTCAGATTCAGCAGGCCATTGAGGATGCGCAGCGTCAGCACCAGGCTCTCTCGCAGCAGGCGGCGACGATCATCGGTAATCAGCGCCAGCTTGAAATGCAGCTTAACCGTCGTCTCGCAGACATCGAGAAACTTCAGGCGAACACCCGTCAAGCACTTGAGCTTGCTGACCGTGCAGCAGCCGATGGCGACATGGCGAAAGCTACTGAATACACCAATGCAGCAGAAGCTTTCTCTGCTCAACTGGTTACCGCGGAACAGTCGGTTGAAGATACCAAACAGCTTCACGATCAGGCTCTCCAGCAGGCAGCCCAGGCTAAGAAGGCAGTTGAACGTAACGCAATGATGCTGCAACAAAAGGTTGGAGAACGCACGAAGCTCCTTAGCCAGTTGGAGCAGGCGAAGATGCAGGAGAAGGTCTCCGAGTCACTGCGTTCGATGAACTCCATGACTGCGTCCGGCAGTACCCCTAATCTCGATCAGGTTAGAGAGAAGATTGAACGCCGCTACGCCAATGCCCTGGGCCAGGCTGAACTCGCCGAGAACTCCGTGGAGAACCGTATGGCTGAGGTTGAACAGGCTGGAGTGCAGCTTGCCGGGCACAGTCGTCTCGAGCAGATTCGTGCCCAGATGGCCGCTGAAAAGCTCGGCACGGGTAGCCCGGAGCGGCAGCTCGAGAACATCGGAGGAGAGTCTTCCAGCCCGAATGTGACAACTTCCGCTGTTGAAGAAAAGATGCGGCAGCTACGCGAGGAAAACAGGGACAAGTAGTAGTTCCACCTCGGTTTCGGGAGAAAGGGGTGCGGCCGGTGACTACACCGCTGCCGCATCCCTTTTCATCCTGAACTCATTCTGAAAGTGGGGGCAACCGTTGTCTGCGGGTGAGGAGAAGCATCAGTCATCGACGCCGCGTGCGAGGAGTGCGTCCGAGATCTGTTGAGCTCGCCGAATAGACCTGATGATGACGGGCGTCCCGAAAGCGGTCACCGACACCGTGGCGCCCCGTGCTTTCCTGGCATCCAAAACTTCACGAACCGTTGCCAACTGTAATGGTATGAGCCTGATGGTGAGCGACATCGCCAAGCTTATCTTCCCGGCTGGGATTCCGAGCCTTTCGAGCGGGCGGAGGCTCTCTTGAAGTGCATCCATCATCGCAGAAACCCGGGTGGTCAGGGTGAGGAGTGTCGCGGCCATGATTGATGAGGTAATCAACAGAAAAACAAGGGCTGCCGAGTGGAAATCTTGTTGCCACCATTGGAAAGCGGCGAAGAACCCGAGCAAGGGCAGTGCAGGCCAGATCTGGCCCCACGCGACCCGCACCGGAATTCGTGCAGCAGCGACGAGTATCGATACTGCGATGACACAGATGACTGCACCGGAAACAGTCTTTATGAACAGGGTGGAACCGACAATGTAGCTGATCAGCGCTGCGAACTTCCATGATGGGCTGAACCGGTGGATGAAGGTGTTACCGGGAACGTAAACTCCCATCGGGATCGCTGTGAAACCTGGTCCGGCCATCAGTTCTCCTCCCGCAGCATCTGGTTTCGGTAGTCGTGTATTACCTGGTGGGGATCTCCATCTGCGACGATCCGGTGATCATCTATACAGAGCACCCTGTCGAAACCCGTGAGAAAATCCAGGTCATGCGTGACGACGATGAGCTGCTGATCAAGTGAGTCAAATTCGCGGCGGATGCGTAGCCGGTTACGGAGGTCCAGGAGGGTAGTCGGTTCATCCGCGATAATCACTGCAGGCTCGATTATCAGGACCGCAGCGAGCGCGAGGAGTTGTTTCTCGCCGCCCGAGAGGACGTGAGGGGAGGAATCCGCTAGTTCCGTGAGCCCGAACCGTGCCATCATCGCTGCCACTCGGGCGTCACGTTCTTCCCGGGACACCTTCATTCTGCGGAGGGAGAAAGCGATGTCTTCGCGTACTGTCGGCATGATGATCTGGTTCTCGGCATCGGAGAAAACGAACCCGACTCGGCGTCGGACGTCACGTCCGTGGGTTGCCGGATTGACCCCGTCGACAGTGACTTTTCCCGATGTCGGTTCACCCAGTCCATTGATCATCCGGATCAGCGTAGATTTACCGCCGCCATTAGCTCCGATGATCCCGATCCTTGACTCAGTGAGTTCCAGAGATAAAGGCTCCAGCACTGTTTTTCCTGCGAAGCTGGCAGAGACCTCTTCAAATACGATCCGGGGCATGTGTTAGGGCACCTTCCAGAAAAAGAACCCCGCAGCCCCGGGAATGGATGTATTGAGCGATCTATTTGGGTACTCTCATGCGCGGCCGAATCATGCAGAGTTTCGAAGGATATCAGTCCGGTGTGTGCAGGTTTCCCTACGTCGGGGCTGCGACGCAGGGAAACAGGGTTATCCGAAACCCCTATGCAGTTGCCGCGTGCCCGGTCTTCCGTGGACCGAACTTGCGTAGATCCGGTAGCGCTGTGTGAACCCCGACCGCGATCGCAACACCGAGAATAAGTTTGACCACGGCACCGGGAATGAAGGGGATCTGAACCTTGAGTGCAGAAACAAGGGTCATGTCGGCACGCCACATCAAGCCTAGAATGCCGAACAAGTACTGGACCAGCAGCGCTGCGAGGAAGGCCAGTGCGAAGTTGAGGGCCATCGCGCCTCGGTTACGAGGTGCGCGGGCACTGAGGAAGCCCGCGATCAACGGGGCGAGGAGATAGCCGAGCAGGTATCCCACGGTCGGGCCGCTGAGGGCAGTGAGGACACTCTTTCCCTGGGAGAGGACAGGTAGTCCGACGATACCCAGGAGGAAGACGATCACCAGGGCGAGAAAACCGCGCCGTGGGCCGAGGATCAGTCCGACGACGATACAGGCTGCATTCTGCAGAACGATGGGGACACCGGCGGAACCGACGGGAATAGAGATGTACCCGAGGACGATAATGAGGGCCGCGAACACCGCTGAATAAGCGAGATCGCGCACATTGAAGATTGTTTTGTCATTCATGGGTGCTGACACTACCCGGTGGTGCTGCAGTTGAACAGTGTTCATGCAGGGGAACAATACGACCGTCCCGATCGATGAAGCGTGAGGCGACTGTAGTATGTCGGATATGCGTCTGCACCAGTTCGACCGACTCATCGACTCGGAATTTGGGCATGCCCACGGACGTTGGCTTCTACGCACACATGTTCTCTCGCGACTCGGGAAAACTCCTGTTGAGCTGATCGATGCCGGTGTTGACCCTAGGGATGTCTGGTGGGAGATCTGCCGTGACTTCGAGATTCCAGAGAATCGTAGGTTGGGTCCCGATGAGTGATCAACCTGTCCCGTTCGCTTGGTGAAGGGGCAGGGAGCACATTGATGTCGAACACTTGTGCGTGTAAGATCGGGCACTGTTGCGCTCGTGGATTAATGTGTTGGCTGGCGTCCCGGAGGGACGGTCCGACGATGCAGGTCCGCACCATCTCATCAGAGCTTCGGTTGCCGGGGTAGCAAACATCATGTCGCCCCCGTTCGAGGTGAATTCAGGGTCCGCTGGATCCGCCCCGACGGTTCTCCGGTCCGATAGGTGTCAGGGTTTTGGCCGGTCGGGTAGCGACGGTCTGCACACGGTCCGAAAATCCCGGGCATTCGAACTTTTCCCATAACACCGAGACAGAGCACGAGGTTCCCATCGCAATGGCAACGAAGAAGAAGACCAACGCGGCATCCACTGGCGATGAGCGCCGGAAGGCCCTTGACGTCGCCATGTCCAGAATCGAGAAAGACTTCGGTAAAGGGGCGGTGATGCGGCTAGGGGACGATAACCGTCCACCGGTGAAGGCCATCTCTTCCGGGAACACCGCCATCGATATCGCACTGGGGGTAGGTGGTTTCCCTCGGGGACGAATTATCGAGATCTACGGTCCCGAGTCTTCTGGTAAGACCACCGTTGCCCTGCACGCTGTGGCGCAGGCGCAGAAAGAGGGCGGGATCGCTGCTTTCATCGACGCGGAGCACGCACTCGATCCGGAATATGCGCGCAAGCTCGGGGTGGACACGGACAATCTTCTGGTTAGCCAGCCGGATACCGGGGAACAGGCGCTGGAGATCGCTGATATGCTCGTCAGATCCGGAGCTATCGACATCATTGTCATTGATTCTGTCGCGGCGTTGACTCCGAAAGCCGAGATTGAGGGAGAAATGGGGGACTCCCATGTTGGGTTGCAGGCTCGACTCATGAGTCAGGCTCTCCGGAAGATGACCGGTGCGCTGCACAATTCCGGAACAACGGCTATCTTCATCAATCAGTTGCGTGAGAAAATCGGTGTGATGTTTGGATCGCCTGAAACCACGACGGGTGGAAAGGCCTTGAAATTTTATGCTTCCGTTCGCTGTGATGTTCGCCGGATTCAGACCCTCAAGGACGGTCAGGATGCAATCGGAAACCGTACTCGGCTCAAAGTCGCCAAGAATAAGGTGGCACCGCCTTTCAAGCTCGCGGAATTTGACATCATCTACGGTGAGGGTATCTCCAGGGAGTCATCGATCATTGATCTTGGTGTTGAGAACGGCATCGTCAAGAAGTCGGGCTCTTGGTTTACCTACAACGGTGATCAACTCGGGCAGGGCAAGGAGAAGGTACGTCTTTACCTGAAAGATAACCCAGATATTTCGGATGAAATCGAGCACAAGATCTTCGCAAAATTGGGGGTGGCGGGTCATACGGATGATGATTCGTTGAGCGATGATCCGGTTGATGTCATCCCAAATGTGGATTTTGATGACTCCGACGCTGAATAGAAAGCGTGAGGATGATCTGTTTCCGGATAGCGAGCTTTCGTAGATTTGTGTCTCGGGATGGGAAATTGAGGAGGAACGGTAGTGGTGGTACGTACCGGTGAGACGATGAGAGGTAACCAACCGTACACACTCGACTGTCTCCGGGAGTTGGTGGCAGCAGTCGGCGCGGACTGTCCCGGGGCCATTGATTCCGAAGATGAGAAAGCTCGGGCACAGATTCGTCACCGTGCCCTCCTTCTGCTCGATCATCGTTCGAGATCTAGACATGAACTGACAGAGCGTCTCCAGCAACTCGATTTCTCTCCGGGGCTTGTATCGGATGTATTGGATGACCTCCAGCGGACGGGCCTCATTGATGACCGGAATTTTGCGACCGAATGGGTGCGGCAACGGCATCATCGTCGAGGAAAATCACGTGCGCTTCTCGAAAACGAACTCCGTGATAAAGGCGTAGATGCAGGGATAAGGGTCGAGGCGCTCGGTCAAATCGCGGAGGCTGACGAACAGGAGATGGCCATGAGACTCGCCCGTAAGAAAGCCCGTACTACGGTGCCGCGCATCCCGGAAGATCGCAGAGCCCGGGATAAGGCTCTCCGACGCATACTGGGCGTACTTGCCAGGCGGGGTTTTCCTCATGAGATGTCGATGGAAGTTGCCGATACAGCGCTTGATGAACGGATCTCGGAGCTCCGGTGAAAACACCCAGAAGCCTCTAGGAACGTTCTCTCATGGTGCCGCCGCCTCTGGCGGGGTCTCAGGAAAAGTAGGATCACTCTCCCTGGGAACGAAGATCACGGTGCAGCGGGTCATGCCAGTCGACCACGGCCCGGTCCTTCGTTTCGACACCTTGATCGGGGTGTTCGGGTACTTTCGCGACGATGAGTTTTCGGGCACGCCCGGCACGGAGTTGACGCTCGATCCGCTCAGCCAGGAGCGTGAGCGCGTAGTTGATCGTGATCATGATCACTGCAACGAGGATGAGCGCGGGAAGATAGTTCCGATATACGGAAGCTGACTGTAACCCGGAACGAACGATCTCAATGTATCCGATCTGGTAACCCAGCGCGGCGTCCTTGAGCGCGATGACCATCTGTGAGATCAGCGCAGGCAACATCGCTGCCACGGACTGCGGCAATAGGACCGACCAGGTTGTCTTCCGGTGGGACATCCCGAGGGCCCGGGCTGCTTCCATCTGCCCCCGTGGCAGTGACCTGATACCGGAACGAAGGATCTCGGCGATCACGGAGCCGTTGTACATGGTGAGCCCGAAGACGACAGAGGAAAATGCGAGCTGTGATGAAGGAACGACGTTGTATACCGCGAACATCTGGTAGGCGAAGATCATCAGGATGAGCACTGGAATTGCCCGGAAGAATTCCACGATGATACCGCAGAACAAGGAGAGCGGTCGACTCGGAGAAAGACGACCGAGTCCGAGAGCCGTTCCCAGGATGAGAGCGAGGATGATTGAGCAGAACGCTGATTTGAGAGTTCCCCACAGTCCCGGAATCAGGTAGGTACTCCAGGTCGTTGATTTCAGGAACGGCGTCCATTTCTCTGCCTCGAACTGCCCGTTGTCATGGAGAATCCGAAGGGCCCAGATGCTGATGATCAGTGCACTGATGATCGTGACGGTCGTCAGGATACGGTTTAACCATCGTCCCTTTGGCCCCGGTGCGTCATAGAGAACTGTTGCACGTACACTGCTGCTCATTTAGTGTCTCACCGCCAATTTCATCGAGTAGTGGCTGACCAGTAGCCCCATGGGAAGTGTGAGAACGATGAAGCCCAAGGCGAAGATCCCGAAGATCAGAAAGCCATGTGCGGCATGATTTTCGATGGTTGTTTTCATCAGCAGTGACGCCTCGGCGACCCCGATGACGGATGCGACCGTGGTGTTCTTGGTCAGGGCGATCAGTGTGTTTCCCAACGGTACGATTGCTGCGCGTAGTGCCTGCGGGAAGATCACCGATCCGAAGATCTGCGGGAAAGTCAGTCCCAGGGACCGGGCTGCCTCCGCCTGGCCGAAGTGCACGGTGTTGATCCCCGATCGAAGTGACTCGGCGACGAATGCCGAGGTATAGAGCACGAATCCGAGAACCGCTAGCCGGAAGTTGTTCGACTCGATGAAATGTGAGTTGTCAGGTGCAAGTGTGAGACCGAGATTTCCGTACAATCCGATTGAGCAGAAAAGAATGATTAGGGTCAACGGTGTGTTCCGTACGGTGTTGATGTACAGCACCGAGAGCCGACGCATGATTGACACCGGAGCCACCCGCAGTGCGGTGAGAAAGGTGCCGAGCAGAAAACTGCCGATGGCTGAGAAGACCGTTAGCTGGACAGTGACCCAAAAAGCAGGCCACAGGCTTGGTGCCAGGTCATTCCACATGGCGCTCATGAATGTGGAGGCTCCTTGTCGGTGTCGTGAAGGAACAGAGGCCGCTTGCCCCGGGTTACCTACTTAGCGGTCAGGAAGGAAAGATCGCCGGGAGTTCCCTCCTCGACGACGGAAGCGTCATCTCCGAGATTCTTCTTCAGTAGTTTCGTGAACTCGCCGGAAGAGTACATCTCTTTCAGGGCCGTGTTCACGGCTTCGGTTGAGGCTTCATCGCCCTTCTTCACGCCGATGCCGTAGTACTCATCGGTGAAAGGTTTGCCATCTGGCTTGACCATTTCGATGACGCGGAACTGATTGTCGTACTGGGCGGCGTAACCGTAGAGGATGGTTGCGTCTGTCGTGACGGCGTCAACCTTCCCTTGGCTCAACGCTTCGACGCAGGAAGCGTAGGTATCGTACTCCTGTAACTGGACACCTGTGAGCGCGTCCTTAACTTTCTGCGCCGGGGTGGAACCGGAAACAGAGCAGAGTTTCCCGCCCTTGTCCAGGTCTTCGAGGGATGAGATCTTGTCATCGTCTTTGCGTACCAGGAGTGCCTGGTGCGTGATGAGATAGGGGCCGGCGAAATTGACGGCTTCTGCTCGGGAGGCGTTGATCGAGTACGTGGCGGCGATCAGATCGACTTCACCATTCTTGATCATGGTTTCGCGCTGTGCAGATGGGGTTTCTCTCCAGGTGATTTTCGGGGTGTCCCAGTTGTTTTCCTCGGCGATGTGGTTCACGACGTATGTGGCGACGTCGACATCCAGGCCGGAGAAGGAACCGTCCGGGTTCCGGAGACCGAGGCCGGGCTGATCGAACTTGGTGCCGACGTTGACTTTGCCTGACTCAATGGAGCCAAGGAGTCCCGCGCTCGAGGAGTCACTACTGTCGCCGCAGGCAATGAGTGCGAGAGCAGTTGCGCCTGCTGCAGTGAGTGCGAGGGTCTTTCTGATGAATGAGTTCATGGCTGTCCTTCTATGTTGTGTCGGGGCGGATCGTGATCTGCCGGGGTAGTGGTGGAGTTTTTGGGGGATCAGGATGATCAGTGACCGAGGATCTTTCCGAGGAAGTCTCGGGCCCGATCTGACTTGGGGCTGTCGAAGAAGGTAGCGGGATCTGTGTCCTCGATGATCGCACCGGCGTCCATGAACAGAACGCGATCGGCGGCTTTTCGTGCGAAACCCATTTCATGGGTCACGCAGACCATGGTCATTCCTCCCTCTGCGAGGTCGGTCATCACATCGAGAACCTCATTCACCATTTCAGGATCAAGGGCTGATGTGGGCTCATCAAAGAGCATGATCTTCGGGTTCATGGCGAGTGCCCGGGCGATGGCGACACGTTGCTGCTGTCCTCCGGAAAGCTGGGCCGGATACTTGTCAGCTTGTTCGGAGATGCCGACTCTCTCGAGTAGCCGCATCGCCTCGGCGTCTGCTTCGTCCCGTTTCATCCCCCGCACCTTCATCGGTGCCAGTGTCACGTTCCGTTTGATGGTCAGGTGAGGAAACAGATTGAATGACTGGAAACACATACCGACATCGGCCCGGAGTCGAGCGAGGTCTTTTCCTTCCTCGGGGAGGATCTCGCCGTCGATGTATATTTCACCGGAATCAATGGTCTCGAGGCGGTTGATGGTCCGGCACAGAGTCGATTTTCCCGACCCTGAGGGGCCGAGTACGACGACGACCTGGCCCTTCGGGACTTCGAGGTTGATGTTCTTCAGAGCATGAAAGTCGTCGAAGTACTTCTCCACGTTCCGCATACGGATCATGGTGTCAGTAGTGTTGTTCGCCATAGTCGAATCATAATGTAACTCATGACACATCTTGGGTTCTGGGGGTGCGTGACATTGTCCGACCTGTGTGTTTCTTTTCTGTTGCAGCTTGCGGGGGTGGTGGGTACGGGTAGTTGGCGACGTCTGCGGGGTCTTCACCAGCGGTATCGGGTCGTTGGTGGATGAGTGGCCGGGGAAGCTCGGCTGGTGGGGGTATTTGGGGCTACAATGGCGCACTGTGTTGAAGCAGAACCCGACATCCCAGCCCGCACGCACCTACGAAGTCCGTACTTTCGGTTGCCAGATGAACGTCCATGATTCCGAACGGCTTGCCGGTCTCCTTGAGGAGGCAGGGTATGAACGGGTGAACACCGGCGCTGAGCCGGACCTCGTCGTGTTCAATACATGTGCCGTCAGGGAAAATGCGGACCAGCGTCTCTACGGCAGCCTCGGTGCACTGCGGGCCGTGAAGCGCACCCGACCCGGAATGCAGATCGCGGTCGGAGGCTGTCTGGCCCAGAAGGACAAAGAAGTCGTGGTGCAGAAGGCGCCCTGGGTTGATGTCGTCTTCGGCACCCACAACATCGGTTCGCTTCCGGCTCTGCTGAACCGTGCTGCGCACAACCGGGAAGCGGCCGTCGAAATCGTTGACGCTCTCGAACAGTTCCCCTCGGTGCTCCCGGCAAAACGGGAGTCCGCCTACGCGGGATGGGTTAGTGTTTCGGTCGGCTGCAACAACACCTGTACTTTCTGTATTGTTCCTTCGCTCCGTGGCAAGGAAGCAGATCGCCGTCCGGGGGATATCCTGGCTGAAGTTCAGGCACTGGTGGATCAGGGAGTCCTGGAGGTGACACTTCTCGGCCAGAATGTCAACGCATACGGGGTTCATTTCGCCGATCCGGGGCTTGACCGGGATCGGTCGGCGTTCTCCAAACTGCTGCGGGCCTGCGGTGATATCGAAGGCCTGGAGAGGGTCCGGTTCACCTCCCCACATCCAGCGGAGTTCACCTCCGATGTGATCGACGCAATGGCGGAGACGCCGAATATCTGCCCGCAACTGCACATGCCTCTCCAATCGGGTTCCGATCGAATCCTCAAAGCCATGCGCCGGAGCTACCGGTCGAAGAAGTTTCTGGGGATACTGGAGGAGGTCCGCTCAAAGATCCCCCACGCGGCTATCACGACGGATATCATCGTCGGTTTTCCAGGGGAAACCGAGGAGGATTTCCAAGCTACCCTCGATGTCGTGGAGGCCAGCAGGTTCAGCTCGGCCTTCACCTTCCAGTACAGCCCACGTCCGGGGACGCCTGCAGCGGAATACGCGGATCAGATTCCGAAAGAAGTCGTCCAGGAGCGGTTCGAGCGTCTCATGGAACTTCAGGAACGTATCTGCGGAGAAGAGAACGCTGCACTCGTGGGGACGCAGGTTGAACTGTTGATTCAGGCAGACGGAGGTCGGAAGAACAGTCACACCAAACGGATCTCAGGGCGTGCACGGGACGGCAGACTTGTCCATCTCAACCCGGTCTCCGACCCGGAAAGCCCTGATGCGATCGACAGGGTGATTCGACCCGGTGACGTGGTCACGGCAAGGGTCACCGGATCTGCGCCGCACTATCTGATCGCTGATGCGGGGGTACTGACGCACCGGCGGACGATTGCCGGAGACATGTCTGAGGCGGGCAGAACCCCGACCACACGGCCGACCGGCGTCGGCCTCGGGCTCCCTGCATTCGGACGTCCCCCGGTGAAATCCACCCCCGTTGAAACCGGTTGCGGTTGCTGAGCCCCTCAGTAGGCTCCGCGGATGGCATAGTCGGACGTGTCCGTACCCCGATAAAAAATGTTTTGTGAAGGAGTATCCGACGTCGTGAGCGACAGAAACAGTTCCCCGGAGAGTTCCTCGAACGATCAAGGGGGGGAATCGACGGAAGACCGGCGTCGGCGGCTGCGTCAAGAGAAGCTGGCGCCCTACATGGACGATCTGCCTGGTGCAGAACGCCGTGCTGCACGGATTCTCGATCTCGGAACACAGCAGGTTCTGCTGGGGGTGGGGATGGTCGCTTTTCTCATGTCGCTCTTTCTTCCGCACTCCGGTCAAGTGCTTGGGTTGGATGTGTTGTTCTTCTCGGATACGGCAAAGAACTTCGTCACGACATGGCCGGAGCGGATCTACGTGTGGACGGGTGTTGTTGGTGTACTTCTGCTTACCGGCGCCACGATAATTACCCGTTCCGCGTTGATCGCTTACCTCGCCTGGTTCTTCTCTGGTACATGCATGTTTTATTCGCTGTTCGCTATCTGGATGCGCCAGTCGCGACCTCCGACGGAACCCGGAGTCGGTCCTTCGTATGGTCTGGTTCTCGGTGCAGTCAGCGTTACACTGGTGGCGTTGGCATTGACCCGGATCGTGCTCCGGCGCTCCAACTTCCAGATTGCTCTTGCTGAAGCCCGCCGGGAAACACCCCAGGAGAATACGGTGCATAAGGTCCAGCAGGAACTTCTCGCCGCCGCGGTTGAGCGCGACAGTCACGATGTCTACTCGGATGATCGGCGGTCCCGTGCTGCGAAACGACGCCGTGCTAATCGGGATCGCGCACGCCAGGAGGGTCGGAAACGACCGGAGGGATCCGTCGAAGGAACTGTCTGAAGTTCACCCGCCCTCGGTCAGATGCTTCTGCCAGTAGACGCTCCGTGCGAGTGTCTCCGCATTCCACTCTGCATTGAGTATCCGGATCGGGGCCACGGTTTCAACGGTTGATGTGTGGATCCGGTTTATCCCGGTATCTCGGGCGGTGCGGGCGAGCATGCTCTTCACGATCCTGGCGAATCCCCTTCTCCGATACGCGGGATCCACAACGGTGAGGATCTGCGCTGCGGCACCAGCAGTATCTTCCGGATGTCTGGACAAGGCCGATGCGGCCACGGGTATTCCCGACGTGTTTCGTACGACCGCCCAGAGAACCTCGCGTCCCGTGGCGCGTGTGTCGGCATCAGCACGGGCGAGACGTGCACTGTCCCAGTCCTGTGGCTGCGAGACCAGTTCTCCCGTCGGGACATCCGCGGAGAAGACCGTGAGTAAACGGCAGAGTCCGTTCATGAGCTGCGCGTCAGCACCGTCGGGCATCAACCCCCGGGCAGATTCCACGGTGTATCCGGGCGGAGGCTCCGGAACGGAGATCTGCGCGGGAATTGTCACCCGGCTCTGCTCTTCAACGAGGACAGGGGTGAACCCGTGGTTGCGGAACGAGAGATCGAGAGGGTCCGGGAACGATCCTGGAGGATACGTGAGTTGTCTCAACTGGATCACTGTGCGTCCGAGTGTCCGGGATATGTCTTCTACCTCCCGCACCAGCATGTCGACGATACCTCCACCGGTTTCGGTCAGCGATTCTCCCGGGAACGGAAGGAATGAGACGTCGAGGGTGATTTCGGCACTACATGTATCCCGATTCTCCCGGAGCGGAACGGAAACCGTGGCCCACCCGAGAGTCATTGGTGCGGAACCGTCACCGGTGACTGAGATCAGCGGGTATCCGAGTTGAGATAATGGAGCTGCACTGAGGATTTCGGAGGTATCGGGATCTTGGTCATCGACGATCATCAGACCCAGTACACGTATATCCGGCCCATCGGACAAGGCGTTGAGAACTGAAGCCACTGATACCGAGGCGTCTGTCGTTCCTGTGACTTGTTGACCGTGGAGACCGAGCATCATGGTCAAGTGCCGGACAGCATCGGAGGCATTGTCCGGGGGCGTACCAATACATGGCGTGGTGAAAAGGGCGGAGCGCATGGAAGGAGAGTCTAATCTTCCGTCCATGTGCCCCGGGAGAGAGTGGACTCTAGCGTTCCTCCACGGCTGCCTTCGCGGCCTCCGCCCATTCAGACCACTGTGCCGCCTGGGCACGAAGCTTCTCGGCTTTACCGGTGTTGCCCTGGGCCTCCGCAGCGTCGGCCTGAGCAGTGAAGTCCTCGACCTTCGCAGCGAATTGAGCTGCCCTGGCCTGTGCAGCAGGGTCGGTCCTCCGCCACTGGTTGTCCGCAGCATCCGAAACGCGTCGTTCAAGCCGAGCGATCTTTTCCTCGAACTCCTTCAACCGTGTCCTGGGGACGAAACCGATCTCCTCCCACTTCTCCTGGAGCTCGCGCAGTTTCCCACGTGCACCCTGGAGATCCTTCTCCGGATTGATTTGGGGATCATAAGTTGCGAGAAGCTCATCCTTCAGTCTGGCGTTCTCCGCGAATTCCCGGTCCCGTTCCTCGTTGAGTGCATTCCGGGCTTCGAAGAAGTGATCCTGGGCCCCCTTGAACCGTGCCCACAGTTTGTCGTCGACTTCACGGGGTGCGCGGCCTGCAGCCTTCCACTCACTCATCAGATCACGGAATGCGCGTGCAGTCTCGTTCCAGTCCGTCGAATCCTTGAGTATCTCCGCACGTTCCACGAGCGCTTCCTTCGCACGTCGGGCGGCTGCCCGACCACGATCAAGTTCGGCGAAGTGAGATCCTCGACGGCGATTGAACGCGTCCCGTGCACGGGAATAACGTTTCCACAGTGCATCATCTGTCTTGCGGTCGATGCCTCGGATCGACTTCCATTCGGTGAGGATTTCATGGAGCCGGTCTCCGGCAGGTTTCCAGTCAGTGGAGTTTTCACCGATCTCCTCGGCCTCCGTCGCCAGCGCTTCTTTGCGTGCTATCGCCTGCGCGCGTCGTTCCTCCTTGGCAGCCCTCGCCTTCTCGTCAGCGACCTCCGATTCGTCGATGATCTTGATGAGCCGCTGTTCGAGGGTATCGAGATCCCCGACGACAGCAGCAGTGGGGAGCGAATCCCGGAGCTGGATGGCGGTGCCACGGATATTCTGGGCTTCGTCCGGGTGAGCCTTCAGACGGGTCTCGAGTAGCTCAACCTCGGTCGCGAGATCATCAAACCGGATCCCGTAGTGTGCCAGTCCCTCCTCCGGGGTACCGGCCTGCCAGGAACCGACTAGGCGCTCACCTGTGCTGGTGGTGACATAGACGTTGCCGGTTTCATCCACCCGACCCCACTTGCGTGGATCCGTACGAGAGATGAGTGGTGTGACAGGTGCCTTCGGACGCGTGGCCGGTGTCGTTCCGGGCCGGGGTCCCGGTCGAGGGCCGGGCTTGGGAGTGGAGTTCGTGCTCATGGTCAACGTCCTTATGGGAATCATCGCCGCGCGACACGGCAGCCGTGAAAGGTAGGGGAATACTCAAGGGGGGTATCTCTCCTCGAGAATACAGCTCGTATGACGAGAGCGTGAAGCATCAGGGGCACTTGCTTTGGGAAGTACGTGGTTTACTCTGATTCTGTGAGCACAGCAACCACCCCCATTCTGAGAGACCGGAGCTGCGTTCTCGTGATCGTTCCGGCTAGTCCCGCACTCGTGATAGCGGGCGGAGCAGATGCCGCCGGTGCGAATCTGAGGGGAGAGATTACGGGTATTCTGTCTCGGTACACTGAACCCCGTATCCATCTCGTCGGATCGCGAGATGACCGGTGGCGGACCCGGCACCGGGGATCTTTCGCCGCGTGGGGAGCCCCCGAGATCCGGGTTGGAGAAGGAAACCATCTTCCGGAACTGGTCCAGCGTTTCCTTCTAGGCCCAGATGCACAGGACCGCGTTGTCGATGTCCGAGGGGAGCTGGGCACTCCGTCGCCCGGGGTGCTCACGATCATCGCCATCGACGGCTCAGCCGGGTTGACTGCCCGAGCTCCTCTTGCGCTGGTGGATGGCGCCGAGGTGGCAGACACCTGGTGCCGGGCGGTACTACAGGGAAAGGTACCCGCTCCGGAAAATGCGGACAGACTCCGGACAAGGGGAATCATCGAACCTGGACTCTGGATGGAACTCGCTGAAATCCGGCCCCTTCGGGCAAAACTCTTCGCTGCGGACACGACACTGGGTGTCGGTCGCTACGTCGCTGAATGGGAGGTGCCCGCATGAAAGGTCCACGAAATACACCCGTAGCTGTGGTCGGCCCCACCGCATCCGGGAAGTCGGCGCTCGGTCTCGCACTCGCCCATGCCCTTGATGGTGAGGTGGTGAACGTGGATTCCATGCAGCTATACCGGGGCATGGACATCGGTACCGCCAAGTTACCGATGACGGAACGGGAAGGCGTCGTCCATCATCAGATCGACGTTCTCGACGTCACCGAGAATGCCAGTGTCGCGCGCTATCAACGTGAGGCGGTCGCGGATGTTCGGGACATCCTCTCGCGGGGGCGGACCCCGGTGCTCGTCGGTGGTTCGATGCTCTACGTCCAGGCGCTGGTTGATGACTGGTCGTTCCCACCGACCGACCCCACGATACGGGCGCGGTATCAGCGCCGTCTGGAAGAAATCGGTGTGGCTGCACTCCACGCTGAGCTCGCCGAGATTGATCCCGCTGCTGCGGAGGTGATCGAGAACAACGACCCCAGACGGACGGTACGTGCACTGGAAGTCGTGGAATTGACCGGGCGCCCCTTCTCCGCCTCTCAGCCCCCCATTGATGCTCCACCCCGCTGGGGAACCCGGATACTCGGGCTCGCTACCGACCCGGAATGGTTGAATCCACGCATCGAGCAGCGAACACACGAGATGTTTGACAGGGGGCTTGTCGATGAGGTCGAGTCTCTGCGGGAGCACGGTCTCGTAGCGGAGTCCACGGCCGGCCGAGCGATCGGATACGCCCAGGTCTTCGCCCACTGGCGCGGGGAACTAAACGCCGTGGAAATGGTCGAACGTACGATCACCGGAACTCGTCGCTACGTCCGACGCCAGCGGAGCTGGTTCCACCGGGATCCAAGGACCGTCTGGTTGGATGCAGCGGGGGACACCCTGGATCAGGCACTTCAATCACTAGACTCATGATCTATGACGAACCATCGACACAGATACTCCTTCGCCAAGGGCCACGGTACGGGTAATGACTTCATCATTCTGCCGGACCCAGACGTTAGGGTGGATCTCACACCCGAGCTGATTCGTGCCCTCTGTGACCGCCGTCGTGGGATCGGCGCTGACGGTGTCCTACGCGTCGCCCGCGCGGGGACTCTGACTGCCGCGGGTGTGCTGCAGTCACTGTCCGAGGGTATCCAGGACGATGACTGGTTCATGGACTATCGCAACGCCGATGGAACCGTAGCTGAGATGTGCGGTAACGGAGTAAGGGTGTTCGCCCACTGGCTCCGCTTCAACGGAGCCGTCGCAGAAGATACGTTTCGGGTCGGCACCCGCGCCGGGAGCAAAGCCGTCCGGATCGTTCGATACGACGGCACGGTGGCGGAAATTACCGTCGAGATGGGGGTACCGGAGGTTACTGGGGTGAGCACCTGCGATATTGCGGGACAACGGTTCGGTGGAATCGGCGTCGACATGGGCAATCCCCATCTGGCCTGTGTCCTTCCGGGCCTTGATCGGGAGACGCTGGCGGAACTCCCTGTGGCACAACCGGTATCCCTCGACGGAGATTTTTTCCCGGAAGGCGCGAATGTGGAGATCCTCACCGAACTCAGCGACGGAAAAATTTATATGCGGGTTCATGAACGAGGAGCGGGGGAAACCTTGTCCTGTGGCACCGGCACGGTGGCCGCCGCCGTCGCGGCTCTGGCGGATGCGGGTCAAGTCACCGGTGACGTGATCGTGGTGGTTCCCGGTGGCGAGATCAGAGTTGAGGTCCGCGAGGATGGTTCAACGCTGACCGGCCCTTCCCGGATTGTCGCCGAAGGTACCTTCGAACCGAATGCGCTCGGGTCTGCGCAGGATTACTGATCGGGACAGCTCCTACCAATTCCCGACGGGATCATCGCATGGTGGTTGAATCTCTCCCTATGGCGGGGCGAAAAATTAAGTTCAGGGTTTGCTCTGACCTGGAACTGCGACGAATGGTTCCAGCCCCGGAATCGGGTTGCCGCCGCGGATGACGTGAAACTCCAGCCACACCGTGAAGGCGAGCATGAAGAGTGAGATCACGACCGCTGCGATGGACATCAGAAGTCGTCGGCCTTGCTGTCCTTGAGGTATCTGACGTGCCCTGCGTACAGCGAGCAAACCGATGACAGTCGAGACACCGAACAAGATCCACTGGATCTGGGGTAATTCCTGCATGAGCGGAAAACCCACTCCGAGAATGCCGGTGATGCAGAGAGCGAAGATGGCGACGCCGTTGCCGTCGGGGATGTCAGCGAGTGCCGTGGGGATTGAACCGCGTGCGGGCTCGTTCCCGGAACTCGGGTGGAAATCTTCGGGATGCGTCATGGGAACATCCTAGAGGTGGTTTCACGAAGAACCGTAGTCTGTGCCCAGCCGGAGGGCCGCGCGTTTGGCGTGTACCCACGCCTTGCGTAGATCGAGTGCTCTCCGGTCGGTGACTCCGAGCAGGGTCTCGAGCTGAGGGACACTGAGGTCTGCAGTCAGGCGTTTGTCGAGCCTGGACACGAATCGGCGTGCGGTGGCGTACTCGAAATAGAACCGTTCGATGTCAGGTTCACTGCAGTCCGGGTCCGCCAGCGCGGGACGCTTGTGGGTTCGATCAGCGACGGAGTCCGCATCAGTTCCGTGGAGGAACCTCTCGAACTCATCGATGACATCAGTGATGTCCTCGGCCGACAACTTGATCGAGGTGGCCAGTGACTCAGCCTCTGCGCCATCCGGACGGTGGCGGAGCACGAAATAGGACATCGATATGATGAGAAATCCGAGGATGATCCCCTCGAGTTTCATTACAACGGCAAGCAAGACACAGATTAGTCCGATCACGGCGAGCGCCCACACCGGAACAGGGATGGCTCTACCACTCCTTTCCGGGAGTGCGTTGTCGTCCATGGTCGCTCACATCCTCATTGCTCGGGGAATCCTACGGTGAAGGTCAAACCGTCTGGGTCGTGTGTACTGATTGATCAGACCTAGCCGCAGCCACCGGAACCACAACCACAGCCCCCGCCACCGGAACCACAACCAGAGGGCATCTTCACCGACGCGGTCAACATGACGGTGCCCGCGACGATGGAACCCGGGCCAGGGAGCTCCGGAGCTTCGGGTAGACATAGGTCCATCGGAAAAGGGGCTTCGATGTCGCAGTGAATGAACCGTTGCCCGGAGAGCGCGGTGGTTCGGTAATGAGCTGAGCGGATTTCTGCGATGAGGGTTGCCGCAGCATCCGGTGCGCGGGAACCGTCGCCGGAGAGAACGATCGCGGCACCGTGGCTGACCAGGATGCCAACCTCGCCTCCCTGCTCCGCCTTGAAATCCTCGACTGAACCGTAGACGGTGGTGTCGACCCCGAGTGCGGTGATCGCAAGCTGCTGCCACTGCTGCGCATTCTCGTCGACGAGTAGCGGCCCCTGTGCGAGATTTGCGGTCACTGATGCTACCCGCTCGCCGTCTCCGGTGACGACATCGCAGAAGGCGAGGACATCAGTGAGCATGTTCACGTGTCCGAGGGCATCCGTGGTGGACTGGAACCCCGCCCAGGTCGCGAACGGCTCGACAGCGAGAATGTTGATGCAGGCACCAGACGGGTCCGTGAACTGGATCAACTGTCCACCACGGACCTCTCCGGTCACCGACAATTGGCCAGAGGCTATCGCAGCCTCGACGGCATCCTGCCAGCGCTCGTACCCCAGTCCAATACTTGCGAGATCTTCACTCATGCCACTGATTCTAGGTGGTGGTGGTCTCAGAAGTCCGCTCGGGCACCTGTCTGGCTTCAGACGGGCATCGGAATGGCTCAGGGGCTGTGTCCAGCCTCGGGGATCAGGCTGGGTAGACCCCGTGCCCGGTAGCTTTATGCAACAATGGACGATAATGAATGAACGAAATAATGATGACCTGCTCGCTGCCGCATTCAAGGACCATCTCGGCGGCTATGCCCCCGACGACGGTGGAGTTGATCCCGCTGCTCGGCCCTCTGTGGAGACAGACCTAGAGTCCGTTCGTCATGGTGCATCGAGCGTTGATCCGGGTTCCGACGCCCAGCAGCCGACAACCGGTGAATTGGATCTTGAGGCGCGTACGAGTCTCAGGAATCTCACGCGTGGAGCGAATATCCACACCACCGAGCAATCGGACGGCTATGACGTCGAGTACCGGAAGCTCCGGCTGGAACGGGTCATCCTCGTCGGAGTCTGGACGGAGGGGACAACCTCCGAGATCGAGGCTACGATGGCGGAACTCAAAGCACTCGCCGAGACTGCTGGCTCAGAGGTAGTCGACACGGTCTATCAGAAACGCGACCGTCCTGACGCCGGAACATTCATCGGGTCAGGAAAAGTACGAGAGCTCAAGGAGATCGTAACCGCCACGGGTGCTGACACCGTGGTGTGCGATGGTGAACTCTCATCGGGTCAGCTCATAGCCCTCGAGAAAGCTCTCGACGTGAAAGTGATCGACCGCACAATGCTCATCCTCGATATCTTCGCTCAGCACGCGAAGTCGAAGGAGGGTAAGGCACAGGTTTCCCTGGCGCAGATGGAATATCTGATAACCAGGGTCCGAGGCTGGGGTTCGGCGCTTTCTCGGCAGGCGGGTGGCCGGGCAGGATCCAACGGAGGGGTCGGGCTGCGTGGTCCGGGTGAGACCAAGATCGAGACGGATCGGCGTAGGCTGCGCCAGGACATGGCCAAATTACGCCGGGAACTCTCTGGAATGAAGACATCCCGGGACGTGAAACGCGCGAAGCGGCGCAATTCCACGATCCCCCAGATAGCCATCGCCGGATACACCAATGCTGGTAAATCTTCGTTGATCAACGCGATGACCGGTGCAGGTGTTCTGGTCGAGGATGCTCTCTTCGCCACCCTTGATCCCACAACCCGACGGGCGGAACTCGCGGACGGGCGTGGTGTGGTGTTTACGGATACCGTTGGATTCGTTCGACATTTGCCCACCCAGTTGGTCGAAGCATTCCGCTCGACACTCGAAGAAGTCGTTGAGGCCGATCTCGTCCTGCACGTCGTCGATGGAGCTGATCCGTTCCCGCTCAAGCAGATCGAGGCCGTAAACAATGTCATAACCGAGATCATCCGTGAACTTGATGTTCCGGCGCCTCCGGAGCTGATCGTCGTAAACAAGATCGATGCTGCGGATCCCCTGGTGATTGCGGAACTTCGGCATGCTCTCGATGATGTTGTTTTTGTTTCCGCCCTGACCGGCGAAGGGATTCCTGAATTAGAGCAAAGGGTGGAGGCTTTCCTCAATTCACTTGATGCGCACGTCAAACTCAGTATCCCATTCAGCCGAGGGGACGTTGTCGCGCGCCTGCACGAACAGGGCACCGTTCTTTCGGAGACCTATGGGGAATCGGGAACTCTTGTGGATGTACGGTTGCCGCAGTCTGTGGCAGCCGAGCTGGCGGAGTTTACCGCTCCTGATGACACCACCACAGCGGTGATGTAGTTGCCGGAAGATCACGGGACAGTCGACCAGCGAACAGTATCCCGAGGTAGCGGGTAGAAACGTAGTTGGTTGCGGAGACCTCTCTGGCTTCAGCGTCAAGCGGTTCCCCGTTCCGGAAAGAAAGCCAAAACATCCCCAGAAATGAGCTGGATAATGCTTACGATTACCAGAGTCGTTGCCGCGGTCATAGCGATCAGTGTCATTATCGTGAGTGGCGTCATCACCTATAACGTCCTCAGTCGGGGCGACGGATCCCTTCAGCGTCGAGTGGACGGTGATTTCGCTCTGGATGAGGAGACGAACACCTATGCTGGTCAGAGTGAGGTCGACTATGCGCCCTTTGACACGATTCTCTCGGAGTTGAGCGACATTAGGCGCAATGAGATTGCCATGGCTTTCGAAGGACGGGATCTCATGGGCCGGGCGCAGGCCCGCCGAAACCTTGGTATTACCAATACTGAGGCGCTCGCTTACTATGTCGCCCAGATAAAGAAGAGCAACAGTTACTATCGAGCGGTGCTTGATCTTGATCCCGGTGCGATTGAGGTAGCGGCCGATCTCGATGCCAAGGGCGTTGGTCCCAGTGCCGAGTCTCCGTTACGGGGTGCGATTGTTCTGGTCAAGGGAAATATTGCGGTTGAAGGACTTCCCAATGACTCCGGTTCACGGGCACTTCACTCTGCTGTGGCGGAACGTGATTCAGAGCTGGTCGGTGGACTGAAGAATGCGGGTGCCATTGTCGTGGGCCGCACAAACCTCAGTGAATTTGCTAATTTCCTCACCCCGGATGGGCCCAACGGATTCAGCGCCGTAGGTGGTCAGGCACTGGATGCCCGAGACCCGCTTAACCGGGACCCGTCCGGAAGTTCCACAGGGTCGGCAACAGCGATCGCACTCGATTACGCTGATCTGACATTCGGTACGGAGACCCAAGGCTCGGTGATTTCACCGGCGGTGGTTGCCGGGGTCTACGGAGCAAAAGCGGGGCATGGAGAATGTGATATCAGGGGAATCGTTCCCATCGATGACCGTGTCGACTCTCCCGGGGTCTTCGGTAGAAGTGTCTCCGATCTTTCTATCGGGTTTCGGGCGGCCTGTGGAATTGAACCGCAGCGGCGCTCTGAAGCCGAGATTAGGGTGATTGACATGGGCCTTGATCCTGTCCTCATCGAGGCTCTCGGGAGAACCCGCATCTCTGTCCTGGAACCGAGTCCTGAGCTGCAGCAGAGTATCGAGGAACTCAAAAATCTGCCATTCATCGACGCACTTGTCGCAGGCGTCGGCCCGTCGATGGAGACGTATTTCGCCGATAACCCGTCAGGACGGCTGACTGACCTGCAGGATCTCGTCGAATATTATCGCCAACATCCTGAGTCCGCCCCCTATGGACACAGCCTTCTGGATGAGGGGGTGAACCCGCCGATGAGTTTTCGGGAATCAGCGGAGGTTCTTGAGCGTGCACGTACGATCGTCGGAAAGATGCGGGACCAGGTTGCTGCGCAGGGCGCTGTGGCCCTCGTCGGCAGAGCTGTCGGATTAGCGGATGTCACGGCTGGTGGTGCTGCACGTGTGACGATTCCCCTTATTCCCGTTACACAGAACCTCGCTGTTGATGTCTTCGGAAAGTATGCGGTGACAGTCGATGCCGTCGACACGGACACCGCAGCAGTCATCGAAACTGCACGGAGGATCGAAAATGCCCGCCCCTTCGACAGATAGTGGCTGTCGATAGATCTACCCCACCCTGAAAGCTCACTTAACGTTGCCTGGGGGTGGGGCAGATTGCTTGCAAGGGTCGTCGCGGCGGATAATGGCACGTTGTGAGTCAAATAATCGGATGGACCGTCCATGGTGACGGCAGAAAAATCAGCCCCGGCGCAGTCGTCAACCCTGATGAGAGGCTGAGTTGGCCGCGCACCATCGGGATCGGCATGCAGCATGTGATCGCCATGTTTGGTGCCACACTTCTCGTTCCCGCCCTGACCGGTTTTCCAGTCAACACGACCCTTTTGTTCTCTGGATTGGGAACCATTCTTTTCCTTGTGATCACGCACAACCGACTCCCCAGCTATCTGGGGAGTTCATTCGCTTTCATCGCGCCCCTCATTGCCACACAAGGAGAGGGGATCGGTGTCCAACTCGGTAGTATCATCGTTGCGGGACTCGTGCTTGCCGGTGCGGGAGTCATCGTTAAGGTTGCGGGAAAACGAGTCCTCGATGCAGTCATGCCACCTGCGGTTACCGGTGCCATTGTCGCATTGATCGGGTTGAATCTTGCGCCGGTCGCAGCATCAGATTTTGCGATGCAACCCGGCGTCGCAGGCGTTACTCTCGTCGTAATCCTCCTTTGTTCGGTAGCTGGTCGTGGAATGGTGGCACGACTGGGAATTCTCATTGGTGTCATTGTCGGTTGGGTGTTCGCGGCGGTCACCGGGCAGCTCCGCGACGGAGCTGCGGAAGCGGTTCAGGCAGCTAATTGGATCGGTACCCCTACTTTCCATGCCCCTTCATTCCAGTTATCTGCGGTACTGGTTACGCTGCCCGTGGTGATCGTATTGATCGCGGAGAATGTCGGTCACGTCAAAGCAGTATCGGCGATGACCAGTCGGGATATGGATGATCTCGCGGGAGATGCGCTGATCGCAGATGGTCTGGCTACCACACTCGCGGGTGGCTTCGGGGGTTCTGGTACGACCACCTACGCCGAGAACATTGGAGTTATGGCAGCCACCAGGGTGTACTCCACGGCTGCCTACTGGGTGGCGGCCCTCACTGCGGTGGCACTTGCGTTCATCCCCAAGTTCGGTGCGTTGATCAACACGGTTCCCGGGGGCGTCATGGGTGGAGCCACCATTGTGCTCTATGGCCTTATCGGAATGCTGGGGGTTCGGATATGGCAGGATAACCGGGTCGATTTCAGTAATCCCGTCAATCTCATGGCTGCGGCAGTGGCGATGATCGCTGGTATCGGTAATCTCACCCTGAGTGTGTTCGGACTTGAGCTTCAGGGGATTGCCTGGGGTTCAGCCGGAATCATCATCGTATATCCGGTTCTGAAGCGGCTCTACCAGCGGATAGGCGAAGGACAATTCGTCTGACATCTTGATTTTGTTTTTCATCGAGCATGTGAAATGACCCCGTCACGGTGAGGTGCGGGGTCATTTCACGGTGCCTTCGGCACCGGGGTTGAATCAGATCAGGCGTCGAGGTCCTTCTCGATCAGAGCCGCGATCTTTTCCACGGCCTCCGCGTTCTCCGAGGTGACGGTGACACGGTCTCCGGAGTTCGCTCCCATGGCCATGATCATCATGGAGGATGCGGCTTCTGCCGGATCCTCGTCTTCTTCGCCTTCGAGGGAGAGGAAAATATCCTCGTCGAACTCAGCGGCCGCTTCGGCGACGATGGTTGCAGGGCGGGCGTGGAGTCCGACGGAGGATCCGACGGTAACGGTCTTGGAAGCCATGTGGCAGTCCTTTCTTACCGCGTGCACGGGGCACGGGCGAAGTGGGTCCTTAGCTGTGTGTGAACCCCTGCCGTTCACGGGGAGACGGAAAACAAATCTGACCCTGTATTCGGAGAGGTACCGGGTACAACAATACGCATTGGATAGCGATGATCGCCACAATCGGGTGCATCACGTTGTCCACGACACTATTGACATCATCCTCTTCGGTGAGGTCAGGCCGGTTTTCCGGATTGCTGGCGGGGTAATCGCATAGACCGGGCATTAGGGTGCTCCGGCAGCAGATCTGTGATCTTGAATCAGCGGTATACGCGTACGAGGCCCGGATCTGGGGTAATCATTCCTGGAATTGGGATCGAGGTACCGGGTAGTGACGCTGCTGCGGCTCCGAGTGCTACGGCTTCGGCGAGAGCCACAGGCGGAGTTGCGCCACGCGATTCCGCCATCAGGTACCCCGCAAGCGTGCAGTCGCCGGCCCCCACCGTGGAAACAGGCTTCACAGTAGGCGAGGGCGTCGTCCAGGCCCCCTCTGCGGTCACGAGTACTGCTCCGGCGGCTCCCAGCGTCACAAGAACTCTCTCCACTCCATATCCCAGAACCTGCAGCGCTCCGTCGACTGCCGGTGAAAAATCTCCGACGGTGGCCGAACGTTCTATCTTCGTTCCGTCGATACCGGTGATCTGGCCGAGTTCGTGTCCGTTGGGTTTGATGAGAGTTGGTGCTGGTGCTCCGTCACGAATTCGGTCCGCGAGTTCCAGTAGCGGACGATCTGAGGTGTCAACCGCGACAGGAACCTTAGGGAAGGTCTCTCGGACTAGTCCGAGAAGGTGCTGATACCAGCCATGTGGAGCTCCGGCCGGTAGCGAACCGCTGAGCACGACCCAGTCTGCGGCACCTGCGGCGATGATGAGCGCCTCTTCAACTGCCTTGACCGCCGAAGGAGATAATGGATTACCCGGGCCATTGAGTTTGGTCGTTGTACCATCGGGTTCCGTGATCGTTGTGTTCGTCCGAACGGAGAATCCACCGCGAATAATGCGATACGGGACTCGTGTGCGTGCCATGAGACGAACAAACGTACCCTCTGACGGTGCCGGAAACAGGGCCAGGGTGGGAACGCCCGCTGAGTGACAGGCATGGGAAACGTTGATTCCTTTTCCCCCCGGCGCCTGGGTCACCGATGCCAGTCGCTGTACTTCCCCGGGCTGCAGGGGTGCCGGAAGACTCAAACTCAGATCGATGCTGGGATTCGGGGTGAGGGTGAGAATCAACGGGGAGACCTTATGTTGGATCGGTAGACGCGCGAAGCGGCCGACAGTTAGGACGAAGCGTCATCATGCGGCAGCAGGTTGTTCAACGGATACTCACGGGATTCAGTCATGACCGTTGTGATAAACGGGGATGCACCGTGCGGACCGGGAATTTCGGAGCGTTCTGTTGAAGTTGGAATAACCGTAGCAGGGGGTCCGGGTAACTGTTTTAACGGGTTCGGGCTGTTCTATCCATGATGTCCTCACCGTGGACGAGGACGTCGCTGCTCCACTTCTGGTGATATCGGGGGTATGCGGGCAGGAATCCCGAAATTAGTATGGATACGGTGGTGTTTCCTTCGTTCCCGGTGTCGTATTCTGCCCGATTTGTCCCGTTCGCATTTGTGAAAATGTGGGAACTCACAGCGTTGTTGTGTGCCGGGTGGTATCTTCGAAAGCACTGACGTAAAAGTGAGGACAGGGGATAGAATATGGAAAATGTGACAGAAGACACGAAGGACTTTGTCCTGCACGGCACGGCGGTCGTACCGGGGATCCGGTTCGCCAAGGCTGTGTGGATCAAGCCGCGCCCGAAGCTTCCGCAGGCGGGCGCCCAGGTCAGCGAAGATCAGCGTGACGCCGAATATGAGCGTTTCGTTGCGGCAGCGGATGCAGTTGCGGACCGTCTCGCTGATCGCGGCGAACGCGCTGTTGGAGCTGCCAGCGAAGTCCTCAGCGCGACTGCCGGCTTGGTTCGCGACCGTGGATGGCGTAAGGCCGTGAAGAAGAACACGGCTGCCGGGCATCCGGCTGACTATGCCGTTGTCGCCGCGACGACCAAGTTCATTTCGATGTTCGAGGCGGCGGGGGGAATCATGGCGGAGCGCGTCACTGATCTGCGGGACATCAGGGACAGGACCATCGCACAGATCCGAGGTGAGGATGAGCCTGGTCTGCCCGAGGTTGACGGGGAGGTTGTGCTCTTTGCTGATGATCTGTCACCGGCTGATACCGCAGCGCTCGATACAACGATGTTCACAGCTCTCGTCACCGAACTCGGTGGTCCCACCAGCCATACCGCGATCATCGCCCGTCAGCTGAATGTCCCTTGTATCGTTGCTGTCGGAACGGATCTGAACAAGATCGGGGCGGGAGAAATGGTGCTAGTTGACGGCGTTGAGGGAACCATTGCGGTTGGGGTTGAACCTGATTCGGCGAAGCGCAAGGTTGCTGAGTCCAAGGCACTCGCAGAGAAGGTCGCGCTGTGGCGTGGCCCGGCGAAGACCAGCGACGGGCACCGGGTACAGCTCTTGGCTAACGTCCAGGACGGTAAGGCTGCCGCTACGGCCGCCAAGACCGAAGCCGAGGGTATTGGCCTCTTCCGTACCGAGATGTGTTTCCTTTCCGCAACCTCGGAGCCGTCAGTGGAGGAACAAGCTGCTGTCTACACTAAGGTTCTCGAGGCCTTCCCCGAGTCGAAGGTTGTCGTTCGTTCACTTGATGCTGGATCGGATAAGCCTGTCGCCTTCGCCACACTCGCTGATGAAATGAATCCGGCGCTAGGTGTTCGTGGTCTACGGATCGCTCGGGCAAACGAGGGGTTGCTGATCCGCCAGCTCGACGCTATCGCGTTGGCGGCGGACAAACTCGGACGAGGCGAAGGTTCCCCGACCTGGGTGATGGCTCCGATGGTTGCCACTGCGAAGGAAGCGAAATGGTTCGCGGGTCTGTGTGCCGAGCGTGGCCTTACCGCTGGCGCGATGATTGAGGTGCCCGCTGCAGCTCTGATGGCCGATAAGATCATGCCGCACCTGGATTTTGTGTCCATTGGTACGAACGATCTCACCCAGTACGCGATGGCCGCTGACCGGATGTCACCGCAACTTGCCTACCTCACTGACCCATGGCAACCCGCTGTACTCCGTCTGATCAAGATGACCTGTGATGAGGGGAAGAAGACAGGTACACCGGTTGGTGTCTGTGGTGAAGCTGCTGCGGACCCCATGCTCGCCTGCGTCCTGACGGGCCTCGGTGTCAACTCTTTGTCCGCTGCGTCGACTGCTCTTGCAGGTGTCGGTGCGCAACTCGCTGAGGTTGATTTGGCGACGTGTGTCCGTGCCGCTGAGGCTGCACTTGCTGCGGAGGGGGCAACTGCCGCGCGTGAGGCTGTACGAGACATCATTCCTGCACCAGAGGTGTAGGCGCGGATTCTTTTCACTGAGAAGGGTCATCCCACTACCTTTCCGGTAGTGGGATGACCCTTCTTGCGCTTTCCTGGGGAGACAGAATGAATGGCAACAGGTGGGGGGACTTAGATGTCCAGTGGAGTGCAGGTGACGTCTCTGGTTCGGACGATATCTGGTGTTGGGAGACCACAATCCGGGTCTGTACCAACTGCCACAGCGTAGGCTAATCCGACGGAGAGGCATTGATCAGGCTCTGCACCAGTGGTTTCCGCCATGAGATAACCGGCGACTAACTTCTCGCGGAAGTGGGAGCACTGCCTGGCTACCGCTGTTGGCACGCTTGCGAGCCAACCTGAAGTGGAACTCACCGAAACCGCCCTGTCTGGAGGGAAACTGATCAGTACCTCGGAGACCCCGGAATCAAGCAAGGGTTTGACTGCGTCGATGACATGTGAAATCTCCCCGCTCTGGAGTAGCGAGGTGATATCGGTTGATGTTGGTCCGGGAAGTAGATTCGAGATGTCTTCAGGATTGAGTGAGAGTAGGGTGGGCGTTATCGCGGATAGTTGCCGGATGATTGCGCGAAGTGGATTTCCGGAGGTAGCGACAGAGGTCCGGACGCCGGGATGATACAGGGAGAGCGCGCGGATAACGTCTACGTACCATCCGTTCGGCGCGACATCTGGAAGCGGACCAGCCAGCACAACCCAGTCCGCCTTTTCGGCACGGCTAACTGTGAGGTCTCGGAGGCCCGCGAGTTGAATTGCGTCTAAGGGCATTGCCGGATCGAGGAACTGCGTGCTTTGGCCACTGGAATCCCTCACTGTGAATCTCGTCTGGATAGGCCCCGCGACTGGAACAAAGTCATGCGGTAGCCCGAGTAAACTGATCATCCGAAGATAGTGGCTGATCTCGGGAGCGGGAAAAATAGCGTGGACGGGTGAACCGGCGAGGTACGCGGTATGTGCAATGGTCACCCCTGAGCCGCCGGGATAGGTGTCCACCCTCTGAAGGCTCAGCAGATCTCCACCCGTGATGGGGCTGTCGACGCTACCCGAGCGTTCGAGTACAGGGGTTGGGGTAACCGTCAAGATCATTCCGCGATCACGACCTCTATGTTCCGGTCGCGGAGGGCATCGACGAAGGAACGAGGGGCGGCTGAATCCGTGATCACGACATCGATGTCATCTGTGCTGGCGAAGCTGACCATGTAGTCGCAGCCCATTTTTGTAGCATCGCAGAGAACGACAACCTTTCGGGCGTTGATGATCATTGACCGCTTGACCGCTGCTTCTTGACTATCCGCCGTGGACAGGCCGTGATCCAGGGTGAGGGCGTTTGTCCCGATGAATGCTACGTCTGCTCTCATGAGTGCGAGGGTCCGTAGCGCGGTGTCTCCGACCACCGCCTGAGTGATTGAGCGAACGGAACCGCCGAGTAACTGGACCTCGTCGAGCCCCGCCGAGGCCATTTTCAACGCAATGGGCAAGCAGTTTGTGACGATCGACCAGCGCGGTGCCATGGGATGCCCGGAAATGAGATCGGCGAGAGCTGCCAGCGTCGTACCTGCGTCGAGGAACATTCCCCCCTGGGGTTCAGGAAGGTAGTCGAGTGCGGCTCGGGCGATAGCGGATTTCGCCGAGGAAGCACTCTTCGCTCGAACATCGACGGCCAGTTCGGCCGTCTGAAAATTCTGACTTGCGACCGCACCGCCGTGCACCCTGTGAACGGTTCCCTCATTATCGAGTACGGCAAGATCACGGCGAATGGTTTCTGCGGTCACGTCGAAGCGGTCCGCGAGTTCCGTGACATTGACACGACCTTCTACCGCGGTCAGCGAAGCGATCTGCCTACGGCGTTCTTCTGCGTACATGGATCCTCCTTGGTGCACGGCAGAAACCAGTCGCGATCGGGAGATAGTCCGGTTTCAGAAACATCAGATGAGTGAATATGCATCTGGTTGTTGGATTTCCCGGATACGACGCTGAGGGTGATGGTCTGCTGCCGGTGTTTCGGCCTGCTTGTTTACCTAACTGCCCCAGTGTCCCATAAAACCGAAACAACCGGACGGAAAGGGGCGCTATCGGGAGATCAAAACCACAAATCCACAGGCTTCGAAGGTGTCATCGTGACGAGAGGGCGACCTGAATGCTCAAGGTAGTTGCATTTCACGGCATATTTATGGGATTTAAGCGTCAATCCTGTGAACGCAGGCTACTGATCGGAGAAACAGACACTAACCCCCCGATCGTGTGTAGCGGTCGGGAGAGGGGGAGCATCGAATGCAGCGTCTTACAGTGCTCTACGGGTCAGAGCTTGCGGATAACGGAGACCACTTTACCCATGATCTCCGCGTCGTCACCGTTGATCGGAGAAAAGGCGTCGTTTCGGGGGAGTAGCCAGACTCCGGAAGCGTCGCGGTGGAACTCCTTGACAGTTGCCTCCCCGTCAATCATTGCTGCGACGATCTCGCCTTGTTCCGCCACGGGTTGCCTGCGAATAATCACCCAGTCCCCATCAAGAATCGCCGCGTCACGCATGGACTCACCCACTACTTCAAGCATGAAGAGCTCGCCTCCACCCACGAATTCGGTGGGGAGCGGGTAGTACTCCTGGATATTCTGTTCCGCGAGGATCGGGCTGCCTGCGGCGATAGCCCCCAGTGCCGGAATCATACTCGTTTGCGCCTGTTCGCCGTTGTCCGGATGCCCGATCTTCTTCCGCCGTTGCTTCGTCGGGCCAGGCATGTGACGCACGTCGACGGCGCGTGGTTTGTTGGGGTCGCGCCGGAGAAAGCCCTTCTTCTCCAGTTCTTTCAACTGATAGGCCACCGATGACGTGGACTGCAGCCCAGCCGCGTCACCGATCTCCCTGATGCTCGGTGGATATCCCCGGAGCACCACAGCATCCCGGATGACTTCGAGGATCCGGCGCTGACGGGGGGAGAGCTGGGACGGATCTGGTTTGTTGACTGTGGGCATCGGGACTCCTGGTCTGTTCTGTCGGGATGGATTTTCCGCACCGTGGTGGCTGGGCAGACCATCGGGTGTGGGATCTTTGGGCTTCGACCTCTGGAAGATCCCCGAGATCACCCGTGTTGCACCAGCCGGAAAGGCGGGTCATTTCCGGGGCTCTGGGAATGGTTGAACTGTTCGGTATCGCAGCGTGGATGCTGCACCCCACACTACATAATTTCGAACGATTGTAACACGGGTGTTCGAAAATCATCTTCAAGCTCTGGACAACGTTACGGCGAGATGTTATAAATCGAACATAGGGTCGACATAGAACATGTGGGCGACGTCGGTGTTCGATTGCTCCAATGTCGAAAATCAGTTGTTTTCAGTGCTGGAGGTTTAAAAATGAAGGTGAAGAACGGCATGATTCATGCAGGTAAATATGCTTTTCCGTCGCACAGTACTTCTGCTGCTCCCGTCTCGGTCTGGAGTGGGGGTTGTCGTTCGTTGGGGTCCTCGTCTGGCTACAGTGTTCGAAAAAATCGATCTGATTTTAGAACATCCTGGCCAATGGGAGAGTTGCATGACGAGGGGGTGGAACCAGGCAGCGGCTGGGCCGTGGGGCGTGATGTTGAGCGGGGTGCCGCTCTTCGCACTTACGCTGCTGGAGCACTCGTCGGTGGTGCGTTGTTTTTCGGTCTGCTCATCGCGGTGCCTGATGGCGGTGAGCCATCGGTCCAAGTGCCGCACTCGACGACAACCGTCATTTCGGGGCGTTGAGGTTCGATGGCGGATCGCCGGTCATCGGTGCGGGCATTAGACTGGAGAACGCCGGTCTGGTCCGGAGCCCCGAGTTTGATGAGGATGACACTGTGCACTGCCCCTTCTGCCACCAGTCCACTTCCCGAGTGATCGACTCGCGCACAATTGATGGAGGATCTGCAGTGAGGCGCCGACGGGAATGTAGTAACTGTCATGGGCGCTTCACCACCGTCGAAAAGGCCGTTTTGATGGTTGTAAAACGGAATGGAGTGTCTGAGCCGTTTAGCCGGGAGAAAGTCATCACAGGTGTTCGCCGCGCATGTCAGGGACGGGACGTTTCGGATGACGCGTTAAAACGTCTCGCCCAACAGGTTGAGGAGACAGTTCGTCAGCACGGCAGCTCACAGGTTCCTGCGAACACCATTGGACTGGCTATCCTCAAACCGTTGCGGGAACTGGATGAGGTTGCTTATCTTCGGTTTGCATCGGTCTACAAGTCGTTCGAGTCTGCCGGAGATTTCGAATCAGAGATCAGGTTGATGCGCCGCCGATCACGAGAACATTGACATCGACCGGGGCGATGGGACGTTTCATCACCGTAGTGCATCAACCGCTTTCTGGATACGTCGGAAACTGATCGGGTGCGGAGTGCCCAGGCGCTGTGCGAACAAGCTCACCCGGAGTTCCTGGATCATCCACCGGACTTCTTTCGCCTCAGATGCTCTGGCTCGGCCTGGGGGGAGCTTCTTCAATTTCGCTTCGAGATAATCGACTGCCGACTCCACGGTATCCTGATTATCCGCATCCCGATCGGGGTCGTGTCCCATGGCGTCGAGTCGGATCGCCATTGCCTGAAGATAACGCGGTAGGTGCCGCAAATGACGGATGCCATGTATGGAAACCGCATTCTGAGGGAGCAGGAAGTCGAGCTGAGCACGCATGTCATCTATTGCGTCACCGGACCATTCGGACAATTCATCCTTGACCCGGTGATAATCAACTAGACCAGGTGCCAGACTTGTAACAATCTCACGGACCGTACGCGGTATCTCGGGTGCAATCCGGGCGACGAGATCTCGGAACGCTGAGGGGGTACGGACTGGGCCCCCCGCGGCAATCAGAGTGTCCCTGATTGCCGCGATTCGGGCGTCGTTGATGAGTCCGTCGGCGCCTCCATGAGGATAGTTCTCCACCGCGACTCTTTGTCTGAGGGGTAGTCCCTTGAGCATCTGTTTTGTCGGGACCCGGATCTCTCGCATTAGCAAAGTGAGGGTGGCGGTGAGCATGGAGGAATCCGCTGCTTGTCTCGTCGGCATCACACGCACCGCAACCCCGTCGGGGACCGCGACGAGTGCCGGGTATGCGGTCACCTCCTGGCCGTCGACTCTGGTCTGGATCTCCGATGCGACTTCTCCGATGCTGACTTCGTCCCAGCTCTTGGAGATAGCACGCTGGATGTCCTCACTGACTCGGTTGACGGACGCGGTGATCTGTTCAGCGTTACGATGCTTGAGGGATTTGAGATCCCGATCTCTATCGATGACGTCTCCGCGTTTGTCGACAGCAGCGTAACTGATACGAAGATGTTCTGGGAGTTTCTGGGGACGGAAATCGGTGTCATTGATACCGGTTCCTCCGAGTTGTCTGAGAGCATTCGCGAGTTGCGTGTAGAGACTCCCTTTGTACGGCTCGAGAAGAGGTATCGCGCGTTCGGCGAAATCCGGGGCAGGTACAACCGTCCGGCGCAGTGCTTTCGGGAGCGTTCTGATGAGTTCGGTCACGAGCTCGCGTCGGACACCGGGAACAAGCCAATCGAAGCCGTCATCGGAGACGCCGGCGAGTAGCGGTACCGGAATACGGACGGTGACACCGTCATCCGAGGCGCCGGGTTCGAAATGGTAGGTGAGGGCGTAGTTGATATTCCCCTGCCTCCAGAAATCCGGGAATGCTTCTTCACTGACATCGTGAGCTTCTTCGTTGATGAGAGCATCGGGGTCGAAATCGAGGAAATCAGGGGTGTCCCGCTGCTTCTTCTTCCACCATGAGTCAAAGGTTCTCCCAGTGGTCACGGTGTCCGGGATACGTGCATCATAGAAGCCGAAGAGCGTGTCTTCGTCGACTACGATGTCGCGGCGCCTCGCTTTATCCTCGAGTTCCGCTGCGTCGTCGAGCATCGCACGATTGTCGTGGAAGAACCGGTGGTGCGTCGTCCAATCGCCTTCGATGAGTGCATGCCGGACGAACATGTCTCTCGCTGCACCCGGATCAACCCGGTGATAGGTAACTGTACGGTCGGCGATGATCGTCACGCCGTAGAGAGTTGATTTCTGGTGCACCATCGCTGCGGTCCGCTTCGCTGACCAAAAGGGCTCGGAATACGAGTGCCTGAGCAGATGCGGTGCTGTGCGTTCCACCATCTCGGGTTCGATGCGGGCAGCGTCGCGGGCCCACAACCTTGAGGTCTCGACCAGTTCTGCTGCCATGACGAACTGAGGTGGTTTCTTTGCCAGAGCAGACCCTGGGAAGATCATGAATTTGGTACCTCGTGCCCCCTGGAACTCGCGGGAATCACCGATCCGCATCCCGATGTGGGAGAGGAGACCTGAAAGAAGTGCGGTGTGGATGGATTCGGTATCCGTCTTCGTGGCGACATCCGTGTTTGCGATCCACCCGAATTGTGTTGAGATAGTCCGGAGTTGGCGGACCAGATCAAACCATTCCCGGATGCGGACATAGTGGAGGAACTCGCTCTTCATCCGTTTACGGAAGGCGTTCCCCGTCAATTCGTTGCGGGTTTCATGGAGATAGTCCCACAGTTTGAGATAACCGAGAAAATCTGATCCGGTATCCTTGAATCTTGCGTGTGCCTGATCAGCCTGAGCCTGGTGATCGAGTGGACGTTCCCGGACATCCTGGATGGTCATGGCTGCGACGATGACGAGGACGTTGTGGAGACATCCGAGCCGTTCTGCCTCGACGAGCATACGGGCCATTCTTGGATCGACGGGGATACGTGCGAGCTGCCGACCCACCGGAGTGAGTTGCGGAGCACCGTTGTCCTCGCCATCGGCGAGTGCGCCAAGTTCGTGTAGGAGAAGCAGACCATCACGAACAGCCCGATTGTCCGGTGGTTGGATAAACGGGAACTCAGTGATGTCTCCGAGTCTGAGTGCCGCCATTTGGAGGATGACGCTGGCTAGATTTGTCCGGAGAATCTCTGGGTCGGTGAATTCCGGGCGTGATGTGAAATCTTCCTCGGAGTACAACCGGATGGCGACGCCATCCGCGATGCGGCCGCAGCGCCCGGAACGTTGTTTCGCCGACGCTTGCGAGATGGGTTCGATCGGGAGACGTTGGACCTTGGTGCGGGCTGAATACCTGGAGATACGGGCGAGCCCGGTGTCCACCACGTAGTGGATTCCCGGTACCGTGAGGGAGGTCTCTGCGATGTTGGTGGCGAGGACGATACGCCGACCTCGATGGCTGGAGAACGCTCGGTGCTGCTCCGCGTTGGAAAGGCGCCCGAACAAAGGCGTTACCTCGACCCCCCGCCAGCGCCGTCCCTCGATAGTTTCCATCGCATCGCGGATGTCGCTTTCGCCAGCGAAGAAACAGAGAATGTCCCCTGGGCCGATGGCCATGAGTTCTTCGAGGGCTTCCACCAGACCGTCCAGGGGATCCTGATCGATGACTTTCCCCTCGACTTCGAACTCAAGGGGGCGGTAGCGGATCTCAACGGGGAACGTCCTTCCGGAGACCTCGATGATCGGGGCGGGATTGCCCTTGGCATCGCAGAAATGCTTGGCGAAGGCCTCTGGAGCGATGGTCGCCGAGGTCACTATAATCTTGAGATCCGGTCGTTTGGGAAGAAGCTGTTTGAGATATCCCATCAAGAAGTCGATGTTGAGGCTCCGCTCATGAGCCTCGTCGATGATGATGGTGTCGTAGGCGTTGAGGTACCGATCGCGTTGCATCTCCGCCAGGAGAATACCGTCGGTCATGAGTTTCACTGACGTGGATGCTGAGACTCTGTCATCGAAACGGATCGCATAGCCGATCGCCTCGCCTACTGTTTGACCGAGTTCGTCGGCGATGCGTTCGGCGACGGTTCGTGCGGCCAAGCGACGTGGTTGGGTGTGTCCGATAAGTCCGCGACGGCCGCGCCCGAGATCCAGACAGATTTTCGGGATCTGGGTAGTTTTTCCCGAACCCGTCTCGCCAGCGATGATCACCACCTGGTTGTCGCGGATCGCGGCGGCGATGTCATCGCGGCGTGCGGTGACGGGTAGTTGCTCGGGGTAGGTGATCTTCGGGATCACGGCCCGTCGGGTCGCTAGTCTGATGCGTGCCGTATCGATGTCTCGTGCGATGGACAGGAGGGCTTTGACGGAACGGGCCTTATGAAGGCGTCGGCGGAACGTACGCTCGTCGGCTATCGTCACCTCATCGAGGCGCCTGAGGAGCTCCTTTTTTGATGGAGGGGTGGCGTGGGAGTTGGAATCAGTCGTTGTCATCACTAGCCGTTCATCTTAACCGGGGCATGCGGTGGGAGTGTGGTTGGTTACGAATGCGCGACTGTCGACGCTTTTGGAGTCCGTAATTCAGAGCGCAGAAGGGACCATAGAAGGGAAGGGAGATTCCGAGATGGTTTCCCGGTATGCCGAGCGGACTATATCTCCGAGCTGATGGAACTCGTCTCGTCTGGCGGAAGAGGAACGGTAAGCGAGACCGATTGTTCGGTGGGCGTCCACCCCTGGTCCGAAGCGGGCGACCGACAGGCCTGGGCGGTTGCATTCGAAGGGAACTGAGCTAACTGGGACAAGTGTGCTTCCGAGTCCCCCGGCGACGCACTGCATCACCGTCGACAGACTTGCTGCTCGTGTGGTAGCGGCGCCGGGGCCGGTGGGAGTGGGGGAGAGGTCACGATTCTGGCAGAGGTTGATGATCTGATCTCGGAGACAGTGACCGTCATCGAGAAGGAGCAGATCGAGTTTCTTTAACTCAGAGAGAGTTATGTCAGCTCGCCCCGCCATCGGGGATGAGGACGGGACGACGATCGCGAATTCCTCGTCGTAGAGAGGCGTCGCGGTGAGTCCGCTCGCAGTGACGGGGAGCGCGACAACGGCGCAGTCGATCTGTCCGTCCCGTAGCTGCTCGAGCAGGTGTCTCGTCTGGTCCTCGATGATGCACGGTTGGAGGTCAGGTAGTTCCGATGCGACGTGGTGGAGAAGATTCGGGAGAATGTAGGGGGCTACGGTGGGAATCATCCCGAGTGTCAGCGGCCCGGCGAGGCTTCCGCAGGCACCCCGCGCCATGGCGAGGAAGGTTTCGGCCGCGTCCAGGGTTTCTTTCGCAGAAGGCAGTAGCTTCTCGCCTGTCGGTGTGACGATGACCTTGCGTGTGGAACGCTCGATCAACTGCACTCCGAGTCCGGTCTCGAGCGCGACGAGTGCCTGGGATAAGCTCGGCTGCGAGATGGATAATTTCGCCGCCGCCGTGCCGAAGTGGCGGTTTTCGGCGATGGTGACGAATGTGCGTAACTGGGCCAACGTTGGGCGGTACTCTTTATTGCTCACACCTATCACTATATATCAGGATTTTTAGTTAAACCTTTTGACGTCCGTGTGCGACAGGGGCATACTCGAAGGTATCCGGTCGTGGTACCGAAGGATGGGGCCGTCGAGCGGACGAAAGGCGTGTCACATACCCGTCTATCTTCAAATGAACCATCACCAGGAGGCTTTACATGGCACTACTAACCATCGGCGACAAATTCCCGGAGTTTTCGCTCACTGCGCTCAAAGGTGGTGATCTTCACGATGTGAAGGCCAACCAGCCGGAAGACTATTTTGAGACCATCACCCATGAGTCTTTCGAGGGTAAGTGGAAGGTCGTCTTCTTCTATCCGAAGGACTTTACGTTTGTCTGCCCGACAGAGATCGCGGCTTTTGGAAAACTTGATGAGGAGTTCCAGGATCGGGACACTCAGATTCTGGGCGGTTCCGGTGACAATGAGTTTTCCCACTTCAACTGGCGTGCTACGCATCCCGAGCTGAAGACTGTTCCATTCCCTATGTTCGCCGACATTCGTCACGACCTCATGCGTGCCCTCGGGGTCGAGAATGCTGAGGGGGTGGCGGACCGCGCCACTTTCATCGTCGACCCGGACGGCATCATCCAGTTTGTCTCGGCAACTCCGGATGCTGTTGGTCGTAACGTCGATGAGATCCTCCGCGTGCTCGATGCTCTGCAGTCCGAAGAAGTCTGCGCCTGTAACTGGCAGAAGAATGATCCCACGAAGACCATCGACAAGATGGATGTCCTGAAGGAGGAACTGAAGTAAATGTCGATCGATAACCTGAAATCCGGTCTGCCCGAATACGCCAAAGATCTCAAACTCAATCTCAGTAGTCTGGCTCGTAGCACTGAGCTCAGTGAGCAGCAGCTCTGGGGTACGTTCCTAGCTTGCGCTGCGGCAACACGGAACGACACCGTCTTCTCCGAGATCTCCGAGGAAGCATCGAATCATCTTTCCGATGAGGCAGTGGGAGCGGCTCTCGGTGCCGCGTCGATTATGGCGATGAATAATGTGGCCTACCGTGCCAAGGAATTCCTTGGTGATGATTACACACAGGTGAAGATGGGGCTGCGTATGAACATCATCGCCAAGCCCGGGGTAGATAAGGTTGATTTCGAGCTGTGGTCGCTCGCTGTCTCGACGATCAATGGTTGCCCCGACTGCACCATGGCGCATGACAGGACCGTTCGCGGTGAGGGGCTGACTAAGGAACAGGTATTTGAGGCGGTCAAGATTGCCGCGACCGTTTCTGGTGTTGCCCAGGCTGTGCAGATTGAGGCGGCTCGCTAGGGAACCCGGTTCACGGTTTCCGCCGCCCAGTAGTTGAAGATCCCCGATTTCACCCGATTTTCCTGGTGGAGGCGGGGATTTTCCGTGTCTGGTGAGGGTGTTCTCTGGATGACGGTGCGATGCGATTATCGGGCGAACCCGTGCGGGGGTGTTTTGACGGGAACACTGGAGTATTTCTGTATTAAAACTACTACTCTGTCATTTATGTTGATCAATGTCGCTGCAGTTGATGACCACGAAGTCGCCTTAGTCGGAATCCGGACAGTTCTGATGGACTCGGGGGAGTGCAACCTGATAGGGGGGTTTCCGAATGTTGATGCCCTCCTGGAGTGCCTCGATCAACCGGAGGCGCCGTCTGTTGATATTGTCCTGCTGGATCTCCGGCTCGGAGACTCCTCTGACCCATACAAGAACGTGGTACGGCTTCGTGAACGCGGACTCAAGGTCCTCGTGTTTTCTGCTATGGAGAGTCCTTTCTATATGCGTCGGGCACTGTTGGCCGACGTCAACGGGATGGTGCAGAAGTCGGTTGACACGGTGGAGCTCGTTGAGGCCATCAGAACTGCCGCAGCCGGAGACACCTATGCCACCAGTGACTGGGCGTCGCTGATCGAATCCGATCCACTCGCAGAGGCAATTGACCTCACTGATCGACAGCGGGAAATCCTCGTTCTCTACGCCAGCGGTATGACAGCCGATTCCGTGGCCCGCGCGATCGGTCTCAAGCCCCCGACGGTCCAGGATCACCTGAACCGGATACGTCGGAAGTACGTGGATGCAGGGCGTCGTGCGGGCAGTAAAGTCGAACTTTTATACCGTGCTCAGCAGGACGGCTACATTCGTGGTCCCTTGGACCACTGACGTGAACCATGCGACCCTTATCTTCCGGCGGTACTAGGTGGACCCCTCGGAGTACCGCCCCGTCAGCGTCGCATTCGGAGGGTGATTCTCCCGAGCTGCCGGAAGAACTCTTCGTATCCGCTCCCGCACGCCGTGGGAGTTGGATTCCCGAGGAATTCCTCGCCAGTCTCGCCCGACACTGGGATGCAGAGGTGTCGGTACTGCGAATAACTGCTCTGGTGACCGGTGTTTCTCTGCTGTTGCATCTGTTGGCCTCATATACGTCGCGCAGCACGATGGGCAGTGGGGGTATCGGTGGTGATCCCGTCGTTGCAGCGGCGTACGTGATCCTGGTGGGCTGTGCCTTCCTCCAATTGGTGGCCTGTTTCTCTGCGCGGGCTTTCATCTATAGGCTCGCCATGGCGGTCGGTGGGGGTGCCTATCTGCTGATGCTGACGGTTGATGTAACCCTGTTTTTCTCTCAGGGTTATTCACGGCTTGAGCCGGTGCACCTGGGGGACTACTGCGGGATTCCGGCGATCATGGTGGCGGCTGCCCTCGGTCTGCCCTGGGGCCTCATGCTCGCACTCGTCATGACTGCGGTTGCAGCAATTGCCAACAACCAGGTCAGCACGCCGGTCCTCCAGGTCTTGTCAGTGGGACACGGTTGGATCGTGCCCCTGCCGTTCTTCGTCGCTTGCACCATGGGGATCAGCGCTGCTCGGCGACTGGATGCCCGGATCAGTCGTGCACACCGGGAGATCCTGTCTGAGCTCCGGTCGCGGGAACTACGCGTGACTGAAGCCCAATTTCTCGCCCACGTCCACGACACGGTTCTCACACTCCTGCGCGCGGTGGCATCCGGAGGCCTCCCCCCGGACAAGGACCTCATCTTGTCCCATCTCGCTCCAGCGGAGGTTCCGGCGACGGATAACGGAATATCCGTAGCCGATGCTGTCCGGATGGTGCGTGAGGTCGTGATGGAAGCTGCTCCAGGCAGTAAGATCATCGTGACTGAGAGTTCATACCCCTCAGGTGGGGGACTGCCCGGTCGGGCGGTCACGGCCATCTGTGGTGCGGTCGGTGAAGCAGCATTGAATTCGATCCGTCATGCGCAGACCGACGACCGGCGCTGCATAATTAGTTTTGACACAATAAAAGGTGAACTCAGCGGGTTCCGGGTCGAATTCATCGATGACGGTATCGGTTTCGATCCTGCTTCCGTTCCGGAGAACCGTGCAGGTGTCCGAGTATCCATTATTAGGCGTGTCGCGGACACCCCCGGGTGCACCGTTGACGTCCACTCCAGGCGTGGCTCGGGTACTCGGGTCACGCTCAGTTGGAGGCATGCTCAAGGCTGTGTCCCAGTGGACGCCGTCGACCAGAAAGAGACTGCTCTGCCTCCGCTGTATCGACTGACCGGCATGTACATCACCCACAGTCTGTGGTTTGCCTTGGTCGCGATCACGGTACTCACCGGTATTTCCCTCGTTGATGAGAGATGCACCCATGGCATCCCGTGGGCGATCGGGATCGCCGCACTGATCGCATCGGTATTCGCGGTGACCTCCGGAAGCACCGAGAAACTGGGGGAGCAGGCCACCGTGATTGTTGCTCTATCCGTCATAATAATGGTCGTAGCAGGGGCGTTCACGGGCACCACCTCCACTTACGCGTGGCCTGCCGGATGGTGGGTCTACGCAACACAGGTTTCGCTGCCGCTGTTGGCGATCAGATGCCGAGCCGTTGTTGCTGTGGCGACGACGTTCGTCTGCGCTGGTCTCGTCCGACTCCTGGCACTAGCCGGTACCGAGGTCCAGGGTGCAGACACGGGCATTCTCATATTCACGGCGACAACCGTCACCGGGGCGTTGGTTCCGTTGCTCGTCCGACGGGCTACTGCAGGATTCCCGGTCGCGGTCGAGGCGACGCGGATACGGAGTGCGGGACTCTCCCTTCATACCACCCGGTCGAGCTACCTCGGAGAGAGCTGCGGGTGGGTCCGGGATCTCGTCCGCATTGTCCTGGAAGACTCACGCCCGGAGGCCGACAGACGGAGAGATGCGAATCTTCTAGAACTACGGCTCCGGGATGCGATCAGATCGCCCTTGCTTGATCGTTCGCAGGTGAACCGGGCCGTCTGGGAGGCCAGATTGAGGGGGGTACGGGTTATGCTTCTCGATGAGAGGTCTGGGGCATCTCCTGTCCAGGGGGTATCCGGAGATTCCCTGGATGCGGAACCCGCCGCGCTTGTCGGGGTTCGTTTGGCCGCTGCTGAGATCATCGATGCAGCAGTCGATGGACAGGTCACCGTCCGGCTACTGCCGGAGGGACGGAAGAACCTCGCGACGATCGTCTCGGAGATCCGCGGGGAGGTTGACTACGTTACGTTCGATCACGACGGCCAGTCCACCACGCGCCACATTCAGGTGGATGATTAATTATACTCCAGAGCAAGCTCTGCGAAGCGGACCTCGCCGGCGGCATCTGAGGCATCCAGGTCAATGGATGCGACAAAGGCGAAGGCGTTGTCTCCCTCGGGGTCCTTGAGTATCTGTCGGACCTTCCACAGTCGGCCCTCCTGGGCCAACCGGAAGAATTCGGGTCCCCGGGCTGCGGGGCCGGTGTCCATGTCCGCGTATTCCTCGAAGTACGCGTCCATACCAGCTCCGAAGTCCGGAGGGGCGTCGAGGTACTCCGTAAATTCCATGAGCTGATCCTCTTTCTCGAATGCGAAGAGCTCCACCAGCCGAAACATGGCGTTGCGTACCATGATCGTGAAAGCCCGACGGTTGGCGGTGAGCGCTGTCGGGTCTTCGACACCGTAGGCCAGCTCGCGCTCCAGGGTTTCCCGGGATACCGGGGAATCCGGATCGGCCATCTGTGCCCATTCATCGACGAGAGAGGAATCGACCTGTCGGATCATCTCACCTAACCAGACAATGATGTCCTCAAGTTCTTCCGTCGTGTGCTCGGGAGGTACTGACTGGCGCAGGGTTCGCCAAGCGTCGGTCAGGTACCTGAGCACCACCCCCTCGCTACGAGCGAGGCCGTAGGTGGCGATGAGATCTGAGAAGGTCATTCCGTGTTCGATCATGTCTCGCACGACCGATTTGGGTCGGAGCTCGAACTCCCGGACCCAGGGATGCCCCTCTGCGTAAGAACCGTAGCCCTTTTCCAACAGCTCATCGAGCGGTTTGGGCCAAGTGATGTCCTCGATGATGGACATCCGCTCGCTGTAATCGACGCCCTCGGACTTCAACGCCGCGATCTCCTCGCCACGTGCGGCCCGTTGTTGGGCGATGAGTAGTTGTCGGGGGTCGTCGAGAATGGACTCAAACACGCTGATCACGTCAAGGACATGGGTGTCTGAGTCCGGATCCAGCAGGTCGAGTGCCGCCAACGCGAAAGGGGCGAGGGGCTGATTGAGAGCAAAATCCCGTTGCAGGTCATGAGTCAGATGCCATCGACGTCCCGTGGAGTCCGGTCCGCCGGGGATACGGTCGACAATGCCCGCAGAGACGAGACCCCGGAACAACTCGATGGCGGTGAGGATGTCTTTGTTCTGTTTTCTGCGGGTGTCATGGTTGTCGCGGAGGAGATGTCGCATGTGTGCGAAGCCGTCACCGGGGCGGGCGATCACGTTGAGGATCATCGAAGTTGATACCCTGAATTGGCTACTCAGGGATTCCGGCTCGGCGGTAGTGAGTCGTTCGTAGGTTTTCTCGGTCCAGCTAACTTCACCGGGACGAGCCGCCTTCTTTCGGAGTTTCTTGAGCTTTTTGGGATCTGTTCCGGCGCGCTGGCGGAGCCGGTAGTTCTCGACCTCGTGCTCCGGTGCCTGAACTACCACATGACCGACTGAGTCGTATCCGGCACGCCCTGCGCGTCCGGCGATCTGATGGAATTCCCGTGACTTGATGATCCGCTGGCTTGTTCCGTCGAACTTCGACAGACCTGTCATGAGTACGGTGCGGATCGGTACGTTGATGCCGACCCCGAGGGTGTCGGTACCACAGATCACCTTGAGCAGTCCGGTCTGGGAGAGTTTTTCCACCAACCGACGGTACTTAGGCAACATTCCGGCGTGATGTACACCAATACCCCGGCGAAGGAGCTTTGACAGCGTCCTTCCGAAGGTTGTGGTGAACCGGAAGGCACCGATCTCTGTGACGATCCGCTCCTTGGTGTCCTTGTCGATGATAGACATCGAGGTGAGTGCCTGTGCTCTCTCGATGGCATCGCGCTGAGTGAAGTGCACCACGTACACTGGTGCCTTGTTTTCCTTGAGGAGCGTCTCGATGGTCTCATGGACTGGTGAATAAACGTAAGAAAAATCCAGCGGTACAGGGCGTTCACTGCCCGAGACAAGCTCGGTGTCCCGCCCCGTGCGTCGGCTGAGGTCCTCCTGCAGCCACGACGTGTCGCCGAGCGTCGCAGACATCAGGAGAAACTGTGCATTCGGCAGTTCAAGCAGTGGTACCTGCCAGGCCCATCCGCGGTCGGGTTCCGAGTAATAGTGGAACTCATCCATCACCACCTGATCAATGTCAGCCTGTGCTCCGTCACGGAGCGCGATATTCGCGACGATTTCAGCCGTCGCACAGATGATCGGTGCGCCGCCGTTCACGGTTGCGTCCCCCGTCATCATTCCGACGGACTCGGGACCGAAGATGTCGCACAGAGCGAAGAACTTCTCACTCACCAATGCCTTGATCGGCGCGGTGTAGAACGTTCTCTGTCCCCGGGCGAGAGCGATGAAGTGCGCGGCGGTGGCGACGAGGGACTTTCCCGATCCAGTCGGGGTGGCAAGGATGACGTTGTTCTCGGCGAGAACACCCAGCGCGGCTTCCTCCTGCGCCGGATATGGGGTGATGCCTTTCTCTCGGGTCCACCCGATGAAGGAATCCCAGATGCAGTCATCAACCAGGGACTCAGGAACATCGGACAGGTCGGGGAGAATCTGGGTCAGGGTCACATCCACCAGCGTAACGGTCTGCCCGTGTGTGGCGCCACGCGCGGCATCAGCGGGACCCGTCCTCCGGTTGTTCCGGGGGTCCGTCACTACCGGGATCCACAGGAGAATCCCCCGGATGTTCGCCGGATGCAGCGTCCGGGTCGTGGACAGACGCCAGATATCTCTCGAATTCCTCGGCTAGTGCATCAGCGTCTGCGGCTTCGGTCTCCCCCGGAAGTAGAACACCGGGATTATCTTCGCGGTATGTCTCCAGCTCCTCGTCGTAGCTCTGTTCCAGGGATTGGACCATACCTGCGATCTCTCCGGAATCATCAACCTGGTCCCGGAGCAGGGTGATCATCCTCGCGGAATCCTGCTCGAGGCTTCCCAGCGGCAGTGAAAGTGATCCCGCCGCTTCTACGGCACGCAGGAGTTTCAGTGTGGCCTCCGGATAATTTGAGGCCGCGATGTAGTGCGGGACATGAGCTGTGAAACCGGCCACTGATCGCCCCTTCGACCCGAGGACGTACTCGAGTTGGAGGGATGCTGAACCAGGTAGCGTCATCTTGCTGTTGACCCGGAAGTGGCGCCGCGTGATGTCCTCCGAATTTCCGTGTGCGGTCACCAGCAATGGCCGGGTGTGTGGCACCGCCATTGGCGCCGAATAGAGGCAGAGTGTCCTGCTGACGTTGAAACGTTCAGAGAGATCGATGACGGCATCGGTGAAGGCATTCCAACGCATGTCCGGCTCCGGTCCTGCCAACAGCAGAAACGGATGCCCCGATGAATCCCGCATTGCATACAACCCGAGTCTGAGCTCGTCCATCCCGACTACCTCATGATTGGAGATCCGCACAGCCGGGCGACGTGAGCGATAGTCGATCAACTCGTCATTGTTGAACGCGGCCACGGGGCTGTTCTCCAGGGAACTCAGAAGATGATGTGCGGAGGAGTCCACAGCTTGGCCTGCGTCTGCGTAGCCCTGAAGAGCGACTACCAGGGTCGTGCCGTCATGGGGTTTCATCTCGGGTGCTGGATACTCCAGTTCATACATGCGACGACTGCTGTCCTGCATGTGCGTTCCTCCTTCGTGCATCGGTGTGCTCATTCTCCAGACCTGGTGAAGAATCGTGGATACTTCACCAGTGGAGGTCGCATCCCCGTCAACAAAGCCCGGGGGGTGAATATTCCACCCAAAATGATGGTGGTTGGTTTCGCCTGCACCACCGCGAGCGACGTTCTCCATCCACTGACGGCCACGGATATCCGGGGATACCCGGAGACAGAGACTGACCCATAAGGATACACCGGATTACCTCCACTTCGTTCTGGGAATGGGCGGTTACCTGTGAACAGGTAACCGATGCCTCTGGTTTACTGACAGCGCCTCCGGGATCTGCCATCAGTGGACGAGAGGAAGAACAACGGTAGATCCATGACACAGACCCTGATGATTCCCGATGACCTGATCGCGAGCATTCCGGCGTTTCTCGGTTTCTACCCGACTGATTCCCTGGTCGTGACCGCGATATTCCCGGAGCCGGATCAGCCCGGAAAATCCCTGGTCGGTCCGATAACCCGGGCGGATCTCGCTGATGATGGTGCGGTAGAAGCCACCTTACTGTCACTCGCTGACATCGGTGTGACTGTCACCTTCGCCTTCTTCGTGGGAGAAGGACCCGGAGGTGAGCGTCCGGGCATTGAGAATGCACACATGCTGTGCAGGAGAGCTGTTCGTCATGGTATCCAGGTACTGGCTGTCTGGTGGGTACCTGAGATCATGTCGGGAGCACCGTTCCGGAAACTGGCGGATAACACTGCCCCGGAGTGGGGTGGGAACCCTACGCTTCGTGCAAACGGTGTACTACCTGACATCGCTACCGGTGCCGCTATGCGTGAACTCATCTCGGGGAGTGGAATGCTCCCAGAATTGAGTCGGGAGGATGCACTCAGCTTCTTCTCATCCGTGGTGTACGGAGATTTCGGGATCGGGGTCGAACGGATGACAATGGAAGCGGAGAAACGGAGCGCCCAGATCGCGGAAGAACTGAGCAGATCAGGCACAGATCAGGCACGTTCGCTATTGAGGGTTATGGTTGGCAGATGGCTGAGTGAACTGCGGGCTTCACCTGCTGGTGACGATGATGTCGGACGTGATGAGGAAGCGCTCTTTTCTGTAGCAGGATTACTCGTCCGCCCTGAGATACGGGATCTTGTTCTTGGAATCGCTTCGGAGGAGCATCATCCTCCGGCTCTCCAGAACGCGATGTTGGTGATTGCTCGGATGTTTCGGGGAACTATCCGGTGTAACGCGCTCTGCGTGTATGCGGTGACGTTGATTGCAGCGGGGAGGACGGCCCGCGTCTGGGCTGCGCTCAGGTGTGCGTATGACGAGGATTCCGGGCACCGACTGACCGGACTTCTGATGGCTGCCTACAGGCGTGGACGATTCGACCTGATTTTGGAGAGCTGTCGGTGAAACGTGTCGGATTGTACCGGGAACCAGGCGTCCGACACGTGCCCCTCCCGCTCCGATCAGTTCAGTCGTTCCAATCGGACGGCATGCCCGAGCTCATGATCGATGGTGACGCTGCGATTCTCTCTGGTGAGAGTGACTTCACCATCGGAGTTGACTGCCTCGACCTCAGAACCGATATTCATACCTGACTCGGTCAGCTCCTTCAATTGGGCCACATTTACCTGAAGAATCTCGTTGTACTGCAGGATACGGCACGGGATGGCTTCCCCGAGAGGGAGGTCACTGGCACGCTCGCCGAACGACATACCCCCGGTGTCCTCCACCCCGAGTTCAACCAGTCCGGGTATGGGATTGCCGAAGGGGGAAGTGTGGAAGCTGTCGAGTACCTCGACGAGGCGACGCTCGACCTCGACACTCATCACATGTTCCCATCGGCAGGCTTCGGCATGCACCTTGAGGATGTCGAGACCGATCATATCGGTCAGCAGGCGTTCAGCGAGTCGGTGCTTGCGCATGACCGCGATGGCTGTGGAACGCCCCTCGTCTGTCATCTTCAGACTTCTGTCTGGTGCGACGTGTACCAACCCGTCACGCTCCATACGGGCAACCGTCTGGCTCACCGTTGGACCGGACTGCTCCAGTCGCTCCGCGATACGAGCGCGTAACGGTACGACGCCTTCCTCCTCCAACTCGTAAATGGTACGGAGATACATTTCGGTGGTGTCGACCAGATCCTTCACGGAGATAACGCCTTTCCTCGGGTTGTTACGTGCCCGCTTAACAAATTAAGTTCGCCGCAACATCATCGAACTCTGTTTCCCGACGGTAGTGCTGGGGTGATACCCGCTCACTGCCGTCGCACTTTGACCAACGCATTAACGACCAACATTGTTCCCGCAGGGCAGGGGAACCACTCGGTGCGACTCCGTCCCCCTATTTCGGGGTAAGATGAGAATGTTGTGGGGGAGACCGGGAAGCGTTTCCAAGATGTGAACAGACAGTTCAAACGGTGTTCAATGGAAACTGGGGTGGGATCCGTTACTGATCAAGTGTACCGTTTTGTTCGGGATCGGGGAGTCGAGAATATCAGATGGTACAGGGCCTTAGCCGACACCAGAAGTGATCAGTTGGCGTAAGCGCGAAGTTTATCCGCCCGCTCGCCATCGCGAAGTTTACTCATGACCTCGCGCTCGATCTGCCGCACACGCTCCCTGGAGAGTCCAAAGCGCCGACCGATCTGGTCAAGCGTCCGTGGAACCCCGTCGTCGAGGCCGTAACGTAGCCGGATGACCTCCTGCTCCCGCACCTCGAGGGAGGCGAGAACCGTGCGGACATCCGAGTGCCGTAGTGACGCCACCACCGCTGCTTCGGCATCGGTGGCGTCCGAATCTTCGATGAAGTCACCCAAAGGTGCTTCCTCGTCAGCGCCGACGGGCATGTCCAGGCTCACCGGATCCCGGGACTGCCGGAGTAGCATCTCAATCTTGGACTCGTCGATGCCGCTTTCCTCCGCGAGCTCTTCGTTCGTCGCCTCTCGACCGAGACTCTGATAGAGCTCCCTTTTGATCCTGGAGAGTTTGTTCACCTGTTCTACGAGGTGGACCGGGAGTCGAATGGTGCGGGATTGATCAGCCATCCCCCGGGTGATGGCCTGTCGAATCCACCAGGTGGCGTAGGTGGAGAACTTGAAGCCCTTGGTGTAATCGAACTTCTCCATGGCGCGAATGAGCCCGAGGTTACCCTCCTGGATGAGATCTAGTAGGGGCATACCACGACCGGTGTAGCGTTTCGCCAAACTGACCACAAGCCGTAGATTGGCTTCAAGCAGGTGGGATCGTGCTTGCTTACCCTGCTTTGAAAGGACCTTGAGATCTCGTTTCATCGCACGGGTGAGCTTCGTGTTTGGATCAGAGAGCAGATGATCAGCGTACAACCCGATCTCGATGGTCTGGGCGAGGTGGACCTCATCCTCGGCGGTCAGGAGCGCCGTTTTTCCGATGCCGTTGAGATAGACGCGGACCAGATCGGCTGACGGATTGTCATTGGTCTGGCCACGGCGTGATCCGCGGTCTGGCTCCTCGACATCGATGTCCTGCGGGGACGTGGTCGTCATACTGGCCTCCTGCTTTCATCGGGTTCTCATTGGTTCAACGGGTGATGCAGCGGGAAAGTTCCCGGGCAGATACGTGGTTACGTCCGCGCTGGTGGAGTCCCCAGTATTAGGGGTCAGCAGTCAACCAGAACCGTGAAGGGTCCCTCGTTCACGGAGGAAACCCGCATCATCGCCCCGAATCTTCCCTCCGCAACCGGGATTCCGCGGGCACGAAGGCCTTCTGCGATGGCGTTGATGATCGGTTCCGCTTCGTCACTGGGAGCAGCGTCCGACCAGCTCGGGCGTCGACCTTTGACGGTCTTTCCCTGCAGAGTGAACTGGCTCACGATGAGAACAGGTGCCCCAACGGATTCCACGGATTCTTCCCCGGGGAGGATCCGGAGCTCAGCTATCTTCCGGATCATCGTTTCTGTCCGTGAGGCATCGGCGCCGTCACCGCGGGCAACCCCAACGAGTGCCAGGACTCCGCACGTCTCCGGGCAGTTGATTTCACCGACAAGTTCTTCGTCGACGGTGACGCTGGCGTGGGAAACACGGGTCAGAACCGCTTTCACGGTGTCCTCCTTCAATCGTGGGATCAGGATGAGCGGGTGCCTGTGGTGATGGTGATGTCCGCGGGCAACACAATACCGTGACGAATGAGGTCGACCACTGCCCTCGTTGCCTCCCGCAGCACCTCCCCAGATTCGAGTCCGTGGGCGGCACAGTAGAGTTCGACGGTCTCACGGAGAGTGAGTCCCTGCGGATGAAGTCCTGCCAGGATCGCGTACAGGGGGCGATCAATTTCATGGGAGAAGCGGGGGCCGTCAGTTCGACTGATCCGGAGAATCGCTGGCGCGAACCCCTGGCCGGAGTCCTCGTCAGCCACTCGGACATCCTCCACTGCCACTCCCGTCCGTATCAGGAACTGTGTGTCCGCGACGTCATCGGAACTCTTCCCGCGCAGCCACGCGGTCCGGGAGAAGTACTCCATCACCTCCTCGCCGAGACCGGTGGTCTCGTAGGCACCGAAATCTTCGGCAGCGACCTCGGAAGGACAGTCGTCGCCGATGTGTTGGAGGGCTATGAAGCCGAAGCCGATGCCGGTAACATCGTTCTCCGCGAAGTGATCCAGCCATTCCACGGTCCGGTGCCCGCCCTCCGTTCCACCGGGATCCACGGAACCGTCACGTAGCCAGGTTCCGACATACAGCTCAGGATCAGCGATATCCCGCTGCAAGATCCAGGCCGAGACCCCAGTGTCAGGGATCCAGCCCGCAACCCGATGCCTCCAGTCGGTGTCCGTCGTGTGGATCCATGATGCGAGAACATGTGCAGTTCCGCCGAGGTTCAGATGCTCCACGGCGTGCGAGACAACGAGTTCACTCGCTGAATCCAGGTCTAACCCCGAATCCCGATAGACATGACTACTGCTCGGGCTGATCACGAACGGCGGATTGGCGATAATCCGGTCGAATCGCTGCCCCTCGACCGGTTCATACCAGGATCCCCGACGAAGCTCCACCTCGGCTACTCCGTCCCCAGTCCGGGACTCTACACGGCTCGCTCTCCGACCTTCCCTGGTAACTGGAACCCCGGTTCCGGCTAGGGTGGCCTCAGCGAAGTCCAGTGCACGATTGTTGATGTCGGTTCCCATCACATGATCCGCACATCTGAGCTGTCCTAGAATCTGGACACCGCAACCGGTGCCAAGGTCCAAGACACTGCGGACGGGTGTTGTCGGTGTCGCCTGGAGCAGTGAGAGAGAAGCTGCCCCTAAACCGGGAACGTGATTCGGTTTCGGAGTCCCGGCAGAGAGAGAAGGATCCAGATCGGAGAACACCCACTGATCCTCGGCACCGATAAAACGGGGACGCACATCGACGGCGATCCGTACGGTCTCCGAATCACTGTCGGACTCCAGAACTCCCGCGGCGTCGAGAAGCCCGACGACCCGTGTGCCGAGCAGCGCTGAAAGCTCCCGCAATCCGGTGGGGGAGCGGAGCAGGAAAAACCGGATGAGTTCCGATCTCCCGGGATCCCCCGCACATTCAGAAGCTCGTTGGACTGCCGCGGTTTCCCCCCGGTACAACGCTGACAGTGCGGCGGGCCCCAGATGATCAGCGATACCGCTCTCGGTGAAACCATGCTCACCGAAGACTCTCACGAGATGGGGGACGACTGCGGACAGTGATTCGGGCACGTGGGAACTCCTCGGATAATGGCACGGATGATACCTCGGGACAGTTAATCATGCTCGATGATGGCGTTGCCGTCATTGGCTCCGTTATCCGGACCCTGATCCGGAGACTCTCCCAGTTCACGCTGTCTCTGCACGGCCAGCATCTGTTGCGCGTGATACTCGCGCGCCACACCGGGCTTGTACACCTGCCGAGTCCGTGGGTCCCGCGGTTCACCGGCTCCGTTACCGATGACCACAGCGATCCACGGTAACGGTACCGAGATGAGGAAAAGGATCGCGGAGAGCCAGGTGTTCTCCCACCAGATCCACGTCACTGCACTGGCCAGGAGAAACGGTATCCGTGACCCCTGTAGGATCGCGTACTTCCGGCGCCGTTCATTGAGGTTGTCCAGCGGCGTCTGCCTGGCACTCGTGATTAGTTCGACATTCTTGCGCGAAGAAAACAATCTGCGTAGACCGCGCCGCCAACCGACAACCGGATCCGGTGTGACCACGGTCCCGTCGGCATTCCGTCCAGCTCGGTCACCTTCAGAGGGGATGGAAGCGTGATCACCGGAATCGAACTCGATCCCATCCTCGTTCCGCCGCTGCATCATGGGCCCCACGATAACCCTGTTGTGAACCCTGTTGTGCCCGAACTCCCGTGATTGGGGCATGATGGGTGCCGTGAACACCACGACGAAAACCATTGAACGCCCCGATGTGAGGGAAGATACGACAACGTCCGATGACACACCGAGGTTTTTCCACTATGTGAAAAAGAACAAGATCGTCGAGTCGGCTGTTTCTGGCCGCATGGTGGTGGCATTGTGCGGCGAGACTTTCCCCGTGACCAAGCAGGCGAAACCCGGATCGCCGGTATGCCCCGACTGCGAACGTGTCTACCGGTCCCTGCGCAAGAAGTGAGCAGCGGCAGATTACGCGCCTGGCAGCGCGCGGCACTGGACAAGTACATGGCCGCACAACCGAAGGATTTCCTCGCTGTCGCCACCCCCGGTGCCGGGAAGACGACCTTCGCGCTCCGGCTCGCCACCGAACTCGTCGGAAACCGGACTGTGGACAGGGTCATCGTCGTCGTACCGACCGAGCACCTCAAGGTGCAGTGGTCGCAGGCGGCTGCCAGAGTAGGGCTCTCCCTTGACCCGCACTTCACCAACACCGCCGGTGTGGTTAACCCTGAATACCACGGTATCGTGGTCACCTACGCCCAAGTGGCGATGCACCCGTACAAGCACCGAGCCGTCGCGACCGCCCACCGGTCACTGGTGATCCTCGATGAAATCCACCACGGTGGTGACGCGAAGAGCTGGGGTGATGGTATCCGCGAGGCTTACGACGACGCGGAACGGCGTCTCGCACTCACCGGTACACCGTTCCGCTCCGATGACGCAGCGATCCCGTTTGTCCGGTACACCGATGACGGGGAGGGCTACCTCAAATCACGCGCCGACCACACCTATGGCTATTCGGACGCGCTCGCCGACGGCGTCGTGCGTCCTGTCGTGTTCCTCGCCTACTCCGGGGAGGCTCGCTGGCGGACCTCTGCGGGGGAGGAGTTCGCAGCCCGGCTCGGCGAGCCCCTGAACGCTGAGCAGACCGCCCGCGCCTGGAAGACCGCCCTCGATCCGCGAGGTGATTGGATTCCCGCGGTGTTGCGTGGCGCCCACACTAGGCTGATGCAGTTGCGTGAGCGGATGCCGGATGCCGGTGGCCTGGTCATCGCGACGGACAAGACCACTGCACGTGCCTACGCGAAGATCCTCGGGACAATGTCCTCCACACCCGTGACGGTCGTGCTTTCCGACGAGATCGGGGCGTCTCAACGCATCGAAGAGTTCTCCAACTCGACGGATGAGTGGATGGTTGCCGTCCGAATGGTTTCTGAGGGCGTCGACGTTCCCCGTCTTGCGGTCGGTGTCTACGCTACCTCCGCCTCGACCCCACTGTTTTTTGCCCAGGCCATCGGACGGTTCGTACGTTCCCGCATGCCGGGGGAGACCGCCTCTGTGTTCCTCCCCTCGGTTCCTGTTCTTCTGGACCTCGCTGCCCGGTTAGAGACTCAGCGTGACCACGTCCTCGGTAAACCGGATCGGGTGAAGGAAGGGTGGGACGACGAGCTGCTCGCTGAGGCGAACAAGGAGAAGAACGAACCGGACGACACGAAATCATATGAATCCATCGGCGCCGAGGCAGAACTCGATTCTCTGATCTACGACGGCTCAACCTATGGCACCGGTACTCTCGCAGGTTCCGCCGAGGAAGCCGATTACCTGGGGTTGCCGGGACTTCTCGATGCTGAACAAATGAGGCAGCTCCTCAAGCAACGGCAGGCGGAGCAGATTGAAGCACGTGCGGAAACACAGCGGAGGGAGCAGACAGCTCCAAACACGACCGAACGCCCGCGCCGGGAACCGGATACAGCCTCGAATGAAATACCTCAGCTCCGAAAGGAGTTGAACACCCTTGTCTCGATCACCTCGGGACGGACCGGACGTCCGCACGGAGCGATCCACAACGAGGTACGGCAGAACTGCGGCGGTCCACCGACGGCCCTGTGCACAGCCGAGCAACTCCGGGACCGGATTGCCTACCTCCGTAACTGGTAGTCCTCTCATCGGAGCATTGTGTATCTGGTCACGTTGTCGTCCTAGCGTGAGGTATGCCGACACCAGTAGAGATCATCAATAAGTATCAATAAGGAGGATTGTGAGTAGCAAAGTGGGAAACGGGAAAACGGCGAGTACCGGGCATCATTCGAAACACAGGACTGGTGCGTCCACCGTTCCCACCCGAGCACGGATGGTCAGTCCAGACATTGCTCGCGGGCTCATGCTTCTCGGGATCGCTATCGCCAACATCACAGGAGTGTGGCTCAGTCCGGCGGGGGAATCCCCCGGGGTGTCCGCTGCGGCCGGGGGAATCACCGATGGGCATCTCGCTGACCGGCTCGCGGTTCTTTTCGGGGCATTGTTCATCCATGTTCGAGGTATCGCCATGTTCTCCACGCTCCTCGGCTATGGAGTCGGTCTCCTGGCACTGAGTCTGTGGCGTAGGAAATACCCACTCAAAGCTGCGCGTGGGGTTCTCGTACGCCGGTATGGGCTGCTCGCACTTTTCGGTGTCGTACACATGATTTTTCTCTTCTACGGCGACATCATGACCTTTTACGGCCTGACCGGAGTGATTCTTGCCTTGCTGATCCCACTCCGTGATCGAACTTTGCTGATCATCGCGGGTGTACTCCAGGTACTCGCTCTGTTGGTCATGATTCCGATGATCTTGTTCAACTCAACGTTGATGATGCACGGAACAGGCGACCTCGATACGCACACCTACGGTGGGCTCGTGCTGCTCGGTGGACTTGTGCTCGTCGGATCACTGTTCACCTTCCCCGTTGAGTTCATAATTGTTGCTCCCGTGATCATTCTTGGTTTCGTCGCTGCACGCAAAGGCATACTGACCGACCCGGAGACGCATCTCCGCGCGTTATGGACAGCGGTTGGTGTTGCTGTCACGGTGATCATGCTCGTTGGTCTTCCCTGGGGTCTCTCGATGGCGGGATGGGCACCAGAATCCTGGGCGCCACGGTTGGAGGCAGTGAACGCGGTCGTCGGGATGCTCACAGGCCCGGGCCTTGTCGCCGCGATCGTTTTGGTGAGCCGCCCTCTGCAGCATAAGGTCGATGCGGCACGTGTTGCAGGTGGTGAACACCGTTTCAATGTTTGCATCCGTGCGCTACTCGCCCTGGGACGACGTTCGATGACTGGATATGTACTCCAGTCCTTGCTCTGTGTGGTGTTCCTGGCACCCCTGGGATTTCAGCTCGCAGTCCGGGGGAGCGCACTCACCGGCACCCTCGCGGGCTGCGCAGTCTGGTTCTTCACCGTTCTGATTGCCGTGCTCCTGGATATTCGAGGTCTACCCGGGCCTCTGGAATGGGCGCATCGACGCCTCGCATACGGCAAGGACGGCCTTTCGGATACCTGGGAACCCGCAATAATGGGTGACACCGAGATGGGGAAAACCGATATATCACCGGAGGGGACCTCGTAGTACCCACTCAAAGCCCTGATTGCTGAGCGAGCGAAAAAAGAAGACCGTATCGGTGACGATCATGTGATCACCGATACGGTCTTCTCCGCATTCCCGTGGGGGAGCCCGAATCAGTCGAGGTAGTCGCGGAGCACCTGCGAACGAGACGGATGCCGGAGCTTCGACATCGTCTTGGACTCGATCTGGCGGATACGCTCGCGCGTAACTCCGTAAACTTGGCCGATCTCGTCGAGCGTGCGCGGCATGCCGTCGGTCAGCCCGAACCGCAGTTTGACGACACCGGCTTCGCGTTCGGACAGTGTCTGCAGGACATCCTGGAGCTGATCTTGGAGGAGGGTGAAGCTCACCGCGTCAACTGCCACGACCGCCTCGGAATCCTCAATGAAGTCACCAAGCTGGCTGTCGCCCTCGTCGCCGATCGTCTGATCGAGGGAGATGGGCTCACGGGCGTACTGCTGGATCTCGAGGACCTTGTCCTCCGAGATATCCATCTCCTTGGCGAGCTCCTCCGGTGTGGGTTCGCGGCCCAGATCCTGGAGTAGCTCGCGTTGGATACGGCCGAGCTTGTTGATGACCTCGACCATGTGGACCGGGATGCGGATGGTTCGGGCCTGGTCTGCCATCGCGCGGGTGATGGCCTGTCGGATCCACCAGGTGGCGTACGTGGAGAACTTGTAGCCCTTGGTGTAATCGAACTTTTCCACCGCACGAATTAGACCCAGATTGCCCTCCTGGATGAGGTCGAGGAAGGCCATCCCCCGTCCGGTGTAACGCTTCGCCAGGCTGACGACGAGGCGGAGGTTGGCCTCCAGCAGATGGTTCTTAGCTTTACGCCCGTCTCGTGCGATTGCACGGAGGTCACGCTTGACAGCGGGGGTAAGCTTCGCGTCCTTGTCGCCGGCCGCAAATGCCTCCTGCATCTGCTCGATCCGGTAGGTGGCGTACAGCCCCGCCTCGATTCTTTTTGCGAGCGAAACCTCCTGTTCGGCGTTCAGTAGGGCGACCTTGCCGATCTGCTTGAGGTAGGCACGCACGGAATCCGCGGACGCGGTCAGCTCAGCATCCTTACGGGCCTGTCTGAGTGCAGCGGACTCATCCTCATCCCAGACGGAGGATCCATCATCCTCATCCTCCGATTCGGTGACTTCATCCGTTTCGGTATCTTCGTTGTCCTCATCGGCGGGTAGGTCAGCCGCGGCGAAGTCATCATCGTCCGTTGGCACTTCGACAATGAAGACATCCTCGGTATCGTCCTGCGGTATGTCTCCCGGCGCCTCGACCTTCTTGGTTGTCTTGGTGGTGGTCTTCTTCCTTGTGGTTTTCTTCGCTGCTGTCTTCCGCGCAGGAGCTTTACGGGTGCTCTTTTTCGTGGCTTTCGCTGAGGCTTTCTTCGGCGCGGAAATTTCCGCCTCTTCATCCGCCGTTGCAGGGGCCGATGCTGACTCAGCGGAACGGTTCGTCGGTGCCGCAGCTTTGCGGGGTGACGCCTTTCGTGCGGTCTTCTTCACCGTCTTCTTCGCGGGTGTGGCGGCTTCATCCGTTTGTTTCTCGTCCTGAGTTCCGGTCGTGGTGGTGACGGAACTCGTCGTGGTGCGGGCCGTCCGAGGGGCCGCTTTGCGGGCCGTAGCCTTGCGGGCCGTCTTCTTGGCCGTTTTCTTGGCTGTCTTGCGTGCTGCGGTCGTGCCCCCGGGGGTGTCCGAGGAGGAGAGTTCAGTGTCCTCCGGTCGGGCCAGGTCTGAAGAATCGGTGGCTGCCACGTGCGCCCTTTCGCCTTGAGATCATGTTCTGTGTCCGGTGTCGGACGATCGTGCCGACATAGTGGCCCCGACGAGGAAAATCGTAGCGGAGACCTATTTCGGTCACGGAGAGCCTTCCATGGGGCCTTCCACACCGGTCACATGGGTGAATCAGATACGTTCACTGTGACGCCGTCCGATGGGCCGGGCTGTGGTTCCATCGGTACTGGACCGGTCTCCTGCCGGTCACCCGGAGGGAGAAGACAGTCACGGGACGGTCACAGTGAGCCGTAATTAATTCACGGTCAACTCGCCAGTATAGAGCAACACCGAAGGGTTTGTTTGCGGCGGTACACCCGTGTTACCGGTTCCCGACGTTTGGGGGCTCTCCCACCACGGTTCAACGGGGACCTGGAGGGGAATCCGACGTCGCCAACCGGCTACGGTGTCAGTCCCCTGTCCACTGCCATCGCTGCACCCACGATTCCGGCACGATTTCGGAGTTCGGCGGGGACCACGCGGGTGGAACACTCGAGTTTGGGGATCCATTTGTGGGCCTTCCGTGAGATGCCTCCCCCGATGATGAAAAGTGACGGCCAGAAGAGTCGCTCGAATTCCCGTAGAACCGGCGAAACCCGCTCCCGAGCCCATTCCCCGTAACGGAGATCTTCCCGTTCCTTGACCGCCGACGAAGCGAGGTGCTCTGCCTCTGTACCCTCGAGGAACAGGTGGCCGAGTTCGGTGTTCGGGAAGAGATTCCCGTCCATGAGGAAGGCACTCCCGATGCCCGTACCAAAGGTAAGCAGAATCACTGATCCGGTCCGTGCCTCCGGGTGTCCGAACGCGACTTCGGCCAACCCGGCAGCGTCGGCGTCGTTCAGAACACTCACCATCCGCTGGCCGAGAGTTCGGTGAAAGACGTCCTTCACATCTGTGTCGATCCAGGACGGGTCAATGTTCGCTGCGGTCAACGCCCGTTGGCTCCTGATTACGGAGGGAAGGGTGACCCCCACAGGACCGTCCCAGTTCGAGAGCTGGACGACTTCGGCCACTGTCGCGGCCACAGCCGCGGGCGTCGCCGGTCGGGGAGTCGGGATCTTGATTCGCTCGTCGATGAACTCTCCGGTGTCCAGGTTCACTCGTGCCCCCTTGATGCCTGAACCGCCGACGTCAATTCCAAAACCGATATTCGTCATGCAGCCATTGTACAAACGCCCCCATCCAGGTCCCGGTTCGTGGTTACGGTACATGCGACCGGCACAATGGGGGGCATGGAAACCCCGAAGAACATCGTTCGTGGCAGAGAAACCCCAGCCAGTTTTTCAGACACCGGACCGGAGTCTCTCCGGGACATCGCTGTCGTATGGGCGCGTAGGGCGCAAGAACTCATCGGGGCTGAGGTTCGTCGGCTGGGTGATCCCAAGTTGAACGTGAAGATGAAGTCATCCCCGGTCGACCCCGTGACCGTCGTGGACACTGCGGTGGAACGGCTACTCACCTCACTCATCGAGAAGGAACGCCCGGGGGATGGAATCGTCGGTGAGGAAGGCGCGGACAGGGCATCTTCCACCGGTGTCCGTTGGGTCATCGATCCGATCGATGGAACGGTAAACTTCCTCTACGGAATCCCGATGTTCGCGGTATCGATTGCCGCGGTGGTGGAAGACGAACCGGTTGCTGGAGTGGTGCTTAACGTCGCCACCGGTGAACTGTTCTCCGGTGCCCGAGGGGCGGGGGCGCATCTCACCGGACCTGATGGTGTGACTCGAGAACTGCAGTGCAGTACCGTTGCTGCCACTGGTCAGGCGCTCGTCGCCACGGGTTTCTCCTATGATTCAGCGTTCCGGCAGCGCCAGGCGGAGCTGCTCAGATGCATCCTGCCAGAGGTGCGGGACATCCGTCGGATGGGTAGTGCGGCACTGGATCTCTGTCAGGTTGCAGCCGGGCGGGTTGACGCCTACTACGAGCATGCGCTCAATGGTTGGGATTACGCTGCGGGAATGATCATCGCGGAGGAAGCTGGTGTGCGGGTAGTGGCGCCGCCGATTGATTCCAGGTCTACTGATCGCGAACTCATATGGGCGGCGGGGGTTGCGCTCGCAGAGGAGTTCCGTAGTTTGCTGGAGCGAGGTGCCCGGGTATCCCGATTGCAGTAGTGAACCGGCCTGTTCCGCATCTCAATCAGCGTCGTCTCGAGACAGAGCTGTCACCTGCAGAAACCCTCTTGGCGATAGCTGAATATGACAAGGACCGTTTTAAGGCTTAATATGCGCGTCGACGTGAAATACGCTGGCGGGCCAGATCCCGCTGACTAAACTGCCCCGCCCGATCCCATTGTGAGAAAAAGGAGCCGACATCATGGCTACCGATTACGACGCCCCGAGGCTGCGCCCGGATGAAGATCTGGAGACGGATTCGCTTGAGGGGTTGAAATCCTCAGAGAGTGCACAGACCGTACTTGACGATGACGGAGAGATTGTCGAGCCCTTTGAGCTGCCGGCTATGGATCTCTCGGGGGAAGAACTCAACATCCAGGTTGTTCCCCGGCGTGCGGATGAGTTCACCTGCAGTAGCTGTTTCCTGGTGCAGCGCCAGAAGCGACTGTCCCACGTGGAAGATAATGGTGACGAGATCTGTCTCGACTGCGCCTAACCGGGAGGACTGTTTCATATCGGAGAATGGGGCCTGGAAGCAGCCAGCGCTTTTCAGGTCCCATTTGTACGAACCTTGATCCTGGTGGATCGGATCATTGCGCTCCTGAAATCTGGTCGGGGAGAAAAGCTTTGATCAGCGCCTCGGGATCTTTTGAACCGATCAACCAGTAGGGGGTCGGATCCTCCGGATCGTTGAGAACGAACATCGCCATCTCGGGAACCCACCCGTGCGAGATAACGAAGGCTGCGGGATCGAGTTGTCGGCCCATCGCATTACGTTTCGCGGAGGCGGGGACCGCCAATGTCCTGGAGACGGCATCATCGGGAAGGCGCGCATCTCCGGCGCGTAGCCAGCGTGTTCCTTCAGGGTCTTCCTCTACGGAGATGACGGTTCCGGACAGTGACAGGAGAACCCACACCGCTGTTCCTGTAAGCAAGAATCCCGGAGCGTACAACCAGATCTCCGACCGGTTGTGTGCTAACTGCCCGGTGAGCAGTGCAGCTATGAGCGCACCAAAAATCCACCACGACCATGGCACCCACTGCCGTTCGTGGTAGATGATCCTGGTGGTGTTCGATCCGGATTCACTCACAGGTGATTATTCTACTGCACCCCGGGCCGTGTACCGGATCGGCGTGGAGACTGTGGAGGATGCTGTCCTGTTGCGTAGTGTGAACAGTGTGACTGACGCGACTGAATCCTCAAAGAGTACTCCGGTGATCCGTTTCCTCAAGCTTGATACTGCCGCGGTATCTCCCCGCAGAGCGCACAGGGGTGATGCGGGAGTTGACCTTGCGGCTCTGACACGGTGCGTGATTGAACCTGGTGAGCGGGTTCTGGTCGGTACCGGCATAGCAATCGCGCTTCCCCTTGGCTATGTGGGTCTCATACACCCACGGAGTGGTCTCGCATTGCGCAGTGGTCTCTCCATCGTCAACACGCCGGGGACCATTGATGCGGACTATCGGGGAGAGATCAAGGTGTGTCTGATTAATCTCGATCCCCGTGAACCTGTTGTCATCGAGCCCGGAGACCGTATCGCGCAGCTTCTCATCCAGCGGGTCGAACTCTGTGACTTCGAGGAAACCGATGCCTTGGATGAGACCGTTCGTGGTGCATCGGGGTACGGTTCCACCGGTGTGAATTAGAGCGGACGCAGGTCCAGATCAACGTCCGGTGAGTTGGACGGCGGCATAATGGACTACATGCTCCCGCTGTGGGGCATTCGGGTCTGAACCTGCCCGGAAAACTGGCCATTAATCGGCATTAATAAGAATGACAGACTATTACGACCCGCAACCTATTCAGCGTGCTACCGGTACCTGATGGCGGATGACACGGAAAAGGACACTGAAACAGCAGATGGCGCTATTCGGATTTGGCAGAAAGAAGGAACAGGATGCATCCCTCGGAGAGGGGTCGCGTGACGAGTCGCAGACGGTCGTTGAGTCAGCGGATACCGTGGTCGGGGGACATCCGGATGTCCCGTTGGATGTTGATGCTCCGGACCCCGCGCATGACGCGGTCAACGGGGAGGTTGGCCCATTCGATGGTGGAGCCGTGGATATTAGGGACTTCGACTTCTCAGATTTTGCGGACGGGGCACTCAACCTAGGTTCTCTCGTCGTACCACTCCCACGCGGATCCGAGGTTCAGGTGGAAATGGGGGATAACGGCCCCCGCATGCTGCACATCATCACGGTTCATGGGCGTATTACCCCAGTGGCGTTCGCTGCACCCCGTTCCGCTGGTCAGTGGCGTGAGTCGACCCGGGAGATAGCGGAGGGAATGCGAAATGACGGCCTCGAGGTACGCATCGAGCAGGGGCCGTGGGGTCGCGAGGTCGTTGGTGCGGCAGGTGAGGCGGTCATCAGGATCATCGGGGTTGATGGTCCCCGGTGGATGCTCCGGATGACACTCGCGGCACCTGCAGGATCCGCGGACGAGTTGGCGCAGCTCGGCCGTGAAGTCACAGCACGTACGTTCGTCCATCGCGGCGACGGTCCGCTCCCTGCCGGGCAGTCGTTACCGGTAGCCCTACCTGAAGCCCTCGCGAAACAGGTCACACAGGCGATGCAGGAGCGCCTGAAAAAGGCTCAGGAGACCGGAAAGATGGACACCCGGGATCTCCGTGCACGTCCTGCGACCCCGGAGGACACTGTTGCAGCGTCAAAACAGGGGATACAGGAATCGGAGGCACAGGAACAGTCCGATAGAGGAACCAGTGACCCCATGAACCCGAATTCGGTGACTGGTGATTCTCTCTCTCCCGAAGCATCAGCGATGCACCAGATCCGGAAGACGGACGGCTAGTGGGCCCCGTGGACTCCGGATATCGCCGCATGGTTGATAGCGATGAGGTGCCCGCCCCGACGCTGCTCGAACAGATGGGCGGGCTCGGTGGCCTCGTGTCCTCGACTCTTCCCATCCTGGTGCTCATTCCGATCAACAACAGATTCGGGTTGATGTGGGCACTGCTCGCATCACTGTCCGTGGCCTTGGTGGTTTTTTCCTGGCGCTTGGCACGGAAGGAGAATCTGCAGCCCGCGATCTCGGGGCTGGTCGGGGTCGCCATAGGCGCGGCGTTCGCCCTTTTCACCGGGGACGCCAAGGCGTATTTTCTCTACGGGATCTGGATGTCGCTGCTTTTCGCGGTGGTTTTCCTCGGTTCCGTAGTCGTGCGTTGGCCCATGGTCGGTGTCACGTGGCGTGGCCTCAATGGTCACGACATGTCGTGGCGGAACGTTCCGGGGGCCCGTCGGGCGTACACCTGGGCGACAGTAGCCTGGGCAGCGGTATTCCTCGCGAGATTCATCGTGCAGCGTCATCTCTACGATGCGGATGCCACGAATGCTCTCGCTGTTGCCCGGATCGCAATGGGTTGGCCACTCACCGGTGTGGCCGCATTGCTCACGGTGTGGGCCGTTCGGCGCGCTTCTGCGGCGATTGAAGCGGCTTATCCTGCGGAGGAAAGCACCGGGAGAGGCTTGCCGCAGGATGACTCGGAAGTGAATCACCTGACCGACCCCCGCATCTGACACTTTTACTTTTCAATTTTCCGCTCTACCCATTTGAATCGATTGGATCCGCCTTGAGTGAAACCACAACCACCGACAGTTCCGACACCGACGAGCAGAATGCCGTCGGTGTCGGGGACCGCGTCACCGTGACCGTCGATCGTCCCGCACACGGGGGAGAAGGCATTGCGCAACTTCCCGACGGACGTGTGGTTTTCGTCCGAGGTGGCCTTCCAGGAGATGTCGTCCGGGCCGAGATCACCAAGGTGAAGAAACGTTTCACTACGGCGCGGATCATCGACGTCGTGCAGTCATCGCCGTATCGTGTGGCTCAGCGCTGTCCAGCGGCAGCGAGAGGCGCAGGCTGTTGTGACTATGGACATGTCGACCCGGGCGTCGAAGACCAGCTCAAGAAAGAGGTGCTGCTTGATCAGCTCCGGAGAATCGGACGTCTTGAGACAGCGGAGATCCCGGAAATTGAAACCATCCCCCTCGAGCCCGCATCAGGTTGGCGTACCCGGTTCCGGCTCGGTGTTGACGCCACAGGACATGCAGGAACCCGTATCGCGGGCAGTCACGATTTGCTCTCCATTCCGTGTATGCAGGCTCTCCCGGGCATGCTGGACGGAATCGTCGGTGCAGGTTCCGCCCGTTTCACCCCAGGTGCTGAACTCATCGTCGCCGTGGACTCCGCCGGTGACCGGCATGTGGTTGAATCCAGTCGCCCTGCCAGGGGACGTAGAATCGAATTGGTTCGACGGACGCTGGAAGGCAGTGGTGTTTGTACCGAGAAAGTCGGCGGACACACCTACCACCTCCCAGCGACAGCGTTCTGGCAGGCACACATCAAGGCGCCGGAGGTATTCACCTCAGTGGTCCGAGCATGGCTTTCCACGGCACTGGAAGAGGCCGGAGAAGTAACGGAAACAACTCCAGACACGCTCGTCGGTTGGGATCTCTACGGCGGAGCGGGTCTTTTTGCGCCCGCTCTGCTGGATGCGCTGAAATCCTCCCACGGAGCGATTCGGGCGTCGGTCTTCTCCGTGGAGCAGTCGGGTATGGCCGCCGAATGTGGACGGGATGCACTGACGGAGCTGCCCGTTACCTTCAGGACGGGACAGGTTGCGGCGGAGGTACCGCAGTTACCGGCACCTCACGTGGTGGTCCTTGATCCACCGCGTACTGGAGCAGGTGTAGAAACCGTGATGGCTGTTGCGCGGGCGCACCCGGCGGCGGTCGTTCACATCGGGTGCGATCCAGCCACGTTCGCGCGGGATATCGCCTCTTGGAATATCGGCGGTTACACATTGGCTCGGCTTGCGGTAGCCGGAGCGTTTCCGGGAACCCACCATCTCGAGGCGTTCGGTCTGCTTTTACCGAGCCGTGACAACGAAGCTCGCTAGGAAGAGACCATCTTCGGGAAGAGTCTTGCACGCTCCCTGGGTTCTCGTGTCTGCTGGCAGCCAGAATCCGCCACGGGGTAAGATCGACGGAACAACCGTACCCGGTTGTCCCGTGGCGTCTCGACAGCAACGGTTCGTACAATGTCCTCCCGGGCAGCCGCTGTTTCAGCCCCTGGCGGCACTATCGTCATCACGGATTACCGTGATCCGGTGGAGAACGAACCGTGGACGAGTGCGCCGACCACCAGGTCGTCCCCAGCCGGACGGCGTGTCCGATCAGGGTCTCGGCCACCCACCGACAGGACCCGACGAAAGAAAAGGTGTCTGACTCACGCCAATGGAGATCCTCAACCGTATCCACACACCCGCTGACCTCCGGGCCCTCGGCGATCTCGAGCTGAAGGGACTCACGGAGGAGATCCGCGACTTCCTTGTGGAGAAGGTCTCCGCAACCGGGGGACATCTTGGTCCCAACCTCGGTGTCATCGAGCTGACGATCGCGCTGCACCGAGTTTTCGACTCACCACATGATCCACTCATATTCGACACCAGCCACCAGTCCTACGTTCACAAGATTCTCACAGGACGTGCCGACCGGTTCGATTCGCTCCGCCAGAAGGCCGGTCTCTCGGGGTACACCAGCCGTAGTGAAAGTGAGCATGATTGGACGGAATCGTCCCACGCGTCGGCGTCGCTGAGCTACGCCGATGGATTGGCGAAGGCCTTCGAGATTACCGGTCAGACCGACCGCACGGTTGTCGCCGTGGTCGGAGACGGCGCGCTTACGGGTGGTATGTGTTGGGAGGCACTGAACAACATCGCGGCAGGGCGCGATCGGCGGGTTGTGATCGTTGTCAATGACAACGGCCGAAGTTACTCCCCAACCATCGGTGGTCTCGCGGAGAATCTCGCGTCTCTGCGTATGCAGCCTTTCTACGACCGTTTTATGGAGCAGGGGAAGTCCACCCTGAACTCGATGGGGTGGATTGGGCGACGTACCTTCGAAGCCCTTAGGGCGGTGAAAGAAGGTGTCAGGCATTCGATGATTCCCAGTGAGATGTTCCCTGAACTGGGAATGAAGTACATCGGCCCGGTTGATGGGCACAACCTGGAGAGTCTCGAGAACGCTTTCCGATATGCGCGGGAACATCAGGGACCGATCATCGTGCACTGTGTCACCGAAAAGGGGCGTGGGTATGCACCAGCGGAGAATAACGTTGCTGATTTGATGCACTCGACAGGTATCATTGATCCTCTCACCGGAGAAGCGGTTGGTGTTTCGGCTCCTGGTTGGACTGGTCTGTTCTCGGCTGAACTTGTTGAGCTTGGTTCTGAGCGTGATGACATCGTCGCAATCACCGCTGCAATGGCGGGCCCCACGGGACTCGCGCAATTCGGGGCTGCATATCCGGACAGGTTCTTTGACGTCGGTATCGCTGAGCAACACGCGCTCACCTCTGCCGCAGGACTCGCTCTCGGAGGCCTGCACCCGGTCGTCGCGGTGTACTCGACGTTCCTCAACCGTGCTTTTGATCAACTTCTCATGGATGTGGCACTACTCAGGTTGCCGGTTACTCTGGTTCTGGACCGTGCGGGAGTCACCGGCTCTGATGGCGCGAGTCATAACGGTGTCTGGGATTTGGTTGTTACGGGTATCATCCCGGGAATCCGGGTGGCTGCTCCCCGCGACGGCCTGCGTTTGACTGAGCTACTGCGTGAAGCCACGGAGATTGATGACGGACCGAGTGTTGTACGTTTTCCGAAAGGCTCGTTGCCCGATGAGCTTCCGCCCGTATTCAGCCTCGGCGACGGAGTGGATGTTCTCGTCTACTCGGACTGCAGCCATCAGGAAGAGGACGCTGGCGAGGAAACGGACACGGTGCCGTCGGTTCTTCTCGTTTCCGTCGGGTGCATGGCGCATACTGCTGTGGCAGTGGCGGATAAACTGAGGGAACGGGGTGTCGATATGACCGTGATTGACCCCAAGTGGGTTATCCCGGTTGCCCCCTCCATTCCGGGGCTGGCTGCCGACCACGATCTCGTGGTAACTCTCGAAGACGGGGTCGTCCATGGTGGTATCGGGTCCCTTATTGCAGAGGCGCTCAACGCCTGTGAGATCGATACCCCACTACGGCAGATGGCCGTACCGGAGCGATTTTTGGATCATGCGTCGCGGGCCGAGATATTCGAGGAACTAGGCCTGGATGTTGACGGGGTCACCGAGCAAATCGATATCTGGCTCAGGACCATCGGATCTGATGATTCCCTGCTGGATCCGGACGACAACTAGCCGGGGAGATTGTTTCTCGTCCCCTGGGAACATAGGAGAGGTGTCAAAGAAGCTCCTGGGCGAGTACCGGGACGCTGAGTTCCATCTGCCATGGGCGGGCCTGCATCCTCTCCAGATGGTCGATCAGCTCGCCGACCGATCGAATCCGCCTGGTTTCCACAGCGTGCCACACCACAGAGCGAAGTGTGGCGGGAGCGAGGATATTTTCTACCGGAACCTCAACCTGCCCGGAAATTTCCGTGAGAGACTCCCTCGCACGGGTGAGAGACGCTTTGACCTTGGGATAGGAAGCGAAAGCAGATCTACCGGGGACATGCTGCGCATTGTGGGCGGGAAGCGTCGGCCATGATGACTGAGGGCTGTTGCGTGCGTTATTGATGACTGACATCCATCGTGATCGAGTACGTTCGTCCCTCCTCGGGAAACCACTGATGGTGGTGAGCTCGCGGGGTGAATCGGGTAATCGTCGCGCAATTTCTATCATCGTCCTCGTTTTTAGGATTCTATGTACTGCGCAGTCCCGCTGGCGTGCTATTCGGTCCCGTTCCAGCCATAGTGCACGTGCTACGGCGCGCTGCTCCGGCCGGTTCAGGCCATTGATGCCTTTGGCTTGTGCCCACGTTGTAGACCCTGAATCTGTATCGCGCCTGTGTGTTCGCAGGATATGGTGAAATTCCTGTACTGCCCAGTCGAGTTTTCCCTTGTTGTCGAGGATCTCGGTCATGGCCTCTGCGAGTTCGTTGAGCAGCTCGACGTCCAACGCAGCATAGTCCAGCCAGTCGGCGGGAAGCGGGCGTGTCGACCAGTCCTCCTGTCCATGCCCTTTGGATAGTGTGTAACCGAGGACGTCCTCGACCATGGCGGCCAGGTTGACCCGTTCCATCCCGGCGATCCGGCCTGCTAGTTCGGTATCGAAGAGATCGGCCGGGTACAAACCCAGCTTGCTGAGACATGGGAGATCACTGGGAGCGGCATGGATGATCCAGACCGCGGAATTCAGGACCGGGGCTAATGCCGCACGCAGCTCCCTACGCATGCCTTCAGGGTCCAGGAGGATGGTCCCGGTGTCGCGGCGACGGAGCTGGATCAGGAATGCTCGCTCGTCGTATCGGTAGCCCGATGCACGTTCAGTATCTACGGCGATAGGACCTCGGCCTGCGGCAAGCAGCTCAGCCGCGCCATTGAATCCCGGGGCGTGGTCGATGAGCCCTGGTGTTCCTTCGGTCGGTGATGTGAGGGGTACTGCCATAAGGGCCAAGTGTAATGCGGTCCCTGCTGTTCATGGCTGCCACAGGCTGATGCTGGCCTAATGTTTTCGGTGTTTTCTAGTTTATTTAGGCTGGGTTTAGGAATATGGACAACTGGGGGTGAAGGTTTCAGATTGCGGATTTGGTTATGGTTTTCATAGGGGAGCCTGCGCTATCCTGGCACGGTCGTTCGCAAATGGGAGGATGCTCGACCGATAGATAGTCATAGATAGTGCTAGATAGTGCTAGATAGTGCTAGATAGTGCTAGATAGTGCTAGATAGTGCTAGATAGTGCTAGATAGTGCAGTACGTGTGCTGTCGGCTGGGGCGTCTCATTTGTTGTGCGGCTGGAAAGCGGGTGCCGTCCCACGGTGAGTGCCTCCGGGGAAACCAGTTCAGTCATATGGCTTGGTGCGGGCGGTCCCGACACCTCAAGATCTGAAGGATAAGGAAGAATATGACTATCAGGACCCGTGTCACTGCTGTTGCCGTCGCCGCAGCTCTCACACTTGTCGGCTGCTCATCTGCGGCCGATGACACTGATCGGGAGGCCACTGCCGGATCCAGTGGGGTGAGTTCGACGGCTGCGGCATCGGGAGATGACAAAGCTACGGCCAATTACCCGGTGACTGTGAAGCACCGACAAGGTGAGACTGAGATCGCCGCCGAGCCAAAGAAGATCGTTGTCATGAACTATTCCGGCGTCGACTACCTGGACACTCTCGGTTACGGTGACCGCATCGTCGGGGTTGCCTCCGGTGGCGCGAACCCGGAAATTCTTGACGGTTACGAGGACAAGCAGAACGTCGGTTCCTTCCGCGAACCGGACTATGAGGCGATCGCATCTCTCGAACCTGACCTAATCGTCATCGGTGGCCGGACCGCGAAGACCTATGACCAGATGTCCGAGATCGCACCGACGATCGACATCACTGTTGAATATGATGATTACCTCAAGTCGAACGCGGAATCCGCCGAGATGATCGGTACCGTTTTTGGTGTCGGTAAAGAAGCAGAGAAGAAGGCCGACGAATTAGAGAAGAAGGCCGACGAGTACAAGAAGGAGATCTCCGCTGGTGGGCCCACCGCACTCGTCATTATGACCAGTGGCGGTGAACTGTCGACCTACTCCGAAAAATCTCGTTTCGGTACGATCTTCGATCTCGGTTACACTCCTGCGGCAAAGGTTGAAGAGGCTGGACCCCACGGCGATCCCATCAGCTTCGAGTTCGTGGCGGACGCTGACCCCGACTACCTGTTTGTCGTCGATCGGGATGCAGCGATCGGACGCGATGGTAGTACCGCAGAAGCAACCCTCGACAATGAGCTGATCAATAACACGAAGGCCGCGAAGAACGGCAACATCGTCTACCTTGACTCCTCGGACTGGTACCTCGTCATCGGCGGGCTGAACACCATGTCGAAGATGATCGATGCCGCCGGATCTGCGTACAAGGGCTGACCTGTCGGGATGAAATTCAACTCAACGACGCTGCTGCTTCCAGCGATCCTGGTGCTGGCAGCATTGTCTGCTCTCAGTCTGTTCGTCGGCGTTGCCGACTCAGATTGGCGCATCATGGTTGTCTCGCGGATACCGCGTACCGTCGCCATAGTGCTCTCGGGTGCGACGATCGCGGTGGCGGGGCTTCTCGTGCAGTTACTGGCCAGGAACCGCTTCGTGGAACCATCGACTGTCGGTACCACTGAGTCAGCGGCACTCGGGTTACTCCTCGTCACCCTCTTCTTTCCGGCGGCACCGATCGGATGGAAGATGACGGCAGCATCGTTGACCGCTCTAGCCGGAACCGCGCTGTTCCTCGGCGCGATTCGGCGGATCCCCAACCCCGGACTATTCACCGTTCCACTGGTTGGTATCATGCTCGGTAGCGTCATCGGAGCAGTCGCGACGTTCATTGCCTATAATTACGGCCTCCTCCAATCCCTCGGCTCCTGGCAGTTGGGTAGCTACGCAGGGGTTTTACGTGGCCGTTATGAGCTGCTGTGGATCATCGGTGTGCTCGTGATCGTCAGTTACGCGGCAGCGGACCGTTTCACACTTCTGGGACTTGGGCGTTCCTACGCCGTGAACGCGGGCGTCAATGCTCGTGCCGTGGAGACGTTCGGCCTCGCAGTCGTATCGGTGGTCTCCGCTGTGACAGTAACCGTTGTGGGGGCTATCCCGTTTCTTGGTCTCGTTGTCCCGAACCTCGTGAGTGCGGTGATGGGGGACAACACCAGGCGGTCTCTGCCCTGGGTAGCGTTAATCGGAGCGATGATGTGCATGGTCTGCGACCTTGTCGGACGCACGATCCGGTTCCCTTATGAAATGCCCGTCGGCACGGTGATGGGAGTCATCGGCGCTGCTGTTTTCCTGGTGATCCTATTCCGGAGGAATTCCCGTGTCCGTAGCTGACAATTCATCGATGACGAACACTCGGTCCGTCATCGATGAACAACGAGAACGGCGTCGTAAGGCTGATCGTTCCCGAATTCTCCTTGTCGTGGGCCTCATGTCTCTGGCCACCGCAGGTGTTGTTTTCTCCCTCACCTGGGATCTCCCGTCTGCATGGAAATTCGTACTCAAACTCCGGTTGTCGGCGGTCGCTGGCCTCGTCATCGTGGGGGTGGCGATCGGAGCCTCCACCGTTGTCTTCCAGACGATTACGGCCAACAAGATCCTCACTCCGGCGCTCATGGGCTTCGACAGTCTCTACCTCCTTATCCAGACGATCATCGTGTACTGGTTGGGGGTGATGTTCTTCTCGACAACTCCGTCGGTCGTGATGTTCTTCGTTAACACGGCCATCATGGTCGGTTTTTCACTATTTCTCTTCTCGGTTGTCTTCGTGGGCGGGCGGACCTCCATCGACCTGTTGCTGCTCATCGGAATCGTGGTGGGCGTTTTGTTCCGTTCCCTGTCCGCGCTGCTGCAGCGGATGCTCGACCCTGGTGAATACCAGGTGTTGCAGGACGTCTTCTTCGCGACATTCTCCGTGGTGGACAAGCATCTGCTGCCGTGGGCTGCCGTTGTCACCGTCGTGTGCGTCGGTATTTTCCTGGGTCGGCGCAGGCAGCTCGACGTACTGCTCCTCGGGAGGGAGACTGCAGTATCCCTCGGGGTCAATCACCGACGTGAAGTGATCATCGCACTCGTCCTCTGCTCCATCCTGGTGAGCGTCTCTACTTCTCTCGTCGGCCCAGTGACCTTCTTCGGCCTGCTCGTGGCCAACCTTGCGTACCTGCTTGTCCGCAGTGACAGGCACGGATGGACCATCCCGGTCGCTTCTGCCCTCGGTGTGGTGTTCCTCGTGGTGGGCCAGTGGGTCCTCGGCAAGCTGTTTTCCTTTGAAACCTCCCTCTCGGTGATAATCGAGTTTGCTGGCGGAATTCTGTTCCTCTACCTTCTGCTGTCAAAGAAAGGCCTGGGCCGTTGATTCGAATCGCCGGTGTGACCAAGAAATACGACTCCAACACGGTTGTTAACGATGTCAGCGTGGACATCCCAACGGGAGGCGTGACCAGTGTGATTGGGCCCAATGGGGCCGGTAAATCGACTTTGCTCGGAATTATCAGCAGATTGATTCGGGCGGACGGCGGAACCGTGAGTGTCGACGGGCATGATGTCAGGTCAACTCCCTCCCGAAAGCTCGCGCAGATCCTGTCCGTCCTTCGCCAGGAGAATCGGGTCGCTGTTCGACTTACCGTCCGTGACCTCGTCGCTTTCGGTCGGTTTCCCCATAGCGCCGGACAAATGACGCAGCGAGATGAGGAAGCCATACAACGTGCGTTGGAGTATCTGGAACTGGAGGAGTTCTCCGAACGTAACCTCGATGAACTATCCGGTGGGCAGCGCCAACGGGCATTTGTCGCGATGGTGCTGGCCCAGGAAACCGACTATATATTGCTCGATGAGCCATTGAACAACCTCGATATCAAGCACTCTTTGGCGATGATGAAACTGCTGCGGCGGACAGCGGAGGAATTGGGCCGCACAGTTGTCGTCGTGATTCACGACATTAACTTCGCTGCAGCCTATTCCGACTGGATCATCGCAATGAAGAATGGATCCCTCGTGCATAGTTGTACCCCAGAAGAACTCATGACTACCGAAAACCTGGCATCACTCTATGACGTTGACCTCACTGTCACCGAGGTGTGCGGGAGACCCGTCGCGATGTACTTTTGACTGCTCCAGATTCATAAGTGGGGCCTGGAGCTCCGCTGACTCAGTGGAATGACACCCTCGGGGGGAAGACCGGCGACATGACACAGTAACTCACTGAATGCGGCGACGTGCTCGGTCAAGTCGTTGCCGACCGCTGTCCATGACGCACGCATCTCCACTTGGAATGCGCGGGGTGGACCGCCGATTTCACCGAAGCGGACGGATGCAGTGGAGGTGACGGTCCCGCCGAGGTTCGTATGAGAGGCATCACAGTGGGCGAGTGATTCTTTCAACCAGTCCCATGCGACATCGGGCAGTAATGGGTCGCCGGCCACGGAGTCGTCCATGTCAGCCTGAATGTAGGCGACCAGACGCATCTTGCCGTCCCAGCTTTCTTCAGCTCCGGGATCGTGAAGGAGGATCAATCTGCCGAATGCGTCCCCTTCGCTCTCTGCGGTGATGTCTCCATTCGTGGAGCGTTCGATCTCGAGTCCGATCGCATGACTGTACGGGGCTAGCCGTTGCGGCGGCCGGATGGTTCCCAGGGACACCTCCGGACGTAGACGGGCCCGGTGCATGGATTCGACAGCGTCGTTGAACATCTGCGGAGCGCCGGTGTCGGCCGATGTCCCGGCGGGGGCGGGATGCTGGGGAGCTTCGGAGTCGGTCACGGGTTTCAACCTAACGCCGCAAAACCTTATGGTTGGGGAGGCGCGCCGAGGGGGCGGTCACGCCCTCCGGTGGGTATCCAACTTATGATGGATGGCAGTGCTCGCCGGTGAATACATGATGCCGACGACGTTTCACCGGTGGTTCCGTTTCGGGGCCACCCCACCACGAAAGGAGCTCGAATACCGTGGCTCAGCGCAAGGATTTCGAGAGACTCAACTCGATGCAGCAGTACTCCCAGTTCGCCACCTTCCGGATCATTCCGGGGGCGCTCGGGGATGATCGCTCTCAAGCGATTGTCGACACCAGGGAGTTCTTCCAGAAACTCGAGGACAGCGCTGTCACGGTCCGGGGAATCTACGACATTTCCGGACTGCGTGCTGAGGCCGACGTCATGATCTGGTGGCATGCGGAAGAAATCGAGGATATCCAGCGGGCTTACAACGATTTTCGTCGTACGACGACGCTCGGCCGGTGTACCGAGGCTTTCTGGACGGGAACCGCGCTGCATCGCCCGGCAGAGTTCAACAAGTCCCATCTCCCGAGTTTCATCATGGGGGAGGACCCAGGCCGGTGGATCTCCGTCTATCCGTTCGTCCGTTCCTATGACTGGTATCTGTTGGATGATGCGGAGCGCCGGAAAATCCTTGTCGAACACGGTATGGCGGCGCGGGACTTCCCCGATGTGCGTGCCAACACAGTACCTGCATTCTCCCTGGGGGACTATGAGTGGATCCTCGCGTTCGAGGCACCAGAGATGCACCGCATCGTGGATCTGATGTACCGCATGCGCTACACGGAAGCACGTCGGCATGTCCGGGAGGAGATTCCGTTCTTCTCCGGTAGACGTGTCGATGATGTCGAGGAGATCATCGCGGTTCTTCCCTGATCCGTGTCGATGCCCGCCCAATCCCGTACCGGGAAAGGCGGGCATCTGTGGTTCTCAGGATTCGTCGAGAGGTTTCTCCTCGAGGCTGAGACAGATTGAGTTGATGCAGTAGCGCTGATCCGTCGGTGTGTCGTATCCCTCACCTGTGAACACATGTCCCAGGTGGGAATCGCATGCTGCGCAGAGTACTTCGACGCGGGGTCGCCCGGGTAGTGAGTTATCCGCACGCTCGATCACCCGATCCGCAGCGAGGGGTGAAAAAAACGCGGGCCAGCCACAGTGAGCGGAGAACTTCTCGGTTGACCGGAATAGTTCGGTACCGCATGCACGGCAGGAATAGACGCCCTCAGTGACCGTGTCCGTATATTTCCCTGTGTGGGGAGCTTCGGTTCCTCCCTGCCGCAAAACCCTGTATTCCTCGGCAGAGAGCCGTTTGCGCCACTGGTCATCGGGGATGAGGGTGAAGTCGGTCATCGTTCCTGCGCTTCGCTTTCTTCTCGGGGGTGGTGGGCTGAATCAGTTGTGGTGGGGGATGGGACCGTGGTTCCTGGTGGTTCAGATGCCACTGCAGCTCGCCCGTTCCTTTCCTGCCACCACCAGATGACAGATGCCACGGATATAGTCAACACAATGAGTGCCCAACCGATGGTCGGTTTGAGATAGTGGATCGCGCGGCCAGCATCGATCCACTCATCGGAGAACCATACATCTGCGGACAAGAAACAGTACACAGCAATCCATGCGACGGGAGAGTGCATTGGGGAGCGTCGGAGTAGAACGGTGAACAGCAGCGGAAACAACAGCATCGAGTAGTACATCTGTCCGAGAGAGGACAGCAGGAACACGCCTGCTAGAAGCAAACCCGAGGTCGTCGTAAGCCAGAGCAGAGGATCGGAGTAGCGCCAGCGAAGAAGAACGAACGTCCCTACCGTGACGCAGCCCGCGAAGAACAGGAACCAGAACTTCTCCTGCCACCATGGCATGCCGTAGTAGGTGGCGATACCCGGGAGTGAACTGTTTGCGTAGTCCCTGACCTCTCCGAGATAGGGCATCGTACGGGTGATGTAATCGGTCGCGCCGGGGACAATTGGCCAGGCGATCGCGTTGATGATCGCAGGGAGAAGTACGCCGATGGCGACGGTACGCCAGTTCAGCTTCACCAGGGGGAGAAATAGCAGGGGTGCGAAGATCGGTTTGATGAGGATCGCCATCCCGATCAGAATGCCAGCGGCCCACCTGTGTTCGTGCAGCAGGCAGTAGAGGTAGGCGGCTAGTGCGAGAAGGAGTATCCCGTTGATGTTAGAGAAGACAAGGGTGTTCCGGACAGCTTCGGTGAGAAACGTGAAGAACACCGCTCCGGGGAAAACCACTGAAGACAAGGCATACCCGAACATTCTCGTCAGTACTGCGAGTCCCGCCACGATCGCACCAGCGTTGATGCAGATGAACCACATCCGGGCGGAATCGAAATCTGTGAGCATCCCCAGCGGGGACAACACCAACGTGGCTCCCGGAGAATACAGATAATGTGGATCGACATAGTGGTAGACCTCGTTGTAGATCGGCACCCCCTCATGGAAACGGCGAAGTGCGTAGTAGACCGTGGAGAAATCATCGGTCACGGATCCGTTGACGGAGAGGATCAGAATGCGGTGGATGATCAGCATCACCGACAATGGCCAGAAGACCACTCGACCGATACCGTCGAAACCGGTGGTCCGTGGGGTCGGGGAGGTTGCGGGTGCGCGCTCACCCGGGGAGATCCAGAGTGTTGTCAAACGGGATTGGGCTAGGTCAGTCACTGCACCACCATACCGCGGAAACAGCCCTGCTCAGGGAGTGGGACCAGGGTGTCTCGTGTGGTAACGAAGAAAGACGCATCCGTCTTTCGTCGCCTGCATGTCCGCTAGCTCAAGTTGGTGCTGCTCTGGTTCCCCTCCTAGATCCTCGGGGGGCGACGAAATGAGCGGAGGGGCGGCGGGCAGCGTGAGACTCGGGTCGATGGTGACGTGATGGATATCTGTCAGTCCCGCACGAACGAGTTGCCCGAGCAAGCATGCTCCGCCCTCGCAGAGAATCCTCCGATGGCCGAGTCGACGTAGTGTCTCCATGATTTTTCGCGCATCACCATCCCCAATCGAGAAGATCTGGGCTCCCGTCCCCCTAATCATTTCCCGCGAATCGGTGAGTGCAGGATCGGTGTAGGACGATTCCGGGGTGAGTATGAGCGGCGGGATACAGGTGTCGGCGAACAGTCTGGAATCAGGGGACAGAGCTAAGGATCGGCTCACGACGGCGAGAGGGGGAACCTCACCGCGTCCCTCCTTCGCGCGTCGTAAACGGGTATCAGTATCCACCACGACACCCCCGTAGTTCTCTGAACGGACGGTCTCGGCACCTACGAGAACAACGTCGCTCCAACGGCGTAGTGCCAGAAGCAGCTCGGTGTCCGTGGCATTTCCGATGGCACGGGAACTGCCGCCGATCGCTGTGGCGCCGGTGAGTGTCATGGCGGATAACGCGCGTACCTGATCTTGGTGAGGATCGGCGATTGGTCCGATCAGGAGTTCGGGTTCCAGAAAATCGGAAAGGGGGATCATGTCCTTGAGGATACGGAGCTCCTACTATACAGGAAGAGGGGCATCCCGGATTTAACCGAGATGCCCCTCTTTGGAGCGGATGACGAGATTCGAACTCGCGACCCTCACCTTGGCAAGGTGATGCGCTACCAACTGCGCTACATCCGCACACACATTTTTAGGAGTTGTGTGACTCCGGTGCGCGATACTGGGATCGAACCAGTGACCTCTTCCGTGTCAGGGAAGCGCTCTCCCGCTGAGCTAAACGCGCAAGACTTTGAAGCTGGAGGTGGAAACGGGAATCGAACCCGTGTGCACGGTTTTGCAGACCGTTGCCTCACCACTCGGCCATTCCACCGTGGTTGTTCAGGTACGAAAACCATACCAGAGCGGATGACGAGATTCGAACTCGCGACCCTCACCTTGGCAAGGTGATGCGCTACCAACTGCGCTACATCCGCATCGCAACATACTCCGGATCAGGAATCCGGTGTGGTGCGTTTTCAAACTCTAGCCCTATCCGGTTCCGTGCACAAATCCCCAGTTAAGCTGTGTTGGGGGATGGGGATCGAGCCGTTGTTCGGACGGGTGTGTGGAGTCCAGCGCTCCTTGATGTGGGTTTTGGTCCGCCCTTCCGGGATGTTCTGGTGGTCAAGACTTGCTCCCGGAGCCGGGATCATTTTCTATGGCCTTATGGCCGTCCGTGCCCATTTAGACTGGTAATTGTCCGTTCAAGCAGGCGATTAGGTCTATGGTTTAGGGTCGTGTTAACTTCTGTGTGGAAGACGGTTACTTCTTTTCTTCAGTATCGTCACCATTATGTTTTGAGGTCCCATGGCTCAGTGGAAGAGCGTTCCGTTCACACCGGAAAGGTCGCTGGTTCGATCCCAGCTGGGACCACAAATGAACCGCCCATGCGCACTACCTGCCTCGGGCGGTTTTTCATTTGCCGGGTCTGCCGTGTGGCATGGTCCGGGGAGAAGGGCAGAGCGCTGCTTTCGATGACGGGTTAGATTTGTGGCCGGAGGGTCATTCATGAGGTTTCCGTTGTTCCTGATTCGGGCGAATCCGAAGCTGGCGGGAACTTCCGGGGAACGGCAGCCGACTAGTCTAAGAGGCTGCCGTGAAAATCGGGGCCGATCACGTTCCGGCATGTGGGTTCCAGTGGTGCTGGATGGTGATTTACCCCGGAAAATCCAACAGAATCCCAGGGAGTTGAATGTGAGACAGCAGTCCGAACACCAGTGCCGTCGTGGCATGGGGCGCGCCATTTCAGCGCTTTGTGCGTCCGTGATCATCCTTGGTGCACAGTCTGGCCTCGGACCTGCGTGGTCGGAAACCCGGGCGGTTGCACATGACGTCGTAATCAACTCAACCCCTGCTGATGGGGCAACGGTGGAAGTGTTTCCGCGTGAGATAATTCTGGAGTTCTCCGGTATTCCCCGGGACAGTTTCAATACCGTTGCAGTGAGCGATACTGAGACCTCGACTGTCCTTTTCAGTGATGAGCCGGCCCTCGAAGACCAGATTGTTCGGGTGGCGGTTCCCGATGACATCACTCCGGGGCCCGGCGAATATACCGTGGGATTCCAGATCACCTCATCCGATGGGCACGCTACCCGTGGCAGAACCACGTTCACCGTTTCGGATGAAGGCGTCCCGTCGGAGGATCTGCTGGCGTCGGAGTCTAATCTGGGGGATTCCGCACGGCCCGGTTCCGCGGAATCCTCAACCCCGTATCTTCCCGGTATCGCGATCGGTGCCGGGCTCCTGCTCCTCGTGATCGTCGGTGCAGGACTGATCCTCAAGAAGAGAAAGTGAGTCCACCATGAACACCCGTACCCTAACCCGTGCAACCGTCGCTACCCTCGCCTCTGCGAGTCTTATCCTTGCCGGCTGCTCCGATTCCACGAAGGAGTCCGTGGATGATGCGACTTCAGCCGTTACTTCTGCCGCTGCTGAAGTTGGTGAAGACGTCAAGGAAGAAGTAGCTGATGCTGTGACGGAAGTGGCGTTGCACCTCGAAGACGGTTACGTTAGAGCCATCCCGGAGAACTCCGGGATGACCGCTGTTTTTGGGGTTCTGGAAAACCGAACCGACCGGGACATCACCCTGGTCGGATTCACCACTTCGCTCGATGACGCGGATTACGAGATCCATGAGGTCGTTGATGGCACGATGCGGGAAAAGGACGGCGGAATCAAGATCAAGGCGGGCGGGAAGCACATCCTGGAACCTGGCGCCGACCATCTGATGATCCTCAACCATGATAGGGCCATTGAAGCGGGATCCACCATCAATGTCATTCTCGAGTTGTCGGATGGCACGAAGGTGACGGTGAAGGATGTGCCGGTTCGCGCGATCGCAGCAGGTGAAGAAGATTATGCATCGCACGGAGACCACGGTATGAAACATGGTGATGATAGTTAGGCAAGGAACTGACGGGGGGGCCGGCGGTATTTCCGGGGGGGGGGGGGCACCTCACGTGTCACTGAATTTCTACACCTCAGCCTTATCATCCTGAAAGTCCGGTGAGATACCCGATGTCACCAGATCACCCATCCTGCCCTGTACCGCGTTCCCTGACCCGTCGCGGTTTTCTCGCGGGTTTGTCCGCAGGTGCTGCCGGGGTGGGGTTAGCCGCCTGCTCTCCGGAAACTCGCTCGGATCTGGGGCCCGAGGTTATTCCTCCAGGTGATCGTGAGATCGGGGATGCTCGTCCTGGAAATGAGACCGTGATGTTTGACGGTGAGCACCAGGCGGGTATAGCCACGCCGTTCCAGGCGCACCTCAACCTGGTGGCGTTCACCTTCGTTGAGGGCGCTGACCGGGGTTCGGCCAGACGACTGATGCGACTCTGGACGGAAGACGCTCGTCGGCTCTGCCGGGGGCAGACACCACTCGGTGACCTCGAACCCGAAATGGCGGATACACCAGCGAACCTGACGGTAACCTGTGGTTTCGGGGCCAGGTTCTTCGACGTCATTGGACGTCCCGAAGCGAAACCCGGTTGGCTCGGAGCATTGCCAGCTTTTTCGCGCGACCAACTCGAGGAAAAATGGGGTGAGGCTGACGTTGTTCTCCAGATCTGTTCCAACGACCCGGTGACGTTATCGCACGCTACTCGTCACCTGATCAGAGCCGGTGTCGACTATGTCACCGTGAGGTGGTTCCAACAGGGTTTTCTCAACTCTGACGGAAGACGTCCGGACAATGCGACCCCCCGTAATCTGTTCGGGCAGAAGGATGGCACGGTGAATCCCCGTACCGAAGAAGAGTTCGACGATATCGTTTGGATCGATGAAGGGCCCGAATGGTTGTACGGAGGTACCGCTCTCGTCGTCCGCCGTATAGCCATGAACCTCGATGAGTGGGAGATTCTGGACAGGACTTCCCGTGAGGTGGTGATGGGCCGGACACTCGAAAGTGGGGCACCGTTAACCGGAAGTGACGAATTTGATGCCCCGGACTTCGGAGCCAGGGACTCTTACGGGTTGCCGGTCATTGATCCGGCAAGTCACGTCGCGCGTTCGACCAATCCGGTGGACGAGCCGTATCAGAAGATCAGGAGGCGGGCCTTCAACTACGATCTTCCCCCGGAACCCGGGAGCGGACAAAGTTCGAATGCGGGTCTTGTCTTCATCTGCTTCCAGAAGAACCCGCTCGATCAGTTTGTGCCCATTCAACAGCGTCTCGATGAGAAGGATCGGTTGAACCAGTGGATCGTTCACGTCGGGTCCGCCGTATTCGCTTGTCCGCCCGGGGTCCAGGAGGGCAAGCCAGGTGACGGACGAACCCAGGGGGGCCGAGATCTCTACTGGGGAGCCGCGCTCCTCGAAGAATGAGACGGCGGGTTAAGATGATGGCTGACAGTTTGGCCGTTCCGCCTCGTTCGCTCCGCCACGCAGAAGTGTACGGAGTTCAGGTGGTCCGGCATTGGCCCACCTGACGCCCTGGCGACGGGCCCGCCCGGCACTGGTGAATTCCGGTGCCTGACGTTACTGTTCCACCACCGTGAACGGGATCCGGCCAGGTATGCCGGTTCCGCCGATCGCAAGAAGGAGCGCGACCAGCATCGTGTGCAACACAGACAAATCAAACGCCGGATCTCATCCGTCTATCCGAGTTTCCGCAGGTACCGCAGTAGGTGTAGCAATGCGTGAACTGGACCTTCCCAATAAGGGGGCGGATGCCGTCGTCTGCGTCGCTGATGCGGACGGCACGCTCTTTGATCTCTCTCATGTCCCGGACACCGATACGGTGTTTTCACCCGTTGCAGCGAATACCGAGGCTGGGAGGTCGGTTATCCGGCACTCCTGCGCCCATGTTCTCGCGCAGGCCGTGCAGGCTGAGTTTCCCGGTACAAAGCTGGGGATCGGCCCCGCGATCACGGGAGGTTTCTACTACGACTTCGATGCAGCAGAACCTTTCACCCCCGACGATCTCCGAACCCTGGAGAAGCGGATGAAGAAGATCATCAAGTCGGGTCAGAAGTTCGAACGTAGGGTTTTCCCGACACTTGACTCCGCCCGAGAGGCTCTCGCTGAGGAGCCTTATAAGCTGGAGCTGATCCAGGACAAGGGATCTGTCGACCCTGATTCCGATGAGGCGACAGAGGTGGGATCCGGCGAGCTGACAGGCTACTACAACGTGAATCCCCGGACCGGTGAACCTGAGTGGTATGATCTTTGCCGTGGTCCACACGTGCCTACGACACGGTATATCCCAGCCTTCGCATTGACCCGTAGTTCCGCGGCCTACTGGCGGGGAGATCAACGCAATGCCGGTCTCCAGCGTATCTATGGTACCGCTTGGGAGAGCCGGGAGGCACTTGAGGCGTACCAGACCATGCTCGCGGAGGCGGAGAAGCGGGATCACCGAAGGCTCGGCACCGAACTCGATCTCTTCAGTTTCCCGGACGACATCGGGTCCGGATTCCCTGTCTTCCATCCGAACGGTGGCATTGTCCGACTCGAGATGGAGGAGCATTCACGGCGTCAGCACATCAACGCTGGATATAGTTTCGTGAATACACCACACCTGACCAAGGGGGAGTTGTTCGCCAAATCCGGGCACCTCGATTTTTACGCCGACGGGATGTTCCCACCCATGCAGTTGGACGGAGAAACTGACGCGGATGGAAACGTCACCAAACAACCGCAGGACTACTACGCGAAACCTATGAACTGCCCGATGCACAACCTCATCTTCGCGTCGCGTGGGCGAAGTTACCGTGAGCTGCCGTTGCGTCTGTTCGAATTCGGGACTGTCTACCGATACGAGAAATCCGGGGTCATTCACGGACTCACCCGTGCCCGTGGGTTCACCCAAGATGACGCACACATCTACTGCACCGATGACCAGCTCGAAGCAGAACTCACAACGGTTCTCGAGTTCGTGATCTCGCTGTTGCGAGACTATGGTCTGGATGACTTCTACCTCGAACTCTCAACGAGGGATGCAGAGAAGAGTGTCGGATCCGACGAGATCTGGGCGCGCTCCACGGAAATCCTCGAACGGGTGGCTCACAACTCCGGGTTGGATCTGGTCCCGGATCCCGGTGGAGCGGCATTCTACGGGCCGAAGATCTCGGTCCAGGCTAAGGATGCCATCGGTCGTACCTGGCAGATGTCCACTGTACAGCTCGATTTCAATCTTCCGGAGCGATTCAATCTCGAATACACGGCCTCTGACGGAACCAAGAAACGACCGATCATGATCCACCGAGCGCTGTTCGGTTCCATCGAGCGCTTCTTTGGTGTGCTGTTGGAGCACTATGCGGGTGCCTTCCCTGTGTGGCTGGCACCGCACCAGGTCGTCGGTATCCCGGTGGCGGATGACTTCGCACCGCACCTTGACTCAGTATGCGAAAGGCTTCGGCGTGCTGGTATCCGCGCAGAGGTTGACGAATCGGATGATCGGATGCAGAAGAAGATCCGTAACCACACGACCGGCAAGGTGCCGTTCATGCTCCTAGCGGGTGCCCGCGACGTCGAGGCAGACGCCGTCAGCTTCAGATTCCTGGATGGCAGCCAGGTGAACGGAGTGCCAGTAGAGGAGGCGGTTAATTTGATCGTTTCCTGGGCCCGGGATCGGATCAATGATCAGCCGAATGAGGATCGTCTTGCGGCCCGCCGCTGAGGGAGAGAAGGCGGCGGCTGACGGAATCGTCGTCGACAGTGGCCTGGGGAACCCCGACCATCTGCAACGTCTCTGGGCTCCGTACCGCATGGCCTACATCGCGGATCCCGGTGCAGGTGGGCGCGCTGCTGATGGAAGAGTCTCTGATCCTTTTCTCCGGATTCCTGAACTCGACGACGAGGAAGGCCTGATCATCGCCCGTGGTTCATTCGTGTACTGCGTGTTGAATCTCTACCCGTATAATTCCGGGCACATGATGGTCGTTCCCTACCGTAAGGTGGCGAATCTCGAGGACCTCACCCCAGAAGAATCGAAGGAGTTGATGGTGTTCGCGCAGACCGCGGTCAAAACCGTGAAGGCGGTTTCCGGTCCGGATGCCATCAACGTCGGTCTGAATCTCGGCAGGGCATCCGGAGGATCGGTGGCTGATCACCTGCACATGCACATTGTTCCGAGGTGGGCCGGTGACTCAAATTTCATGACGGTCATTGACGGAACGAAGGTTCTGCCGCAGCTTCTGCGTGACACGAGAAGACTTCTCGCGGATGCCTGGGTGACCCCTTTGGGAGGCGGGGATGCTTAGCGCACGCGGTCGACGTCCGGCCGCTGTCGTCGTCGAACCTGTCGCCCGGGTGATGCTCAGGTTAGGTCTCACCCCAAACACGATCACCGTTGTCTCGGCGACCCTGGCTATTGCCCTGTCCGTGATTCTGATTCCCACGGGTCACCTGTTCGCCGCTGCTGTGCTTACGGGTCTGTTCTCTGCGTTTGACATGATCGACGGGACGATGGCCCGAATGCGGGGTGGAGGAACGAAGTTCGGTGCTACATTGGACGCCACCTGTGACCGGATCACCGACGGTGCATTCTTCGGTGCCGTAACCTGGTGGCTCATCTACACGCACCAGGCTGCTGGCTCGGTGGTTGCTGCGTCGTTGGTCGTTTTGGTCGGTTCCCAGGTTATCTCCTACGTGAAGGCGAGAGGAGAAGCATCCGGTCTGCGCATCGTCGGGGGACTCATCGAACGCCCCGAACGTCTGATCATCGGACTGCTGGGTATCGGATTGACCGGGCTCGGTGTTCCCTGGGCGATTGAGATCTCGATCTGGGTGCTCGCCGTTGGTACGGTCCTCACAGTCGTGCAGCGGCTCCGCTTCGCTTCACGTTCGTCAAATGCTTCAGATCGAACAGCCCCGCCCACAGGAGCGCGAACCTACTAGGTCGAGGAGACAGACACATGGACGGCAACCACGCTGATCGATGTTGGCCCGGGAACTTTCGCCGCCCGAGGTGTGATCTCATTGAAGCGGTGCTCTCCGGTGATCCTGCCGCGGTGGGGTACCTGCTCGGGTGGCGGGTCGTCCGTTGGCTTCCGGCTCCGATTGCGCGAGCGCTCTTCACCTTCGGAGCGGATCTCGCGTCGGGAGGGGGGCGTGGTATGGAACAGCTCCGTGCGAACCTGACCAGAGTTGTAGGTGCGGAGAACGTGACCCGTGACCTCGTTCGAGCTTCGGTTCGTTCCTATGCACGTTACTGGCTTGAGGCGTTTCGGTTGCCGGTCCTGGCGAAGCGCCGGGATCTCTTGGCGGAACTCGCCCCCAATGTGGTTGGACTCCGTACGTTGGATGCGGCGGTGGCCTCGCCACGGGGCCTGATTTTGGTATTGCCACACTCCGGAAACTGGGACATGGCGGGGCTCCTGATGGTGCAACGGTACGGCAGCTTCACCACAGTAGCGGAGCGGTTGAAACCCGAGGTGCTGTATGACGCCTTCGTGCGGTTCCGTACGACACTCGGATTCGAGGTGTTGCCGTTGACCGGTGGGCCCCCACCTTTCCCCATTCTCCGAGATCGACTCCAGTCTGGTGGGATCGTCTGCTTGATGGGGGAGCGAGACCTAAAACACACGGGGGTGACAGTCAACTTCTTCGGTGAGTCGGCCCGGATGCCGAGCGGTGCCGTTCGGCTTGCCCGGGATACCGGTGCCGCTCTGCATGTCGCACACAGTTACTTCACCTCCGATGGGTGGGGGTTCAGTGTCTCCGATGAAATCATCGTCGGCGAGGATATCGATGCGGCCGTGCAGAAGATGGCGGACATCTTTGCGGCTAACATTGCCGCCTACCCCGCTGACTGGCACATGCTCCAGCCGCAGTGGAACGCCGATCTTGATGCTGATCGCCTTGCACGCGGACTTCAGCGTAAGGCCGGGCAGTCGCAATGAGGATAGGAGTCGTTTGTCCGTATTCATTTGATGAACCTGGTGGAGTCCAGGCTCACATTATCGATGTTGCACATCGTTTTATCGATTCCGGGCACCATGTCGAGGTGATCGGGCCTTGTTCCGCAGACACTGAGGTACCTGATTTCGTCATCCGTGGGGGCCGAAGCTTCCCGTTCCGCTACAACGGGTCCGTCGCTAGGCTGTCATTCGGCCCCTGGGTGAACCGCAGGTTGCGGCAGTTTATCCGGAACGGGCATTTCGATGTCCTGCACATCCATGAACCCAACTCCCCGAGTTTCTCAATGTCGGCGCTTCGTCTCGCGGAGGGGCCGATAGTTGCCACCTATCATGCTTCATCGTCAGGATCACGTCTTCTTCGTCTCGCTATGCCCCTGCTCCGGCCGATGCTGGAGAAGATCCGCGGCGGAATCGCGGTGTCTGAGATGGCTCGTCGCTGGCAGGTCGAGCAACTCGGTGGAGACCCGATCCTCATTCCCAATGGGGTCAACACCGCCTTCTTCGAATCTGCGCGTATCGATCATGAACGTGCGGTGGCGGCAGGGAACAGGCCCCGGCGGGAAAATCGACGCCCCGAGATCGTCTTTCTCGGCAGACTCGATGAACCGCGGAAAGGCCTCGACATTCTCCTGCGGGCATTGGCGAAACTAGAACGCGAGGTCCACTGCACGGTGATCGGAGGCGGAACACCCCGGTCCATGGACTCCGTGAGTTTCGTGGGACGCGTCAGCGATGAGGAGAAGGCCGCGATTCTCGGGGCCGCCGACATCTACGTGGCTCCGAATACCGGGGGAGAGTCCTTCGGGATTGTCCTCGTCGAGGCAATGGCTGCCGGAGCTGCCGTGGTGGCCAGCGACCTTGAGGCGTTTGCTGCTGTTTGTGATGTCGAATCCGAGCAACCGTCGGGACTTCTGTTCGCTGTTGGCTCCGATGGTGATCTCGCAGAGAAACTCAGATGTCTCCTGGATGATGAGGATCGGCGACTAGCTCTGATCGCGGCTGGTCACCGGAGAGCGAAAAAGTACGACTGCCAGGCGGTCGCGGACAAGGTTCTCGAAGTCTACCGTACCGTCGATGATGGATCAGGGGTGCGTCTGTGCTGATCATATGGGTAACTCTGGCGGTCATCGTGACCGCATTCGCGTGCTGGTGTTATTTCACGGCGCAACGGCTCAACCGGCTGCACATAGGGACGGATGCGGCACTGTCGAGTCTACAAGCGGCCCTCGATAGGCGTGCGGATCTCGTGGGGGTTCTCACCCCGGGGGCAGAGGCTGATGCGCGGCAGGCGATCGACGTTCCACTTCTTCCCGGGAGTTTCACGGAACGGGCGCAACTGGAGCACCGCATCAGTGCCCACATGAGGAACATGGAGGGAGATCCCCCGGAACTTCTGGAGCGCGCGGTGTTTCGGGTGGACACGTCCTACCGCTTCTACAACGACTATGTGACCCGCACGAGGGCGCTGCGCACCCGGCCGCTCGTGCGGCTCATGAGGCTTGGTGGGACGGCACCTCTCCCAGAGTATTTCGCGCTTTCTCTCAATGACAGCGAGAGCTGAGCCCAGGGCCATCCCGGGCGGTGGTGAAAGTAAGTCGACCTGTTGTGTACCTCGAAGGGTCTTCCGTTCTACTATGAGCGGGTACTTTCCAGGACCCACCCCGCATACAGGAGACGGAAAACGCAGTGAGCAACAACGAACCAACCCGAGGCACAGCACGAGTCAAACGCGGTCTCGCAGAAATGCTCAAAGGCGGCGTGATCATGGACGTCGTTACACCGGAGCAAGCCAAGATCGCCGAGGATGCCGGTGCCACCGCAGTCATGGCCCTCGAACGGGTTCCCGCGGATATTCGCGCCCAGGGGGGCGTGTCCCGCATGTCAGATCCCGACATGATTGAGGGCATCGTCGAGGCCGTTTCCATTCCGGTGATGGCTAAGGCACGTATCGGTCATTTCGTGGAAGCACAGGTTCTCCAATCGCTCGGGGTGGATTTCATCGACGAGTCCGAGGTGCTCACACCCGCCGATTACGCGAATCACATCGACAAGTTCGGGTTCACCGTGCCGTTCGTGTGTGGTGCGACGAATCTCGGTGAGGCGCTCCGGCGTATCAACGAGGGAGCAGCGATGATCCGGTCCAAGGGGGAAGCGGGTACTGGCGACGTATCCAACGCGGTCACCCACATGCGTACCATTCGTGCGGAGATCAAGCGCCTGTCCTCCATGGCTGAAGATGAGCTCTACGTCGCCGCCAAGGAACTTCAGGCACCCTACGAGCTTGTTCGCGAGGTCGCGGAGACTGGTGCCCTCCCCGTCGTCCTCTTCACCGCCGGTGGAATCGCCACCCCCGCTGATGCCGCGATGATGATGCAGCTCGGAGCAGATGGTGTGTTCGTGGGCTCCGGAATCTTCAAGTCCGGTAATCCCGCCGAGCGTGCCCGCGCTATCGTCCAAGCAACCCAGAACTACGAGGATCCGGCGACCATCGCAAGGGTGTCCCGTGGTCTCGGTGAGGCCATGGTCGGGATCAATGTGGATGAAATTCCGCAGCCTCACCGACTTGCCGAACGTGGGTGGTGAAGGATCCTGAGATGGGTGTGACCGCCCGTCCGTGGGACTACACTGGGATCAAAGCACCGTTCATTTTCAGCAGGAGGTTTCGTTCATGGCTAACCGCAGCCGTATCTACGCCGCGTCAGCGCCCGAGGGTGGTGACCGCATCCTGCTGGGGCAGCATGCTGACGGCGTTCCGCTGGTTTTCAAGATCCTGTTGAGTTCCGAACCTGCACTGGTCACGGAGACTGATTCCGTGGTGTTCGCCGGAGAGTTTGCAGGGGGTGTTCAACGCTTGGAGAGGTTCCTCGAGGATCTTGGCCCGGGTTCCGGTGCTGGATTGGACCGCGGGGAACTGCGGCGTAGCGCGGAAACCGCCAGAATGGTGTTGCACAGCAAGCGGCTCCGAAACTGCCGTTATGTCATCCTCGACTGTGCTGACGGAGCCTGCGGCTTTTCCGTGGATGAACTGTTGACGGAGCTCCGCAACATCAACGACACCATCGACTCCGATCCGATCCTTGTGGGGGACCGTGCATCAAGTCTGTCCGAGCTTCTGCATAATCAGTCGCTCGTTGCACCGCAGGATGCTGAAGCCGGAAGTCGGCGGGTGTCGGAGATTGGTCTTTCCAGTATTGGCGCGGCCGTGTAGTTTCAAGCGTTTTCGGGCCTTTTGGAACTGAATTTCACCGTTCCGGGGCCCGATCCGCGTTTTATTCAGGCCCCACGTCGCCCTGGGAAACGGGTGTGCCGGGTTAGTCGGTGTCGAGGAGCAAAAGCAGGATCATGGCCAGAATAAACCGGGTCCTTGATCTGGAGCAGATCGAGAGGGACCTGTTCCGGGGAACCGTGATCGAGTCCGCACTGCTCCGTACCTTTGGTGGTCAGGTCGCTGCACAGGCACTCGTGGCGGCGACCCGGACGGTGGATGACGGGTTCGCGGTGCACTCGCTCCACGGTTATTTCGTATCCGCCGGGAGATCTGACCGCCCCACGATTTTTCTCGTTGATCGTATCCGGGATGGGAGAAGCTTCTGCTCCCGCCAGGTCAGGGCAATTCAGAGTGGGCAGCCGATCTTCATCATGTCGGCTTCCTTCCATTGCTCAGGTGACCACGGTATTGAGCACTCCGACCAGATGAGGAAAGTTCCTGATCCGGAGGAAATAGTGACGGACGTGTCCAATATGCGGGAATCGATGCGTGCGCTGTTGGCGGAGTGGAGTGATTTCGACATCAGAGTCGTTGATCCAGCCCACTACCAGCACAATCCCTATACTGCGAGTCAACAGGTGGTATGGCTTAGATCGCGGACGCGGTTACCTGACGACGATGTCGCGCACGTCTGCACCCTGGCCTACATGTCTGATATGACCTTGCTCCAGTCAGCGCTGGTGCCGCACCCCGGGGCGGAGGTTCAGGAGGCGTCGCTTGATCATGCGATGTGGTTCCTCCGCCCGTTTCGTGCCGATGAGTGGCTCCTCTACGACCAGGTATCCCCGTCAGCGTCGGGGGGCCGGGCTCTGACTCATGGACGTATCTTCGACCGAGCCGGCAACCTGGTGGCGGTTGTCACTCAGGAGGGATTAGCGCGTACCTTGAGACCGGGAACACAGTCCATCCCCATGTCCACACTGGCCACCAATGAAAGGACATCACCACAGTGATGATCGGGATTCTGGCGCTGCAGGGCGGCGTCAGAGAACATGAGAAGACTCTCGACTGCATAGGTGTCGCGCACCGGCAGATCCGGCGTACGGAACACCTGGAGGGGATCGACGGGCTCATCATTCCGGGTGGAGAATCTACCACGATGTCCAAACTCCTTGATCTCGGAGGGCTTCTGGAGCCGTTACGGAAGCTCCTCGTTGACGGACTTCCCGTCTACGGAACCTGCGCGGGAATGATTCTGTTGGCAAGAGAGGTCCTTGATACCCGCGCAGACGCACATAGCTTCGGCGTACTCGATGTGACGGTACGCCGGAATGCATTCGGCAGGCAGGTCGACTCTTTCGAGACAGACCTTGCATTCGCCGGGATTGAGGGCGCCGTCCACGCCGTCTTCATCCGTGCCCCCTGGGTGGAACGGGTGGGACCCGGTGTCGACGTACTTGCGACCGTCCCGGACGGTCCTGCCGCGGGTGCGGTTGTCGCCGTCCGGTCCGGCACTGTCCTCGCTACGTCATTCCATCCGGAATGCACCGGGGACACGAGGGTACACCAGATGTTCCGGGACATGGTCACGGCCAGCATGTGAAGGAATCGCTATGTGGACCCGGCTCGGGGTGCTGCCATGGTCCGCGTATAATCGGAACGAATCAAACGACGTATTTCAGTGGTGCCGCCGTGTCGTCAGTGACATTGGTGGGAGGGGGCACAGTCCCTCTCGTCATCCGTGATCCGACTCATCGGATGACGGACACAGAGCACCGCACCGAGGAAAGGGTATACGATGTCCGGCCACTCCAAATGGGCGACCACCAAGCACAAGAAGGCCGCCAACGATGCGAAACGCGGTAAGGAATTCGCCAAACTCATCAAGAATATCGAGGTGGCGGCACGTACCGGTGGCGGTGACCCTTCCGCCAACCCGACCTTGGATGACATGATCAAGAAGGCTAAGAAGGCCTCGGTTCCGAACGACAATATTGAGCGTGCCCGCAAACGTGGTTCCGGTGAGGAAGCTGGTGGCGCGGACTGGCAGACGATCATGTACGAAGGCTACGGACCGAATGGTGTCGCGGTGTTGATCGAGTGTCTCACCGACAACCGGAACCGGGCAGCCACCGAGGTTCGGACGCGGATGACCAAGAACGGTGGGTCAATGGCGGATTCCGGTGCGGTCAGTTACCTGTTCAGCAGGAAAGGAATCGTAACCGTGGCTGCCGAGGGGCGCACGGAGGATGATCTCCTCATGGCTGTTCTCGAGGCTGGAATTGATGCGGAGGACGTCACTAAGGTGGGTGACCTCTTCGAGGTTGTTTCCTCTCCCGGAGACATTCCCGCAGTGAAGGATGCACTCATTGCGGCGGATATCCCGGTTGATGACTCTGACAGTGACTTCCGTGCATCGGTTGAGGTGCCGCTCGAAACTGCCGACGCCCGCCGCATATTCAAACTCATCGACGCCCTCGAGGAGTCTGATGACGTTCAGAACGTCTATACCAATATGGATCTTTCGCCCGAGGTTCTGGCGGAACTCGAAGAGGATTAAACCCACCGTCTGGGACAATCGCAGGATCCGCACCCGATTCGCAAGTCTGTGCTAATCTGGGCTGTGGTCCGGCGGCTCCCTCATTCAACCTTGCTCTTCATGGAATGGTCCGCTGGTCATCCGATATCCCCGCCGGATGACTGGGGTGATTCTGCCCGGTACCTACATTGGTAGTGGGGCGCATCGACGGAGGGACCGGTGTCACGGGTGAATCTCGAGGGAATACGAGTGATGGGGATTGATCCGGGACTGACCAGGTGCGGGCTCTCTGTTGTTCAGGCGGGTAGAGGACGTGCGGTTTTCCCGGTATCGGTCGGTGTCGTGCGGACACCGGCTACGGAAGATCTCGCACACCGACTTCTTCGTTTGTCCGTCGCTGTCCGGGAATGGATGGCGGAATATCAACCTGATGTGGTTGCAGTGGAGAGGGTCTTCGAGCGGGGCAACGTCTCTACCGTGATGCATACCGCTCATGCCGTGGGGGTTCTCGTTCTCGCAGCCGCTGAACGAAACATTCCCGTCCACATGTACACCCCCAGCGAGGTGAAGAAGGCCATTTCCGGAAATGGTCGTGCGGACAAGAAACAGATGACCGCGATGATTACCCGAATTCTCGGGCTCTCGGAACCGCCAAAACCGGCTGATGCGGCTGATGCCCTCGCGTTGGCTGTGTGCCACTGCTGGCGGGCACCCATGATTTTCCGGCAGCAACAGGGGCGTGTCGTCGGTAATCATCAAGGAGCAGTCACCGGAGGGACACCTTCCCCGGACAGAGGCAAGAGGAGTTTTTCAGCATGATCGCTTCACTCCACGGAGAAGTCATCGACGTCGGACTCAATACCGCGGTCATCGAGTGTGCCGGAGTGGGGTATCTGTTCACCGCGACCCCGCAGACCCTCGCGACACTGCATAGGGGAGAGCACACCCGGGTACTCACTACGCTGGTTGTCCGTGAAGATGCGATGAACTTGTATGGATTCACCGATCCCGAGAGTCGGGAAATGTTCACGCTCCTGCAGACTGTGTCTGGCCTCGGACCGCGTCTGGCCCTCGCTGCACAATCGGTCTTCGACCCCGGCGAGCTGGCGGTCGCGATCGGTGGAGGTGATGTGCGTGGTTTGCAACGTATCCCTGGTGTCGGTAAGCGCATGGCTGAACGGATGATCGTTGATCTGAAGGACAAAGTCGGAACATACACTGCCGGAGGTGCGCCCGAGAAGACGGAGGTCGTCCCCGGAATGATCATTCCGCAACAGGTGGTCGAAGCGTTGATCGGACTCGGGTTCCCCGAGCGCACCGCAGCGACAGCGGTGAATGCGGTTTCCGAAGAGAACCCAGGACTCGACACCGCCGGTGCACTCCGAGCGGCGCTCGCTCGCCTTGGACGGGCCTGATGCCGCAAGCTGAAGGATTGGAAGTACTCCCGATCTTCGTGGGATTAGGGTGAGGACATGTCCGACATCGAGAAAACCGAGTTTCAGTTACCGGACACCAGAGATGGAGTCAGCGGCCGAGGCCGCCCAGTGGATGCGTCAGTAGCCCCGGATCGGCAACCGGCTGACGGAGACATTGAGACCACCCTGCGTCCTCGTTCCCTGGACGAATTCATCGGACAACCGAAGGTACGCAATCAGTTGGACCTCGTTCTCACTGGAGCGAGGAAACGAGGGGTTGCACCTGATCACGTCCTACTGTCAGGTCCCCCGGGTCTCGGAAAGACGACAATGGCGATGATCATCGCGCAGGAACTCGGCAGTTCCCTCCGGATGACCTCCGGTCCCGCTCTGGAGCGGGCCGGTGATCTCGCGGCCATGCTGTCCAATCTCATGGAAGGGGATGTCCTGTTCATCGATGAGATTCACCGGATGGCGCGGCCTGCGGAGGAAATGCTCTACATGGCGATGGAGGATTTTCGGATCGACGTTATCGTGGGTAAAGGACCCGGAGCCACGTCTATCCCCCTCGAACTGGCACCATTCACTCTGGTTGCCGCGACAACCCGTTCCGGGATGCTGACGGGGCCGTTACGGGACAGGTTCGGCTTTACCGCACAAATGGAGTTCTATGACACCACAGATCTGACGAGGGTGGTGACGCGTGCGGCCCGAATCCTCGGAGTAACCATCGACGCAGATGCCGCCGGCGAGATAGCATCACGCTCCCGGGGTACGCCAAGGATCGCGAACAGGTTGCTGCGACGCGTCCGCGATTTCGCGGAGGTGTACGGTGACGGACACATAGACATCGGTGCCGCACGTGCAGCTCTCGTGGTTTTCGACGTCGATGCAATGGGACTGGACCGGATTGACAGAGCAGTTCTTGATGCACTGATCAGAGGTCACGGTGGTGGCCCGGTTGGGGTGAATACCCTTGCCGTAGCTGTTGGTGAAGAACCCGCGACCGTGGAAGAGGTCTGTGAACCCTACCTAGTCCGGGCCGGGATGATTGCACGCACCGGACGAGGGAGGGTGGCGACGGTAGCTGCGTGGCGTCACTTGGGGCTCCAACCTCCTGAGGGCACACCCGGCATTGAACCTGGGGCGCTTCAGGGCTGATCGGTAAAGGCTACGCTCGTATAGAGCAGACCGCAGACCCGACTGTGCGATTCGAGGTCATGTCTCTGGCATAGTGGTGGACATGGATCTCACCAATATCTTGATATTCGGAGCAATTGCCGCCATCTTCATCATCCCGACCACGATTCAGGCACGCCGTCAGCGTCGTCGCATGGAGGAGATTCAGTCCCTGCAGAACTCCCTGCACGCTGGGGACCGGGTCGTCACAACGTCAGGCGTTCACGGGGTAGTCCGTGGAATGTCTGAGGAACTGGTGGATCTCGAGATCGCAGTGGGGGTGACGATGACCTGGGAACGCAGCGCGATCATCCGGAAGGTGGATACATCGTCGGTGTCCACCGCTGCCGACGGCATGAATTCCAATGAACGATTCTGGGAGGACACGGATGTCCGCACCGATTCAAATGATCGAAACGAGGATGATGAGATTGTCCGCTCGGAGGCCATCGAGCATCCTGATGATGGGACCAGAGGCGAACGGAATTAAACCCGGATATACGGTACGACACTACCCGGATAATCTGGTTATCCTCGCCTAATTCTCGGTTTGCTGGCGAGAGGGGAGACCGCAACCGGTCGGATGCCCCGGATGCCGTACTATAACCGTGACGACCGGACGGCGTGACCCACAGTGTGGTCTCAGGCTCCGTTCCGGACAAATGCTATGACGACCACAAGCACAGATGAACGCTGGCCCCTGGACTGTCCAGGGGCAGAGTTTCATCCGTCCGAAACCCCTATCAGCGCTGGCCGAGTTTCCCTTCCGGAAATCGCGGGCCAACGGAATACGCTGAGACACAAGGAGACACTCCATTGGCTTCGCAATCTGGGCGCAGACGCGTCGGGCAGAAGAACTGGCCGGTGATCGCGCTCGCCCTTTACCTGGTGATCCTGATCTTCGTTTACTCACTGGTCCTGCTGACCGGTGACCACTCGGCGAAGCCCCGACTGGGCATCGACCTTCAAGGTGGAACTCGGGTGACTCTGGTTCCCCAGGGTGAGGAACCGACGAAGGATCAACTGGATCAGGCCCGTAACATTCTCCAGAACCGTGTCAACGGTATGGGTGTCTCCGGTGCAGAGGTGGTGACCGACGGTAATACGCTCGTGATTACGGTTCCGGGTGAGGATACATCCCAGGCACGGGCTCTCGGACAGACCTCCCAATTGTTGTTCCGCCCCGTCGCGGAGCCGGGACAGCCAGATCCGGAGCGGTTACTTGAACAACAGACCGAAATGGCGGAGAGATGGGTATCCCTCGGAGTGATAACTCCCGAGGAAGCCCAGGACGCTGTCAATCAACTGACCGAGCAACTCAACCTCGACGCAGAACAGCAGGCCAAAGCAATATCAGACATTCAAGCACAGGCTGAGGGGACAGATGAGGGGGCTTCCGCCCCTGAATCGGAGAATTCCGGTGCTACCGTCGAGGTGGAGAAGATTGATGCGCCGAAGATCAGTGCAACGGCTCCTAAAGAACCCGCGAACTCAATCGAGGCGGCGGAACGCCGCGCTGAGGTCACCGCGATGCTGCGTGAGGATCGGCAGTCCGAGGACCCGACGACCCAGCTCGCTGCGGCATCGTTGTTGATCTGTAACGAAGAACTCGATCCGATCGCAGGCACCGATGATCCAGCGAAGCCTCTCGTCGCCTGCGACGTGGAATCCGGAGCGAAGTACATCCTCGGTCCGTCACCGCTTCTCGTCGGGGAAACCGATCCAGTTCACGGGATGCGTTTGAGCGGAAATGAAATCGACACCAATCGTCCGATCAATGGTGGTCTGAATCCTCAGACCGGGCAAATGGAGATTAATTTCTCCTTCAAATCCGGCCCCGGTGAGCAGGGCGGTGCATCGTGGGCTTCCCTGACCCAGGAATACCTGAAGCGTCAGGTGGCCATCACCCTCGACTCCGAGGTGATCTCGGCGCCTGTCATCCAGTCTCCGACACCGGTCGGATCCGGTACCTCGATCACCGGGTCCTTCACTCAGCAGGAAGCGATGGACCTCGCCAGTAACCTCCGTTACGGGGCGCTGCCCCTGTCCTTCGCGGGGGAGAATGGCGAGCGAGGTGGTACAGCCACGACCATCCCGGCTACCCTTGGATTTGCGTCCCTCAAAGCCGGTCTGATCGCAGGGATCATCGGCCTGATCCTGGTGAGTATGTTCTGCCTTGCGTACTACCGGATCTTCGGTTTCCTCGCGGTGTTCACACTCTTCGCATCAGGTTCGCTGATTTATGGATCGCTTGTGCTCCTGGGACGCTGGATCGGGTACTCCCTGGATCTCGCCGGGGTCGCTGGTCTGATCATCGGAATCGGTACCACCGCTGACTCTTTCGTCGTGTTCTACGAGAGAATCAAGGATGAGGTCCGGGAGGGAAGGACATTCCGTTCTGCGGTGCCGAGGGCATGGGAGCGAGCCAAGCACACTATTCTCTCCGGCAACTTCGTCTCCTTGATCGCCGCTGTCGTGCTTTACCTTCTTGCAGTCGGAGACGTCAAGGGCTTCGCCTTCACACTCGGCCTCACGACCGTTTTCGATCTGCTGGTGATCTTCCTGATCACATCCCCGCTAGTCATTCTTGCTTCACGTAAGCGGTTCTTCGCTAGCCCGCGGGTCAACGGACTTGCTGGGGTCATGAGGGTTGCGGGAGAACGACGTACCCGTGGTGAATGGCTCGCAGGAGACCACGCCGACAACGCGCTTGACGGAGAAACCGATGCGCAGACCATCGCTCGACTCAGTGAAGCGGGCGCCACGCCATCGGGTTCAACCCCGGTAGCCTCAGTAAACTCCGGTGTCGAGTCCGGCGAGAACGAGGAGAAATAATCATGAGTTCTTCCATCTTCAGACGTCTCTACACAGGTGAGGGCGGAATCGACTTTGTCGGGCGCCGTCGGGTTTGGTATGCCATCACGGGCATCGTTCTCGTTGTCTGCTTCCTCGGGATAGTCATCCGCGGGTTCACGCTCGGGATTGACTTCGAGGGGGGAACCAAAATGAACATGCCTGCGGAAGGTATCTCCACTGAGGCAGCGGCCGAGGTGTTCACTGAGGCCACCGGTGTTATTCCACAGAAGGTTCAGGTCGTCGGTGCCGGAGACTCACGGATCCTTGAGATCAATTCCGAGCGCCTCGATGAGCAGCAGATCCAGAATGCCCGCGAGGAACTATTCGGGAGCTTCCAGCCGGTGGATGCTTCCGGTGAACCGAACCCCGATGTCGTTGGTGACTCGACGGTGTCCGAATCGTGGGGATCGACGATCACGAATCGGATGCTGCTCTCACTTGGGGTGTTCCTCGTCTTGATCTTCGGTTACATCACCGTACGTTTCGAGCGCGACATGGCGATCGCCGCCATGGCGGGCCTATTCGTCGACGGCGTTGTTGTTGCGGGTATCTACGCGATTATCGGATTCGAGGTTACCCCGGCCACGGTCATCGGTCTGCTCACAGTTCTTGCGTTCTCGCTCTACGACACCGTTGTCGTATTCGATAAGGTAAAGGAAAACACGGCGGGATTCCTCAATACGAAACGGAGAACGTATGCTGAGCAGGCGAACCTCGCTGTCAACCAGACGGTGATGCGGTCCATCGCTACGACGGTCATATCCGCGCTTCCCATTGCAGCGCTTATGGTCGTGGCGGTGTGGCTCATGGGAGTTGGCACCCTGAAGGATCTCGCGCTCGTCCAATTCATCGGCGTGATTGAAGGAACATTCTCATCGGTGTTCCTCGCCACACCTATCCTGGTCACCCTCAAGAACCGCCAGCGTAAGATTCGTGAGCACAATGAACGTGTTCTCGCGGAACGCGAAGGACGCCAGGATGTCCGGGTCGGAGTTTCCGACTCCGGGTCAGGAGCTTCAAACAACAGCGAACGTGGGCCCCGCAGGACGGTATCCACGCCGGTTCCCGCCGTGAACCCGGGCCACGGACCTCACGGTGCTAGCTGGCGGCCCGGCCAGTAGATAAGCTCGGGCACACTGTGTGACAAGATCAGCCGTAGGATACGTTGATGTCCTACGGCTGATCTCATTGAGGTGGCCTGCCCTTCCTCCGGTGATGAGAACTATGCGCGGGTTGCTTATACTGTGATGAGTTCCGCGTGGAGCATTCTCGGTCTTTCTACCCGGAGTCCAATGAAAAAAGGGGGTGGACCGTAGGAAGTATCCGAGGCGATATGATTCCCCGAAGACCAACAAGGACTGTTCGCATGGCCGACCTGCTGCCCCGAAAATCGGTGAAGAGCAAGTACTCGCTGTCACGAGTGTTCGCTGTGATTTCCGGGGCCTTGGTCTTTCTCGGTGCCTGTGGGACGCCTGGTGATGTCTCCGGTGAAGGGACTCTTCCTCCGGAACCGACACGGTTGACACTCGCCACGTCCTCTCCCTTGGCAACCACGAATGCGGCAAGCCTACTCGGTGCGTCGACAAGCGCTGATACCCTCGCTGGAAGGCTTTATCCACCGGCGTTTGTTCACGGTCCCTCCGGACAACAGATCCCGAATCGGGACCTCATCACCGCGCAGAAACTTCCGGGAGCGGAGCCCCGGGTGATCTACACCATTAATCCCGAGGCATCCTATTCCGACGGCGCGCCGGTGACCTGTACAGATTTTCTGCTCTCCTATAAAGCCGGTGTGCTTCCCGGTCTTTTCGACGCATTTTTGCCGCTCAACCACCAGGTGAAGAACTTGGACTGCACTGCCGGAGCGAAAGAGTTCACCCTCGTGTTCAATGAAGGCACCGGTGCACGGTGGAGGCACATGTTCGGCCCGGGGACGGTGCTGCCGTCGCACGCCATCGCCGCCAAGGTAGGGATCTCTGAAGGAGAGCTGGTCACGGCACTGGTCACGGAGAACGTCGAGGCACTCCGTCCGGTAGCTGATGTCTGGAACACCGGGTTCAACCTCAGTTCCTTTGACCCAGAACTTCAGGTTTCTTCGGGGCCGTTCACCATTGACAGAGTGGATGGGGACGGGACTGTCATCCTCCGGCGTAACGATCATTTCAACGGAGATCCCGCTGAGTCGGAGTCGGTGATGGTCTGGCCTAGGGGTACAGACATTGCCGAGCGCAGAGAAGAAGCCTCGGCGGTTCTCGCTGACTTCAGCGGTGGAACATCGGTTGATTGGGTGAACCGGGATGATCCGGGAAACACCGCTGATGTCGAGTACATGACCGGCGACCGGATCGAACAACTGGTTTTGGGGGATGGGAGCCTGTTCTCTGTACCGGAGAATCGTGCGGCGTTTGCCGCGTGCATTGATCAAACGGCTGTTGCAGCGGCATCGTCGAGAATCGCGGATCATCCGGTCCCGCCGATGGGGGTGAGGCTTTCCCCCGCGAACAGCCCCGCTACGGATCATGATCGTCCGATTTCCGACGCCCATCTCGGTGTCGATATCGCTCGCGCCCAGGTTCTTGCCGGAAGTACCGTGCGGATTGGTTACCTCGGCCCGGATGCACGGTTGGCGGCGATGGTGGAGGCGATCAGAGTTTCCTGTGAACCAGCCGGAATCACCGTGATCGACGCAAGTACCGAGGGCGGGACCCTCGCTGATCTCGATGTCTCCTCGTTTGACGAATGGTGGAATCCCAAGGTCACCGAGGGAGAACTCGATGCGTTGCTGGTGGCACTGGGGCCGGCTGCCGAGTATGGTTCCGTGAACGTCACCAGTGACGATCTCGAGGGTTTCCGGGCTGCCGAAGAACGGCTCTGGCAGGAGGTTCCGACCATCCCGTTGGCTGCAGAACCCCGCATATTTGTGGTGGACCGCAACGTAGGTAACGTTGTGGTGAATACCGGTAATTCCGGGATCGGGTGGAACATGGACCGGTGGCAGGAGAGTGAGGGACAATGACGTACGACAATGCGCGCGAGGCACTCGCAGCGAAGATCCGTTACGTCCAGGATTTTCCGGAGGAAGGAATCCTGTTCGAGGATCTGACTCCGGTTCTGGCGGACGCGGAGGCATTTCAACTGGTGGTCGATGAACTCGCGGACACGGCCGAGCGCTATGGCGCCCAACTGATCGGAGGCTTGGATGCGCGCGGTTTTCTCCTCGGCTCCGCTGTCGCTTACCGTCTGGGGCTCGGTATTCTCGCGATCCGCAAGAAGGGGAAGCTTCCCCCTCCGGTACACACCGAGGAATACCAACTGGAATATGGAACGGCAGCGCTTGAGGTACCGGCAGACACTGGGACGGATCTCGAGGGCGTCCGGGTCGTGCTCGTGGATGATGTACTAGCGACCGGAGGCACTCTCGTTGCAGCAAGGAAACTCCTGGAAAGCTGCGGTGCTGTGGTGTCTGGGCACGCAGTGGTTCTGGAGGTTCCGAGGCTGGGCGGACGGGAACGCCTCGGGGATAGCCCGCTGACCGTGATCAATGAACCTACCGGTGGTGATTGCTGATGTCTCAGAACCGGCATGGCAGTAAACAGCAGGTCAACATGCGGAGCATGTCAGCACGACTGGCACGAAGTCTTACCGGGACCAGGACGAAGGTTGACCCGGTCCTCGATCCTCTGGTGAGCATTCACCGCAAGATACATCCGAAAGCGAACATTGAGGTTCTGCAGCACGCTTACCGTACTGCCGAACGTCTTCATGATGGCGTATACCGGAAATCCGGTGACCCGTACATCACTCACCCGCTTGCGGTAGCGACCATTGCCGCTGAAATCGGGATGGACACCACCACCCTGATCGCCGCGCTGCTCCATGACACTGTGGAGGACACGGACTACAGTCTCGAGGATCTCTCCGCCGAATTTGGGGAAGAAGTCGCTCGATTGGTTGATGGTGTCACCAAGCTCGATAAGGTGGCCCTAGGAGCTGCGGCAGAAGCCGAGACGATCCGGAAGATGATCGTTGCAATGAGCCAAGATCCTCGGGTTCTGGTCATCAAGGTAGCGGATCGACTGCACAACATGCGGACGATGCGATTCCTTCCACCAGAGAAACAGGCCAAGAAAGCTCGGCAGACCCTAGAAGTGATCGCCCCGCTGGCGCACCGACTCGGGATGGCGACGATCAAATGGGAGCTGGAGGATCTCTCTTTCGCGATTCTCTATCCCAAGAAGTACGACGAGATTGTACGTCTGGTGGCAGATCGTGCACCGTCCCGGGACAGGTACTTGGCCGAGATCATCTCCGATGTCCAATTCACCATGCAGGAAAACTCCATCACCGCCAGCGTGATGGGGCGTCCGAAACATTATTGGTCGATTTACCAGAAGATGATTGTACGCGGACGTGACTTCGACGAGATTTTCGATCTGGTCGGAATACGCATTCTCGTGGACAACCTCAATGACTGTTATGCAGCCATCGGTGCCGTCCACTCTCTCTATTCAGCGCTGCCGGGACGCTTCAAGGACTACATCTCGGCACCACGGTTCGGGGTATACCAATCACTTCACACCACTGTCATGGGTCCGGGTGGGAAAGCCCTTGAAGTGCAGGTTCGAACTCATGAGATGCACTACAACGCAGAGTTCGGGATCGCAGCCCACTGGAGGTACAAGGAGACGAAGGGATCCCACGCCGGTGAGCAGTCCGAAGTAGACCAGATGGCGTGGATGCGTCAGCTTCTCGACTGGCAGAAGGAAGCTGCGGACCCCAATGAATTCTTGGATTCGCTGCGATACGATCTTCAGGCCACTCAGATCTTCGTGTTCACTCCGAAGGGGGATGTGATCAACCTGCCGGTCGAAGCGACTCCGGTTGATTTTGCCTACGCGGTTCACACCGAAGTCGGGCACCGGTGTATCGGTGCCAAAGTCAACGGCAAGCTCGTCGCGCTTGAATCCACTCTGAAGTCAGGGGACCGTGTCGAGGTGTTCACCTCGAAGGATCCTGGTGCTGGCCCTAGCGCCGACTGGCAGAAGTTCGTCGTCTCTCCTAGAGCGAAAGCCAAGATACGGCAGTGGTTCGCCAAAGAACGTCGTGAGGAATCCCTGGAACTCGGCCGTGACGCGCTCGCTGCCGAAGTTCAGCGCGGGGGACTTCCGATGCACCGGCTTTTCACTGCGCAGTCCATGAAGACGGTCGCGACTGAATTGCACTACCCGGACGTCGATGCGTTGTACACAGCAATCGGAGCGGGCTCGGTGTCCGCGAAGCATGTGGCTTCACGCCTGATGGCCAACTTTGGCTCTGCGGACGAAGCCGAGGACGCGCTCGCGGCCAGAACACCATTCAGCGAGCTGGTCAGTTCTCGAAGCCAGGCTCCGGGAGACGGCACTGGCATCCTCGTCGAAGGAAGCCCCGACGTTATGGCGAAATTGTCTAAATGCTGTGGTCCGGTACCGGGTGACAGTATTTTCGGTTTCGTCACTCGGGGCGGAGGTGTCAGCGTACACCGCAGCGACTGTACGAACTCCGCGAAACTCCATCAGGAGCCCGAACGTCTCATAGCGGTATCATGGGCGTCCGAGGAATCCGGGAGTGTCTTTGCGGCGACACTCCAATTGGAGGCGCTCGATCGTCATGGACTTCTGTTCGAGCTGACTCGGGTCATCAATGAGCAGCGCGTTACTGTCACCGCGATGAACTCGTATTCTGCGGAGGATCACGTCGCGGTTTGTCGATTCACCTTCGAGGTCTCCGATACCAAACAACTCGGCTCCCTCATGACCCAGCTTCGTAATACTGAAGGAGTATTCGACGTCTACCGGGTGTCCACCGGCTAACGTGGATCTCGTCGCAGGTCTGTATGCGAACGGAAACACCGTACACATCCTATCGGAAAAAGAGTTGTGTACGGTGTTCCGACGACTGTTTCTTCTCCAGGTGACTTAGTGGGGAAGGTACTTCTGGATGAGCTTCGTCAGCGAGGCTGCCGCGGATAAGAGGCTGATGATGCCGACAACGGCCTTGATGATCTGCATGATCTTCGTGATGACCATTGCGGCCCTGGGCCCCTCGACCGTGTCACCATCGAGATTCTTGTACTCGGTCTTCTCACTGGAGCCGATTCCCGAGGACAGTGCATTATCCGAGGAGCCCTCCACGGCGGTGGCGATCGGATCGGTCTTCTCAGCATCGGATTTGCCGGTAGTTGTGCCACCGGTACCTTCCTCGGTTCCAGCGGAATCCTTGTCGGACTTCTCGTCTTTGTTTGAACCAGTGCGGACTGACCCCTCGGTACTGCCGGATACCTCAGAAGATGAGCTGCCAGGCATGGTGTCCTCGGCCCATGCTGGGACAGAGAGGACGGAAGCAGTCAGGACGGTGGTGGTGACTGCGGAGATGAGTGTGGAATGTGAAATGAGTTTCATGGTACAGGTCCTCAATAGGGGGTAGGTCAACGGTTGACAGTAGCCCACGCATGATGTCGGTCATCCGGGGGGGGGGGCATTGAGATTCTTCGATTATCAGACAACTTGCCCCGGGGATCACATCATCGTGGGGATGTGTGATGGCGGAAAAAGATAAAGCGGCCAGCCCCGTGAATACGACGGGGAGACCGCTTCATCATGTGCTTGTGCCGGGTAACTAGTTCCGGCTACTACGCTTTCGGGGCCAGTTTCTGGATGGCGTTGCTGATGGAGTAGATCGCGGTGAACAGCGAGGCGATCGTGGTCAGCATCTTGACGAATGCACCGATCTGCTTTGCGTAGTACTCGATCTTGGTGGTCTGCTTCGTCTTCCCGTTGTCATCGGTGTAGGTCACCTTGTCGCTGGAAGAACCGAGCGAGCCACTGCCCTCCTTATCGGCGTCGTCGCTCTTTTCGGAGCTGCCGTCGGTCAGCGTTGAGACGGAGCTTTCCTGCGCGTTGGTGTCATCATCATCAGCGAACGCCGGTGCGGTGATGACAGAGGCGGACAGGGCGATCGTGGTTGCTGCGGCGATCAGGGACTTGCGGGAGAAAACCTTCATGAGGATCCTTCTGTTGATGTATGGGGCGGGTGTCTGGCGCTAATGATAACCCAAATATCCGATTTATGTCGCCCCCACGCGTAAGCTAGGTGAAAGGACGGGACCAAACCGGTGTGAACGACAAGCACCACCACGTAATTATAACGTGATGGTGCTTTACTCCGGTGACCGTATCTCGCGGACGAGATCGTTCGGAAATCGGAGGATTAACCGGCGATCTTGGTGACCTTCTGGATTGCGGTGCTGATCGCGAAAATTGCGGTGAAGAGGGACGCAACGGTGGTGAGCATCTTGACCCAACCGCTGATCTTAGAGACGTAGTAGTCGACGGACGAGCACTTCTTCTCCGTGCCGTTCTTCAGGCAGGTCTTCTCATCTGAGGAAGAACCTTCGGAGGAATTATCGATGGAAGAACCCTCAGGGGAGTTCTTCTTCGGCTCCTTGTCGGTCTCCTTATCGGTGTCCTTGTCGGTGTCCGCGGTGTTGGCGGAGACGCTGCTGTTCTCTTGGCTGCTGTTCTGGTTATCTGCGGCCATCGCCGGTGCGGCGAGACCGGTGGTGGAAAGTGCAACAACGGCGGCGATGGAGACGAGGGACTTACGGGAAAGCAGCTTCATGGAGATTCCTTTTATCGGTGTTGTAAAGCGTTGGTACTTGTAGACAGACTATCCGGTTACGTTGAATCCGCAACAAACCTGCGGTTGGTCGGGGTTGACTGGGGCGGTTTTGACCGCAGATATAAGGGAATATCAAGTTGTGAGGGTTGACTTAGGATGAATAATTCTGGCGTGTGGGGGTGGAAACCGCCCCCGGATGCGTGCAAAAAAGTTTGAGAGAGAGCGCTGGAGGCGTTGTGGGGAATCACAGTACTGTGATTCCCCACAACGCCTCCAGCGCTAAACTTGCGTTCGGTCAGCCGAGTTTCGCGGTCTCGATCCGGACCTCTTCGGAGGGAGCGCCGTTTGCTCCGTCGCCGTTGACACCGGCCTCAGCGATTTTGTCGAGGGTCGCGAGGCCTTCATCTGTGATTGTTCCGAAGTATGTGTACTTCGCGGGAAGCGGAGAGTCATCGTAGTTTAGGAAGAACTGGGATCCGTTGGTTCCCGGGCCCGAGTTCGCCATTGCCACTGACCCGCGTGGATAGACAACCTGGGTATCCGCATTATCGGTGTCATCCGTGGGGTATTCGTTCGGATAGATGAAGCCCGGACCACCTGTACCGGTACCTGTGGGATCGCCGCACTGCAGAATGAAAATTCCCTGGTTCGTCAGACGATGGCAGATGGTGTCATCGTAGTATTTATTGTATGCAAGGTGTTCGATTGCGTTGACCGTGCAAGGGGAGGCCGCGCGGTCAAGCTCCATTGGGATGGGGCCTCTGTTGGTGTTGAGGGTGAGTTGGACAGTCCCCGTGGCGGGTACGTCGGTCGTGTGGGTGGGGGTGTCGACTTCTCTGGCCGCTGGCTGATCTTCGGAGCTGTAAGTGCACGACACCTTGTCTGCCAGGGGGGTGGTGCGCTTCCCATCGAGTACGCGGATGTCTGAGTCTGTCTCTTGAGCCTGGGGAGTTTCTTTGTTGGCTTCGAGAGTAGCTTCATCGGAACCTGTCCGGGTGCTTGCGAACCAGATCCCTCCAACGATGAGGGCGATGACCGCAAGGGACGCGAAAGCGACCGTTAGCGGTTTCGTCTTTTCGGAACGGTCCCGGCTCTTCAGCTCGGCTCCCAGCTTTTTCATCGCTTCGGTTCTTCGGGTTCTGTTACTGGTCAACTTTTGTCCCCTGGTCGAATCTTGTTGGCCGACCGAGATACGTTTTGGTACTCAGTGGCCATGAACATTTCCCGCTCATCCTAGCCGGTGTCCATCACCGGGCAGCAGCCGCAGGGGGATGGACCCGGTGGCGCTGTTCAGCGGTTACGATGGGGACATGGAGATTCTCGGTTTCGCGGCCGGCCCGTATCAGACCAACACATGGTTGCTCGTCGATGGCGGCCGGTGTGTTGTCGTTGATCCGGGTATGCATGCGGCTCGGCGGGTTCTTGAGATTTTCGACGAGCGTGGGCTGACTCTGGAATCAGTGGTTCTGACGCACGGTCACATTGATCACACCCGGGACTCCGGAACCTTGGCGAATCGATTCGAGGTTCCGGTTTACATTCATCCCGCTGATCGGCTTATGCTCGATAATCCGGGGGCAGGAGTCTCGGCGGCATCAGTGCAGCTTTTCACCGCTGACCGGATGACCCGGCCAGCCATCGTTCGGGACCTGGAACACGGCACTCAGCTCAGTCTCGCAGGAACTCCGTTTTCTGTTCGGCACGCACCCGGGCATTCCCCTGGAAGTACACTCCTCGTCGGTGCAGGGGTCTGTCTCTCCGGGGACGTTCTTTTCCGGGGCACCATCGGACGTACTGATCTTCCGGCCTCTGACCCTGAGGCGATGGAACGGACGTTGCGAAATGAGGTTCTTGCCCTTGATGATCGTCTTCAGGTGCTGCCCGGGCACGGTCCGGCGACAACGATGCGTGCGGAACGCCGCACCAACATCTTTCTTCTAGGGCTGACCCAGGGCTGATCTTGACGATTGCGGTTGCCGGGTATCGGCTGATGGAAATGATCGGGCAGCATCGTTTTCGGTGTGGGGCATCCTCTATACTTTGCACCCGTGAGCAACTCCCCGAAATTCAAGCCGTTTTCCGCCCCCAAAGGTGTCCCGGACTATGTGCCGCCGGTGTCTTCTGAGTTTCTGGCTGTGCGTGAGGCATTCACCAGGCAGACTCATCTGGCGGGCTACGAGCACATTGAGCTCCCCATATTCGAGGAAACGGGCTTATTCGCGAGGGGAGTCGGGGAGTCCACGGATGTAGTGAGTAAAGAAATGTACAGCTTCGAGGATCGGGGCGGGCGCTCAGTGACTCTCCGGCCGGAGGGAACCGCTGGTGTGATGCGGTCGGTGATCGAGCACAATCTTGATCGTGGCCAACTTCCCGTGAAACTCTCCTACACTGGACCATTCTTTCGCTACGAGCGTCCCCAGGCCGGACGGTATCGGCAGTTGCAACAGGTAGGAGTGGAAGCGATCGGGGTTGAGGATCCGGCTCTCGATGCGGAGACCGTGGCCTTGGCGGATCGGTGCTTCCGGGGTATCGGTCTGACAGGATTTCGGTTGGAGATCACGAGTCTCGGAGACCGCGAGTGCAGACCGGGTTACCGGCGTCTACTTCAGGAATTTCTTTTACGTCTTCCCCTGGATGAGGCGACGCGCCAGAGGGCTGAACTCAATCCGTTGAGAGTTCTGGATGACAAGAGAGTTGAGGTCCGTGACATGACCGCCGATGCTCCGCTCATGCCCGATCATCTCTGTACCGGATGTCGTGATCATTTCGAGACGGTCACGGGTCTTCTTGATGACATGGGTGTTGCCTACGTACTTGCGCCACGCCTGGTTCGAGGTCTCGACTATTACACCCGGACCTGCTTCGAGTTCGTGCATGACGGACTCGGTGCGCAATCCGGTATCGGTGGTGGCGGCAGATATGACGGCCTGATGGCGCAGCTAGGAGGTCAGGAACTCTCCGGCATCGGGTTCGGCCTCGGGGTGGATCGTGCGCTGCTCGCTCTTAAAGCAGAGAATGTCAGGGTCTCCGACGGTGCCCGGGTAGCGGTTTACGGTGTGGCTCTAGGTGAGGTCGCCCGTCGCCGGATGGCATTCGAAATCAATCGACTGCGGGGCGCAGGCATCAGCGCGGACATGTCCTTCGGCGAACGAGGTCTCAAGGGGGCAATGAAGGGAGCTGACCGCGCTGGGGCGCGGTTCGCCCTCGTCCTCGGGGACCGTGAACTAGAGTCCGGAATTGTCGCTGTGAAGGATCTCTCGGCCCACGAGCAGGTTGATGTCCAACTCTCTGAACTGGTGTCGTTTCTCCAATTGCGACTGAAGGCATGAGGTCACGGTCATCTTGCGCTGAGACCGACGTGGCGTGGATGATCAGAAGGAGACGGCGTCGAGTAGCGTCGGAATATCGGATGCCACCACGATCGCCAATGGGCGTTGGTCGCCATGTCCATTTTCTGTCACGATGACTGCCTCTGGCGTGTGTCCTGTGTCATCCCTTGATCCGAGACACTCGAGGACCTCCGGGACAGTTGCTGTTCGTGCCATGAGTTCCGCTCGATCTGTGCTCTCGGCAAATCTGAGAATGTCGGAGACGTTTGCGGCATCGATCCGGCCGTTGACTCCGAGATCATGGGCTATCCACCGTGCGACAGACCGTGATGTAAGCAAGCGATGGTAGTTTCCTTCCCGGTACACCGGGAACTGCGCGAATCCGGTGTCACGGATTGCTGCAAGAACATCGTTCACCGGGCTCTCCGGTGTGAAACCGATGATCCGATCCTGTTTCAGCACAGCGACAGCCGTTGGGGCAGCCAGGAGAACATTACGCAGTTTCCTAATTTCCTCGATGGTGTCGGGACGTGGATCAGCGATCGGGCGGCCACCGCGATACTCTCCATGGCTTATCGCATTCCGGAGATCGGCGAAAGATCGGAGTGCATCGGTTTGGGTACGGGTCAAACGATTCCGATTCGCGAGTTGGCGTACCATCCACGTGAAGGAATCCGATCGACGGGCGCCCAGTGTCTCGCGGAGGAAACCCTCGATCTCGTTGAAGGTCGTGAGAAACGCTGTGGCGGGCGATTCTCCGGGGGATCGTGTGGACTGCTTCTCGGACATGGCGGCTGATGATTCGGACACATCCACCACTGTAGCTTCGGGAGTTCTGCACGGTTGTGCACGAAAAGGATGGTATGACTTGTACAATCGGCCGCGTCAATGGTGCCGTTCCGCCGGTACTTTGCCCTGAAACCCGTGAGGAGTATTCACCAATGACCCGTAATCAGACCATACGTATCGCTGCAGCGGTAATTGCCTCAACTCTTCTGACAACGAGTTGTGGCACTTCAGATGACAAGAACGGGGAAGCCCCCACGGGAACTCCCTCGGCCATGATGTCCGTGCCACCGCTGACGGAGACCACTAACCCCGAGAGTCCCTCGTCAGTGCATGAGGAAAACACGCGTTCCAGCGTCACGGGGGCTGGGGTATCTGGTGAAGTGGACGAGGGGGAATCCGCCCCGTCAGTCACGAATAATCCGCTTGTTCCGGATGCCGAATCGAAGCGCTGGGGCGGAGATGATTACGATCGGGATCTGGCGGCGAAGATGCCGGAGGATCCGCTTTACCCTGGTGATCAGGTACAGATCCTGGGACAGAATGGTGTGATCTGTGCCGCCGGTGGATTCTATGGAGTCCACTATATCGCGGCCCCGGTTTCTGAGGGATGTGGCGTTGCGGAGGAATCGATGTCCGCTGCTTTCAGAGGGGAGGATGCGACACGTAACGTACATTTCACGCAGCCCAGGTTGGTGAAGCTGGGTGACGGACGGGATGCCCGGTGTGTGGAGAAGGGTAATATTCTGTTCGAGTGCCGCGACTTCCAGGGGGTTCCGGTCTCCTGGTTCTGGTGACCGTTGCCCTCAGTATCTGAGGGGGCGGAGGGCCCCGTGTCTTAAGCCTGAAAGATAGATTTCCACGAGATTCGCAGTGATGTTCGGCTCTAGTGCGAGGACACCGGGTACTGGGGGGCGGGAGACCGTGAGGAGCCCGATCATGAAGGTGTCGTACTGAATTGATGCTTCGATGAGACCGTGTTTTTTGGCGGAATCGAGGATCATATTGCCCAGTTTCGCGGTGTCCTGCCTCAGATCCATCACATCTGGCGGTAGCTGCGTTAAATCGTCGGGGGCGAAAGATGACACAAGGGAACCGAGGCCCATTCCCACGAGCGAATCCACGTAGAGGAGCCACTGTCCCTCGGGGTCTGTATCCAGATTGTCTAGTACGGATCTCTGGAGCTCAATGGCACGTGTGTAGAGTCTCGCTCCGCATGCGTGCAGCAGTGAGTCGCGGTCGGGGAAATTCCGGTACAGCGTGGCGATACCGACACCGGCACGGTCCGCGATGACTTCCAGCGGAACCGTGTCCGGTTGGCTGCGGAAGAGCTCGCAGGCGGTGTCTATTATTCTGTTCCGGCGTTCGAGGGCATCGGTGCGCAACGGATGACTCCAGGTGTAGGGGGGGATGGGGTACCACGCTCTAGGTGGATGGTGAACTCAAGTGATAGTCGGAACTTCCAGTGCTGTCTAGTTGATCTCGAGGATACTGTTCTCTGGAGCACCGACCGGAAGACAGGATAACCGCATGGATCGAACTCGGATCCGGATTCTACTGCGTGATGCCGATGAAATCAGGTAGCTGGCTGGACAGGCGGTTCTTCTCCCCGATGTCATCCAGGCGGAGCCATCAGAGGCGGATCTTGGGGAGAATGGTTCATCTCGAGAGTGTGGGCGGGAGTATGATCTTCTTCCCCCGTTACGATCACCTGGCCACCGGATCTCTATATACGTGTGGAGATGAGGCACTTTGCTCAGATTGTGCACGAGTTGGCGTCCGTGGTCATGCGTAGCGACGTCCTGCGTGATGATCCCGCTTCCACTGCGGGAACCGGCGGGTCGCTAGGCAGGTTCTGGGTTTTGCCCGAACTGATACCGTTGCTGAAACGACTACACAATCTTTTGTCCCTGCTCCTGGATCCGCAGACCCGGTGGACGGGCGGGAGGGGGCGTGATGACCTGACGAAGGTGCGGTGCACCAGGGAACTGTACGGTTGGGACGGAGTGGCTTATACCCCGAACACATTGGCCCGCCCAGCACCTCATTGAGCCTTTTCGAGATGCCGTGCTGAGGAGCATTGGCCCATCCACCGTAGGGATCGGATTTGATCGCCTTGACGAGGTGACGGTCGCAGCAGCCGGAATGGCTGTTGAGCGGATATTGGGCCACTAGGATTCTGAGGCACGTCTTAGGGAAGAGGTCGAGGAAGCTCTCTGGAAACTCACCCGTAAGTGCAGCCGGAGCTCACTTCACAGTTACCTCTGGATGTCCTCCGGCAACTTACTACGGATCGTCTCCGGTTCACAGGTTTGGAGAACTCCGGAATCACCATTGTCGCGGGTGTCCTGGCTGCCCCCGTTGATCGACTGACCGCGAGGTCAACGGAATCGGTGAACGGACGGCTCAGCGGATGAAGGTCGCCGCCAGAACCCATGTCGGGGAAAGATGAGAAACACCGGACACTGGGAATAGGGGAGGATCCTGTTCCCGAAGCCCTGGTTTGACACGCACACGATCTTGCTATTGTCAAGTTTCCGAACTTGACAAAGGCAGATGCTTGCGTCGCTATCGAGTACTTGATTTTTCCGCGCGTTACCGCCCGGGCCCGTTCCTGATGAATATGATGTGGCGACCCACGGTGACGGCACCGGTGAACCCTCGCTGGACATCCTTCGGACTGGTCTTGAGTGGGCCGCCGCGGCCTCTCTGCCGTTTCCTCATTCAATCATCGATTCTGGCGATGAAGCGTGGGAGGACTACCTTTCACCGACGACAGGTATTATCAGGCATTTCTCGTCGGCCTCCTCCGGATCGAGGCCGGAACGAGAGAGACGGATCCGCTTCTGGCCGACGACCTCGTTGGATGGATCCGGAAAATCCGGGTCAACCGGCTTTCCTCCGTCAACTACACCTTCGTGGGCGACAGTCCCATGGTGCCAGATTCGCGGTGGTACAACGTCGGATCATTCTGGGAGACGACAGGGGGCTGGGAAAACGGTCCAGGCTATTGCTGTCCTCGTGTATCTCGCCGCGGAGAGACATCAACCCCGAGCGGAACCTTGACGTAGCGTTGTCGTCTCCGCGGCTTCGGTTATCGTGAACTGGTTGAGCGAACTCTGATCATTCTGCGCTCTGGAGGTGTTCGTTGCACACGGTCCGGACAAGCTCTCCGCCACTGGGTTGTGGCGGGACAGAGGAGGGTTCTCATCTGCACCTACGACGGTGTCGGGGCGCTCGATCTCGGGAACCCGGATGTACTGGTCATCGATGAGGCGCGCATGATAAAAATCCCAGGGCGAAGAGAACGATTGTGTGATCTGCACTCGCCGCATCTGCAGAGACCGTGATGCTACTGGGGGAACTCCACTCTAGAACAAGGTCGAGGAATTCATAAACCTTGTCCGGATCGTCAGACCGGATCTGGCCGCACCAGGAATGGCAGACATGGAGGCGGATGATCTCCGGATCTCGTCGCCGATGCGTATCTTCAACGCAACGCCGATCAGGTGCTGGATCAGCTTCCGAACCGGGTTGATGAGCCTGAGCCGGGTGGAAGTAATAGGTGCGGATGAGACCTTTTGCCGTTGAAGTGTCGTAGAAGGATCGTGGGTGGGGATTAGCCGTGCGGCGTGGCTTACTCCTGGAGTCAGACCCGCGGAGTTGAGCTGGTTCGAAGAAGTCGTGGCTGATGCCTATGATTCGGGAGAACTGGTTCTGGTGTTCAGCTTTTTTCTGGACGTGTTTGAGTTGATCGCAGATGAATCCGGTGATTCAGTCATCGGCGGCCCGGTGTCACCGCGATACTGACCGTCCATATGTCGATGCGTTAGGAATCGCGCCCGTCGAAAGTCTCCTCTTCGCACAGATTCAGGCGGGTGGACAGGGACTCAATATTCAGGCTGGCTCCGTGGTTGTCCTCGCTGAACCCCAGGTGAAACCGACATAAGGAGGACCAGGCGATAGCCCGTGCCTACAGGATGGGGCAGCCCGTAGCGCGTTCACGTGCATCGACTGATAGGAGCTGAAACAGTCGATGAGTGGCTGTCGGAGGATACTGGCAGGAAATCGTCAATCTTCGATTCCTTCGCCGGGACAGTCGACCCTGCGCGGATGTCTGACGCGATCGACGTCTCCGAACCAGAGCTCGCGCGTGGATTTATCGCCGATGAACGGTGTGCCGACTCGGGTTGGCTGAAGGCAACGACATAGTGTTCGTGGAGGTTCCTCTGAGCTGTGACACCGCGGACTTATGGGAACATACGGAAAAATCTCGTGGCACCACAAGTTTCACCGAGCTAGGATTTCCTGGACACGCCGAGTTCCGTCAGGAGCGAACGCACCCGCCTCTCGATGTCGTCACGGATGATCGCATACGTTCAATGCCGTCGATCCCGCGGAGAGAGGGCTCATCGGTGATCCAGATCTCAGGGGTCACGACCATTCCGGATATCGGATCAAGCACAGCTTCGGCCCCCAACACGATGACCCGGTCGGCTCTGCGGAGGAGATTGGTGTCGATCTCCGAGGACACCGCATCGTCCATTGACGCGCCGATTTCAGCGACTGCGACGATTGAAAGCTGGTTCACGGATCCCTTCGGGGCGGTTCCCGCGGAATGAACTTCAACGTCGGTACCGGCGTATTTCCGTGTGATGGCTTCAGCCATCTGGGATTTTCCTGCGTTCCTCGTGCAGATGAACACAACAACCGGGCATGCTGGTGGCATCGTGGATCTACCCCGTTCTTCTTCAGCGGGACTGGAATTATTGGGTCGTGGATGCGGTTGAGGGCAGTGTCGGGTCCTCAGGGAAAAAATGCGGACCCCACCACATGATGAGGTACACCAGTGCCAGGAGAACCGGTACCTCGATGAGTGGACCGATGGTACCTGCGAGGGCCTGTCCCGACATCGCACCGAATGTTCCGATGGCGACCGCGATCGCCAACTCGAAGTTGTTGCCTGCGGCGGTGAATGCAATCGTCGTAGAGGTGGCGTAGCCGAAACCACAGGCGCGGGAAAGGCTGATCGCGAGAGCGAACATGATGAGGAAATAGAGTGTGAGGGGAATGGCGATGCGGATGACTGCCCAGGGATCGGCGGTGAGCTGTTTACCCTGCAGACTGAACAGGACAACGATTGTGTAGAGGAGGCCCCCCAATGCCAGTGGAGAGATCACGGGCAGGAATCGGGCCTCATACCATTCCCTAGACCGTGCCTGCTCACCGATTACCCGGGAGAGAAAACCCGCGAGCAACGGTACTCCAAGGAACACGAGCACCGAGATGAGAATTGCCGTGAAGGAGAAGCCCGCGGTTGTGGTCTCCAAGCCGAGCCATGACGGAAGAATCTGGAGGTAGAACCAGCCCAGAGCGGAGAACATGATCACCTGGAACACCGAATTAATGGCAACGAGGACAGCCGCGGCCTCCCGGTCTCCGCAGGCGAGATCATTCCAGATGAGCACCATCGCGATGCACCGCGCCAACCCAATGATGACCAGACCTGTCCGGTATTCGGGAAAGTCGGGAAGCAGCGTCCATGCGAGGACGAACATCAGCGCCGGACCGAGAAGCCAGTTGAGGGCGACAGTGAGAGTCATAAGCCGCCGGTCGGCGGCGATTTCCGCCGTCTTGTCGTAGCGGACTTTTGCGAGTGGCGGATACATCATGACCAGCAACCCAATTCCTATGGGCACCGATATCCCGCCGATCGACCATGAATCAAGGAGCCTGCCGAAGGCCGGAATGAACCGTCCGAGGAGAATACCGAGGGCCATGGCCGCGACTATCCACGCCGGAAGCCATCTGTCGAGGAAACCCAACCGTGCGGAAACGGGTATGCGTGAGGTGGTGCTCATTGCGTGATGCAACCTGTCTGTCGGGTGAGCTGGCCGTTGAACACTCTAGGTAGGGCAACCTCTACGGTCAATAGTCCGGAGTGGTGCATGCTGTGCCGTCACATCCTGTAGCCGCCACGGTCGAGGGTATCGCAGGAGCTCATCGATCCGGAGCGGTATCCGGCGAGGAATGCCTGTTCACGTTGTTCGGAGGATCCGTGGGTGAAAGCGTCGGGACGCACCTCACCCTGGGTGCGGCGCTGGATGTTGTCGTCACCCACTGCACGGGCTGTGGCGACGGCATCCCGGACCTGAGCATCTGTGATGGGTTGGAGCAGCGCGTCTGCGCCATCATCGGCGTAATGTGCCCAGACCCCTGCATAACAGTCAGCCTGAAGCTCGATCTTCACGGCGTTGGAATCCGCACCGGGATTCTTGTAGTCACTGAGTCCCAGAGTTCCCTCGAGGTTCTGTAGATGATGTCCGAACTCGTGAGCGACGATGTACTCCTGAGCAAGGGGAGCATTCTCTCCACCGAGATCGACGACTTGTTCGAAGAAGCTGACATCGAAATAAGCCGTTTGATCGATGGGACAGTAGAACGGTCCGGTGGCTGCGGATGCGACCCCGCACCCGGATCTGGTTGAGTTCTCGAAGATAACCAGATCAGGTGGGGAGTAATCGATACCGGCCTGAACCGGGAGTTCCTTCTCCCAGACGAGATCCAGGGATTGTGCTGTGGCCGATACCCGGCAGTCCGCGTGACGGTTGGCGTCCGCCCCTGTCCTGCAGTGATCGAGTGTTCCGGTCTTTCCGCCGCTACCGGGAGAGACCTGCGTCTGCTGCTGATTCAGAACCTCACTCAACTCTCCGGGGTCGCCTCCGAGGAGCACGAATGCGATGGCCACCAGAACGGTGCCGATACCGCCGCCTGCAGCGAGTCTCATCCCGCCACCGGACCGTCGGGCGCGGGAGGCGTTCAGGTCGACATCATCACGAAAGGTCATGCGATGATCATGCCACAGAAGTCCAGGAATCCAACGCGGCTGAACTCGCTGAATTGATCTACCGGTACCGCTGACCGGGTGCCGGTAGCAGGGCTTTTCAGCCCGGAAGGACCGGGCTGAGGTATCGGAGGGTAGACTCGCAGGTCGATCAAGTTTCATCTTTGACTAGTGGAAGGACACCAGACACGTGTTGCGCACTCATCTTGCGGGCGACCTGCGGAAGGAATCAGCGGGACAGACGGTGACGCTGACCGGATGGGTTGCGCGCCGCCGTGATCATGGGGGCGTGATATTCATCGACCTGCGGGATCGTTCCGGTGTCGCTCAGGTGGTCTTCCGGGACTCCGACGTCGCGGAAAAAGCCCACCATCTGCGCAGTGAGTTCTGTATCAGGGTTACTGGTGTTGTGGAGGCTCGTCCGGAGGGGTCAGAGAACCCCAATCTGGCGTCAGGCGACATCGAGGTCAACGTGACCGGATTGGATATCCTCAACGAATCTGCACCGCTCCCGTTCCAGATTGAGGATTCCGCCACATCCGGTGAGGTCGGCGAGGAAGCTCGACTCCGTTACCGCTACCTGGATCTCCGCCGTCCGAGTCAAGCGAAGGCCATGCGGTTGCGTGCCAAGGCGAACCAGGCCGCACGGCGGGTTCTCGATGCCAATGCATTCACCGAGGTTGAGACGCCCACCCTGACGAGGGCAACTCCGGAAGGGGCCCGTGATTTTCTGGTTCCGGCTCGCCTGAAGCCCGGGACCTTCTATGCCCTGCCACAGTCTCCGCAGTTGTTCAAACAGCTCCTGATGGTTGCGGGACTCGAGCGTTACTACCAGATAGCCCGGTGTTACCGGGACGAGGATTTCCGTGCGGACCGGCAGCCCGAATTCACGCAGCTCGATGTAGAAATGAGCTTTGTCGACGAGAATGATGTGATCGAGCTCGCAGAGCAAGTCCTGGTGGAGCTGTGGAAGTTGATCGGTTATGAGATCAGCACCCCGATTCCGCGTATGACGTACGCGGACGCTATGCGTCGTTATGGTTCAGACAAACCTGACCTTCGCTTCGCTATCGAGATCACCGAATGTACAGATTTCTTCTCCGAGACCACCTTCCGGGTGTTCAAGAACGAGTACGTCGGTGCGGTCGTGATGGCTGGCGGAGCCAGCCAGCCGCGCCGCCAGCTTGATGCGTGGCAGGACTGGGCCCGTCAGCGTGGAGCCAAAGGGTTGGCGTACATCCTCGTCGGTCAAGACGGAGAACTTGCGGGACCAGTGGCCAAGAACATCACGGACCAGGAACGCGCGGGTATTGCAGACTACGTCGGAGCGAAACCGGGGGATTGCATCTTCTTCGCCGCCGGCGACACAAAATCTTCCCGGGCACTTCTCGGTGCGGCACGCGGTGAGATCGCCCGGAAGCTTAGCCTCATCAAAGAAGGTGACTGGGCCTTTACCTGGGTCGTTGACGCACCCATGTTTGAGCCTTCTGCGGATGCCACCGCTTCCGGTGACGTTGCGCTGGGGCATTCGAAGTGGACTGCCGTCCACCACGCGTTCACCTCTCCGAAGCCCGAGTTTCTCGACACCTTTGACGAAGATCCCGGTTCCGCGCTCTCTTACGCCTACGACATCGTGTGCAACGGCAACGAGATCGGTGGTGGATCGATCCGTATCCACCGGCGAGATGTTCAGGAGAGGGTGTTCAAGGTCATGGGCATCACTGATGAAGAGGCCCAGGAGAAGTTCGGATTCCTTCTCGACGCCTTTGCCTTTGGGGCACCGCCGCACGGTGGTATCGCTTTCGGATGGGACCGGATTATGAGCCTTCTCGGTGGGTTCGAGTCAATCCGTGATGTCATCGCGTTTCCGAAGTCTGGCGGCGGAGTCGATCCACTGACGGATGCTCCGGCTCCGATCACCCCGGAACAGCGTAGGGAATCGGGGATTGACGCGAAACCGAAGAAGCCAGTACAGGCTGAGCGGAACTGACGTGAAGGATTACGGCACTCGGATAACTTCGGGTGCCGTAATCACCCAGTGCCGGGCATCTGTGTAATCCACGGTTGCCGATATTGGGGGAGGTTTGCTACCCCCGATATGCCTTTGGAAAACATCCGGGCTTCGATGTCCTCCGCTTTCTTTTCCCTGTCGACACCACATTTATTCCACTTCCTGGCGAATTACTGTGGAAGGCACATCGTGCCAGTCTCCGTGGGGGGAATGACGCATTTTCTTCACTAGGGATACAGTGGGGGGAGTGTCGAGGGCTGAGTGATGATCACTTACGTGACCGTCCCGAGTGCCCTTTTCACGTCGGATTCCCGGCATACGACCCATGAAGGAGTGTTCCATGCTCGCGACCGAAGAGATCGTCGAGGTGGCCCAGGAACTGCTGTCCGAGCGTTTCGGCGGCACCCAGAAACTCGGGGATGTCACATCCCTCGGTGGGTCCGGTACCGCTGTGGTGCTACGGGCCCGCGTCGCGGTATCTCCGTTTCTGCAGCAGCGGTCAGTCGTCCTGAAATACACCCCACCCACTGGAGACCGCATTGATGATGCAGCACTGATCCGGGAGGTCGTGTCCTATCAGTTCACCACGTCGTTGCCCGCCGATGTCCGGCCTGGCCCGGTCCTTCTTGCCTATGACATTGACAGGAGGATCCTTGTCATCACGGACTCCGGAGACGGTGAAACCTATGCGGATCTGCTATCCACCACAGAAGGCGACGAACGTCTTTCACTTGTGCGCAATCTCGGGCGGGCACTGGGGCGTATGCACGCCGGTACCGCCGACCGTGAGGCAGGGTTCGATATCCTGCTCAAGCGGATGCTCCGGGCATATCCGGACACCGGAGAACTGCAGTACGCACGCGACCAGGGTTTGCCGGGATCGATTGACCGTGGTCTGGAATTGCTGTCCGCGGCAGGTATTGAGATACCGGCGGTGGTCCGGCATTTCGCGGCGGATGCGAAGCGACGGTTGGTCAGTGGTCGGCACCGAGCGTTCACTCCTTTCGACCTTTCTCCGGACAACATCATTCTCGCTGACCGCACGCAGTTCCTCGATTACGAATGGGCGGGATTCCGGGACGCGACCTTTGACATCGCGTGCGTTATCGCAGGCTTCCCACAGTTCCTTTTCACACGCCCCATAACCGATGAGGAGACTGACGCTTTCATCGCATCTTGGGTCGAAGAGGTACGGGAGATCTGGCCTAACGTCGCCAACGAGGTCAGACTGCAGGCCCGCATCGTGACCGCGATGATCGGCTGGGCGATATCCAGCGTCTGTTACCTCCACTACGGATCGATGAACCAGGTGATCAGCGAGCTGGGAGAACGGGCTGAGGCACGCTCGGCATCCATACCAGGGCCTGAGATCGAAGCTGTCGTCACCGCTGAGATATCCGACCTTGACGACGACTACGATGTTCTCGCGGGGGTTCTCGATGACTTCGCGGAGGGGGATGGTTTAGCCAGAGAGGATCTCCACGAGACCTTTACTGCCCTCGCGCATTACGCAGAGCGTGGATCCGACCCCCGATTCGGAGAGGTTCACTGTTTCGCCGCGTCGGTGGTCGAACGTCTTGATGAACTGAACGGTAGGTAAGGGTGGCAGGTACTGCACGCCGCCGTGAAAAGCGGCGGCGCGTTCAAAGAAGCGGGGCATTCGCGAAATTCAAGAGAGGAAGATCCAGTCCTGATGGCACAGGCCACCCTGTTTCCCGGTGAGGATGAAGGTGCCGGGAGTCCGGATAGTGGAACCGAGTACTTCCATCCTGGGGGGCATGCACCTCTGGCTGCGAGAATGCGTCCGCGTAAGCTTGACGAAGTGGTGGGGCAGAAGCACATACTGGGGCCCGGTAAGCCGCTCCGTCGGCTGGTCGAGGGGTCCGGTGCGGCCTCGGTTATTCTCTATGGTCCTCCGGGTACCGGGAAGACGACGATTGCTTCCCTGGTCAGTGCGGAGACCAAACGACATTTCGTCGGACTCTCCGCACTGAATGCGGGTGTGAAGGAAGTTCGTTCCGTCATTGACCGTGCCCGTCGTGATCTGGTCAATGGTCGTCGTACCGTGTTGTTCATCGATGAAGTCCACCGGTTCTCCAAAACACAGCAGGACGCACTCCTCGGTGCCGTCGAGAACCGGATCGTTCTCCTCGTCGCCGCGACGACGGAGAACCCGTCGTTCTCTGTGGTTGCGCCATTGCTCTCCAGATCTCTCATTCTTCAACTGCATCCACTCAGTGACGATGACGTGCGAGTTGTCCTGGAGCGAGCCCTCATCGATGAGCGTGGAATCGGTGGCCGGATCACGGCCTCGGCTGATGCCATCAGTCAGCTTGTGGCTTTAGCAGGTGGAGATGCCCGGCGTGCGTTGACCTACACCGAGGCTGCGGCTGAAGCGGTTCCGGATGGTGGCGAGCTCACCGTGGACACGGTGCGGGAGAACGTGGACCGTGCGATCGTCCGGTACGACCGTGACGGTGACCAGCACTATGACGTCACCAGTGCGTTCATTAAATCGGTGCGGGGATCGGATGTTGATGCGGCGCTACACTACCTCGCGCGGATGATTGAAGCGGGGGAAGACCCACGGTTCATCGCCAGACGTCTGGTGATCCTTGCCTCCGAGGACATCGGGATGGCTGATCCCGGTTCCCTGACGATTGCTGTGTCCGCTGCACAGACTGTAGCGCTCGTAGGGCTACCTGAAGGGCGTCTGGCACTCGCACAGGCGACGATCCATCTTGCCACTGCGCCGAAATCGAATGCGGTGATCACCGCGATCGATGCCGCCCTGAACGATGTTCGTGAAGGCCGCTCCGGACACGTTCCGCCGCATCTCAGGGATGGGCACTACGCCGGGGCGAAGAAACTCGGGAACGCTGTCGGCTACCGTTACCCGCATGATGATCCGCGGGGTGTCCTTTGCCAGCGTTATCTACCCGAGTCCCTCGTCGATGTGGTGTACTACAGGCCAACCAGCCATGGAGCGGAAAAGCGGCTCTCAGACGTCACCGGGAGATTGCGCAGGGTCATCCGCGGCACAGAACGGAATTGAACTGGGGGTGTGTTCGGTCTCGAAGCTTCGCCGCAGAGTCCTGCTCAGACTTCGGCAGGAGCGGGGTGGAGCAGGAGACGGTCACTGAAGCGGGTAAGGTTGTCCGAGACCAACCCCTAACCCGACAGCGAGGATTCTAGAACCGTGCAGACCCACGAGATCCGGGAGCGCTTCATCGCGCATTTCGTCAAAGCTGGACATGTCGAGGTGCCCAGTGCCCCGCTGATCCTGGATGACCCCAACCTCCTGTTCGTCAATGCCGGAATGGTGCCGTTCAAGCCCTACTTCCTAGGGCAGCAGAATCCGCCTTTCCCCTCCGGTACCGCGACCTCCATCCAGAAGTGTGTCCGTACGCTGGACATCGAGGAAGTCGGTATCACCACCCGGCACAACACCTTCTTCCAGATGGCGGGCAATTTCTCCTTCGGCCAGTACTTTAAGGAAGGCGCGATCTCCCACGCGTGGAATCTGCTTACCGGTTCGGTCGAGGACGGCGGCTTCGGGATGGATCCCGAACGCCTGTGGGTCACCGTCTACCTTGACGACGACGAGGCGGCGGACATCTGGGAGAAGAAGGTCGGTCTGCCGAAGGAGCGTATCCAGCGGCTCGGCATGGCGGACAACTACTGGTCCATGGGAATACCCGGCCCCTGTGGCCCCTGCTCGGAGATCTACTACGACCGCGGGCCGGAGTACGGCGCTGACGGCGGCCCGGAAGCCGACGACAACCGCTACATGGAGATCTGGAACCTCGTCTTCATGCAGAATGAGCGCGGCGAGGGCATCGGCAAGGACAACTTCGAGATCCTCGGCCCGCTGCCTAAGAAGAACATCGACACTGGCCTCGGCATCGAACGCGTCGCCTGCCTGCTGCAGGGCGTCGAGAATGTCTACGAGACCGACCTCCTGCGGCCCGTGATCGACGTCGCCGAGCAGCTCACCGGCGCGACCTACGGTAAGAAGCACCCCGATGACATCCGGTTTCGGGTCATCGCCGATCACTCCCGGACCGCTATGATGCTGATCCTCGACGGCGTCACCCCGGGCAATGAGGGACGCGGCTACATCCTGCGCCGGCTGCTGCGCCGGATCATCCGGTCCGCGCGGCTGCTCGGTGCCACGGGTGAGACGATGGAACGCTTCATCGCCACCATCATGGACACGATGACCCCGTCGTACCCCGAGATCGCGGAGTCCCGGGGCCGGATCCTCGACACCGCAGTGACCGAGGAGAAGTCATTCCTCCGTACCCTGGAGTCGGGAACGCGGTTGTTTGAACAGACCGCTGAGGGGGTTCGTGCCTCGGGAGCGAAGACCCTCGGAGGGGAACAGGCCTTCGCACTCCATGACACCTACGGTTTCCCGATCGACCTCACCATGGAGATGGCTGCCGAGGCGGGACTTGATGTGGATCGTGCCGGATTCGAGAAGCTCATGGCTGAACAGCGTGACCGGGCCAAGGCAGACAGTCGAGCGAAGAAGCACGGTCACGCAGATCTTTCTGTGTACCGGGAGTTCGTGGACGAACATCCCACTGTGTTCGTCGGATACGACAATCTCGAAGCGGAGAGCAAGGTTCTTGGACTGCTGCGGGACGGGAAAACCGTTACGCATGCTGAACAGGGAGACGATGTCGAGGTGATCCTTGATGTCACCCCGATGTACGCGGAAGCCGGTGGACAGTTGGGGGACCGAGGGGAAATAGTCCTGGGAGACACCCGACTACGGGTCAACGACGTACAGAAGATCGGCAAGAAACTCTGGATCCACAAAGCCACCGTAGAGGGCGGTGAGATCTGTGTCGGCGAGCGGGCGCTCGCCTCAGTTGACCACGCTTGGCGGCACGCGGCCAGGCAGGCACACTCCGGAACCCACCTCATCCATGCGGCGCTGCGGCAGGTCGTCGGTCCGAACGCGGTGCAGGCGGGATCGATGAACAAGCCGGGTTACCTCCGTTTTGACTTCAATTCCGCCCGGCCACTTACGCCTGAACAGCTCACCGAGATCGAAAACATCACCAACCAGGCCGTTGATAGCGACTGGGCAGTCAATACTTTCGAGACGACCTTGGACGAGGCGAAAGCAATGGGAGCGCTTGCCCTGTTCGGTGAGAACTACGGAAACGTAGTCCGCGTCGTCGAGATTGGTGGTCCTTTCTCGATGGAGCTCTGCGGTGGAACCCACGTAACGCATTCTTCGCAGATTGGTCCTGTTTCGGTGCTCGGTGAGGCGTCGGTCGGATCCGGTGTACGACGTATTGAGGCGTACTCCGGATTGGATTCATTCCGCTACCTGGCCAGGGAACGTGTTCTCGTGGAGGGGATCGCCAGCTCCCTCAAGTCTCCCAGTGAGGAACTACCCCAGCGGATCGCTCACCTGACTGAGAAACTTAAGGCAGCGGAAAAAGAGATCGCTGCATTGCACCGAAAGCAGCTCGCGGCGGCCACTGGTGAATATCTGCGTCAGGTCCGTGAGATCGGGGACTTCAAGTTACTCACGGTACGGTTGCCCGAGGGAACCCCGGGCGGTGATCTGCGGACCGTCGCCACCGATTTGAGGAACCGGATCGGAACGGCTCCGGCGGTCATCGTGCTCGCCACTTCAGATCAACGGGGGAAGGTTCCGTTCCTCATCGCCGCGACGGACGCGGCGGTGGAGCGTGGTGTCCGTTCCGGCGATCTCATCAAGGTGTTCGGAGGTCCAGTCGCCGGACGTGGCGGTGGCAAACCGGATATGGCTCAGGGTTCAGGCTCGGAAGCAAGCGGGATCGATGCAGGATTCACCGCCGTGGAGACCGAACTCCGGGGTAGGTGAACGGGGTCCGTGTGCGGTGTGTCGGGACCAGCGGTGGGCGTCACTGTTTCGGACACGCCGCATCAATCGGTGCATGGTGTGACGTGAACCTATAGATTTGTGTGGTACCTTTCCCTGCTGTCGTCATGCGCCGTCTGTTACGGTCGTGGCGTGGTGGGGGATGCACGGTATCCCCACCGACAACGCCGGAGTTTCTCTCTGTGCCGCCTGCGTCAGTGACCGACATGAAGGATGAATCCGAGAGTATGTCCATACAGCCAGACAAACCCGGACGTAACGATCCCGGCCGGGGGCGCCGTCTAGGAATTGACGTCGGGACGGTTCGGATCGGTGTTGCCGTCTCCGACTCGAATAGTGTTTTGGCCACTCCCGTGGAGACGATTCCCCGGGTTACCGGACTTCGTGACCGGGACGGATCCGATATTGACAGAATCCTCGAACTCATCCGTGAATACGGAGTTGTCGAGGTGATCGTGGGTTTGCCCCGGGATCTCCGTGGAAACGGATCGGCGTCCGTGACCCATGCTAGGGAACTCGCTTTTCGGATTAATCGCCGGTTGACCGGATGGGATGATCAAGGTAGAGCCATTCCCGTTCGTATGGCTGACGAACGCCTCACTTCGGTTCTGGCAACCCGTGCACTGCACATGTCGGGACGAAATACAAAGAGTGGGCGCAGCGTAATCGATCAGGCTGCAGCCGTAGAAATTCTCCAGTCCTGGCTCGATGCCCGGATAAATGCACTGGCAGCCACCTATGACGAGGACGGTTCATAAATGACGAGAGCACGTTCCCGACGTACCGTGAATGGTCGTCGGATGGAGACCAAATATGTGCGCCGCAGGCAGTACGGCATGGCGATCATCATCGCCAGTGTCCTCGTCATCATCGGGACGATGGTTTACATAGTGAGCTCCCGGAGTGGTTCGAATGTACCGGAGGACTTCACCGGCACCGGCAATGAGATCGTCCAACTCGTCCAGATCGAGGAGGGATCGTCCGTGTCCGCACTCGGTCCGGAGCTCGTGAAGAGAGGGATCGTCAAATCGAACGGTGCGTTCCAAGCTGCGGCCGGGGCGAACCCGGATGCGGCCCGGGTCCAGCCGGGGTTCTACCGGCTCCAGGGGGAGATGAGCGCGAAGTCCGCGGTCGCGGCTCTCGTGGATCCCGCGAACAAGGTGGAGATGCTGGAGATCCCGGGTGGTGCGACACTGATGGATGTTCGTGTCATCGGAGGTGCCACGCGTCCCGGAATCTACACCAAAATATCTGCAGTGACCTGTACAGAGGGATCCCCGAACTGTGTCACCACGAAGGAACTCGAGCGTGTTGCGGCAACCAGTGATCCCGCTGAGCTTGGAGTTCCCGGGTGGGCACTCGATCAGGTTCGGGCCCGGGCAGGTGACCCGAAGCGTCTGGAGGGGTTGATCACACCGGGTAGTTATGTGATCAATCCGGCTAAAGACGCGGTGGGAATCCTGACGGAACTCGTGAGTGCTGGAGCTGAAGGGTACAACTCCACTGGGATCGTGGAGCGGGCGGCCGCGATGGATCTCTCCCCCTATGAACTGCTCACCGCGGCGTCACTGGTGGAAAGGGAGGCACCTGCCGGTGATTTCGACAAAGTTGCCCGCGTCATCCTCAACCGACTTGCAGCGCCGATGCGGCTGGAGTTCGATTCCACCGTGAACTACGACCTGAGTGAGGTTGAGGTTGCCACGACCGATGAAGATCGCGCCCGCAAAACTCCGTGGAATACCTATGCGATGGATGGTCTCCCACAGACTCCGATTGCCGCGCCTTCGATTCAGGCCATCGAGGCGATGGAGAACCCCGCGGAAGGTAACTGGCTCTTCTTCGTCACTGTCGACACCGACGGGAGAACCGTATTTAACGATACCTTCGAGGAGCACCTGCGAGACATACAGCAGTCGGTCGACAATGGTGTCCTGGACTCCAACCGATAGGCCGGTGAGGGGCGGCACCCACAGGTTCTGTTCAGGATGGATGCGCGTCGGTGTGTAACAGGTTTCTTCTGAGTTTTTCTGAAAGGCGTTCTCATGAGCATCGTCATCCGGCACAAGGTCGCAGTGCTCGGTCAACCGGTGGAACACAGTCTTTCCCCAGTGATCCACACAGCCGGCTACCGGGCCGCGGAACTGCATGACTGGGCCTACAATCGAATCGACTGCAGTGCCGAGGACCTCCCGGGTCTGGTGGCAACAGCCGGGCACGAGTACGTCGGATTCTCCGTAACGATGCCCGGTAAATTCGCCGCACTGTCGTTCGCGGACGAGGCGACCTCACGCGCCACCGCGATTGGCTCGGCGAATACACTGGTTCGAACCCGTAATGGCTGGAGAGCGGACAACACGGACTGTGAAGGAGTGCTCGCAGCCCTGGACGCGCTCGGGATCATCCGGGTGGAGGGTAGCTCCCGGGCAGTCCTCGTTGGTGCGGGAGGCACTGCACGCCCGGCTCTGTGGGCTCTCGGTCAGGCGGGATTTCGTGAAGTGACGCTGATCAACAGGTCTGATCGAAGTGCTGAATTTACGAACCTCGCGTCGGACCTCGGAATCAATCTCCAGTGGTGTAGCTTCGATACCGAAGCGGTGCGGAAGGCGGCACGAGGAGCCACGGTTGTCATCTCCACTGTTCCGGCGAATGCCGCAGAAGGACTCGCAGGTAGCCTGGCTCAGGCTCCGATCGTCGATGTGATCTATGATCCCTGGCCGACTCCACTCGCCGTGGCTGCGCTGAACTCCGGTGTTCCGGTTGTCGGCGGTGACATCATGCTCCTCGGGCAAGCACTCAGCCAGTTCGAGCAGTTCACTGCGGTGCGTGCCCCTCGGGAAGCGATGCGGGAGGCGCTGGAACAAGCTTTGGCCGCGAAAGGAATGGGGGTATGACGGGCGTCGGGGCCAGCCCCGGTCATGGTCGGAAGACGATCCCTGTTTCCGGCATGTCCTCGTCGCGGTCCTGGTACCGGTCGGTTATTTCCCCGTGCTGTTCCTGTCCGGACTTGACCACGATTCCCGCCATTCGCTGAACTGAGCTATCTCACGACCGCGAGCGTCATCTTGTTGGCGAATGCGGTCAGCTACGCCCGTCGCCTGGATAGCGCAGATGAGAACCGGCCGCCGTGTTGGATCATGGCTGCTTTCGTCTGTTATCACGTCGCGGTATTGACACTGACGATATTCGACATCATCATGCGAGTTAGTGTGGCATTCTGATCATCTCGGGTGTCTCATCCACAATTTGACCTGATTGGGACAGGAATCGGTCATCGTGAGGCTAGATTTCGGTGGATGATCATGTTTTGTTCGGTACTTATTCTCTGTGGCTGGGCTTTTTGCCTCGGACAGAGTGACGTCCACCACCGGCGACTTCCTGACGGATTGACTCTGCCTCCCGCTGTGGCGGCTGTTCTGATCACCGGATGGATCGCACCCAATGAACTTCTGCCGGGTGTCAGTTGGTTCCTGGTCTACCTCTTTCTGGGTACCGCCACCGGCGGGGGAATCGGAGGCGGAGACATTAAACTGGCGCTTCCGCTCGGTGTGCTAACCACGGTGACCGCAGGTTTCGCTGGTATGTGTGTCGCCGTTGCACTCGCTGGTGGCCTCACCACCGGAATCCTTTTCATCACCCGAAAAGGCTCACTTCCACATGGCCCGGCGATGCTCGTCGCCACGTCGCTGGTGCTTCTCTTCGTCGGAGCGGGGGCCGTTATTCCTTGATATGAGATGCTTCAGGGACCCTGCTGTCCCATTGAAGTACCGGCATGGAACAATGAGCACATGCTTCGATGGACTACAGCAGGCGAATCTCATGGCCAGGCTCTCATAGCGATGGTTGAGCACATGCCATCGGGTGTTCCGCTGACGACCGATCAAATCTCCACCCAACTCGCGCGTCGGAGACTCGGTTACGGACGTGGTGCCCGGATGAAGTTTGAGGCCGACGAGGTGACTATGCTCACCGGGGTTCGGCACGGACGGACCATCGGTGGTCCGGTCGCCATCATGATTGGGAACACAGAATGGCCGAAATGGACGACGATCATGTCCGCAGATCCGGTGAACCTTGATGATGACGGAGTCGTTCAGGCAATGAATTCCGGACGGGGAGCCCGACTGACCCGCCCCCGCCCCGGGCACGCGGATTTCGCCGGGATGCTCAAGTATGATTTTGATGAGGCTCGCCCTGTCCTGGAACGGGCATCCGCGCGGGAGACCGCGGCACGAGTGGCGGCTGCGACACTCGCCCGTAGCTTCCTCCGTGAGGCCCTCGGCGTGGAGGTTCTCTCGCACGTTATCTCCATCGGTGCATCGACGGTGGTCGAGGATGCACCGGTCCCCGAGTTCAGTGATATCAATGCTATCGATGAATCCCCGGTAAGGGCGTTCAACGCCGTGGCTGAGGAGTCGATGATCGCGGAAATCGAGGCCGCCAAGAAATCCGGTGACACACTTGGAGGAGTCGTCGAGGTTGTCGTGCACGGGCTACCGATCGGTCTCGGGAGCCATATTTCAGGTGAAGACCGTTTGGATGCCCAGCTTGCCGCTGCAGTCATGGGTATCCAGGCCATCAAAGGAGTGGAGATCGGCGATGGTTTCGCCGAAGCACGTCGGCGCGGTACCGCCGCGCACGATGAGATGATCAGGACCCCCGATGGTGTCACCCGTACCACGAACCGGGCCGGTGGGCTCGAAGGTGGAATGACCAACGGACAGCCGTTGGTGGTCAGGGCTGCGATGAAACCGATCTCGACTGTTCCCCGAGCATTGAAGACAATCGACATGACGAGTGGTGAAGCAGCGAGCGCAATTCACCAACGTAGCGATGTCTGCGCCGTTCCAGCGGCAGGGGTCGTCGCGGAGGCCATGGTCGCCCTGGTTCTGGCGCGGGCGGTTCTCTCGAAGTTCGGAGGGGACAGCCTGAACGAGACATCCCGTAACATTGACAGCTATCTTCGTCGTGTCGCCGAGCGTCTGGAGTTCGATAACTGATGTCCAATCCCCGTGTTATTCTCGTCGGACCTCCTGGTGCCGGGAAATCCACCATCGGTCGTCGGCTGGCCAGTGCGCTGAACACCACGGTGGTTGATACCGACGAGATGATCGAAGAGGCGCAGGGTAAGCCGTGCGGAGATGTGTACGCCGCACTCGGTGAGGCTGCCTTTCGGGAACTGGAGGCACGAATCGTTGAATCCGCGCTCACACACAACGGAGTGGTCAGTCTCGGTGGCGGAGCCGTCGTACACCGTTCCACGCGGGAACTGTTGAGTCGGCACGAGGTCATCTGGCTCGATGTTTCGCCTGAAGAAGGTGTACGTCGTACGGAAGGCAGTAACCGTCCGGTCCTAGACGGTGCGGACGCCGTTGCCCGTTACACCGAACTGCTCGAGAACCGACGGGAATTCTACCGCGAGGTGGCGAGTTTCCGCGCAAGGACTGATGAACGGACGCCTCAACAGGTGGTCGCGGACGTTCTTGGCTATCTGGACTCCGAGGCATAGTCCGCCCTGGCTGCCGTCCGGAACCGTGTTACAGGACTATCCACCGAACCCGAAAGGCTTCACCGTGAGTACACCCGGTAATTTTGAATCAACGATCGCCGTCAACGGTCCTGCACCGTACACCGTCAGGATCGGACACCGCCTGGATGCGTCGATCGCCAGCTTTGTTTCGGCGTTACCCGGGGTGCGCAAGGTCGCGGTTCTCCATCAAGATGCATTGCGGGGAATCGCAGATGGCTTGGAGCGGGAGTTGGTACTCACGGGGCTGGAGGTCATCCGGCACGTGATCCCCGATGCGGAAGCCGGAAAAACACTTGATAGCGCCGGTGACTGTTGGGATGCTCTCGGCCGCGGCGGAATCGGACGTCGGGACGTGGTGATCGGGCTTGGTGGGGGAGCTGCAACAGATCTCGCCGGTTTCATCGCCGCCACATGGATGCGTGGAATCGCCGTCATTCAGGTTCCGACCACACTACTCGCGATGGTCGATGCCGCTGTAGGGGGAAAGACCGGGATCAATACCTCAACAGGTAAGAATCTGGTGGGTTGCTTCCATGAGCCTGCGGCCGTCTTCATTGATTTGGAACGCCTGTCCACCCTTCCGGAAGATGAGATAGTCGCGGGGAGCGCCGAGATCATCAAGACCGGGTTCATCGCGGATCCGGCGATCCTCGCTCTCTACGAAGCCGACCCGGGCGCGTGTCTGCTCCCGGAAGGGTATTTGCCTGAGCTGATTGCCCGATCCGTTGCGGTCAAGGCACGTGTCGTGTCCGAGGATCTGCAGGAGTCCGGACTCCGGGAGATCCTCAATTACGGCCATACTTTTGGACATGCCGTTGAACTCCGGGAGAACTTCGTCTGGCGCCACGGACGTGCTGTGGCGGTGGGCATGATGTTTGTCGCCGAGCTTTCTGCGCGGGAGGGACACATGGATGATGCCCTCGTCGAGAAGCACCGTCGGATTCTCAATTCCGTCGGACTACCGACCACATACACCGCTGGCTGTTTTGATGAACTTTACGCGGGGATGACTCGTGACAAGAAGAACCGCGACGGGAAGATCCGTTTTGTGGCCTTGACAGGGGTTGGGCGAACAACGCGGATCGAGGGGCCGTCGATTGACTCCCTCCGTGCCGCCTACGACGCGATCATCGAATAGTATCGATGCCATGCGCACCATTGACGTGTACAACGGTCCAAACCTTGACCGACTCGGAAAACGCCAGCCGGAGATCTACGGTTCGACTACGCTCGCGGACGTCGAACAGGAACTCACGGCACTCGCGGAGAGTCTGGGCGTTTCTGTGCGCTGCCGTCAGTCGAACTGGGAGGGCCAGCTCATCGACTGGATCCATGAATCTGCAGAAGCTGGCCGCGCGGTCATAATCAACCCTGGAGGATTGACTCATACCTCTGTGGCGCTCCGCGATGCTCTCGCTGAAATTGCAGATGGGGCAGGTTTCATCGAGGTTCATATCTCAAACGTGCATGCCCGGGAGTCGTTCCGGCACCATTCCTATCTCTCACCGATTGCGCGCGGGGTCATTGCCGGTCTAGGAACTGACGGATATGGTTTTGCTCTGCGCAAATTAGCTGCCGTCGACTGACGGGGTGGTCCTTGGACCCGGTAGCTATACCGTCGTACACCCCGGTGAACTGTGCTTTACAGGAAGTAGAGACTGCGGGAATGCCCCATCACCACCCCTCCTTACGGGATTTCCGGTACCGCCGCAAACACTGGATGGTGTCGACGGGTTACCCTGAACAAAAAGAAATTCATGGTGGCGGGTTGCGCTCGGGTAATTACCCCGACGGCCCTCCGACCGATTCCGATTCCTTCTCGAAAGTACGGTGAGCTTGTGACTTTTTTCGCTGATACTCGTTTCTCCAACCGTCGACGCGCACTCGCGGCCACACTGGCCGGACAGCGGATAGATTCAATTCTGGTGACGCACCTCACGCACGTGCGTTATCTTTCAGGTTTTTCCGGTTCGAACGGAGCACTGCTGCTCTCCAAGGATCTATCTGCCAGAATTGCCACCGATGGTCGCTACATCACACAGATCGCCGAGGAAGTGCCGGACATTGACTGCCTCGTGTCGCGTGATGTCGCAGCGGAGCTGCTCCGCGAGATCGAAGGACCGCGTCGTGTCGGTTTTGAGGCTGCACATGTTACGGTCGCACAGTTTGACAAACTGGTAGAAGCGTGTGGCGAAGATGTGAAGCTCGTCCCCGTCACCGGACTCATCGAGGATCTCCGTCTGATCAAGGACCAGCTTGAGCTGGAACGGCTCACCGCTGTCGCGGACCTGGCGTCCACAGCACTGCAGCAGGTGCTCGACTCCGGTGAACTCGCCGTGGGGCGTACCGAACGCCAGGTGGCGGCGGATCTGGAATATCGGATGCGGATGCTTGGAGCGGAGCGGGTCAGCTTCGATACCATCGTCGCCTCTGGTCCAAACTCAGCGAAACCCCACCATGGCGCGGGGGATCGGGTGATTGAATCCGGAGATCTGGTGACCATAGATTTTGGTGCGCATGACAGGGGGTTCAACTCGGACTGTACCCGAACCTTCATCATGGATCACACCACGGACTTCACCGAGGGGATCTACCGTCTGGTCCAGCGTGCGCAGGCGGCTGGTGTGGAAGCTGCGACACCGGGTACTCCTCTCCGAGAGGTTGATGCAGCCTGCCGCAGCATCATCGAAGCCGCAGGGTACGGAGACTACTTCGTGCACTCGACTGGACACGGTATCGGGCTGGATGTTCACGAACCGCCATCTGCCGCTGTGACCGGTGCCGGGGAACTTCGTGAAGGGATGACGTTGACGATTGAGCCGGGCATCTACATCCCCGGTCAGGGTGGTGTCCGGATTGAGGACACACTCATCATCACAGCCGGTGCGCCGCAGGTGATCACCCAACTACCGAAGGACCTGCAGGTGATCCATGCGGAGGCGTAATGTAAGCTGATACGCCGTACCAGCGGGAGTCCGGATTATCCGGCCCGATCCCCGCATCGTGATATCCGAGGGAGAGCAACGCGTGGCAACCACCGCCGACTTCAAGAACGGTCTTGTGCTCAAGATCGACAACAAGCTGCAGCAGATCATTGAGTTCCAGCACGTCAAGCCGGGCAAAGGTCCGGCTTTCGTGCGGACGAAGCTCAAGGACGTCGTCTCGGGCAAGGTTGTGGATAAGACCTTCAACGCCGGGGTCAAGGTCGAGACTGCGACGGTTGACCGACGTGACATGACCTACCTCTACCATGACGGTACGTCCTACGTCCTGATGGATGCGAAGACTTTCGAGCAGTTGGAGGTCGGAGAACATCTCATGGGTGACGGCGCGAAGTTCCTCCTTGAGAACATGACGGTCCAGGTTTCTTTCCATGAGGGCGAGCCGCTTTTCGTGGAGCTGCCGATCTCCGTGGAACTGAAGGTTGAGCACACTGATCCGGGGCTTCAGGGAGACCGTTCGACCGGAGGCACGAAGCCGGCAACTCTCGAGAGCGGTGCGGAGATCCAGGTCCCGCTGTTCATTGAGACCGGTAACGTGCTCAAGGTGGACACCCGGAACGGTTCCTACCTCTCACGAGTGAACAACTAGGCGTCGGGACCACTTCGGCAGTGACTGACACAGGAAAACACCCCAATTCCAGACGGCGGACATCCCATAAGAGCCGCGGCGCCCGTTTCCGGGCACGGCGGCGTGCCGTCGATATTCTTTTCGAGGCGGAGGCGCGCGACGTGGATCCGATCGCGATCGTCGAGGATCGCGTGGAACTGTCGCGGCTTCCGCATCCTGACGTGGCGCCGATCGCCGATTACACCAGGCGTATCGTGGAAGGAACCGCGTACGAGCTGGATCGTGTTGATGCGACGATCGCCAGGTATCTCGTGGAAGATTGGACCTTTGGACGTCTACCTGCCGTCGAGCGTGCGATTCTGAGGGTCGCAGTTTGGGAGATGCTCTGCAATCCCGAGGTACCGCCGATCACCGCTATCGATGAAGCTGTGCGTCTCACGGGTGATTACTCCTCTGAGACTGCGCAGGCCTACGTCAATGCGGTACTCGATTCGATCGCGGGGAATCTTGACTCACTTCGGGTGAATGAACCGGAACCTGAGGCTCCGGATTTCCTCGATCCCGATCCTGAACTCGACCATCTGGTTGGGCATGTTTACTCTGCAGTGGAAGAGACCGTTGAATCTACGGATGGCCGTGCCGATAGCGGTGATGAGTAGATTCACTGACGCGTGTTGAATCACCGTAGGGCCCCTGAACCCCAGATTAAGTGGGTTCGGGGGTCGTTTGTGTTTATCCGGAATCGTGGGCGGTAATGAGGGGGTAGCCGAGTGAGCAGGATCGGGGTTATGGATGCTATCCAGATGACGAGACTTTGCATTCCATGAGAAGGCACTGACGGATCAGGGGAGTGGGCAGACCGAGGGGGCCCGGAGGCGGTCGGAAACGTGATGGAGTCCAGTCTGCATCCACCGGATTTTTCGGTCGAGTGTCTCGGAGAGAACTTCGGGGTCGAGTCGTCCCGGGCAGAAAACCAGTGCCGTTGCTTTGAGCACGACTTCCCCCTGTGAGGTGACGAAATCCATGACAGGTCCGGCCGCTGAGACCGTGAACTCGTTGCAGATGTGCAGTGTCATGGTCAGAAGATCGACGTCATCGCCCGGAAGGCCGGTCCGCCACCTGGCTTCTATCTTGTACCACGGGGAGTGATCGGCGGATTTCATCGTATATATGACCGGTCCACGGCGCGCGCTACCGTGTGTGATGCCGACGGCGATGTCATCGAGACCGGACAGCACCGCATGCAGTTCAGAGGGCGATATACCCGGAGCGGAGGCACCCGCCTCATCGTTCTGTGGAATGGCGTCGAATGCGGTCACTGCTGCTTCTTCTCCGTCGGGTAGGGAGCGTGCAGCGTATTCCATGAGCCTGCGCGTGCCATGGAGTGTGTGAAGCGTGAATGCGGACAGGATTCCCTCATCGATCCGGTCCGCGCACATTAGAGCGGCGGATGAGACGAGGACGATGTGTCCCGGTGCAATGTCGGTGTTGTAGCCTGCGGACGGTAGATCCCATCCTCGTGTATACCAGGCCTGGATCAGGTCGATGACAGGTGCGGAATTCTCCATCGCGGTCAGCTTCTTCCACATACCGGAGGCGATCAGGCTGTTTTTGTCGGACACCGTGAAGGTGAGGACCCATGCCTTGGTCTCCACGGTGATCATGCCGTCACCGTTTGTCGGGCTATGTCCGTCGGCGATAAGGGTTTTGGAAACGGTCGAGAGAATCGGATGCACGGTTATCTGGGGCCTTCGGGAAGATACTGTTCGGGGAGGGAGAATGGGTGCGTGGTCAGGCCTGTCGTGTGTTCCAGCCTTCAGTTGCACCACGGAGAGTGGCGGTGATCTCGGACAGTACTTGCTGTCCACCGAGGATTCCGTCCACCCCGGACCGGATCGCGGCGGTGAGCTGTGGTTCGGTCATTCCGGCTGCGAGGAGGGTTTCACTCTCGGTCCGGAGGATGAGCTCGTCGGTTCGGTCCACGACCGCCGCTTTCACGTCGTAGCTGTACACGTTGAATTGGTTGGCTGCGAGAAACAGTGTCGGGTCGCCTGCGGAAGGGACAGTACCGGTGGGCACATCAGCACGGATGAGGAGTACCCCTCCACCGATGATCGCGAAAGTGGCCTGGATACCGTTGAGATTCGCTCCCGCGATCGTCGTTTCATCAGACATGGTTAGTTCGACTCCGAAGTTGCGCATGACGGTGCGTACGTCATCGAAATCCACGTGCCCGACTTCTGCGGATGTTCCAGCCAATGGGTTGACGCCGGTTGAGTTCTCACTGCTCATGGTTGTGCTCCTGCCAGGTGACGAGGTCGGGGAATTGGGTGCCCAGCCAGTTGAAACAGTTGACCGTAAGTTCCAGGGTCGACATGGTGAATGCACCGATCTGATTCCGGGTCGCGCCGTGACCGGCCAACAGGCGTCTGTGCGCATAAATGGAGAGTGCTCCGTCGGGAGTTTCGGAGAAGTGCAGTATCGGAGTGATCTGGGTCAGGTTCCACTCGTTGACCGCCGCGAGCAGTTCCGGGGCACGTTCCCGGGGTGGTGTAGCGCGCCACATGGCGTCCGCGAGGATCTTGTCGTCCCGGATGAAGAACCCGAATGCTGCGTTGGGGAAACCGGTACGGAGGACGTCAGGAGATTCCTCCTCCCGGAGCCATTTGAGGCCTTCACCGTCCAGAATTTCAGCGACACGATCGAGGTCAACCGGTGTCGGGATGTTGTCTTTGTCGGTCACTGCCGTGCAGAGCTCCTCGGGTAGCTGTGAAGTGTGTTCCAGGGCGCTCAGGTGCGCCATGTGTGCTTTCCGAGATCCTACCGGGAGTCGGTACGGGGATCCCGCTGCATGCCTCGTCGGCAGTCACACCGAGGGGCTTGATCCTGTGGAACCGAGAAGCTCCTCTGCTCCGAGTTCATGGGCGAGTGCCCTGTTGATCGTCGGGTATCGGAACGTGTGGTCGAGTGCGTTCAGGATCGTGGGTGCGACCCTTTGGTTCGCCAGAGCGATCTGCTCGGCTCCTTCACTGCCCAATAGCAGTTTCGGTCCGAGGGCGGGGATCTGGAGGAATGCCGGACGATTTAGTTCGCTGGCCAGCGCTGCGGTCATCTCCACGTTGCGGACGGGGTTGCGGGCGGTGGCGTTGACGGGACCGGAGAGCGCGCGGTCAACGATCGCTCGGAAGTAGATATCGGTCAGGTCGTCGAGGGCTATCCAGCTAAACCAGATGGACCCGTCCCCGAATTTGCCGCCGAGACCGGCGGAAAAGAGCACCTTGAGCAGGGGGAGAACCCCACCGGTACCGGCCAGTGCGATACCCGTACGGACATTCACTACCCGTTTTCCGGCGTCGACGGCCGGTTGGCAGGCGCGCTCCCAGTCACGGCATACATCCGCGAGGAATCCGTCGCCGCTCTCGGATGCCTCGGTCAGGATCTCGTTTCCCCGGTCATGTCCGTAGAAACCGATCGCGGAGGAGCAGACCATGGTACTGCAGGTGGGGGATGTGGCGACGAGTTTCGCCAGATAGTTGGTTGGGCCAGTCCGGGATTCCCGGATGGCCCTCTTGTGCCCCTCCGTGAATCGACCGAGAAGAGGTTCGCCTGCGAGGTGGACAAGGACATCCACTCCGTCGAGGAGGTGTGGATCGGGGTCACTGGGATTCCAGTGCCTGCCGACTCCGGAATCGGCACTGCGATGCAGCCTGACGACGGTATGCCCGGCAGTGCCGAGTTGGGCGCAGAGCGCTTTACCGACGGTGCCCCCTGAACCGGTTACGGCGATGGTGAGGGGACGGGGGTCTCCGTTCGGGGCCCGGTTCTCGGGTGAGATGAAGGCGTTCATCCGGTCGAGAAACTTGAGGTCCTCGAAGAGCTGGTGCTGCCGGTAAGCGAATAGCCCCGTGAGAGCGGACCCGGGTACGCGGGTCGACACGGCATCAGTGATCACGGTTCCACCGGGGGCATCGGTGAAGGTATGGATGTGTCTCCAGTTTGCAAGGGAACGAAGGGGCGCGGAGACGCAGACATCCGTGAAACGATGTCCGCGTCGGTATCCGGACAAGTCATGCCGCGCAACCCATTTGAGACCGGCTGGGAGGCTGAAGATCGTGGTTCCGTCTGATAGCCGTGCTGCCTGCTTCAGCGGGGTCATGGGGACGAAAGGGGGAGAGAGTCGCATGACGGCACCGGCGCGTGTGTGCCAGTCCCAGACCCGCTCCCTGTCGAAGGGTACGAAGTGGCTCGTGGTCAGGCTCATGCTGGCGCTCCCGTCATCAGTTTCACCGCCGGACGGGTGGGGTCTGCGGAGGTTCGTTTCTCCATGGTTCCGGTGGTGCTAGGGTAGTGATCGTAGTTCAAGCATAGGCATCCTTTAAGGAACCGCACCGTGAGGCGGGAAAGGAGGTCACGATGAGCGGACACGATCAACCGGTTACGACGGAGCTGCTGTCAGCGGACGATGTCGGTCGGACGGTCGCGCGCATCGCGCACCAGATCATTGAGAAGACGGCCCTCGACTCTGTGGAGTCCGGCAGGGTCATTCTATTGGGCATCCCATCGGGGGGTGTGCCCCTCGCACGGCGTCTGAAACGCAAGATAGTGGAATTCTCCGGGGTCGAGGTCTCCTGCGGTTCACTCGATATCACCCTTTACCGGGATGATCTGCGTTCTCGTGGTCACCGGGCACTGCAACCCACCGATGTACCTGCCGGTGGAATTGACGGGGCGACGGTTGTTCTCGTCGATGATGTCCTTTACTCCGGGCGCACGATTCGCGCTGCACTCGATGCGCTGCGTGATCTGGGTCGTCCGGAGGTCATTCAGTTGGCGGTTCTCGTGGACCGGGGTCACCGTCAGTTGCCCATTCGGGCTGATTATGTCGGGAAGAATCTCCCGACTTCCCGTTCCGAGGACGTCGACGTCCTTCTCGAAGACATCGATGGCCGTGACGCCGTCGTGCTGACCCGCCCCGACGGGGTGTGAGGGATTCCATGAAACATCTGCTCAGTATCAAGGACCTCGACCGCGACCAGATCATCGGTCTGATGGATGAGGCCGACAGGTTCCGGGAGGCGCTTGAGGGCCGGGAAGTGAAGAAGCTCCCCACGCTCCGCGGTCGGACTATCTTCACGGTCTTCTACGAGAACTCGACCCGCACCCGTTCGTCGTTCGAGACCGCCGGCAAATGGATGAGTGCGGATGTCATAAACATCTCCGCATCATCGTCCTCGGTGAAGAAGGGTGAGTCGCTGAAGGACACGGGTTTGACCCTGAAGGCTATCGGTGCAGACGCACTGATCATCCGCCATCCGTCGTCGGGCGCCCCCCAGCAGCTCGCCCAGTGGGTTGCGCCCGGTGGCGACGGCCCGAGCGTCATCAACGCCGGCGACGGTGCGCACCAGCATCCGACCCAGGCACTCCTTGACGCCGTCACCATCCGGCAGCGGCTCGGTTCTGTTGAGGGCAGGAAAGTGGTGTTGGTGGGGGACTGTCTCCACTCCCGTGTCGTCCGCTCCAATGTCGACCTGTTGTCGACCCTGGGGGCCGAGGTTGTGCTCGTTGCGCCGCCGACGCTCCTGCCTACAGGTGTGGAGAACTGGCCGGTCCGGACCGCGTGGTCGATGGACGATGAGATCGCTGACGCAGACGTCGTGATGATGCTCCGTGTCCAGCAGGAGCGCATGCTCGGTGGATTCTTCCCCTCGCACCGGGAATACGCGAACCGGTATGGGCTGTCGAAGGACCGGCTTGCCCGGCTGAAGGAAGACTGCATCGTCATGCATCCTGGGCCGATGCTGCGTGGCATGGAGATCAATTACAGCGTCGCTGACGCACCGCAGACGGCGGTTCTGCAGCAGGTGTCCAATGGTGTCCATCTCCGGATGGCTGTGCTGTTCACCCTGCTCGCCGGCTGACTATCGACTCACCCACAACCCTCAAAGACTTCTCCAGGACGCGTGATTTCCATGACTGCAACCAAGACCTCTGACTGGCCCGCCACCGGTGCCCTCGCACCCGTGGAACCGGGTACTCTCCTCATCTCCGACGTCCGCCCCTACGGCGAGGGCGCGCCGGTCAACGTACTCGTGACAGATGGTGTCATCACCTCATTAGACGCTCCCGCAGACACCTCCGCCGACCGGCGTATAGACGGCGCCGGGGGTGTTCTCCTGCCCGGACTCGTCGACATGCACGTGCATCTGCGGGAACCAGGCCGCGAGGACACCGAGACGATCGTCACCGGCTCCGCTGCCGCGGCGAAGGGCGGTTTCACCGCCGTGTTCACCATGGCCAACACGAACCCGGTCATGGACCAGCCGATCATCGCCGAATCCGTCTGGTTCAAGGGCCAGGACATCGGCCTCTGTGATGTCCATCCGGTCGGCTCCATCACCAAAGGACTGTCGGGCAAGGAGATCACCGAGTTCGGCTTGATGGCCGATTCCGCGGCGAAGGTTCGGATGTTCTCCGACGATGGCATGTGTGTCTCCGACCCGCTGATCATGCGCCGGGCTCTCGAGTACGCCCGCGGCACCGATGTGCTGCTGGCCCAGCACTGCGAGGATCCGCGGTTGACCGCCGGTGCCGTGGCACACGAGGGAGAGGTCGCCGCAGAGCTGGGCCTTCGGGGCTGGCCCCGCGCCGCCGAAGAGTCCATCGTGATCCGGGATGCGCTGCTCGCCCGCGACTACGGCGGGCGCGTGCACATCTGCCACGCGTCGACCGCGGGCACGGTTGAGCTACTCACCTGGGCTCGTGAGCACGGTATCCCGCTGACCTCCGAGGTCACGCCGCATCATCTTCTGCTGACTGATGAGTGCCTCACCTCCTACGACGGGCGGTACCGGGTGAACCCGCCGCTGCGCGAGGACAGTGACACCCACGTCCTTCGACAGGCGCTCCTCGACGGAATCATCGACTGTGTGTCGACCGACCACGCCCCCCACGGGTCCGAGGAGAAATGCTGCGAGTTCGAGAACGCCCGCCCCGGCATGCTCGGCCTCGAGACCTCGCTGGCCATTATCGCCCAGCTCTTTGTCGAGACCGGTCTCGCAGACTGGCGCTGGGTGGCGAAGGTGATGAGCGAACGTCCCGCCGAGATCACCCGACTTCCCGGTCACGGTCGTCCGATCGCAGTAGGGGAACCCGCCAACCTGTGCGTCGTCGACCCGGATTGTCGGTGGACCGCCAGGGGTACCGAGATGGCGTCGAAGGCGGAGAACACCCCCTATGAGGGGCGTGAGTTTTCCACCCAGGTTCGGGCCACGGTTCTCCGGGGCCGGGTCACCTGCGAAGACGGCACATCTGCCGCACCCCGGAACTGAACGGGTCCACCCCACGACAAGATTGCATATAATACAACACAATGAATAAAACCGATTCTCATCCCAGACCCCCGAAAGGCGGCCCCGTGAGCGACCCCGTCGACACCAAGCGGTCCGATATCCCTGCAGTTCTCGTTCTCGCTGATGGCCGCATCTACCGGGGCTTCGGCTTCGGGGCCACTGGCACCACTCTCGGCGAGGCTGTCTTCAGCACCGGGATGACCGGTTACCAGGAGACGATGACCGATCCGTCCTACCACCGGCAGATCGTTGTCGCAGCAGCGCCACAGATCGGTAACACCGGATGGAACGACGAGGACGGCGAATCCCGCGGTGACCGGATCTGGGTTGCAGGCCTCGTTGTCCGTGACCTCGCACACCGTGTTTCCAACTGGCGTGCGGAGCGGACTCTCGCCGAGGAGATGACGGAACAGGGGATCATCGGTATCCGGGGCGTCGACACGCGGGCACTCGTGCGCCATCTCCGCAACCACGGCTCCATGGCAGCGGGGGTGTTCAGCGGTATTGATGCACAGTGTGACACAGAGGAGCTCGTCCGTATCGTCAACGCCCAGCCTTCCATGGTTGGTGCGGACCTCGCCGGTGAGGTTAGTTGCACCGAGCCCTACACCGTTGAACCGGATGGTGAACACCGCTTCACCGTCGTTGCCTTCGACATGGGTATCAAGACGAACACCCCCCGTAACTTCTCCTCCCGTGGAATCCGTACCGTAATCGTTCCGGCCGGCACGGATTTCGAGACCATCGCGTCCTACTCTCCGGATGGAGTCTTCGTCTCAAACGGTCCAGGCGACCCTGCGACCGCCGACGCCATGGTCGCGGCGGTCCGCGATGTCCTGGCCGCGAAGATCCCGTTCTTCGGGATCTGCTTCGGCAACCAGATCCTCGGTCGCGCCCTCGGAATGGAGACCTACAAACTCAAGTTCGGCCACCGCGGCATCAACGTCCCGGTACTCGACCACGCCACCGGAACCGTCGAGATCACTGCCCAGAATCACGGCTTCGCGCTCAAGGGGGAGGCGGGCGTCGAATTCGACACCGACTTCGGCCCCGCGAGGGTGACCCACACCTGCCTCAACGACGATGTCGTCGAGGGAGTAGCACTCGTCAACGGACTGGCGTATTCCGTGCAGTACCACCCGGAGGCTGCTGCCGGCCCCCACGACGCCAATCCCTTGTTCGACCGTTTCGTCGAGCTCATGTCCGCCCACAGCACCTCGACGGAAGGTTAAGAACCATGCCCAAACGTAGTGACATCAACCACGTCCTAGTCATCGGCTCCGGGCCGATCGTTATCGGACAGGCCTGCGAGTTCGACTACTCCGGCACCCAGGCATGCCGGGTCCTGAAGGAGGAGGGCCTGCGGGTCACCCTCATCAACTCCAACCCGGCGACGATCATGACCGATCCCGAGTTTGCCGACCACACCTACGTCGAGCCGATCCGGCCCGAGTACATCGAGAAGATCTTCGAGGCGGAACGCGCTGCCGGTCACCCCGTCGACGCCGTCCTCGCCACCCTCGGCGGACAGACCGCACTGAACGCCGCCATCGCCCTCGACCGCCGCGGCAGCCTCGAAAAGTACGACGTCGAACTGATCGGTGCGGACATCGACGCGATCGAACGCGGCGAGGACCGGCAGAAGTTCAAGGACATCGTCGAGCGTATCGGCGGCGAATCCGCCCGCTCGCGGGTCTGCCACAATATGGACGAGGTCCGGGAGACCGTCGCCGAACTCGGCCTGCCCGTCGTCGTCCGGCCGTCCTTCACCATGGGCGGCCTCGGCAGTGGTCTCGCCTACACTGACGAGGATCTCGAGCGGATCGCCGGTGGGGGACTGGCCGCCAGCCCGGAGGCGAACGTCCTCATCGAGGAGTCCATCCTCGGATGGAAGGAATTCGAGCTCGAACTCATGCGTGATGCCAACGACAACTGCGTCGTCGTCTGCTCCATCGAGAACGTCGACGCCCTCGGCGTCCACACCGGAGACTCCGTCACCGTCGCGCCCTCCATGACGCTCACCGACCGTGAGTTTCAGATCATGCGTGACCAGGGTTTCGCGATTCTCCGCGAGGTTGGCGTCGATACCGGTGGCTGCAACATCCAGTTCGCCATCAACCCGGACAACGGCCGTTTGATCACCATCGAGATGAACCCCCGCGTCTCTCGCTCCTCGGCGCTGGCCTCGAAGGCGACCGGTTTCCCGATCGCGAAGATCGCCGCGAAGCTCGCCATCGGCTACACCCTCGACGAGATCACCAATGACATCACCGGCGTCACCCCGGCGGCCTTCGAACCGACCCTCGACTACGTTGTGGTCAAGGCACCCCGCTTCGCCTTCGAGAAGTTCCCCGGTGCCGACGACACCCTCACCACGACCATGAAGTCCGTCGGTGAGGCGATGTCCCTGGGCCGCAACTACATCGCAGCCCTCGGCAAGGTCATGCGTTCGTTGGAGACCAAGCAGACCGGGTTCTGGACGAAACCCGACGAGTTTTTCGCCGGTGATCGTGCCACCGACATTGACGCGGTGCTCGCCGACCTCCAGCGTCCGACCGAAGGACGCATCTATGATGCGGAGCTCGCTCTCCGACTCGGCGCCACGGTTGATCAGGTGCACGAGGCCAGCGGCATTGACCCCTGGTTCCTCGGTGAGCTGCAGGCACTCGTTGACTTCCGTGCCACCCTCGAGAACGCACCGGTGCTCACCGAGGAACTGTTGCGCACCGCGAAATGGTACGGGCTGTCCGATCTGCAGATCGCGGCACTGCGCCCGGAACTCGCGGGTGAGGACGGAGTCCGTCGGCTGCGCTGGTCCCTCGGCGTCCGGCCCGTCTTCAAGACGGTCGACACCTGCGCCGCGGAGTTCGAGGCGAATACCCCGTACCACTACTCGGCCTACGAGCTCGACCCGGCCGCAGAATCCGAGGTCGCCCCCCAGACCGAACGGGAGAAGGTTATCATCCTCGGGTCCGGCCCGAACCGGATCGGCCAGGGCATCGAGTTCGATTACTCCTGCGTGCACGCCGCGCTCGAACTGTCCCGCGTCGGATACGAGACCGTCATGATCAACTGCAACCCGGAGACCGTCTCCACCGATTACGACACCGCCGACCGTCTCTACTTCGAGCCGCTGACCTTCGAGGACGTCATGGAGGTCTATCACGCCGAGACGCAGTCCGGCACCGTCGCGGGCGTCATCGTCCAGCTCGGCGGCCAGACCCCGCTGGGGTTGGCGGAGAAACTGCGCGATGCCGGAGTTCCCGTCGTTGGCACCAGCCCCGAGGCTATCGACCTTGCCGAGGACCGCGGCGAGTTCGGAGAGGTCCTGCGCAAGGCGAAGCTCCCGGCCCCGGCCTTTGGCACCGCAACCTCCTTCCGGGAAGCTCGAGCCGTGGCCGAGGAGATCGGCTACCCGGTTCTCGTTCGCCCGAGCTATGTACTCGGCGGACGCGGAATGGAGATCGTCTACGACGAGCAGTCGCTGTCCGACTACATCGATCGCGCCACCGAGATCACCACCGACCACCCCGTACTCGTCGACCGTTTCCTGGACAACGCCATCGAGATCGACGTCGATGCCCTCTGCGACGGCGATGAGGTCTATCTCGCCGGTGTGATGGAGCACATCGAGGAGGCGGGCATCCACTCCGGTGACTCCGCGTGCGCGCTGCCCCCGATGACCCTCGGCCCGGAGGACATCGCCAAGGTCCGCGAGTCCACGGTCAAGCTGGCACACGGGATCGGTGTCCGCGGCCTGATGAACGTCCAGTACGCCCTGAAGGACGACATCCTCTACGTCATCGAGGCCAACCCCCGCGCCTCCCGCACCGTGCCGTTCGTGTCCAAGGCGACCGGTGTTCCGCTCGCCAAGGCGGCGGCCCGAATCTCCCTCGGCGCGACGCTCGCCGAACTCAGGGAGGAGGGCATGATCCCGACCAGCCACGACGGCGGTTCACTGCCGCTCGATGCGCCGATCGCGGTCAAGGAGGCGGTCCTGCCGTTCAACCGCTTCCGCCGCGCGGACGGATCGCTGCTCGACAGCCTGCTGTCTCCGGAGATGAAGTCCACCGGTGAGGTCATGGGCCTGGCGGACAACTTCGGTGCCGCCTACGCCAAGGCCGAGGATGGTGCCTACGGTGGTCTGCCGACCGAGGGCACGGTCTTCGTCTCCGTCGCCAACCGGGACAAGCGGACCCTGATCTTCCCGATCCAGCGCCTGGCCACCCTCGGGTTCAGAATTCTGGCCACTTCCGGTACGGCACAGATGCTGCGCCGCAACGGAATCGAGTGCGAGGTTGTGTACAAGCACTCCGATGTCAAGCAGGGGGACGACAAGATCTCCGTTGTCGACCGGATCCTTGGCGGCGACATTGATCTCATCCTCAACACACCCGCCGGTTCCGCCGGTGCGCGGCATGACGGATACGACATCCGTTCGTCCGCGGTTTCGGTCGGAGTGCCGCTGGTGACCACCGTCCAGGGCGTCACTGCGGCTGTCCAGGGCATCGAGGCCATGCGCTCTGGCGAGCTCACCGTGCGTGCGCTCCAGCAGCTCGATCACGCCGTCGACATGGTCCGGGAGAAGGAATGAGCGGCACCGTGACCCCCTCCTTCGGGGACCGGCTCGCCGCGGCGGGCGCCGACCGGGGCCGACTGTGCGTCGGCATCGACCCGCACCCGGGTTTGCTCCGTGACTGGGGGCTGTCGGCTGACCCGTCCGGCCTAGGTGACTTCGCTCGGATCTGCGTGGACGCCTTCGCGGACACCGCTGCACTGGTCAAGCCCCAAGTGGCCTTCTTCGAGCGTTACGGCAGTGCGGGCTACGCGGTGCTGGAGGAGACGATTCTCACGCTCCGCGAGGCCGGATGTCTCGTGCTCGCGGATGCGAAACGGGGAGACATCGGATCCACGATGTCGGCATACGCCGACGCCTGGCTCCACGACGACTCGCCACTCGCCGTCGACGCGGTGACAGTCTCCCCGTACCTCGGGTTCGGTTCGCTGGACCCCGCCGTGTCCCTGGCCGTGGAGAACGGTAAGGGGGTGTTCGTGCTCGCTGCCACCTCCAATCCGGAAGGACGGGAGGTGCAACATGCCGAACAGGCTGACGGCACGTCGGTCGCACAGTATGTCGTCGACTCCTGCGCGGTTCGGAATGAACCGTTTGTGACTGCCGGTGGATACGGCCCCTGCGGTGTCGTGGTGGGGGCGACGGTGACCGGTCCGCCCTCGCTCGAGCAACTCGGTGGTCCAGTCCTGCTTCCTGGTGTCGGTGCGCAGGGAGCCGGACCGGGCGATGTGGCCTTACTCACCCAAGGCGTTGAGCCGTTGGCGTTCGCCAGTGTTTCGCGCGGCATTCTCCGCGCGGGGCCGAACGTTGATGACCTGCGGAAAGCCTGTATGCAGCAGGCTCTCAGCTTCGGTCGTTGATGGTCTCTGAATGTCCATCGAAAATACTGGTCAAGGGCTTTTCCGATGGCAGGGAGAGCCTGCTTTCGGCCTCGACCTTGGACTTTGGGGCACTAGTGTTAGACTGTTCCAAGTTCGCTGGCTGACACTGTTGAGATTTTTGGTGTCGTGACCGGCGAGAACTGGTAGAACCGAAACCCGAGACTACCCATAGACACTGTCCGAGAACATGAAAAACGGAGGAACCCCGTGGCCCTTCCCAAGTTGACCGATGAGCAGCGCAAGGATGCCCTTGCAAAGGCTGCAGAGGCCCGTAAGGCGCGCGCCGAGCTGAAGGAGAAGCTGAAGCGAGGTGGCACTAACCTGAAGGAGGTGCTGGCTCAGGCGCAGAGTGATGAGATCATCGGTAAGACGAAGGTCTCCGCGCTGCTCGAGGCCATGCCTAAGGTAGGCAAGGTCAAGGCCAAGGAGATCATGGAGGAGCTGGAGATCGCTCAGACTCGCCGTCTCCGTGGCCTCGGTGACCGGCAGCGCCGTGCGCTTCTGGAACGTTTCGGCTTCTCCGAAGAGGACTAGTCAACGATATGTCGGGTGAACGGATTCCAGGAAACCTGGTTGTACTCGCAGGGCCTTCCGCTGTCGGTAAATCGACGGTGGTCAATCGGCTCCGAGATGAAGTCCCCGACCTGTTCTTCTCCGTTTCCATGACGACACGTGCGCCACGGCCCGGAGAAGTCCACGGCCGTGACTACCTCTACGTGACACCTGAAGAGTTTCAACGCACCATAGATTCTGGTGGGATGCTCGAATGGGCCGACATCCACGGCGGTCTGCAACGCTCGGGTACCCCTGCAGGGCCCGTCCGGGAGGCGCTTGAACGCCATCGTCCCGTACTTGTGGAGGTCGATCTGGTCGGTGCGCGTAATATCGCTCGAATCATGCCTGAATCCCAGACAGTTTTCCTCGCGCCGCCATCTTGGGAGACCCTGGTGGAACGCCTGACCGGTCGTGGTACGGAGCCTGCCGACGTCATCGAACGTCGCCTGCAGACAGCGAAGGATGAGCTTGCGGCGGCCGATGAATTTGATCATGTGATCGTCAATGATGACGTGGATCGCGCGGTCGCCCAGATACGTGTACTCCTTACCGGTGACTGACCGGTCCGGGGTCGTAGTTGGTCCCAGACGAACCAGAACCATTTTTCTTCCTCGACTTTTGAAGGTGCTAAACCGTGAGCAATGACATCTCCGCCACTGAGGCTGTATTCGATCCGCCAGTCGGAATCACCGATCCTCCGATCGACGAGCTGCTGGACAAGGTGTCCTCGAAGTATGCCCTGGTAATCTTCGCCGCCAAGCGAGCTCGGCAGATCAACAGCTACCTCCATCAGCGTGATGAAGGCGTTTTTGAATTCGTCGGTCCGTTGATTGATGATCATCACGCCAAGCCACTGACCGTTGCACTTCGCGAGATCAACCGCGGAATGCTCGACCACGAAGAAGGCTGATTGATCCTTCCAGGGCCTTCCGAATAAGACTCGATGCGATGTTGTTCCGCACACCCTTTCTTCTTCCACGGACACCCGGAGGTTTCACACCATCCGGAGTGCTCCGCTGGAGGGAGGAGGGGTCTCGTGTTTTCCGGTATCGACAGCGCACATCTTGATTGAACAGTAAAGATTGAAGGACATCGTGGCCAGTACAGTACCTTCTGCACATCCGGATCCCGCGTCCGTATCCCGGAATATCGTGCTCGGTGTGACCGGTGGCATCGCCGCATATAAGGCTTGCCATGTAGTTCGTGGCTTCACTGAGCGGGGTCACTCCGTCCGGGTGGTGCCCACCGAATCTGCGTTGAACTTCGTTGGTGCAGCCACATTCGAGGCGCTGTCCGGGAATCCTGTGGCGGTGAGTGTCTTTGACCGGGTGGAAGAGGTCCAACATGTTCGGGTGGGACAGAACGCTGATCTGGTGGTGATAGCACCTGCGACCGCTGACCTGATGGCAAAACTGGCGATCGGTCGGGCTGATGATCTGCTGACCGCGACCTGTCTCGTTGCGACCTGTCCGGTGGTCCTCGCCCCGGCGATGCACACCGAGATGTGGAATCACCCTGCAACCAGGGCTAACGTCGAGATTCTCCGGTCGCGGGGGGTGACAGTTCTGGAGCCGGCGCATGGTCGGCTTACCGGGCCCGACACCGGACCAGGCAGGCTTCCCGAACCACAGCAGATCATCGACCTAGCCCTGTTGCGGCTGGCTGAGAACGAGCTGCCCCGGGACCTGAATGGGCGCCGTATCCTGATCACCGCAGGGGGGACGAGAGAGAATATTGATCCTGTGCGTTACCTCGGTAACCGGAGCTCCGGGAGGCAGGGATTTGCGCTGGCTGAAGTCGCGGTGCAGCGAGGAGCGAAGGTGACTCTTGTCGCGGGTTCCGTGGATGAACTACCTGTGCCGTGTGGTGCAGAACTTGTTCGTGTTTCGTCCGCCCGGGAGCTTGACGAGGAGGTGCGCACACGTGCCGACGTACACGACGTGATCATTATGGCGGCAGCGGTCGCTGACTATCGGCCGACAGATGTTGCTCCGGTGAAGCTGAAAAAAACCGGGGCTACAGCGCTAACGAATTTGGAGCTGACGGAGAATCCTGACATTCTCGCGGGACTCGTGGCAGACCGTCTGGCGGGGAAGCTGCGGGAGGATACGGTGATTGTCGGTTTCGCTGCTGAGACTGGTGATGACGCGGCTACTGCTTTGGACCACGCCGTCCAGAAGATCAGGCGGAAAGGGTGCGATCTGCTCATGTGCAACGATGTCGGATCCGGGAAGGTATTCGGGCGAAGCCGGAATCGTGGGTGGCTGATCACACCGGACGGTGTTGCGACGGATGTGCCGGACGGCACGAAATTTGAGGTCGCGTCCCGGATTCTCGATTTCGTGTCGCGAATCACCAGCGGCCGATGATCGTTTGCCAGTGGCCGAAGTCTCTCTCTGTGACCTGCGGCTGAGGGGGCCATTGCAGTTTTAGACAGCTTGGTCTATATTTAGGTTGGTTTCGTCACCGGGCGGCCGCACTCCGGTGCGCTCCGCGACTTACCAGTACAGTCGCCTCCGTATCACTGAACGAGCCCGCCAACCAGGAAATCAACGAGTTTAGAAGGAAGTACCGTGGCTGTAGGCACCAGCGCCGTCCGTTTATTCACCAGCGAATCGGTCACCGAAGGGCATCCCGACAAGATCTGTGACGCGATCTCTGACACGATCCTCGATGCGATGCTCAGGGTTGATCCACGTTCGCGGGTCGCCGTCGAGACGGTTGTGACCACGGGGCTTGTGCATGTTGTCGGTGAGGTCCGGTGTTCCGGATACGTCGAGATCCCGGCGCTCGTTCGAGACAAACTCCGGGAGATCGGTTTCACCTCTTCAGAAGTCGGTTTCGACGGCACCACGTGTGGAGTCACGGTCGCCATCGGAGAGCAGTCGCAGGAGATCGGTGCCGGGGTCGACACCTCCCACGAGGTCCGTAACGGAGACACCGGGGATGATGACAATCAGAGTGGTGCGGGTGATCAGGGACTCATGTTCGGATACGCGACAAACGAGACCCCGGAATACATGCCGCTACCGGCCGCGACCGCACACCGGCTCGCCCGGAGGCTCACGCAGGTTCGAAAAGAGGGAATTGTCCCGAATCTCCGACCTGACGGCAAGACGCAGGTCACCTTCGCCTACGACGGTGATGACCGTCCCGTCCGGCTCGATACCGTCGTCATATCGACGCAGCATGACCGTGACGTGAGTCAAGAATGGTTGGCTGAACAACTGCGTTCCCATGTGATCGAGTACGTTGTCCGTGAGGCGGGCCTGGAAGATTATGTTGACGCTGATCTCACCGTTCTCATTAATCCCTCCGGATCCTTCGTCGTCGGGGGGCCGATGGGGGATGCTGGTTTGACGGGCAGGAAGATCATCGTGGACACCTATGGTGGAATGGCTCGTCACGGTGGGGGTGCGTTCTCGGGTAAGGACCCGAGCAAGGTTGACCGTTCAGGTGCCTACGCCATGCGTTGGGTCGCGAAGAACATTGTCGCGGCAGAACTCGCGGACCGTGCCGAGGTCCAGGTCGCCTACGCCATCGGGAGGGCGAAACCGGTCGGGCTTTACGTCGAGACCTTCGGTACCGCACACGGGGGCCTGTCGGACGCTGATATTCAGGCAGCGGTGGCTGAGGTCTTCGATCTTCGGCCGACCGCCATCATCCGGGAGCTCGATCTTCTCCGTCCGATCTATGCGGATACCGCGGTGTACGGCCATTTCGGGCGGACTGATCTGGATCTCCCCTGGGAACAGCTCAACAGGGTTGACGCGCTGCGATCGGCTGCCGGAATCTGACCCGACCCCGAGCATGCAGCGCCCAGATACCGATATACAATCAGCGGCATGTCTCCATCCCGTTCCCCGGCGCAGAGAGCGCCGGTGGCGCGGGTTCTTCCGCTCCTGGGTCTCGCGCATCTGGATCGCACCTTTGATTATTTGGTCGATGCGACACAAGATGAAGACTGTCGCCCCGGAGTGAAGGTCAGGGTTAGGTTCTCCGGGCGGTTAATCGATGCGGTTGTCCTCGACAGAACCTCCGTCAGTTCGCACAGCGGTGAACTCGTTTGGCTCGAACGGGTCATCTCACCGGAGATCGTCTACCCCGAGGAAACCCGGGAACTGGTGGACGCTCTCTGTGATCGCTACGGCGGGGTCCGGAGTGACCTGATCCGCTCCGCAGTTCCTGTTCGTCACGCAACCGCGGAGAACGCGGACACCTCGACCCCATGGGAACAACTCGGGACCGTCAGTGAACCTGATCTGGCTCCCTGGATCAGTTATCTCCACGGTCCTGGTTTCGTTGACGCTGTCCTTGCCGGACGTTCTGCACGCGCCGCGTGGCAGATCGCCCCCGGAGACGATTGGGCTCGGGCATTGGCAGCTCTTACCGTCGCCACCGTCCGTACCGGGGGAGGGGCATTGGTCGTCCTCCCAGATCAACGCGACGTCAATACGCTCGAAACCGCTCTCCGTGAACTGGTTTCCGCCCGCCAGGTGACTGTGCTCAATGCGGCATTGGGACCGCAGGCGAGATACCGTCGGTTTCTGTCGATACTTCACGGGCAGGGACGCTTGGTCATAGGCACCCGCAGTGCGGCGTATGCACCGGTTGCCGATCTCCGGCTCGCTGTACTTCTGCATGACGGGGACGAGAACCTGATCGATCCGCGTGCCCCCTATGCGCATGCGCGTGAAGTGCTTACGACCCGAAGTGCGCAGACAGGGTGTGCACTCATCCTCGGCGGCCACTCGAGGACCGCCGAGGTGCAGCTCATGGTTGAGCAGGGATGGATGCACAGTCTCGTCGCTCCCAGAGAGGTCATTCGCCAGCGGATGCCCAGGATCCGGGCTACCGCAGACAGTGACATCGAGTTGGAACGGGATCCGCGGGCCCGTTCCGCACGAATCCCCGGTGTTGCCTTCGAGGCGGTGCGCCGTGCGCTCGAACGGGATAAACCCGTGCTCATCCAGACACCGCGGAAAGGCTATGTCCCCACACTCGCCTGTGGCCGGTGCCGAGCTCCCGCGAGATGCCGCTCCTGTAACGGACCCGTTGGACTTCCCGCTAACGATGCGGATGTCCCGGGCGTACCGACATGCCGGTGGTGTGGAAGACCAGCAGCCAATCATCGGTGCGGAAACTGCGGGTCGGTCCGGCTCCGGGCCGTGGTTCTGGGCTCGGAGCGCACCGCAGAGGAATTCGGTAGAGCCTTCCCGAAGTTCCCGGTCTCAACCTCCGGTGGTTCCCGAGTGCTCGATGAAGTGCCGATGGGTGCCCGGATCGTTGTATCCACACCCGGTGCTGAACCACCGGTGCGGGATGGCTCTTACGGCGCCTGTCTCATTCTCGACGCCTGGGCACTCCTCGGGCGCGCAGATCTCCGCGCCACCGAAGACACACTGGGGAAATGGGCCTCTGCAGCGACCCTTGTCGCACCGGCTGAATCCGGTGGGGAGGTCATCATCGTCGCTGATCCGGCTCTCCAACCTGTTCAGTCGCTCATTCGTTGGGATCTGGTGGGCGCCGCAGCTACTGAACTGGCTCAGCGTAGAGAGGTTGATCTTCCTCCCGCAGTACACCTTGCTGCAGTCGATGGTCCACAGGCCACTCTCGATGAATTCCTGGAGCTCGTCCAGCTTCCCCGGGGTGCAGACATCCTCGGCCCCGTTGCTCTGCCACCCGGAAAACCACTGCCGGGGGAGTACGACGAGTCCCGTTTCGGCCCGCCGCAGCGCATTCTCATCAGGGTTCCTCTCGGTGCAGGCCCGAGGACCGCTCTCGGCAGGGCATTGAGAGGAGGGAGGACTGCGCGTGTGGTGCGGAAGGACGAGCTCCCCCTCCGGGTCCAGGTTGATCCGATCCACCTAGGGTGACCCGATTTTCGGGGACGCCGGAGACGGAGTGCAACCGATCATGAACCTGGCCGTAGGATGGGGTGTTGACCGTTTATCCCTATAGTAAGGATGCTCCCCGCCCATGCGCCTGGTTTTTGCCGGTACTCCGGAACCCGCTGTCGTCGCCTTAGAGAAACTCCTCGCCTCCAACCATGACGTTGTCGCGGTTATCACGAGACCGGATGCCAGGCGGGGGAGAGGCCGGACGCTGCACCCGTCACCGGTCGCGGAACTCGCCACCGCCAACGGCATTGAGGTTTTGAGACCAACGACGCTGAACCCGGGTACCGCCGACGGACAGCTACTGCGCTCCCGATTAATGGAGCTCGCACCCGACTGCATTCCTGTGGTCGCCTACGGGAACCTCATCACCCCTGATCTGCTGGAAGTGGCTCCGCACGGGTGGGTAAACTTACACTTTTCTCTGTTGCCGGCGTGGCGTGGTGCGGCTCCCGTTCAAGCTGCCATCGCAGCCGGAGATATCGAAACGGGTGCGGTGACCTTCCGCATCGAAAAGGGACTGGACACCGGCCCGGTGTTCGACCGGATTCTGGAACCGATCGGCTCGGATGACACCGCGGATGACCTTCTCACCAGGCTCGCGCACAGGGGTGCAAAACTTCTGGTGGATACGATGGATGGACTCGGCGACGGAGCACTCATCCCTGAGCCCCAGTCCGGTGACGCCACCTATGCATCAAAGATCTCGAAGGAAGATGCCCGGATTGACTGGAACTCGGATGCATCGGTCATTGATCGACGAATCCGGGCGTACACTCCAGTGCCCGGTGCCTGGACGACCCTGAACGGTCAGCGCATGAAGATTGGGCCGGTCACTGTTATCGATCAGGACATTACTGGGACTCTGGCCCCCGGAGAAATCCGGTTGACTGCGGCCGGAGTCACCGTCGGGACCGGAGACGGATGTGTGGTGCTTCAACAGATACAAGCCCCCGGAAAGAAAATGATGGATGCGATGGACTGGGCGCGTGGCGCTCATCCGGAAGAAGGAACGGTACTCGTATGAGCTTGGACAAATCCGGTGGTTTCCGTGCACGGAGTGGCGGAAGCCGACCGCAATCTGATCCCTCGGCGACCTCGAGGACGGGCGGATCGTCCCGCTCTGCCAGCCATCCGAAGAAACAATCCGGGACTTCCACCCGACGCCGGGACGGACTGCCTCAACGAACGGAGGCATCGAAGAAGGGCAGGCCCCAGACACCTGCATCCGTGCGGCCTCTCACCCCGGGCGTTGATATGCCTCGTGCTGCAGCGCTGCATGTCCTTCGTGCGGTACGTGCCGATGACGCCTATGCGAACCTCGTGTTGCCAGGGCTCCTCCGAACGCACGGGATCACTGATCGTGATGCTGCGTTCGCGACTGAACTCACCTACGGTACGCTTCGCCAGCTCGGAGTCCTGGATGAGATCATTGACGCCGCATCAAGTCGGCCTGTGGAGATGATCGATGGGGAGTTACTGGATGTTCTGAGGCTTTCCACTTACCAGCTTCTCAATATGCGCGTCGGGGCTCATGCCGCAGTGGATAGTGGGGTTCGGTTGGCGGAGGGAATCGGGCAGGAACGGGCCAAAGGATTCGTTAACGCGGTCCTCCGCACGATTTCGAGGAAGTCTCCGGAGACCTGGATGATGGAACTTGCACCCCGGGAGGAGATACCTGCGGTCGCGTTTGAACACGCACATCCGGTGTGGATCGCGGAGAGTTTCGCCAGGGTCATTGGTACAGGTGAGCTGGCGAGTGCACTCGCAGCGGATTCTGCGCGACCGAGGGTCCATCTTGCGGCACGTCCGGGAGAGATCACGGCAGAGGAACTCGCGCTGGTCACCGGCGGTGAGCCCGGACCCTATTCGCCCTACGCGGTTCACCTTGATTCGGGTGATCCCGGGGATCTGGAACCACTGCGGGAACGCTTGGCCACGGTCCAGGATGAGGGAAGCCAGGTCATCGCTCGTGCGGTGGTTGAAGCTCCGCTCGACGGCCCGGACGCCGGTCGTTGGCTTGATCTGTGTGCTGGTCCGGGTGGGAAAGCTGCACTCATTGGGGCGCTGGCACGTGTTGATGGAGCCCGGGTCGATGCAGTCGAGGTCTCTGAGCATCGTGCCAGGCTTGTCCGGACGGCGACCAGTGGACTTCCTGTGGATGTTCATACCGCTGACGGTCGTTCACCGGGTCTGATCCCCGGGTACGACAGGGTACTCGTTGATGCCCCGTGTTCTGGGCTGGGTGCGCTGCGTCGACGCCCGGAGGCGCGGTGGCGGAAGTCTGAGTCGGACATCGCGGGTCTGGCGGAGCTGCAATTCGAGTTGTTGTCAAGCGCAGTTTCACTCACACGTCCGGGTGGTGTGGTTGTGTACTCGACCTGTTCGCCGGATCTCAGGGAAACCAGAGGCGTCGTCGATCGGGCGCTCGTTGAATGCGATGTCGTGGAGCTGGATGCCCGTGAACTCGCCTGTGGGATGTCCGGTACCGGGGAAAACCTGAGTGTGCAGATGTGGCCGCATCGGCATGGAACCGACGCGATGTTCTTCGCGGTGTTCCGGGTTGGCGGGAGCTGATCCGTTACTGTGCGTAGCAGGGGGCAGAGCGATAGGATGGCGACATGTCACAGCCGATCATCGCACCGTCAATCCTGTCCGCCGACTTCACCAGACTTGGCGAGGAGATAGCCAGGGTATCGGATGCGGACTGGATCCACGTGGACATCATGGACGGCCATTTTGTCCCCAATCTATCGTTCGGGGCGATGATCACCGCTGCTGCTCATCGGGTCACAGACATCCCTCTCGATGTCCACCTGATGATCGAGAATCCGGAGAAATGGGTCGATGACCATATCGAGGCCGGAGCACACACCGTCATCTTCCACATTGAGGCCACCGACGATCCGGTCACCCTCGCTCGGCACATCCGGGAGAAGGGGGCTCGAGCCGCCTTCTCCCTACGGCCGGGTACCCCGATCGAGGAGCACCTACCGATCCTCGATGAATTCGACCAGGTTCTCGTCATGAGCGTCGAGCCAGGCTTCGGCGGGCAGGCATTCATGCCGGATCAGCTGGAGAAAGTTCGCACCCTGCGTCGAATCATCGATGAACGTGAGCTAGAGTGCACCATCGAGATCGACGGTGGTATCTCCCGTGACACTATCGCCGCGGCCGCCGCTGCGGGATGCGATGCATTCGTTGCGGGGTCAGCCGTCTACGGTGCCGGGGATCCGAATGCCGAGATAGGCCATCTGCGCAGACTCGCGGCGGAAGCCTGATCAAGCTATCTGAAGCGTACCCGAAGGTCCGGAGTTCTTTACCGGATGACGGGGAGGGAGGGCTAGACTGTTCCACGAAACATGGCCGTAACAATGAACAGAGATTGAGTGGACGTGAACCCAGAGGGCAAGACCAACGGAGTCGAGGACGGCGGCGTCGACATCCAGCGTATACTCGCCGCGGATACCCCTACGACCACCGACCGTCCCTGGGAGCTTGTTGTTACTTCCCGTCGTCTCAGGTTCCTCGCGATGGTGGCTGTGATCGTGGTGATGGCTGTTCATATTTTCATGGCTTTTGCCGTCGCGGTTGGGGATACCGGCGCAGCGGTGACGACCGTCGATCAGTGGTCCTTTGTCGGCGTTGGTTTAGTTATAGCTTTTTTCTGCATCGGTATCGCTCGTCCGCGGGTCCGTGCCAACTCTGATGGCGTCGAGGTCAGGAATTTCATCGGCACCCGCTTTTACCCCTGGTCGGTGATTTACGGTCTTTCCTTTCCCAGAGGGGCGCGTTGGGCGCGACTCGAGCTCCCGGAGTTCGAGTTCGTACCAATGTGGGCATTCCAGTCCGCCGATGGGGAATCCGTTGTCGAAGCCGTATCCCACTTCCGCGACCTCGAGGACGCGTACATGCCGGAGGACTAGGGTAAACCTGATGCGCGCACCATGTGTGATGAGTCGGTGACCTGTGGCTGACCCGGCTACCTATCGCCCGGCGCCAGGGAGCGTTCCCACGGACCCGGGAGTCTACAAGTTCCGTGATGCCTCGGACCGTGTTGTCTACGTCGGTAAGGCCAAGAATCTCCGTTCGCGACTGTCCAGTTACTTCCAGGATGTGACTCAACTGCATCCCCGGACCCGGCAGATGGTTTTCACCGCATCGTCAGTTGAATGGACGGTAGTGTCCAGTGAGGTTGAGGCCCTTCAGCTCGAATACACCTGGATCAAACGTTTTGATCCTCGTTTCAACGTCAAATACCGCGATGACAAGACCTATCCGATGCTCGCGGTCACTGTCGGAGAAGAAGTCCCGAGGGCCTTCGTCTACCGTGGTCCCCATCGGAGAGGAGTGCGGTATTTCGGTCCTTACAGCCACGCCTGGGCAATTCGGGAGACCCTTGATCTGCTGATCCGTGTCTTCCCTGTCCGAACCTGTTCCAAGGGGGTGCTGAACCGGCATCGTCAACTCGGTCGCCCTTGTCTGCTCGGATACATCGACAAGTGCTCTGCCCCGTGCGTCGGCAGAGTGAGTCCGGAAGAACACCGGGAGATCGTCGATGGTTTCTGTTCCTTCATGGCGGGACAGACTGACCGGGTGACTCGCCGCCTCGAACGCCAGATGCGGGTTGCCGCGGAAGCTCTCGACTTCGAGCGTGCTGCACGTCTGCGGGATGATCTCGGAGCGATCACCAAGGCGATGGAGAAACAGGCGGTGGTCCTGGGGGATGGGACCGACGCTGACGTCATCTGCTGCGCGACTGACGAACTGGAGGCCGCCGTCCAGATCTTCCATGTCCGAGGTGGACGTATCCGTGGACAACGCGGTTGGGTCGTGGAAAAAAGCGGTGACACTGAGTTGGATATCGCCGAGGATGGGCATGATCCGGCGGTACCACGGATCATTCAGAACTTTCTCACCCAATTCTATGGGGATGCCGCTGAGCGCGCGGTGGATGAGCGCTACCGCCACGATGCGGATATTCGTCGCCGTGGTGTCGACAAGTTGTCCCACAGTAGTGAAGAGACAACCTCGGATCATCTGACTCCTGTCCCCCGGGAGGTTCTCGTCCAGGTACTTCCGGAGGACCCGGCGGAAACCGCTGACTGGCTAAGTACCCTCAGAGGGGCACGAGTCGATCTCCGCGTACCTCAACGAGGAGACAAGCGTGCGCTTGCAGACACCGTCGAACGCAACGCCAGGGAGGCGTTGAAACAGCACAAGCTCAAACGGGTCGGTGACCTCACGGCACGATCTGCAGCGCTCAGGGACATTCAGGATGCGCTCCTGATGGAAGATGCTCCCCTCCGGATCGAGTGCACGGACATCTCCCACATAGCGGGTACTGATGTCGTGGCGTCACTGGTCGTTTTCGAGGACGGACTTGCTCGAAAGTCCGACTACCGGCGCTACCGGATCCGGGATGCTGCGGGCGATGGACACAGTGATGATGTCGCATCCATCGCGGAGGTGACCCGGCGTCGTTTCCTGCGCCATCATGGTGGCTGCACCGCAGTACCCGAAGCGGAGGAATTTGACGGCACTCGCTTCGATGACGAGAAGATCGAGGAGCAGTCCACGGATGGGAGAAGGTTCGCCTATCCACCGAATCTATTTATCGTTGATGGTGGTTTACCGCAGGTTAATGCAGCTCAGGCTGTGTTTGATGAGCTCGGTATCACTGACATAACACTCGTCGGGCTGGCTAAACGGCTGGAGGAGATCTGGGTACCGGGAGACAGCGAACCGGTTATTCTCCCGAGAAACAGTCAGGCCCTCTACCTGCTCCAGCAGATTCGTGATGAGGCGCACCGTTTCGCCATCACTTACCACCGACAACAGCGGAGCAAGCGGATGCGGGTCAGTGAACTCGACGGAATCAGGGGGCTCGGGGCCGCGCGCCGTACCGAACTCGTGCGCCATTTCGGTAGCGTCAAAAAACTGAAGGCCGCGAGCGTTGAGGAAATCACCGCAGTCAAGGGGTTCGGCCCCACCCTCGCGAACACAGTGTATCGGAGTTTGCATCCGGAGTAGGTTCCTTGTGTGAGTCCCTGGGATAGGATGTGGACATGACAGTCGATTCGCGTGAAGGTTCCTCTGAGCGTTGTCGTGATCACTCGATTGAGAGAGATCCCGTTCTCGTCACCGGAATGTCGGGTGCAGGCCTCAGCTCCGCGGCCCGGGTTCTGGAGGACTTGGGCTGGTACGTGTCGCAGAATCTGCCGGCTGGCCTGATGGTGGAACTCGTCGAACTGTGCCGACGGGATGACTCGCCGGTGGACAAACTCGCGATGGTCACCGATGTCCGGTCGCGGAGTTTCCACGGAGGACTGCAGCAGGTGCTCGGTGAGCTACGCCAGAAGGGGATCAATCCGACGATTCTCTTCATGGATGCGCGAGATGACATGCTCATCCGCCGGTTCGATACCGTGCGTCGTACTCATCCGTTGCAGGGGACAGACACGCTAAGTATCGGTATCGAGAGGGAACGGGAAGCGCTTGCCGGGATCAAGGAGCGCGCGGATGTGGTCATCAACACCTCCGATCTTTCGGTGCACGATCTCCGCCGTGCCATAGAGAGCTCTTTCGCCACGATCGACAATATGCGCCAGCACGTCACAGTACAGTCCTTCGGGTTCAAGAATGGCGCTCCGGCGGACGCAGACCTCGTCGTGGACGTTCGTTTCCTCCCCAACCCCTACTGGGAACCTGAACTCCGTCCGTTCCGTGGTGTCGACAAGCCGGTCAGTGATTATGTCTTGGCGCAGCCGTCCGCCAAGGAATTCATCGACAACTTCGTATCTATGTTCACCACTATGGTCGAGGGATATCGCCGCGAAGGTAAGAGTTTCATCACCGTTGCGGTCGGATGTACCGGGGGACACCATCGGTCGGTCGCGGTGGCCGTTGAGATCGCTCGTCGGCTCGATGGAATAGAGGGCCTGGACATTTCGGTCAATCACCGTGACATCTGTCGTGGCTGAGAGGCGAATGATGAGTGACAGCGCCTGCACGACGTCCCCGGAACTCCGCCGCCTGACTTGTCTTGGTGGAGGTCATGGTCTGTTCCAGACACTGAGGGCGGGACGTCACCTCAATGTTGACGAGATCACTGCAGTCGTGACTGTGGCCGATGACGGTGGTTCATCAGGGCGAATCCGGCAGGAACTCGGGCAGATACCGCCCGGAGATCTGCGAATGGCGCTGGCCGCACTCTCCCGTGACGATGATGAGGGGCGTATGTGGGAGGAAACTCTCCAACACCGTTTTGGTGGTTACGGGGCGCTTGCGGGACATGCAGTGGGAAATCTTCTCATTGCGGGATTGACAGATGTACTCGGAAGCGAGGTAAAGGCGTTGGACGCCGTCGCCACGTTGACCCGTTCGCATGGTCGGGTTCTCCCCATGTGTGAACAGCCGTTGGAGATTGAAGCGGAGGTGGCGGGACTCGGTGATGAGCCGATGGCGGTTCGCCCGGTCCGGGGGCAGGTCGCGGTCGCTTCGACGACCGGCAACGTTCGTCGGGTAAAGCTATTTCCGGAGCGTCCCCGGGCGGGTGTGGATGCGGTTGCCGCGATCAGGTCCGCCGACATGGTCACCCTCGGACCCGGATCATGGTTTAGCTCGGTCATCCCACACATCCTCGTCCCAGACATTGTACGGGCGTTGATCGAGACGGATGCGTGTCGTGTGGTCGTCCTCAATCTAACGGCTGAGCCGGGCGAAACCGCTGGATTCTCCACTGAACGTCACATCCACATGTTGACTCAGCACGCACCGGATCTGCGTGTTGATCAGATCATCATCGATTCGACGATGATCTCCAGTGAAGTGGAGCGCCGCTATCTGGCGCGCGCGGCCGCCACAATCGGCGCAGATGTCGTCTTCGAACCGGTTCGTGCCGGTGATGGTGACGGTGGCTGGGTCAACCGCCATGATCCTGTCAAACTCGCGGAAGCATTTCGCCGAGTTTATGCGCGCCACATGATTGGGGGAAGTCGACGGTAGGATCGACGGGTCGCCCCGAAGTTCCGTCCACCGGACGGGAAACCGATGGGGAATCCAGTGAATGAGGGGAGCCAGGTACCGTGGCGTTGACGACGCGGGTTAAGGAAGAACTGGGACGTGTCGCGATCAAACGCGACGCGCAGCGGACTGCAGAACTCGCTTCTCTGCTCCGCTTCACCGCAGGTATCCAGGTGCTCGGGGACCAGATAGTGGTCGAGGCGGAGGTGGAGTCGATGGAGATCGCACGACGTATCCGGGACTCCATCAGGTATCTCTATGATCGCGAGGCTATCATCCATGCTGTTGGTGTGGAAGGCGCCCGGCGAACCAGACGGTACACCGTGACGGTGTCTGACGGTGCCGGGGAGATTGCCAGGAGAGTGGGACTGGTCTCGCCGTCGGGACACTTTGTCAGGGGGCTGCCGCCCCGGGTCGTGTCCGGCACTGTGTCTGATGCGGAAGCAGCCTGGCGTGGTGCGTTCCTGGCGAACGGTTCACTCACTGAACCCGGAAGGAGTTCGGCGCTCGAGGTCACGTGCCCCTGCCCCGAGGCTGCCCTCGCGCTCGTCGGATGCGCACGGCGTCTGGGTATCACCGCGAAGACGAAGGAAACCCGCGGAACCGAGCGCGTGATCATCCGTGATGGTGCGGCGATCGGTGCGCTCTTAACAAGAATGGGTGCTCAGCGTACGCGTCTGGAATGGGATGAACAGCGCATAAAACGGGAGGTTCGGACCACAGTCAATCGCCTCGCGAACTTTGACGACGCGAACCTGCGTCGATCGGCTCGTGCGGCTGTGGCCGCGGCAGCCAGGGTGGAACGAGCCCTGGAGATCCTCGGGGAGGACGTTCCCGATCATTTGGCGGAAGCCGGACATCTGCGGGTGCAGCACCGCCAGGCGTCCCTGGAGGAGCTGGGGCGGCTCGCCGATCCACAGATGACGAAAGACGCGGTGGCAGGGCGGATCCGGCGCCTGCTCTCGATGGCGGATCGGCGGGCGGTGGAACTCGGGGTTCCCAAGACCACGGACGTTGTCACGGACGGATTGTTCTCGGACGGATCCTGAGCTGTGATCTGGAGCTGACGTGAGTCGGCTCCGTTGGCGCTGGTGTGCCGGACGGCAGCGTTTTACCACGGTGTGACGAACTGCACATTTCTAGCTACCATGTGTTTGATCTGCCCGGCTGGGACGAAAAGATCCCGCTATTCGGGGGTGATAGGCATCTCGGAATCCTGGTTGATGCAGGCAGGGGGTTTTCGGTACCAAAATTCACCGTCCGTGCGGTGTGGGATTTCAAAAGTCGGCCGAGAGTGTTCTGTCCGTTCGGATGCCCGTATATGTCTATTTCTGGTTCGACTGTGCCCGGTTTCACTGCGCGCTTCGGCGGACGCCGGTAGAGTGAGAGCCATCAGGGATGAACGCTTGAACTGCCCGGTTTGGGGTCATCCCGATGGATCAAAAGTTCCAACAGGACATAAGGAGATCACAGTGACGGTTCGTGTAGGCATCAACGGCTTCGGTCGCATCGGACGCAACTACTTCCGCGCAATTCTCGAGCGCGGCGCCGACATCGAGGTTGTTGCAGTCAACGACCTGACCGACAATAAGACCCTGGCGCACCTGCTCAAGTTCGACTCCATCCTCGGTCGTCTCGGCCAGGACGTCGACTACGACGATGAGTCGATCATTGTCGGTGGTAAGCGCATCCTCGTCACCGCAGAGCGGGACCCGAAGAACCTCGGCTGGGGCGAGAACAATGTCGACATCGTCATCGAGTCGACCGGTTTCTTCACTGACGCCAACGCAGCGAAGGCCCACATCGAAGCGGGAGCGAAGAAGGTCATCATCTCCGCTCCCGCAAAGAATGAGGACGCTACCTTCGTTGTCGGTGTCAACCACACCGATTACGATCCCGAGAAGCACGAGATCATCTCGAACGCTTCCTGCACCACCAACTGCCTGGCTCCGATGGCAAAGGTGCTGGATGATGCCTTCGGTATTGAGCGTGGCCTGATGACCACGATCCACGCCTATACCGGTGACCAGCGTCTGCAGGATGCGCCGCACAGTGACCTCCGCCGTGCACGTGCCGCAGCCGTCAACATCGTTCCCACCTCAACGGGCGCAGCCAAGGCTGTCGCTCTGGTCCTCCCGCAGCTCAAGGGTAAGCTCGATGGTTTCGCGATGCGTGTCCCGGTCCCGACCGGTTCCTGCACGGACCTCACTTTCACAGCTTCGAAGGAAGTTTCTGTGGATGAGGTTAACGCCGCCATCAAGAAGGCTGCTGAAGGTGAAATGAAGGGCATCCTCGCCTACTCCGAGGAGCCCTTGGTCTCCACCGACATCGTCACCGACCCGCATGCCTCTATCTTTGACTCCGGCATGACCCGCGTCATCGGTGACCAGGTCAAGGTCGTCTCCTGGTACGACAATGAGTGGGGTTATTCCAACCAGCTCGTTACCCTGACCGAATACGTCGGCGAGCGCCTCTAGTCCGGAGCGGAAACTTCCGCTGTCCGGGCTGACGCCCTGAATACGCTAGCGGCCCGGGATGTGCACCTTCTTTCAGTGGTGCCCCCGGGCCGTTCGCGCACGCGGCATCCGGTACCGGCACCGTTCCCTGACCGCACCACAACAAACACTCAGACTCAACCTGAACCTCAAGGAGAATCAATGACCGTCAAGAACCTCAATGATCTGCTCAACGAAGGCGTGGAAGGCCGTTACGTTCTCGTCCGTTCGGACTTCAATGTTCCACTGGACGAGAACCGTGTGATCACTGACTCCGGTCGCATCACCGCGTCACTGCCGACGCTCAAGAAGCTTGTGGACGCGGGTGCCAAGGTCATTGTTATGGCCCACCTCGGTCGTCCGAAAGGTGAAGTCAACGAGAAGTACTCCCTCGCGCCGGTCGCTGAAGCTCTCTCTGAGGAACTCGGTCAGTACGTGGCACTCGCCGGTGACGTTGTTGGTGAAGACGCCCATGAGCGTGCCAACGGATTGACTGAGGGCGATGTTCTCCTGCTCGAGAACGTTCGTTTCGACCCCCGTGAAACGAGCAAGGATGCCGGGGAACGTGGTGCATTCGCTGACCAGCTCGTCGCCTTAACGGGTGAGAACGGTGCTTTCGTATCAGATGGATTCGGTGTTGTTCACCGTGCGCAGGCTTCCGTTTATGACGTAGCACAGCGGCTCCCGCACTATGCAGGACAGCTTGTCGAGAAAGAAATCAAGGTTCTCGGTGAGGTTGCGGCTAATCCGGCGAAGCCCTATGTTGTCGTTCTCGGAGGATCCAAGGTCTCCGACAAGCTCGGCGTCATTGAAGCCCTCGCCCCTAAGACGGATGCCCTGATCATTGGTGGCGGGATGTGCTACACCTTCCTCGCAGCCAAGGGGCACAACGTACAGCAGTCCCTCCTCCAGGAGGAGATGATCGACACCTGTCGTGATCTGTTGGACCGATTCGGGGATTCTATCGTGCTGCCCATCGATATCGTTGCCGCAGAGAAATTCGACAAGGACGCCGAGAAGCAGATCGTCGATGTCGCTGAGATTCCGGAGGGATGGATGGGACTGGACATGGGGCCGAAATCGGTTGAGCTGTTCGCTGCGAGGCTCGCGGACGCCAAGACGATTTTCTGGAATGGTCCGATGGGGGTCTTTGAGTTCCCGGCCTTCGCCGAAGGCACGAAGGGAGTCGCACAGGCGATGATTTCCGCGACCGAGAACGGTGCATTCTCAGTCGTCGGAGGCGGCGACTCTGCAGCTTCCGTCCGGACCCTCGGCCTCGATGAGAACGGTTTCAGTCACATCTCCACCGGAGGTGGGGCATCACTCGAGTTCCTCGAAGGCAAGACCCTGCCGGGCGTCAACGTCCTGGAGAGCTGACTCAACATTCACGCCGTCCGAGCTGGCGGCGAGAACGTCACCCGATAAACCACCACTAAGAAAGGTCCGAAGATGGCACGTACCCCCCTCATCGCCGGCAACTGGAAGATGAATCTCAACCACCTGGAGGCCATCGGCGTCGTCCAAAAACTCGCTTTCGCGCTCCCCAAGGACTACTACGACAAAGTCGATGTAGCGCTGACGGTTCCGTTCACGGACATCCGTTCCGTGCAGACCCTCGTAGACGGTGACAAACTCCGGATCACCTATGGTGCACAGGATGTGTCCCGGCACGAATCCGGTGCATACACCGGAGAGGTCTCCGCGGAGATGCTCGCCAAACTTGGTTGTTCCTGGGTCGTTGTCGGCCATTCGGAACGGCGTGAGTACCACGGAGAATCCGATGAGCTCGTCGCAGCCAAGGCCGCGACCGCGCTGAAACACGGGATCAGTCCCATTGTGTGTGTTGGCGAGCCACTGGAGGTCCGTGAAGCCGGGAAGCACGTTGACTACGTTGTCGCACAGACCCGTGCGTCCCTCGACGGCCTAGACTCTGAGCAGCTCGCGAAGACTGTTGTCGCCTACGAACCCGTCTGGGCGATCGGGACCGGCAAGGTAGCCAGTGCTGATGACGCCCAGGAAGTGTGTGCCGCTATTCGTGCCACCATCCGTGAACTCGCTGACGATGAAGTCGCTGACGGAATGAGGATCCTCTACGGTGGATCAGTGAAGGCGGACTCCGTCGCTGAGATCGTTGGGAAGCCTGACGTTGATGGTGGTCTCGTTGGTGGGGCTTCACTCAACGGTGAAGATTTCGCCAAGCTTGTCGCCAACGCCGCAAGCCCGGCGGCCTGACATCATCGATAGTTCGGGCGAACCCGAGCTATCACCCCGCGTGCCCGGCGTCATCCACGCGACCGACACCGTGATCACCGGTTTCGGTTCCGTCGAGATGGCGCCGGGCTTCGTGCTGTCCATATCACCCAGCAGAACCCGTTACCGTACCGGCGCCCGGCTTCATCCACCGGCTCCACCGGCAGACTGATAAGGAAAAATACCGTGCAAGAACAACTTCGCGAGGACATCCGGCATCTCGGGCGCATTCTCGGGAACGTCATCCGTGAGCAAGAGGGTGACGCCATCTTTGACCTTGTAGAAGGCGCCCGGCGTGCGTCATTCGCCGTGGTGAAGGGGGAGCGGACCCTCGACGATCTCGTCGCGATGTTCCGGGACCGCGACACCGACACGATGATCAAGGTCGTTCGTGCTTTCTCGCATTTTGCACTTCTTGTCAACCTCGTCGAAGACCTCAACGACGAGAACACCCGGCAAGCTGTACTCGATGGTGGTGCGCCCGCACCCGATTCGACGCTGGAAGCCACCTGGGTCAAGCTAAAGGAAGCGAACATCAGCGCAGAGGCGGTCGCTGAAGCGATTGCCACAGCCGAGGTTGCTCCGGTTCTTACGGCGCATCCCACGGAAACGCGGCGGCGAACCGTGTTCGATGTCCAGAAGCACATTACTGCGTTGATGCAGGAGCGGCACGACATCGCATCTCGCCCCCGGAATGTCCGCACCGAGGCGCGCAAGGTCGAGATCGATCGTGCGATCCAACGACGGATCACGATTCTCTGGCAGACTGCGTTGATCAGGGTCGTCCGCCCTCGGATCGAGGATGAGATCGAGGTCGGACTCAGGTACTACAAACTGAGTCTGCTCCGCCAGATCCCCGACATCAACCACGATGTTCATCATGAACTGCGGCAGAGATACGGAAACGCCATCCCGGCGACAGCCGTGGTCAAGCCAGGTTCCTGGATCGGCGGTGATCACGACGGAAACCCGTACGTCACCGCGAAAACCCTCCGTTATGCAACGACCCGTGCCGCACAGACGGTTCTGAAGTTCTACGCGACGCAACTCCACAAGCTCGAGCACGAACTGTCGCTCTCGGACCGTCTGTCTGAAGTCAGTCAAGACCTCATTGCGCTGGCTGATCGTGGACACAATGACATACCCAGCAGGGTCGATGAGCCCTACCGACGGGCGGTACACGGTATCCGCGGCCGCATTGCCGCGACACAGGCGAAGCTCATCGGTGCCGACTCGATCGAAGGTACCTGGTACCAGGTGCATGCACCCTACGAGAATCCGGAGGAGTTCGCGGCGGAGCTGGATGTCATTGACTCAGCCCTCCGAGATTCCTACGACGGACTCATCGCGGACGACCGCCTCGCACGGATACGCTCGGCTGTCGAGAGCTTCGGATTCCATCTTTATTCGCTGGATCTTCGGCAGAATTCCGAGTCCTTTGAGAACGTACTCACTGAGGTGTTCTCTCGTGCCGGTGTCACCGGGGATTACGGTTCCCTCGATGAGAACTCCAAGCGGGAGCTCCTCATTTCCGAACTTTGTTGCCCAAGGCCTCTTATTCCACCCCATCCGCAGAACTTCAGTGAAGAGACACAACGGGAGCTCGACATCATTGCTGCGGCCGCTGATGCCGTCGCGAAATTCGGGGAGCGGATGGTTCCGCACTGCATTATATCGATGGCCCAGTCGGTCACGGATATCCTCGAACCGATGGTCCTTCTCAAGGAATTCGGACTCATCCGGATCGAGGATGGTCTGCTTCGGGGAACCGTTGATATTATCCCGTTGTTCGAGACCATCGAGGACCTCCAGGCAGGTGCCTCGATCCTCCAGGATATCTGGGGTGTGTCCTTGTACAGGTCCTATGTGAATCAGCGTGGCGGGATACAGGAGGTCATGCTCGGATACTCCGACTCGAACAAAGATGGCGGCTATTTTGCTGCCAACTGGGCGCTCTATGATGCAGAACTCGACATAGTCGAGGCCTGCCGTCGTAACCAGATTCGACTCCGGTTCTTCCACGGCAGGGGTGGAACAGTGGGCCGCGGTGGTGGCCCCAGCTACGATGCCATTCTCGCGCAACCTGATGGTGCCGTCTCCGGGTCTGTCCGAATCACCGAGCAGGGAGAGATTATCTCCGCGAAGTACGGCCATCCGATCACGGCCAGGAGAAATCTTGAAGCGTTGGTGTCCGCGACACTCGAAGCTTCGCTCCTCCCGGTCGATCATCTCGCGGACCCAGGTCGTGCACATGAGATCATGCGGGAGATTGCTGCACTTTCCCGACGGAAGTACTCGCAGCTCGTCCACGAGGATCCCGGCTTCATCGAGTATTTCACCACTTCGACACCGCTTCAGGAGATCGGGGCACTGAATATCGGATCCAGACCTTCAGCCAGGAAGCAGACATCGTCAATAGATGATCTCCGGGCGATCCCGTGGGTGCTGGCATGGTCACAGTCCCGTGTGATGTTGCCCGGCTGGTTCGGTGTGGGGACCGCGCTCCGGGAGTGGATCGGTGAGGATCCGCAACGACTAGCGGAGATACGGCAACTTTACCGTGACTGGCCGTTCTTCACCTCGGTGATGTCGAATATGGCGCAGGTGATAGCCAAAGCCGAAATGCCGCTCATGAAGCTCTATTCCACACTGGTGAAGGACCGGAAGGTAGCTGAGCGGATCTCCGGGACAATAGCTGCGGAATACGATCTGACAATCGACATGTTTCTGACGGTGACTGGCGCAGACCGTCTGTTAGCAGACAATCCGACACTCGAACGCTCGGTTCGGAGCAGGTACCCGTATCTTCTGCCGCTCAATGTCATCCAACTTGAGCTGCTCCGACGTTACCGCGCGGGCGAAAGTGATGCAGGTGTACCAGAAGGTATCCAGTTGACCATGAATGGACTCGCCACTGCTCTTCGTAACTCGGGATAACCGTGAACTACGCTACTGTCCGGAACCCGGATACCTAGCTGCGCTCCGGATTAGCGGTGCGACCACCATCTTGTCGGTTGCACCGTGTAAGGTGGTAGCGGAAAGCCGTTGATACGGCGATGCCCCCGGCCGAGAGCCTTCGAAGAAATCCAGCCGGGACCTACACGTTTCTCCACAATCTAAGGATCCACGTTTCCATGGTGCTTACGCTTCAGATCGTTCTCTTTCTTTCCTGTTTAGGCATGACCATGTTCGTGTTGCTGCACAAAGGTAAGGGCGGCGGTCTTTCGAGCCTCTTCGGTGGAGGAGTTCAGTCGAATCTCTCCGGCTCCACAGTCGTGGAGAAGAACCTCGATCGGGTGACCATCATCTGTGCGGTGATCTGGATTGTCTGTATCGTCGGGCTCAACCTCATTCACGCCTACGTGAGCTGACGTATTATCCGGAAAGCAAGCAAAAGAGAACCGCAGGAACGCTCTCCCGTCTAGAGAGCGTTCCTGCGGTTCTCTTTTGCTTGCACCCGGGCACTGGCCGATGAGCATCTTCACCGCACACGACGCCGCCCGGGCGTCGCTCACCGTGGTCGCAGATCAGCAGGCTGCTGAATCATCGAGGAAGAGAATCGTTTCGGTGCGCCCCCGGACCCCGGCAGCAGGCCAATCCTCGGCTGCAGCACCGGACCTGACAGCTTTAGCGGCCTCCTTCTTCTCTTCTCCTGCTACGAGCAGCCATACCCGCTCCGCACGGTTGACGGCGGGGAGTGTTAGTGTGACCCGTTCTGCAGGAGGCTTCGGGGAATTGATGACCGGGGTGACCAGGCGTTCGGTTTCCTCTACCGCAGGACTGTGCGGGAAAATAGAGTTGATGTGGCCTTCTCCACCCATGCCGAGGAGATGGAGATCAAAGCCACGGGGGGCGAATACCGACAGATCGCGTTCGAGGTTCTCGGCGGCGACTGACAGGTCGATCTCCCCGAGTCCGTACCCGTGAATATTACCGTCTGGGATGTCCACGTGGTCGAGGAGCGCGGCACGTGCCTGGCCTTCATTTGATTCAGGATCCGTTACATCGACATTGCGTTCATCGCCGAAGAAGACGTGGATGCGTGACCAGTCGATGTGTAGCACCGGAAAGTCCTGACTCATTGTTCTAGCGGTCGCGTCGAACTCAGCAAGCCGGTTGAGCAGACCAATTCCGGCGCCACCACCGGTGAGGACGATGCGGGCGATTCCGTCACCGTGCAGACCTCCGGTCGCTTGGGCTGAGGCAATGACTTGAGTCATGCGTGTTGCGGTGGTGTCGATGAGGGCAGTGAGGTCAGCGACGCGGATGATTTCGACCATGCGGATTCCTAACGTGGGTGGTTTCGATCAGTCGGTGAAAGCGTCAACGTAATGGACGCGGTTCAGTCCGCGTAATGCTCGGGCGTATGCGAGATCAGGGTCGAGGTGGCGGAGTTCCTCGGCCAGGCAGTCTGCCTGGCTACGGCGGCCGAGGGCCACGAGACCGTAAGGTTCACCGTCGACCGTGACTTCTAGTGTTTCAGCATCGCGAACTTCCACGGTGATGGTGGACCGACTTCGGAAGAGGACAACACGGGTGATGGCAATGCATTCACGGCCATCGGCGTCCACGGGAATGGCATCCTGTCCCGTCGAATGGCGAACAATGTTGATACCGAATCTGTCAGCGAGCCAGCCTGCGGCGAGATCGACGCTGGGGGAGTCGGCCGGCCCGTGGATTTCAGCATCAAGGATCCCCTCGTGGGGTGGCTGGTCGAGAGTGGATGCGACGATACCCCGCCACTGGGTGATCCGGGACCACGCCATGTCTGAGTCACCGGGACTGTAGTGGTTTCGGCGTCGATAGATGGAGTCCTCGGGTGGGTCGTAGAGCGCATCAGTGATTCGACGCGCGGCGATGTCGCCGATCGGGTCGGCGGAGGGATTGACGGGTGCCGTTCCCGGCCACCACGCGACGATGGGGGTATCGGGTAGCAGGAGCGGAGTTACGACTGCCTCAACATGGTTGGCGACTTCTCCATTGAGACGCATGAGGATGATCTCGGATGCACCGGCGTCACCACCAATTCTGATCTCGGCGTCGACCGTGGATTTTTCGGCCGAGGGATCCCCGATCACCATGACGAGAACCCGCGAGGGATGTTCACGGGATGCATCGTTCGTGGCCTTTATGAGACATTCGATGTCATCGTCGGCGTCGGCGACAACGATGAGGGTGAGTACCCGTCCTGTGGTGACCTGTGCGCCCGATTCGCGGATTGACACCAGTTCGGCGGCGATCTCCCGGGTGTCGGTGTCGGGCAGTTTGAAGATCATGGGAGCCTTTCGACTTGCAACGGCATGATTGGATGAACGAGGGGGATCAGGGCCGACGCCAGGTTCGATCCTCGCGGGCGAGCATTTTTTCCGCGGACAAAGGACCCCAGGTACCCGCCTCATAGTCTTCCGGATGGCCGTGTTGTTTCCAGAAGTTGAGGATCGGGTCGAGTATCCGCCAGGAAAGTTCCACCTCCTCGTTGGTGGGGAACAGACTCGACTCGTCCAACAGAGCATCGAGAATGAGACGCTCATAGGCTTCGGGAGATTCTTCCGTGAATGCCTCCGAATAGGAGAAGTCCATGTTGACGTCCCTGACCTCCATCGTGGATCCGGGTACCTTAGACCCGAAACGCATGAGTACTCCCTCATCAGGTTGGACACGAATGACGACGGCATTTTGACCGAGGGCTGATGTCATGACGTCACCGAAAGGAAGATGAGGGGCGGGTTTGAAGATCAGGGCGATTTCCGTCACTCGCCGTCCGAGGCGCTTACCGGTGCGGAGGTAGAAGGGTACACCGGCCCAACGTCGTGAATTGATCTCCAAAGTGCAGGCCGCGTAGGTCTCGGTGTCGGAGTCCTGCGAAAAGCCCTCTTCCTCTCGGAGTCCGGGAACTCTGGTCGAACCCTGCCAACCTGCGGTGTACTGACCCCGGGCAGTGGTTTTAGCCAGTGGTTGAACCGGTGCAGTAGCGCGGAGAACCTTGATTTTCTCAGCCTGGAGTTCCGACGGAGTGAAATCCACCGGCTCCTCCATCGCGGTCAGGGCGAGAAGTTGGAGGAGGTGGTTCTGGATGACGTCTCGGGCGGCACCGATTCCGTCATAGTAGCCTGCACGGCCTCCAAGTCCGATATCTTCGGCCATGGTGATCTGGACGTGGTCGATGTAGTGACTGTTCCAGAGGGGATCGAAGAGTTGGTTGGCGAACCGCAGAGCCATGATGTTCTGGACAGTTTCTTTACCCAGGTAATGATCGATACGGAATACGGAGTCCTCCGGGAACACTGCATTAACCACGCGGTTGAGTTCATGCGCGGACTCCTGGTCGTGGCCGAAGGGTTTCTCGATGATAACCCGGCGCCAGGAATTATCCGGGGCCTTCGCCATACCCGATCTCTTCAACTGGTTGCAGACATCCGAGAAATAATCTGGTGGGACAGACAGATAGAAGCCCCAGTTACCAGCGGTCCCCCGAGTCCGGTCAAGTGTCTCGAGTTTTGCTCCGAGTTTGTCGAAGGCCTCGTCGTCACGGAAACTACCCTGAACGAATTCCATTCCCTCGGCAAGCCGTTCCCATACACTCGATCGGACCTCGGTACGGGCGCTTGCGATGACGGCGTCATGGACGTAGGCCTCGAAGTCCTGCTTCGACCAGTCGCGCCGACCGTAACCGACGAGAGCGAATCCTGCGGGGAGGAGGCCGCGATTGGCCAGGTCGTAGATGGCCGGGAGCAGCTTCTTACGGGCCAGGTCACCGGTGACCCCGAAAATGACCATGCCGCATGGTCCGGCGATCCGGGGCAGGCGCTTGTCCTGGCGGTCTCGCAGAGGGTTGAACCAGGGCGCGTTATCGGGGACGCCGGTCAGAGTATTACTCACGGTTATGTCTGCCTGCTTCGTCTTTGGATGGGATCCGCCGTGGACGTCGTTGGCTCGACGGCGGGAGGTAGGGCGGAAGGTACTGTCTACTACGCGCTTCAGAGGCGCTGCCTCATGGATTCGAGAAGTTCATTCCAACTCTGCTCGAATTTCTCGACACCCTCACGTTCGAGCACGGCAAAAACATCGGCGAGGTCGATTCCGACTGCTTCAACAGCCGAAAGGAGTTCCCGGGAGTCATTGGCACGGTCCGTGAGGGTGTCGCCGTGCAGGCCGCCCTGCTCCAGAACTGCGTCGATCGTCGGCTCTGGCATGGTGTTCACGGTCTGCGGTCCTGCGATCTCCGTCACATATAGAGTATCCGGGTAAGCGGGGTTTTTGACGCCTGTCGACGCCCAGAGTGGACGCTGTACGGTCGCGCCCTGCGGCAGATCAGTATCGGCGAAGGAGGTCCGGAACAGATCGTAGGCGAGGCGTGTGTTGGCGATTCCCGCCTTACCGCGGAGGGAAAGAGCTTCGTCAGTACCGATCTCTTCCAGTCTGCGGTCGACTTCGACGTCAAGGCGGGAGACGAAGAGGGAAGCGACCGACTGGATTTTGGAGACGTCGTGGCCGTTTTCTGCGGCAGCCCGGATTCCAGCGATATATGCCTCGATGACCTCGCGATATCGCTCGCAAGAGAAGATTAAAGTGACGTTGACACTGATACCTTCGGAGAGAGCCTGCGTGATCGCGGGGAGGGAACCGGGGGTCGCTGGAATCTTGATTAGGAGATTCGGTCGTTCTACGCGTTCCCACAGTTCACGAGCCTGGATGATCGTGGCTTCTGCGTCATCGGAGAGTCGAGGATCCACCTCAATGGAGACTCGACCGTCTACCCCTCCGGTTCGTTCGAAGGTCTCCCGGAACACGTCGCAGGCACGACGGACATCGTCAACCGCCATCGCGTAGACCGCGGTGTCGGCGTCGACGCCTTCTGACTTCAAGGCTGCGATCTGTTCGTCGTAGGCGGTACCCCGGGTCATTGCGGTAGCGAAGATGGCGGGGTTGGTGGTCACTCCGACGATGGATTTAGATGCGACGATCTCCTCGAGGTTGCCGCTGTCGAGGCGGTCTCGGGAGAGGTCATCGAGCCAGGTTGCGGTACCGATCTCGGCGAGTTCATCGATGTGGGTCATGGTGGCGGCTCCTAGTAAGGACAGGGGGAATCGTCTGTTCCCTCGGCTTCGAGAGACGAGGGTAGTCGTGTTTCCGTGGTGATGCAGCGTTCGACTGCATCTGTGACACCGATCCGGGCCACCCCGATCACCGTTGGCGGTGTCAGGGATGGCCCGGCCGGAATGATTGTCCCGGATGTTAGATGGCGGCGGAGAGGGATTCGTGGGCGGCAGCAACAACCGCTTCGGTTGTGATACCGAACTCTGTGAAAAGCTTCTCGTAAGGCGCGGAGGCACCGAAGTGCTCCAACGACACCGGACGCCCAGCGGTGCCGAGCCAGCGGTACCACGGCATCGCGACACCGGCTTCGACGGACACCCTTGCAGTCACAGTCGACGGGAGTACGGACTCGATGTAATCGGAGTCTTGCTCCGCGAACCAGTCCATGCAAGGAACGGAGACGACACGGGCCGAGACTCCCTCGTTCTCGAGGACCCTGGCAGCGTCGACCGCGAGCTGTACCTCAGAGCCGGATCCCATGAGAATGACATCGGGGAGCGCCTTCGATCCTTCAACCAGAATGTAGGCACCACGGGCGACACCTTCATCAGCCTTCTCCGCCGTACCTTCGAGGACGGGAACGTTCTGGCGGGTGAGTGCCAGTCCCTTAGGGCCTTCACGGTAGAGCAGGGAGTGTTTCCAGGCTGCAGAGGTCTCATTGGCATCGGCGGGCCGCAGCATGGAGAAGTTCGGGATCGCACGGAGACTCGCGAGCTGTTCGATCGGCTGATGGGTCGGGCCATCCTCGCCGAGGCCGATGGAGTCGTGAGTCCATACGTAGTAGGCATCAGTGCCCATGAGGGCGGCAAGACGGACAGCGGGGCGCATGTACTCGGAGAAGATCAGGAAAGTTCCACCATAGGGGCGGGTACCACCGTGAAGAGCGATCCCGTTCATTATGGACCCCATCGCGTGTTCGCGGATACCGAAATGGAGATTCCTTCCGTAAGGCTCCGCAGTCCAGGTGTCGGTGGTGATGTGCTCCGGTCCGAAGGACGGTGCCCCCTTGATCACAGTGTTGTTGGATCCGGCTAGATCCGCGGAACCGCCCCACAGCTCGGGAAGTGATGCTCCGAGAACCTGGAGTACCGCTTCAGAGGCTTTCCGGGTTGCAACACCCTTGGCATCCGGTTCCCAGGTGGGCAGATCATCAGCCCACCCCTCGGGAAGTTCACGAGCGGCGAGCCGTTCGAAGAGTTTCTTGCGTTCGGGGTTCGCTGTCGCCCACGCCTCGAACTTTTCATTCCATGTTCGGGTCTTCTCCGCACCGCGTTCGGTGAGGGAACGGGTGTGTGCGAGAACTTCCTCATCGATGTGGAAGGACACCTCTGGGTCAAAGCCGAGGACCTTCTTGGTTGCAGCGACCTCGTCATCACCCAGGGCTGCTCCGTGCACGGCCCCGGTGTTCATCATGGTCGGGGCCGGATATCCGATGATCGTACGGACACGGATGAAGGAGGGACGACTGGTGTCTGCCTTGGCTTTCTCGATGGCAGCCTCCAGAGCCACCACGTCCTCACCGGACTCGACCTCGAGGGTCTGCCAGCCGTAGGCGGCGTACCTGGCGACGGTGTCCTCCGTGAAGGCGATCTGGGTGTCATCCTCAATCGAGATCCGGTTGTCGTCCCAGAACACGATGAGGTTACCGAGGGCCTGGGTTCCCGCGAGGGAACTCGCTTCGCTGGTAACGCCCTCCTCAATGTCCCCGTCCGAGGCGATGCAGAAAATGTGGTGGTCGAAGGGGGACTCTCCGGCGGCTGCTTCCGGGTCGAAGAGGCCACGTTCACGACGGGCCGCCATCGCCATACCGACCGCAGAGGCGAGCCCCTGGCCGAGAGGACCGGTGGTGATCTCTACACCGGCTGTGTGTCGGTACTCGGGATGCCCGGGGGTCTTGGCTCCCCAGGTTCGAAGTGCCTCAAGGTCCGCCATCTCGAGGCCGAAACCCCCGAGGAAGAGCTGGACGTACTGGGTCAGGGAGGAATGACCGCAGGAGAGAACGAAACGGTCGCGGCCCGCCCAGTTCGGAAGATCAGGGTTGACGTTCATGGCCCGCTGGTAGAGGGTGTATGCCAGCGGTGCGAGACTCATTGCGGTGCCGGGATGTCCGGAACCGCAATTCTGCACCGCATCAGCAGCCAGAACCCGTGCCGTATCGACGGCGCGGGTGTCTAGGTCGCTCCAATCCGCAGGGTAATTGTGGCGAATGGATTCCTTCAGTTCATCAGACAGGGTCACGGTCCGGGTCCTCGTTTCATTCGGGTCGCCAGAAGGACTGGCTGGGATCATTAACCACGGAGTCGCCCGCGGTAATCAACAGAACCAGCTTAACGGCTCAGCCGTACTTGTGCTCCAGTGCCCCGCGGGGTCCGGTGGGTCAACGGAAAATTCCCGGAGAATTTGTCGTATTCGACCGGGGGTGTCCCCAGCCCGTGGGGGTGCACTGTTCCGACTGGGAAGCGGGGTCGAAGGGAGATAAGATCAAACGGGTGTGTACCCTCTATTTATTGTCGAGGGTACGCAGCCACGTCCGTGGTGGGTTCATCCTTTCCGTGTGTGCCGCCCCTGGTGCTGCCGCGGGAAGATCCGGTGTCAACCAGGTGTCGTTCCCCGATGAGACACCGCGAAGCCCGTGACCCGCTGACGCTTCGACCCGACATCTGCTGGAGGAATGGTCCTTGGAGACGATAAAGGCGTACCTCGCGCTGACGAAACCAAGAGTCATCGAGTTGCTCCTGGTCGCGACAATCCCTGCGATGCTCCAGGCGGATCGTGGTGAGAACCACGTGGGGTTGATTCTGCTGACCGTCATTGGTGGCTGGATGGGAGCCGCTGCGGCGAACACCTTCAACATGGTCGCAGACAGTGACATCGACAAGGTTATGAAGCGGACTGAGCGTCGTCCACTGGCGAAGATGGTTGTGACCAATCGAAATGCGACAGTGTTCGCATGGACGCTCACCGTGGTCAGTTTCTTCTGGCTGTGGCTGCTCTGCCGTTCACTTCTCGCAGCGCTCTTCGTGATGGCGACGATTGCGTTCTACATCTTTATCTATACGAAATGGTTGAAGCGTCGGACACCGCAGAACGTCGTGTGGGGTGGTGCGGCCGGGTGCATGCCGGTTGTTGTCGGATGGGCCGTGATTACCGATAATCTACCTGCGGGAATTCCACCACAGTGGTGGCAGGCGGTCGTGCTCTTCCTAATCATCTTCTTCTGGACTCCTCCTCACACTTGGGCGCTCGCGATGCGCTACAAGGAAGATTATCGGGCTGCCGGCGTGCCCATGATGCCGGTTGTGCGCACTGAGGTTGAGGTGACCCGCCAGATCGTCCTATACACCTGGGCCACAGTCATCACGACCCTGCTCCTCGTTCCGGCGGCTGGGTTCATCTACGCCGCTGTAGCGGTGGTCGCAGGGGTCTGGTTCATTGTGATGGCACACCTCCTGCACCGAGGTGTCGTTCGCGGTGTGGAGGTCAAGCCACTGAAACTCTTCATTCTCTCGAACAACTACCTCGCGGCAGTGTTCGTGGCACTGTCAATCGACGCATTCTTCGGTCTCGAGACCGTGGGGGAGATGATTGGTATCTCCACGACATTCTTCTGATATCTGGTGCCCCGGAAGAAGGGGCAGGATCAGGAAACCTCCAGGACGATCGATCCGGTGCTCGCCCGGGACTCCAGCTCACGGTGTGCTGAAGCGGCCTCGTCCAGTGAATGGACGGAGCCGATCCGTACCTCCATGCGTCCCTCGACTATCGCCTGAGTGACCGCCTGCGCACGCATCACGAATTCTCCTTCACGAGCGGTCCATGCACCGATCGACGGCCTAGTGAGGAAGATCGATCCGTGTGTGTTCAACAGTTGGGGATCGATAGGGGCTACCGGGCCTGATGCAGCACCGAAAAGACACACCGTGCCGCGGGGACGCACCGCCCGTAGTGACTGGTCGAATGTTGTCCTCCCCACTCCGTCGTAGACGATATCTACGCCCGTTCCTCCGTTGACCTGTCGCACCTGTTCCGCGAGATTGTCGGAGTAGCGGAACACCTCGGTCGCGCCGGCACGTCGCGCGAGTTCTTCCTTCTCGGCGGTTGACACCACCGAGTAGACCCTCGCTCCGCGTTCCACCGCCATCTGAGTGACGAGCAGGCCAACACCGCCCGCTCCCGCGGTGAGCAGGCAGGTGTCACCGTCCCGGAGTGAATAGACCCCGTCGGTGAGATAATGTGCGGTGATCCCCTGCAGCAGCATTGATGCTGCAGTGTGTAGATCGATACCTCGGGGTACCGCGACGAGACGATCCCGGGGCACAACGGCATACTCGGCATAGGAACCGAAACCGTCGCACCACGCGACGAGGGTGCCCTCAACGATCTGGCCCCGAGGATCCTGCACCACTCTCCCGGTGCCCTCAAGACCGGGGATGAAGGGAAGCTCGGCGTTGTAGAGACCCTCGCGGTAGTAGGTGTCTATGTAGTTGACTCCGGCGACGTCGACAGCCACCAGAACCTGATTCTCATTTGGAACGGGGCGGGGGACCTCGGCTGATTCCAAAACCTCGGGCCCGCCGTGACTGGATATCCGGATAGCTCGCATAGGACAATCTTAACGCGTGATACAGCCCCTGGGATGGCAGATCCGGGTCATCGCGGATTAAGGGGACGGTTTCAGCTCCGCTGGGAGATTCGACTACGACGTACCGTGTCTCCCCGTGGAGAACCGGTGAGACCTGTCTTACCACCGACCCGGTCGCGGCCGTACGCGAACAGTACCCCCGTGAACGCGACCACGGTACCGGACAATCCGACGTGTACCGGTACCGTCCATCGCGGAACGCCGAAGTTGAACTGAATGATGCCGATCGCAGCCTGCAGGATGATGAAGCCGATGAGGATCCAGCCGATCCGGCGCGCCCGGAGAGCTGCCCCGACGGTGACCAGAGCAATGACGAGGCCGACGGTCAATCCGAGATAGAGATACATGAAATGGGCGTGGATGTTGGCGATACGGACGAGATCTATGTTCAGTCGACCCTCCATACCTACTCCGGGGTCACCTGAGTGCACACCAGCACCCGTGACCATGGTGCCTGTACCGAGGACGATGGCGAGACTGGTCGCAGAGAGGATCGCGAGGTGCCGCAGCGGACGTGGGTATGTTTCGGTGGGTGACCCGTTGTCGGGTTCCGCGATACGTACCCAGAGGACCGCCGCCAACCAGATGAGCAGCATCGAGGGCAGGAAGTGCATGGCCACCGACCACCACCGGAGTTCGAGGTGGACGGAGATGCCGCCGAGAATCGCCTGGACGATGACACCAATCCCCTGGATGAAGGCAAGAACGAGGACCTCGCGTCTCCTGGCTGACCGGAGTACCGCGATGAATACCAGGAGTGCCGCAGTGGCGACCACGAATGTGAGCAAACGATTGCCCCATTCGATGGCTTGGTGAATCCAGGGAGCTGCTCCCGCGACGGGGACGAGAGAACCGGGTTGGCAGTTTGGCCAGGTGACGCAACCGAGACCGGAGCCGGTGACCCGGACGATGGAACCGGTGACGGTGATGCCGGCCTGGCAGACGAGAAGAACCATCGCCAACCTGCGCTGGACACGAACCTCGGGTCCAGCGAGGAGTGATCGGAACCACCGGATCGGATGGGTGAACAGGAAAATACTTGGGCTGGTACTCACGATCCGATCCTATCCTGCGTCCCGGGAATGAACCGTATGCTGGAGCGGGTCAGGCGGTGAACTTGAACACTCTGACTGTCGCAGCTCCGGCGATGAGTGCCCAGGCGACGAGGATGAGCAACTCCGGCGTGGGGAACACTCCTGTGACTGCGTTGTTCAAGCCCTGAGTCAGCGCGACAGAGGGGATCACAACGGTCCATTCCGCCCAGTCCCCAATGCTGCCCGAGCGAATCTGGACGTACGAGGCGATCCCGATCAGAAGGAACCAGACAAGGTTAGCCAGAGCCAGGACAATCTCGGAACTGAGTGTTCCGCCCATGAACAGACCCAACGCGGTGAATGCCGCGACACCAATCATCAGCGTGAGTGCTGCCAACGGCAGATTCACGGGATCTGGACGCCAACCCAGGACCAGCGCGGTTGTGCATAGCAGGATCGTCTGTACCGCTGAAACAGCAAGTACCCCGAGGACCTTCCCTGCGATGATTACCCATCGTGGCACCCCGGATGCTCCGATCCGTTTCAGTGCTCCATACCTCCGGTCGAAAGCCACGGCTATGGCCTGACCCGTGAAACCTGCGGAGACTGCAGAAATCGCCAGTGTCAAGGGCAGAATGACGGCGACGGGCTCCTCAGCGTCGAGAAGTGGCATCAATGAGAGTGCGATCAGTGAACCGAGAGGGATCACCAGGCTGAGCAGTTGCTGCTCGCTGTGTCGTAGGAACAGACGAGTCTCGATCCGTGCCTGAGCGAGGAGCATTGCGAGGGGACCGGCCTGGTGTGGATCGGGGGAGAAGGTACCCGGCGTGAAGCGTGCTTCCCCGGTGGTTCGTACCTCGGGTTGTTCTCGGGTCACGGTCAACTCCTCATTTCGCGGCCAGTGATGTCCAGGAAGACATCCTCCAAGCTCCGGTGGTCGATACCCAGTCCACGGATGAGTACATCCTGCTCGGCGGCGGCTGAAGCGATGGCCGCAACGAGAGCGGGGGTGGGTCTAGCCTGAATCCTGTAGGAGAGTGGCCGCGTCGCGGTCAGTCCGGCCCCCTCGTGGTATCCCATGGAAGCCAGTGATACGCCGAATGCGGCGGGATCGAGTCTGGCAGACGTATCGATACGGATCTGTGCAGCCCCTCCGCCCGTCAATGCCGTCAGCTCCGTGGGGCTTCCCTCCGCGACCTTCACTCCACGGTCAAGGATCACGACATGATCTGCCAGTGCTTCAGCCTCGTCCATGAGATGTGTGGTTAGGACCACGGTGACCCCGTCCCGCCGCAGGGAGTTCACCAGTTCCCAGACCGCTAAGCGGGACTGGGTGTCCATTCCGGCGGTGGGTTCGTCCAGGAAAACCAGCTCCGGGCGTCCGACCAGGGCGCAGGCGAGGGACAGGCGCTGCTGCTGGCCTCCTGAGAGCCGTCGGTATGATGTCCGTACGTGGCGCGTAAGACCAACGAGTTCGAGCAACCAGGTGGGATCGAGTGGATGAGCGCTGTAGGAAGCCGTGAGTTCGAGCATCTCTCCGACCCGGATTCCGGGATAGGCACCACCTCCCTGGAGCATCACACCGATTCTGCGCCGTACCGCATCCGCATTCGCAACGGGGTCGAGTCCGAGGACCTGAACCGACCCGGAGGTCGGTTCAGTGAATCCCTCACACATCTCGATCGTGGTGGTCTTCCCCGCGCCGTTGGGACCGAGCAGAGCGAAGACCGTTCCACGTTCAACACGGAGATCCAGATGATCGACGGCTCGGACGTCGCCGAAGTTCCGCGTCAGTGCGCGGGTCTCCAACGCTGCATCCACGGGAGTTTCACCGGTCCGCCGACGAACGGGTTCTGTGTCAGTCACGTCGGCCAGTCTATGACACGAGGGTGACGCCGTCGTACAGCCCACCACAGCAACGTCACCACCGTGACAGAACAGATGACCGTCGACAGGTAGATCCCCGCGACGGTTCCCGGTGGGAGAGGTAATCCACGCGGCAGGACGAAGAAGGAAACAACAGCGGAGTATGCGGTCGCTGATGCCCGGAACAGGGGTCGATTCGCCCATGCGGCCAGGGGCAGGATGGCCCAGAGCATGTACCAGGGTTGGACGACGGGAAACAGGAGAACCAGGACGAAGGTGGAGATGCCCAGCCCGCCGACCGGGTGGATCGTCCCGCGGTATACCGCGATCAGCATCCGGATCATGAACAATCCGGCGACAGCCACACCAACGGCGCGGGTCACAGCGAGAATGGCCGTCGTCTGGTCACCGAGGCCGGAGATCATTCCGATACCACCGGCGATGACCCCGAGCGCGGTCGTCGCGGACATCCAGGAGCGCACGGCAACAGCGCCACCCTGCCCGGTCACCCAGCCGAGACCTATGCCGGTGGCCGCAGTCAGCAACGCAATGGAAGCGAGCATGATGATGGTCTGGATGATACCCGCGGTGGTCACGGACACCACAGGATTCCTGCCGCGTGTGCGTAGTGCACGGGCGAGCGCCATTCCCGTGAATCCGAGGGCGATGAATCCGGTCATCTTGACCATGCCTCCTCCGGAAATCAGGATCCCGGAAAATATGATCATCGCCCATCCGGGTATCCGGTCCCGGAGCATGGGAAGGGATAGTCGTTCGATGCCCCGTAAACCGAATTCCATCCCGAGTAGCAGAAGCCCAAGCAGCACCGCTTCGTTGTGAATGCCGCCAACGAGATGCAGGAGTGTGAGTGGATTCAGTACGCCGAGCCAGAGTGCAGCCTGAACCCCGACCCCACATCTCGTCGCAAGTCTGGTCAGCGCCCATCCTGCAGCCGCGATCCCGAGGACGGCGAGCACGCGGTGAAGATATACTCCGACGAATACCGATTCGCCGGACATGGCGTAGATGGCTGCGGAGATGCCGCTCGCGACGGGACCGTAGGGGGACGGTGAATGGGACCAGATCAATGGAACGGATCGGGCGAGGGGATTGTCGGGCCCGAGCAGGTCAACCGGCCCAGCACTGTATGGGTCAAGGCCGCGAGCGGTAATCGCGCCTTGCGCGAGATACGAGTAGATGTCCTGGGTGAACATCGGGGCGCTTAGCGCTATGGGCAGGGTCCATGCCACGCAGGTTCGCTGTAGCTGCCCGGTACTGACGCGGATGGTGTGTCTCCGGCTCTGCAGGAGGTTCGCTCCGACGAACGGTGCCATGAGCACCCAAGCAATGACGATGAGAGCAACCCCCGTGAGTGCGACGGTCGATGAGGTCTGGAGCATACGCTGCATGAGCGACCCGCCGGGGAAGGAACGGTAGATGTTGTCCGTCACGGGGAGTGCTCCCGCTCCGAGAGCCCCGAAGCTCAGCATCAGGGCACCGACGGTTCCGACCCAGCGGAGAAGAGCGAAGCGCAACGGAAGTAAAGCGGACCCTTCGATCGGAGTGTCCGGAGTGCCCGGGGTCCGATCAGGACGGTGAAGTGACGCTGACCGGGACCCTGCTGATCCCAACCTGGGAAGTTCCCCGATGAGGGCGCGGAGGATCGCTGTTCGTCGGTGGGGAACATCTGGCACACGGGCATTCTAACCGTGTTCTGCCCGAATGAGGTGTATGAGTGGCGCTCGCCGGTGGCGTTATTTTCCATCCGGGGGTGCTTGTCGTTCTCTTTCCACACCCCCGTATGGATTCGTTGGAGGCCGGGTGGCCCGAGGATGGTTCGGTGGGGCAGGGATTCCCAAAGGGCACTGGAAAGGTGATGCCCGCGAAGTGGTGCTGTCGTGAAATATGCGGGGTCGGCCGTATCCTTACCGGTTGGACAATGGGAATGAATTACGGAACACTTGTGTTGTCTAATGACAGACGGCGGGCGTGACCCACCGTTGAACGACGTATCCCGATTGTCCGGAATCCGTTGGTTCCGTGATTGTGGGAACTACGGGCTGATTCCGGGGGCGGTTCAGGAAAACCGTATCCGAGAGAGCAGGAGGTGACATCGATGACGACAGTGCGACAAGATCAGTTGGGGTCACCCTGGGAATCTTCAGCGGCGACCTCCCGGTATCAGGACGGCGATACCCGCCGTGCGATCCTTCGGACGCTACTCGAGCACGCTCCGGTGAGTGCCTCCGCCATCGGCGCGCACCTCGGTTTCTCTGCCGCCGGAGTACGTCGCCATCTGGACATTCTGGTCGGAGAAGATCTGGTTGAGGTCACTCGACCTGTGGGACGTGGTCGCGGTCGCGGCCGTCCCGCCAAGGCCTTTCGTCTCACTGACCGCGGTCGGGCCACGTTTGGCCACGACTATGATTCGCTTGCCGCATCGGCTCTGCAGGCTCTGCGGGAGACCGGCGGTGAGGAGGCCGTTCGAGCGTTCGCTCGTCGGCGTATCTCCACAATCGTCGCCGGGATACCTCCCGCGGACGATGATGAGTCCGTCCCCGCGACAGCCCGCGCGGTGGCGGATGCTTTTTCCGCCCACGGCTACGCCGCCACGGTGCACCACGCCGGTGGAGGTGTGCAGATCTGCCAGCACCATTGTCCGATTTCTCAGGTCGCCTCCGAGTTCCCGGAACTCTGTGAGGCGGAACATGAGGCGATCTCCAAATTGCTGGGAAATCATGTTCAACCACTGGCGTCCATCGTAGAAGGACACGGAATCTGCACCACCAATATTCCGGCCGGGCAGCTCACTTTGACCCCCATATCTCATACTCCTGATGAAAGGAGAGGCTAAATGACCCAGGCCCAAGAAAAGCCGGTTGTCGACGCCCCCCGCACCGATGAGGAAATCATCGAATCCATCGGCGCCTACAACTATGGTTGGCACGATACAGATGTCGCCGGCGCATCCGCGAGGCGCGGACTCAGCGCTGAGGTGGTCGCAGACATCTCCGGAAAAAAGAGCGAACCAGAATGGATGCTCAAGAATCGGCTAAAGGCGCTCAACATCTTTGAGCGTAAGCCGATGCCCACCTGGGGTGCAGACCTCTCCGGAATCGATTTCGACAATATCAAGTACTTCGTACGTTCGACGGAGAAGCAGGCGACAACGTGGGATGAACTTCCCGCGGACATCAAGGAGACCTACGACAAGCTCGGTATTCCGGAGGCGGAGAAGCAGCGTCTCGTCGCTGGTGTCGCCGCACAGTACGAATCCGAGGTCGTCTACCACCAGATTCGTGAGGATCTGGAAGAGCAGGGGGTGATCTTCCTCGACACCGATACTGCACTGCGCGAGCACGAAGATCTGTTCCGTGAGTACTTCGGGACCGTCATCCCGGCAGGCGACAATAAGTTCGCAGCATTGAATACCGCCGTCTGGTCCGGTGGTTCGTTCGTCTACGTCCCGAAGGGGGTTCACGTTGACATCCCACTGCAGGCCTACTTCCGTATCAACACTGAGAACATGGGCCAGTTCGAGCGGACTCTGATCATCGTTGATGAGGATGCGTACGTCCACTACGTCGAGGGCTGCACTGCGCCGATCTACAAGTCGGACTCCCTGCACTCCGCCGTCGTAGAGATCATCGTCAAGAAGGGGGGCCGGTGCCGGTACACGACAATCCAGAACTGGTCGAACAACGTCTACAACCTTGTCACCAAACGCACCAAGTGTGAAGAAGGTGCCACGATGGAGTGGGTTGACGGCAACATCGGATCGAAGGTGACGATGAAGTACCCGGCGGTCTGGATGACTGGACCGCACGCCAAGGGTGAGGTGTTGTCCGTCGCCTTCGCAGGCGAGGGACAGTTCCAGGATACCGGCGCGAAGATGGTCCACATGGCGCCGCACACGTCGTCGAATATCGTCAGTAAGTCCGTCGCCAGATCGGGTGGCCGTGCCGCATACCGGGGTCTCGTGCAGATCAATACCAACGCGCATCACTCGACCTCCAACGTGGAGTGCGATGCTCTGCTCGTCGACAATATCTCTCGTTCGGACACGTACCCCTACAACGACATCCGTAACGATCATGTTTCTCTCGGACACGAGGCGACGGTGTCGCAGGTCTCCGAGGATCAGCTCTTCTACCTCATGAGCCGCGGCGTCGCACAGGATGAAGCCATGGCCATGATCGTTCGTGGTTTCGTCGAGCCCATCGCCAAGGAACTTCCGATGGAGTACGCGCTCGAACTCAACCGCTTGATTGAATTGCAGATGGAAGGATCGGTGGGTTAAACCCGATGACCGAAACAAAAGTGGAACGTGTCAAGAATGCGACTTACCACGACACCAAGGGTGACCTGTTCACCTCCTTCAACGTTGATGATTTCGACGTCCCGCGGGGACGTGACGAAGTCTGGCGATTCACGCCTCTTCGTCGACTGCGGGGTCTGCACGATGGTAAGTTCGCCACGGCTACCACAGCGGATGTCTCCGTCGCTGTTCCAGATGACGCTGATGGCGTGTGCGTCGAGACCGTGGCGCGGGATGACGAACGTATCGGCACCGCCGGCGCCCCGGTCGATAGGGTCGGAGCGCAGGCATGGACGTCGATGGAGGAAGCGACACTCGTCACCTTCGCGAAGAATTCGACAAACCGAGAACCCGTCACCGTCACAGTCACGGGTAAGGGAGATGACGCCACTTCCTTCACCGCGGTCAGTATCGTCGTCGAAGATGGCGCCGAAGCGGTGGTCAACATCCATTACACGGGTGACGGGACGCACGCCGACAACCACGAGTACGTCATCGGGGATAATGCTCGACTGACGGTTGTTGTCCACGTCGACTGGGAAGATACCGCCGTTCATCTCGGCAACCAGCGCGCCACGATGGGCCGCGACGCAGTACTCCGCCACAATGTCGCCTGCTTCGGTGGGGGCGTCGTTCGGTTGATCCCGAGCGTCAAGTTCACCGCACCGGGTGGTGACGCCGAACTGCTAGGTGTCTATTTCGCCGATGATGGACAGTTCTTCGAGCAGAGGCTTCTGGTCGATCATGCCGAACCCAACTGCCGTTCCAACGTCCTCTACAAGGGTGCTCTCCAGGCTGACCCGAACTCCGATCGTCCCGAGGCGCGCACGGCCTGGGTCGGCGACGTCCTCATTCGGGCAAATGCCCAGGGCACCGATACCTACGAGACGAACCGAAATCTGGTTCTTACTGAGGGAGCTCGTGCGGACGCGGTGCCCAACCTCGAGATCGAGACCGGAGAAATCGCTGGTGCAGGCCACGCTGCGACAGTCGGACGGTTTGATGACGATCAACTCTTCTACCTTCTCTCCCGTGGTATCGACCCGAACCAGGCGCGCCGTCTGATCGTTCGTGGCTTCTTCTCCGAGGTCATCGGCCGGATCCCGGTCAAGGCCGTTCGTGACCAGCTCGAAGCGCAGATCGCCGAGGAGCTCGAGGGCACGCACCTCTAAGAACGTAAAACGTCCACCGTGTGTACCGGCCACACGGATTCTCTGCAGTAGTACACCTCATAGCCCAAGAAAGAACCCATAATGAGCACTCTTGAAATCAAGAACCTCTCGGCACAGGTTGCCGCCACCGACGAACACAGTGAACCCAAGCAGATCCTTAAGGGTGTCAACCTGACGATCAAGTCTGGCGAGACTCACGCGATCATGGGGCCCAACGGTTCCGGTAAATCGACGCTCTCCTACACGATCGCCGGCCATCCAAAGTACGAGGTCACCGGCGGTGAAGTACTTCTCGACGGTGAAAATCTCCTAGACATGGAGGTCGACGAGCGTGCCCGCGCGGGACTGTTCCTCGCCATGCAGTACCCGGTGGAAGTTCCGGGTGTTTCGATGGCGAACTTCCTGCGTACCGCAGCTACCGCGGTCCGCGGTGAAGCGCCGAAACTGCGTGACTGGATCAAGGAAGTCCGTGAGGCACAGGACGAGCTCTCCATCGACCGTACGTTCTCTGAGCGCAGCGTCAACGAGGGGTTCTCAGGTGGTGAGAAAAAGCGCCACGAGATTCTTCAGCTCGGTCTGCTCCGCCCGAAGTTCGCCATCCTCGACGAGACTGATTCCGGTCTGGACGTCGATGCTCTGCGTGTCGTGAGCGAAGGCATCAACAACTACCGTGACCGCAACGACGGTGGGCTGCTCCTGATCACCCACTACAAGCGGATCCTCAACTATGTGAAGCCCGATCACGTGCATGTCTTTGCGAACGGACGTATCGTCACCTCCGGTGGACCGGAACTGGCTGACGAGCTTGAGGCCAACGGTTACGATCGCTTCATCTGATGACAGTGACATCCGCGATGTTCCGTCGTCCTGACGGGTCACTCAATGTCGACGCCGTACGCGCCGAGTTCCCGATCCTGGCCGAGACGGGACGGGACGGCTCCGTGGTTGCCTACCTGGATTCCGGTGCGACCTCGCAGCGCCCGGAGCGGGTATGGCGGGCGGAGGAGAAGTTCGTTCTCCAGACCAACGCGCCCGTCCATCGGGGTGCGTATCTGCTCGCGGAGAAGGCGACCGACGCTTACGAATCAGCCCGAGACCGAATCGCCCGGTTCGTTGGGGCGGAGGATCCCGAGATCGTCTTCACCAAGAACGCCACCGAGGGGCTCAACCTTGTGGCCCACGTTCTCGGTGATGACCGTTCCGGTGACCGTTGTATCAGGGCAGGTGACACTGTCGTGGTCACTGAGCTGGAGCACCATGCGAACCTGGTCCCGTGGCAGGAACTCTGTCGAAGGACCGGTGCGACGCTCAAGTGGTACGGAATCACTGCCGATGGTCGAATCGACCTTGATTCGCTCGAACTCGACGATACGGTCAAGGTAGTCGCCTTCACTCATCAGTCGAATGTGACGGGGGCAGTGTCGGATGTCGACGAGGTCGTCCGTCGTGCGCACATCGCAGGGGCACTCACGGTTCTTGACGCCTGCCAGTCGGTGCCACACCAGACGGTGGACCTCCACGAACTCAACGTGGACTTTGCGGTGTTCTCCGGTCACAAAATGTGCGGCCCCAGTGGTGTTGGAGTGTTGTATGGGCGAGCGTCGCTTCTCGCGGAGCTACCGCCGTTCCTAACCGGTGGTTCGATGATCGAGAAGGTCACCATGGAGGCCTCGACTTACACGGATCCCCCACAGCGCTTCGAAGCCGGTACCCAGATGAACAGTCAGGTCGTCGGTCTGGGTGCGGCCATTGACTTTCTCTCGGAGATCGGAATGGATGCGATACAGGAACATGAGAGGGAACTGACGTCACACGCCCTCGGTTCGCTCTCGTCGATCCCCGGTGTTCGGATCATTGGCCCGACGAACGTCAATATGCGGGGTAGCGCGGTTAGCTTTACCGTAGACGGCATCCATCCACATGATCTCGGTCAGGTGCTCGATGATGGTTCCGTCGCGGTTCGGGTCGGCCACCATTGTGCGTGGCCTGTTCACCGGGCCTGCGGAGTGCAGGCCACGGCCCGCGCTTCCTTCTACCTGTACAACACGCTTGACGAAGTGGATCGCCTTGCGGTCGGTGTTCGTCGGGCTCAAGAGTTCTTTGGGGTGAGTTGATGCGACTTGAACAGATGTACCAGGAGGTTATCCTGGATCATTACCGGCACCCGCAGCACAAAGGTCTCCGGGAACCGTTCGATGCAGAGGTCCATCACGTGAACACCTCCTGCGGTGACGAACTGACACTCCGTGTCCGCCTCTCCGCTGACGGTCATACCGTCGAAGACGTCTCCTATGAGGCAGTCGGTTGTTCCATCAGCCAAGCCTCCACATCGGTGATGGCGGAAGAAATCGTTGGAACGAGTGTGGCGGAGGCGATGGAGACCGTTAACGCCTTCGAGAAGATGGTCACCTCCCGGGGTGCCGAGGAGGGTGACGCTGACCTGATCGGAGATGGCATCGCATTCGCAGGTGTCGCTAAGTATCCGGCACGGGTGAAGTGTGCGTTACTCGGATGGAAAGCATTCCAAGCCGCGACTGCTCAATCCCTGAAGGAGAAGTAATGAGCGATCAGACAGAGAACATGGACACCTCCGACGCCGAAGGGGTGGATTTTCCGCCGGATCGTTCGGATGAGAAGGTCGAGAGGGTGCGCCCCGAGCAGTCGGAAGCGGACCTAGCGAAAGCGAGTGATGTCGAAGAATACATGCGAGACGTCATCGATCCCGAGTTGGGGATCAACGTCGTCGATCTTGGTCTCGTCTACGATATCTGGATCGAGAACGGAGATGAAGCTGTTGTACAGATGACTCTTACCTCCCCTGCCTGCCCGTTGACTGACATACTCGAGGAGCAGGCGGAGACTGCGGTCGTTGGCTCAGGGACCGCTAGTAAACTCAACTTGGAGTGGGTTTGGCGGCCACCGTGGGGACCACACATGATCACCGAGGATGGACGCGAGCAACTGCGCGCACTGGGTTTCTCCGTCTGACAGGAATCCTTGTTTTGCGGTCTGCCATTTCACGAGCATCGCCCCGATCCGGGGCATGCTCGTTTTTATGTTGAAGGGGCATCAGGTTTTTGCAGTTCGACGAGATGGACCCACCGGTCCATCAGGGATGGTGCTCGTAGATTTCTGAGAGCCTCATGAAACTCCGGGGGTCGGTGGTGATATTTTCACCACGCTCGCCACTGTGCACATGTTTCTGCATTAACTGTTCTGTATCTGTGCCGGGTGGGATTTGATTCTTCTTTTCTGGGTTTCTGGTTCATTTTCGGGACTGGCACCAGCGTGTTGATTTACACTGTAATTTAGTGTGATTCCGCACACAAGAATGTCAGAATGTGAAAGCGGTCACCTCATATGGGGCCGTTCCCTGTCCATCCATGACACCAAGGAAGTGAAGATGATAGTTCTGAAACGTCGAAAGGCAATGGTGGGGGCGATCAGTACCCTCACCCTGATCGGAGGGATGCTTGCGTCATCTGGTACACCCGGGGCGTATGCGGGGGAACGGCTGTCAGGCTCCGCGGGTTTTGATGCGAATGATGAGCTGACGGGTCAAGCCTTCTTCACTGATGAAGTGATCGCAACCGGGGGTGAAGAAGGATACGACTGCTATCGGATTCCTTCGCTGGGGGTGGCTCCAGATGGAACGGTCCTCGCTTCCTGGGATGGTCGGCCGGGTAGCTGCGCGGATGCACCCCAGGCAAACTCCATTGTTCTCCGGAAATCCTCGGATAGCGGTGAAAGTTGGACGCCTCAGGAGGTGATTGCCCAAGGTGACTCAGGGGCACCACGATACGGGTTCTCGGATCCGTCGATCGTCGTGGACTACCAGACCGGAGACATATTCAACTTCCATGTGAAGAGCTTCGATAGGGGTATCCGGGATTCTCAACTTGGAACCGATCCGGATGACCGTGACGTGCTCCATGCGGCTTTCGCCCGGAGCAGCGACAACGGTGCAACCTGGGATCCAGATCATGTGATCACACGTGCTGTGACCCGTGAGAACCCCTGGAGGGGGCGTTTCGCCACCTCGGGGAACGGTATCCAGCTTCAGTATGGCCGTTACGCGGGCAGGCTCGTCCAACCGGCGATGGTGGTCACCAGTTCGGGAGAATTCAGGGCTGTCACGTGGCTTTCCGATGACCACGGTGAAACCTGGTTTGCGGGCAGGGCATGGGGAACCGGAATGGACGAAAACAAGATCGTCGAGCTCTCAGACGGAACCCTGATGAACAACTCCCGGCGGTCTGGTGCCGGTGAGTCAGCCCGGAAGATCAGCTACAGCCATGATGGAGGAGTCACCTGGACCGAACCGTACTACGATCCTGCACTCCCAGATCCGAGAAACAATGCTTCGTTGATCAGGGTTTTCCCCAATGCACCTGAAGGATCCGCGAAGGCGAAGGTACTGCTTTTCAGTAACACCGCCTCCTCGAGCGGACGGGAGAACGGAACTGTGCGTATGAGCTGTGATGACGGACAGACCTGGCCTGTGTCCCGTCTCTTCCGGTCGGATAATCTTCAGTACACCTCAATGTCCACGCTTCCGGACGGAAACATCGGGTTGCTCTTCGAGGAGCACAACCGCGGAATCAACAACAACATCCACTTCGCCAAGTTCAATCTCGAATGGCTTGGTGCCGCCTGCATGGACCTCCAGAGCTCTTCCCGACCCGAGGTTCGTCCAGGTGAGACGGTGACGGTGGCCGGGACTCTGACGAACAACTTCGGTGGCGACATCGTCGACCGGGGAATCCAACTGGACCTCCCGGAGGGATGGACCGCTGTGGCGGATGCGGTTACGGTCGCTGACGGCGCTACCGTGCCGGTCGCATTCGAGATCACGGCCCCGGCTGATGCACCGAGCGGTACAGTTCAGGGACTCATGCGAATTGACGACGGCGGAACGGTCCGACAGGCTTCTTTCAAGGTCGATGTCATCGATGGGTACATTCCGGAGCCAGGGGATGTGAGCATCGTCGCGTCAGTGACCAATCCGGGCGACTTCGGGGAAGGCGACCGCATTCACTACAACTTCAGGGTCTCGAATCCCAACAGCACCCCGGTGGGAATCCTCCCGGACGGGGAATTGGAACTCTTTGACCCGGACACGTCCCCCCGGAAGAACTGCCGATGGAACACATTCAACGGAAATACCGAGGCGAGTTGCTCTTTCCCATTTCATACGGTCACCGCTGAGGACATTGAACGGGGTTACTATGAGCCGACTGTCACATGGCGGATCGGTAGGCCCGGGCACGGGGGAGAGGCATACAAGACGATCACCATGACCCTTCCCAGAGTCACTTTCGGGGAAAACGGAGATGATGCCACAGATCCGGTAGTCATTCACGCCGATCTGAATCTTGAACCGATCGCTCCGGTCCAGTCCAGGGGAGTACAACACGACCTCGAAGCACTGGTCACCGTGAACATGCGGGAGGATGGCACCCCGATACCGGATGATGCCCGCGTTATCCTCTATGTCGACAACAACAGAGTAGGGGATGCCGAAGTCATGGACGACGGTACCGCAGCGATTCCCTTCACCGTAGCGAATATAGCCAGCGGGCTCGATGCCGAGACTCACACGTTGCGGGCACGCCTGATCGCTACACCTCCTCAAGGCTTCCTGGTACGCGGAAGTGACGCCATCGGTGAAGTGACCGTCCTTCCGGAGGATCGACCGGTCACGGAACGGACGTTGACCCTCGGGCAACATCCCGACATCAACTCTGACGGCAAGCCCCGCTCAATTCCTCTGGCTGCGCGTGTCTCAGGCCCCGATGGGGCGGTTCGGGGCGCCACCGTGACATTTAGTATCGACGGTGAACCCGTCGCCGAGGCGATATCTAATACAGAGGGGCTCGCCGTTGTTCGTTACACCGTTGAATCAATCCCAGCAGGAGGTCAGGTACGTACCGTTACGGTGGTGGCGAGCGTACCCGAGTCGTCGGATGATGCCACCGACTATGCTGCAGCAACCGATGAGACAACCTTCAATGTTCTACCTGTTTCGCAGCCCGAATCGCCGGAGGTGACAACAAGCAGCGGGGCATCCACGATCATCGGTGCGCCCGGCGACGATGTGCTCTCTTCAGGAGGCATCGTCGGTATCGGGGCTGTTCTCGCTGCCGTTGCAGGCATTATGGGCCTGCTCGGTTTCCTGCCATGGTTCCATCACTTCACGGATCTCGGTTGGTGGGTACGCCCGCCGCACATCTGATCTGACCCAAGGGACCCCGGGCATGCACTCGCACGGCAACGCAGCCGCGCACAGGTGGAGGCTGCCCGGGGTATCTCCGTTGATCTGGGCCGAGACAGGAGTGCTGAGCAATCCGGCGGCTGGGTGATACGCCCCGATGGTAATAATGAGGAACAGATTCTCTGGTGTTACTTCCATAGCGACGGGAAAGCAACTACGCTGCGTCTCACGACACGATGCCGAATCGAACCCCCAGGAGCATACGATGAGAAGCCGAACAAAGCGTATCCTGTCCGTAGTCGTTGCCAACGTTGTTTTCCTAGGTATGGTCGGATCTGTAGGAGGTGCCGCCGCGAGGCCCACCCCACCGAATGATCCCTGTGTAATCACGCCCGGTCTCTTCAAACCGGCACCGGGGAACTGCGATTTTCCAAACCCCGTGGATCCGCTCCTCGTTGCACGAGAGCTCTCGCTTACGGTGGGGCCTGCCAGCGGGGTACTCCGGAAGATGAGTGTCACCGCGAAAGCAGAGACCTTCCCGGCGAATTTCGGGACAGTCGGCGAAACCGTCACCTTCATCATCGACGGCGTCGGGTACACCGCGGTGATGGATTCCGACTTCGAGGCGACGGTGACTTTTTCCCCGAGATCCGGAGGTGGAACGATTGTCGCGACGTTACCGACTGCAGTCGACTCCGAGAACCTCATCTACATTGATTCGGCACGAGCGGAGACGCGCTACGAAAATCCGACGGGATCCATCACCGACTACCTGACCGGAGTCGGGAGAGCCATCGAAGCTCTCATTCTCTGGTTCCGTGGACTATTCTCCACCAGCAGCTAAGAGAACCGCGCCCGTCCTGTTCCGCCAACCCCCGACAGGGAACAGAGGATCCTGAACCTCAACCGGGTGTCGGAATGAATGAAGATCCTCATCATCCCTCGCAGGGTGCCCACGGGATCCCCCGGGCTGAGAAAACGTCGCTGTGATGAGGTGTCGAGTCGGAAAACGAGCTCCATGAAATCAGGGAACTCATATTTGTCGAGATCCTTGAGAACTCTCTGTCCCATCCTCATCAGATACCGGTCAGTGCGGTATCTGAAGGTGTGCCACGGTAGTTTCTGTGGCGTACCCCCTGACATTGCGGCAGCAGCCAGCGCATCGAGGGTCGGCTCAACGAGAGAGAGTGATGTGGCGACGGAGAAACCGGATATGGGGGTTATGAAGCCCGCGCGTGCTCCGAAGGGCACAGGACCGTCAATGACGGGCCGACGACTGTTCCGGTCCATCGGGATGAGCACCGCCTCGGATCTCACGATCCGGTGGGCTGTGAAATCACCTATCCGCTGGCGCAGTGCCGTCTCCAACTCCGACCAGGGGAGACGCGAGTTCCGCACGAGAACCGTCTCCTGATGGAGAACACCACCCGAAACCGGGATCTGGTAATGGAACGTCGCCTCGGTGGTATCCGGTACCTGCCTGAGATCCATCCATACCGGGGGTGCATCATCGTCGATCACTACCCCGAAAGCTTGCTGAAAAGCGGATGCACGGCCCGGATCCACGCCCCGGGCATCGATGACAACCCTGGCTTGCATCGTGTGTCCGTCGGCACAGACGTGATGGCGTGCCACCGTGGTTGCCCGAGAAATCAGAACCGGAAAGGTGAGGAACCGGTTACGGAGCTTCTGATTGTCAAGGATGAGATATTCCCTACCCGGGGTGTAGACACGCGCGCCGATGATGACGGGAATGGATCTCGCTGCCGCCGGTGGATCTGGTAACCAGTCAGGTAGTTCATCGCTGAAGATCCCGTAGGTGTTCGGCCATTCCTCCCGGGGATCCACACCGAGAACGTTCCAGCCACGTCGGTGCGCGCGATGCGCAAGCGCCGCCCCCGCGGGGCCGAGACCGACAACGATCATATCGAACCGGGACTGCCCCGGGGTGTTTCCACCGTGTCGGGCAGGAGTCGCCATCTCGCTCACCGTTCCTCCCTGCGTTGTAGTCAGACCGGTGCCGCTGATTCCGGTACCAGTGGTATCGAAGGCGGTGGAAAGAATATTTCGGCTGGCCACTGATACACTGTCCGGCTGTGATTGTAACCAGTGATCTTGAAGTTCGTGTCGGTGCCCGAACGCTGCTCACCGCCCCCGGCCAGCACCTGCGGGTCCAACCCGGTGATCGTATCGGTTTGGTCGGCCGTAACGGTGCTGGGAAGACCACGACGATGAGAATCCTGGCTGGCGAGGCGGAAGCCTATGCGGGAACCGTTACTCGTTCCGGGACTCTCGGCTACCTGCCGCAAGACTCCCGTGAAGGTGACATCGAGGTGACCGCACGGGACCGGGTGCTCTCTGCACGTGGCCTGGACCGGCTCCAGTCGGCGATGGAGCGACAGCAGGAGATCATGGAAACGACGACGGATGATAACCGGCGTGATTCTGCTATCCGCAAGTATTCACGTCTCGAGGAGGAATACCACACTCTTGGTGGCTACGAGGCGGCCAGCGAGGCGGCACGGATATGTGATGCACTCGGTCTTCCCGCCCGTATCCTCGATCAGAAACTCAAGACGCTGTCCGGTGGTCAACGGAGAAGGGTGGAACTTGCGCAGATCCTCTTCGCGGCTTCCGCTGGATCCGGAAAATCCACCACGACGTTACTTCTCGACGAACCGACCAACCATTTGGACGCTGACTCCATCACATGGCTCCGAGAGTTCCTCACGCGCCATGAGGGGGGTCTCATCATGATCTCCCATGACGTCGACCTACTCGATGCGGTCTGCAATAAAGTTTGGTTCCTTGATGCGGTACGGGGCGAAGCGGATGTCTACAACATGGGATGGAAGAAGTACCTTGCCGCCCGAGCGACAGACGAGGCACGTCGCCGACGTGAACGTTCCAACGCGGAGAAGAAAGCGTCCGCACTGAAGCAGCAGGCGGCGAAACTCGGTGCGAAGGCAACGAAGGCTGCCGCGGCGAAACAGATGCTCGCCCGAGCCGAGAGAATGATCTCGGAGACCGATGAAATCCGTCGTTCCGACAAAGTTGCGCACATTTCCTTCCCGGAACCTGCCCCGTGCGGCAAAACCCCCATGAACGCCACCGGACTCACTAAAATGTACGGATCCCTCGAGGTGTTCGCCGGTGTAGATCTGGCGATTGACAAAGGGTCGAGGGTGGTTGTCCTCGGGTTCAATGGTGCAGGTAAAACCACCCTGCTCAAGCTCCTGGCCGGTGTCGAACGTACCGACGGTGAGGGCGGTATCGTTTCCGGGCACGGCCTTAAGATCGGCTACTTCGCCCAGGAACACGACACCATTGATCCGGAGGTATCCGTTTGGGAGAATACCGTCCGGGCATGTCCTGACGCCGCTGCCCAGGATCTACGGGGGTTACTCGGTGCCTTCATGTTCTCGGGGGACCAGTTGGAGCAGCCCGCAGGAACTTTGTCAGGCGGTGAGAAGACCCGACTGGCCCTTGCTGCCTTGGTCAGCTCGCGCGCCAATGTTCTGCTACTGGACGAACCAACCAACAACCTTGACCCTGTCTCCCGTGAACAGGTCCTCAATGCGCTGGGTACGTACACCGGAGCTGTGGTTCTGGTGACTCACGACCCCGGAGCGGTGAAGGCACTCGATCCCGAGCGTGTCATTGTCCTACCGGACGGGACAGAGGATCTCTGGAGTGACGAGTACATGGAGATCGTCGAACTGGCTTAGGAACACCCAAATTCCCGGGAGAGGAATCCAACCGGTGAAGCCGTACTCCTAGGCGTGTCTTAACTGAACGGTGATTCGCCAGACGGTGGCCGTATGGGACGAGCAAAATCGAGGTTTCACCATTTCACCGATGAGCAATGGGAACGGATCGAGTCCCTTTTTTGCCTTCCAACGCTGGGCGGCAGGGACATCCGTTTCAGGACAATCGCACGCTCGTCGAAGGGATCATCTACCGCTACCGGGCGGGCATTGCGTGGCGGTGATCCGCCTCGGGAGGAGTTCGTCCCGTGGCAGACGGTGTGCAAGCGCCATGTACGCTACGCCGAGAGCATCTGGGACCGGGTCCTGCACACGATTCTCGCTGACGCGGATACTGCCCGGGTTGATCAACTGGAACGTCTCGGTCGATGTCACCATCTGCCGCGCCCATCACCATGGCACGAACACAACGCGCCCCGAGCAGGACACAGAGGGCTCAATCGAATCACAAGAACCAGCCAGTCGTAGAGTGTGAACCTACAGGTCACCGTATCGGCCGCCCGCGTGGTGGACTAACGAGCACGATGCACAGTGCCATCGACGGGCGGGGTCGGCCTTGCACCGGTCCGGACGTGGTGATCGCCGACAAGGGGTACTCATCCGGCACGATCCGCCGCCAGTTCCGCAAGCGGAACATCGCCGCCGTCACCCTCTGTGCAATCCTGACCTGGGTACAACATTTAGGAGACACGCCCTAGCTGTACGGGATGCGCACCTGTGCGTGGAGCACAGTGGTGTGGGTACTACCCGGAATTAGCTTCCGTTATTCTCGGGGCATGGAATGCAGTGACAGGTCATGCGGTCGATTACGCCGATGGGCAGAGGAACTGACCTATCCGGACGAGCTTATCCTGACGACGTTGTGCAACACCGGCGAGCGTCCAGGTGGCGGGTTTCTGCAGGACAATTGGCGAGTCATTGACAAAAGCATCATTCTGGGGATGGGGCCAGGGGATTATCACGCCGCCTCCGAGCGCCTCATGACGTGGCGGGCACACGAATCCGCTGGTGTCGGCGTCGGATCCTGGCGCCCGGCCACCACCGACGATGTTGTCCGGGTTCGGTTCGCCGGAACAGATTCGCCGTGCCTGATCTTGTGCGCTGAGGTAGATGAGCTACAGACACGACTGGTGTACGGGACACTACCCGGCCACGTGGAGTGCGGAGAAGAGGCGTTCGCCATCACACTGGGACCGGATGGAACCGTGAGAGGGAGAATCACCGCATTCTCACGCCACGCATGGCTACCGGCGCGGCTGGCAGCTCCATTGGCGCGTTCAGTGCAGAATCTGATCACAGACCGCTACCTGGAAGGCATGCGCCCGTAAGTCCCGACGGTTCAGCGGGCGTAACGGTGAGCGAAGTTCCGGAGTAACCGGTTGTCCGTCGAAAGATCGTGACCGGAACAGGATTCGATGATCGAGTCGAATTCATCGGGATCGTAATATCCGGCATCGCGGTAAACCTCGAGCCGGTCACGGAAGCTCTCCAGTTCCAGCTCCGGATGGAATTGGGTCACGTAGATGTGGCGTTTGATTCGGTACATCTGGATCGGACAGTCTTCCCCCCGCACAAGCAGGGTTGCGCCGGGTGGAAGCTCCCGCGTGGCTTCTTTATGGCCGACGATGGTGGGAAACCTGTGGGGGAGCCCGTCAAGGATCGGATCCCCCCTACCCTCGTCGGTGACATCGACGAGAATGCACCGGGGTTTCTCACCGTAATGCCGGTCGATGATACCACCGGCTACGCTTCCGACTGCACCGACGCCGAAGCAGGCTCCAAAGAGCGGGAAATCCCGTTCAATGCACTCCCTGATCACCGTATTCAGACAGGTCTCGACCCTGACTTGATGATCTGTTTTATCGGGTTCAGTGGCGTTGTATGGTCCGCCACCGACGATGATTCCGGAGTAGTCATCGAGAATGACCCTGCCGAGAGGTTCCCGATTCACACGTTTTTGGATAAGAAAATCGGGTTTCAGCTCCATCATTGAGAGAAAAGAGCTGAACTCTGATTCCGCGGCATCATCCTCAGGCCGGGTACTCAGCAGAAGGAAAGGTTTGGTGATCTCGGTGACGGACATACCGTGTGATACTACTGGCTTTTCACCAAAATATGGGAACAATCACACGAAAAGCTGAGGAAAAATGATCAGACCGGTCTGCTCTGAGAATCAACTTTTCCCGGGTGTGGTGTCCTGACGCTGGCTTCGACGAGGTCGAGAACACGGTGTAGACACTCGGTGGGCTCGCCGCTGGCAAGCCGGGTGATGAAACCATCCATCACCGTCTCGAGATAGGTGTGGAGAACCTCGACCGCTACGTCGGTCCGCATACGTCCGGCGTCCACCCCGGCTTGGAGTCGGGATCGGATAGCTTCGTCGAGCACCGCCTGGTGCTCGACCCAGCGGGCCGAAAACACCGGATCAGTACGCAGCAGTCGGGTTATCTCTAACCGGGTCGAGAGCCAGTCATAGCGATCAGGGTGGGAAAGCATGTCCCGCATCACCTCAACCAGACCTTCCTCAGTTACCACATCCGCCATACGTGCCGCATCCTCTCGGGCGAGAGCGAGGAAAAGGTTCTCCTTGTCGGCGAAATGGTGGAAGATCGCACCCCGGGATTTTCCGGTGGCCTGTTCAAGACGTCTGACGGTCGCGCCGTCGTAACCGAACTCGGCAAAGCACCGGCGGGCCCCTTCGAGGATCTCCCGACGCCGTTGCGAGAGGTCCGAGGAACTGACCTTGGGCACGACAGTTCTCCTTATTAGTGGCGTTGTGATCCGTCCAGTACAACTGGGTTGCGGTACCACGAATGAATTGTACTGGTGTCAACGATGACGAGGGGGCTGCGTAATGGGGAGCGGCCGACCGTTCCTCATTACGCAGCCCCGTCGGTTGAGCCCGTGAGAGTCCGGATACCAGGGTCAATCCCGGCTATCGTAGACTCGGGAGGACTTGATCAAGCGGCACCCCGTGCCATGTTGCGCAGAACGTACTGCAGGATTCCTCCGTTACGGAAGTACGCGGCCTCACCGGGGGTGTCCACGCGGACCTTGGCGTCAAAGACGATGTCCTCTCCACCATCCTGCTTGTGTGCGGTTACCTTCACGGTCTGCGGGATTGTGTCGTTGTTGAATTCCTCAATGCCTTCGATATCGAAGACCTCGGTGCCATCCAACCCGAGGGACTCGTGGGTCTCGCCCTCGGGGAACTGCAGCGGAATTACACCCATACCGATCAGGTTCGAGCGGTGAATGCGTTCGAAGCTCTCGGTGATGACGGCTCGGACACCGAGAAGGTTCGTGCCCTTCGCCGCCCAGTCACGGGACGAACCCGTACCGTATTCCTTGCCACCGAGGACAACCAGCGGAATGCCCTCTGCCTTGTAGTTCTGGCACGCGTCGAAAATGAATGCCTGAGGGCCACCTTCCTGGGTGAAATCGCGGGTGTAGCCACCGGCCTGATCGACGAGTTGATTTTGAAGGCGAATGTTGGCGAATGTACCGCGCATCATCACCTCGTGATTACCACGCCGGGAACCGAGCGAGTTGTAGTCGTTGCGTTCGACACCGTTCTCATCCAGGTACTGAGCGGCGGGGGTACCAGGCTTGATCGACGAAGCCGGGGAGATGTGGTCGGTGGTGACCGAGTCGCCGAGCTTGCACAGAACGCGGGCGCCCTTGATATCTGCCACAGGCTCCGGTTCCATGGTCATACCGTCGAAGTACGGGGCCTTGCGGATGTAGGTCGAGGACTCGTCCCAGTCGAAGGTCTTTCCTTCGGGGGTGGGGAGGTTCTGCCACTGCTCGTCACCCTTGAAGACGTCAGCGTAATCAGCCTCGTAAAGTTCGCGAGAGATGCATTCCTCGATCGTGGCTTCGATCTCCTCGGTGGAGGGCCAGATGTCGGTCAGGAAGACATCGTTGCCGTTTTCATCCTGTCCAAGCGGTTGCGTCGCAAAGTCGAAGTCCATGGTGCCTGCGATGGCGTAGGCGATCACCATGATCGGGGATGCGAGATAGTTCATTTTCACGTCGGGGGAGATACGCCCCTCGAAGTTACGGTTACCCGATAGCACTGCGGTGGCGGTCAGATCATACTTGTTGATCGCCGCAGAGATTTCCTCCGGGAGTGGGCCGGAGTTACCAATACAGGTGGTACAACCGAAACCTGCGAGGTAGAAGCCCATGGCTTCCAGGTCCTTCCACAGGTCAGCGCGCTTGTAGTAGCCGTCAACGACCTGTGAACCGGGTGCACAGATAGTCTTGACCCATGGTTTTGCCTTGAGTCCCTTCGCAGCGGCTTTGCGTGCAATCAGACCCGCCCCGATCATGACGGAGGGATTGGAGGTGTTGGTGCAGGAGGTGATCGACGCGATCGCCACCATCCCGTGGTCAAGCGTGTACTCGCCCCCGTTGGGAGAGGTCACCGTGACCGGTCGTGATGCTCGTCCCTCCGCACCCTTCGCAGCAGACTCACCGCGGCCTTCGCGAGAGGAGTTGTAGAGATCCGCGACGTCGGCATCATCAAAGTCAAGTTCGCCTTCAGCATCCATGCGGACGGCGGGTCGGCTCTCATCCTCGACGAACTTGTCACTGCAGTAGTTCGGCAGATCTTTGCGGAACTGCTGCTTGGCCTCGGAGAGAAGAATACGGTCCTGCGGGCGCTTTGGACCTGCGATTGATGGCACAACCGTCGACAGATCAAGTTCGAGGTACTCGGAGTACTCGGCCTCGAGTGAGTCCTCATCCAGCCACATGCCCTGAGCCTTGGCATATGCTTCGACAAGCTCAATCTGCTCTTCGGAGCGGCCGGTCAGCTTGAGGTATTTGGTGGTTTGTTCATCGATGGGGAACATCGCACAGGTGGATCCGAACTCTGGCGACATGTTGCCGATGGTTGCGCGGTTCGCGAGTGGGACCTCCTTGACTCCGGACCCGTAGAACTCGACGAACTTTTGGACGACACCGTGCTTGCGAAGCATCTCGGTGATTGTCAGAACGACGTCCGTAGCGGTAACACCGGCGGGAATCGCTCCCGTGAGTTTAAATCCGACGACGCGGGGAATGAGCATTGAGACGGGTTGGCCGAGCATCGCTGCCTCTGCCTCGATACCACCAACGCCCCAGCCGAGAATACCGAGACCGTTTTCCATCGTGGTGTGGGAGTCAGTACCAATGCAGGTGTCTGGGTAAGCGACACCGTCGTTGTCGAAAACAACACGGGCGAGGTTCTCGATGTTGACCTGGTGGACGATGCCGGTTCCCGGAGGCACCACCCGGAAGTTGGAGAACGCCTTGGAACCCCAGCGGAGGAACTGATAGCGCTCCTCATTACGCTCGTACTCAATCTTGACGTTCTTCTCAAGGGAATCGGAGTGACCGAACGCCTCGATGATGACCGAGTGATCGATGACCATCTCTGCGGGGTTCAATGGATTGACGCCATCCGGATCTCCCCCGAGAGCCTTGATCGCCTCACGCATCGTCGCAAGGTCAACGACACAAGGAACGCCGGTGAAATCCTGCATCAACACCCGGGCTGGGGTGAACTGGATCTCGATACTGGGTTCTGCGGAGGCGTCCCAGTTCGCGATTGCCTTGATGTGGTCTCGAGTGATGTTGGCGCCGTCCTCTGTGCGAAGAAGGTTCTCGCCGAGAACTTTCAGGGAGTAAGGCAGCTTCTCCATGCCGGGCACAGCATCGAGAGCGTAGTACTCGTAGGACTTGTCGCCGACTTTGAGGGTGCTCTTGGCGTTGAATGAGTTCTGGCTCTCAGTCACGGTAGGCTCCGTTCCTAAACTAATCGGGTGAGTTAACGCATCGGCTGGGTGATTCTCCGGCTGGCACCGACGCAGGTCAAACATCGGTTCATCGCGCCGATAGGCTGGAATGAACGTCGTCTGCGGTAAAGTATAACAGTACGGGCGTTCTGTTCGGGAATTCTGGCACGTGGTGGGTTTCCCCACCCCCGTAATCTATCATTGAAGCCGCATAATGGGTGGTCGCAAACCGTGAGTGTGCGGATTGCTCACCCCCGGAACATGGATAGTCCTCGCGCGCACGGTGTCAAAAGGTTATTTGGCAAACGGCTTAGCGGAATGTCGGTGGACACGGTGTGTCCTCTGCCTATTTTGGAGACAGCGTGCCATAGTCGGGAGGGCGGGGGCGTCGGCACCGTCGATCCCGGACGCGGAAACACTGAGAGGAAATCATCGTCACATGATCCCCACCGAGATTGATCTGACGGACATCGTCGAGGATCTTGCCGATGATGATGTTGCTATCGGATCACTGGGGGCCGAGCATCCAGGACTTGAGAGTGCCCTTTCTAATGTCATCGATGATGCACGCCAGAGCGGGTTTGGTGAGCTCCGTTTTGTTTTTCTCGATTCAGCTCCCGCGATGTCCGCGGACCAGCGGGATATCGCACAGGATCTTCTCATGGACACTGGGGCGGATACCGTCATAGTTCGCTCACCGGCGGGCGGTGCTGTTGTCAGTGACAACCATTCACGAGCAGCGATTGAGTCCGCCCAGGTGGACCTCTTCCAGAATCCAGACCTGGTGGAGGGTACGAGAACTTTCGTCAATGATCTCGATGGTGCGATAGTTCCGTGGCAGGCCATCAATCTCGGAGTTCTGGCCGTCGTCCTTTGTGCGATCATGGTGACGGTGCTCGCACTACTGTCTAGGCGTTAGTGACGGATTGGAAATGACATGGTATGTCAAGTTTTGAAGCTTGACGTACCATGTTTGATAATTGGCACCCCTGAAAACTTCCCGTTGGCAAAATACTATGGAGGGGTGTGGATGTAGGAGGACACGTGCAGAAATTATCCAATGTGGTGAAAATCACACCTATTTTTCGGGGGTGAAAGTGCACAGGTCAGCAACCTTGCCAGTCACGGCGTCAGTCTTTACCGCTGTGACTAGTGGGATCACTGTTTACCCAAGTTCTTTGGAGTGAATTAACGTTCAGTTGTCAGCCCATGTGTTCCGTGAGTTCTACCTTCAGTTATCGATACGTCGATTCCGAACCGTCCAGTCGGCACCGGATCAACGTAGATGAAGATTGTTGGTGGTTCGTGAGGCACGTGGGGAAGCATGCCTGGCGGGTCCCATCCCTAGAGTCTCGTCAGGGACTCATGGGCTGTGCCGAATGTCCACCATCCGGAAATCGTCGGACTTCCTGTTCCGGCTGTTCCGGCCCACGATGCACGAAGCAGTCGCCGCTATCGACGGAGTCGCGCCAGCGCCTCCTGAACCTGGCACCTCCCTGCCCCGGGTTAGTCCGGTTCACGGGCTGGCATCAGGTAACGATGAAGCGGGGATAGGAGTTACTCAGTGGCAATGTTCACGCCTCGCCGTACAGCGGCACCCGGTGCAGCAGAGGGGGGCTCGACCCCTCGAGTACACCGGACGATCGGTGTTCTGTTGACCGCTTCGCTCACTTTCTCCCTGGCTCCGGCCTCGGCAGTGCCGCGAAATCCGGATGACTCGGAGATCGCAGCAGCCGAACAGGCGGTTGGGATGAGTTCCAACGAGGTAGCTTCACTTGCCGCTGGGCTATCCTCGGCGCAGGAACAGATCGTCAGTCTGGAGAACGATATGGGGCGTCTCCGCGAGGCGGTGAACAAGGCGCTCGTGGATCTTCACGACGCACAGGCTGGCGCGGAACAGGCACGGCAGAACGCTCGCGGCGCCCTAGCTGATCTGGATGAGACTCAGGACCGGTTGAATGCTGAGCAATCCAAACTTGATGAGATCTCCCGGTCTGCTTACCGTCGTGGAAGTACATCACTGGCAGTTAGTGGTCTTGCCGGAGCTAAGAATGCCGATGATGCTCTAGCGCGTCAGACCTTCATTCGTACCACTGCCGCGAAGAAAGAGGCTCTTCTCGACGAGCTCGATCGTCTGCGGACCGAGAACGCAAATGAAGAATCACGGTTGCGGGCCGCGAGGAGAGTTGCGGAACACCGTGAATCGGAGGCTGAGGCCGCCGAGGCTGCCGCCCGTGCCGACATTGAGACGAATGCCCGATTGATCGAGGAAGCCACGGCCCAACGTGATCGGCTCGCTGCGGAAAGAGATGCTGCGGAGGAACGTCTCGCTGCGGCACGTGCAACAGCCGGGAATCTAAACAATCAGCGGAGGGAATACGAGGAGTATTCGCGGGCGGAGGCTGAGCGGAAGGCGGCGGAAGTTGCGGCCGAGTTGGCGGCCAAACAGAAAGCGGCCGCAGAAGTTGATTCGGCAGACAGTCGTCAGGAGGCTGCTGCGGCTGCCAGCGCTGCTGCTGCAGCAGCGCTGGAGGCGCCGGACCGGAGCGAAGCCCGCGAGAAAGCGCAGGAAGCGGTTGATCAGGCAGTTCGCGCCCAAGAGGTCGCGGAAAAAGCCGCCTCTGACGTGGGAAGCAGTGGTGAGGACGCACAGCGGGTGGAGGATCTTCGTCGTGCAGCGAGTGCTGCGGCGTCTCTGGCGGCAGCGGCGTTGGTCGCGGTGAATTCTCCGGACCATGCAACGTTGACAAATCCTTATCCGAGTGAGGAATCTGACGCTGACACCCTCATCGCTGCAGTTCGCGATACCGTCGCGGTACTTGGTGAGAATTTCGGTGGCGGCTATTCTGCGGCTCCAGAACCTACCACTGCGAGAGAGAGTGCACTGGTAGGGAACGGTACCCGTGATGATGATTCTTCCGTTCCGGCGATTACGACAGTCACGCCGGTGACCACGACGGCCACACCGACGACCACTCGAAACGGTACAGCGGATGATCCCGTCAGTGGCACCATCGACACTTTGGTCGATTACGTGACCCTGACCGACCTGAATGAAATCACGGAGACCGCCACCGAGGTCATCTCCGGATCACGCTCCGAAAAGATTGAGGGGGTCATCGCACGGGCCACGGCCATGATCGGTACGCCGTATGCCTGGGGGGGTGGCAATGCAGCAGGTCCGACCCGAGGTATCCGGGACGGGGGAGTTGCCGACTCGTATGGTGATTACAACAAGATCGGATTCGATTGCTCTGGGTTGACTCTCTACGCTTTCGCAGGAGCGGGAATTGCGCTCCCGCACTACACCGGTTACCAGTACCAGCGCGGAACCAAAGTGTCGACAACGAACATTCAGCGTGGTGATCTGCTCTTTTGGGGGCCCAACGCTGAATACCATGTGGCCATTTATCTGGGTGACGGAATGATGATCGAGGCTCCGCAATCCGGTGGACACGTTCAGATCAGTCCTGTCCGGTGGTCCGGTATGAGTCCGTACGCGGTCCGACTGATCTGATCAGTAGTACTTCACGTCCTCACCGCCGGTACTGCAGGTGACCCGCTGAGTCGGTGGAGTGATGGCGTGTTGGGTATTCTGGAAATTATGTCTCACCCTCGCACCACTGATTATGACGCACTGCTGTTTCTCTCCTTCGGAGGACCAGAAGGTCACGATGACGTCCGCCCGTTCCTCGAGAATGTGACTCGAGGCAGGGGAATTCCCCCGGAGCGCCTGGATGAGGTGGAGGTGCACTACCACCACTTTGGTGGAGTGAGTCCGCTCAACCAACTGAATCGCGAGATCATAGGCAATGTCCGTGCTGAACTCGCCCGCCGTGGTATTGATCTTCCTGTCTATTTCGGCAACCGGAACTGGCATCCGATGGCTCCGGACACGGCCGCCGAGATGGCGCGGGACGGCGTCCGCAACGCACTCGTGTTCGCCACATCAGCGTGGGCTGGATATTCGGGCTGCAGACAATACGACGAAGATATCGCAGGCATGCGGGAACGTCTGGCTGCGGAGGGGCTACCGGAGATCCGGTTCACCAAACTGCGTCAGTTCTATGATCACCCGCTGTTCATTCGCGCGATGGCACACGCGGTGAGAGACGCCTATTCACGGTTGTCAGAGGACGTTCGCGCTTCCGCTCGGCTCATGTTCACCGCGCATTCGATTCCGACAGCAGCCGACAATGCAGCAGGTGTTGCGGCTGACGGTCCACTCTATTCAAGGCAGGTGCACGAAGCTGCGGCGCTGGTCGCCCGCGAGGTTGGAGTGGAGGATTATGACGTCGTGTGGCAGTCGCGGTCGGGTTCGCCGCACACGCCGTGGCTGGAGCCGGACATTGTTGATCACGTAACCGACCTGCATGAGGGAGCAGGGCTTCCGGCTGCTGTGGTCTGCCCCATCGGGTTCATTTCCGACCACATTGAAGTTGTGTGGGACCTGGATTCTGAGCTTGCAGAAGAGGCTGAGGAGTTCGGTATTCCCATCGAGAGAACTGGCACAGCGGGGCCGACCACTGAGTTCGCGCAGATGGTGGTTGCCTTGGTTCTCGAAATGATTGAGAAAAGGGATCCTCTGCGTCTCGGTAGTGCGCCTTTGCGGGGGTGCACCGTAAACGGTGCTTTCTGCGCCGAGGGCTGTTGTACTCCCGCTAGGCGGCCCGCGGCGGCTCAGCGCTCGGGATAGTTTTACCGCGGCGGCTCTCAATCCCCGGGTGTTCAACAATTGTTGAACACCCGGGGATTTTCACGTAGTGTGAGCGCTGTCCACATATTCAACAGTCGTTGAACACTGAAAGGGGGCCGCCATGCCACCCGTCATCACCGCCACTGGCCTTACGGTCAGCCGTGGTCCGAATCACCACCGGAGAACGATCATCGGACCTCTGTCCTTCACGGTTCCTCCTGGCTGCATCACCGGGTTGGTCGGCCCTTCCGGAGCGGGTAAGACCACACTGATCCGTGCTATCACCGGCCTGCAGCCTCATCAGGGCGAACTCACCGTCCTGGGACGCCGGGCGGGGCATCGTGCGAACCGGGGAAGAATCGGATACGACCCGCAGGAGGCCGCGGTGTATCCCGGACTCAGTGCCCGCGAGCACTGTCGCTACTACGGGACGCTCGGGCATGATTCCGTCCCTTCGCGTGAGGTCATCGATGAGCACCTGGAGGTGCTCGGGCTTGCAGAGGTGGCCGAAATAAGCGCGCATAGGCTCTCCGGAGGACAGCGCAAACGCGTCTCACTGGCCTGTGCACTCATCTCCCGGGCGAAACTCCTCGTTATCGATGAGCCCACCATCGGGCTCGATCCCTTGACCCGGGAATATCTCTGGAATCACTTCCGGAGCCTCGCAGCCGACGGTGTCACCTTCCTGTTGAGTTCACATGTTCTCGAGGAGGCCAACAGGTGCGACCGTGTGCTGATGCTCAGGCAGGGTGAACTGATCGCGGACGAAACACCGAGCGATCTGCGGCACCGGACCGGACGTCCTGATCTTGAGTCGGCATTCCTCACATTGCTACGGGAAGGCTTCGGCTCAAGCGGAGAGGGACGGAAGAGGTGAGTGCGATGAAACGAACTCTGTCTACTTCTGTACGGCTTTCCCTGGAGCTCATCCGTGACCGGAGACTCGCAACCCAGATGCTGATACTCCCGACGCTGCTCCTCACACTTCTGTACTTCGTTTACCTGGATCATCCGGGGTTCACGGTTGTCGCCCAGATGTTGCTCGGCCTCATGCCCATGGTGATGATGTTCATCGTCGCTGCTGTCGCCGTCCAGCGGGAGCGCACTGCTGGGAGTCTGGAACGCCTCTGGACGACCTGTCTCACCCATACCGAACTGTTGGTCGGCTATGCACTGACCTTCGGTAGTTTTGCCGTCGTGCAGGTGGCGGTCATGCTCGGGGTCGCTCATCAGGCTCTCGGTGTGGATCCACCTTCTGGAATCTTGGGCACGGGCGTTGTGACCCTCTTGTCCGGTGTTACCGGGTCCGTGTTGGGCCTGGTCGCGGGCAGTTTCGCCCGGAACGAATTCCAGGCTGTTCAGATGCTTCCCCTGGTTATCGGCCCGCAGCTCTTTCTCGCCGGAATTTTCGTTCCGACGTCGGCGATGCCCCTAGCACTCCAGTGGATCTCAGATATTCTGCCATTGACCTACGCCGTGAAGGCACAACAACACCTCGCTGTGGAAAACAGCGTCTACTCAGGCTTCGTAACGGACATGCTGATTCTCTCGGGGTTTTCAATGTGCGGAATGGCTGTGGCCGCGCTATTCATGCAGCGACGGACCTGACGCTGGGGAGGACACAGTCCGGAAGCTAGAATCCCGTAGATGGAGAAAAGCAGCGCCCGTAACCGAATACTCGCATCAGCGAGCGCACTATTCGCTGCCCGCGGATATCGTGGCACGACGCTGCGTGCCGTGGCGACGGGAGCCGGGTGTGACGTCGCCCTTGTTCCCCACTACTTCGGAAACAAGGAGGGACTGTTCCGAGCGGTGATCCAGTTCCCGGCGGACCCAGGAGACATTCACGCCGTGCTTGCTTCAGTGCCTTTCGACGATCTCGGTCCAGTACTGGTCAAGGAAATCATCGCTCTGTGGGAATCGCCCGTCGCCGACCAATTGCTCGCGATGGCACGTGGTGCTCTCGAGGATCCCGCCCCCTTCTCCGAGTACCTCACGTCCGTTCTGTGGGAGCCGGTTCGCGCAAGACTGAAGGAGAATGGCGTCGACCGTGCTGAAGCCGAGCGACGGATCGCCTTTTCCCAGTCGCAGTTGGCGGGGATCATCGTGACACGCTACCTATTTCGTCTTCCTGCCGCCCGGGAATTGTCCACTGCTGATCTCGTCAAGTCACTCGGTCCTGTTGTACAGGGTTTCCTCGACGGCAACTGAACCCGCACAGTCAGGAGCCGCGCCCGTACTCACCGACCGCATAGGCGACACCGGCCATCCGGGCCCTTCGGAGGTGTCCGAGAAGTTCCGTGAGTTCCGCGTCATGACTGTGGTCTCCTGCTTCGGTCACCACGCTCTCGATGATTGCGGCGACACGATCCGCACGGGCGAGAAGCTTACCGGCCCGTGGAGTGACCGAATCCGGGAGTCCGGGACCTGCATAGAAATCGCTGAGTCGACCCACCGTCAGACGGGGATCTATCAATGAGCTCCGCGTGAAACCTCGGGCCGTGATCCTGTCGGCTACACGTTCCGTCGCATTCGCGAGGAGTCGGTCAGCATCACCGGGACCCAGATGATCCGGTTCCGGTACCCGGCCGTGTTCGGTGAACCATCGCCACGAAACGACCTGATGGGGATCGCCGAACCCCTCATCCGGTACGAGGATGTGGCTGGTATCCGGATCGACATCCCGGATGATCAGTGCGCTGGATCCCGTCCGTCGTGCAGTCTCTGCGGAAGGTGAACCCGCGATCAGCCCGGGAACCTGTCCCGGGCCGCCGAAAACGAGTCGGAGAACTGGTTCTCCGGGTTGGAGATGCGCCACTAGAGGAGTACTGATTCTGCGGAGGCGCCGGAGTATGTCGATGAAGTCGCCTTCAGAGGTCTGCGGTGTGCCCCGGGTATCAGACGTGCACAGCACATGACGCAATCCATAACTGGTGAAGGTTTCGGTGAGTTCGTCGTAGCTGACTTTGCCGTAGATCCATCCAGCGAGCCAGATCGCGGCGTTCTGGAGGGGCGAGTACACCAAGGGACGGAAATCCATGGTTGTCAGAGTTTAGCCGATAGGGTGAAATCCCATGAGCTTTCATGACCCTTATTCCGGAGACATCCTCTCCGGACACGCCCGTCGCCGTAATCCGGAATACCCCACGATCCCTGCGGAACCTGGTCTGGTAGTGGAGGTGATCGCGGACGGGTTCGTGGGTGCGGTCACCCGATTCGAGCGCACATACGACGGCGATTTCATCGGACTAGAGGATAGGAACGGGAGAGAACGTCTGTTCAAGTTGAGAAACGGTGCGTTTCTTGTGGAAGGAAAAAGGGTGACACTCACCCGATACGTCCCGGACAACGGACCCCTACGCTCGAACTCGGGTTCCCGGAAAGTCGGGAACGTCACCGCCAAGATCGCAGCACCCTCGCGAATCTGGGTTGAAGGCATCCATGATGCGGCAATCATCGAGAAAGTGTGGGGCCATGACCTACGCGTCGAGGGGGTAGTGGTCGAGTACCTAGAAGGCCTCGACAATCTCCCGGAGCGTCTGGATGAGTTCCAGCCCGGCCCCGGGCGACGAGTCGGGGTACTCGCTGACCACCTCGTCGAGGGGTCCAAGGAAACTAGGCTCACCCAATCTCTGGGGCCGGATGTCCTGGTCACCGGGCATCCCTTCATTGATATCTGGGAAGCAGTGAAACCGGAGAAACTCGGCTTGCGGTCCTGGCCAGAGATTCCCCGAGGGGAAGACTGGAAGACCGGTATTTGTTCGCGTCTGAAGTGGGGGACACCACGTGAAGGGTGGAACAGGGTGTACGGAGCTGTGGAAAGCTACCGGGATCTTGATTCGGCCTTGATCGGTGCTGTCGAGAGGCTTGTGGATTTCGTGACCATTCCGGGCGTCGATAAGCGGGATCTGGTCTAATTCCGGTTCCGGGGCAAGAGAATATGTTCGGGTAGGGTGAAAACGTGGGTGCACTTGTTTGGTTGATAGCTGCGATTCTGCTGGCCGCTCTTGAACTGCTGGCCGGAGACTTCACCCTGTTGTTACTGGGTGGAGCTGCGCTCGCGACAGCCGGAATAGGCGTCTTCGATGTTCCCCTCTGGATGGAGATCGTGACGTTCGCCCTGTCATCGTTCGGTCTCCTCGTATTCGTCCGACCGATCCTCCGGCGCCGAACCCGCTCCGTAGGCGTGCTCGACACCTCGCCGCAGGCTCTGATCGGTACCACCGCCACGGTTCTTGAAGAAGTGGACGGTCACAGTGGTCAGATCCGGCTCGGAGGAGAGATCTGGTCCGCGAGAAGTCTCGACCCCACGCACAGATTCACCCCGGGCGAACGGGTGAATGTCGTCACGATCGACGGCGCAGTCGCCGTCGTCTGGAAGGAGATCTGACCATGGACGAAGTCGCTCTGGTCCAAATTGTCCTGATGGCGTTGATCGTCATCCTCATCGGACTGGTGGTGTCGAAGTCCCTGAAGCTCGTCCCCGAAGGTGAGGCCGCCGTCATCGAGAGGCTGGGCTCCTACACCCGAACCGCACAGGGGCTGACGTTCCTGATCCCGTTCATCGACCGGGTCCGTGCGAAGGTCGACACCCGCGAGCGGGTCGTCAGCTTCCCTCCGCAGGCCGTCATCACCAAGGATAATCTGACGGTGGACATCGATGTTGTGGTGACCTTCAAGATCAATGAACCGCATCTCGCTATCTACGGTGTGGACAATTACATCTACGGTGTCGAGCAGATCTCTGTCGCCACCCTCCGTGATGTCGTTGGCGGCATGGATCTGGAGGAGACGTTGACGTCTCGCGAGGTCATCAACCGCAGGCTGCGCAGCGAGCTTGACGGTGCTACAACGAAGTGGGGGCTGCGTATCGCGCGGGTTGAGCTCAAGGCGATCGATCCACCGCCCTCCATCAAACAGCCGATGGAGAAGCAGATGACCGCTGAGCGGGAGAAGCGTGCGATGATCCTCACCGCTGAGGGGCAGCGGGAGGCCTACATCAAGACTGCGGAGGGGCAGAAACAGGCACGTATTCTCGCAGCGGAGGGTGAGAAGCATGCCGCGATTCTCGCGGCTGAAGCGGAACGGCAGGCGGAGATGCTCCGTGCCGAGGGGGATCGTGCAGCAAGTTTTCTCCGTGCTCAGGGTGAGGCACGTTCAATCCAGAAAATTAACGCCGCCATCAAGGCCTCACAATTGACTCCGGAGGTTCTTGCCTACCAGTACCTCGATAAACTACCGAAGCTCGCAGAGGGCGACGCCAACAAGGTCTGGATGATCCCCAACCAATTCGGTGACTCCCTGGAGCAATTCGCCCGCGCGATGGCGAACAAGGACGAGGACGGTATCTTCCGTTTCGAACCCGCCGATGTCGACGAGCGAACCAGGGAAATCGCGGAGGATGGCGACACCGAGGGGTGGTTCTCCACAGAATCCGATCCGGAGATCGCAGCAGCCGTGGCTGCGGCGAATGCTGTAGCTAATAAGCCAGTGGATCCGGCTCCTCATCAGATGTCCGGGAAGCCTACGGTGTCCCCCGAGATTCCTGCTCGCTCTGTCGCCGGGGAGCAGCCTTCTCCGGGATCTCCAGATATTCATTTATCGGGAGCTCCGCGACCCGATGAGAAGCTCACCGATTAACTCCCTGAGAAAGCTCTCCATCTGTTGTCACGGTGGAGGGCTTTTCGGTTTCTGGGATCCACCGGGGTTTTCATCTCTCTTCAACGGCTCCCTGATCGACTTTCCTCAGAAGATCGACGGCCAGTTTCCATCCAGCGGTCTCTGCGGACCATCCTGCCGCCGCAAGCCGCTGGGACATCGCCTGTTTCGAAATGCCGAGCTTGGCTGCAGCCTCATTCTGATTCATGCCCCCGCGCATCAGTTGGGTTGCTTCTCTACCTTCCGTGGTGCGCTTCGCGAGAACGTGGGCCAGAAGGATGAACACGGTGGAGAGGTCATTCATGTCTGAACCTGTCCAGGATCTCACCTTGACGATACCGCTTCGACAGTGTCTCCCGATCGCGGTGGTGGCAAGTTCCCTAACCTCGGCAACTGGCCATCCCGCCCCAGGGCATATCCCGATTCCAATCGCCCAATCTCCGGCGGAGAGTAGTGCCATCGTGGTGTCAGTGACAGCCTCGGCGGAATCGATCACCGCACAAATGTCCTCGACGCCGAGCATCTCGAACTCCCCGACTCCATCGAGGGTCGACAGCGCTTCGGCTGAGCGCCGAACAAGGTCAGCGCGTCGGATCTCCCGGCCTCGGTAGCGGGCATGGACTGCGAACATGATTTCTCCCGGGGCTAGGTATGTTAAGCGAGGTCAGTGACGCTCCATGTTACCCGCAGTCTACCCCGTGGGCTTGACTGTCGGTACGGTTCGCCGGGCATCCGCCGCCATGTCGGAACATGATCCGAGGTCTCATCTGTGCCCCTGCCCGATATCGCTGCTAAGCCCCGGAGATGTTAGACCTTCTCCGCACCCGGGCGATGGAAGCCGCGATTCGACAACCAGGCCCGTGATTCCCGCCAGTGCGAGGATGATGGTGACGGGTATTACCATTGGATCCGTGTTCCCGGTCAACGCATCACCGAGCACCACCGTCATCGAGGTTCCGGGCGCTGAGCCCACGAGAGTGGCGAGCGCGAACGAACGGAGTGGTATCTGTGTGAATGCCGCAGTGTAGTTGAGAACGGAAAATGGAACCACGGCGATCATCCGGAGTGATGTCACCGCGAGCCATCCCCGCGCCTTCAGTCGGGCATTGATTCCAACGGCTGTGGGATGAGTGATCCGCGGTCGTATCCAGTCACCGAGGAGGGTTCGCACAAGCGTCAGGGAGAGAGCCGCAGAAAAGGTCGTGGCGGAAAGGGCGATGAGTATGCCGAGGGCTGGGCCGAAGAGTATCCCACTGGCGAGAGTCAGGAGTGTTCGGGGGATCGGAAACTGGGTGATAAGGATGTATCCGGCGAGGAAAAGAATGGGAAACCAGTTTCCGGCACCATCTGACCAGGTTCGCATCTGGGTGATTCCCGGAACATCAATGAAGAGAATCACGATGACAGTAGTTGCGGCGAACCCGAGAACGGCGAAACGCTTCAACGCGGGTAATGCGAGAAATCCCTCGTGGAGTTGTGCGGCGGGCATCGCGATGGCGCCGACGAACTTAGCTGTTGCTCTCCGGAGTCTGACCACCTGTACCAGCTTACGGCCCCCTGCACAGTGGTTCGGTAACCATCCTACTGGCAGTATGGTGCGCCACAAATCCGAGAATCATAGATGACAACAGTGTTCAAACCTGGCGGCGTAATCCCTCCGGAAGGAGGTGATTTCGGTCCTAAATATGGTACTGGAATGACGCTTAACCGGATAGACTCGGAAACTGCCGTGAAGACAGACACATTGACCGGACGGACAGGACTCGATCACAGTGACCATCACGCAGAATGAACACGAGCATCGGCGGAATGATCTTCACCGGATCCCGGAGCTCCCCGCTGATTTCAATGATCGCCGGGACGCCTGGTACCAATCTGTGGCTGCGGTCTTTGCGCGGGTACAGCGGAAGGACGTCTCCGAGATACCTCCGGACGCATGGCGGTCACTGATAAGGACAACGTACGACGGCATCGGTATCCGTCCCCTTTACACCCGCGCTGACGAGTTCGCTGAACTCGCTGCACCCGGGGTATTTCCCTTCACCCGTGGAAATGAGATCAAGGATGCCCAACGCGCAGGGTGGGGGGTGTCGGAGACCTTCGGGAACGAGGGGTTCGGCGATGTCCCCACCATCAACAAGCAGATTCTCCATGCCCTGTATAACGGAACCACGGACATCATCCTGGATCTCACTGATGATCCGGCACCCGAGGACCTCTCCGAACTGTTGAATGGCGTGCTCCTGGAGCTCGTACCGATCCGGCTGCACGCCGGAGTACGTACCTCGGCGGCGGCTCGTGAGTTATACCCGCTCATTGACGCATCGGATAACCCGGAGCAGGTGTCGGTGGAACTTTCCTGTACGCCACTCACCGCGATGATCGGTTCGGGAGACTCGATCAGTCTCGACGAGGCGACCGAGCTGGCGGTCGAGGCCGCAGCACATCCCGGAGATGTTCGTGCGATTCTCGTCGACGGGGCCGCCTTCAGTAACCAAGGGGCGACTGATGCTCAAGAGGTGGGGTTCGCACTCGCCGCCGGTGTCGAGTACCTGCGTGTGCTGGTCGATGCCGGTCTGGATACTGACGCAGCACTCCGCCAGGTGTCCTTCCGGTTCGCTGCGACTGATGAGCAGTTCGCCCAGATCGCCAAGTTTCGTGCCGCCCGGGAGCTGTGGGCACGGGTTGCCGAAGTTATCGGACACGCGGAGGCCGGGGCCGCACCTCAGCACGCTGTGACTGCTCCGGCCATGTTCAGTCAACGTGATCCGTGGGTCAATATGTTGCGCAGCACCGTCGCTGCGTTCGCCGCCGGAGTTGGTGGAGCGACGGATGTGGAGGTTCTTCCGTTCGATTCAGCGGTGCCCGGTGGGCTCCCGGGTACGTCGAGATCCTTCGCACACAGGATCGCCCGGAACACGAACCTTCTGCTGCTCGAGGAATCTCATCTCGGATTCGTCGTTGACCCGGGAGGAGGATCCTATTTCATCGAGGACTTGACCCGGGAGCTGGCTGATGCTGCGTGGGACATCTTCACGTGTGTCGAGGGGAAAGGGGGGTTCCGCAGATACCGTGCATCCGGTGATCTCCAGTCCTCGTTGGATGCGTCGTACCAGATGCTCAGGGATGACGTGGCCCATCGACGCAGGAAGATTACCGGTATCAACGAGTTCCCGAACCTCGCCGAGAAACCGCTGCCGGTGGAGCTCCGTACTGAACCGGTCGGTGTCCGGCGGTGGGCCGCTGGCTTCGAAGCCCTGCGAAACCGTTCAGACGCATTCCTGGAGGAACACGGCACCAGGCCCCGGGCGGTACTCATCCCGATCGGACCCCTGGCCAAGCACAACGTGCGGACGGGCTTTGCCACGAACCTCCTCGCCTCCGGTGGGATCGAGGTTGTCAATCCCGGACAGCTCGTACCGGGTACCGACGAGTTCACTGAGGCTGTACGAGGTGCTCGTATCGCAGTGCTCTGTGGGGCAGACCCCGAATATACCGCCACAGGTACCGAAGCGATCCGTGCCGCCCGCGCAGCGGGTATAGGCAGACTCCTGGTCGCGGGATCCCCGAAGTCTTTCGTGGATGCTGAGGACACCCCCGACGACTATCTCAACCTGACCATTGATGCTGCGGCCACATTGGCTGGCTTGCTCGAGATGCTGGGAGCATGACACTTACCATGAGTACCATCCCGAATTTCCATGACATCCCGCGTACCACCGGTGAGGTCGTCCCCCCTGTTGATGTTCCCGGTACGGAGGCTGGTCAGATCTGGGCGACACCGGAGGGTATCGGTGTTAAGCGGGTTTACACCCGTTCGGATCGGGATACCGCCGTCCTGGGTGACGGGGGGCATTCACCGTACCCGTTAGATTCCTTTCCCGGCGCTCCTCCGTACATGCGTGGCCCGTATCCGACCATGTACACCAACCAGCCATGGACGATCCGCCAGTATGCGGGGTTCTCCACTGCGGCGGAATCGAACGCGTTCTACCGGAGGAACCTCGCGGCGGGGCAGAAGGGACTGTCCGTCGCCTTCGACCTGGCTACCCACCGTGGTTACGACTCGGATAACGAGCGTGTCCTCGGTGACGTCGGTATGGCGGGTGTGGCGATTGATTCCATTCTCGACATGCGTCAACTGTTCGAGGGTATCGATCTTGGGGCGGTGTCTGTATCGATGACGATGAACGGTGCCGTTCTGCCGATCCTCGCCCTCTACATCGTGGCTGCAGAGGAACAGGGCGTCGGACCGGAACAGCTCGCGGGGACCATCCAGAACGATATCCTCAAGGAGTTCATGGTCCGCAACACCTACATCTACCCGCCGAAACCCTCAATGCGCATCATCTCGAACATCTTCGAGTACACATCGCTGAAAATGCCGCGGTTCAACTCGATTTCGATCTCGGGCTACCATATCCAGGAGGCCGGAGCGACGGCCGATCTCGAGCTCGCGTACACCCTCGCAGATGGCGTCGAGTACATCCGTGCGGGTAAGGAGGTTGGTCTCGACGTCGATAAATTTGCACCACGACTGTCGTTCTTCTGGGGCATCTCCATGTACACGTTCATGGAGATCGCAAAGCTGCGGGCCGGGCGTCTCCTCTGGAGCGAGCTGGTCGGCGATTTTGAACCTAAGAACAAGAAGAGCCAGAGCCTACGTACCCACTCGCAGACCTCGGGATGGTCATTGACCGCGCAGGATGTCTTCAACAATGTCCCGCGCACCTGTATCGAGGCGATGGCTGCGACGCAGGGACACACCCAATCACTGCATACCAACGCGCTGGACGAGGCACTGGCTCTACCGACAGATTTCTCCGCACGCATCGCCCGGAACACTCAACTCCTGTTGCAACAGGAATCTGGAACGGTATGCCCCGTCGATCCATGGGCGGGTTCCTATTACATCGAGTGGTTGACCAATGAGCTGGCGAATCGTGCCCGAGCACATATTGAAGAGGTCGAGGCAGCAGGTGGGATGGCCCAAGCTACGGCTGAAGGCATCCCGAAACTACGTATCGAGGAATCAGCGGCCCGAACACAGGCACGCATCGATTCCGGTCGCCAGGCACTCATCGGCGTCAACAAGTACATCGCCGAGGAAGACGAGGAGATCGAGGTACTCAAGGTCGATAACACCAAGGTCCGTCAGGAACAACTCGAGAAACTCGATCGTCTCCGTGCACAACGTGACAATGATGCGGTTCAGATCGCACTGGACAAGCTCACTGAAGCCTGCCGGATGGAGTCGAAGGATGCCGGCGATCTGGAGCACAATCTACTGAAACTCGCAGTCGACTGTGCCCGCGTTCAAGCCACAGTAGGGGAGATCTCCTACGCGATGGAGAAGGTCTTCGGGCGCCACGAAGCTGAGATCCGAACATTGTCCGGGGTTTACAGGGACGAGGTTGGCAAGGAGGGAACCGTGAGCAACGTCCAGCGCGCCATCGCGATGGCCGATGCTTTCGAGGCCGAGGAGGGTCGTCGACCGCGCATCTTCATCGCGAAGATGGGCCAGGACGGACATGATCGTGGCCAGAAGGTCGTGGCCTCCGCCTACGCGGATCTCGGAATGGACGTCGATGTCGGGCCTTTGTTCCAGACGCCCGCGGAGTCAGCCCGGGCAGCCGTTGACGCCGATGTGCACGTTGTCGGAGTGTCCTCCCTCGCAGCCGGTCATCTCACCCTGGTGCCCGCGTTGAAGGACGAACTCGCCAAACTCGGTCGCGAGGACATCATGATCGTCGTTGGTGGTGTCATCCCCCCAGGGGACTTCCAGGAACTCTACGACTGCGGCGCTGCTGCGATCTATCCACCCGGCACGGTCATCGCGGATTCCGCGATCGACATGATCACGAAGTTATCGGCAAACCTCGGTTTCGACCTGCATCTACCCGATGACCTGCAGGCCACGGCTGAGAGGGCCGAGGGGCCCTGCTGTGGTACACCGGTCGAATCAGAGAAAGGCCTTTAGCCAGAATGAGCATCGACGACGGTTTCCTTGAACACCATCTCGGTTCGCTCACTACGACGGCGGGGACAGATCTCGGTTCTGCGACGGCCATCGCCCCGGAAGTGGTCCGTCGTGCCCGACGTCGTATAGATGTCGATGAGCTGTTCGAGGCAGTCAGGAACCGGGACCGGACCCGCGTATCCCGGGCGATCACGCTGCTGGAATCGAGTGCTCCTGCCCACCGGGTACTTGCTCAGGAACTCCTCGTGCGGTTGCTGCCGTTCTCCGGGGATGCGCTCAGAGTCGGGATAACCGGGGTTCCGGGGGTGGGGAAGTCGACGTTCATCGAGGCGCTCGGCATGAAGTTGATTACGGAAGGACACCGGGTTGCGGTTCTCGCAATCGATCCTTCCTCGACCAGGACACGTGGGTCCATCCTCGGAGACAAGACCCGGATGTCGAAGCTGTCGACGCAGGACGATGCGTTCATCAGGCCCTCCCCATCTGCCGGCACTCTCGGCGGTGTGGCCAAGGCCACGCGAGAAGCAATGGTGGTGTTCGAGGCTGCCGGTTTCGACGTCATTCTCGTCGAAACAGTGGGAGTGGGGCAATCGGAGGTTGCCGTATCGAATATGGTCGATTGCTTCACATTCCTTGCATTGGCGGGTGCAGGGGATCAGCTTCAGGGCATCAAGAAAGGTGTGCTGGAGATGGCCGATCTGGTGGCCATCAACAAGGCCGACGGCTCTAATATCAAAGCCGCGAAACGTGCGGCACGGGAACTGTCCGCGGCGCTCAGGATGGTGCGCAGTGAGGATTCTGTCTGGCATCCACCGACGCTGACGATGTCGGCGGTGGAGGGAGACGGTGTCGACAGGTTCTGGCAGATCGTGCGGGATCACCATGCCGCGATGCTGGAGTGCGGTCGGTTCGAGGAGAACAGGCGGGAACAGCAGGTGGGGTGGATGTGGTCGATGGTCCATGAAACCCTCCTCCAGCGACTCAACACGAATGCGCGGGTGGGGGAGATCCGAGAGCGGGTCGAGGACCGTCTGCGGCATGGACGGATCACTCCCACGCTCGCTGCTGAGAAGATACTTGAGGCCCTCGATTCAGAATGAGGTAGATGCCGGAACATTGTCGTTTCGTGCGTTGAGCGTTCCTGTCCCGTACACCCGAAGCTCTGATTAACCAGCTCAAATGCATCACCCCCGCAACCTGAGTACAGTGGTTTTCGAGGGCGGCAAACTCTATGGATAAAAGGAGACTTATATGTCTGATCTTCGTACCGACCACGGCCCCAATCCGTATGTCCTTAACATCGAGAAAGCCACGGAGGAGAACGAGAATTTCCGGGATACACTATGGACCGGCAAGTTCCTCCAGATGACGGTAATGAACATTCCCGCTGGTGGCGAAATCGGTGCTGAGGTCCACGATGACCATGATCAGTTCCTCCGTGTCGAAGCCGGAGCGGGACACGTCATGATCGGTGATGACCCGGCTAACCTCGACATCGACAGAATTGTCGAAGATGACTGGGCGATCTTCGTTCCTGCAGGCAAGTGGCACAATGTCGTCAACGAAGGAACCGAGCCTCTCAAGGTCTACTCGATCTATGCTGCTCCAGACCACGTTCACGGCACGATCCATGCCACGAAGGAAGATGCCGACAACGATCCGAACGAGCAGCACGACCACTGATCCTCGGATGAGCATGACCCGGAGACGGTACCCGACTTCCGGGTACCGTCTCCGTTGTTCGCGGGTTATAACGAGATCCTGCGTCGGTCTTTTCCCGTCGAATCCCACCATTCACCCCTGGGGGTGGTGAATGGTGGGATTGTAGGTATGGAAGTTGACACTTTATGCCGCTTCGGACCTAGGCTTGGGGGTATCACCCGGGGTTTATCAAGGACGTATCCTTCCCGGGGGAGGGGTGTCCGACGATAGGCGCCCGGAGATCTATCCGAGAGGAACATACCGCATGGAGCGCAACTGGAAAGGCCTCGTATTCATTGTTACCAGCCTGGATGGATTCATCACCCGTCCAGACGGGGACGTGAGCTGGCTCCTCGACCAGGATCACGGGGTTGAACATCCCGTGAAACACGATCCGGGTAACGCGGGTGACTTCGCCCGCGTCTTCCGGGAGAGTCACGCTGTTGTGATCAGTCGCCCGGCATTCAACAAGTTGAATGAACTCCCGGAATGGCCGTACCCGGGAAAGGACGTCATCGTGATGACGACCCAGGACTCCTTCTCGGATGATCGGGTGACCGTAGCCCGAGACCTCGACGACGTCATCGCGTTGATCGATGAACGGGGCTATACCGGAGTATTCATCGACAGTGCCGGAAAGATCCGACAGTTCCTCGAGCGGGGGCTCGTCGACGAGCTGACCGTGACGACGGTACCGCTCATCCTCGGAGACGGCGTCCCATTGTTTGGCGGTATGCGCTGCGATGTTCCACTACGGCTACTTGACGCGGGTACTACGCGGGAGGGATACATGCACGCTCGGTATGAGGTACTTCCACCGGTACCGCATTCCGAGGACCATGACGCGACGCGCCCGTACACCCCGAACGTGAAGCGACCTCATATCGACTGACGAGGTCTTTCATGACACCGGACCTCTCGGACAACATCACCAGGAACTGGGGACGTAGTTCTTGAGGAAACATCCGTAGAGGTCCACACCATTCTCACCCTGCACGATCGGATCATAGACTCGGGCCGCACCGTCGACGAGATCGAGCGGCGCATGGAATCCCTCATCTGCGAGGCGGACCTTCGTGGTGTGGGGCCGCTCATCGGTGATCCACCCGGTATCCACCGCTGTCATCAGTATCCCGTTTTCGGCGAGTTCACCCGCAGCCGTGCGCGTCAGCATGTTCAGTGCAGCTTTAGCCATGTTCGTGTGTGGGTGCCCGGGCCCCTTGTAACCTCGACCGAATACGCCCTCCATTGCCGAGACATTGACGATGTACTTGCGGCGAGCTGGAGCAGCTTCCAACGCGGGCCGCAGACGGTCCACGAGGATGAACGGCGCGGTCGCGTTGCAGAGCTGTACCTCGAGCATCTCGAGAGGATCCACCTGACCTATTCGTGCAACCCAGGAGTTGTGGGCGACCTCATCGGGGACGAGTCCACCCGCATCGATGGCGGTACCGTCTCCTATCCGGTCGAGTGCAGCCGATCCGCCGGTCATCGCGAGTGCTGCGAGCCTGGAAGCATGGGCCTGCGCGGCCGCAGCGGATGCATCCACCGGAGTGTTTCCGGATGCCCCGAGTGCAGCGATGGCGGCATCTCCATCGGTACCTGCACCGGTGAGAGCCGCGGGATGAAGTGCTGAGGTTGAGCCAAGAGAGAGCGTGTCGACGTTTCGCTCGACTCCTTCCAAAGGAGCGGACTCGGCGTCGACGAGCCCGGAATAGGCCCCGGGGGACCGGCGGACGGTCTGCGCCGCATTGTTGATGAGAATATCAAGCGACCCTGCAGATACCACGGAGTCTGCGAGGCTGATCACCTGGGCGGGATCCCGGAGATCCACACCAACAACGTGAAGTCGGTGCAACCAGTCGGGCGAATCAGCTACCGCGGTGAAGCGACGTACCGCGTCTTTCGGGAAGCGGGTCGTGATGGTGAGATCCGCACCGTCTCGGAGCAATTTCAGGGCGATGTACATCCCGATCTTCGCGCGTCCGCCGGTTAGCAGGGCACGACGCCCGTTCAGGTCGACCCGCGCTTCTCTCCGTCTGCGGTTGTCCGCCGCACAATCCGGACATAACTGGTGATGGAAGGAATCGACGAGAGTGTAGGGCTGCTTGCAGACATAGCAGTTCTGGGCGCGCTGCAAGCGTCCCGCAAATCCGTGTGGGGTAGCCACCGCACCAGGTTCGAGTTGGACGGGGGAGCCCTCCGCAGGGGTGATAAGAAGGCCGGAAGTCTCGTCATCGATCCTCCGGGGGTTTGCTGTGGCCGTCGCATGAAGGACAGCTTCGTCAGCTTTTTTCTGACGTTCCCGGGCTGCGATCTTCCGGGAGCGCTTCACCTGTTTAAACAACGCCGCGACCGAGCGTTGCACCGCGACCGAATCGGGGTGCGCGGGATCTAGTTCACCGACCTGCTCAATCACCTTGAGACAGACGGCGAGATCATCGGGATCGATGGACATGGGGGATTCCTTCGGATGGGGATGATAGGGATGGCAAACGAAGAACCGGGGGCTGCAGCATCCTCTGATGCTGCAGCCCCCGGTTACTATCTGTGTCCGGAGGGGGACTTGAACCCCCACGTCCGTTAATAGGACACTAGCACCTCAAGCTAGCGCGTCTGCCATTCCGCCACCCGGACCCGGGTGAATATCTCTTTTTGTTTCCAGCCTTTCCGGCTGGGCACTCGCATACTGTAGCCCGAAATGCATGATCGGATCAAATCCCCAGTACAAAGCATGTTTTAAGGTCTATCAGCGGATCTCGGGCATCATCGAGAAACCATTCACCGCCTGGCTAACGGTGTATCGTCTTCACATGCTCTCGACTCCACCGAACACGACCCGGCAGCGGACCTGGTCCTGGTTCGTCCCCGATCAACCTCCCGTGGAACAGCCCTTCCACGCCCGCACTTCCCGGATGTCGCCCACGCGTATGACTCTGGCGGCACTACTCAATCATCCTCGTGTCGTGGTACTCGTCATCGCAACGACCCTGGTTGCCGAAGCCTGCGGAATTGCACAGTCCCGGATCGCCGGGTGGTCGACAACCGCGGTCATCGACACCGGACACACGGCTGCCCTGATCGGGACGGTCGTTCTCCTTTTGTTCCTCCAGGGGGTGGGTTTTTGGGCTGAATCGGCGAAGATCGGCCTGAACGACATGTCGGTGGCCCGGACCGTCCATGGTCTACGGCTGGAATTGACGCGGAATCTCATGGTGCTGGAGGCCCGATCCCTTACTCCCGGAACCGTCCTGAACACCGTCGACGAAGACACGTCCGCTCTCGCAGGTGTTAAGCAGTCCTACGATTTCACGCTGTCACTCTTCTTTTATCTGTTGGGGTCAGCATTCGTCATCGGGGCCGTGGACTGGCGCCTCGCACTCGGTGTAATTGGTGGGGGAGTCTGCACCGCACTCGTGGCCGCAGGAACCGCCGGTCCGTTGACCCGGGTGGCTGAGCGTCGGCGTGCGGCAGAGTCACAGTCAATCTCTCTCGCCACGGATTTCGCACAGGGCTCCAGGATCATCAAAGGACTCGGCGCTGTGGAGACCAGCCGCATGCGTTTCGACACGATATCTGACCGTGCACTGTCCGTGATGCTCAGGGAGGTGCGCATCGGTGCACTGCTTACCGTCGTCCGACAAGCGGTTCCGGCGATCTTCAGCTTCGGTCTCGTAGTCGCGGCCGCAATTCTTGCGTTTGATAGTCACATCACACCGGGTGAGTTCCTGACGGTCGTACTGTTGGCTCCACCGGCACTCACCGTCACCGGATTCTCCCTCGGATTCTTCATCGACGTCTGGTCCAGGGCACAGGCTTCTGCGGGTAGAATCGGTGTGTTCGCCGCAGCGTTGGAGTCGCCGGACGCTGGGGCCGGTGAAATGTCCGAGGTACACCCTAAACCGGGCCTGACAGTATGGGCACCCGACACCCCGGAGGGACGTCGGGCGGCAGTGGAAAAGAGCACCATCCTGATGGCAGTTCCTGGGGTGCTCTCCCCACCACACGCGGTGAACGTCTTCGAGGGGACCCTGCGAGAAAACGTTGATCCCACCGGTGAATTGGATACGGAGACAATTCGAACTGCACTCGATGCAGCATGCTGCGGTGATATCGTGGCTCGACTCGGTGGGTACAGGCCGGATCGTTCTCTTCCGGATACCCCCATCGGCGAAGCTGGCCTGAATCTCTCTGGCGGACAGCGGCAACGCGTCGCGCTCGCCCGGGCATTAGCCGCCGACCCGGAGGTCCTGTTGCTCGACGAGCCCACCACAGGGCTCGACACAGTGACCCTCGACAACGTCGCCCGCAAGGTCAAGGCTCTTCGTGTTCGTCGCTCCACGGTGATCATCACCACGAGCCGTGCATGGTGTTCCGTCGCGGACCGGGTGCTCACGGATGCGGAGCTTCTCCGATGACCGGCACGACTCCGGTGGAGCAGCAGCATGATGCTCTCGCGCCAGCGTCCATCGGGCGGATCCGGCGCTGTCTCGGCCAACTCCCGAACCGACCGGGTCGAGCATGGTGGTTTCTCACGGCCCTCATCTTCACCCTCAATCTGAGCGCGATGACCGGATCGTCAATCCTTCTCGGCAGGTCCGTGGACATCATCTCCGGGCTCTCCGTGGCACCCTTCGGTTCCGGGAAGACTGGGTTCACCGCTCTCCTCTTCGTCGTGGGCATGCTCATGCTCATCGAGCTGGTCACTCGTCCGGCGGCCGCCTATCTCATGTTCTCCCGGACCCGGAGGCTCACCGTGGATCTTCGCAGGAGATGCCTCGCAGCAACTCTGGAGGCTCCGATCCCGGACATACTCGAACTCGGCACCGGGAATGTGATAACCCGCTTGACCAAGGACATCGACACCGCTTACCGGGTTGTCCAGACGATGGGAACCCGCTTTGTCGTCACCGTTCTCATGTTTCCCTTCACCTTCGTGGCGCTCGCATTGATCTCGTCCTGGTATCTGCTGCTCCTTCTGATCCTTCCGGTCATCTTCTGGGTGCCCGTGAAACGGACGCTCGTAGAGTTGCCCGCCGCCACAAACGCACTCTCATCAGCCCAAGCGCGCCGCAACAACATGCTCCTGGATACGATTCGCGGTATGCCGACGATTAGGGCATTCGGGATTCGGGGGTGGGCGACCGAACGGCTCCGGAGAAACTCGTGGGCGACGGTTCAGCGTGAAGCCGACCGGATCCCACTGTTCCTCCGACTTATCGGAACCGGATATCTCGCGTATGGTGTCCTGCTCGCAGGCTCGATCATGGTGTCCACGCTACTTGTCTCACAGGGGGTGCTGACCACGGGGGAAGCCTCTGCAGCGGTGGTTCTGGTGGTTCGGCTGGAGATGCATGTGTTCAACGTACTGATTTTCAGCGGAGAGGTGCAGAACGCCCTCACGGCGCTGGGTCGGGCGGTCTCTCTCGCACTGCTCGCCGACAACACTGTCGCCTCGTCGACCCCAGCGGACTGTCCTGGATGCCCCGAGGTCCGGATCGAAAATCTCGAGTTCAGGTATCCAGGAGGCTCGCCAATCATCGAGAACCTCTCGTTGACACTTGAACCGGGTACGACAACGGCCCTTGTCGGAGCGTCCGGAGCCGGAAAATCCACTCTCGCAGGTCTCATCGCAGGACTGCAGAGACCGTCCTCCGGGCGGATACTCATCGATGGAACCGACACCACCACCGTGCCCGACACATGGACCGCCCGCCAGGTGTCTCTGATCAGCCAGGAGGTACACCTCTTCTCTGGGGCGCTGCGTGACGATCTCCATATGGCCGCACCTGAAGCTGATGACGAGACTCTCATCGCGGCGTTGTCTCTGGTCGGCCTAGCCCCGGAGAGCGCGGGATGGCAGCGATGGTTGCCTGATGGGTTGGACACTCCCGTAGGAGCAGGAAACACTGATCTTGCACCGGAGATTGAACAGCAGATCTCCCTCGCCCGGATGGTTCTGATTGATCCTCCCGTTTTGATCATGGACGAAGCCACGAGTGAGGCCGGTTCGGACAGTGCGCGTAGCCTTGAGCGGGCAGCACGGACCGTCTCATCAGGACGTACATCTCTCGTGGTTGCGCATCGTCTCGACCAAGCGGTCGCCGCTGACAGGATCATCCTGATGGATCAGGGAAGGATCATCGAGGACGGTTCTCACGATGATCTTCTCGCCGCGTGTGGCCGGTATTCGGACCTATACGACAGGTGGTGCGGGTAGATTCGCCGGTACGTGTGCTGGGTCACGAAGCAACATTTCAGACCGACTTCTGTTAAAAAAGGTGCATGACTTCTTATTCAGATGACAACCGATTCCCCGCAGCCGACCCGTACGCCCCGCTGAAGGATTTGCCTTCCTTCGGACTCCGCTCCGATGATTTCGAGAACGGCGGAACGTTCTCCGAGAGGCATCTCGGTGGCAACGATGTCTCTCCGCACCTCGCGTGGTCCGATCTACCGGAAGGCACCAAGTCCATCGCGGTCACCTGCTTCGATCCTGATGCGCCGACCGGCTCAGGATTCTGGCACTGGGCGGTGTTCAACATTCCCGCTGACGTCACCGAACTCCCTTCCGGTGCAGGAGCAGAGAAGCTCGACGGTATCGACGACGCGATTAGTCTGGTGGGGGACAGTGGTATCCGTGGTTACTTCGGACCACAGCCCCCCGAGGGACATGGTCCGCACCGTTACCTTTTCGCGGTCCACGCCGTTGATGTTGAGAAGCTCGAGATTCCGGAGGATGCCACTCCGGCAATCCTCGGTTTCAACCTCTACTTCCACAGCCTTGGTCGGGCTATTCTGTGGGGCTGGCACGAGAACAAGTGATCCAATCTCAATCTGGTTCACACCACTGACGGATGGAACCACCGTCATAGTTGGTCTCTGCATCAACGAGCATCGCCCCTGTGCAGTCCGGCCGCCCATTCACGGGGGCCGGACTGCACAGGGGCCTTCTCACCTTCAGATCATTCGGCCCGCCATTGTGGTAGCCCATACTTTGTCTTCACCGAGTGTCGAGCCAGGTGCGTCCGAGAATATGTCTACGGTTCCCTCCAGGATGGCATCTGACGTATGCCGCTCAATAAGACGTGTTTATCGCGCTGAAACCAGGTGATCGAGATAGGGATACCCCCGTCCACCTGCGAAAATATGGTGATACGGGGGTCTGGACACTAGAGTCGGGAGGCGTTATGACGAAACAGACTTCCGGCGACAATCCTGAACCGCAGCCGGTGAAAGCGGTTCCCACTGCAATGCGTGTGGGTGGTGCGTTCATCGCACTCGCCATCGTCCTCGTCTTGTGGACGTTCCTTGAGGTGGTGACGAACGGGTGGTTGGCGCCTTTCTACGTGACGACGCGTTTCTTGCTCATTTGCACCGCTGCCGTGATCATTGGTAGTTCAGCGACGGCGGGCCGGACACAATACGTCACACTGGGGAGGGTGGTGGCCCTCGGTGTCGCTCTCATGTTCCTCGTCCTGAGCCGCGTACTACCCAACCACATCTTCATGGTGATGGGCCAGTACTGGTTGCCTTCCTACGCGATCGTCTCGTTACTCGCGGGCCTCATCATCAAACGACAGATGATGCCTGCTTGAGACCTCAGATATCCAGCCAGGGGAGCCCACTTCCCACAGCCTCGGAGATTCCGGAAAGACCGTGGCCCCGAATCTGGTTTGCTATTCCCTTGTGGATATCGCGGATCCAACCCGGTCCACCATAGATGAAACCGGTGTACCCCTGGAGCAACGTCGCCCCGGCGGTGATCCGTTCCCATGCCTGTTCCGGTGTTTCAATTCCACCGACGCTGATAAGGACGAGATCTGTTCCCACTCTCTCATGAAGGCGCCGCAGGATTTCGAGGGAACGATCTGCAACCGGAGGACCGGAGATTCCACCTGCCCCCATCGCCTCAACCTTCGCGGACTCGGTGTGCAGTTCCACACGCGAGACTGTAGTGTTCGTCGCCACGATACCCGCGAGACCGAGTTCCACCGCGAGATCCGCAACAGCATCAACGTCATGGTCACTAAGATCAGGGGCGATCTTCACGAGGACTGGCGCCTCCGCGACGTTCAGCACCGCAGTGAGTATCGGACGCAACGACTCAACCGCCTGCAGGTCCCGCAAACCCGGGGTGTTCGGCGAGGAGACGTTTACCACGAGAAAATCTGCCAGCCTGCCCAGCATCTTCGCAGAGGTCCGGTAATCTTCCACCGCTTCCTCCGGTGGAACCACCTTGGTCTTTCCGATGTTGATGCCGATGACGTCGTCGGATTTGCGTCGGTGGAGGTTCCGGGCGATAGCCGCGGCCCCATGGTTGTTGAAGCCCATCCTGTTGAGAATCGCCCTGTCTTCAGGAAGTCGGAACAACCTCGGATGGGGGTTGCCAGGCTGTGGGGAAGCCGTTACCGTACCAAGCTCCGCGTACCCGAAACCGAGTGCTCCCCACGCATCGGAGCAGGACGCGTTCTTGTCGAAGCCTGCGGCGAGTCCGAGGGGTTGGGGTATCTCAACCCCGAACACCTCTTGGCGGAGCAGGGGATCGGAGACCCTGATAAATCGGCTAAGTTGACGATTCGTCCAGCTCATACCGTGGAGGACCTGGAGCCCGCTCATGATGCTGTTGTGAATGCGCTCGGGGGGGAGGGTGAACATCGCTCGTAAGGCGAGGTTGTACAGAGGTCTGGAAGGCAGATCGGACATGGTGGATCCTCAAGCTCGGGAAGTCAGAAGGGGAGAAGCCGGGCTACCGTGAAAAGCACGGTACCGGCCCCGGGAAACATACTACGGTGCGCCATGGGTGTCACCGCTCTGATGCCGGAGTAGCTACGGAGAAGCCGTGCCGCCGACAGTAGCGATCAGGGTATCGGCACCCACCACCTGGATACCGTCACCGCTAGCGGAGACGGCGACAAGTTCTCCGCTATCCGTGATACTCAAACCTCGGACGCCAGCGACGGAACGAACGGTACCGGTGGCAACGGGGACCCCCCCTGCGACTGAATACGCGGTAATGACGTTGTCTGCGGTATCCGACACCCAGACAACATGGTTATCGGGGTCCCAGGTCAAAGCCCAAGGGCTGGTACCTGCCGGAGCCATCTGGTGCAGCATGATGACGGGGCTGGTGGTGTAGACGAGAAGCTGGCCGCCACGGGTGTCCGATGCGAAGAGCACACCCGTGCCAGGTTCACCGACTGCCATGCGGCCGACACCGAGCCCCGCGCGCAGTGCGGCACCGGGTTTCGCATTCGTCCAGTCGACACCACTGATGACGATGTTGCCCCTGTCTATGAGGACTGCACGATCAGCCTGCCCATCGACAGGTACCGTGACGAGTTGGTCGACGGAATCTTTGATGCGGATGTCAGCCGTGATGTCCGCAGCACCGGAACCATCGGGTTTGAGTACCAGAACATCCCCTGCGTCGGCGAAACCCGCGAGGATACGTCCGTCACCGGTCAGTGCTGCTGTGGTGACCGGAGCGGAGACCTTAACTGTCCCGGACTGATCCGGGGAATCCACGTCGATCACATGTATGACCCCACCACCGGAACCGTCCGGACAAGCCAGAACAAAACGCGATTCACGAGCGGACAGCGGTCCGCATTCAGCGGCGACATCGACTGCGGTGAAGCCCCCGTTCTGTAGTTGGCGCAAAGTCCCGACCCCAAGATGTGACTCGGACCGAACCGCGAGAACGTCACCGTCCGCAACCGCAAGATCGATCAGATTCTCACCCGCGAGCACACCCGCCGGCCTGAACACCTCACCCTCGGGGTTCTCCGCGGGGGGCGAATCAACGACTGTCGCACCGGAAAGTTCCGGCAGCGATGAGCCGTCAGTCGGTGAGGGAGCGTTGCAGGCGGAGAGCGTGACGGCAGCAACGGCGAATACGGCTGTCAGGGGGAAACGACGTCGGTTACTCACACCGGGGACGTTACCAGAGGTCCAGGATGCTCCACCGATCCCGGGGGAACCAGGGAAAGACCAGTTCAGAACACGACTTTCACAGAACCGGAGGCTACAGGGAGACCTCGTCCAACGCAGCCCGAATCGCCTTGGGTAATCCGGCGTCGAGTCCCTCAAGAACCTCATCCAACTGCGTCACCGTCCGGGCCCCGATTACCGCTGATGTCACCGGGCTCTGGTCGCGGAGCCACGCGATTGCGGCGGCCACCGGAGGGATGTCCAATCCCTCGGCGGCGGTACACAACGCCTCAACGACTGGTGTGCTCCGTGGTACGAGGAGCCCCTGGACCTCCGCACCGTGGCGTGGCGACGCACCGCGGGAGTCAACAGGGATACGCTGCCGGTATTTCCCGGTCAGAACCCCCTGCGCGAGTGGAGCAGCAGCGAAGAAACCAACCCCGAGATGTTCGGTAGCCGGAAGCAGTTCCTCCTCGACCCGTCTGTCAAGGAGACTGTAACCGGCCTGCGCCACAACGATCGTCGTGTGTCTGCTCTTGGCCTGGGTCACCGCTAGTTGCCAACCTGTATAGCCCCGCACCCCGGCATACCGGGCTCTCCCGGAGGTAACAGCCCAATCGAGGGCGTCGGCCACCTCTTCCGGAGGTGTCCTCGGATCCCAGAATCCGACGTTCCAGATATCCACGTGGTCGGTTCCGAGAACATGGAGGGTTCTGTCAAGCTGCGCGATGAGAGCACGCCGTGAACAGTCCACTCGCCGGCCGAGAGGGAGCGTGGGATCGACTCCCGCTGAGGAGGACAGTACGAGACGCCCCCGGTCAACGACATCACGACGTAGTAGGTAGCCGAGAAGTTTCTCTGCTGCACCGTCTGCATACGCAGGGGAGGTATCGATCAGAGTTCCTCCAGCAGAAACGAACGCTCGCAGGATCGCGCCGGCGTCTTCTTCCGGGGTCACCTCACCCCAGGTGGACACACCCAGCCCCAGTTCGGAAACCCGTAATCCACTCATACCCACCAAGTTCTCTCTCACGGGCACCACCCTAGCGGCCCCACGGAGTACGGTGTGATGCGTGAGTCTGATGAGTCTTCTCGCCGGCATTCTGCCCGGCCGTACCCAAGTGTCCCTGACCGCTGCGAACCCGTCCATCAACGACGCCGCCGACCTTATGCAGCCACTGCACACTGCCGCGGGGGGGACACCTGAACACATGAGTTGGGCTCAGACCGTGGTTCTCTCCATTGTCCAAGGACTCACCGAGTTCCTGCCGGTGAGCTCCTCGGGACACCTGCGCATCGTCAGTTCACTGTTCTTTGGACAGGATGCTGGTGCCTCGTTCACCGCAGTCGTTCAGCTTGGTACCGAAGCCGCTGTCCTGGTCTATTTCGCCAGGGACATATGGCGGATCGCCACCGGATGGTTCCGTGGGCTGGCAGATAGGTCTAGGCGGGGGCTTGATTACCGTATGGGATGGATGGTCATCGTTGGAACGCTTCCCGTCGGGGTTCTCGGATACCTGGGTAAGGATCTGATCCGGGACAATCTGCGCAACCTCTGGATCACCGCGGCCATGCTCGTGCTGTTCAGCTTCGTTTTCATCGCCGCTGAGCGATGGGGATCCAAGAAGCGGTCCTTCGAGAACCTCACTATGCGGGACGCGGTTGTCATGGGCTTCGCACAATGTCTTGCGTTGATTCCGGGGGTGTCGCGGTCAGGCGGCACGATTTCCGCAGGCCTCTTCCTCGGGCTCGACCGCGAAGTCGCCGCTCGATTCTCGTTTCTACTCGCCATACCCGCTGTACTCGCTTCGGGTCTCTTCTCTCTCCCGGATGCCTTCGCCCCGGAAGCTGGGCAGGCGGCCTCCGCCGCTCAGCTCATCGTCGGAACCGGCATCGCTTTCGCCGTGGGCTACGCATCCATCGCCTGGCTACTGAAGTTCGTGTCCAACCACTCGTTCTCGTGGTTCGCCGCTTACCGCATCCCGGTAGGCGTCGCAGTGATGGGCCTGCTCGCGGCAGGTGTTCTACAGCCGTGACCCCGGATAGCATGTCGGTCTCAGGGTCAGTCCCCGGAACTTTGGAGGCCTCACGCTAGAGTTATCTCCATGCATTCCTGGCCTGCACCCGTGGTCCCCGTTGTCGAGGGGCCCGCAGTAGCACTGAAATTGTACGATACAGCGGACCGCAGAATCCGGCCCGTCAGTGTCACGGGGAATTCCGTCGGCATGTACGTCTGCGGTATCACCCCCTATGATTCGACCCACCTCGGCCACGCGGCGACCTATCTAACCTTCGATCTGATCAACCGTCAGTTACGGGACAACGGGCACTCCGTCCGTTACGTACAGAATGTGACCGACGTGGATGATCCCCTGTTCGAGCGCGCCACTCGTGATAACGTCGATTGGCGGGAGCTCGGGCGAGATCAGACCGATCTGTTCCGTTCCGACATGACGTCTCTCCGGGTGATTCCGCCGACCGATTTCATCGCGGTAACCGACATCGTCAATGAAGTGGTTGACATCATCTCGACCCTGTTGGACAACGATAGCGCATACGTTGTGGAGGACGAGTTTCCCGACATCTACGCAGCCCTCAAAGCAACCCCCAACTTCGGTTACGAGTCGAATTATGACCGTTCGACGATGACGAAGTACTTCACCGAGCGTGGAGGTGACCCGAATCGTATCGGAAAACGGGATCCACTGGATGCACTTATCTGGCGGGCTGCACGGCCCGGCGAACCCAGATGGGACGCGCCCTTCGGAGCGGGCCGCCCCGGCTGGCACATCGAGTGCGCCGCAATCGCGCTGAATCGCCTCGGTTCCCGGTTCACAATCCAGGGGGGAGGCACAGATCTCATATTCCCTCACCACGAATACAGTGCCGCGCACGTTGAAGCTGCGACCGGGTCCGAACGAATGGCCGGGCACTATGTACACAGTGCGATGATCGGTCTCGAAGGAACCAAGATGAGTAAATCTCTGGGAAACCTTGTGTTCGTGCACAAACTCACAGCTTCCGGTCATGATCCTGGTGCCATCCGGTTGGGAGTCTTCGCGGGTCACTACCGGAGTGACCGAGACTGGTCAGACCGGATTCTCGCGGTCGCTGAGGCACGTCTCGCACTGTGGCGTTCCGCCGCAGTCAAGGCGACCGACGTCGATGCCGCACGGAGCCTAATCCGGGAGGTCCGGGAAGCTCTCGCCGATGATCTCGACACGCCTCGGGCGCTGGTGGCTGTGGACAGATGGGCGGAGGATGTGTGCGCGGGGCAGGAAAATCTTGCGCTGGCCGACGAAGCCGGGATGCTGGTCTCCGGAGCACTCGACGCCTTGATGGGGGTTGCGCTCATCGGCGACGCCCACTGAAGAATAGGCCACAGGTGTTCCGAATGATGGGGTACTTCAATTCGGCTGGCCTCTCTGATACACAATGGAGGCATGACCTCCATGAGTATCAGCCAGCAGTTCGCTCCGGACGTTGATGAGTTCATCGACGATCTTGAGACTTTCGCTTCGGGATCCTATCTCGGGAAGGACGAGAAGGAGTTCTGGGATCAACCCTTCGACCCCTCTGTGCTCCCGACTCTCCGCACAATCCTCATGGGTTTTCTGACAGAACTCGATCTGCTCCCGGCATCCCCCGGTGCAGAGAACATCATTGATGCCGTGACCCGGTTCATCACCGCAGTGGAGACCTTCAACGTCCGGCACGCAGATGCTGTCATTGAGCCGGAAGAGTTCGATGAACTCAACAGTCTGATCTTTCGAGCCATCACAGCAACCGGTTTCATCCCGCCCGAGGTCGAAGACCCCGAAGACGGCTTCGTACTTCCCAGGTTCGAATAGGCGTGGTGCGGAAAAACATGGCTGCCCCCCAATTTGATCAGCTACCTGCGGCCGTCATCTGGGACATGGATGGTACGGTGACCGACACTGAACCACTGTGGGCCGTCGCCACCTACGAGATGAGCGAGAAAATGGGACGTCGGCTCACCACAGAGAAGCATGCGACAACGGTGGGGGGATCATTCGACAACACCTTCCGTGTCTGTGCGGAGCACGCCGGTGTCACCCCGGATCAGGCCGCGAAAGAACGTTACCGGCGGATTCTGTTCGACCGTTTCGCGGAGCTGTTCACCGAACGCCCCACCCTCAATCCGGGGGTTCACGAACTGCTCCGGGATCTTAAGCATCGGGGCATCGCGATGTATATCGCGACCAACACTCCCAGGGAGCTTGCTGATCCGGTGATCGCAGCGGTCGGCCGGGATCTCTTCGTTGACACGGTGTGCGGTGATGAGGTTCCCAAAGGGAAGCCCGCCCCAGACATCTACCTGGAGGTCGCACGGCGAGCGGGCCTCTCACCATGGGATTGTCTGGTCTTCGAGGACTCTGCGACCGGAATGCGTGCGGCACATGATGCCGGGTGCCGGGTCATCGGTGTCCCCGGGGATATGACCCTGGAACGACCAACGGGAGTACCCACCCTCGGGGAGTTGACCGGCCGACCTGAACTTGTCGGCGCGGACTTCCGTGGACTCGACGTCGATGCGATCGGGGTTCTGTTTCGTCGCCTAACCCGTACTCCTGCACCGGTGGTGGGAAAGGATGTGCAAGAATGATTCGCGTGAAAGACTTCGACGCCCTCTACGCTGAACTACTCTCCCGCGCGACCGAACGCCCCGAAGGTTCGGGTACGGTGGTCGCTCTCGATGCGGGTATCCATTCCCAGGGGAAGAAGGTCGTCGAGGAGGCTGCGGAAGTCTGGATGGCCGCAGAGTTCCAGTCGGACGAGGAGCTGGCCGAGGAGATTTCGCAACTCCTCTACTGGACCCAAGTGATCATGGTCGCCAGAGGCCTCAAACCCGAGGACGTGTACAAGCATCTCTGACGGCGCCACATCATCCGTCCGTCCACCATCTCTCTGAAAGATCCCCGGGAAAACATGCTCAAAGTCGCAGTACCTAATAAGGGCTCGCTGTCCGAGGCAGCAGTCGAGATTCTCTCCGAGGCAGGATATGTCGGCCGCGGCGATAGCAAGGCGCTGACGGTCACTGACAAAGCCAACAAGGTCGAGTTCTTTTTCCTCCGACCCAAGGACATCGCGATCTACGTGGCGAGTGGCCAACTGGATCTCGGTATTACTGGGCGTGACCTTGCGGCTGATTCTCTCGCGAACGTCCAGGAGGTTCTTTCCCTGGGTTTCGGGAGTTCAACCTTCAGGTATGCTGCACCTGCCGGGGAGGGCTGGACCGTCGATGATCTCGATGGAAAACGTATCGCCACGTCCTACCCGAACCTGGTTCGCTCTGATTTGGCGTCTCGAGGTCAGACAGCGGAGGTCATCCGACTTGACGGTGCTGTCGAGATCTCGATCCGACTCGGTGTCGCGGATGTGATCGCGGACGTTGTTTCCACCGGCCGGACGCTCCGGAAACAGGGACTCGAGCCTTTTGGCGAGACTCTGGTCACTTCGGAAGCCGTCATCGTCGGTCGGGCAGGCGAGAAGGTCACCCCGGAGCAGCGGGTTCTTCTGCGTCGTATCGAGGGTATTCTCCATGCCCAGAACTACCTGATGCTCGATTACAATGTCCCGCGGTCGCTACTCGACGCAGCAACCGCACTGACCCCGGGTATCTCCGGGCCAACGGTATCTCCACTAGCGTTGGAGGACTGGGTCGCGGTTCGCGCGATGATCCCGCGCAGCACTGCTAATGACGTGATGGACGAGCTCGATGAGTTAGGCGCAGAGGCGATTCTTGCCTCGGAGATCCGAATCGCTCGGCTCTGACCTCCACACGCGACCCCCGTAGCCGAATGTCGGCGTCACGGGGGTCTTTTCTCGCTACCGGAGTCACCAGAATCGGAAATTAGGCAGGTGCTCCACGCCCGTATACCATGCTCCACCCGGGGCGAATCATCCCCGCCATCGATCGTGCACACTCGTACCAGACGCATGATGCGCCTTGGATCAAGGCCAGGAAGAAGGCCTTTAACTGCAGGAACATCCTGCATGGTGGTGCACAATCAGCCACGAACTCCGCCGATCACGATAGCAACCTCCAGATCCACCTCCGTGTACTCGATCCTCGTTATGCTGGGGGGAACGAGTGGCCTTCGCGATACCCGAGTACCAAATGCTCAGGACACTCCAGGAAGAAGAGACCCACAGAGAGGTGGCACACGACATGGCCAAATCATCCAAGCGGAAGCCCACGACGGCGAAGGCAAAACGGGAAACCGGAACGAATAAAAGCCCCGACGAGCCATCTGCAACGCACGACGCCGTCATCGAATCGGACGAAGTGAAGGACTCCACTACTGCCACGCAGACAGCCGATGCCCCGGCGACAGGTGCCAGGCATGGAGAAAGCCGTACCCGAACTGAGGTGGATCTGCTTGGGGAACTGGACGTTCCGGATGAGGCCTACTACGGTATTCACACGCTCCGTGCAATGGAGAACTTCCGGATCTCCCGGATCACGGTCAACGAAATCCCGGAGTTCATCCGTGGCATGGTCCAGGTGAAGAAGGCCAGTGCCCTGGCCAATCGCAGGCTGCACACTCTTCCCGCCAAGAAGTGCGAGGCGATTATCTGGGCGTGTGACCAGATTCTGGTCGAGGGACGGTGCATGGACCAGTTCCCGCTCGATGTCTTCCAGGGCGGTGCCGGAACCAGCCTGAACATGAACACCAATGAGGTAATCGCGAACCTGGCGCTGGAGTATCTGGGAAAGCCGAAGGGTGCCTACGACATCATCAACCCGAATGATGACGTCAACATGAGCCAATCCACCAATGACGCCTACCCGACAGGATTCCGGCTCGGTGTTCACTACGCTCTCAATGACCTGATCGATTCCTTCGATGCTCTCGAAAGTTCCTTCGCCGCGAAGGGACACGAGTTCGTGGACATCCTGAAGATGGGTCGCACACAGCTCCAGGATGCGGTTCCCATGACACTCGGTGAGGAGTTTGCCGCCTTCGCCCACAATCTGTCTGAGGAGCGCGTCATCCTCCGCGATGCCTCGGAGCGTCTCCTGGAGGTCAATCTCGGGGCGACAGCCATCGGCACCGGAGTGAATACTCCAGCCGGCTACCGACACCAGGTCACGGCTTCCCTCAGTGAAGTCACGGGGCTGGAGGTCAAGTCAGCGAAGGACCTCATTGAGGCGACGAGCGACTGCGGTGCCTACGTTCTCGCTCATGGCGCGGTGAAGCGAGCCGCGATGAAGCTGTCGAAGATCTGCAACGATCTACGCCTGTTGTCCTCCGGTCCACGGGCCGGCCTGAACGAGATCAACCTCCCGGCCCGCCAGGCCGGTTCATCGATCATGCCTGCCAAGGTCAACCCGGTTATTCCCGAGGTCTGCAACCAGGTGTGCTTCAAGGTGTTCGGCAATGACATCACCGTTACCATGGCCGCCGAGGCTGGCCAGCTCCAGCTCAACGTCATGGAGCCGGTGATCGGGGAGTCCCTGTTCCAATCGATCCGCATCCTCCGGAACGCCGTCGAGACGCTCCGCACCAAGTGTGTCGACGGAATCACCGCGAACGAGGACGTCTGTCGGGCGTACGTCGACAACTCGATCGGAATCGTGACCTACCTGAACCCGTTCATCGGTCACCATAACGGTGACCTCATAGGTAAAGAAGCAGCAGAGACCGGCAAGACCGTTCGCGAGCTCGTCCTTGAGAAGGGACTGATGGACGCCGAGACCCTGGATCAAGTACTGAGCAAGGAGAATCTCATGCATCCGGTCTTCCGCGGGCAGCTTCACCTCGACCGTTAGGATTCTGACCCATTCTTCGATAAGGGCCCCGCCGTTCCAGCGGGGCCCTTCCAGGTCCATGAGCAGGTCGGGGCTTCAGTTTGATCCCCACTCCGATGGTACGTCTTCTTGAATAGCCAGTTATCCAACACAGGCACAACCGCGACAATCCACCAGGAGTACAGGCCGCGATTCTCAGCCATCAGATCATCGTCCGTCATTTCCGCTATCGTATTGGAGGCACGACCGGGTCCAATCGGCATCAGTCTCACCGGTGATCGAGGTATGCTCCTGCTCGGATTCGCGGGGACAGACGTGGTCTTCGCCGCCATGCAACGGGCCGCGGGAACGGACTGGCTGGTCGACCTGGCGGAGAAACTGCTCTGCAGGAATCCCCGGTACATCACCTACCTCGCCCCGGTAGTCACCTACACGATGATTATCCTCGCCGGCACCGGGTATCTCCAGTTACTCGCGGTCGTGCTCTCTGTCGACCTTCCTCGCAGTCTTTCCGACCGCGTTCGTGGCGAACCATCTCGGCCTCGACCTGGACAAGAACCCAATCTACCGCGAACGCCTCGAGAAGGGACTGGTCAGCTCACCAAAGAAACACGCAGAGAAGTAAGTGACCGCGGCGACCAAACTCGCGGTGTGGATTTTCGTTGCCGTCAGTGCACTGTTCGTCCTACCGACCTACCGATCCTGCTCGCCGCGGTAGAGATGGACCACACCGGCTCCACGAGAATCGGAAGGTATATCGTCAATCACCCGTTCCTCATACCGGGTGCCCTCTGCATCGCATTGTCCCCGGCGTTGGTGTTCCTGTTCGGTTCGGTCGTTCTCTGATCTCGGGTCCGCCTTTTGGGGGAAGTCCGGATTTCCCCGGTTCGGTGGGTGTTCCTTAGCGTCGGGGTATGACCAGTACATCGACAGACAACGAATTCCGGATACGAGGCCTCGAGGTGCGCTACGGCACAGATCGGGTCGTCCGGGACATGAGCCTGAGTGCCAAACCGGGACGTGTCACGTGTGTCCTCGGGCCCAACGGCGCAGGTAAGACGACGACGTTGCGCGCAGGCCTCGGTCTCGTCGGCCGGTACGCGGGCGAGTGCCACCGGCCGAAGCACACGAACATTCTGCTTGACGACGGCGGGCTCATCCCCGGTCTCACCGTCCGTCAGCATGTCACCGCACGGGCACTGTCCGTCGGCGTCTCGACCGGGTGTGTGGATGACCTCATCGACACCGTCGGTATGACCGATGCGGCGGCAATGAAGATCGGGAAGTGCTCAATGGGGATGAAGCGTCGTACGGCGCTGGCTGCGGCCAGTCCCGCGTCGGGTCAGCTCTAGCGCGGTGCCTTCGATGTCTTCGCCGCGACCAGCTCTGACGTACTCACCCTGCCGCAGCTCACCGTCATCATCCGCTGACCCCGAGAGAGATCGACTGCGTGCGTGAACTGTTCCGGGGACAGAGCAACAACGGCATCACGGACACCCTGTTTCTTGAGCCGTCCACGCTGAAGACGCACCTCTCCAACGCCATGTCCAAGACCGGGGAACGGGGTCGGGTCCAGCTCGTGATCTGGGCGTTCCGGTCCGGCCTGGTCGATATCTGATCAGGAGTCCGCGGTGATCTGACCGTCGGCGGTGCTCCCGGGCCACCCCGGATATTCGGGCGGAGTACCGCCGAAGGCAGGGCACAACGCTTGATGAGAACACCAGCCACAGAGCTTGGAGGTCTTCGGCCGGAAGTTCCCGCTCCGCCCATCCGCCTCGATCTTCGCCCACAGATCCCCCAGATCACGTTCAAAGTACTCCAATTCCTCCACCGAGGGGGTGAGGAAAATCGAGTCGGTGACCTTGAGGTACATCAGTCTGAGCTGTGCGGGAAGCACCTTGTGCAGCCGCCAGTAGACCAGGGCGTAGAACCGCATCTGGAACGTGGCCTGCTGACTGAACCGGGGGATGGGCTTCTTGCCGGTCTTGTAATCGACGACCCTGATGCGGCCGTCCGGGGCCTCGTCGACGCGGTCGATGAACCCGCGGACCGGCACCCCGTTGGGGAGCACGGACTCCACATACATCTCGCATGCCTTGGCCGTGAAGCCCTGGGGGTTCTCCATTTCGAAGTAGCCGCGCAGCAGGGCACGGCACTCGACGAGGAAGTCGTAGCGGGCGTCCTCGGGGACAAGCTCGTCGAGCTCATCGTCGGCGGCGCACATCGCCGCCCAGGTGGGTTTGAGGCGTTTGACCGCCGCCGGGTAGGTGCGCTGCTCCGGCGCCCACGTGTGCATCTGCTCGAGCACATCGTGAACGAGTGTTCCCTTGACCTGAGCGACGGTCTTCGGTTCGGGAATACGGTCAATGGCCCGCAGCCGGTAGAGCAGCGGGCACTGCTGGTAGTCGCTCGCCCGGGAAGGGGACAGCGCGAGGGGCCGGGGCCGGGTGGACGGGCTGGTCGTTACCGGTGAGGTCATGGGACATCACGTTACCGCGCACCCCGGACGCAGCCGTCCCAGGGTGCGCAGTCTGTTGTGGACCCCTGACGGAGGGGCCCGTCCTATCCACAACCGGTCTCCCTAAAGCTCAGCCTCCCGAGCTGCGGTGACCAGCCCCTCGACGGTGGCGCGCAGGGAATCGGGGACAGACTGCTCGGTGAGATCGAGGAACCCCCGGACGATGAGGTCGCGGGCGGTGTCCTCGTCGAGTCCGAGCGCCATGAGGTAATCGAGCCGGTCACCGTCGATCATGCCGACGGACGCCTCGTGGCTCAACTGCGCCTCGTCGACACGCGCCTTCAACGCGGGGACCGAGTCAATGTATCCGGTGTCCCTCAGCATGAGACCATCACACTCCAGGAATCCGGAGCACCCGCGTCCGACGCCGACGAGCGTGGTGTCGTTGGAGATCTCCCCACCGTCGGAAACCATGCGGGACACCTGTTCGGCACGTGACCCCGCTCCGAGGAGACGAATCTCGGTCCTCATCTCGCGGTGGGTGTCGGCCGGGGCGAACACCACCGAGTGGCTGGTGTCGGTTGCCCCGTCGTCAAGTTCGACGGTGGAGTGCGCGACGTGGTTGCGGAGCCCGGAGACCGCGACGGAAACGGAACTGTTCACGGCGTCGCGGGCGATGCGAGTTCCGGACCAGGAGTGGACGTCCATCTGGGAGCCCCACCGTTCGACATCGAGGGAGCGGAGTCGGGCGCCTTCACCGATGAATGTCTCCGAAACAGAGACGTGGCGACCGTGGGTCATTTTCGGGGTGACACCGGAACCACTGATGTGGTCGACCCGGGCACCAGCTCCGATGACGGTCAGATCGTGGACGAATTGTCTTTCCTGGGGCACGGTCATGAACGAGAAGTTCTGCAGTGGCCCGTCGAGGATCGCGCCGTCGTGGACCCAGGTGAACGTGCCCAGCGGCCGATCCTGGGATTCGAAGGCACGCCGCAGGACGTCATCGGAGAGTGGGTCGATGAGCGAGAACATGAGCTGCTGCACCCAGGGGTAGGTGACGACCGCATCCGAGAGCGGCATAATTTCGACCTGCCCGTCGTGGGTGACGATGCGTTCGAAGTGATGGTCGACCATCAACGAGGTGCCCGCGCAGGACTCCTCGTCGCGCCAACCGAGATCGGTGAGCAGCCCGGGCGTCACGCTGGCGTTGCCGAGACCGGGTACCGGGGTGACTGCGGGAACGGTGGATGTCATTGGGAATCAGTCCTTGGTTTCGTCGGTGGGTGGAAAATACCCGGGATCAGGCTGCCCAGCCGTCGGTACGGACACGGGCAAGCATGTCGCGGGCGTCGCCACTGTCGGTGAGGCGTCCGCCGGACATGAGGTGTGCGATGGGGGAATCGAGGTGGTCGAGGATGAACCCGGTGTGTGTGACGACCAGCGAGCTCCGGGCCGTTCCATCGGGGCACGGGGTCTGCAGCAGGTGCGCGAGTGCGCGCCCCACCACAGAGACGTGTTCCATGTCGACACCTGACTCCGGTTCGTCCAGCAGGCACATGGTCGGCTGCTGGAGCCGGAGTTTGAGCATCTCGAAACGGCGCATCTCACCGCCAGAGAATCCGCAGTGGACGTCCCGGTCCAGGAAGTCGGAGAGATTGAGTTCCTCGGCGAGCCGGGGCAACCGGTCACCGGCGTGGATCGCCTGAGCGAGTTTGCTCACCGTGATTCCGTGGAGTTTGGGTGGATGCTGCACCGCGAGACCGAGTCCCGCTCGGGCGCGTTCATCAACGGAAAGCTCCGTGATGTCCTGTCCGTTCAGGAGTATCCGCCCACGGGTGACCTGGAATGGTCCGGTGCCCATGATCGCGTTCAGCAGTGATGATTTCCCGGAGCCGTTCGCTCCGATGAGAACATGGTTCTCTCCGTGGTTGACGGTCAGTGTGATGTCGCGGCAGACGATCGTGTCATCGACGGAGACGGTGACGTCGTCCAGTGCGAGCAGCGGGGTGGTGGTGTCCATGGTCGATCCTTCTCCCTGGCGTGGTCGGTCCTCCCCGCGGGGCCTCCGACCTGCGGGAGGTGGTATTCCACCCCAATTCTACGGATAAATCTGAACACCATTCATAATCTCCAAAGGGTGACCTCCGTCATGACATCTGAGCTGGGGTGATCGTCCGTTCCACCGTTCGAGGGAACCCGATCCGGGGGTGGTCACACCGCAGGGACGTACCAGGGGAGCGTGCACAATGGGGGAATGGGTAACCGACTTTCCGGCAGTGACAGCACCTACCTCCGGCAGCACGCCGACGACCCCGTCGACTGGTGGACGTTCGGCCCGGAGGCCTTCGCCGAAGCCTCCCATCGCGATGTCCCGGTACTGGTCTCCATCGGGTACGCGGCGTGCCACTGGTGCCATGTAATGGCCCGGGAGTCCTTCTCGAATCCGGACATCGCGGCACTACTCAACGAGCATGTGGTCTGCGTGAAGGTGGACCGGGAACAGCACCCCGACGTTGACGCGCTCTACATGCAGGCCACCATCGCGTTGTCCGGCCATGGTGGATGGCCGATGACCGTCTTCACCGATCCCGAGGGACGACCGTTCTACGCCGACACCTATGTCCCTCCGGAGGACCGGCCGGGGCGCCCCGGCCTGCCCCGTCTGATCCGCGCCGTGGACGAAACCTGGCGCAACCGCCGTAGTGAGATCGCCGACATGGGGGAGAAGGTTCGCGAGATGATGGCCCTGCACTCCGCCCCCGTCCGCCCGGTCCCGACCGTCGACAAGGTCTTCGACCGGGTGACGTCCGCACTCCAGGACTCCGAGGACCCGGTGCACGGTGGTTTCGGCGGTGCCCCGAAGTTCCCACCGTCCGCCACACTCCTGGGGCTCACCAGGCGGGCGGAACGGACTGGAGACGACCGTGTGCACGCGCTCGTCGGAAGGACCATTGAATCCATGGTCCGCGGCGGGATCTTCGACCAGATCGGAGGGGGTTTCGCCCGATACACAGTGGATGCGGCGTGGCGGACCCCGCACTTCGAGAAGATGCTCGACGACAACGCGCTCCTGCTCCGGGCGCTCGTGGCGCATGCCCACGCAACGGGTGATCCCCTGGCAACTCGGGCCGCAGATGACACCGCACGGTTCCTGCTCACCTCACTGCGTCGTCGGGACGGACTGTTCGCCACCTCCCTGGACGCCGACACCGACGGAGTCGAGGGCGCAACCTACCGCTACACCCGGAACAGGGTCTCTGCCACACTAGGGGACTCCGACGACGCCAACTGGATCGCCACCTTATTCGGTATCAGCAATACTGATGATGCCGAAGGCGGCTCCGTCCCCACCTTGTCGCGTGATCCAGACGACATGCCCCGCTTCCTCCGCATCCGCGAACAGCTCGCCGCCGCCCGGGCGAGAGACCCGCAACCCGGGCGGGACGACACCGCAACCACAACAGGTACCGCGATGGCCGCGGTCGCCCTCAGTGAGGCGGCGGAACTTCTGCCGGGAGCTGGGAACGACACATTCCGTGACGCGGCCGTGCACGCTATCCTCGGGTTGGACAGGCTGCACCGGACTACCGACGGTGGTTTTCTCCGGGTCAGTGGCGGAGAATCCGCATCACTCGCAGACCTCGCGTGGCTGGCCCTGGCGTCGACCCGAACAGCCTCCGCAGCCACCTGCACCGGGGATGAGGCACTCACGGAAGACTGCCTCCGGATTCTCCGGGACGCCCTCAATCAGATCGAACGTCGCCACGCGGACCCGGACAACCCAGGCACCTATTTCGACAGCGGCAGTCCCATCCCGGTGCTCGGACTGCGCGCCCGGGATCCTTTCGACACCTCTGCCCCCGCCGGAGTCGCGGTGGCGGGGGAAGCCTTCTTCACCGGGTCGATGGTCATCGGTGCCACCGGGGACGCGGACACCGCCGAGCGGTGGGCGAGCCGTGGACGGGAGATCCTCGCGGTCCATGGGGAGGTCGCCGGCGCGCGCCCCCTCCAGGCCGGCGGGTGGCTTAGTCTCGGTGAACTCGCGGCATCCGGCCCAACCCGCGCGGTGGTCACGTCACCGACAGCAGAGGCGCTCTCCCGGCTCCGCCGACAACTCGATTCCGCAGCGATCATCCTCGGTACAGGCCCGTCAGGTATCCGGGTCGACGGCCCGCACCCGGGTCGTGGCACGCATGTGCAGATCTGTCGGGCCGGGGTGTGTGGCCGAACCGTTGCCCTGTGATGGTTGGATGGAAACATGATCAGCTTCAGCGACTTTATCCACGCCTCCCCGAGTTCCTATCACGCAGCGGACCAGGTGCGCCGCGAGCTTCTCGCCGCGGGATTCACGGAACAGGATGAGACGGATACCTGGGACGCGACACCGGGCGGCCATCTCCTGGTCCGGGGTGGTGCTGTGTTGGCCTGGTACATCCCCCGGGAAGCGGGCCCCGACTCAGGTTTCCGGATCGTCGGCGCCCACACCGATTCACCCGGACTGAAGCTCAAGTCCCTTCCGGACGCCGGAACCGCGGGCTGGCGGCAGGCCGCCTGCGAGGTCTACGGCGGCCCAATCCTGTCGACGCTGTTCGACCGCGAACTCCGGCTCGCCGGTCGGGTCATCACCGTGGACGGGACACAGCACCTCGTGGACACGGGCCCGCTACTCCGTGTCCCGAATCTCGCGATCCATCTCGATCCGAAGGTGAACCAGGGCTTCGAGTACGACCGGCAGCGCCACCTCTATCCGGTCCTCGGCACAGGTGACCCCCGGGAGACCGTGCTCGAGACGGTCGCCCGTCTAGCGGGAATCGACGACGACATCATCGCCCACGACCTCATCACCTGCGACACGCAGGCCCCGGAGTTCTTCGGTGCTGAGCTGGACCTTCTGGCGGCGCCCCGCCTGGATAATCTTTCCAGCGTCTGGCCCGCGACCACCGCATTGAACACAGCCGTGCGGGACGGGGGCGCGGACGCCCAGAGAGACATCCTCGTCCTCGCGGCCTTCGACTACGAGGAGGTTGGATCCGGTGCCGTCACCGGGGCGGCCGGGCCGATCCTGCAGAACGTCCTCGATCGCACTGCTGAGGCCCTAGGTGCCCGGGGGATCGACGGCCGGGCCCGGATGTACGCCCGCTCATCGTGCATCTCTGCCGATGCCGCGCACTCGGTCCACCCGAACTTCGCCGAACGGCACGATCCCGTCAACCGTCCACTTGCCGGATTTGGTCCAGCGCTGAAGGTCAACGCGAAGCAGCGGTATGCCACCGACGCCGAATCCGCGGCCCTGTGGCACCGGCTGTGTTCCACCGTCGGTGCCCCCAACCAGGTGTTCGTTTCCGGTAACCACGTACCCTGTGGAACGACCATCGGTCCGATCACTGCGACTCGCCTCGGCATCACCACGCTTGATGTTGGCGTTCCCATCCTCTCCATGCACTCCGCACGCGAGATGGCCTCCGCCCGCGACGTCGACACGCTGGCTCAGATCCTCGGCACCTACTACGCCGGCGTTTAACCCGAACCGCCCACGACGAGATACGAACGAGAGACACTCATGGCTTATTCCGGCCCCTTCCAAGCGGGCGACCGCGTCCAGCTCACCGATGCGAAACGCCGTCACTTCACGATCGTGCTCAAGGAAGGGCAGAGCTTCTTCACCCACAAGGGGGGCATCGCACACGATGACATCATCGGCCAGCACGAAGGTACCGTGGTGGAATCCTCCCAGGGCGGTCTATACCTCTGTTTCCGTCATCTGATGGTGGACCACGTTCTGTCCATGCCTCGCGGCGCAGCAGTCATCTACCCGAAGGATTCCGCCCAGATCCTCATCGAGGGCGACATCTTCCCGGGCGCGCGCGTACTCGAAGCCGGTGCAGGTTCCGGGGCTCTCTCCATGACACTGCTCCGTGCCATCGGTGAGTCCGGTGAACTGATCTCCTATGAGATCCGGCAGGATCACCTCGACTACGCGGAGTCGAACGTCGATGAATTCTTCGGGGGGAGCCCCTCCAACTGGTCTCCTCGTCTGGGCGACCTTAAAGAGGTCACGGTGGACGACATCGGAGGTCCCGTCGACCGCATCATCCTCGACATGCTGGAGCCTTGGGAATGTCTCGACGCGGTGCGAGGACTTCTTCTTCCGGGAGGAGTATTCATGACATACGTGGCCACCGTCCCGCAGTTGATGAAGGTCATGGAGGGTATCCGCGAACTGGGGTGCTTCACTGAACCCCGCGCCTGGGAATCCCTCGTCCGGGAGTGGAAGGTCGAGGGACTGGCCACCCGCCCCGAGCACAGGATGAACGCCCACACCGCATTCCTGGTCTGGGCGCGGCGCCTGGCGGACGGTACGGTCGCACCCCGGCCGCAGCGACGCGCCCGGAAATAACGGGCACTTCCACGATCCATAAGTCAGGATAAGTCAGCCTCACCTCACACTTCACCGACCCCGGTGGTCTACATTGGAGTTCCATGAGCACCTCCGTCAACACCCCCGAACCGGACGACAACGCTTCGACCGACGCCGCCCAGTCGATACCGGCGCCCCGATCCGCCATCGACACATACCGGGAGGTCTCGGAAGAACTGCGCCGAGTCCGTCGTGACAATCGCGAATTGGCAACCCGCAACACCAAACTCGTGGAGCTGCTCACTGCCTCACGCCGAAAACTCGCAGTCCTCAACGAACAGTTGGAACAACTCTCAGCACCGCCGTCCACCTACGGGACGTATCTTGAGCCAACCCAGGGGTTCGAGGAGACCTGTGCTGAGGTGTTCACATCGAACAGAAGGATGCGCCTCGCGGTGAGTCCACTCGTTGACCCCACCTCGCTCGTTCCCGGAGCACGGGTTCGACTCGGCGAAGGCGCACAAGTCGTGGAGGTCTGCGGCTTCGACGACTCCGGGGAGATGGCTAGTGTGACGGAAGTTCTTGCGGATGGCCGGGCTCTCGTCATCGATACCACCGGGGAGGAACGCCTCGTCCGCCTCGCGGGACCACTGCTCGCGGGTGAAAAGCCACCGCGACCGGGAGATACGCTTCTGGTGGACAATCGCGCAGGGTATGCCTTCGAGGTCATTCCCAAGACCGAGGTCGCGAAACTAGCGCTAGAGGAGGTTCCCGACGTCACTTGGGCGGACATCGGCGGTCTCGACGATCAGATCACCCGAATCCGGGATGCCGTCGAACTACCCTTCACCCATCCGGATCTCTACCACGCTTACAACCTGAGGGCCCCGAAAGGCGTCCTCCTTTATGGTCCTCCAGGCTGTGGGAAGACACTCATCGCCAAGGCGGTCGCGAACTCACTCGCCGAGCGCATCGGTGATGGCTCACGTTCCTACTTCATCAATGTCAAAGGTCCCGAACTACTGAATAAATTTGTCGGGGAATCGGAACGCCAGATAAGACTCATCTTCGAACGTGCCCGAGAACTCGCTGGCGAAGGACGCCCAGTCATCGTGTTCTTTGATGAGATGGAGTCAATCTTCCGGACACGGGGATCCGGGGTATCCTCCGACATGGAGACCACCGTTGTCCCTCAGCTACTCGCCGAACTCGACGGCGTGGAGAGTCTGTCCAACGTCATCGTAATCGGCGCGACGAACCGCGAGGAACTCATCGACCCCGCGATCCTCCGCCCGGGCCGTCTGGACGTGAAGATCCGGGTCCAACGACCCGACCGGGCGGGAGCCCGGGAGATCTTTCAGCGGCTGCTCCACGAGAATATACCGGTCGCAGGTGATCCAGAGAAACTCATCGAGCATGCTGCGGAACATCTGTTCCGACCCCGACCTTTCGTCGAATTGACCTATCTCGACGGGAGCATCCAGGTTCTGCATTACCACGACTTCGTCTCCGGTGCGATGATTACGAACATCGTGGACCGAGCCAAAAAAGAAGCGATCAAGGACCACCTCGCCGGCCGGACGAATGGTATTACGAGTGCTCATCTTGCAGCGGCGATCGACGCGGAGAACGAGGAAAACGAGGACCTTCCAAACACCTCGAACCCGGATGCCTGGTCCCGGATCACCGGACGCCCCGGAAGCCGGGTCGCGGGTGTCCGGGTACTCGGTGCCCCATCTGATCCCGAACCTCCCGCACGTTAGGAAACGCCACCATGACCCGTTTCATCGGTTCCGAGACAGAGTACGGTATCTCCACCCCGGATGATCCCACAGCTAGCCCGATCGTCACCTCCACCCACACCGTACTCGCCTACGCCGTCGCAACCGGTGCGTCTCTCCGCCGTACCCGCTGGAACTTCGGTGAGGAAACCCCTCTCCGTGATGCCCGCGGCTTCGACCTCCGGCGCTTCCGTACAGCCCCTGTCATCGATCCCAATACCGTCGGCGTCGCCAACGTGATCACCTCATCAGGTGCACGCTTCTACGTCGATCACGCGCATCCCGAGTATTCGGCCCCGGAAACCACCGATGCGATGCAGACGATGATCTACGATGCCGCGGGTGACCTGGTGATGAATCGTGCGGTGGAAGCGGTACGGCAGTACACCGACCGTGGTGAGAGTGTGATTGAAGGCCAATCTCCGTGCCCGCCTCTCAAGATCTACAAGAACAACGTCGACGGCAAGGGAGCGAGCTACGGTAGCCACGAGAACTACCTGTGGCACCGTTCCACGGACTTCGATGTCCTGACCCGGGCGATCATCCCCTTCTTCGTCACCCGTCAGGTGCTTATCGGTGCGGGCCGCGTCGGTCTGGGGGAACGGGGTGAGTTCCCGGGCTTCCAGATAAGCCAGCGGGCTGACTACATCGAACAGTCGGTGTCACTCGAGACGACCCTGAACCGGGGAATCGTCAACACCCGGGATGAACCACACGCTGACGCCGACAAGTGGGGGCGGCTCCACGTCATCATCGGGGACGCGAACATGTCCCAGACATCCAACCTGCTGAAGTTCGGACTCACCCCCCTGATCATCGAAGCGATCGAAGCCGGCGACGACTTCTCCGATCTGGAACTCGTCGACCCCGTTGCCGCGGTGAAGCAGATCTCCCGAGATCTCAGATGTAGTCGACTGCTCCAGCTCGCGGATGGCCGGGAAATGCGCGCGACAGCCATCCTCCGGGAGTATCTCTCCCGGTGCACTGCAACCGATCACATAGACCGGCTCGTTCTCCGGACGGCGGAGGACCTGCTCGATGATCTGGACATCGATCCGCTACGGACATCGGACCGGCTCGACTGGACGGCCAAGTTGTCCCTCATCCAGCGGTTCACTGATCGGGGTATCGACCTGAACCATCCCAAGATCGCACTCATCGATCTCCAGTACTCCGACATCGATCCCGAGCGTGGGTTGCATCATGCCCTTGTCCGGCGCGGCAGCATGCGGAGCCTCGTCGACTCTGCCGCGATAGATGCCGCGGTGCTCACCCCTCCGGAAGGAACGCGTGCATTCTTCCGGGGGGAGATCATGCGTCGCTGGCCCGATCAGGTGCTTGCGGCGAGCTGGGACACCATCGTCGTCAACGGCGACCGCGTGACCGGTCACCACCGGCTGCGGATGCCGGAGTTGGATTGTCTCACCCGGGCAAACTGTGAAGACCTGTTCGATCGTGCTGCTGATGCCACCGAACTCCTCCGACTCGTCGCGGAGCGGGGACTCGCCCCGTCTGACCTCATCGGAGGCCCCGGCCGCTGACTCCGCCGTACCCGCACCTGAAGAAGAGAACCCCGCACCGGGAACAGATTTTCCGGTATGGGGTTCTCTTCTTTTATCTAGCGGTGGAGAATGCTCGTGTTGATGAAGTGGATCAGTCCCGCGATGAGCGCGAAGATTCCACCGACAGACACGAGTGCCAGCAAACTGTTGCCTTTGAACCCGTCGAAGAGTCCGGAGAAGATGTTCTTCCCGTTGCTACCGTTCGGGGTCGGCGTGGTCTTCGCCTCAGTGACCTTCACCGTCAGATCAACGGTATCGGTACTCTCATCCGTGTAGGTGACCGTGACGGTGATCATGACATCACCGGCGGGAGCATCAGCAGCCGGTGCATAAGTGACGGCACCGGTCTTGGCGTCGATCGTCGCGCCTGCAACATCCTCAGCCAGACTGAAGACAGTTCCCTCGGGAGCGGACGCGGCCTCACGGTCAGCGGTGCTGGTCTCGTCGAAGAGCACCGTTCCGGAAGTGACGGACTCGCCTGCGGTCACCTCAAGGGCGGCCTCACCGAAGTACGCATCGACAGAGTCCGTCAGCGGCGTGGTCTCGTCGGGGGTCTCTCCCATGGTGATGACGCTGATGTCAGGATCGTGCTGACCCTCTTCCCCGGGGAGCTCGAGGCGCTGGAGGCCAGCGTAGTCGACGTAGGCGATCTCACGGTGGTCGACGACGAAAGCATCACCGTCGACCAGGATGGTGGCGAGTGGCTCGTTTCTTTCCGCATTCTTCATGTTGCCGGAGAGCGACGCCTTACGGAGAACCTCACCCGTGGACGGGTCGACGGTCAGGAAGTTGTTCTTGCCGGTCGATACCAGGGCCTGACCTTCGGAGTTGAAGGTCATACCTGCGATGAGGCTGAGATCTTCCGGATTCACAGCGTGGTACGGCATGGTGAACTCACCGTTCTCATACCTCAGGAACGCTACATGCGAATTTGGGTAGTTGTTGTAGATACCGATGTTCGTTCCATCGGTTGCCACACCACGGAAGCTATGGCTGTGATCCTCGATCGCGGGGGTGAAAGCATGGACCAGCGCTGCTTTCGTGTCAGTGGCTGACGGAGTGATGTGAACCGGCAGAGCACCCGGATTCGAACCATCGGTCCGGGGGACAGCATGATCGTAGACATAAATGTAGGTGCCGTCGTTGAGGGCCCGCAGTCCGGACGTGGAGGAGAACACGTAAGGGGAACCGTATACCTCGTTGTAGTGGGCCTCGGTGTCCACATCCGGGTAGAGTTCGGTCTCCTTCGGGAGTTCTACGGTGGTCTTGCTGCCGTCGACGGTGATCGTCGTGAAACGGGCGGGGTAGTCGTCGACGGAGTCCCCGATCTTGGGCAGCAGGTGCAGGACACCGAGGGTGCCATCGGACGCGTCCCTCGCGAATCCCGAGACCGTTCCTTCAAGCGTGGCGACCTCCGTGGCGGATCCGATACCGGATGCGGTCACCGGGGCACTGTGGATCACACTCATCGCGGGGTCAGACTTCGGCTCCACCCAGTAGAGGGTGCCTGTCGCGGTGTCGAAGGCGGTGTCGGTCGCGCCGTTGGTCACGAACTCGAAGGTATCCGAGATCGTATCCAGGTCGTGCGATACGACAACGCCCTTACCTGCACCGTATTTGTTTGTCACATACAGGACTGATCCATCGGACAGAGCGTAGAGACGCTCGGAGCCACCAACCTCGACCGGAAGCTGAACGCTCTCGGCGAGAGAATAGCCCTCGGAGCCGGATGAGTTCAGTTCGGTCTTACCCGGGTAGGAGAAGGACAGGGAACTGATGTACGGATTTGTGGTGTAGAAATTGGAGAACGCTTCCTGTCCCTTCGGAAGAAGCGAGCCCGCAACACTGTTCCATGTGGTGGTGTCGGTCTGGTTGTTGTAGCGACCCGCTTTGAAGTCCAGGGTCGCGAACGGAACAACTTCCACGCCGAGCCATTCACCGGTCTGGTAGGTCCGGGAATTGACCGTCGCGTACAGTGTTCCGATTCCTTTGTCGGCGTTGAACACAATCTTCGGGTCCGCCACAGTAAGGTCCAACTGGCAGTTACCGCGTACAGGTTCATTGCCTTCGCAGTACTTCATGTAGTTGACGGTTCCGCCGTACTGGACGACGGCGTTGCCTTCATCGTCCGTCTCGGTGGACTCGTAGGGCCACAGGAAGGTGCCGTCGACCATTTTGGCACCGTCGAGGATGTTGGTGGCCCCACCGGTGTAGTTGTTGAAGGAATCCCGGATTTCCCAGGAGAGAGCGGGGATGGAGACATCAACGTCCTGAGACGCACCGGTCCGGGGAGTGATGCCGATGGTGTCATCGACACCGGCGAAAGCCGGCGCCACGGAACCGAAACCGAGGGTGAGCGCGGTGACGGTTGCGAGGCCGAGTCGGGTGATTCGGCGGGAAGAAGTTCTGGGCACTGGCATGTCCTTAAGGATCTGATGTTCGGAATTGAACACCGATGGTCACGATTTCCGATTGATCGGGTCTGCTGCACCGGTGGATGCAGGTAAGGGTAACAGAGGTTAGCCAGACCTCACCATCATTTCTGCAGCCATCTAATGTTTGCTAGAGCGTTAAATGACACCGCGCGACTTTCCGCCGATCCGCTCCGGATCGGCGGTCGTAGATTCAATGGCGAAGGGTCTATCGGTACTCAACCGAAAGATTGAATTATTGGGCCACCCACGGTGGGGAATGATCGCAGTCACCCCGTTTCTTTGCGGTCGTGCGCTTTCCGATACAACAGTGACACGGAAGTTGCCCTTACGCGGAGTCCGCTCCTGCGGTGGTCCGACTATACGGGGGGCGGGGCTTTACACGTGTCCGAACTGTGCGTATTACCAATTGCACGGTGTTGATCAGGTTCACTCAGTGACGGACATTTCTGACCGGGACGGAGAATGCACGACGAAAACCCGGCCCTGAGCTTTCGCCCGCTGGTGCGGGGGAGGCCCGGGGCCGGGTTCCGTTGATCAGTGTCCGGGACCACTGTTGGCCACGGACCTAGCATTTAGCTCCTGGGGAATCCGGGGAAGGACGGGAGGTGGAAACCACCGGGCATCTGAGCCATGAGGAACTGGATGACCGCAGCCATAACACTGAAGAATGCACCGATGGAGAGTAGCCCGATGATTCCCGTCGCGGTAGAAACCCCGACGGCGCTACCCGTGAGCTTATCCACGAGTGACGAAGAACCGGTGGGCCCGGTCTGCTCAGGCTGCTGTGCTGACACGACGACCATCACTGTTGACTCGTCTTTGGTGCCGTCAGCGTAGGTGACGGTGACCATAGCCTGGACGGTGGCGTCCTCGGCATCTTCCGGAGCTTCGTAGGTGACAACGCCGGTGCCGGTGTCGATGGAGAATCCGTCAGCCGGGACACCGGAGAACGCGAAGGTGGTGTCAGCCGGGGCCGATTCGGTCTCGACGGTGTCGGTGTCAGTCATGTCGAAGGTCGGTGTGACTGCCACGGATTCACCGGCCTTGACCTCGCCGTTGGCGTACACCGGAGTGTACTTGGCGTTGTCATCGATCTGCTGCGCGGCAGCGGAGACGATGAACACGGCGATGGCGGCGTCGGTCGAATTATCCGAGTACGTGGCGGTGACGGAGAACGCGACGTTCTGGGCTTCCGTGCCAGCAGCCGGTGTGTAGGTGATGACGCCGGTGTTCTCGTCAATCACCGCTCCTTCGGGGTTACCCGCCGGGGCGAGCTCGAAGGTGGTCCCGGCCGGGATCTCGCCTTCCTCGATGTCATCGGTGCCAGCCATGTCGGCGTAGGGCGCGGACGTTGCGCTCTCTCCGGCGGTGACATCCGTGTTCGGGTAGAACAGGTTGTACTTCGAGCTCTCGTCGGGCTCCGGGGTAGCTGCCTCGTTGACCTTGATCAGGCCGACCGCGGGGCGCGGGGCGGGGGTTCCGTCACCGTAGGTGGCCTGGACGTAGAAGAAGTAGCTCTGTCCTGCCTGGTCCTCGGTGGGGGTGAAGGTGACGACACCGGTGTTCTCGTCCAGGGTCATGCCTGCCGGGCGTGCTTCATCGTCCTTGTCCACGAACTTGAAGGTCGTGCCCGCAGGCATGTCGACGACGGTGTAGGGGTTAATTGTCGCAGCTTCGGGAGTCGCCACCGCTTCCTGTCCGGGATCCACGGTGACGGTCCCGCCGTAGTAGACGTAGACCTCGCTCTGGGCGGGCTCGTCCTTCTTCACGTTGATGACCGGACCGGTCTTCTGGGTCTTACCGCTGGGGAAGGTGACGTTGACCTGCGGGTAGATTGCGCCCTCTGCGTCAGCAGGCGCCACATAGGTGATGGTTCCCGTCGTGCTGTCGACACTGACCCCGTCGATATCCTCGATGAGCTCGAAGGTGAAGCCATCCGGAATGTCCTTCTTCTCGCTCCCGGCTTCGATTCCACCGAGCTTCGGCGTGGTCGTTGCGGTCTCACCGGGGGCGACGGTGATCGCATCCGGATACCAGACCTGCTCGCTGTAGGTCGGCGTCGCGGCCTCCGCCTTGAGGGAGACACCGGAGAGCTGGGTGCTTCCGTCCTGGGTGAAGGTCACGCGGATCTTGACGTTCTTGACGTCGTCGGTCGCTTCGGTCGGGGAATAGGTGACCACGCCGGTGTTCTCATCGATCGAGGCACCTGCGGGGACATCGCCCTCGAACACGAAGGTCGCGGCCGGGACATCTTTGTTTTCACCGTCAGCAACGAATGCTGGTGCCACTGTGCCGGTTTCACCGGCGGTGACGGTCAGTGCGTCTTTACCGTAGAACACCTTGCCGGTGTCCGCGATGGGATCGGCGGCGGCGCTGACCTTGAAGGTCACGGTGTATTCGTCGGTGGTGGTGTCCGGATAAATGACCGTAACAGGGACCACGACATTGGTGTCAGCCTGGGTTTCAACGGCTTCGAGAGTGACTGTACCGTCAACACCGACAGTTGCCCCTTGAACATCTTCCGCGATAACGAATTCTGTACCGGCCGGTGCAGTACCCATCTCAGTTTCGTCGGTGACGATCATGTCGAAGGTCGGCGCGGGTGAGGTCACCGGGGTACCGACGGTCGCTTCCACGGCGGTGTCATCCACCATGGGCTCGTAGCTGGTCGCATCATCGTACTCACCGACGGTGACGCGCTCGACGGTGGAATCGGCGACTGTTTCGGATACGTTCCGAGTGATCGTGGCGAGCCTCGTGTGCTCATCACTATAGCTATCGCCATCGTCGGGGATGCTGACGAGAAGCTTCCCGCCAGCGGAAATCAGGTTGTTGTAGTTACTGTTTCCGACTTTATAGAAATCAGTCGCCACATCAAGGACGACACTTGTCTGGACACTGCCGTCGACGGCGCTGAGACTGGTCAACGTGTTGTTTGCGGAACTCAGGATGTAAAGCGAATCACCATCCGCAGCGACACCTGATATGACCTGGAAGGTGGCAGCAGAAGTATTGGTGTAAATCGGTGTCAGTTCGCCGTCGGCGTAGCGGTAGAAACCTACGACAGTGTGATTGTTGTCTCTCTCATTTTCGGTTCGGCCGTTGTAGAGCGCGACGATATCACCGTTGACGTACAGACCGTTGATGTTCTGATAGTCGGCGAAAAGCTCCGCAGCACCGGTAAGGAGTGAAGCCTTGTCATCCCCGTTCGGGGTAATATGAATCGGGACCGCGCCCTTATCGGGCGTGACCTCGAAATCGTTGACGAACACCCAGGTGCCGTCGGACAGTGCCGCGAGGCTGTTCTTCGAATTGAAGGACCTGCCGAAAGCATCGTCTCCGTACCAGGGGCTGCTGTCGTCGATTTCCGGGTGCAGCTCCTTGGCGGAGGGTAACGGAGTGACTGTTGATTCTCCGTCCGGAGTGATCTCCACGAAGCGGGCGTAAGTAGGCTCCGAATTATAGGTCGGGACAAGCACCAGACCTATGGTTCCGTCGGGCTGAACAGCAAGGCCGTTAACATGACCGGCATCACCGAGTTCGCTGATCCGTTCTTCGCCCCCGATGGTACCGTCCGCACCAAGTATCCCCTTATTCACATTATTGTTACCATCAACCCAGTAAAGGGCTTTTGTTGCTGTATCTGCAGCGATAAGGAAATTACCTTGGACATCCAGCTCGCGAGCCTCTGTGATTGACTCAAACCCGGGCTGAAAAACTGCCGCTGTGGCAGCACCATAACTCTTGTAAATCTGAAGGACGGATCCATCATCGAACTGAATCGTCTTCAATTTGTATGCGGTGTTGAAGTTGGACTTCGCCGCGGAGTAATTGTCGACCTTGAGCTCGGCGTTCCGCTTCTCCTCGGTTGCACCCGGGTAGGTGAACTCGAGGTTCCCGAGGGCACCGGTTCCGAGGAATGCGTTGTCGGCGGCCGCCTCGGTGGGGGTGGCAGCGACGTCAACCCAGGTGGTGTCCGTATCGGTGTTGTTGAACCTGGCGGCGGAGAAGTCCAGGATGGCCAGTTCAACGACCTCGGGGCCGAACCATTCAGTACCGTCCATGGTGGAGTGCACGGTGGCGGAGACGGAACTCGTGCCATCGAGATCAACAGTGACAACCGGGTCGGTGAAGGTCACGTCGATGGCACAGGTGCCGCGCGACGGGTTAGCCGGGTCGTCGCACTCGCCGAGAATCGTGACGGAGCCGGTGTAGCTGACGGTCTTCGCCGTGTCATCCTTGGCGACATAGGGGAAGACGAACTGCTCCGCCTCGGCATCGTAGCGCGCGCCATCGGCGGCTTCGAAGGAGGTTGCCTTTCCGCGGAACATCTCGTTGATGCCCCAGTGGAGTGCGTCCGTGTCGGCGACGTAGGCCTGCGTGGCGCCGTCCGTGGCTTCTACACCCTTAGCGTAGGTTGCGTCGGCGAGAGCGACACCAACCGGGCTGATGGGGGAGAGAGTGAGGGAGAGGCAGGCGATTGCTGCGATTCCCGCTCGAGACATACGACGATTTGATTGAGCCATTCAGATTTTCCTTATGTTTTATTCATGTATTCGCAAAGATGTGAGTGGCACACCTTCGAGAGTAATTCACTGAAGAGGTGAAAGTCACCCTCCCCGAGAGGCCTGGACTAACAAACAGTAACGTGTTTCACCTGCATATTTTCATCCACCGAGACATTCCCGGGCCAGGCCTCCAGCCAACCAGTTGGAGTGGATGGGGCTTACCAGCATATAACCTAACATAGATTAGGCTAAGTATGTCTGCATTAGACAAGGGTCTAAACCTATCATCCACACAGTCCCCATTAAGTTTTTAGCTCCCATCTAGCCCCGTTTCCCATGTCGCGGATCTTTTTCAATCGAAACCTCTCCGGGTGAACACCTTGCAACACAGGAATCGTGGTACCCCCGGACCAAACCTTCCGGAACGTCGCTACAGTTGAACCCGGAGCAAATACAGATTGCGCACCCGGATATCCTCTGGGTGTGCAGCGGTTCTATGCCAAGAACACGCCAAGGAAAGGACGACAATGGCAAGCAATCCAACCATTCATGCCAGCGGCGGCCATGACCGCAGTGACGATGACATCCTCGGTCAAGATGCGGTGCAGTCACAGATCAACACCCATGGAACCGATGACCTACTCGATGAGATTGACGGACTGCTCGAGTCGAACGCCGAAGAATTCGTGCGTTCCTACGTCCAGAAAGGCGGTCAGTAATCAGCATGACCGCGTCTGCGACGGGGGCACTGACCAGACGGATCATGGGCATCGAGACCGAGTATGGGATCTCCTGTACAACGGCCGACGGTAGCAGGATGATCCCTGACGAACTCGCACGGCTCATGTTCCGCCCTGTGGTGGAGGAACACGCGAGTTCCAACATCTTCACGTCTTCGGCGGCCCGTCTCTACCTCGATGTCGGCTCGCACCCGGAGTGGGCAACCGCCGAATGCCGTTCAATTACCCAGCTACTCAATCATGAGCGAGCGGGGGACCGGATCGTCGACGGGCTCGCACAACAGGTCGAGAACGATCTGGGGAAAGGAACACGTGTTTACGTATTCAAGAATAACGTCGACTCAATCGGTAATTCGTACGGGTGCCACGAGAATTATCTCGTGCGCCGGGAGCTGTCCCTGAAAAAGCTCGGATTGGCGTTGGTTCCGTTTCTCATCACTAGGCAGCTCATCGCAGGCGCTGGAAAAATCTACCGACCATTCCCCGGTAGCCCGAGTGAAAAATACGGTACCGGGTTCTGTGTCTCACAACGGGCGGACCACGTGTGGGAGGGTGTCTCTTCGGCGACAACCCGTTCTCGTCCGATGATCAACACCCGGGATGAGCCACACGCGGATTCCGAGCGTTACCGTCGTCTCCATATCATTGTGGGGGATTCCTCGATGTCGGAACCGACTTTTGCACTGAAAATCGGTTCTGCACTTCTCGTGCTGGAGATGATCGAGGCCGGTTTCCCGTTGCCGGAACTTGAACTAGCCAACGATACTGCGGCAATCAGGGACATCGCCCGTGATCTCCACGGACGAACCGTTCTCCCACTGACAGATGGTGGAACGATCACCGCCCTTGAACTCCAGAACAGATACTGTACTGCAGCCGAGAAGTGGCTGGAGATCCGGGAACCTTCTGAGGGAGGTACCCCAGCCGAGGAACTCGCCCGGATCGTCGACCTCTGGCGGAGAATGCTCACAGCTTTGGATACCAGTGATTTTTCGCCGGTGGATACCGAGATCGACTGGGTGATCAAACGTAAACTGATCAGCCGCTACCAGGATCGTCTCGGAGTGGGAATAGACCATCCGAAACTGGCCCAGGTTGATTTGGCTTACCATGATGTTCGTCCGGGCAGAGGTCTCTACTCCACGCTTATGGAGCGGGGACTCATTTCTCGGTGGACGACCGACGAGGCGATCACCGCGGCCATCGGCGCCCCACCGCAGAACACCCGTGCCGCGTTACGGGGGAGGTTCCTCGACCATGCACGACAACTCGGCGCACCGGTCACCGTGGATTGGATGCGCCTACGCATCAACCGCCCTGAGCCACAGGTCGTGCTACTGGGTGATCCTTTCGCATCGGTAGATTCGCGGGTGGATGACCTCATCTCCTACATGGACACCCACGCAGCGGAGTACGACACAGCATCATGACTGAAAAGGACGAGGGCTTGGAGCGCCTGATCAACCTAACGTTCGCGCTTCTCGACGCCGACCAGAACTACGGCGGCAGACTCCTCACCGCAGCATGGGTGAAGGACAATGTCGCCGGGTACTCGGGCCGCAGTATGGATGCGGCCCGCCGGATGTTCAACCGGGATCTCGCTGTCCTTCGGGCAGCAGGTGTTCCTGTGGAAATGGTCGCTGACCGGGTACATCCCGGTCAGACGGGCTACCGCCTGCAGTCCGAAGACTATTCACTTCCCGAGGTGAGTTTCACATCGGCTGAGGCTACCGTGCTGGCACTGGCGGGTGATATGGGACTCGGACGACGGCTCGCCGCCTTCGCACGCTCAGGTTGGACGAAACTCGCTGCGGCAGGAGTCTCCCGGGAACTCGGGACGGTTCCGGTTGTCAGTATGCTTAACGATACCGCGCATCTCAGTCCGCAGACTCTCGATACACTCCTCAGCGCCTGCAGAAGTGGACGACGTATCACATTTACATACTCCCGGGGCCCGGTCGGGGATTCCGCCACACGGAGGATGGATCTGTGGGGGCTGGTGAACCACGAAGAACGGCTGTACATCGTCGGCCACGACGTAGACAGGGACGCGGTACGGTGCTTCCGGATCACCCGTGTGCGGGACGTCGGTATCGTCGGCGACGCCACGCACGCGCGCCCGGAAGGCGGCGACGAGTTCCTGCACAATCTCGTAGTCAATTCCTTGAAACGGGGACGTGACCTCGTAGATGTCCGGTTCCGGGCTGAGCCCGGAACCGCCGGGGAGCTCACAGCCGCCGCCGAGCATGAGTCCGACGACATCCACGTGCTACGGAACGTCGACCGCGACTGGATCATACGCACCGCTGCGGCGCATGCACCGCAGGTCGTCGTCACGGAGCCGGAGGAGATTCGGGCTGAGATCATCTCCATGCTGTCCGTATCTGTCCAGCATTCCGACGCGGGCAAAAACCCGGGGGACACTCGATGAACGGGAAGAAACTGGGGGCAACCGGGGTGAACAACAAACTCGTCGATCTGATCAGGATGCTCAACCTTCTGCCTTATTTCACAGTGCACCCGGGTAGGTCGATCATGGAGGCTGCGGGAGATCTCGGTTGTCCGCCACAACAGATCATGGATGATCTCAACCGTCTCTGGTGTTGTGGTCTACCGGGACTGGGACCGGCGGATCTGGTCGATCTGGAACATTCCTATCCGTCTGTGCACGTGACCAACAGTCAGGGTATGAACCGCCCGCTCCGTCTGACCCCGACAGAAGCCGGGGCGCTTCTCCTCGCTCTCGAATCCCTGGAGAAGGTCGATGGACTGACAGATCGGACAGCGGTGGTGAGCGCCGCCACCAAACTCCGTGCGATCATGGCGGACAATACCGTCGCTGTCGTTGATTCAGTCGTGTCCGATGAGTTTCGTGCATCCGTATCACCGACCTTGGAAACCATCCGGAACGCCCTGGAGAACAGGACCGTTCTCGCCTTTACGTACTACAGTGCAGCAAGCGATACCACTTCATTCCGCAGAGTGGTTCCCGCTCGTGTCTTCACCAAGGAGGGGCACACCTATGTCACCGCGTGGGATACCTTGGCCACCACTCACAGGACGTTTCGGACAGATCGGATGAGGCAGGTGGAAATGACCGAGGAAAACGGTGATCCACACCTGAAAGAGCTCCGTTTCAACGCCGACGATCCCTTCTCCTTCACCACCGTCACCTGCCACGCCGAGATCCGGATCCGAAAGGACGCGATCTGGCTCGCGGATTACGTCCCCATGGATCTTTCAGGCGATCTCTCCGCCGACGGCGGCTGGTACCGCGCCAGGATGCCAGTGTCCTCACGTGACTGGTTCATACGTTTCATCCTCGGACAAGGGGGACGGGTGAGAGTCGATGCACCCTCTGATCTGGTCGCAGCGGTGTCGGAACGCGCCGATGCAGGGCTGGCCGCGTATCATCATGGTGCGGGAGCGTGACCAGCTCCATCCACCGCACGAACGAAAGGTCCTCCCCATGCCCATCGGCGCTCCAGAACTACTCATCATCGCCTTCGTCGTCATTCTTCTGTTCGGATGGAAGAAACTTCCCGATGCAGCCCGGTCGGTCGGTCGCTCGATGCGCATCTTCAAATCCGAGGTCAAGGAGATGAAGAACGACGATGACACCACGAACACCGCAGCGACGGACTCAACCGCCACCAACGTCATTCCGCAGTCCCGGGAACTGACGCAGAATCCGCAGGCGCCACAGTATCCGCAGCAGGGTTACGGTGTTCCGAACCCGCAGGCGAACCTCAACCAGCCGCCGAACCCCGCCCCCGGATACCAGCAACCGCAGGGATACCAGACTCCGCAGGGCTATCAGCAGCCGACGCCGCCCGGATATCCGCAGAATCAGTCCGGCTATCTGCCCCCGAACTACCCCGATCAACGGCAGCAGTAGAAAACGAGCGAAACACAGGCACTTTCACGTCTGTCTTGACCCGGTGCACCTGTTTTCCCGGTGTACCGACCACGGAGCGGATCATCAATCGCCAATGAGCATCCCCACCCCGAAGAAGCGGCTGATCCCTCGCCGAAAACGGTCCACGAAACGGTCCGCTGACGGAACCATGACCCTGGTGGAACACATCCGGGAACTGCGGAGGCGTCTCATTATCTCCCTACTCGCGCTCGGCATCGGAACCATCATCGGTGTGATCTGGTTCGAGCATTCGGTTTTCGGTCTTCCTACACTCGGATTTCTTCTCCGTGAACCGTACTGCAGCCTTCCGGAAACGGTTCGGGCCGACATTTCCGCTGACGGTACCTACAAACTCCTTTCCACCGGCCCCTTTGAGATGCTGGGGCTCCGACTGAAGGTCGGTGCACTCGCAGGACTGGTCTTCGCATCACCGGTGTGGCTCACTCAGTTGTGGCTGTTCATCACCCCGGGACTACACAAAAACGAGCGCCGTTCCACCGCCATATTCGTGACAGTGGCAGTCCTCCTATTTCTGCTAGGTGCTGTCCTTGCGTACTGGGTCATCACCTTCGCCCTCGAGTTCCTCCTCACCTTCGCCAGTGAATCCTCCACCACGGCGTTGAACGGCAAGCTCTACTTCAGCTTTCTCATTGGTCTCCTCCTCGTCTTCGGGGTCAGTTTCGAGGTTCCGCTGATCATCGGGATGCTGAATGTCATAGGTGTGGTCAGCTACGAACAGTTGAAGGACAAGCGGCGCATCATCATCTTCGGTATTTTCTGTTTCGCTGCGGTGATCACCCCGGGCCAGGATCCGATGAGTATGGTCTCACTCGCGCTGGCTCTGACTCTGCTCGTCGAACTATCCATTCAGTTCTGTCGGTTCAACGACCGCAGGCGCGAACGGGATCGCCCCGAGTGGGCTGACCTGGATGATGACGAGGCATCCCCGTTACCGCAACCGTGGAATGGTTCGTCCGGGGGGGAGCGGGCAGGTCCGGAGTTCGGGGCCTGTCGCTGCCCCAAATCCCATCCGTCCCTCCACCGGAGGAGAGCTGAATCGGCCGCGCTTCGACAGTCGGCCCGGCTCCGACTTCGACGACGTTCTCTGAATGCGGGTGGGGTGAGGGTCCGCCCGATGTTGCGGTACGACTGCGGCGGTGAACCCGGGTAGCGTTGTACCCATGACGGATACCGCCACGCATCTCGAAGAATTCACCGCACGGCTCGATTTTCCCCTCGATGACTTCCAGGTGCAGGGCTGCCGCGCCGTTGAATCTGACCGGGGGGTTCTGGTCTGCGCTCCCACCGGGGCAGGGAAGACGATCGTGGGGGAGTTCGCCGTTTCTCTGGCGTTGTCGCGGGGCACCAAGTGTTTCTACACCACCCCGATCAAGGCACTGTCCAACCAGAAGTTCCACGACCTCGTCGACGTCCATGGTGAGGAGTCTGTGGGTCTGCTCACCGGAGATGTCTCGGTGAACGCGTCCGCGGAGATCGTCGTCATGACGACGGAGGTTCTGCGCAACATGATCTATGCGGGTTCCCCGGCACTCGACAGACTGAGCCATGTCGTGATGGATGAGGTGCATTATCTCGCGGACCGCTCCCGTGGGCCGGTCTGGGAGGAAGTGATCCTCAACCTGGATGAATCGGTGCGCATCATCGGTTTATCCGCGACCGTGTCCAATTCGGAGGAATTCGGTGCCTGGCTGCGGACGGTGCGCGGTGACGTCGAGGTCATAGTTTCCGAGCACCGTCCGGTTCCGCTGGATCAGTGGATGCTGCTCGGTAGGACCCTCTATCCGCTGTTCGAGCCGGGGACCGGGGGCTCGGTCAACCGGGAACTGGAGAAACACGTCCAGCGCCTGAACTCTGCCGAACTCGAACGCGGAACCTCCGCATATTCAGGTAGTGGGGGCTTCCGCTCCCGAAGCGGAGGTGACGCAGACGGCAGCCGTTCCGGACGTCGGCACGGAGGACGGAGATCAGGACACCCGCGGGAAGGAGGACATCAGCGCCCCATGGGGCGGCCTGAAGTCCTTCGAGTTCTGCAGAACAGGAACATGCTTCCGGCAATCACCTTCATCTTCTCCCGCGCGGGATGCGATGGCGCACTGCATCAGTGTCTCGGCTCTCGGCTCACCCTGACAACGGAGGATGAGGCGAAGGAGATTGGTCAGATCATCGATGCCGGGGTATCGGACATCCCCGAGGTCGACCTCGAGATACTGCGCTTCCGCCAGTGGCGGGCTGCACTCACCCGTGGATTCGCCGCGCACCACGCCGGTATGCTTCCCGCCTTTCGGCACATCGTGGAGGAACTGTTCACCCGGGGTCTCGTCCGGGCGGTTTTCGCAACGGAAACCCTGGCACTCGGTATCAACATGCCCGCCCGTTCCGTGGTGCTGGAGAAACTGGTCAAATACAACGGTGAGGCTCACGTTGATCTGACTCCGGGTGAGTACACACAGCTCACGGGCCGTGCAGGTAGACGTGGCATCGACACGATGGGGAATGCCGTCGTGCAGTACACGCCGGCGATTGATCCACGTGCCGTCGCGGGACTCGCATCCACACGCACCTACCCCTTGATCTCCACGTTCCAGCCCGGATACAACATGAGCGTCAACCTGATTCGCACCATCGGATACGGTCCGGCGCACAGACTCCTGGAGAAGTCCTTCGCCCAGTTCCAGGCCGACGGCTCCGTGGTCGACGAGATCCGGGAGATCGAGAGGGCCGAAAAGAAGGTCGCAGAACTCCGCGGGCAACTGGAGCGAGCGGTGACCGCGGCGAATCCTCCCGCTACGAAGGGCGAAGCCGTCGAGGAATTCCTCGGTTACATCAGACTGCGGGCTGAGCTCTCGAAGAAGGAAAAGCTCGCGAGGCGGCGTCATCTGGAGGACCGACACACCGAAACGGTCGTAGCACTACGTAGACTTCAGGTTGGTGATGTCATCGCGCTGCCCACCAAGAAGCATCCCATGTTCGCGGTCGTCGTCACCCCCGCTCCCGATTCGCACAATCCCCGCCCGTGGCTGATCACCGAAACCGGGTGGGCGGGCCGAGTGGATGCCGGATCATTCGCAGTAGCGCCCAAGATCGTCGGCCACCTGCCACTCGGTAAAGATGTGGTCCGCAAACCGAGGAAACATGCACGCACCGTGGCCCGGGAGATCCACAAGAGCAATTTTCCCCGTCCGAAGAGCCTGCGCCACGAAACCAGGGTCCGGGACACCGCGGAGGTCCGGCAACTCCGTACGGAGCTCCGTGCTCACCCCGCACACGACTGGGCCGACCGAGAGATACTCGCCAGGATCGCGGAGAAGCTGATCCGTCGGCAACGTGATCTGGACCGACTCACATCGAGGGTGTCCGCAGCGACGGATACCCTCGGCAGGACATTTGACCGGATCGTCGATCTCCTCGCGGAGATGGACTACCTCGAATTCGTCACGGAGGAAGACGCAGTCGAACCGACACCAGTGATTACCGAGGAGGGCGAACGGCTCGCGCAGATCCACAATGAATCCGATCTGCTCGTCGCACAGTGTCTCCGCCGCGGTATCTGGAACGATCTGGACCCTGCGGAACTCGCCGGAGTTGTCAGTATGTGCACTTTCCAGAACCGACGGGAGGTGCACGGTGGATCTCCGGATGGGGCCACTGACCGGATGGCGACAGCCATGAACGCGACGAAACGCATCCACGGGGAACTGGTCTTCGATGAGCAGCGGCACAACCTCCCCGTGACCAGAGAACCGGAAGCAGGTTTCGCGCTCGCGATCCACCAGTGGACCGCAGGCGCACCGATGGGTTATTGCATGGCCGCCGCAGCGGAATCCGGTGCGGAGCTGACCCCGGGTGATTTCGTCCGCTGGTGCCGCCAGGTTATCGATCTCCTCGAACAGGTGGCGAAAACAGGCTACACCGATGAGGTCCGACACACCGCCCGGGCAGCCATCGACGCAATCCGTCGTGGCGTCGTGGCGATCGGAGCCTGACTCTACCGGGGACACACAGTAGCTGCGGGGACTGTGTATACGACGGTGGTGACACTGATCCACCCGCGATCCCGAAAACACGGTTCCCCGAAGATTCCGCGTACTACCGACTGTGCAAGCGGTATTCTTCCGCAGACCCGGCGGTAGCGCATCCCAGACTACTATCTATGATGGGGCCATGACTTCGAGTGAGACCGCATCCACCGGACAGCTCCACCGCGACCGTCGTACCGCGATCCTGGAACACATGCGTAGTGCGGATATGCCGGTCATGATTCTCGGGACCGGCCCTGATCTCGAGTATTTCACGGGCCTGGATATCGACTCGCATGAGCGCCTGACTGCGCTGGTCATTCAGACGGAAGGCGATGATTTTCTTATCGTCCCGGCTGTCGACGCGGGGAGCATCGTCAGGGAACGCACCGAGGAAATCGGAATCGCCCTGATCCCTTGGCGGGACGGACAAGATCCGTACCAGATGATCAGCCGGAATCTCGTCCCGTGTAACGGTACTTCCGGAGATAACGTTCACGGGGTCGGCTTGGGTTCTACTCTCACTGCGGACCATGTCCTTCCGCTGCAGAGCAGATTGGCTGGGTTCCGCTACGTCAGTATCCTCGCGGCACCGGTGATTGATCGGCTACGGATGGTGAAAACAGGCTACGAGATCGAACAACTCGCCAACGCCGGGGCCGCCATCGACCGGGTCCACGCGCGGGTTCCCGAGCTGTTGCAGCCGGGCAGGACTGAAACTGAGATAGCCGAGGAGATCACGCAGATGATCCTCGATGAGGGGCACGCATCCGTTGATTTCGTCATCGTCGGGTCCGGACCGAACGGTGCTGATCCACACCACAGTTTCTCCGACCGCAGACTTCACACCGGCGACCTCGTCGTCGTCGACATCGGAGGCACATTACCGAGCGGTTACCGCTCCGACTGCACTCGCACGTATCTCGTTGCTGACGCAGATCCACAGGTGATCACCGAACAGGTGCTCGACATGTACCGCGTGCTGGAAAAGGCTCAGTCGGCCGCCGTCCGGGCGGTCCGTCCCGGAGTCACCGCCGGAGAGATCGATCATGTGGCCCGCGATATCATCACGGCGGCCGGATATGGGGAACAGTTCATACACCGCACGGGGCATGGTATCGGTCTATCGACGCATGAGGCACCATCGATCTCGGCGGGATCTGATACCGTCCTTGAACCGGGAATGGTGTTCTCAATCGAGCCGGGGATCTACCTGACGAACGAGGTAGGGGCCCGGATCGAGGACATCGTAGCCGTGACCGGGGACGGGGTTCGGACACTCAACAATCGGCCGAGGAGCCTGTTCTGGTGAACCCGGGATCTGTCCTATTATTGGGCGGCCACAGTGACATCGGGACCCAGTTAGCCGAGCGCCTGGCAATCGGCCGGGCCGTGGTTCTCGCGGCACGGGACCCGGATGCGCTCGATGACGTCGAGGAGCGAATGTTCATGGCTGGTGCGGACAGCGTTCATCGCATCGCTTTCGAAGCCACCGACATGGACAATCACCGGCAGGTCATTGAGCAGGCGCTGGCAGTGGCTGGGCCAACTGCGTTCGCCATCGTCGCCTTCGGGATCCTCGGTGATCAGGAGCAGGCGGAACAGGATGAAGCGCACGCCACCCGGATAGCCACCATCAATTACACCGCGCAGGTATCTGCACTGACGATACTCGCCGATGTGCTCACGAAAACATCGGTATCGGGGATGACTGCGACTATCATCGCGTTCTCCTCTGTCGCAGGATGGCGTCCCCGCCGCGCGAACTACGTGTACGGGTCCACGAAAGCCGGTCTCGACGCTTTCTGTCAAGGGCTCGCAGACCGCTTGCACGGCGGTCCAGTTCGGTTGATCACCGCACGGCCGGGTTTCGTCATCGGGCGGATGACACGCGGCATGGTCCCTGCTCCGATGTCCGTCTCCTCCGCAGAGGTAGCGGATGCGATTGCCGGGGAGATTCGGGTCCAGGACGAACGGGGGCAGATCCGCTCAATGACCTTGTGGATTCCCCGTCGACTTGAACTTCTGGCTCGGATCATGCGCATCGTTCCTCGCCCGGTGTGGCGCAGGATGCCACGCTGAGTCTGAAGGTAGGATGACGGGCCATGACCTCCTCCGCCACCGGTCACTGCACTGCCCCCGGCAGCGGTGTGGATCATCGGGACACACCTCTTGCCACCGTCATAGGAATCAGCGCCGCAGGCATGTCAGAACTTCCGGAGACCTCGACGGCCAGGCTCCGAACCGCTGATGTGGTGATCGGTTCTTGGCGTCAGTTGAACCTCATCGACGGGGGGATTTCGGCCGAGCGACGCCCCTGGCCTTCACCGCTGCTGCCCTCGATCCGGCCACTGTTCGAGGAATTCGCCGGACGGCGAATCGTGGTGCTCGCGTCAGGCGACCCGATGTTCCACGGAATCGGCACGACGCTTACCAGGATCTTTGGTGCGGACCGCATCGAAATTCTGCCGCTCGCGTCTTCTGTCTCCCTGGCCTGCGCACATCTGGGATGGGCTCTCGATGATACAGCGGTCATCAGCCTGGTCACTCAACCTGCCTCCGCAATCATCCCGCTGGTGGACCAGGGGCGACGATTTCTGATACTCGGCCGTGATGAAAAAACCCCCGGTGACATATCGGAATTACTGTCTGCTCTCGGCCACGGTTCTGCCATCATCCGGGTGCTGAGCGATCTGGGGGGACCGGACGCAGACGTGCAGACACACAGGGCCGATGCTGTGACGGAACCTCGGAGCGCATTGAATGTAATCGCCGTAGAACCGTCGGGCGGTCCCACCCGAAGTCTCGCCCCCGGACTCCCGGACGAATCCTACGCCACCGATAAGGGCCAACTGACCAAAACCGATGTCCGTGCGTGGACGGTCTGTACTCTCGCACCACGCCCGGGAGAACAGCTCTGGGACATCGGCGGTGGTTCCGGTTCCGTTGCGATCGAATGGCTCCGTGCTACCCCGGGGACCCGTGCAATCACCTTCGAGAAGGAACCCCACCGGAGGAGAATCATCTCCACCAACGCACAGAACCTTGGGGTTCCCCATCTGGAGATCCTCGGTGCAGCACCCGACTGCTTCAGAAACGCCGACCGCGATCCGGACGTTGTATTCATCGGCGGTGGCCTCATCACCCCCGGACTCGTCGATGCCGTGTGGTCCCGGTTGCGGCCGGGCGGAAGACTCGTGGCCAACGCCGTCACCATCGAATCGGAGCAGGTGCTCTGGCACCACCGCGCACGCCGTGGGGGCAGGATCACCCGGATGCAGATTGCCTCGGAGAGCACCATCGGTGGTTTCACCGCACTACGACCGGCATTGCCAGTAACGCAGTGGCGCGTCGTCAAGAAAATGGGACCCGCATCCACCCGGAAAAGAGAGAATGACACACCATGACCGTCTACTTCATCGGCGCCGGACCGGGCGCAACGGACCTGCTCACTCTCCGCGCGGACCGACTCATCAGATCCTGTGGTGTCTGTCTCTACGCCGGCAGCATCGTCCCGGAGGAGATTCTCGAGCACTGCCCCGATGATGCCGAGGTGATCAACACCTCCCGGATGGCGCTCGATGAGATCATCACGGTGATCGAAAGTGCCAACAGCAACGGCCTCGACATCGCGCGTCTCCATTCCGGGGATCCGTCGGTGTATTCCGCGCTGGCTGAACAGGCCCGACGCCTGACGGAAGCCGGTATCGCCTACGAAATCGTTCCCGGCGTTCCATCCTTCGCCGCCGCTGCAGCATCACTCGGGCACGAGCTCACCGTCCCGACTGTCGGGCAGACCGTGATCCTCACCAGAATCAGTGGTCGGGCGTCCACAATGCCCGAAGGTGAGGATCTCGCCACACTGGGTTCCTCTCACGCGACCCTCTGCATCCATCTCGCAGCGCACGACATCAACCGTGTCGTCAACGAACTGATCCCGAATTACGGGATTGATTGTCCCGCTGCAGTCGTCGCCTACGCCAGCCGCCCCGAGGAGCACATCGTGCGCGGACGACTCGGCGACATCGCCGATAAAGTGCGTACCGCGGGCATCAGCCGAACTGCCTTGATCATCGTCGGGGAGGTTCTGGGAGCTGAGGGGTTCCCCGACAGTTACCTTTATTCGATGGATCGCCCACGCGATGAGGAAGGACGGACGCTACCGTGCACGCACTGATCCTCGGGGGCACGTCGGAGGGACGTGAACTCGCCGCACTGATGTCCGCCCGTGGCTGGCGTGTGACCAGCTCGCTTGCAGGCCGCGTCGACAATCCCCGGCTGCCGGTTGGCGAGGTCCGGATCGGCGGCTTCGGTGGCCCCGCCGGACTCACCCGCTGGTTGATGGAACAGAGGGTGGCAGTGGTGATCGACGCGACCCATCCCTTCGCCGAACGGATTTCCCTGTCCGCCGACGAAGCAACTCGGGCCACCGGAATCCCGCTGATCGCCCTGCACCGCCCTAAATGGGAACCTATAACCCGAGACAAATGGCGGATGGTCGACACAATGGAGGAGGCGGCACGGGTCGCTGAGCGGTACTACCACCACATCCTGCTCACGATCGGCCGACAGCAGCTCGCTCCTTTCGCGCACGATGCTCTGAACCTCTACGTCATCAGGTGTGTGGACAAACCTGACACGCCGCTTCCGACTCGTCACCGGGTGATCCTTGATCGAGGGCCATTCACCGTGGCAGGGGAGAAGAAGCTCATGCGGGACAACCAGATCGACTGTGTCGTGACCAAGAACTCCGGTGGCGAGTACACACGGCCGAAGCTCGACGCGGCACGCGAACTGGGGATCGACGTGGTTATGGTGCGCCGTCCGGATCTGCCGGGCGGTGGTCGGATCACCGTGGTACACACTGCCGAGGCGGCTTTCAATGCCGCGATGGAACTCTAGCTGTACTGAGATCGCACCGCTAGAGACAGAACCACCGCAGTTGCGCTGATTTGCGGTCTCATCGTCGTGGATCTCGACGTAGGCAAAGCGGGAATAGTCTCGTCGATGACGAGCATGGAGGTATGCCTTTTCCACTGAAGGGTGGTCGTACTTGTTCCGGGATTTATCAGGAGTGGAGATTCGATTTCTCTCTTCTTGCTGCCGACCGACGTAGCGCAGATCTCCGCCGTCTGGGGTGTTTCCAAGCTTCTTCACATCCACGTGAGTCATCAGCCGGGATAGTCGTGTTCATATCGACGAACCGCTTCTCCGGTGGCTCACTGGTGGTATCTGGTCGGGTGCTGCCTACTACGCGATGCGATGCGCATGGTTCCCGTGTCGCACATCGAGCACGCTGCCGACACCATGACAGGATGCGGAGGTCATCCCGTCCAAAGAGATCGGGGAACTACCGGTGAACGCCAGGCCCGTTTATGTCCGCGACGAGCGACTACCTCGATCATCCTCTCCGGTCAGTACATCTAGCAGGTGTTCAGATGTCCGTAACCACTGACGATTGCCACGAACTCGGCGAACCGGCTGCGGAACTCCGCCAACTGCTCGGCCCCTGCGGGGGAGAGGTGGTAGACCTTCCGCCCGGGTCCGCCTTCACCGGGTTCCCAGGTCGATGTCGTCAGCCCGTCGTCCTCCAACCGGTTGAGCACCGGATAGAGTGCGGCTCCCTTGACCGGGTTCAGTCCCCGTTCCGCGAGTCGCTCAGCAAGCCCGTAGCCATGGCCAGGCGCGATCTCCATCTCCCCGAGAAGTAACAGTGGCAACGTCACGCGCTGCCAGGCCGCGAACTCCCGATCCGAACGATCACCCATCGTTTCCTCCCCGCAGCGTGGGTAGGCCGGCGTCAATCCAGAGTTTGGGGACCGTCATGGCGAGGCCGACGAAGAGCATCCCACTCACCACGAGTAGGAACGTCTCCCCGCTCCGCATCACGCTGACGGCCACCAGGGTGACGAACCCGTACTGGAGCAACTGCCACCGGCTGCGACTCCGCAGTGATCTATCCTCTCCTCCGGTACGGGCCGCGGCGATGGTCGGGGAGCCGAACTCCTCCTGCGGGGTGACTCCCCGGGACAGCGAGTGGTCAGCGAGCTGCCGGGCCTCCTGCTCTGCGCGGGAGGGGCTGTACCCGTAGTTACTGCGCAGCAATGTGCCGTACCGAGACACCCACTGTCCGGGATCGTCACAGGTGTCCCGCTGGTGGTCGGGGACGATGCCGTCGTCCGGGGTGATCCACCAGCTCAGAGCGACGAGTCCGAGACCGATGGCCGGAACGAAAACGGACGGCAGATCGATAATCGGTGCCGGATCTGTCACGACCGTCGTCACGCCGGTCGTGAGGATTCCAGCGACGGTTCCGACAGCACCACCCCAAAAGCCGATGGACCGTCCGCTGCCATGGCTGAGGAGTGCGAGGTGAAATGCCGTGAGGCTGACGGTGAATCCGAGGGCGAACACAATCATCCTGGTGCTGAGTGCGAAGGTCCATCCAGTGGTGAACAGCCAGAACGAGGCGATGAGGACCGTGAATCCGGCCTGCATGAGCACGCCCGACAGCAGGTTGCGCCACGTCAGTCCGGCCAGTTCAGGTACGTAGGGGTGAGACCTGATGGTCTCCTGCGCGGCGTCGTGTGGTGTGGACCATGCCGCATCGTCTGGATCAACGGCGGCATGGATCAGGGCGTTCCTCATCGTGTCGGTTTCCCGGGCGAGGGCATCCCCGTCGAGTCTGCCACTCGTGGCGAGATGAAAACGGTACTCGGATAACCACGAGGATTGGGCTGCAGTCAGCTTGTTGTGCATAAAACGGTAATTCCTCTCGTGACTCGGTGAGTGAATTATCACCACCCCAGGCTAGATAAATTTTTGATCTAGTCAATTAGTAACTTCAGATGGTCACCTGACGCCTTCCTCTCGCAGACGCCCCCCTCGAGCCACCGGAGACAACCGCCACACCTTCCCACATTCCCAACATGGCGAAGACAAAGAGACAAACGCACCGAACTACCGGAGCAGTCCGCCACCATCCCATTCCCGGCTCAGAACACGCATGAAAAATCCGGCCCTGCAACGGCAACAATTCCGTTGCAGGGCCGGATCCACGGGATCAAGTACCAGAGAACCTGTCGGCAGGAAATTAACGTGGAAGGAGATTCAACAACATTGAACGAACGGGGCCGACGATCACACCCAATGCGTCGAGGGCGAGTGCTACAGCCGCAACAGATAGCAGGACGCGAGCCCAACTGGGGGAACCGTCATACCATTTCTGCAGGCCATTGGCACCGATTTGGGCGGAGAAGTTGTTGTTGGACACGGATCCGAGGTCGGCAGAACCCGAATCAGCCTTCTTCGCCACCTCTACCGCCTCCTCGACAACGGCAGAAGTACCAGTCGTTGTGTCCGCCGTAGCAGCGGGGGTAACGGCACCAGTAGCGAGCGTGAGAGCGACCGCTCCGGAGATGAAAGCATGGAGAAGTCGGTGGGTGGGCGTCCGCATCAGGGGAAACTCCTAGAATCAAAAGGGAAAGTAAGGTTGCTATGTGTATGTCCGGCCGGAGACCGACCATGACTCCGCATCGTGCCCGAAGGTTTATGACATCTTAATCGTAGCGCCGAGAAGTGAACACCCGCGGACCATCAGGCCCCTGGTACACCCTCGTAGTCGAAGCCCCGATGATGAGCATGGTCCGCATGTCGACCACCTCAGGATCAAAGTCACCGAGTGTGCTCACCGTGACAGTCTCCTGAGCGGAACCAACCGCACGGCCTACGATGACCGGAGTATCGGGACGTTGATATTCCGCCACGATGTCACGCAGCTCCGTCACCTGGCACCGCCTGGTCCGTGATGCCGGGTTGTACACGGCAAACGCCATGTCAGCCGATGCGAGAGCGCGCACCCGTCGGACAATGACCTTCCATGGTTTCAGTCGATCGGAAAGTGAAATCATTCCAAAATCGTGACCGAGCGGCGCACCCACCCGTGATGCGACGGCCTGCGCGGCAGTCATCCCTGGAACGATCCTGACGGGAACCTCCCGCCACGCACCATCGTCAGCGGTCTCCAACACAGCAGCCGCCATCGCGAACACACCGGGATCACCGGAACTGACCACCGCCACACGGCGTCCCCGTGCCGCGAGATCCAGCGCCATCGCAGCACGTTCAGCCTCGACCCGGTTGTCGGAAAGGTGACGACGCTGCCCGGCGCGGTATGGGACCCGGTTGATATAGGTGGAGTATCCGACGAGGTCCTCCGCCAGCTCCAATTCCCGCGACACTTCAGGAGTAGTCCAGGCGGCATCACCCGGACCCAGCCCGAGAACGACCACCTCACCGCGGATCGAGACGGGGGAAGTGGACGACGGTTCCGGGGATGCCGCACAGACACCTTCCCGATGGGAGGGGACAACAGCGACCGCGAAGTACGGCACCCTGGTCACCTCACTTGCCGGACACGCATGCTCCCCGTCCATCCCGATGCGGGAGACAACGTACGCGCGCCCCAGGACGCCCGCCCGGTCGAGAGCCCGCTGCACCTTCGGCCAGGTCCGCCCGAGTTTCATCACCACAGCGGTATCTGTGTCACGAAGTCGGCGCGTCAGCTCATCCTCGGTGAGAGTCCCGGGGAGGACCGTGAGTACCTCGTCATCCTCCGCCAGGGGTCTGGCGAGAACGTCGGCGGCAGCAGTCACCGAGGTTACACCCGGAATAATGCGGGCTTCCCGGGTTCCTGGATGATCCGCCAGTATCCGGTGCAGGTGCTGGTAGGAGCTGTAGAGCATCGGATCACCGAGTGCGAGAACAGCGACATTACGCCCAGCGTCGAGGTGTGTGGCAAGGCGGTTCGCGGCTTCGACGTAGAAGTCCGCAAGTGCACCGGCGTAACCACCCGGATGATCGGTGTCGCCGGTGGTGACCGGGTAGACGAGCAGCTCATGGATCTGCCCTTCCCGGAGGTGCCCCTTCACCACGGCACCCGCCGCGGAAGCACCCCCGGGTTTCGCATGGTAGGCGACAACATCAGCGTCGTTGATTGCACGAGCCGCCGCGATGGTGAGCAGGTCCGGGTCACCCGGTCCAACGCCGACTCCGGTGAGGATTCCGCCGCGCCGGGCCATCTAGATGATCTCCCGGGCATCAGCGAGCGCATTGATAGCGGCGCAGGTGATCGCGGAACCTCCGCGCCGACCGTGCACGGTCAGGTAGTCAGTCCCGAGCATCGATGCCGCGTTAGCGAGGGCCCGTTTGGATTCCGCTGCCCCGATGAATCCGACAGGGATACCGAGGACTGCCGCAGGACGGGGTAATCCAGGATCCCCGGACAATAGTGTCAACAGATGAAACAGAGCGGTCGGAGCGTTACCAATGGCGACAACTGCGCCGTCGAGGACGGGACACCACAGTTCCACGGCTGCCGCCGTGCGAGTGGTCCCGAGTTTCCGTGCCAGGTCCTCGACGCGGGTATCCCCGAGGAAACAGATCACCTCGTTGTTCGCGGGGAGACGGCGTCTGGTCACTCCGGAAGCGACCATCTGAACATCGGTGAGTATCGGCGCGCCGGACTCCAGAGCTCTCCGTGCAGCGGGCACAAGTCCGGGGGACATCGAGATGTCCGGAGCAAGGTCGACTTCACCCGCAGCATGGATCATCCGGACCGCGACGGTCCTCTGTGCGCGATCAAAGGCACTCAGATCGGCTTCATCGCGGATGGTGGCGAAGGAACGGCGGTAGATCTCCGCACCGTCAGTGATGTAGTCGTACATGCCGGTCATCCTACTGTCCGGGATTCAGCTCCCCGTATCCTGGTGCCCGACCTTATATTCACCGTCCCCGACTGCAAGGTAGTCCATGTACTGTCCCTGTACGGGATGTCCGCAGCGGCGTTCGCAACCCGAAAAGTGGACGAGCCCCTCCGCGTTCCCGGGAATCCGCTGTTCACGGACCGCATTCTCAGCGTCGGCACGAGTGTCAGATGCCGCCTTGTCACATCCACTCGATCCTGTGCACGCGGAGACGTCGAGCCAGGGGGATGAGGCATCGAAGATCAGACCCATCGGGGCGAGGACCTTGACCACCACCTCTGCGGAGGCCTCGTTGAGTCCGTCGATGATGACCGAACGCCAACAGGTCACCTGGGTGGGCCTTCCGATGGTTGCGATCATCCGCGCGAGATGCGCGTCGAGTTCCCCGAACTTGATCCCCGCTGCGAGACTGACCGTTCCGTCAGGACGATCAAACCAGCCGATAGGCGGTTCCGGGATCTCTGTCGGCACAGGGGGAACCATCACTGGGCACGCGAGCCCCGAACTAATGAGATCAGTGGCGATGGCGGCCGCCGCGCCGGGTACCTCGTCGATACGCCACGCAATACCGCGGCGTTCATTCCACATCACGGCCGCGCGTACGAGAGCCCGGACGGAATCACCCGGGTCGGTGGCCGCACCGGTGAGTTTCCCACCGAGGATCAGGTGATGATGGTCCGGTCCGGGAAATATCCCGATATCCGGCCTCCGGGCGAGGATAATTCCGTTTCCATCATCGATACCGAAGAGGATCCGACCAGACAGTCCCGCGGTATTCGGGTCTGCGAGAAGCATACGATCCAATTCCCGGACGAGGGGAATTAAGTCCGGCGAGAGAGGCGCGGCGATGACGTTACGGACCCTGTCGTGGGCGATACTCGGAAGCAGGCCCGCTGCGTCAACCGCAGCCGCGAATTCAGCGGTATGTTCCTCGGTGATTCCTCTAATCTGGAGATTTCCGCGGGTGGTCAGACGAATCTTCCGGTCACCGTAGTCTTCCGCGAATCCGGCCAGGGTCTCCCACACTCCGGGGGACACGTAGCCACCGGGGATCCGGATCCGCCCTATCCGACCATCGGCTGCACGGTGCATGTGTATCGCGCCGGGACAGGCATCGGATCTGTCCCGGTCTCCCAGACGACGGGAGTTCTCCACGGTGTGTCCGGCCTTATCCGGCTCGCTGGAATCCACGGTCATACTCTCAGTCTAGGTCTCGGCTAAACCCGATCCGTTTCTGGGACGCCCCTCGTTGAGTAGGGGATGATGTCCACCGGACTCCCGGAGCGTCGTTAAAGTGGTGTCATGTTCAGCCATATCCGATCCCCCCACCTCCACACGGTCGCATCTGTGCTGCTGCGTACGGTGATCCCGGTGACAATGGACGTGGCACGGAGTCAGATCCTGCGCTGGTTGAGCAGCGATCGAACGGTCATCCGATACCCGGAGCGGAAGCGTCCGCAATGCTCGGTGACTGACATGGAACCCGGAACGGTACTATCATCCGAGCCGGTGGATGTCCTGGGGGCGGGTGGAGGTTTGAATCCTGCGGTCGCAACCGCGTTCTGCTACACCACCAGGAACTCATCCGGGAGAGTGATCCCCGCGACGGGTGTCCTACTCCGGTCCCGGAGGATGGCCTCGAGGCACACCGGACCACGCCCCCTGATCGCCTTCGCCCCATCCACCCAGGGGGTCGCACGGCACTGTGACCCCTCCGCAAGCTGTACGGTTGGCCTCAACCTGTTCCTCCGTCCCCCATTTGACTGCATCATCGCTTACGAACTTCCCGTTCTGCTCGCGCTAGTGGCGTCCGGTTTTCACGTTGTGTTCATCGACTATCCCCGGGATGAGGCCACGGGTGTCCAGTACTATGGCGACAACATCGCCGGTGGCCATGCCCTCGCCGATGCGGTGCGGGCCGCAGTCGCTCTCGGGGTGTCGCCGCGTGCGCCGCTCGGGCTCTGGGGGTTTTCGCAGGGAGGTGGCACTGTGGGCTGGCTCGTCGAGAATCCGGGATACGCACCCGATGTCGTTCCGCGCGCGGCAGTCATCGGAGCTCCTCCGTCGGATCTCTGTGCGGTCCTGCGTCACGTCGACGGCGGTCTGATCACCGGCGCCCTCGCATACGCGGTCGCAGGGCTGATGGTGAGTTCGGAGGATCTCCGGCGGACATTGTGGCCACTATTCAACAAACACGGTCGGGCACAGATCCGCGCGAACACCGCCACCTGCGCGGGGGGAAGCATCATCACTTCCGCGTGGTCGTCCACCCGACGCTGGACGTCATCCGGTCGATCCCTCGCTGAGCTGGCCGAAATTCTGCCGTCGGTGAGAAGTGCGTTACGGCGCCAGATGCTGGGGGGCGGAGTTCCCTCGTGCCCCGTGCTGCTGTGGGGTTCCGCGAATGACGACGTCATTCCGGTCGGTCAAGTTAGGGATGTCGGACGTAAGTGGGCGGCATCCGGGGGAGAAGTCGTGTACCGAGAATCGATGATGCCGCGAATCCCCGGGCACGGGGCGTTGAATCACTTCCTCCCGTATTACCTCCGCCTGCCCAGGAACATCGCCTGGTTGACAGCGGCACTGCGGTAGGCTGACCAGAGCAAAGACCCATTTACGTACCCCCGAACGCGATGCCCCACAGGCACCGCAGGCAAGGACCCCTCCACCGTGATTCTGCTTCTCTCCACCTCCGACACCGATCTGTTGTCCGCGAAGTCCGCGAATGACCATCCGGAGGTGGAGTACCGCTTCGCCAACCCGAACGGTCTATCCACCGAGATGCTCGACGAGCATCTCTCCGGCGCCGACCTGGTGATCGTGCGATTGCTCGGTGGCAAGCAGGCATGGGAGGACGGCCTGGACCACATCCTGCGCAGCGGTGTTCCGGCGGTTGTCGTGTCCGGCGAGCTCGCTGTCGATGCAGAACTCACTGAGTTGTCCACCGTGCCCGCCGGTGTGGTCACCCAGGCGCACACGTACCTGGCGGAGGGGGGCGCGGACAATCTGCACCAGTTGCACAACTTCCTCTCCGACACGGTGCTGCTCACGGGACTCGGCTTCGACGAGCCGGTCCGGATGCCGTTCTGGGGTCATCTGGACCGCCCGGAGTTCTCCGGACCGAGCGACGCGCCGCGGGTGGCGATCCTCTACTACCGGGCGCAGCATCTCGCCGGCAACGTGGACTACATCCACGGTCTGGCCGACGCGATCGAGAACCTCGGCGTGCGCGCGGTGCCGATCTACTCCGCCTCCCTCCGAACCGCACCGGATGACCTGCTCACCGAGCTGGCGGACATGGACGTGCTCATCACCACGGTGCTCGCGGCCGGTGGCACGAAACCCGCGACCGCACAGGCGGGGGAGCAGGACGAGGCCTGGGATGTGGCGGCTCTCGCCGCACTCGATGTGCCCATCATCCAGGGGCTCGCGCTGACCAACCCACGCTCCAGGTGGGAAGAGTCCGATGACGGACTGTCACCGCTGGACGTCGCCACCCAGGTCGCGGTACCGGAGTTCGACGGCCGGATCATCGCCGTGCCATTCTCCTTCAAGGAGTACGACGCGGACGGCCTGATCTCCTACGTCCCCGACCACGAGCGCTGCGCCCGGCTCGCCGGGATCGCCTGCCGCTTCGCCCGGCTGCGGCATCTCGACAACGCGGAGAAGAAAATCGTCATCATGCTGTCGGCGTACCCGACGAAGCACGCCCGGATCGGCAACGCGGTCGGCCTCGATACCCCGGTGTCCACCCTCAAGGTACTGCGGGCGATGTCAGAGGCCGGATATGATCTCGGAGACACCTCTGAGATTCCCGGTTACGACGATCTCGACGGCGACACCTTCATGCACGCCATCATCGCCGCCGGTGGCCACGACCCCGAGTGGCTCACCGAGGAGGTGCTGGCCAATAATCCCCTGAAACTATCGAAGCGGGACTACCTCGACTACTTCGCCACCCTGCCGGAAAGTATGCGAGAGGAAATGACCGAACACTGGGGTGAGGCCCCCGGCACGCACTATGTCAACCCCGCCACCGGTGAGCTCTACGTCGCGGGGCTCGTCTTCGGCAACGTCGTCGTCATGGTGCAGCCGCCCCGTGGCTTCGGTGACAACCCGGTCGGCATTTACCACGACCCGGACCTGCCGGCGAACCACCACTACCTCGGGACATACCACTGGCTCCGTCACGTCTTCGGCGCGGACGCCATCGTGCACATGGGCAAGCACGGCAATATGGAGTGGCTGCCCGGAAAGACCGTCGGCATGTCCGCGGACTGCTACACCGACCAGGCGATCACCGACATGCCGCTGATCTACCCGTTCCTCGTGAACGACCCGGGAGAGGGGAGCCAGGCGAAACGCCGGGCCCACGCCACCCTCATCGACCACATGATCCCGCCAATGGCCCGCGCGGAGTCCTACGGCGACATCACGCGGCTCGAACAACTGCTCGACGAGCACCAGAACATCTCGGCGATGGACCCGGCGAAGCTGCCAGCCATCCGGCAGGAGATCTGGACCCTGCTCACCGCCGCAAAGATGGATCAGGACCTCGGCTGGGAACAGCGCCCGGACGAGGAGGTCTTCGATGACATGCTCATGCACATCGACGGCTGGCTCTGCGAAATCAAGGACGTCGCCATCCGCGGTGGCCTGCATATCCTCGGTGGGGACATCTCCGGCGAGATGCGTATCGAACTCGTCCTCGCGATGCTGCGTGCACGCCAGCTCTGGGGCGGGGAGCGCAGTGTCCCGGGCCTGCGGGAAGCACTAGGTCTCTCCGAGGCCGGCGACGAGACCCGGACCCGGGTGGACACGGTCGAGGAGGTCGCGCACGGGATCCTCAGCCGCCTCGACGAACTCGGCTGGGACGTCGAGCAGGTCGACTCCGTACTCGACGGGACTCCCATGCCCGACACCGCGGACCGGGACACGGTGGCCGCGATCATGCGCTTCGCGTGCACCGAGATCGTCCCCCGACTCGCCCAAACCCCGCGCGAAATCACCCAGATCCTGCACGCCCTCGATGGCGGCTTCATCGACGCCGGTCCCTCGGGTTCCCCGATGCGTGGCCTGATCAACGTCCTGCCGACCGGCCGAAACTTCTACTCCGTCGACCCAAAGTCACTGCCCAGCCGCCTCGCCTGGGAGACCGGACAGTTGCTCGCCGACTCGCTGATCGACCGCTACCGCGACGACCATGATGGCGTCTATCCGACGTCCGTCGGACTGTCGGTGTGGGGGACATCCGCGATGCGCACGTCCGGCGATGACATCGCCGAGGTCTTCGCCCTCCTCGGGGTCCGTCCGGTCTGGGACGAGGCATCGCGCCGAGTTACCGACCTCGAGGTCATCGATCTCGAGGAACTGGGGCGCCCGCGCATCGACACCACCGTCCGGATCTCCGGTTTCTTCCGCGACGCGTTCCCGCATGTCCTCGCGTTACTGGACGACGCGGTGCAGATGGTCAAGAACCTCGACGAGCCGGACGAGAGCAACTACATCCGGGCCCACGCACGTGCCGACGGCACCCTCGACGAACACACCCACCGGATCTTTGGGTCCAAGCCCGGGACCTACGGCGCCGGTCTGCTGCAGCTCATCGAGTCCGGTGCCTGGCGCGACGACGCCGATCTCGCCGAGGTCTACACCTCCTGGGGCGGCTACGCCTACGGGCGCGGTATCGAGGGCGTCGAGGCCGCCGAGGACATGCGCACCGCCTACCGGCGGATCCAGGTCGCGGCAAAGAACGTCGACTCCGCAGAGCACGACATCGCCGACTCCGACGACTACTTCCAGTACCACGGAGGAATGGTCGCGACCGTCCGGGCACTCACCGGAAACGATCCCGAGGCCTACATCGGAGACTCCCGCCGCCAGGAGACCGTTCGCACCCGCACCCTCCACGAAGAGTCACGCCGCGTGTTCCGCGCCCGCGTGATCAACCCGCGCTGGATCGAGGCCATGCGGAAGCACGGCTACAAGGGGGCCTTCGAGATGTCGGCGACCGTGGACTACCTCTTCGGCTACGACGCCACGACCAACCTGATGGACGACTGGATGTACGAAACCCTCACCGACACCTATGTCCGCGACGAGGTCAATCGTGAGTTCTTCCGCCAGTCGAATCCCTGGGCACTCCGGGACATCTCCGAGCGTCTCATCGAGGCCGCCGACCGCGGGCTGTGGGAGGAACCCTCCGAGGAAGCCATGGAGCTGCTGCGGGAAACCTACCTTGAAACGGAGGGAGAACTGGAAGCACGAAACGGCGATTGACCCCGTTCTTCGAATAACCTCACACCTGGCGCCTCTGTTGGTCAACCAGAAGCAGACGCACCGATATTTCAGGTAAGTCCACCGATGTGCTGATACTACGGTCTGTCTCCTCCGTGAATGCCGATTTGATATCCCCGAGCCGTGGCCGGGCCGCCGTTAGCTCTCGTACGAGGGGCAACCGGTACACTCGGTCAGGTGCCTCTTCTGATTGCCATCCCGTACATCCTGATCGAATCCCTCGCTTTCTGGCTAGTGTCCAGATGGATCGGAGTCGGCTGGGCGCTGCTCCTGCTGATCACCTTCTTCTTCGGTGGGCTGCTGCTCGCAGCCAATGAGATGCGCCGCATCGCGGTGAAGCTCGCCCAGGGGCGTGTCGATGCCGGTCGCGGGGCCGGGGATTATGGCCTCGTCGCAGCGGGTGCTCTCGGTGTCGCGATGCCCGGCTTCATCACCACCCTCGTCGGACTGTTGTTGATCATCCCCCCAACGAGGTCCGTCGTCCGAGGTGTCCTCGCTCGACAGATGCGGCGCAGGATCGAGGATCTCGGGGTCCGTGGATTTCAGGCCGCCAACAGGTACCGTCAACAGACAAGCTATGGAACCTTCGTCGTGGAACATGATTCGACGGGAGATTCCCCCACCACACACGCACCGGATGATCAGGAGATCCAGCGTTGGAGCAACGAGATCACCCCTGATGATTTCCTCGGCGAACACCGAGGCGACGGCGACAGCCGCCCAAAGGACTGACGCCCTGTCACATGAGCTTTTTCCTACGCCTGCTCCTAGCCCTGAGTAGCGGGATTCTGGTCTACACCTCCTACGAACCGCTGGGCTGGTGGTTTGCGGCAATACCCGGTATGGCATTGCTCTACATCGCTCTCGCGCCATGGAAGTGGGGCCGGTTCACGTCATCGCCGCGGTTACACACGGGAGCGCTCCTTGCGTTCGTCCAAAGCCTAGTTCTCTATCTTCTGCTCCTCCCGTGGATCGGGGAACTGGTGGGCACATTTCCGTATGCCGCACTCGCGGTGACTGAGGCGCTCTACGCGATCTTCTTGGGGCTCGGTGTCACTGCGGCGGCAAGACACAGATGGGGTGTGGTGTTCTACGCCTTCATCGCCGTGGCAGTCGAATGGCTACGCAGTTCCTGGCCGTTCGGCGGGTTCCCGTGGGTCCGTCTCGCCTGGGGACAGATCGATGGTCCACTACGCTTCCTCGCACCACTCGGTGGCCCCGTGGTGATCACCTTCGCTGTTGTCCTCGTCGCCGCCGGAATCGCATCATTCATGCTGCACAGTAAACAAGTGACCGGGCTTCTGCTCATCGCCGTACCAAGTATGATCACAGTCGGATCCTGGGCCACAAGTCCCGGTGATCGCGCGGACACGGGGGAGCTCACCGTTTCCGCGGTGCAAGGCAACGTCCCGCGGCTCGGTCTCGATTTCAACGCGCAACGCCGCGCGGTGCTGACGAATCACGCCCGGGTGACGGAAAGCCTCGACCAGCCCGTTGATCTGGTAGTTTGGCCCGAAAACTCTGCGGACGTCAATCCTTTCGCCGACCAACGTGCCAGGGAACTCATCGACGAAGCCGTACGGTCCGCCGAGGCTCCTGTACTGGTCGGTACATTGACTCGTGATGAGGTAGGCGACCGCAACACCGTAGTCGTATTCGATCCAATCACCGGCCCCGGGGAGTGGCACCACAAGAAGTACCTGCAACCATTCGGTGAGTGGATGCCGTTCCGTGAGCTACTCCGTCCACTCTCTCCCTACGTGGACAGAGCTGGCGACTACAAACCAGGGGACGGTGACGGGGTCGTTCACATCAGGGTGCCCGGTACCACGAACATGATCGGGGTGGGGGTGGAGACGTGCTACGAGGTCGCCTTCGACGCTGCGGGGCGAGAGGCGGTCAACGCCGGAGCCCGGATACTGACGACCCCCACCAATAACGCCACGTTCGGTTTTTCCGACATGACGTACCAGCAGTTGGCGATGTCCCGCATGCGGGCGCTGGAGCTCGACCGCGCTGTCGTGGTCGCCGCAACCTCCGGGGTTTCCGCAATCATCGGACCCGATGGTCAAGTCAGAGCAAGCACGAAGATCTTCACTCCCGCGACCCTCACCGAAACCCTCCCCCTGCGCGACCGGCTAACCATCGCCTCACGGTATGGTTCCCTGATTGAAGTCGCACTGGGTACAATTGGATGGATATGTCTGTTAGTCGCGCTCATCGCCGGTCGGTCTACCGGTCCGGACTGTTCCCGACGCAGGCGCCAGCCACACCGAGGAGTATGACTCACCCATGCCGAAGCCGAGCGCCGCAACACTGGTCATCATCCCGACCTACAACGAGCGGGAGAATCTTCCCCTGATCACCGGCAGGGTCAGATCAGCGACCCCGGAGGTGGACATTCTCGTTGTCGATGATGCCAGCCCTGACGGTACTGGTGAGCTCGCTGACGAGATATCCTCATCCGACGAACAGATCCACGTTCTACACAGGGATGGTAAAGGAGGGCTCTGCGGCGCCTATGTCGAGGGCTTCCGGTGGGGTCTCGAACGCGGTTACCGCGTCTTGTGCGAGATGGACGCTGACGGATCTCATTCTCCCGAACAACTACATCTTCTACTCGATCAGATCGATGACGGCGCAGAACTTGTCATCGGCTCCCGTTACATAGACGGTGGAAAGGTGGTCAACTGGCCCAAGCAGCGCTGGTTACTGTCCAAGGGCGGTAACATCTACATTTCCCTGGCTCTTGGAGCCGGACTCAGCGATATGACCGCCGGATACCGTGCCTACCGCCGGGAGCTGCTCGAGTCTCTCGACTTGGACGGACTCTCCGCGGCCGGATACATCTTCCAGGTCGACTTGGCATGGCGGGCGGTTCGTGAAGGCTTCGACGTCCGCGAAGTACCGATCACCTTCACCGAACGGGAGATTGGCGAGTCCAAACTCGACGGCAGTTTCGTCAAGGATTCCCTCGCGCAGGTAACCGCGTGGGGTGTCGAACACCGGCGGGAACAGCTCTCCGCAGTGATCGACGAGGTAAAGAAAGAGATCGAGTTCCGTCGCCGGAAGCGCCACCGCAGCTAGCTTCCTCCGGAGGGTTATCCGGGCCGGGCCGAGGGTCCTCCAGTGTTCCCGGATCAGAGGCCCCTTTGACAGCCAATGCGCCGGAGGAGACCACAACTTCTGTACATCGGCGGACCTCCCAGAACTCGTCTGACGCCTCCTGATGTGTCCCCAGTATCCCGCGTGATGAGTAGAACGACCCTCCCGAGCCATGGTCTCCCGCCAGGGGAGTGGCACCACATCACGAACAGGTCCGGCGGTCCACCGAAAACGAAACGACAGGCGAAAACGTGTCCGGGGCATATCCCTGACGCCTTCACAGAAGGGCAGGAGCATTCCGGCTCCCACCGGTGACGAAGCCACGGATGGGAGCCGGGACGGGACGACCGCTGCACGATTCCGGTTTTCCGGTCCGCATGAGGCGAAAAAGGACCCACCGGAGCCCGATCAACAGTGATCGCCCCGGCAGTCCATTCCAGTGTCGTCGACGGGAAATCTAGGACCCGTTCTTCTTCGCTTCCTCCTGCTGCTGCTTGAGCAGACGGGCAGCGTTCCGGCGACGCTTCCGCAGCAACTCGATGCGCTCTTCAAGCAACTGATCGAGTTCCTCAATACTCCTACGCTCACGAAGCATGTCCCAGTGGGTACGCGGCGGCTTAGTGGGTTTGGCTTCAACACCCTCCCCCTCCATCAGGGTACCCATCTGTCCGTTCTTACACATCCAGGTACCCGGAATTTCCGCGTCATGGGCGAAGGGAACCTCAAAAACGTCTCCGTCGTCGGTACGGTATTTCACCAGTTGGCGCGGCGCGAGGTCGTGGTCACGGTCGGTCTCGTAGCTCACGGCGCCCATGCGGCTACCGCGGAGAACACGATCTGCCATAGAGGTATCAGTCCTTTACTGTGCGAAATACTGGTTTGACAGCCCTGATCAGACGTACCACACCCATCTTAAGAGTGCCTGGTTCACCCCATCCACCACACCAGTAACGATGTGTTCGACGGAATCAACGGATCCACCAGCCCCATACTCTGGACAGGAGTTGAAGTGCCGCTGATAGCAGAGTTGTATATCCACCCCACTATAGACCCTGGACAGGGCTCCCGACCACTACGCCGATCCTGAATGGAAGTAGACGGCGCCGTAGGGAACGGAAACCCGACACCGGGGTGATTGTTGATGGGGGAGGTACCAAAGCCCTAGAGTTGGGGGAGTGAGAGAGGAAGCGATCGTCAGGCGCCAGGCGACATGCCAGTGGTGCCAGGGGCCCGTGCCGAAACAGGGCCGCGGACGACCGCGAAAGTACTGCAGTCATTCATGTCGGCAACGCGCATACGAGCAGCGAACCCGGTTCTCCGGTACCTCGATTCCTCCGGACGCAGTGATCATGGGCCCGGAAAAGGTGGAACAGCTCACCGACCTACTCTTTGAACTCCGCTGCGCGGCAGAGGATATTGCCACCGCCGCAGACGAAGGATCACCCCCTGAAGAGATCAGAGATCTCTGCACCGAATTGATCACCCTCGCACGTCGCGCCGAAAACCTCCGCTAACTCCGCAAACCGGAAGAGAACCCATGGAAACCCTGAAGAAGCCGTTTGTGGCTCTGACCGTCATCGCCATCATCGTCATATCCCTGGCGAGCGTCGGCCCCCTGGTGTACAAACTCATCACCAATCCGGGTATCCGCACCGGTGGGATCAATGCAGAGAACGCCATACCAGCATCGACCGGTGTTGACGGCCACTGGAATCTCGTACCGGGATCCGGAGCGAACACAACAGGCGTCGGCTTCACATTCAATGAGGTTCTACCTGGCGAACGGAAGACCACATCGGGTACCACATACCAGGTCACCGGATTCCTCGATGTGTCGAACGGAGAACTGACCGACGGTGAAGTTGTCGCCGATGCAACCTCCATCAAAACCGATATCGAGAAACGCGACATCAATGTCCGCAGGAGTATTCTCCACACCGACGAGTTCCCGACGGCGACATTCCGGGTGAAAGGCCCATTGAACCTGACTGAACTTCCCGATGACGGCACCGTCGTCAGCGCCGAAGTGCCGGGGGTTCTGACGTTGCACGGAACCTCCCGAGACGTGGTCCCGACCCTTGATATCCTCCGTACAGGCGAAAGAGTCATCATCGCCGGGATACTCACTGTGAATCGGACTGACTACAACATACACACACCCGAATTCGTCGCGGCAACCATCGCCGAAGAAGGCGAGATCAACATTCGCCTCGTTTTCGAGAAGTAAGGAAAAGCCACATGGCACACCGCATGATCCCGATGCTCTGGTTCCGCATCATCATCCTGATCGGTTTTCTGGGTTACACCACGTACTCGCAGATGTGGTTGATCGCGGGGATCGGCGTCGTTCTTCTCGTCCTGACGGGATTCCAATTACGGACCGCTCAGAGCACGCGGGACCGTATCCACATTGATCAACCCGGCCCCGGCCAGAAGAATCCAAACTAATTCAGCTCAGCGAAAAATAAACAGAGCTAAATGCCTTTCGTCACTAGTGACGAAAACTGGTACGGCCGACCCACCCTACGGGGGCGCTCGACAGAAGATGGCGAACGGCATAATCATGGTCCACATTTTACCAAGTCACAGCCCGTTCGTTTCGAGATCCGAGACACTCCGGGATATCTACGACCACACCCTACGGGAGGTGGCGGCGGTAGGACATGCCGTGACAGACCCCGGGTGGAGGGAAATCACAGACCAACGCCGTCCAACCGGTCGAGGTTCCACAGTCGGCGAATTGCACGGAGCCCAAAAACGGCGATCCATGGAGCAGTTCCGCAGAGATGCCGATGCCACAGGTCCGGCAAATCCCGCCATGTCCGATAATGTACATTATGTCATTTAAGACTCGCGCAGCGCCATCACTTCCACGGACCCGGCCTCACTCCTGCACCGGAATGGACGGCTCCCCCCCCCCCGCCATTCAGACCACCGTTCGACTCAACCCTCGAATAAATAAATATCCCAGGGTTATATAGACCAAGGCATGCGTTCAGCACGCCCGCCTGTTTACCTCTGGCAACACCTAAACATGCTTCAAACGTCTTCATGGTTCATCCAACTTCCTCCGTCTGATCCCGGCATGACTGTTGTCAAGTTTTGCATGAACGGCTTCACCACGTTTACGGCGAGAGCCAATTATCGAATGGCCTTTAGGTCGGGATGACTGTAAGCTCATGGATACCCTTAAGGTCACAGAGACCAAAAGGATGATGAAAGGAGAAACGGTGCACCAACCCGATACCCGCCTTGCCGTATCCACCGTGATTTTCGCCCTTCGTCCGGAACCCGAGGCCACACCGTCCCTGTGGACGCCTTTCGTCAGACGGACCCGCGACCCGCACCTCGGCCAATGGGCTTTGCCGGGAGGCTGGCTACCCGTCGACGAGGGGTTGGAGGACGCCGCGTCGCGCACACTGGCGGAGACCACCGGCCTACGACCCAGTTATCTCGAGCAGCTCTACACCTTCGGCGATGTGGACCGCTCTCCCACCGGCAGGGTCGTCTCCGTCATCTACTGGGCACTTCTCCGCACCGACGAGGCACAGCACGCCGGGGAACGGGAAAACGTCCGCTGGTTTCCCGCCGGAGACCTGCCGAATCTCGCATTCGACCACCGGGCAATCGTCGATTACGCCCTAGATCGACTACGAACCAAGGTCGAGTATTCAGCCATCGCACGGTCTTTCCTTGGCGAGACTTTCACGCTCACCGAACTACGACACGTTCACGAGGCAATTCTCGGGCATCCCCTGGATCCCGCAAACTTCCGTCGTTCGATGACCTCATCCCCCGATCTCATCGACACCGGGCAGGTAGTCACAGGCACCCCTCATCGACCGCCCAAGCTCTACAGCTATCGTGCTCCGGGTCCAGCCCACCCCTCGTACGAAGCCTAACCACCAAGTACCCATATGCAACCCGAGGAACAGTAGACAATGCCGACTCCCCCTCCGACCACACATTCACGTCCAGAGGCCTCCGTAGATCGGGCACTGCGGCTGATCGCTGCCGGTGCTCGTCCCGGATCTTCCTGCAGTAGCTCACTCACCGAAGATCCCTGGGCATTCGACGCCATCCCAGGATATGGACCCGGTGCATCCATGTCAGACCCGATAGTCGACGACGCTCCCAGACAGGGCACCCTGCCTCCCGAGTACCGGCGCACATCGGAGACAGAACTCCACGAACGCATCCGGTCCGCGAAGAAGACACTCGGCGAGAAAGTCGTCGTCCTCGGACATTTCTACCAACGTGATGAGATCGTTCAGCACGCGGATTTCGTCGGCGATTCCTTTCAACTCGCGAACGCGGCACGGACCCGACCCGACGCGGAAGCGATTGTGTTCTGTGGGGTCCACTTCATGGCCGAGACTGCTGACATCGTCTCGGGGTCCCACCAGAAGGTCATCCTCCCGAACCTCGCAGCCGGCTGCTCGATGGCGGACATGGCCGAACTCGGTGCGGTCATCGACTGTTGGGCGCAACTGCACGAGATCTACGGTTCGACCACCGCCCCGGATGGTCGCGCCCCGGTCGTCCCCGTCACCTACATGAACTCCTCTGCTGCGCTGAAGGCGTTCGTTGGTGAGCATGGCGGAATCGTCTGTACCTCCTCAAACGCTGGCGCGGTGTTGGAATGGGCGTTCGAGCGGGGCCAGCGTGTCCTGTTCTTCCCCGACCAGCACCTCGGCCGCAACACTGGCCGCGCCCGGGGAATCTCGCTGGCGCAGATGCCCCTGTGGAACCCCAACCGTCCGTTCGGTGGAAACACCCGAGATCAGCTTATAGACGCCCGTATCCTCCTCTGGCACGGGTACTGTTCGGTCCACCGGCGATTCACCGTCGAACAGATCGACCGTGCCCGCGTCGAGTACCCGGACGCCAACATCATCGTCCACCCGGAATGCCCGATGGAGGTCGTCGATGCTGCGGATTCCGCAGGCTCCACCGATTTCATCGTCAAGGCGATCAACGCGGCACCGCCCGGTTCGGTGTTCGCGATCGGGACCGAGATCAACCTGGTTCAGAGGCTCGCCGCCGAGCATCCCGAACACACCATCTTCTGTCTGGATCCGGTGATCTGCCCCTGCTCAACCATGTACCGGATCCACCCCGGATACCTGGCGTGGGTCCTGGAATCCCTTGTCGACGGCGAAACGGTGAACCGGATCACCGTCGACGCGGCGATCGCGGAGAGCGCGGCCGTCGCCCTGGAACGAATGCTCTCTGTTGCCCCTCGCCCGATGGCCGGATCAAACACTGGAAAGGGGAACTGACCGTGTACCCTACCGCTGTCCAGATCAACGGGATCATCGACAACGCCCTCAGCGAGGACGCACCGTGGGGCGACATCACCTCCGAGACCCTGATCCCGTCTGACGCCCGCGCCACCGCGACCCTCACAGCCCGCGAGGACGGCGTGTTCTCAGGGGGTCCTGTCTTCGCGGCAACGTTCCAGCGCGTCGATCCCGCCACCTGCGTCGTTCTCCGGGTCACCGACGGTACCGGATTCCGTTCCGGTGACATCCTCGCCAAGGTCTCAGGGACCGCCAGATCTGTTCTCCGAGCGGAGCGGGTCGGTCTGAACTTCGTACAGCGTATGTCGGGGATCGCCACGCTCACCGACCGGTACGTAACTGCCGTGGACGGTACCGGCGCCCGGATCGTCGACACACGTAAAACCACACCTGGGCTCCGGGTGCTGGAGAAGAAAGCGGTCCGGGACGGTGGCGGACACAATCATCGGGCCACACTCTCGGACGCCGTCATGGTCAAGGACAATCACCTCACGGTCCTCACTGCAGGTGGGCTGTCTGTGACAGAGACCTTGCGCCAGATGAGGGAACGACTACCCCACACCACCCACATCGAGGTGGAGGTAGATCGGCTCGATCAGATCCCTGCGGTCCTCGCCGCCGGGGTGGACACCATCATGCTGGATAATTTCACGCTCTACCAGCTCCGCGCAGGTGTCGCCGCCATCGGAGGTGCAGCGCTCGTGGAAGCGTCGGGGGGCATCGACCTGACGACTGTCCGGGAGGTCGCTGCGACGGGGGTGGACCTCATTTCCGTCGGCTCTCTCACACACAGTGCCCGAGCGATCGATCTCGGACTCGACATTACGGTGTGCCCCGATGAACGACAGTGACATAACCCGCATCATCTACCTCGACCATGCGGCGACAACACCCGTGCGCAGATCTGCGCTGGAAGCGATGTGGCCCTATCTGACCACCGAATTCGGTAATCCAGCGAGCCACCATGAGCCCGGGGCTGCCGCGCGCAGTGCACTCACCGCCGCTCGCACGGTCATCGCGGGCATACTCGGGGTCCGACCCGACGAGCTGATCTTCACGTCCGGTGGCACGGAATCGGATAACCTGGCGATCAAGGGTATCGCGCTGGCCGCAGCTCGATCCGGAGGCCGCGGTCATATCATCACCACCCGGATCGAACACAGTGCGATTCTCGAGAGCGCCGACTACCTGCGCCGACTGCACGGTGTGTCCGTCGACTACCTCGACTGTGATTCTCACGGGCGCGTGGATCCCCGGCAACTAGACCGTCTCATCCGTCCTGACACCGCAGTGGTCTCCGTGCAGGCGGCGAACAATGAGGTAGGCACCGTGCAGGATCTACCCAGCCTGGGTGAGGTGTGCGCACGCCACGGGGTACCGCTGCACACCGATGCTGTTCAGGCTGCGGGACAGATCGACATCAGGATTACCCCCTCCGGGCGGGGGCACGGTCTCGGTGTCGATGCGTTGTCACTGTCCGGCCACAAGATCGGGGCTCCGAAAGGTATCGGGCTGCTGTGGCTCCGTTCCACAGTGCCGCTGGAACCACTCATCCATGGCGGGAAGCAGCAGCGGGGTCTGCGCTCCGGCACCGAGAACGTCGCCGGAGCCGTTGCCCTGGCTAGCGCACTCGCCGCCGTAGAAGTTGCGCGCCCCGATTACGCCGAGCGACTCACCACCCTTCGGGACGGGTTCATCTCGCGGGTTCTGCACATTGTTCCCGGTGCCAGGCTCACCGGAGATCCGAGCAACAGATTACCGTCGATAGCCTCCTTCACCATTGATGGTGTCACCGGGGAAACCATGCTCATCGATCTGGAACAGTGTGGGGTCGTGTGTTCGTCCGGGCCGGCGTGTTCCGCAGATTCCTTCGAACCTTCCCATGTTCTGCGGGCCATCGGCATCGACGACGCCCGCGCCGGCACAGCACTCCGGTTCAGTCTCGGGCACACAACGACGGCCGGGGAACTCCGTACCACTGCTGACTGTCTCGCGCGGGTCGTGACCCGGCTCCGATCGTCCCGGTAACCCTGCTCCCCACGCCTATCGGCGGATGCTCAGTCCCGCAACGGGCGGCGCCTGACGATGGCAGCGTAGATCGCTCCTGACACATTCGCCCAGATCGCGGCTATTGCTCCAGGAAGCGCCGCTTCAGGCGTGAAGAATTGCGTCGACAAGGCAGAGGCGAGACCGGAGTTCTGCGTCGACACCTCGATGGCTGTGGTCCGGCAGGCCGCGGTCTTCTGCCCCATGAGCTTCGGCGCGTAGTAGCCAATGATGTAGCCGATGAGATTCTGGATCATCACGCCGAGGAGAACGACGAATCCGACGACGGCAAGTTTCGCGGCGGACAGCGCGACAACAACCATGATGACGAGTCCGATTGTTCCGATGGACAACCAGGGCAGCACGGGCAGGATCGCATTGACGAGACGACCGAAGAACATCCGTAGGGCGAGACCGAGGCCGACGGGGATGAGTACGGTCTTGACCAGCGACCAGGTCATTCCCGCTGCGTCAACGTTCGCCTGGGCATCAGCGAGGTAGAGCATGAGCATCGGCGTGACGATCGGTGAAAGGAGTGTGGACACACTGGTCATCGCCACGGATAGCGCGACGTCGCCCTTCGCGAGATAGGCGATGACGTTCGAGGCGGTGCCACCGGGGACCGATCCGAGCATGAGCAGGCCGATGGCTATTTCTGGGCCAAGGTTGAGCAGCTTCGCCACGAGAACGGCCGACAACGGCATCACGATGTACTGGGCCACTACACCGAGGAAGATCGGACACGGGCGTTTCACCACCATCCCGATGTCAGGCAGCGTGAGTGTGAGCCCCATGCAGAACATAATGACCATGAGACCCGGGGTGATCCAGGGTTTCATCGGGATGAATGCGCCCGGGGTCAAATAGGCGATGAGTGCGCAAAGGATGACGACCGCCGGGAACGCGAGAACGGCAAGTGTCGCGGAGCGCTCTTCGGTATGCGATGCCTGGGGCGAGTGCGGGGCGCTGTGACTGTCGAGCAGGGACACGGGCTTCCTTCCACTGACTGTGCGGTGCTGTGTCCGGCCGATGGTGCGGGGCGCATGTCGACGCCACGATGCACACACGGCACGGTACCTGGTCCGGTTGTCAGGGGTGGTGACTGGTCCGGTTGTCACTGTTCGACCGCCTGGGTTGAGCGGGGCTGCGGTGACTCCGGGTTTACCGTAGCGGAGACCCCGCGGAGCGGTGAACCGAATCCCACTCTGCCTACCCCATGTAAATACCCCCGTATGACGTGTAGGAATTATCACGATTTTCCGAAGTAGACGACCTCTGACAGCGAAAAACAAGGTCACCCTAAATTTTTCCACCACAGGCATTCAGCGATATGTGTCATCTTGAGTCATTTCACGCGCGTTAAACTGCACCCATGAAGAAGCTGCTGACCCCGGATACACACCGTATCGGACGCCCCGCTGGTGCCGTTCCGCAACCGGATGCAGTGCCCGCCGAGCGCGTTAACGGCACCCCTCTCCCACTCCGCAAAGGACTTGAGACGCTCCTCGGGAAAGAAAACGTCTCGACACGGGTCAGTGATCTGGTGCGGTACGCCTCCGACGCCAGCCCGTACCGGGCGGTGCCGCAAGTCGTCGTCCGACCGAGGAACGCGCGAGATCTAGCAGCCATCATGCGCTTCGCGGCGCGAAATGGTCGGCACCTTACATTCCGTTCCGCAGGCACCTCACTCAACGGCCAGGCCATGAGCGAGGACATCCTCGTTGACGTGAAAACTCACTTCACCGGCATGGAGATCAGAGATGGTGGCAAGCGGATCTGGTCGCGTCCGGGTGTGGTCCTCGGCGATGCCCAGGCTGTGCTCGCCCGCCACGGCTACATGATCGGCCCTGACCCCGGTTCCACCTCGGTGTGCACCATCGGGGGCGTTCTCGCCGACAACGCCGGTGGTATGCGTTGTTCTCTCGAGAGAGACAGCTATCACACGCTGGAGGACGCCACTTTCGTCCTGCCCTCGGGAACGATCGTGGATACGACGGATCCCGATGCCGAGGCCAAACTCGAAACCTCCGATCCGGAGCTCGTCGCCGGCATCCTGGCACTGCGTGATGAGATCCGGGGCGACACCGACCTGGTCGCGCTTCTCCGTCGGAAGTTCTCCATTCGGAACACTAACGGTCTACGTCTGGACGCTTTCCTCGATGAGGACACTCCCGTCCGCATCCTCATGCGCCTGATGGTCGGATCCGAGGGGATCTTCGGAGCGATCACCGAGTCCGTCATCCGCACTATTCAGTTGCCCCGCTACAAGGCGGTCGCATGGGTGATGCTCCCTGATCTCCGACAAGCCGCCTCCTATGTCGCCCCACTGATGGAGACCGGTGCCTTAGCCTGTGAACTGCTCGTGGCACCGGTACTGAAGCGATCCGTCGACAACTTCCGTGAAGCACCCCGGGAGTGGGCGGACATCGACGACAACACGGCGGCACTGCTGCTCGAAGTGGGCGGGACCTCCGAAGATGCACTCAACGAGGCCATCACAACTGCGGAGGATGTCCTCGCTGACGCTGAACTCGTCTCACCACTCACCTTCGACCGTACCTCGGCGGGCCAACGTGGGGCGTGGAAGATCCGTAACGGACTGTTCGGTCTCATCGGTGCCGACCGCCCGCAGGGCACGGCACTGATCACCGAGGATGTCTGCTTCCCGCCCGCACAGGTCGGACAGGCGGCCGCTGACCTTCTGGATCTTCTCTCCAGGTACGGGTATCCGGAAATGGTCATGGGCCACGCAGCTTTCGGTAATCTTCATTTCTTCCTGCTCCCCCGACTCGATGATGACGACGAACGCGCCCACTACGCGGATTTCCTGGATGATCTCGCGCGCCTGGTTATCGACAACTACCAGGGATCTCTCAAAGCCGAGCACGGAACCGGTGTGAACATGGCGCCCTTCCTTCTCCGGGAGTGGGGCGAGCGTGCGTGGAACCTGATGTGGCGGATAAAGGAGCTCATCGATCCCCGGGGCATTCTCGCCCCAAACGTGAAACTGACCCGCAACCAGGACATCCACCTCCAACGCTTCAAGTCCTTCCCCAAAGTCGAGGACGAGATCAACGCCTGTGTGGAATGCGGGTTCTGTGAACCGATCTGCCCCTCCCGTCACGTTACGGTTACCCCCCGACAGCGGATCGTCCTGCGTCGCGAAATGGCGCGGCAGGCCGCGGACAGTGCGGTGCTCGCAAAGCTGCAGGAGGAATACGAGTACGACGCCGTCGAAATGTGCGCCGCCGACGGAACCTGCGCCATCGCCTGCCCGATCAGCATCGACACGGGCAAGGTCATGAAGATGTTCCGTGCGGCGGAGCACGATGGTACCGCCGAGCACATCGCTCTCAGCGCCGCACGGAACTTCCGGCACATCGAGAGGGTGGCCCGTGGTGGTGTTAGGGCCGCCGCTCTCCTCGGGGGTACCGCAGGAACCGGGCCTCTACGAACTGCGGCAAACGCGGGTAGAGCCGTGATCTCACCCGACATTCTGCCCACTATTCCGGGAAAGCTGCCGCACCCAGCACCCCGTACCCTGCCCACAACACACCGCGAGGGTGCCACCGCCGTCTACTTCCCCGCCTGCATCAACCGGATCTTCGGCCGTCCCCACGGTGCGCCGGCCGATCAGCTCGAACTCCCGCACGCCATCGTCGAACTCGGCCGCCGGTCAGGTCGACCGGTGTGGATACCTGGGAACGTCGAGGGCAACTGCTGTGGCACCCCCTGGTCATCCAAGGGATACACCAGGGGGTTCGAGGACCGTGCCCACACCATCGCCAGCGACCTGTGGCGATGGACTGACGGTGGAGCGCTGGCAGTGGTCATCGACGCCGCGAGCTGCACGCACGGACTCCTAGAACAGGTCCCCGGAGTCCTCGACGGTGAGCTCGCGGAGAACTTCGCCAGAATCCGGATACTGGATGTCGTCGACTGGTTGCGGGACGAAGTAGTCGACGGGCTCACGTTCACCGATTCCGCAGGGAGGGTCGCCGTCCACCCAACATGTTCAACCACCCACATGGGCATCAACGATGATCTCGTCGCGCTTGTCGGGAAAGTCGCCGATGAGGTGGTCGTCCCGGACAAAGCCACCTGTTGCGGGACCGCCGGAGACCGAGGTCTACTGCATCCCGAACTGCTCGAATCTGCCACCCGAGAAGAGCGCAGCGCGCTCACCGGTCATTTCGATGCTTTCGTCTCCGACAACCGGACCTGTGAGATGGGGCTGGAGATGATTGCCGGTAAGCCCTACCAGAACGTCGCGTGTCTGCTGGAGAAGGCATCACGACCCGTGGTCACCCCCTGACCGAGGAAGTAACCGATACGCTCGGGAATATGACCGATACCCCAGAAAGCTCCCGTTCCATCCTTGTCACCGGCGCAACAGGATATGTCGGGGGGCGTCTCGTCCCCCATCTCCTCGAAGCGGGTCACCGTGTCCGGGTTCTGGTCCGCGACGTTGACCGGATCACCGGAGTTCCCTGGGCTGATGCCGTGGACGTAGTCACCGGGGATCTCACCGACCCGAACTCGCTTCATGACTGTTGCGATGGCATCGACGTGATCTACTACCTCGTGCATTCCATGGGGGACTCTGATTCCTTCGCAGCGGTGGAACTGGAATGCGCCCGCACGATGACCGCGCTAGCCGAGTCCGCCGGTGTCGAACGCCTCATCTACCTGTCCGGATTACAAGACCCCGACAGGTCTTCCCAACACATGGATTCACGACACGCGGTGGGGGATGTTTTTCTCACATCGCGTCTGCTCGCCATCGTGTTCCAGGCTGGGATCATCGTCGGATCTGGCTCCACTTCATTTGAGATGATCCGACACCTGACGGACAGACTCCCGGTGATGATCACGCCCCGGTTCGTTCATAACCGGGTTACCCCCATCGCCGTCGATGATGTCCTCCACTATCTCGCTGCCGCAGCGACAGTCACGGTACCGGGGTCCAGAACCTGGGACATCGGCGGACCACATAACCACACCTACGGTGAGATGATGAACCTGTACGCTCGGATCGCCGGGCTGCGCGAGCGTCCAATGCTACCGATCCCCGTCTTCTCCCCGTGGTTGGCCTCGCACTGGGTCGGGATAATCACTCCCGTCCCCTCCGGGGTTGCGAAACCACTGATCCAGTCCCTTTCCGTCGACGCGATCGTCGGGGAACGGGACATCGACCGTGTGATCCCGCCACCGGAACAGGGACTCATCGACTACCCCACGTCAATCCGGCTTGCGCTGGCCGACCTTGAGGCCGATTCAGTGGAGACCCACTGGACAGATGACCGCACCACCGCAGCAAAACCCCTGCCCAGCGATCCTGAATGGTCCGGACGCAAGGTATTCGTCGATGAGCGTGCACTTTCCACTGAAGCCAACCCGCATGACCTCTTCTCCGTGATCGAATCCGTGGGTGGGGTGAACGGCTGGTATTCAGTACCACTGCTGTGGAAGATCCGAGGCGTTCTGGATCAGCTCGCCCAAGGACCTGGTCTGATCCGGGGACGCCGTTCGATGGAACACCTCCGGATCGGTGACGTTCTCGACTGGTGGACGGTTGAGCAGATCGATCGCCCCAATCGACTTCTCCTCCGAGCTGACATGCGGGTCAGTGGGGATGCCTGGCTAGAGTTCCGGACAGACGTCGATAGTTCCGGAAAAACCATCTACCGGCAGCGGGCGATCTTTTTCCCGAAAGGACTCACCGGACTCATCTACTGGTACTCGATCCTGCCTTTCCACGGAATGGTCTTCCCCACCATGGCCCGGAACATTGTCACAGCAGCAGAGAAACGCACCGCAGTGTGACGACTAGAATCAGGAATCGAATTTCAACAACATGAAATTAAGGTTCTACGGAAGAGGATTATGGGTGTACCGTATCTTTTGCTCAACCGTGGCGATTCCCACCGCCACACCCCGGTTTTCTAATCCCATTGGCAGTCGTTTTCCCTTCTCATCCGAGTCGCTACAGAACGGGGATCCGACCGTCGACACGTTTATTCCTCAAGTCTGAAGGACCCACGAACATCCATGACCGGAATCACCACCACCTCATCCGCTCCAACACCGAAATTCGACCGACGCACGCGTCGCCGTATCATCATCGCTTCACTGGTGGGTACCACAATCGAGTTCTATGATTTCTATGTCTACGCCACCGCTGCAGTAGCCGTATTCCCCTACCTGTTCTTCCCCAAGAACGAGGACCCGACCATCGCACTACTGGCCTCATTCGCCACCTTCGGCCTTGCTTTCGTGGCCCGGCCACTCGGATCAATCCTGTTCGGACATTTCGGTGACAGGATCGGGCGGAAGGCAACTCTTGTTGGTTCCCTCCTCACGATGGGGATCGCAACGTTCCTCATCGGACTGCTCCCCCCTTACGCAACGGTAGGAATCATCGCTCCGGCGTTGTTGGCGCTGATGCGGTTCTGCCAGGGGCTCGGTCTCGGCGGCGAATGGTCCGGAGCCGCACTACTCGCCACCGAAACGGCCGAGGACGGAAAACGCGCCTGGGCCGCCATGTGGCCCCAACTCGGTGCCCCCTTCGGATTCCTCGCAGCCAACGGACTATTCCTCATCCTCGTCAGCATCCTGGGACACGAGAACGGCGACACAACTGGGGCATTCATGACCTGGGGCTGGCGGATTCCTTTCCTGTTGTCCGCAGTGATGGTCATTGTCGGTCTGTATGTCCGTTTCAAGCTTGAAGAAACCCCGGTGTTCACCAAAGCAGTCGAAAGCGGTAAGAAAGTCAAGGCCCCGGTTGCGGAGGTCTTCCGGACTTCCTGGCGTAGGCTGATCCTCGGCACATTCATCATGGTGAGCTGCTACACCCTGTTCTACCTCGTCACCACCTGGGTACTCTCCTACGGAATCGGCTCCCGAAATAAGGGGTTGGGCCTCGGTATCCCCTACATCGACTTCCTGAAGATTCAGCTCATATCCATCTTCGCTTTCGTCATCGGCATTCCGTTAGCGGGCCGGCTGGCCGACTCTCGTGGGCGCCGGTCCACCCTCATCGCCGTTTCCGTGGCATTGATCCTCTACGGGTTGAGCTTCCCTCTCTTCCTGAGCATCGATACCGCGAACGTTATCAGCGTACTGGTCTTCCTTACCATCGGTATGTTCATCATGGGTCTTGTTTTCGGGCCAATGTCGGCTGTTCTCCCCGAGCTATTCCCCACCAACATCCGTTACACCGGATCAGGAATCAGTTACAACCTCGCCTCGATCCTCGGCGCAGCGGTCGCGCCTTTCATCGCCACCGCACTCGTCGCGAACTACGGGGTTGCATCGGTTGGCGCCTATCTCACCCTCGTTTCACTGGTCTCCCTCTTCGCCATCTGGAAAATGCAGGAAACCCGGAATCTGGATATGACGGAGATCTAGCAGAACGATACCTTCACGACCATCGACGGCGAGCTGAACAGCGGAGGCTCAGCGTTCATCTGCCCCTCGTGGAGCATTCATCGACCACCCGGCTGGCCGATCCGCCGTGGCGAAATGATCGACAACGTGACCACGGATGGGACCAGCCGAATCCCGGAGGAATCGCCACGGTGCCTGGGTCGACACCGTGGCGGATAATCCCCTCAGACATCCATCCCCGGAGAACGGTCACCACCGGATGGGCTGGATATTTACCCACGAAGGTACTCACCCGATCCACCGACTCCAGTCGATGCGGTAGGAAACCGTCCCGTGGACCTCCCGTTTTCCAGATTCGATTCGTGTGGTAAGCCCTTTCTTCGGCGCCCCGAGCTACCTCGCAGAAACAGGACCCTCCGCGGTGCCGTATCATTTGGATATTAATTATCCACAACGGTGCTCTTTTTTCACGACGCAGGTGAATCGATTCGGATCCTCCTGCAGGAACTCTCCCATCAGGAGGAAGAAGTTGTTTGACGTCGACATGCTGCTGACTTCCTTCGGGCTCGCGGGCATCCTCATAGTTGTGTTCATGGAGACTGGACTTCTCATCGGTTTCATCTTCCCGGGGGACACCCTGCTGTTCACTGCAGGTATCATGGCGCACGCCGAGAAACCATTCACCCCGCTGTGGACTCTGCTGATCGGGATCCCACTGGCCGCGATCCTCGGTGACCAGCTCGGTTTCTTCATCGGCCGCCGGGTCGGACCGAAGGTTCTCGAATCCCAGACCATGCGTTGGATCGGCCCCGAGGCGGTGGAACGAACCAACCACTACTTTGATCGTTTCGGACCCGCAACAGTGACTCTCGCCAGATTCATCGCGGTGGTCCGAACGGTGACCCCAGTAGTCGCCGGGTTCTCCCGGATGAGCCATCGCGCCTTCACTTTTTACTCGGTCATCGGCAGCATTCTCTGGGGAGCCGGGCTCACACTAACCGGATACCTCCTCGGCGAGATACCCCTCGTCCAGCGTTTCATGCACTGGTTCATCCTGATAGGTGTCTCCCTCGTACTGATCCCGATGCTGATAAAGATCATCGGAATCATCCGCACCGCCAGACGCGCGGAAGCCCGTGCCCGGATCGAGGAACATCACCGATCCGAGGTCACACACACCGCGACCATCAGGGAAAACTGATCCGACTCCCGACCAAAACCACACTGGGCACACCACCACGCCACTTCTGAGGGAACGCACGGAAGGTTGCACATGAACACTCGACTCCTTCTCGTCCGGCATGGAGAAACCAGCGCCAATGTTCGCCGTGTACTGGACACTCAACCACCGGGAGCTTCCCTCACCGCCCGAGGCGAAACACAGGCGACCGCGGTCGGCCACCGGATCGCCGATCTCGTTGGAGCCCACGACGGCCAGCCCGGAAGACTAGCTGCAGTGGTGACGTCGATTGCGGTCCGAGCGGTACGGACAGGACAACTCCTCTCCACAGCGATCGAACAATCGGCGTCCCTTCCACCGGGTACGGTACCCGTCAGCACACAGACCGGCATCCACGAGTTCTCGGCCGGCGAATTGGAGGGGCTCACCTCTAACGACGCAGTAACCCACTACCGGGAAGTCTGTCTACGTGCCCTGGGTGGAGACCCAGGAGCAAGCCTTCCGGGAGGAGAGACCCTCGCCATGTTCCTCTCCCGGTTCCGGCCAGTCGTCGACGCGTTGCTCGAGACGAAACCCGACACCACGGCCTCTGGACGGGATGTCGTGATGGTCACCCACGCCACCGCAATGAAGCTCTTTACGGCGAGCGCGACGGGAGCGGACGGGGCACGTGCAGCTATGATTCCCCTCCGGAACACCGGCATCGTCATCGTCGAACCCGCCGGGCGTGCATTCGGAGACTGGATCCTGAGTGCTTGGAACCACTGACAGATAACCCTCAACGGAAGCGGTGGTATCGCCCTGTCACGGTCACCTGAACCGCATCCAACCACCCCAGTCGGAACATCGCCTCCATCAGTGCCAACTGGTAATCCCACAGACGTCGAAACACGACATCAAATCCCGCTGCCGCGGCGTTCCTCTCGTTTGCGGCAAACACCTCCCGTTGCAGACGCAGAGTTGTCTCGTAATGGGACCCGAAATGCGCCTCAGCGACGATTCGGAGCCTCGTCATTCTGTCGATCTCCCGGTGGATCTCCTCCACCATGACATGATCCAGTGAAGGCCAAATGTAGGCTCGGCCTACCGACAGGGCATCCCGACCGGTACGCCCCATCTTCTCCGTAGCGACAACGCTCTGCAACGCAGCGTATCCTCCCGGAGTGAGCATCCGTTCCAGGGAGTGCAGGTAGTGTGTCCGCTCCGTCGCCCCGAGAACCTCCAGTTTCTCCACACTCACCAGGGAATCATATCTGCCGCCCCAGTCCAGGCGCGTGGGAATCGGGTTCTTGGTAACCGCCACGTGTACCCGCCCTCCATCCGGATCTTCATCGAGGAGCAGGAGGACACTCTCAGCCAGGCCGGGGTCTGCCGTCAGACAGTCGACGGTGGCACCGCGGCGTGCAGCGGCGAGCGCGACGGTACCGCCACCACACGGAAACTCGACCAGATCCGTTCCCTTGCGAACTCTCGCCGCATCAAGCAGCGACTCAGCGGCCCGCTGTTGCGCTGCACCGAGATCCGCCCGTTCGACAGCGACAGGTGGCGCGAGAGTCGTGATATCTACGAAGTGGCCCGATGGTTCACTTCCCCTGCCTGCTCCCCGCACAAAGCTCGGGACCGAGGTACGCACCGTCGTCGGAACCCCGGAAGCAAATCGCGCACCGAAAGCAGACATCCCGTCCCCGGAAAAGAGCCGTACCAGATCACTGGGGAGTTCCCCACCCGCGTACCCGCCGATTTTGAGAGACACTGGGGCCCCTGAACGCAGCCGACCACGAGGTGCGAAACCGGATTCCAGAAGCCCCGCAAGGCTGGAAACGAGGTCACGGCTTCGCCATTCCCCAGCCATGTAGCCTTCTGCAAGTCCCAACCAACCACTGTCCGCCAGCCGCAGAAAAAGCTCTTCGTGTTCGACCGTAAGATCCGCACCTCCCGGAGAATCCGGGTCGAGGCTGATCCCGGCCATATCGCAAGCGGCAGCAAAACGCGATTCAGCGGCCCGTGCCCGGTAACGAAGCAGCCTGTTGTCAGGCATAATAGCGACGCCTGGCCACCGGTCGGCGTTGACATGGGCGAGATGGGCAGGGGTGTATCCCCCGGATGTCGGGCCACGCATGGGGCTGGTTACTTCCGTTTTCTGTGGGGCGGTTAGGTGTGCAGCAAGCGCCGGGTGGAGCGCCTCATGAACGTACATCGATAGTATCCCGTCACTGCCTGCGCCACCGGTAGACAGCGCATGAGGAGCCGGGGTGATGTGATTCATCCGACAACGTACTACGATGAGTCCCCGTACCGCCTGCGGCTGTTCCCGCGGCACCAGATCCTCATCCAGGAGACAACACCTATATGACTGACAAGCCTTTCCGTCCCGAAGGCGGCCGCCATCACGTCGTCGTCATCGGCTCGGGTTTCGGTGGCCTGTTCGCCGTCCAGAAACTCGCGGACGCCGACGTCGACGTAACCCTGATCGATCGCACCAACCACCACCTCTTCCAGCCTCTGCTCTATCAGGTGGCAACAGGTATCCTCTCCTCCGGTGAGATCGCTCCGTCCACCCGCCAGATCCTCAAGAGCCAGGACAACGTCCACGTAGTCAAGGCCGAGGTCACCGACATTGATGTCGATGAAAAGCAGGTCTCAGCACAGCTCGGTGATTTCAGCCGGACGTTCTCCTACGACTCTCTGATCGTCGCCGCTGGGTCGAGTCAGTCGTACTTTGGCAACGATCATTTCGCCGAATACGCGCCGGGCATGAAGTCCATTGACGATGCGCTGGAACTCCGTGCCCGTATTATCGGCGCGTTCGAACGCGCCGAATTGTGCACCGACCCGGCTGAGCGTGATCGCCTGCTAACCTTCGTCATCGTCGGCGCCGGTCCCACAGGCGTGGAGCTCGCCGGCCAGTTGGCGGAGATGGCGCACCGCACCCTCAAAGGCGAATACTCTAATATCAATCCTGCTGCCGCAAAGATCGTGCTCCTCGATGGTGCGCCCCAGGTCCTCCCCCCCTTCGGTAAGCGCCTAGGCAGGAGTGCACAACGTCGGCTGGAAAAGCTCGGCGTCACAGTGAAGCTGAATGCGATGGTCACGAACGTCGACGAGACTGCCGTCACCTACAAGTCCATGGTCGATGACTCCGTCGAGACGATCCCAGCATTCTGTAAGATCTGGTCTGCCGGTGTTCAGGCTTCCCCGCTGGGCAAACTTGTCGCAGACCAGTGCGGTGTCGAGGCCGACCGTGCAGGCCGTGTCCCCGTGAACCCGGACTGCTCCGTCGGAAAGCACGACAACGTCTTCATCGTCGGCGACATGATGTCGCTGAACAAACTGCCGGGTGTCGCACAGGTCGCCATTCAGGCAGGCGAGTATGCCGCCGAGCAGATCATCCGTTCCATCGACGGTGTCCCCGCCTCCGAGCGTGAGCCCTTCGAGTACCACGACAAGGGATCGATGGCGACGGTGTCTCGTTTCTCCGCTGTCGTAAAGATCGGCAAGGTCGAATTCACCGGCTTCTTCGCCTGGTTACTCTGGCTCGCCGTCCACGTAATGTTCCTGGTCGGCTTCCGCAACCGTTTCGTTGCAGCCATCGCATGGGGGTTGAATGTCCTGTCGAGGAATCGCTGGCAGTTGGCTACCACCCGGCAGCAGATGCACGCCCGCACAGCTCTCTCGAAACTGCGAGACCTCGCCGGCGAAGGTGATGACCTCATCGAGGTCAAGGACACCACCCGTTTCTCCGGAAAAACCGAGGATGCCTGAGCGCACCCCTGTTAGGGCGATTTTCGATGATCGCCCATGATCCCGGGAGTGGCCCGCCGAGGTTTTCGGTGGGCCACTCCCGTTTTCCGTGCCCCTCTCAGCGCCGGAGAATGCGTCAACTTCCGACGCCCTGCCTCGCCCCTATCGGAGAGACTCCGCGGGCGGCCTACCGTGGACGAGAACGGCAACCTGGAAATCCGATTCCGGGGTGAAGGGGTCAGCTTCCCAGGTCGACCACCGGTGCTGTGGTTGAAGCCCTGCTTCGACCGTATCGTCAATGAATTCATCGAATCCATAGCCCCGACCGGCACCGAAACCGATCACCATTCGCCCGTTCTCAGCGAGCACCCCCGCAAGATACCGTAACGCCGATACCCTGCCGTCTACAGGCAGAAATGTCATTACGTTTCCAGCGGAGACAATCAGGTCGTAGTCCCTCCCCGGGATCTCTCCGACAGTGAGATCGCCAACCTCCCAGCGACAATCGGGGAAATCGGCCCTGGCGTGACTGATCAGAACCGGATCGAGGTCGACGCCGGTGACCTGATGCCCCCGAGTAGCCAGTACGCCCCCGACCCTGCCTGTGCCACAGCCCGCATCAAGGATTCGCGCCCCCCGTCGTCGTGCTAGTGCATCGAGTAGTCGGGCTTCGCCATCAAGGTCGCGGCCCTGGGCGGCAAATGTACGCCACCGAGCTGCATACTGTTCGGAATGATCGGGATTCGCTGCGAGAACTTCTTTCCACGTCGGCATGGGGTCCACGCTACCGACCACAGCATCTAAGAACCGGGTAACTCGCCGGAAAGAAGGTGATCCTAACTCGAACAAATGGGACTCGTGTTACCCTCGGCAAAACAGTCATCTGTCATCGGGATCCGGCCACCTGACTACGGTTCCCAGGGATAACGAGGAGTAGCAGTGCCTGATCACATTGACACCCATTGGGGTCTCTATCTGATCGCTGATCCCGGTGGCACCACATCGGCCGAGCATGTCTCCGAGGTGGTTACCGAATCCGTCCGGGGCGGTGCAACGGTGATCCAGGTTAGGGACAAGACTGCCAGCGATGCTGTGTTCGCGGAACAGGCACTACGCATCCGTGGTGCGGTGTCCCGCACCGTCGCGGAGCCGGGCCCTCACACCCCATTCAGGGTCCCTGTATTCGTCAACGATCGTTTCCGGGTAGCGCTCCGGCACGGATTCCACCTTCACATCGGCAGGGATGACATCGACTACCTTGAGGCACGTCGCAGGATGCCCGGTGAATTGATGATCGGTGTGTCGGTGGACGAACCCGATTATCTGACGGATCTTCTCACCGCATGCACAGATCAGGGAGTCAGACTCCCCGACGTGATCGGCATCGGTCCAGTCTGGTCGAACAAATCGAGGCGCCGACAGGTTCCTCCGCTAGGAACAAAAGGAGTGGACGAGATCGCACGGCTTGCACTCAAAGCCGGTGTCACGAGTGTCGCCGTAGGGGGAATTTCCGTCGACAACGTACAGGAGCTGGGGGTAACCGCGGTGGACGGTATCTGCGTTTCTTCAGCCTTGATGACCTCTTCGGCACCACGCGACACCGCCCGTCAACTCCTCACCCGATTCCGGCCCTCGGCCATCCATTCAGAGCTAACAAATTAGGAGAAGAAGTGACCCCAGCAGTCCCCCGAATCCTGTCCATCGCCGGCACAGACCCAAGTGGTGGTGCAGGCATTCACGCGGACCTGAAGTCAATCACCGCCGCCGGAGGCTACGGAATGGCGGTCACCACATCACTCGTCGCACAGAACACCCGCGAGGTGCGCGAGGTGTACACCCCGCCGCTAGATTTTCTGCACGCCCAACTCGACGCTGTGTTCGACGATGTGCAGGTCGATGCCGTGAAGATCGGAATGCTCGGAGACACCGCCACGGTCACTGCGGTACAGCGGTATCTGGAGGCACATCGTCCCCGGTGGATCGTTCTGGATCCTGTCATGGTCGCGACCTCGGGGGACCGGCTCCTAAGCTCCAACGCCGAGGATGCACTCCGTGAATTCATACGCGACGTCGACATTGTGACCCCAAACATCCCCGAACTCGCAATCCTGTGCCGAGAAAAACCTGCGACGGATTTTGTCGGCGCGGTCAACCAGGCACGTGGACTCGCCGCTGCGACGAAAACCTCCATCGTAGTCAAGGCCGGACACCTGAACGGAAAGGATGCGGGCAATGCTCTCGTCACTCCTGACGGACAGGTGCACCCGGTGTCCGCACCCCGTCACGAAACGACCTGTACACACGGAACTGGATGCTCCCTCTCCTCAGCTCTAGCAACACGCCTCGTCTCCGACGGAGACCCGGGCACGGCACTGGAGTGGGTGACGAGCTGGCTGAACGAAGCGATATTACACGCGCACCGTCTCGAGGTCGGAGGGGGACACGGTCCCATTGATCACGGACACCGCGCCCGACGGCTGGCCCGCGCCGCCGACACCACCCCCTGGAAGCATCTCACAGGTCCGCTTCCAACGGCTGATTCCCCAGATTTCCTGGTCGTTCCGTCGAAAAGAACCGCACCTACCCCCCATGTTGCCCCCGCCGGACCTTGGACCGCTGCGCTCTGGGCTGCAACCGCAGACGTCTGGACCGAGATCATGGAGCTCTCCCTGATCAGTGGCCTGCGTAACGGAACGCTCCAGGAAGACACATTCACGTTCTACCTCGATCAGGACGCCCACTACCTCGACGAATACTCACGAGCACTCGCTGCGCTCGCCGTCAAAGCCCCGAACACCGAGGACCGTATCGGGTGGGCACAAAACGCGGTGGGCTGCATCCTGGGAGAGGCTGAACTACATCGGTCCTGGTTAACACATCGGGAACGAATCGGCGGACCATCACCGGTGACCACCGCTTACACTGATTTTCTCCGCGCCAGCACACTCGGCGAAGATTATGTGATCGGCGCCGCTGCAGTACTCCCCTGCTTCTGGTTGTACGTGGAAATCGGACTCACACTGTCCGAACACAACCACGCCGAACATCCATATCGGGCATGGTTGGAGGAATACGCGGCAGATGAGTTTATCGCCGAAACAAAGTCTGCGGTGGAGCGTGTCGAACGAGCACTCGCAGCGGCATCCCCACAGCAGCGGGCTCTGGCTGCACGAGCCTACCTCAGCGCGTGTGTCCACGAACGAGAGTTCTTCGATCAGGCGGACAGGTTCAGAATGTAGATCCTCCGTTCAATATACCCAGTCATCGGACGCTTGCTGAATCGACTTCGAATAATCAGGCATGCTCATGAAACTCATGATTCGCTAAAAACAAAACTTGCGTCAGAGAAACAACAACCTACCCAATAGTTAGCTTCGCTCCAGGAACTCTCCAAAGTCCCCATGTCACCGCATACGTATATAACGACATGGACGGGTACATCGCCCTATCTTGACTGCCTCTACCCCATTATGCATTAGCTTCGAAATCTACTGTTAGGAGTGGAATAAAGAGAATTCGACCACAGATTGTCGCCGCTAATTACGCCAAACCGCCCATATCCCAATAAAAATTACCATCAACCATCCCCCAAACAAGTATGGCTCAGCGAAGATGACCCCCCTTGTAATAGGTAGTGGAAAAAGCAATCCCGCCAGGCCCGAAGCAGCAAAAATGAGGGCCAAACTTTCGAGCAATAGCCTCCCCCTTCGAGAATTTTTCTCCTGAATCAAATTAGAATAATGTTGAAGTGCCTCAATCGCGGCTTCAGCCTGTTCAATCTCGAAGTCAACTTCGCTACTACGCGCCACAGCTAAAAGTGCCCTGGTCTCTCTATCCGGAGAATCTGTACCTATCCTCCCCCGATAACCAGAAACCAGGCGGTGAAAATCTGAAGCAATGAACGCGACATGCGCTGGAGACTTGAAACGACCACCACTGTTTTTAACACTCCATGCGGCTTCAGCGATCTGATGAGCAGCGAGCCAGGTTGACTGAACACGATATTCGCAACAACTGATCAACTCACGAAGTAGTACATATGACGTACCGGTGTATTCAATACCCACCACAGAAGACCACGTAGCACGGATCTCTATCCTTCTATCCAGGTCCTCCCGAAAAACGACGCCATCAGATAGTTGCAATCGGCGTATACATCCCGACAGTTCCTCCGGATACGGTAACTCGGATGGATCTACCGATGTTGTACATCCGACTTTTCTAGGCCACTGTAGGGCGGCGAGACATTGATCGATATCTCGCCACGATTTCTCCATCCCTACAAGACTAAAACAAGAAACGGCGTAAGTATGGATAGGTTCAGAGCCGTTGAGCCGATAGTTGAGTCCAGCGCACGAGTGCAACATATCCCTGAGCATACGGACCGTTGAATCAACATCCTCATGTTCCTCATGTTCGAGGAAAACTCCTTCCGCATGGATGTTTGCATGTTCCTCGACACGCTTCAATAGAATGCCCGCTACGGTGGGAGCGAGTGTATCTTCTTTAACCTGCTTGCAGGCCATTCGGTACCGTATGACAGCAAACCCTGAACGAGGAACATATAGCTCAACACCACGGAGTCGCCACCGCCCGATGCAATGCGGAATAATCTGATTGATACTGTCCATACCGACAGACCATTCCCCGCGGTCATTTTCCAATACTTGCCAACCAGCACGCTCCACGCACCTCTGCAGCGCGTCCTGTATCCGTTTGGACTCGATTGGAGCACCCAGATCCACGGGAGCAAATTCCCACCACTCCAAGGTTGGAACCGAAGGGTTCACCAGGGATCCTGCTCTCGGTTACCATCAACGGTGCAGCCAATCACCTGATCACCTCCGATCGTCCGGCGGAGGAGTGGAACTGCTGCACTATCCGCCTGATACCCGCCCCCTGTGGCACATCCCCTAATATCAACCCAGGTAGGATACCCACGGTCAAATAACTGCGCCGCATTGTGGAGAACACAGACATCGGTATCTATTCCCACAAGCAGTACCTGACCGATCCCCCGGGCTTTGAGCAGATCGTCGATTTCCTCAGCACATCCATAGGTTTCCTTGTCAACCACGGCATCCACATTGGATTCAACCACAGGATCAAGCGCTATCTCCTCGGGGGTGGAAAGCCGGTTCCAACCAATTCGCGTCCGATAAAGAGAACCCGGGGCATTTGCGAAACGGGTAGCTATTTTAAACGCGAACCGAGGATCTTTAACCAACTCATGGATCCATGGAAGGCAACGTTTCGTATACTCAGATATAAATCCGGCTTGTACGTCAACAATAACTAAGCAGGTTTCGGATGGACGAGGCTCTGTCATCACGCGGATCTCCTATTTTTTTAGTCTTACCCCAAGTCTAACCACCCACCCGATGATTCGTTCAACCTAGCAACAGACCGACTAACGTTACGATCGGAGACACAACGTCCGCAGGCGGCTCTTCGCCACAACCTGGCCGTTGTTCTTCATCGTGATGTCAACGACCTGAGTCGTACCGCCGACATGGACGGGAACTGCCTCGACCTCAATCACTCCGGACGTCACGGATCTGAGGAAGTCCGTGTTGTTGTTGACTCCGACTGCGACAGCCTTCGCCGCGATAATCGCCATGATTGAACCCGTGGATTCTGCGAGCAGTGCAAATACACCTCCATTGACGAGGCCAAAGGGTTGCAGATGTTCGGGACCGACTTTAAGACGCGCACGCACACCAGTTGGTCCGATTCGGGTGTACCGGGTACCCAGGTGCCGATCAGCCCCTTTGTTGTAGTGGTTGACGTCCGCGATCTCTCCAGGTGTCAGGTCACGGTCCGTGGCACGCATGATCAGTTCGGCAAGTGTCGGCTCCGCTGTTTCCATGCTGAACAGCATAGTTTCCGAAGTACTTCCGTCCAGGTGCGATCGCGGTCCGAACTACCGAGCATGGTTAATGGGCGGTGGGCGCCACCCGCACGGAACGCTGTGTACTGCGGAGAATAAGTTCGCCACGGTTCGTCACGCTGACGTCCACGAGCGCGACCGGACCGTCGTTGATGAGGGTGCCAGTGATCTCGATAACCCCTGCGGCGATGTTCCGGCAGAACTCACCGGAAACGTGGGCTACCGTAAACGGCTTCCCCCGTGCAGCTACGGCGGCGGTTACACTTCCGACGGATTCCGCGACAGCCAGGCACACCGCACGGGACACCGAGCTACCTCCGCAATCGAGGTGATCTGAGCTGATGTGCATTTCTGCCCGAACCTCGTCCGGGGTGATCTCCAGATACCTGAGACCGAGCAGCCGGTCGACTCCGTCGTTCAGGTCGGCGAAGCGGGCGAGTTCACGCATGTGCAGCGGGCGATCGGCGGCGAGTGCGAAGAGTTGGCTGAGATTGAGGCTACTGGGATCCATACTTCAACCTTAATCATCTCCACCGCTTGGCGTGGAAACGTGACAGGGGGCACGAAGCGTGAGGTGTCACATCTGGGGCTTTCACCCAGTTAGCAGACCTCCAGTGCCCGGTCGGACACCATGAGCGGGTACCATGTGGAGACATGACTGACCAGAAGCACCTCGCCCAGATCGGCGTTGTCGGACTTGCTGTGATGGGATCCAACATCGCCCGGAACTTCGCCCGCCACGGACACACGGTCGCGGTGTACAACCGCAGCCCCGAGCGCACCGATACTCTCATCGCCGAACACGGGGACGAGGGTACCTTTCTCCCCGCGAAGACGATCGAGGATTTCGTCGCCTCACTCCAGCGCCCCCGCCGAGCTCTCATCATGGTTCAAGCCGGTACCGCCACGGATGCCGTCATCAGCCAACTCGCTGACGCCATGGATGAGGGTGACATCATTATTGACGGGGGCAACAGCCTCTACACCGACACGATCCGCCGTGAGTCGGAGATGCGGGCCCGTGGTCTGCACTTCGTGGGTGCCGGTATCTCCGGCGGCGAAGAAGGTGCACTGAACGGCCCAGCCATCATGCCCGGTGGCCCCGCCGAATCCTATGAACATCTCGGGCCTCTCCTCGAATCCATCGCGGCACAGGTCGACGACACGCCGTGCTGCACCCATATCGGCCCAGATGGCGCAGGCCACTTCGTCAAAATGGTCCACAATGGTATCGAGTACGCCGACATGCAGGTCATCGGCGAGGCTTACCACCTCCTCCGCTATTCGGCGGGCATGAAGCCGAAGGAGATTGCTGGAGTATTCCGGGAATGGAATACAGGTGACCTCAATTCCTACCTGGTGGAAATCACCGCTGAGGTACTCGATCAGGTCGACGCGGAGACCGGCAGCCCGTTGATCGACGTCATCGTCGACGCTGCGGGCCAGAAGGGGACCGGTCGCTGGACCGTCAAGGCAGCTCTCGACCTCGGAATCCCCGTGACCGCTATCGGCGAGGCCGTGTTCGCACGAGCGCTGTCCGGTGCACGTTCCCAGCGTGCAGCGACAGCAGGGGTTCTCCCTTCGGGGACCGTTGCGGGACCGGTCTCCGCCGATGAGCGGGAACGCTTCGTGGAGGACGTCCGACGGGCGCTCTATGCTTCCAAGCTTGTGGCTTATGCACAGGGTTTCGATGAGATCCGCGCGGGATCGCAGGAGCACGGTTGGAACGTTGACCCCCGCGATCTGGCGACGATATGGCGCGGCGGCTGTATCATTCGAGCCACGTTCCTCAATCGTATTCGGGACGCATACGACGCTGACCCGGAGATCGAGTCCCTGCTGCTCGATTCCTACTTCACCGGTGAGATGGTGGATCTTGTCGATTCATGGCGCCGGGTTGTCATCACTGCAACTCGCCAGGGGTTGCCGGTCCCGGTATTTGCATCTTCTCTGTCCTACTATGACAGTCTCCGTGCAGAGCGGCTCCCTGCAGCTCTCATCCAAGGGCAACGAGACTACTTCGGTGCCCACACCTATGAAAGAACCGACCGTCCCGGACACTTCCACACGTTGTGGTCCGGAGACAGGTCAGAGGTCCAAGACTAAATGACAACTTTTTCCGATCTCGGTCTGCCCACACCCGTCGTTCATGAACTGAAGCGACAGGGCATAACCGAACCCTTCCCCATCCAGGCTGCGGCCATCCCGGACGCACTGAGCGGGCGGGATGTTCTCGGCCGTGGGCCGACCGGCTCGGGTAAGACCTTCACCTTCGGTCTCCCCATGCTCACCCGCTTAGCTGGGTCCGGATCCTCCAAGCCAGGACGTCCCCGCGCCCTGGTCCTCGTCCCTACCCGGGAACTCGCGGCCCAGGTCAGAGAGCGTCTCGACGCTCCGGCGCAAGCACTCGGTCTCCGTGTTCTCGAGGTCGTCGGCGGAGTGAACATCAAACGCAACATCAGCGCACTCGCCCGTCCCGTCGACCTCCTCGTCGCGACACCGGGACGCGCCCAGGACCTGATCAACCAAAAAATCCTGTCCTTCCAGGATGTCGAAATCACCGCCCTCGACGAAGCTGATCAGATGGCCGACATGGGGTTTCTCCCGCAGGTCCGCAAGCTCATGGATCTCACCCCGGAAAGTGGACAGCGACTTCTCTTCTCCGCGACGCTGGACGGTGACGTGACAAAGCTTGTCAAACGCTATCTCCACGACCCGGTGACGCATTCCACCGCGCCCGTCGGCGCCTCCGTCGACACCATGTCCCACCACCGCCTTCTTGTCGGCGACCGCGACAATCGCAGTGAGGTCGCCGCCGAGATCGCCGCCCGCGCCGGGCGCACCATCATGTTCATGCGCACCAAACACGGTGTCGACAGGCAGGTGAAAAAATTCCGTCGCGTCGGTATCAATGCCGTCGGTCTACACGGAGACAAAGGACAGAACACCCGAGCCAACGCTCTCGCGGGTTTCGCTGACGGAACGATCCCGGTTCTCGTAGCCACGGATATCGCAGCCCGTGGAATCGACATCAACGATGTGTCCCTTGTTGTCCATATTGATCCTCCAGCCGAACACAAGGCTTATCTCCACCGTGCCGGACGTACCGCCCGCGCCGGAGAGAAAGGGACCGTCGTCACGTTGGTCACTGACGAGCAGGTCGCCGAAATCCGCACCTTGTTCAAGAAAGCCGGAGTCACCGCCGATGAAATCAGAGTGACTCCGACGTCCCCCGAACTCGCAACCATCACAGGTGCTCGGCCTCCGTCAGGTCAGCCCCTCACGAATCCGGGGGCCAAGCAACAGCAGTCCCGGAGTCAGGGCCGTGGAGGCGCCAGAGGTGTCCCTCCCAAGCGTCGACGCTCCGCACGCCCCTCCGGAGACTCAGCGGCAGCTAGGGGAACCGGCCAGGCACGCGGTAAGGTCTCCCCCAGCGCTGAACGCACCGTCGACCGCAAACCCCGGCCGGAACCCGGTGCAGATGGTACTCCGCGTCGCCGACGCCGCCGCTGACCGCGTCCCCTCCACCCATACGATTGGCTCATGGACATACTCCTCAGCATTCTCGCCCTGATCGGGTTCATCGCCCTGACCGTCGGGACCGGATTCTTCGTCGCCATCGAATTCGCACTCACCGGCTTGGAACGATCCAGCATCGAGAACCATGTGGCGAACAAGGGCGATGCCCGGGCGAAACACATTCAGAAAGCGCACAACGATCTCTCCTTCGAGCTGTCGGGTGCGCAGCTCGGTATCACGATCACCACCCTCGCAACGGGTTATCTCGCGGAACCGGTGCTGGCGCAGTTCTTTGATCCGCTTCTTGAGCTCTTCGGTCTGAGCGAGGCGGCCGCGCGGCCCATAGCACTCGTTCTGGCGATGGTCGCGGCAACGCTGCTGTCGATGGTCTACGGCGAGCTCGTGCCCAAAAACCTGGCGATCACCGACCCCCTCATGGCGGCGAGAATCACGGTCGGCCCCGTCCGCATCTTCAACAAGATATTCAGGTGGTTCATCAAATCCCTGAACTCAACCGCGAACTGGCTGGTGCGTCGGATGGGCATCGAACCCGCAGATGAGCTGGCATCCGCACGTAGTGCCCAGGAACTCGGTGCTCTCGTCCGGAATTCCGCGAAACACGGTGGTCTGGACAAGTCGAAAGCCATCATGCTGGACAGAAGCCTCAAGTTTGGAGAGGCAACCGCTGAAGAGTTTATGACCCCACGTTCCACTATCGAGGATCTCGATGTCGATGACACCGTCGAGGATCTACTCAATCTCGCTCTGTCCACCGGTCACTCCCGTTTTCCAGTAACGGATGGAGACCTTGACGCGACGGTGGGTGTCGTCCATGTGAAAGAGGCTTTCGCGGTACCTCGAGAGAACCGTGCCAGAACCAGCTTACGAACTCTCGCACGCCCTATCCCCGTCATTCCCGCAAGTCTCGATGGCGACGCAGTACTCGACGCTGTACGTTCTGCAGGTTCCCAGGTTGTACTCGTAGCGGACGAATACGGTGGAACCGCAGGAATCGTCACGATCGAGGACGTCGTCGAGGAAATTCTCGGCGAGGTGTACGACGAACATGACGATGCCGACGCCGAGCGCGACTACGTCCAGAACGGAGCTAACTGGGATGTTTCGGGACTCGTCCGCGTCGATGACCTTCCGGAGAAGACCGGCTACTTCGCCCCGGATGGACCCTACGAAACCCTCGGCGGTCTCATCATGGCAACGCTCGGACAAATCCCCCGTGCCGGGGACATCGTCTTGCTCCCCCAGACAGGGAGGGATTCGATGGACGAATTCGAATCCGGCATCCGTGGGCGTTGGATCGCCCGGGTCACAGTCATGGATGAACGACGCGTAGAACGCGTCTACCTCACCCCCATCACCGACGAAGAAGCGGAGCAGTACGCATGAGTGACTATTCAGCGGTCTTATTCGCTGTCGTTCTCCTCGCGATCAACGCATTCTTCGTCGGCGCCGAGTTTTCCCTGATTTCATCCCGCCGTGATCGGCTCGACTCCCTGATAGCACAGGGAAAGACACGCGCTCGGTCCGTTCTGTGGGCTTCGGAGCGACTGTCGATGATGCTCGCTGGTGCTCAATTCGGCATTACCATCGCTTCCCTTCTTCTCGGTAAAGTTGCGGAACCGGCAATCGCACACCTCATCGAGGGGCCTGCACACCTCTTGGGTCTACCGGACAATCTTCTACACCCGGTCGCGTTCGCCGTCGCACTCGGAATCGTCACCTATCTTCACATCGTGCTGGGTGAGATGGTTCCGAAGAACATCGCACTCGCCGGGCCCGAGTCCGTCGCAATGGTTCTGGTCCCACCCCACATGTTATTCGTCAAGGTCACCCGCCCGGTTATCGTGGCGATGAACTGGTTCGCCGGAGTGACCCTGAAAATGTTCGGCATCGAGCAGCGCGAAGAAATGGATACCTCGGTTGGGCCACAGCAGCTGGCAACGATGATTACCGAATCCCGTTCCGAGGGTCTACTCGACGCCGAGGAACATGCCCGCCTCAACAAGGCATTAAAATCTGACAACCGGACGATCAGAGAAGTTCTCATCGCGTGTCCGAATGTCCACACCCTCGACTTCGGGGCGAAGGGCCCCACCTTGGGTGCAGTGGAGCATGCAGTCAGTGAGACCGGATACTCCCGTTTCCCGATTACCGGAGTTGCCGGGAACTACGTCGGATACATACATGTCAAGGATATTCTCGATCGGATGGTCTCTCCCACCGCGACGCTCAAAGACGTCGTGAAACAGTCCGAACTACGGCCACTCATCACTGTCGAGGCTGCAGGAACCCTCGACGACACGATGCGGCTGATGCGACGACGCTCCGCACATATGGCCCAGGTTCGTGATGAGCGCGGTGAACTCATCGGCATCGTCACCCTGGAGGATCTCATCGAAGAATTCGTTGGTACGGTCCGAGACTGGACCCACGAAGAGGCATGATGCGCATGGAGATCCTGACGCCAGATCAGTGGCTTCCCCTCGCATCCGCTCACGCAGAACGCGCCCACGACTTCACCGCCGACCACCTGAGACGGCGTAGCCGCGGTGAGAAGCATCCCGTCTGGGATTTTCTCTTCGACTACTACCCTGTGACGCCCGCTCAACTCGCCAGGTGGCATCCCGGTGCGGGAGTGAGGCTCACCGGTGACTGCCCTCATAGTGAATGGCGCGATTACGAAACCACCGTCGATGGATCTACAGGTGTCGACATCACCGGACTGTGGGATCGGCGGAGTAGATCCTTCCACTACATCCGTGAGCTTCTCTCTTCCACCGAAGAAAATACGGCACACTTTGACTGCCTGGGGTTACATGAATGGGCAATGGTCTACCGGACTGAAACCCCCCGTCACGATCTGCCACTCCGGCTGGGACAAAGTGGCACCAACTCTGTCGTCGAGAAGCACCAGATCCGGTGCACCCACTACGATGCATTCCGCTTCTTCACCAAACCTGCCCGGCCCCTGAACATCACCCCGCTGAGTAGGGAGGGACAGCTCCGAAAGGAACAACACGGGTGCGTCCACGCCACGATGGACCTGTACAAGTGGGCGAGTAAACTCGTTCCACTCGTACCCGGAGATCTGTTTCTCGACTGCTTCGCGCTGGCCCGTGCAGCCCGTGTCCTGGATATGGAGGCATCACCCTACGATGTTCGGGGTCTCGGTTTCGGTGTGGTACCGATCGAAACCACCGAAGGAAAGCGTACCTACATCAACCGGCAACGCGACCTCTCCCGACGCGCAGCACCTCTTCGCCGTAGATTGATCAATCTCATTGATGCAGCAAGTAGAGTTGCTCTGTAGATGCCTTCCGGTCAAGATGTTGACCCGTGCTACTCAGAGGAGAAGGCGGGAGAGAAAACAGTCAGGAGAACGACATGGGACGACACGCAGACGGACATGATAACTGGCGGCTGTCCCGAGAACTCATTATCGGATTGATCAGCGTCGGGGTGATTGTCGGCGTCATCATGTGGTGGATGGGCATGCGGACCGAGACCCATCGCAGCCATGTGACTTCCTCCCCTCCCTGTCTGAACGGCACACTCACGCTTCCGATCCAAGCGGAGCCCTCCCCTCATGTCGACGAACTACTCTCCAACTACCGAAACTCTGCTCCAGTCGTGCGGGACTACTGCATAGATCCCCAGATCGTCCCGATGGAGACTGATGCCGCCCTAACTCTTACATCCAGCCCAGAGTCCGTCACCCGTGCCGCGCTCAACGCGGTGGATCGTTCTCCGGCCTCTGACACATGGCCGATCGTGTTCACCCAGGCAATCGGTGTCGCACACACCGGTGACATCGCCGTCACCGGTGAAAACTGGAATGAACTGGCGACACAAGGCATCGTGATCCCGACCGGGACTGACCCTTACGCCCGGGCCGTCATGGCCTCCGCGTTGTCTGGCGGAGACGCCGACAAAGGGGTCGAGCTCCTCCGCAACGATCACCCGCTCAGCGTTGAAGAGGCTGTGGCGGACGGTACTCCACTTCTTGCCGTCACGGAGGACTTAACCCCGGAAGGCTATTTCTTTTACTCACCTGACGATCTCCCCATCAGCACGGTCGCTGTTCCACTGACCGCCACGGATCGGGTGAACGAGGAACAGGCGAGGGCTGCGGCAGACTTCGCCAGATACGCTGCGGAACATGTCGAACAGACCCAGCCAACAGAACGGCAGCGACAACTGCTCACCACAGCAGAAGTCATCAGTGAACGCTTCGCGACAGTACCGGAGGAATCTCGGGGTTCGGTGGACTCCGGTGCCGACACACTCGTACTTCTGGACACTTCAGGCAATATGGACGAACTCCTCGATGGTCACCGGATAGCAGGCGAAGTTGCACGGCTCCTTGATCCCCTAATTCTTTCTGTCGGACGTGCCGGAGGCCGGGTTGCACTGTGGAACTACTCGTCGCCCTTGTCACCCGGCGTGACGAAAGGCTGGCGGGACAATATCAGCTTCCTTGATGATTCAGCCGGTATCAATGCAGCACAGGCGGTCAAGGGGTTTGGAACGGGTGGTGTTCCTCTAACGAGGGAAGCGGTTCCGGCTGCCCTTGACGCGGTGTCAGAGCATGCCCGCGAAACCGGTGGCCCGGTCCGCTTCATCATCATCACTTCCGGTTCTGTGGATGACATCAGCGATGGCGCTTTCCGTACTTCACTCAGCACACGAACCTCTGATCTGGTCACCCCGGAGGTGGTACACGTCGGTACCGGCCCCGTGGATCCGATTCTCGCAGAATGGGCGACATCCCGCGGAGGGAACAACTTCGTCTCCGAAATGACGGTCGCATCCATCGCCGAGCACCTTCAGAACGCTTTCGGCGTGGAGCGCCCCTGATCGAACGGCCCCGCTCTTCAGTACGTCTTGCAACCCCAGTACACAAAAACCACCCCGGAAGGAGAGAAATCCTGGGGTGGTTTAGAGTCCGGGTCCGCCGCAAAACGCATGCGGGTGGGAACAGCTTTAAGAGGCGTTACGACGACGGCGACGCGCAGCTAGCTCATCTTCAGCCACGATCATCGCAGTATCGGAATCCTGATTGACACGCTCGTGGGGGAAAGCGGAGATACTTCCGGTGAGTTCTTTCATGATCCCGGGGACAGCGATGCCAAACACACCCTGCCCACCACCGAGAAGGTCAATGACCTCTTCTGCCGAACGGCACTCGTATACCGTGGTTCCGTCGGATACCAGAGTAATCGTGGCGAGATCCTCGACACCAAGATCACGCAATTTCTCCACAGCCTGACGAATATTCTGGAGTGAGATACCCGTATCAAGCAACCCCTTGACGATCTTCAGTACGAGGATGTCTTTGAAGGAGTAGAGCCGCTGCGATCCGGATCCCCGAGCAGAGCGAATCGAGGGAACGACCAGATCCGTCCGAGCCCAGTAGTCGAGCTGACGGTACGTGATGTTCGCTACCTGACAGGCCGTAGGAACCCGGTATCCGACTTCCTTATCGGGCCCCAAATCAAACAGTGTCTCCTGAACGGGGCGGGTGGTATTGCTCATGAATCTCTCCTGTGTGATCTAGCTTCCTGCAGCTCATTCTTCGGTAAGACTAGTTCAGCGTCAAGGAGCACTGCGGCGACACGCCGGTAACTTAAACCTCAACTTTAGATTTAAGTATTGGGGTCATCATTGCCACCATCCCCATCACGGCCATCACCAGTAACATCACTGTCATTCACCGTGTTGTCGACCCCGCCCTGTTCCCGATCAAGCACACTCGATGAGCTTCCAGTTTCACCCCCGGTTCCGCCCCCGGACGAACCCGAATCCGTATCGTCTGCCGACGATACCGCCCCCAGGAGATCAGCTTCGAACACCCCGAGGGATTCCATGAGCTGTTCGAAATCCGCATCCGCTGCGGCGTCTCCGGACGCGGAAACAACCTCCGCAGTAGGAAGATCGCCGCTCGCCGAAGAGAAGTCCATAGATCCGTCAAACAGCGATTCCGGCGATGCATCGCCGAGATACACGGATTGGGAGACGAGGACGGAGCGGTTGACGAGAATGGGGTAACCGGCAGTCAACGCCAGCAAGACACCGTCCGAAGCTCTTGCATCGACCATCGCGTACTCCGCATCCGGATGATCAAGCCCCGTGTGAATTTCAGCGTTGAAGACTCCCTGCCAACAGCTACTGATCTGGATGTGGGGTTGTCCTCCACCAAAACCGGTCAACAACGACTCAATGATCTCGTGAGCACCAGGACGTCGTTGAGAGGTTCCCTCCGCCAGAGCTTTCAGTGTCACGGCCTGCGCTGTATCTATCCAAATGGGAAGTACCCGTCCGGTACCAGGCCAGTCGAGAACCATGCAGGTAAAGCTCTCCGGCCCGGCGACATAAACGCCACGGTACGTGACCTCGACCGGCTCATCCTCGTTCATCGAATACCTCATGACCTTTCTACGGACGGCGATATGGCTTCTACCTGGAAGTCGGACAACACCAGTCTCTCAGCCAAGTTCGTCGCGCAGGGCGTTCTTCACCAGTGACGCATGGAGGGAGACGACGAGAGCGGTCATTTGCTGGGAAAGCTCCTCAGCTCGCTGACGAGCACCCTCACCTTTCGATTTTGCCACTGGTGCGGCGACCTGGCCGATGAGACCAGCCTGACGGTTCGCTGTGGTTCGTAGGCTCTTCAGATGGCGGACATCAAAACCAAATTCGCCGAGTGCACTAGCTGTGTGCACGATTCGGACATCATCTGCGGTAAAGAAACCGGATTCATCCGTCCGGATCAGACCAGCACCCGCCAATTCGGTGACGAAATGCTCCTCAACACTGGCCTGGGACGCAACGTCAGTTGCGGTCAGCCGGGTGAGAACTGGTGCACGAAAGTTCTCCGGGCTGATCAGAGGAGCTGCTTCAGATGTGGTGAGGATCGCGGTGACGGCACCCGAGTCCATGGCCTCCAACTGCTCACGGATAACCTTGAGCGGTAAATAATTATCCCGCTGCGTAACCAGAATGTAGCGCAGCCGTTCCACATCACTCTCCGTGAAACGGCGGTACCCGGACGCCGTCCGCTGAGGGGTGATCAGGCCCTCGGACTCCAGAAACCGGATCTTGGACACCGTCACATCAGGAAATTCGGTGCGCAGATGATCCAGAACCACCCCAATGGACATGGTTTTGGTGGGCTTCGAGGAACGGGTACCCGGGGCGTTGTCGCCTGCGGTCTTTCTTAGGGCAGTCACGTGCGTGGTCACTCGGATTCGTCGGATCGGGTTATCGGGAAATCTGGGAATGCCTCCCGCAGAATTTCCACGGGAGACGGCATCCTCGGTGGTGTGTCCGTGTGCGGGCTACTTCGTCGGCCCGGCAAGGAAAACCAGACGGAATTTTCCGATCTGGACTTCATCACCACTGGAGAGAACTTCAGAGTTCTTCGGCTCACGGTTGACGTATGTTCCGTTCAAACTGCCGACATCGACGACCTCGAAACGTTGATCGGCGGCTCGAAACTCAGCGTGGCGACGGGAAACTGTCACGTCATCGAGAAAAATATCGCTTTCGGGATGACGACCGACTGTCGTGGTCGGCTGATCAAGCAAAAAACGGGAACCGGCATTCGGTCCTCTCTTGACCACCAGAAGCGCAGCACCTGCAGGCAGGTTCTCCGTCCCGGTTATCCCGGTGGTGTTCGCGGGAGATCCGGCAGCCGCGCCGGATTCCATCTCTTTGAGCAGGTCAGCGCGGAATACCGAGGTGGTTTCGGCCTGTGCCTCGGGAAAGCCGGTGTTGTCGCTCATGTAAAACCTCCGGATCGACGTTAAATCACAAAAAACTAGCGTTGACTCTCATCATAGCGGGTACCGGGCGTCTCCGGTGGCTCAGCCCTGCACCCCCTGGCCTGCACCCCCTCTGGCGTGCGGTTATCACGCGACCCGACCCACTCACCGGAACATCGAGGTGATGGACCCCATAACCGAGTTACCTGCACCCGACAGAGGATTGTCGTTGACCATGTAGGTCCATGTCGCTGAAGGACGCATCAGTCCCTGATCCTTCAGATGCGCGCCGTCCACATCGATCCGGATGCTCCGGAAGGTGTCCACGGCATCAGCCATCGCACGTTGCGCCAGTTCCTTGAATTCACTCACCGCAATCCGGTGAAATTCGTCGATGGGTGTCTCCCGTGCTATCGCCCTGAGGTGAATTGACTCTCTGATGTCATCAAGTAACGCCAGATGTTCCGACCACGCGCTATCGAGATGGTAAAGCATGATCTCCCGAGCAGCCGTCACCAGCACCTCCGAGGGCAGTTTCTTCACGAGCTCCGCAGCGCGGTCAGGCGCCCGCTGTGACAGGGAGTCCCAAGCTGCCGCAGTATCCAGGATCTCAGCACGTCGGCCGTCGATGATCTCTCGTTGGTCCGCGATCAGTTTGTTGTATTTCCAGGTCTGGGAGTGGATCTCGAGCAACTGGCCCTCGGTGACGCGCTGACAGTGCTCGACGAAGTCCCGGATACGCTTCGAATCGATCTCCCCGTTCGCATCAGGTGTTGCAGTGACTTCCTCCCCCGCACCACCGGTGGTAACGACATCATCTTCGAGAGAGACAAAGAATAAACTGAATCCGGGATCCCCCTGCCGTCCGCCGCGACCACGCAACTGGTTATCGAGGCGAGACGTACGGTGGCGGGAGGTACCGATGACGGCTAGGCCCCCAAGCTCGGCGACACACTCACGATCTGCTTCGTCGGCGCCACCGAGTCGGATATCGGTCCCACGACCAGCCATCTGTGTGGAAACGGTCACTCTACCGAGATCGCCGGCCTCGGCGATGATACGTGCCTCCTCCGCGTCATTCTTCGCGTTGAGTACCGAAACCTCGATGTCGTGTTCCCGCAATCTAGCAGCGAGTTCCTCGGATTCTGCGACGTCCTGGGTACCGACGAGAACCGGTTGACCCGTCTCGTGAATACCACGAATCTCCTCCACGATGGCGTCGTTCTTCTCCGTGAGCGTCGCGAATATCCGATCAGCCTGGTCGAATCGTCTCAGTTCTCGGTTCCGTTCGATCACCGATACCCGCAGATCATAGAACTGACGAAGTTGATCGGTGGCCTCCACGGCGGTTCCGGTCATCCCACAGACCGTCGGGTAACGCCCCATCAACGCCTGAAGTGTGATCGTGTCCAGAATCCGACCTCCCTCAGTGACGACGAGGCCTTCCTTCGCCTCCACTGCGGCCTGTAGGCCGTCCGGCCAGCGTTGGAGATCCGCGACCCGGCCGCGAGAAGCGTCGATCAGGGCGACCTTTCCGTCACGGACGATGTAGTGCACGTCCCGTATTAGTAGTTCCCGCGCATGTAGAGCGAGATTGACCTGCACGAGCGTGGTTCCCACATGCTCATCGTCGTAGAGCGAGCTGATTCCGAGGGCGTGCTCCACCTTAGCCGCGCCTTCATCGGTGAGGAACACATTGCGTCGTTCGTCATCAGGGCTGTAATCGGTACCCGGGTCCAGTGTCCGGACGACTTCGGTGATCCGGCCGCGTGGTGCGCGACCGGGCTCACTGCCTGCCAGGACGAGCGGAACGAGCGCCTCGTCGACCAACACAGAGTCAGCCTCGTCGACAATTGCCACATCAGCCCCCCGCTGTACGGCCTGAGAGCGATCCGTGATCATCTGGTCCCTTAGCACATCGAACCCGATCTCATTGACCGGACCATAGACAATATCCCGAGCGTAAATCTCGCGTCGTTCCTCCGTATCCAGTTTCTCCGAGATCGCACCGGCGGTCAGCCCAAAGAACTCGACCAGCGGAGACATCCAGTCCGCATCTCGCTTCGCCAAATAATCGTTCACGGTGATACAGTGCACACTCTTTCCGGTCAATGCGAAACCTGTCGCAGCCATTGCACCGACGAGAGTCTTCCCCTCTCCCGTCGCCATGTGGACGACATCTCCTTCCAGCAACCGAAGCGTCGCCTGGGATTGCACTGCGAACGGAGTCATTCCCAGAGTTCTCCCGGCGGCCACACCGAGCACCGCGAGAAGAGCGGCAGGATCCTTGATGGCACCACCATCTGTCAGATCACGCGCTCTGTCAGCGAGTGCGGCATCATCGAGGATCTCCAGCTCCTCATTGATCGCCCGCGCCTTGTCGACGATCGCACGGCTCCGTTTCTGGTTACGGCTCTGTTGGCCGCCCATAGCCTTCCAGAACCAGTTGAATCCTGCCACGTGGGACATCCTTTGACTCGTCGATGGGGACAGCGGTCACTCTTCAGGGACTGCTCACTGTCGTACTAGTAGCTACCACGACCTTAACCAACACACGCCCCACACGAGATCCGACCACTACTTAGCGGAGCATCGTCCTCTGGAATAGAGTGGCCCTGACACTGGGCGACGGCTGAATCAGGCCACGGAAATCCCAGCTACACACAGCAACCGAAAGCGAGCACCCGTGCATTCCGTCAGCGTGAAGCTGCCCGGCAGTTCCGGACAGATGATGGCCGGAACTCTCGACCTTCCCGATACCCCGCCGACAGCGTGGGCGATGTTCTCCCACTGCTTCACGGGTTCACGATTTACTCCGGCCGCATCCAGGGTGTGCAAGACCCTGGCGGAACAGGGTATCGCGTGTCTCCGTTTCGATTTTCCCGGTCTCGGGCAGTCTGAGGGGAGTTTCGCAGAGACATCATTCTCCTCGAATGTCGCAGATCTCGTCGCAGCCTACCGTTGGCTGGATGAGAACCACTCTGCACCACAACTACTCATCGGACATTCACTCGGCGGTGCGGCAGCATTGAAGGCAGGTGCACAGATGCCTAAACTGCGCGCTGTCGCAACCATCGGAGCACCATTTGATCCGGCACACTCCGTCCTCCACTTTGCGGACCGGATCAGCGAGGTCGATGCTGCCGGAGCAGTCACTCTGACCCTCGGCGGCCGCGAGTTGACCATCTCCCGTGGTTATCTCGAGGACCTCGCAGAGATCAATCCCGAGGAATATCTAGGCCGCCTGCGTCGCCCACTTCTTCTCCTCCACGCACCGACGGATCAGACTGTGGGAATCGACAACGCCCAGAAGATCTTCCAGTTGTCCCGTTACCCGAAGTCACTGATCGCCCTCGACAAAGCCGACCACCTCTGCACCCGACCGGGTGTCGCGCAACGGGCCGCGAACCTGATCCGGACCTGGGCCGATCCCTATCTCAGTGGTGAATCCGGAGATGGGGATACCGATGTCATGCCGGAGGGAGTGGCCGAAGCACGGTCCATCCCTGCAGGGAAGTTCACCGACCTGGTTCGTATCGAGCACGAGACGATCACCACTGACAGGGAACGTTCCCTGGGTGGGCGGAACCTCGGGCTCTCGCCCACCGCACTGCTCATCGCCTCACTTGCGTCCGCGACATCCCAGTGCGTCCGGATCGCAGCCAAGGAAGCTCGGATCCATGGTCTGGATGATGTGAAGGTGACGGTGTCCCGAGTTGTCGGCTCCGATGACGAGTCCACGGTTCTACGTCGCCGGATCGAACTTATCGGCGACCTTGACGACGAACAGCGCAACGAACTTCTCTCAGCGGCACGGACGAGCGTGATCGAACGGATCATCACCGCATCGTCTGAACTGATCGACGGAGACAACTGAGGTGCTGCACTCTGTTCTCGACGCTACTGACAGGTGCCCATGTGGCAGCGGGGATACATACGGAAACTGCTGCGCGCCGATTCTCACCGGTCACCGGAAGGCTCCGACTGCGGAAGCTCTGATGCGTTCTCGATACTCAGCATTCTGTATCGGAGATGTTCCGTATCTGCTGTCGTCCTGGCATCCGGATACCCGCCCGGATGGCCTGGTCATGGATGACAGCACGAACTTTCTCCGTCTCGTCATCCATGACACGGCCGGTGGTGGACCATTCGATCAGACGGGGTACGTGCACTTCACGGCGTATTACCGGAGCATTGACGGCAGATCGGGCTCATTGGAGGAGAAGTCCATCTTCGTCCGTGTCAGTGGACGGTGGTTCTACGTTGGCGACTGATGGTGACTTCGGGCTCATCATCTAGCCCGATTTTTCCTATCGTGGCCTGCGGATTGGCGCTATCCCCGGATATTGTTGTAATCTATGGCAGTTGCTCCGGTAGATATCGGAAACAACAGCGGACTGTGGCGCAGCTTGGTAGCGCACTTGACTGGGGGTCAAGGGGTCGCAGGTTCAAATCCTGTCAGTCCGACCAAATGAAGGGCCGATGTTTTCAAACATCGGCCCTTCATTTTTACTTCCTCTTCATGTGGCCAGTGTAGCGGTGTTCCATACCCCACACCGTCCGACAATTTTCCCACCCCAGCCACCGGTAAAATGACCCAGATCCACTACCCAGAAGCCCCATCGATCCAT
>NZ_JAUERX010000002.1:0-520093 GCF_041357695.1 Corynebacterium sp. CCM 9204
TGAGTATGGATTGGGGCACCGGCCTTTGGGTGGTTGACAGGAATGTCGACCACCCGGGGGCCGGTGTTTTGTCATATTCACCACCAAAAGGCGGGGTGGTTGTTTATTGCCGCTCTAGGGGCGGCGTTCCCGCGTCCGGAGTTCCCGGCGAATAACCGGCTACACAGGGTGAAATAGTGGCTGGTTCCACGAGGTATGGGGCCACCGGTCGGCATCCGTGGAGACTGGAGCACCATTAGTGCTACCCGGTCACAAACCGGGGTCAGGAAGCGGAACATATCCCGGTACGCTTCAGAATGGGTGAGGCACAGGTAGACCATCAAGATGGTCAATGTCGACAACCTCGCTCCTCATGCGAAGCAGGTCATGTCCGGTACCGCCCATCCCATTCTGGAGCAATGTATGTAATCCACCCCGTCCGCTTTTTAGGCATCCCTCATAGCGCTTTTTCACAGCCTACGACAGCAGAATCCCGACCCACCGCGGTTGTCTCCGGCGAGCGTGGTGAACGCCGGAGCATGTCACGGGGCGAACTCGCCGGCCGGGTGCGGACGCTCGCCGAGGAACTCCGGGCCTTCGACGGGCGCATCGCCATCGGGAGAACCCACAACCGCCCTACCTCGGCAACCGTCATCGCGCTTCTCGCACGTCTAGAGGCGAGCAAGAATTTCACCGTGTGGAACGCCAGGCGGTCCGACGGTCTCCTGCGGGATGGCGACGCGTGTGCCTTCATCGAGACAGAGGACAGCCTCGCGGTGCACGGCCTCCCGAACCTGCCGTCGTCCCCTCCCGACCCCGGTGACTATGTCGTGTTCAGCTCCGGGACCACCGGGCGCCGAAGGGAATCATCGGCTGCGGACGCGGACTCGCGGAGTTCATCACCTGGCAGACCGACACCTTCGGTATCGGTCCCGGCGACCGCTGCGCCTGCTTGACGCCGCCCACCTTCGACGTGTTCCTCAGGGACGAACTGATTCCCCTCAGCAGTGGCGCGACACTCGTCCTCCCCGGCGACGACGATGTGCGTGACCCGGCTGCGTTTCTCGCCGCCGAGAGCATCACCGTGTGCCACATCGTTCCCAGTCTCGCGGCACGGTGGCTGCGACGGGCGCAGGGCACCTGGGAATCGCTCCGGTTGGCCTTCTTCACCGGCGAGCCGCTCTACGCCCGACATGTGGTGGCCCTGCGTCAGTTCGCACCGAACACGCGGGTTATCAACCTCTACGGCCCGAGCGAGACGACCCTGGCGAAGTTCTTCTCCGACGCAACCGAATGGTGCGACGACGGCGTGTGCCCCGTCGGTGTGCCGCTGCCGGGCACCCGCTACCGGCTGCAGGCCGGGGAAGTTCACATCGGCCCGCCACTCGCCCTGAGCGGCTACCTCCACCGGGAGGATCCGCACTTCTACCGCGACGACGATCGCTGGTGGTTCGCCACCGGCGATCTGGGCTACGACAGCGGTGCGGGCCTCGTCATCGAGGGCCGGACGGACCAGCAGGTGAAGATCGCCGGCGTGCGGGTCCACACCACAGACGTCGCGGCCGTCATAGCCGCCTGCAGCGGTGTCGAGAACGCCGCGGTCCTACCGGTCGCGGACGAACTGGGCACCCACCTGGCCGGTTTCGCCCAGGCCCGGATGCGTACCGCGGAGCAGATCCGGGAACAGCTCGTGGACCGTCTCCCCGCCACCCACCTTCCCGCGAGACCCATCGTCTGCGGGGACCTGCCGTTGACCGTGCGGGGAAAAACTCGATCGGGCAGCCCTCCGGGATCTCCTCACGCACGCCACCCACGAGCCCGGAGACGCCGACGACAGGGGCGATCCCGAGCTCGTGCATGTTGTGGCCGACGCAGCCTCGCGGGCACCGGGAGTGCCGTTGGCCGCTGCAGACGACTTCTTCGCTGCCGGTGGCACGTCCCGGGAAGCCACGACGTGGGTCGCGAAGCTTGCATCCGCGGGCATCTCGGTGAGCCTGCGCGACCTCTTCGAGAAACGCACCCCGCAGGCGGTGGCCGCCGAACGGGAGGCTTCCCGCGTGCCACGTGGAGACAGTGTTCCCTTCGTCGGTCGGCTCGGAGCTACGGCACGGCAGCGGCGCTACACCCGCGTCTACCTGCCCCGGGGCAAACGCAACTGGGCCAACATGACTTCCGGTGTGCCGCTGGGCGAAGAGAGCACCGCCGACGCCGCCGTTCACGAGCTCATTGCGCGACACGACAGTCTCCGCGCCATCGTAGACACGAGCAAAGGCGAACAGGTCTTCCTTCCGGTTGCCCAGTGCACGATTCCTCCGATAGAGCAGCTCACCGCCCGCGAGTGGGAGAGCGTCGTGTCGACCCCAATCGACGTCGGACAGTGGCCGCCGCACCGCTGGGCCATCCGACGGGGAACTCCGCTGGGTCATCCGACGGGGAACTCCGCTGGGTCATCCACCACTTGTTCAGCGACGGCCACAATCAGTCGGTGCTGCGGCGGGAACTCGGCGCACTTCTCGCGGGACACGCACTGCCGCCACGTGTGGGGTTGAGCTACGCCGACTTCTCCCGCGTCGAGCCCCGCCCGGACCGGGATTCCTGGTGGGAGGAACAGCTGCGCGATCCGCCACAACTTCCCGTGCACCTGGACGCCCGCCATGCGCAGCAGGGTGTCTGGCGGGCCGTGCGCCCCATCCCGGATTCTCTCCTGGCCGCGGGGCGCGCGCGTGGCATCACCCCGTTCCAGGGCGTGATGCTGGGGCTGTTCGCCAGCCTCATGAAGCGCACAGGTCGGGATGACCTCCTCATCGGCACGCCCGGGCACGGGCGAACCGTCCCCGGCGTCGAGGACACTGTCGGCAACTTCATCAGCCTCGTTCTCGTGCGCCTACGCGCGGGAGAACTCGTGCCGTCGATCCTCCAGGATCGCCTTCTCGGAGCGCTCGAGCACCAGGACTACCAGTTCGACCGGGGGATGGACGATCTGGGGCAGGAAGAATGCGAGGACCGTTTTCCTGTCACGGGTTTCTTCGCCTCCCACATGGAGATCGGCTCGGAGCCGGTTGTGGGCGTCCACCCCATGGAGGGCGACGTCAAGTTCGACGCCATGGCCTACGTGCTGCGGCACGGCGGGGAACACTGGCTGGAGATCCAGGCCCGGCGCAGCATCTTCAGTGCCGAGGAACTGGATACGCTGCTGAGGGACGTTCTGGCGGGTTGGAAGGACCATTGCTGAGCAACGCGGGCTGACCGGATGAAGCCGGTGCTCCGGTCATCGGCGTTCAGCCGTTCCCATGAACTCCTCTCACCCGGCCGCAACCGTCATGTCGGCGGCTCATCGCCCCACATCACAAACCGCCGCAGCTTCCCCTGAAAGACGAATCATCAGAGATGGCCCACCCGCTGATCCCGGTGCTCCGGTTTTACCGGCATGATGGCGATCCGTGGACATGATGAAGCCCACGCGCCGGAACACCGGGCGTGGGCTATCCGGTCGGCAGCTGCGAGGGCGGGGTCCGCCGCGGACGCTCATGTCTACGGGACGAGACCGAAGTACAGGAAGGTGAGGTATCCGTAGAAGGTCGCCGTGAAGATCCCCTGGAGGACGAGTAGCCAGCTGCGGAGTCTCACTGCGGCGACAAGTGCGACAAGGCCTGCAACGGGTGAGTATATGAAGATCAACTGATAGCTGTTGTCGATACGTAACGCGCAGAACGTGATTGCCGGGAGTGCGAGGATGAGCAGCCACGCGGTAGCCAGCAACCACCTCGGTTCAGTTTCTCCGTAGAAGGACGACTTGTTTCTCATCTGATTCTCTCCTTCCATCAGATTGTCCACGTGCACCGGACAGTGAGCGATCCGGTGTCACATGGGCGGCTTCCCGAAGCCCCGGTCTCGCCGTTCATCGGCCCCGACATCTGTCGTTCGGGACGTCTACCGCATAAAACTGTACGGCGTGCATATTTTCTCCTCGGGGTCGGATGGCGGTGCCGGGCGGCCCGGTGCCGCTTCTCTCCGGGATGTACCTTCGCGGGCCGTTGATCGGCTCAACCCGACACTCCCGTCCCGGTGCTCCCGCAGGCGCTGTCCCACCCGCGTGTACTCCTGCGGTTCCAGTGGGGGAGCGGAAGGTGAAGCCAGAGCAGCGACGGTCCCTGCTGTTGTTCTCTCATGTCGGACCGCTCTTGCATCGGTTTCGGGCGGTGATGTGCCGACGCCTGTACCGCTCGTACGGTCGTCCTTTCGTACCGCGTACGCGGTCGGGGAGTTTTCGGCGATCTCTGGGATCAGTTCGGTGTCCCGGGCACAGCTGCCGTCGCTGTCGTCGTGGCCGCAGCAGCGGTCATGGCGCGCCTGCACGCGGTACCGGGAACGTCCGACGAGGCACCCCGACACTTTGTCCGGAAAGGACCGGTGCGGACAGGACCCGGGTTTCCCGGGATGCGGAGATGACCTCGCCGTGCCGGTTGACGGGGGGACGGGCTTGAAAAGGCGCGCCGTTCCGAGAGACACACCCGGCCACGCCGCCTCCACACAGGGGGCTCGTCGCCCGGTAGCGGCCCCCCACCATCAGAGGCGTCGTCCAGAAACTGTGATCAACCAGAATGAGGGCGGGTACGTGTCCGTTTACCAGGCCCGGCGCAGCACTGTGCGCCACCGAGGTCCCGGCTACGTCGATTGTTCAGGCTCCGACTCCCTGCGGTTCCTGATCGTATGGCAGACCGTCCCGGAAGGCGTCTCCGTCAGTATGGTCGCCGCCAGTTCCCGGCCCCTCGGCATGAGCCGCACGGTTACCCTTCCTCGGTCCGTTGATCTCAGGATGTCCGCCGCCAGCGAGCAGGCTTCATCGACTTCGGGTGGGCGCTCCGGGTGATCGACGGTTGTCCGGTGGAAGATTCTCGCCGGGGTGAGATCATCGAGCAAGGTGACCTTGACGCCCCGCTTCCGTGCATTCCACACCTCCCGGGTGAGATCGGGAACGTCGAGGAACGGGGATCTGATTGAATCACGGAGCCGCATCTCGAGGAGACGCGCATTGCGTGTCCTTTCCTGCAACGGCAGATCATCCGGCAAGGCGAATGCGATCATCGCTTTCACCCATTCGCAGTTCCGTCGGAGATATCCGGTGTGGGTACCTGCCCGGTGCTCGGCTTCGTCATGCTTCAACGCATCTTTCGTCGCGATCGGGAACTGGCTCGTCGCTCTTTTGATCAACAGCGGAACCAGTGCGCCGGCGAAGATCGTCGGGAATACGTTGAGGATGCTAAACAGAGCCGGTGCGTCCACCGTCGCTCCTGCTGCACGTGCCGCCGTGACGATCACGACGACGCATCCAAACGTTGCTGCGGCAGTTCCGCCACGCCTTCGGATAGCGAGGAGAGGGAGAATCGAATGCAGGGCGTAGAACCACCAGTGGGTGGGCCACGGCATGTCGTGCCCGGCTCCCATCATCAGGCCGCTGACGCTCATGATTAGGGTGCCCGTAACTGTTGCACACGTCGCGGGTATCGATAGCTTGAACTCCCGTCCGGTCATGATCGCCGCGACTGCGATCCCGAAACCGATCGTCGCGACAATCTGCGCCGGGTGGTTGGTGTACTGGTGCCGCTCGGTCCACTGCATGCTCATGAACGTCATGGCGATGCACCCCGCGAACCACGGACTGTACGTGACGTGTCGGCCGGTGAGGCGTTCGAGTGGTGGGAACCTGAACGGGTCGCGGGGCTGTTCCGCAGGCATCCGGGTGTACGTGTCGGCGCTCCATCCGATCGTCACGGTCACCCCTTTTCCCGGTGCCGATTCGATGTCGACGATTCCGCCCTTCGTCGTCTGCAGACGACTGAATATGCTGAGGCGGAGCCCCGCCCTGTCGTCCGGAATCCTCCTGATGTCGAAGCCGGGGCCGTCATCGCTGTAGCGGACGGTTAAACCACGCAGACGGTCGTCGCTGTGGGTGACAATGATCTCGCACCGGCGTTGGGCGTCCGGTGCATGTTTCGCGGAATTGAGTGCAGCTTCGCGGAGAGCGTCACAGATCGCCGCCGCCGCCGAAGCCGGTAGGGTCACCGCGGTGGACGGCACAGGCGTCGATGTCACCACGGTTCTCGGATCGAAGATCGTCACGATTCGCAGCATCTCATCCATGAGCTCACGGACCGCGACCGGAGCGCCGCCCGGGTACGGCACACCGTCGGGTGACAATCTTCCGATGATCTGTTCAGTACCGATCCCGGGGTTGCCCCGGGCGACGGAGCCAAGCAATGTGAGGACGTTGTCATGCACGTGGGCCAGAAACTGGGTCTCTGTCTCCCTCAGCGTCCGGGACCCGGCGTTCAGCAGCGCGGCGCGGTGCAGCGACGCAACGCGGGCGTCGAGTCGCCGGGCGGTGCTGGTTGCGTAGGCGAGAAACACGAGGAACGGAAAAGTAATGATCTCACCGTGGGCGATCGCGAGAAGGAAGTGGCTACCGAGGGGGATCGTGTTGTTCAGGAGTGTGGAGGCGGCGATGATGATCGCCCCGAAAGCGTATCCGAGCGGTGGCCGGAGTGAAGCGGCGAAGAACACGGCGGGAAAACCGGAATAGTCCTCCATATGGAGGTCGCCGAGCGGAGAACTGCCGTACACCGCCTTCAACACAATGTGGGTGCTGATGATGGCGGTGTATCCCGTGGCGGAGAGGACCATCAGCTGCCGGTAGCGTCTCGGATCCGGGCTGAAAAACACCAGCAGGGGAAGCGAAGCACAGATCAGGAGAGTGGCTGACGCTGCGAGTGATCCGCTGAAGCTTCCCGTCGAGAGTTGTCCAGCGACTTGGTTCCCGGTTCTGCTGAATACCAGAGCCAGGATCCAGGCGGCACTCGTTGCGGAAGCGGTGACCCGCAACACCGCGGCCTCCGCCCGGCGTCCACTGGTCAGATGTCCGAAAGGACTCTGCGCGCTATCTCCGATAGCTCGGGTGGGAGCAGGGACAAATGGAGGATCGACGTCCGGGGCGTGGGTATCAGCCCCCCGGCTGTCGGTGATGCCGGATTCCGGGATGCTCGTTGATCCACTCATGCCGTATCCCCCCACCGGTCGTGGTTCATGGGCGAGCTCCATTCACGGTGAAACTCCTGAGCTGGCGGCATCCGGGAAGGGTGTATCCGCTATTAGTTTTAGTGTCCTATCGAGCTCACTGGAACCCCATACTTTCAAGGGGCCTCGAGCGGCCGCACAGTGGATGACTGTTCGGGGTCACCGGGTATCAACGGGAGGCCGGTGCCCGAGGAGAGAGAGGATGGGACCGTTCAGGTGTCCTCCTGCGCCCTGTGGCGATGCCGACCTTCTCTCTCCGGGCACGGTGGTGTCGCCGCACTCGTCGCTACGGTCGTGCATCAGCTGCGGGATGCGTCCCCCGGTTGGACGAGCTTGTCGTGTGGGTCGACCGATCCCGGACAAGTTGCCGATCTCGCGCTGATCCCGTGATCGGAGGATGCGAACCGGTCGGAGACACCAACCAAGTGGTCGAATCCGGACCCGAATGGGCGATCTTTGAGATCGAACACTGCCGTGGTCCGGTGGCCAGGGGCCGGATGGTTGAACCGGGCAATGCTCCGGGCCCGGAAGTCAGTCGAGAACGAGCAGGTCTGCGGGGGTCTCGCGGACCTCGGCGAGGCGATCGACGGACTTCTCCAGGCGTTTCCACTGAGCCGCCGGGATGGCGTCAGCGGCCCGGCCGATCACACCCCTGTCTGGTGTCGCCCAGGAAATCGGCATCGGGGTGACCTCGCTCCAGTGTTCTCTGTCCGAGAGATGCCGTTGCCCGGACACCGCCACCGACGGGACCCGTTCGCCGACCTTTCGCGGGTGGCCCGCGAGTCTGGTGACCGTTCGCGCGGCGAGTGCCCACCGGGGTTTATCGTTCTCATCCACGGTTGTGTTCACCAGAGCGAGCAGTACGAGGTCCCGTTCGTTAACCTTTGCGACGACCGCGGGAACGAGGGGATAGCGGTCGTAGAGTTCCTGCGCGGTGCCGACCTTTCGGGGCAGGACGAACATCATGCCGAAGCTCACCACGGCCATCACGGCCAGGGCGATCACCATCATCCAGACCCACGGCTGCCCACCGAAGTACCACAGGATCCCGGCTGCGACGGCTACCTGGATCAGACCGAAGACACCCGCAGAGACCACGAGGCGACGGGAATCCCGGAACAGTTCATTGTTCGTCTTGCTGTGGTTCTCGTCGACGGTGAAGGGGAAGTCGGTTGCGCTCATCGCGTGGATTACCTTCCGTGGTTGGAATCGGTTGCGGGTGCCGTCCGTTGCCAGTCTAGATGCCGGATCCCGGCAGATCGGCTGCGTCCATGATGCGGTAGGCGTAGCCCTGCTCCGCGAGGAAACGCTGCCGGTGTGCGGCGTATTCGGTGTCCAGGCTGTCGCGGGAGACGACCGAGTAGAAGTGAGCCTCACCTCCGTCGGCCTTCGGCCGCAGCAGCCTACCGAGGCGCTGTGCCTCCTCTTGTCGGGAACCGAAGGTACCCGACACCTGGATGGCGACTGCGGCCTCCGGCAGGTCGATGGAGAAGTTCGCGACCTTACTGACGACGAGGACATCGATCTCCCCGGCACGGAACGCGGCGAACAGTTTTTCCCGCTGCTTGTTCGAGGTGCTGCCCTCGATGACGGGGGCGTCGATGGTCTGACCGATCTCCTCCAGCTGGTCGAGGTACGCACCGATCACCAGCGTCGGTTGGCCCGCGTGCTGTGCCAGGAGCTTGCGGATGACCCGCATCTTCGAGCCGGCGCACGCCGCCAGCCGGTACCGGTCGGCGGCCTCCGCGGTGGCGTAGGCCATACGTTCGGCGTCGGTCATGGTGACACGGACCTCGACGCAGTCCGCGGTGGCGATGTAGCCGCGCGCCTCGATGTCCTTCCACGGTGCGTCGAAGCGTTTCGGGCCGATGAGGGAGAAAACGTCGCCCTCACGGCCGTCCTCGCGCACGAGGGTCGCGGTGAGTCCGAGTCGCCGTCGGGACTGCAGATCGGACGTCATCCGGAACACCGGCGCCGGGAGCAGATGGACCTCGTCGTAGATGATCAGTCCCCAGTCCCGGGAGTCGAACAGCTCGAGTGCCCGGAACTCGCCCTTGGTGCGACGGGTGACCACCTGATAGGTCGCGATCGTGACTGGGCGGATCTCCTTGACCTCCCCAGAATATTCGCCAATCTCGTCGGCGGTGAGGGACGTTCTGCGGATCAGTTCGTCGCGCCACTGGCGCCCAGCCACGGTGTTGGTCACGAGGATGAGGGTGGTGGCCTTAGCCTTCGCCATGGCTGCGGCACCGACCATCGTTTTCCCCGCACCACAGGGGAGCACGATTACGCCGCTGCCGCCAGCCCAGAAAGCTTCGGCGGCCTGAGCCTGGTAATCCCGTAGTTCCCAGTGGTCCTTCTCGGTGGATAATTCGATCGGGTGTGCTTCACCGTCGACGTATCCGGCGAGATCCTCGGCGGGCCAGCCGACCTTGAGGAGCTCCTGTTTCAACCGACCTCGTTCACTAGGATGGACGGTGAATGTGGTGTCATCGATGCGCTCACCGAGCATCGGGGCGATCTTCCGGTGCCGGATGAGTTCCGCCAGGATCGCGGCCTCCTCCGATTCCAGGGTGAGTCCGTGCGCCGGATCTTTGTGCAGGCGTACCCTGCCGTAGCGGCTCATGGTCTCCGCGACATCGATGAGCAGTGCCTGCGGGACAGGGAATCGGGAGTAGGTTTCCAGCATATCGACGACCTGTTCCGCATCGTGTCCCGCGGCGCGGGCGTTCCACAGTGCGAGAGGCGTGATCCGGTAGGTGTGTACATGCTCCGGAGCGCGTTCCAGTTCCGCGAACGGGGCCAGCGCCGAGCGGGCCTCGTCGGCCTTCTCGTGCCCGGTCTCCAGCAGTACGGTTTTGTCCGACTGCACGATGAGTGGGCCGTCTCCGATGGGCACAGGCGTCCACGTCCTCTCCAGTTTCACGGGTATATCCCCGGTGCGGGGTCAAACCACCATTATTGCATTGATGGAATTCTCGTGCGGGTGTGGTCAGTCGTCCCCCAGAATCACCTCGGTGATGCGGTGGATGAGGAAGCGCTGGGTCTCCCCGGTGTCCTCGTCGACGGCGTCGACCTGCCCACCGGACACCATCACCGGGGTGACCCGGCGGTACCCCGACTGCCCGTGATTGTCGACGAACCCGAGAGTCACCGTACGATTCGACCGCGCCGCGGCTTGGAGGATACCTAGTGCCTGTGCTCCCTGCACCGTGCGTCCGGTGCCATCCGTGGCGGTACGCCCCGTGCGGGCTGCATTCTGAGCTGCCTCACCCCGTCGTATTGTCTCCACCACATCGCGAATACTCCCGGGGGCCAGGGGGGTTGAAGGGCGGGCACCTCTGTTTTCCGTGCGTACCCGTGAAGGACGTGCACGGAGGTCGAGGCTGGCTCCCGTAGCGGATTCTGCGACGGGTTGGAACCCTTCAGCCCGGAGCGCATCGAGAACCTGGATGAGTGGTGCCTGCGCAACGGCGACGGTGGGAGCGACCAGTCTCAGGGCGACTTTCTGCGAGCCAGGAGCCTCGGCAACCTGCCGGAGAAGTGCCTCATCATCGCAGCGCAGGTAGCACAGTGCGGGGCCGCCACGAAGGGCCCCGTGGCGGCGGGCCACGTCGGTGATGAGGTAGTCGATGTTTTGCGGCAGGTCCCCGAGTGTGTGCTGGTCGAGCAGGGCCCGGATGTCGGAGCCGCTCCGCCCCGCGTCCAGAGCGCGTCGGATAGAGTTCTCGGTGATCCGGAAGACACTGGCCATCCCCGCCGATTCGATGTCTCCGGCGAGGGTCAGCTCGAATTCCAGTTCGGGGGCAAGAGGGCCGGGGGCCAGGATCGTCATGTCACCCTGCGCAATGAGTGTGTCGACGGGTGCAGGGATCACCGATTCAGCCGCGGTGACGAGTGCCGGGGCCGGGGATTCGGCTTCGGAATCGGCACCAATTCTCATCAGCGCCCGGAGCGGCGTCGTGGCGATACCGTGGCCGAGTGCTCCGACCCAGGTTGCCTCGGAAACGATTTCGCAGACGGTTCCCGGCCGGATCCTGCTGGCGGGTACCGGCGCGGTGAAGCGAAGATCCTCGTCCAGTTCACCAGCAGCCAGGGCAATACCTTCAGGCGGGCGGACGAACTGTGCCATCACCAGTTGTCGGACACCGGGGAGTCCCTGGTACTCGGTCGCGGTGGAGAGAAGATGGATGGTTCGGCCGCGGGTGTCGGTGCGCCCCATACGCCAATGGGCCCAGACGGATCCGGCCCAGCCGTCGAGGAGAATCGACCAGCGGATTGCCGGTGGAGCCGCGAGCCAGCGATCTGCGTCGGGGGTAGGGGCCAGGAGCTCGCCACCTGGGTCGTCGGATGGGGCAGGGTCCGGCTCACCGCGGCCCAACAGCCCGGCGGAGACACCGAGACAGACCAGACGGTGCACCGTTTTCTCGTCGCAGTCCAGGTCGCGTGACAGCCTGGTGAGTGAGCGGACACCGATTCCGCCCTCCTTCAGACACTGGACGGGCTGATCACCGAGAATTGTTATCAGACGTCGTATGAGGCGTGTCACCTCCATACCCGCTGCAGCCCCCTCGTCATCGGCCTTTCGTTGAGCTCTTGGATCAGCGATGAGACCTCCGTCCGGGGCGGTACGGGGAGAAGGGAGAAGCGGCTGAGGAGTGACACCGGTGCCGTCGAGAAGGCCCCGCACGATTGCGGGCATCTTGACCGTCCTGTTGTCCACCCGAAGGAGTAACCCCGCGGCGATGAGTCGGGGTACGGGCCGGTCAGGATCAGCATCGGGCGCGGCATCCTTGGTCAATCCGAATCCGCCGGATGCGACCAACGTGTCGAGGATTCGTCGTTCGCGGGGAGAGAGCTCAGTGATCCTGGCCCGGGCTGTTTGCTCGTCGAGGGGCGTGGTGCGTCCGGCAGGATCGGGAAGAAGCTGCCAGTTTGCCGGAAGCGAGGACATGGCTTCTCCCGTGACGCGAAGGCGATCAGGTGTTCCGTGGAGGAGTGCCCGCTCGATCAGCTCGATGAGGGTGTCGGACACGGTATCCGCGTCTATTTGTGCCGGATTCTCCGCCGTGTTGAGTCGTCCGGTGACCAGCTCGACCACATCGGGGGCGGACACCGGATGGAGTTCACCCCCGAGTACAGCGACTGCCTCGAGGACCATGAGCTGCAGTGCCGTCAGGTTCGCCGTCGCCCGGGCGACCGATGCCCGAAGTTGGAGGCGGGCTGCTAAGGCACCGATTCCGGGAGGCAGTGGCCACGCGGTGTCGGGTCGGTGGGAGAGGATTCGGGTGAGGAGGTCGTCGTCGACCCCCGAGAGCCACTGACTGAACGTGGGGCCTGAATCTGGAGCGGAGGCAGGTGTTTTCATGGTGACGCCAAGTTTAGAGGGTCATAAGGTGACTTTTCTGCGCCCCGTTTGAGAGAATGGGGCCATGTCGAAAATGGAAAAGAAAAGCTACGTCGATCCCGGCTGGCCGGAGCATGTCCCCGGGGGTGGACATCCGGTGACTGAGCTGGTCTCCAAGGTGGACGGTGCATCGAGTCCGTACGGTGACGAGATGGTTTTCCCGCGCCCCGTGGAGGAACTCGGCTACGTCCATCCCTATACGCGGGTCAATCGCTAAGAACGGTACTTTCCCGTCCGGCCCAGCCGGAGAATGGCTCCATCGATACGTGGTGTGAGTCAATCTCCGGCACTTCGTGCTACCCGGGTTCTGCCGGAGACGGGATGACGTCCGCCAGATACACCTGAAGCCGCCGGGCGAGAAGAACACGTGGGGTGCGTGCACTCGCCTGGCGGCTTCAGGTGTATCGCCGATGAAGGGGGAGTCAGCGTCCCAGCAGGAACTCGATGTTGTCCCGGTTGGCACTGTAGAAGGCTTCGAAGTTGCCTCGGTTCGCCTGGTAGAAGGCGGTGAGTTCATGAGGTACAGGCAGTCCACGGTCACGCAGAGCGTTCACCAGGGCGTTGTATAGCGCATCAACTGGGATGACATCGCTGGAACCTGCGACGGGCTCCTCGATGACGGTGGCTTCAGCGTTGAACTCCGCGGGTGCGGGGATCACCGGCGCAGCGATGGAAGGAGCCTCCGGGGCGGGAACGCCACGGTGCGTGTTCGGGGCGGAGTTCAGACCGAGTCGGGCGGAGCAGGCGGGCCAGGCACCCCAGCCCTGTCCCGCTAGGGTCTTCTCGGCGATGGCGATCTGCTGTTCACGGGTGGCCTGGTGCGGCAGTGGTGCGAACTGGTCGCCACCGTAGGCGCGCCAGGTGCCCGGGGTGAACTGGAGTCCGCCGTAGAAGCCGTTTCCGGTGTTGATACCCCAGTTTCCACCGGCCTCACACTGTGCGAGCCGGTCCCAGTCGGAGTACGGGGCAGCGGACGCGGTGGGCGCCAGAATGGATGCTGCCGTCCCGACAGCCACGGCGGATGCCGCGAGCCGGGTCATGCGGGAGGGAGTCTGCTTTGCGTGATGGGCCATGAAGTCTTTCGTTTCCTCTCGGTCATCGCTTGTCGGGCTGCCCCGGCTACCATGTCTGGTGCCGATACCGGGTTCTACCGGTGATGGCAGCTCCGCCCCTGTCCTCGCTGTGTTCAGTTCGACGGTCCAGCGCCGCACCTGAAGTGGCGGCGCGAGGTGGGCTGGTTGATCTCGTGGGAATCCACAGGCCCCGACGTGAGTTACCACGCCATCGGTTGTCCCGGACAGGGGGTGCGATGGGCTCGACGGGCGTGGTGGTAGGGCCTACGCTCAGCAACGGTACTGGTTTATAACGAAACTGTCACGTTCCGGACGCGAAAAAATGTCGGCTACGCGTCCGTGAGTCGATGAAACAGCAGGTGAGCGGATTGGATACGGTTGGGTCACAATTTTTATCCAGCCTGGCAAATATCGAGGATCAGCTCTCATCGCCTTGGTGATACATACTGGATGGGGTGCGGTTCTGCTGGTATCTTCCGCTTTGTTGTGTCCCGGGGGAGGGAGCGGGGTCACGGCAGTGCCTATCGGGGTATATTAGCTTCTTTACGTGATGCTCGGGTGACGGTGGGGCGGCATGGTCGGCAGAATGACGGGATCCCCTGTCGTCGGCGGGTCCCCGCGCCGGGCTCCCTCCCAGCGCTCAATGAAAGGGTGAGGTCCAGTGCCTATCGGCAAAGTCAAGTGGTATGACACGGAACGCGGTTTCGGCTTCGTATCCAATCCGGGCGACGAGGACTGCTTCGTGGGAAAACAGGTGCTTCCTGACGGAGTTGAGGAACTCCACCCGGGTCAGCGAATCGAGTTTGATTTCGCAGCGGGGCGTCGTGGTCCGCAGGCGCTCCGGGTGAAGGTCCTCGACACCCCCCGCGTGGTCCGGCGGCCCCAGCACAAGTACCAGCCGGAGGAACTCCATGGAATGATCTCCGACCTGGTCACACTTCTGGAATCGAAGGTGCAGCCCGATCTTCGTACGGGTCGCCGACCTGATCGGAAGACCGGTCGGCAGGTGGCCGAGATCCTCCGGGCTGTCGCCCGGGAGCTCGATTCCTGAGGTTTCTGCTCAGGGTTGGGCGTTGATGGACCAGACGACACGGACGGGGCTGGGATGCCCGTCCTTGTCGGTCCCGATTTGAGGTGAGGCTACCTCAACCACCAGGAGCCGGGCGTCGGTTGACTCATCTTCCGAACCGTCCTTGAGCTCCGCGGACCCGTCGATCTCTACCTCCCGGGTACTGTTGCCCGGGTAGAGGCGCTGGTCGTTGGCTGCGGGATTGTCGTAGATCATGAGTACTGAGAAATCATGGTCGTACACCTCGGGGGGGAGGGTGACCGTGAGCGTTTCCTCTGCACCGACCGCGAGATCGGTTACCTCCCCTTCAGGACAGAAGACGTCGATCTCGCAGGCACTGTAGGGCCGTACGATCACCTCCCTGTCTCCGACGGATGCCTGGAGGGTGATCTCCTGGGGCGGCGGGCCCGGGCGGTCGTTCCACCAGCGTTGGAACAACACCGACACCGCGACCACGATGATCACCGCGATGATGAGGATGATGAACTGCCGGAGATTCTTGCCTCTGTTCCTACGTTCTGCCATGTCCGCAGTCTATCGGTCCGTGGTCGGTGACTCCGTGAGCGTCACCTCGTAGAGGGTGCCCCACCGCTTACCGGTGAGCAGGAGGCGGTTGGTGCCCGGTACCTGTGCGATGCCGTTCAGAACGTCATCCGGGTCCGTCGGGTTCGCGTCTCTGAGCCCTGAAGCGTCTATCACCGCAGTCACTGCACCGTCGTCCAGATCAACCCGGACGATGGTCGTAGTCGTCCAGACGTTCGCCAGAACGGACCTCCGTCCATTGGCCTCGACGCATTCGAGCTCATTGAGCCGATCCATGGGTTCACCCGACAACGTGACCGGGATACGTGAGAGTTCCCGTAGATCGTCCGGATCGAGCAGCCGCAGGTGGTCTGTGCCGTCGGACATGACGACGGTGTCGCCGAAGGAGCAGAGACCCCACCCCTCGCCAGGGTAGGACGTCCGCCCGATTTCCTCGAGGGTGTCGCGGTCGCGCTTGATCGCCGTCCCGTCCCGCCAGGTCAGTTGCCAGATCGCCGTGCCTGTGTCGGTGACCCCCTCCCCGAAATACTCGGGTGGCAGGTCCACGGAGCGGATCTCCGTGCCATCGAGATCGGATGTGTACACACGGGACTCACCTGTGATTCCCGTGCCGACGAGAAGTCGTTCACCGTCGTACTCCAGCCCTTGGGTGAAACTGTCCCCGGCCATCGGGTACTGCGCGACGGTCTCCACCCCGAAGTGGTCCAGACCATGTTCCCGGAGAATGACCGGAGCAGGATCCGGGGTGCAACCGACGAGGGTCAGGCACAGTGTCGTCGCAGTGACAGTGACGCTTCGTGACCACATGAGAGGGGACATTCGTCCATCATGCATCAGATACCGGATAATGGTCGGGTGCCGAAGAGTAATCATCGCCGAAGCCGATCCTCCCGCCGGACACGGGAACGGAAGAGTGACCCCCTGCTCGGAGCCGGAGCTATCGCTGTCGCACGCGACGCTGTTGTCGGTCTCGGGGAAGGCGGAGTTGGAATTCATCTCGGTGTGAGCCGGATCGGGGCACACTCTGCCGCGCATCGGTTCGCCGCTGATGTGCCCGGTTACGGTGGATGGGAATGGGTCGCTGTCGTCGCCTGCGCCCCGAACTCGGAGTACGTTACCGTCAACGAAGTTGCGTTGCAGCCAGGCAGAGATGCACTACGGGCTCCAGACTGGGTGCCTTACGCTGAGCGAGTTCGCCCCGGCGACCTTGGCCCAGGTGATGTCATGCCGCCGAGGCCCGACGATGAACGCCTCGTCGACGCCACGGAACTTGTCGGGGCTACGGATTCCGAGCGTCCCGCGATTCCGTGTCAACGCACGGACAAACGCCTCACCCGACGTGGACTCGATGATGCTCTCCACAGATGGCGGGGGAGTGACTTCGGGCCGACCAGCGAGTTCGCTCAGCGTGCGGCGCTGCACTGCGGCAGTTGCGCCTTCTGGATTCCACTGCCCGAAAATGCCGTCGCCAACTTCGGGGTGTGCACCAACGAGTACGCGGCTGATGGACGTGTCGCACACTCCGGCTACGGATGTGGTGCCCATTCGGACACTCCGCCGGCGGATACCCTCGGAACCCCGGAAGGCGAAGTTTTCGACGACGAATACACCGTTGAACTCTAGACCCGGATCGCGGTGGACCAGAGCTGTGCCGATACTCCGGACATTCCGTTCGGTCCGGCTTCGACGGCATCCGGCGCCGGAATCAGCCCACGTTCAGTTACCCAGCCGGTGACCGCGCGAACCCCGGAGAATGCGTTGAGCAGCCATACCTGGGACCTCATGAGCTCTCGAGGACGGATCCGGGTTTCCTCCGTGACAGGCCACCCCGATCCCCGGAGAAGGGTGCACACCCCGTCAGCCGTCGTCGAACGTAGAGAACGCGGATGCCGGATCAGTGTCGCGCGGCCTGGACCAAGTACCAAGATCGTGGAGTAGACGGCTTCGATGACGAAACCGGCGTCATCATGTAACAATCCCTCATCTGCCCCGCGGTCTCGGGATTGCATCAGACAATCTGCGAGCCAGTCCAGGTCCGGCCCCTTTATTGTCGGTTGGGTACGTAGATCCCGGTGTCCGATGGCGTCAACCGTGATGAGTTCATGGAACTCCCGATCAGGTCGGATCAGCACCGATGGGCCGCCAACCCCCACGGAAACCAACGGGTTGAACGCGCCTGAACCTGCAGTTCGCAGAGTCGATCGGATCACGGATTCGTCTCCGTCCGACAACCATGGCCGGAGTCTCTCCATGTGTGCATGCCAGCAGCGGACGCGGCCGTCTATCATCCGGAACGACGTCGATACACGTTCCGGCCAGGTCACAGATCAACCTCTGAGATGCCGTGTTCCAGCAGAAGACGAAAAGGTAGGGTCTTCACCAGAACCTCTTCCCACTCTGCTGCCGGATCAGACAACCGGGTCACCGCGCCACCGGCCCCGTAGTTCAGGCTCCGACCGTGGACGGCCACCGTGCGGATGAGTACGGACAGATCCAGATCCCCGGTTGCGGAGATCCAGCCCATGCACCCCGAGTACACACCCCGTGGTGTGCCTTCCAGCTCCGCGAGAATGTCCATGCTGCGCTGTTTCGGGGCGCCGGTCATTGACCCCGGAGGAAACGCCGCTAGCGCAGCATCGAGGCTATTCGCGTTGACGGGGAGCCTGCTGGAGATGGTCGAGATCATCTGATGAACCTTGTCGAAGGTGTGGACCGCACACAGTTCAGGAACGGTGATGGTACCGGGGATGCAGCTCCGGGCGAGATCGTTTCGGAGCAGATCGACGATCATCATGTTCTCCGCACGGTCCTTCGTGCTTGACGCGAGTTCGTCGGCCAGTCGCGTATCTTCCTCCGGTGTCGCACCCCGTGGACGGGTTCCCTTGATCGGAGATGCAGTCATCACTCCTGCGGTGACGGTGAGGAAACGCTCCGGGGACACTGACAACACCGCGAAGTCAGGTGTGATCAGTACTCCGGCCCTCGGTGCCGCTGCCAGGCGCCGGAGGCGGAGAAATAAGGCGAACGGATCCGGGGCATCGGCGAGTTCCGCGGATGCGGAGGTGGTGAGACAGAGCTCGTAGGACTCGCCGCACTCGATGTAGCGCTGACAGCGTTCAACCATTTCACGGTATGTCGCGGCATTGTGGCGCATACGGATTCCATCCACGACCGTGGGCGCCGGGGGGAGGGGATCTGGGGGGCGGACACGGTGCGCTGGGATGAGTTCCCCGAAGTGGCTTTCCGGGAGATCCGCCGGAACCGTCAGATGGGCGCCGCCGGGGCCACACTGGTACAGCACCTCGGGTACGAGCAGTTGCTCACTCCCGTCGACCTCGGTTACCTTCGCACCGTCCCACCCTCCGGAAGCTTCGTAGGTTAGAACCCCGAACGCGCCGGGAACGATGTCCGGGTGAGCGGGGGAACTATCCTCGGTGAGTTTCCCGTCGGGAATACCGGAAGGATGGACCAGGTGATGCCCGGCTGCGACGATGCCTGGGGCTTCGGGATCGTCAGGGAGATCCCGAACGGCGGTCGTCTCAGCGATCACAGGTTCGGATGCGGCACCGTCGAGCCACACGAGTACGGGATAACGGCTTCGCCAGAATTCCGCGACCCGGCGGGCGGATGGCGGGTGCGGAACCGGTATCCGGCGCCAGCATCGCGTCTCAGTTCCGGAGGACGGCGTCCCGTGCCGTAAGGCGAGTGTGACCATGTTTCGGAGCAACGTGACACCGTGGTCCGTGCCGATGGACTCGGGATGAAACTGCACACCCCACTGAGGAGCATCGGTCCGGCGGAGAGCCATGATCGTTCCATCATCGGCGCGGGCCAGCACCTCCACATTCGGTGGAGGAGCGGTCACATCCAGGGAGTGATAGCGCACAACCTCAATGGGGGAGGGAACCCCGGTGAAGATTCCTGTGCCGTCGTGAGTGACCCTGCTGACCAGACCATGCCTGGGATGCATCGCGCGTTCGACGTTCGCTCCCGCAGCCAACGCGATGGCCTGGTGCCCCAGACAGACTCCGACTACGGGGACTCGGTTCTGGCCGATCGCGGTGGCGGACGCACCGAGATCATCGGGTGAATGGGGTGATCCGGGGCCCGGTGAGATGACGACCACATCAGCTCCCGCGATGAGCTCGGGGGTAACTCGGGGGGAGTTGTTCGACAGGATATGGGGAGCTACACCGGTGGCCCGGTGAATGAGGTCGCCGAGCAGATGCGTGAATGAATCGTGGTTGTCTATCAGCAGAATTGTTGTCACAGTCAGGTCCGTAAGGTCGGGGCGTGCTCGCCGTGTGCACCCGGGGCGGCTCACCCCGATACGGTCATCTCGTCGAATCAGGCCCGGTACTGCATGAAGTCCGGTTGCCCATCGGCGCGTGCCGGTGCCATTGTATCCGTGGCACAGCTTTCCTTTGCCCGGTTGGACGGGAGGGCATGTGACATCCCTGACCGTACTGACGGAAAGACACCCTACACTCATGACCGAGAGCACCGGCGGCATCACCGCTGCCGCGCCGCAGACGGACCAGTCCGACGGCGCACTCGACCGTTTCTTCCACATCACCGCCCGCGGGTCAAGCGTGGGCACCGAGATCCGGGCCGGCGTGGTCACCTTCTTCGCCATGGCCTACATCATCATCCTGAACCCACTGATCATCGGCACCACCGCCGACGTCAACGGTGACACCCTGGGTATCCCACAGGTGGCTGCGGTGACGGCCCTTGCGGCCGGTGTGATGACCATCGCCTTCGGCGTGATCGCCCGCTACCCCTTCGGTATCGCCACCGGACTCGGGATCAACACCCTCGTCGCGGTGACCTTGGTGGCCACAGAAGGTCTGACCTGGCCCGAAGCCATGGGCCTCGTCGTTATTGACGGCATAATCATCGTGATCTTGGCGGTGTCCGGTTTCCGCGTCGCTGTCTTTGAGGCGATACCGCACTCCCTGAAGGCCGCGATGGGCGTCGGTATCGGCCTGTTCATCGCGCTCATCGGGCTCGTCGATGCGGGCTTCGTACGTCGCATCCCGGATGCCGCGGGTACCACGGTACCTGTCGGCCTCGGTATCAATGGATCGATTGGGTCATGGCCGACCTTCGTGTTCTGTGCAGGGCTGGTCATCTGTGGTGTCCTGGTCACCCGACGGGTCCGTGGTGGTCTGTTCATCGGAATCCTCACCACCACGGTCCTTGCGATGATCGTCGAGGCACTCACAGACTCCGGCCCGTCGTTCGTCGATGGGAAACCGGTTCCCACAGGTTGGTCCCTCGCCGTTCCAGCGCTCCCCGACAGCGTGGGCAGTGCACCCGACCTGTCGCTGGTTGGAGCGGTTGACCTCATCGGCGCCTTCAGTCGCATCGGAGTGCTCTCCGCATCGCTGCTCGTGTTTACCCTGGTCCTGGCAAATTTCTTTGATGCGATGGGTACCATGACCGCGCTGGGTAAACAGGGACGCCTGGTTGACGCTGAGGGCAACCTTCCGGACATGAAGCGTGCGCTGATCGTCGAGGGCGCCGGCGCCGTCGTCGGTGGTGGTGTCTCAGCATCGTCGAACACCGTCTACATCGACTCGGCTGCAGGTATCGCTGACGGTGCCCGAACGGGACTGGCGAACGTGGTCACCGGTGTCCTGTTTCTTGCCGCGATGTTCCTCACTCCGTTGTATGAGGTCGTCCCGATCGAGGCGGCTGCCCCGGTGCTCGTCGTCGTTGGTGCGATGATGATGGGGCAGGTCGTGGACATTGATTTCACGAAGTTCCACGTCGCACTTCCAGCGTTCCTCACCATCGTGATCATGCCGTTCACCTACTCGATCGCCAACGGCATCGGTGTGGGCTTCATCGCCTACGTGCTGATGTCCCTCGCCAGCGGCCGCGCGAAGAAGGTGCACTGGTTGCTGTGGCTGATCTCCGTACTCTTCATGATCTACTTCACCATTGATCCGGTGATCCACGCCATCGGGTGACGGCTCCGTCCGGACCCCACGAGGCGCCGACCCCCGGCCAGTTTCCCCGGAGGTCGGCGCCTCTGTGTGTCCCGGCGGGCACAGTGTCCTACGATGACACCGTGCTGCGCATACCTGTGACCTCCCCAGACGATTCCAGGCTCCTCGACTACCGGGACCTCAACCATTCAGACAACCGCCCCGACCTCCCCGGGGGAAAGGGACTGGTCATCGCCGAAGGTGCACTGGTTGTCGGGAGACTCCTGGCCTCCCGGTTCCCGGTTCGCTCAATCGTCGGTTTCGGGCACCGGTTGGATGAATTCCTTGCCGATCCCGAGGTGGTCCGGGCTGTCTCGGCCAGGGGTATCCCGATTTATGAGGTGGAGCGTCGTACCCTCGCAGAGACCGTGGGGTTCGATATGCACCGTGGACTGCTCGCCGCCGCCGACAGAGTACCCGGTATGAGCGTTACCGAAGCTGTTGACGGTGCGCGCACCATCGCTGTCCTGGAAGGGGTGGGGGATCATGAGAACATCGGTTCGTTGTTCCGCAACGCAGCGGGACTCGGCGTGGACGCGATCCTCTTCGGTGCCGGGTGCGCGGATCCACTGTACCGGCGGGTGGTGAGGGTTTCCATGGGGCATGTTCTGCGCACCCCATTTGCGCATTTTTCCGGAACACCGACGACGTGGCAGCGAGGACTCGAGGACCTCCGCGCCGACGGATTCACCCTTCTGTCACTCACACCGGATCCGGCTGCGGAGCATCTCGCGGATGCCGTCACAGGAGCCGATGGGTACCCTGTGAATCGGCTCGCACTCCTGGTCGGAGCGGAGGGGCCCGGGTTGTCGGAGCACGCCATGCGGGCCACCGATGTCCGTGCCCGGATACCGATGGCCTCCGGCACGGATTCCCTCAACCTGGCGACAGCCGCTGCGATTGCATTTTACGAACGCCAGCGCAGTCTGCGCTGAGTGGTTCTCACGGGCGGTCGGTGTGCCGCAGGCGATGTCCGATGGTCTTCCTCATGACGCGGCCGCGCCTCACAATGATCTTGCCGACCCTGCGTGCTGCCGCCGCACCTGCTTCCGCGAGCCTCCGGAATTCGTCACCGTCCGCATCATCGGCATCGTGGGTCTCGTAATCGTCGTACCCCGGGTCGCGCACGGACAGCCCGAGTTTCGACGACGCCCTGCCCACCACCGTATCCAGGTCTGGTGCCCGGTGATGTCCGGATCCGTCAAGAAAACGGGGCTCCGGGCGTCCGTCGACAGCGAAGGCCGTGACGTGGATGTCCGGGCCATCAGATGTGATGTCGAAGCCCAACCAGGCTTGCTGCGCGGCCGGAACCAGGTCAACGGGATGGAACGGAAGGTCAATGCCACCGCCAGTGCCGTCATCGTGCTCACCGGCCCAGAACGGCAGCTCAAAGGGGTCAGGTAGGCCGATGTCCTCATAGAGGCGGTCACGCCGGGCGCAGAGCGAACGCACCACCGTACCGTCATGGAAGTGGGCGAATCCACCGAAGTCGGTCGCAGGATCCATCGCGAAGACGTAGATGTCCTGGGCGGGCAGGGAAGAGAGGAGACGGGGATCGAGGTCGGAGAGTCGATGGATGTCGTCGATGACGGTCTGCACGAGGGTGACACCGGGATATCCCGCGATGTAGTACTCGTCGGTTGACGCCGGAACACTCCGGTTCAGAGCGAACTGACCGATGGGAGTGATGGGCCATGCCGGGTTCAACTGGGCAAGATACTTACGTCCGAAACCACGGTCGGAGCGTGGTTCACTGGCTATGACGGCGGCTGGGTCGGTTGTGTTGACGAACCAGATCGTGATGACGGCGCTGGTGTGGGTCGGATTGTTCACCTGGAGACTCAGTTCTTCGGTCGTTTGGTGTTCGTGCGGACCCCCAGAAGGACATCCTCCCAGTGCGGGGTGATGGCTCTGCGGCGGGGACGTTTGGACTGCTCATCATCGGGATGACGGAGAAAATCCCGGTCACCTCCATCCCCGAGATGGTCCTCGGCATCGTGGCCGGAGTCTCCGGGGGCCGTGTGGGATGAACCGTGCTCCCCGGTCCTGTCATCGTCCTGGGCGGTGTCGGTCCCCGCCCAGACCGGGCTGAGGATACGCTTGGGGCGTCCGAAGTTGGGGTCGAGGAGGGCTGCCGCGACCGAGTTCCGGGCGACCGCGGTGGCATTGCTGACGCCCTGGCGGTGGTAGGACCACTCAGAGGTGGTTCTGGTTTGCCCCTCCAACCAGGTGACCAAAATGACCCACTGGCCACCGGACTCACGGTAGGAGTCCCATTCACTGCTGTCGAGATCGTATCCACGGGCGGCTAGCGCCGTCGCGAGGACCTCCCAGAGGGTGAGTGGTGCGGGCCCGTCGTCTCGGACGGGATGTGCCTGTTTCGCCATGTCGGCGATACGTCCGCGTTCCAGGAGGACCGGGTGTGCGAATGGCTCGATGCGACTCTCCGGGACACCGCATTCTGTGGCCAGTTCGCTGATTTCTGCGCCGCCACGGATTCTCGCCTGGATCTCCTTGGGACTCATGGTGAGCGGTGCAGAGAGCCTGGGGTCTGGTTCCCGTGATGTGCGGGATGCGGCGGGATCCCCGTCGGTATCTGTCGACATGGCAGATTCTGCTGCGGGGGTGGCCGCGTCGCCGGTGATGATGCCGCGGAGTCGATCATCGACCGTGAGGAAGAACTGTTCATCCTCCGCGGTGCCCGACACCGGATCGACGAGGTGGAGCACCAGGGACCCGGGTGTGGATTCCTCGGGTACGATTCTGAGCTCCCGCATACGATCTCCCTGTGTGCTCTGATGGGGCCGGATCTCCCGGGTCCGGGGTCGGCTTTTGCTCCACTCTAACGCACACACCACCGCGGTACCGGTCAGAAGCGCCGGTCGCGGTGGTGTTTTTGTGACGGATGCTCCCCGTACGGAGCCAGGCTGTGGCTGAATCCGGGCTATGCGGTGGCAAGCCCCTCGTCGAGGATGTGATCGATGGACGCGGTGAGTTTCTCAACGTCGGCGGCATCGATTGCGGGGAACATACCTACACGGAGCTGGTTACGGCCGAGCTTGCGGTAAGGCTCCACGTCGACGATCCCGTTCGCCCGCAGAATTTTCGCGATTCGTGCCGCATCGATCGAATCGTCAAAGTCGATGGTGCCGACAACCAGTGACCGGTTCGCGGGATCAGAGACGAAGCACTGTGCCTCGGGGCGGGCATCCGCCCAGCGGTAGAGGACCTGTGAATTAGCGGTGGTTCTTTCGACCATGCCCGGGAGACCGCCAGCCGCGTTCATCCACTGCACCTGGTCATTCATCATCAGGAGGGTACCGACGGCCGGGGTGTTGTAGGTCTGGTTCTTGCGGGAGTTGTCGACGGCCGTCTGCAGGTTGAGGAAGGCGGGGATGAAACGGTCGGAGGAGTTTATCTCGGCGATTCGCTCGATCGCCGCGGGGCTCATTGCCGCGAACCACAACCCGCCATCGGACGCGAAGCACTTCTGTGGGGAGAAGTAGTAGACGTCTGCCTGGTCCATCGAGACCGGGAGCCCGCCCGCACCTGAAGTCGCGTCGATGACGACGAGGGATCCCGCGGAGCCTTCCGGTCGGGTCACTGGAACCATCGCACCCGTGGATGTCTCATTGTGGGCCCAGGCGATCACGTCACATCCCTCGAATGCCTGCGGCTGCGGGGCGGAACCAGGTTCCGCGGCGACGATCGCCGGGTCCGCGAGCCACGGGGCCTTCTTTGCCGCTGCGGCGAATTTTCCGGAGAATTCCCCGAAGGTCAGGTGACCGGAGCGATCACGGATCAATCCGTACGTGGCGGCATCCCAGAAGGCGGTGGCACCACCGAGAGAAAGGACGATCTCGTAGCCTTCCGGAAGGCTGAACAGTTCGGCCAGACCTTCACGGAGGGAGCCGACGACGTCGCGAACAGCGGCCTGCCGGTGGGACGTTCCGACGATTCCGGTGGCGCCGTCGACGATGGCCTGAATCTGAGCGGGACGCACCTTAGACGGACCACAGCCGAAGCGGCCGTCTGCGGGCAACAGGTTCGCGGGAAGGGTGGGGTACTGGTCGGTCATGGCGGTGTCGGGGTCTTCCTCGTTGGGTACTGGGGCTGTGGTCTGGTAGCAGACCGGGTACAGCACAAAACCGTACCCGGATAACTCTAGTCCCCGGGCCTGGTCCGGGGCGCATGGTGGGGGTGTGGCTCGGGCACGTGATGGAGGAAGAGATGCAGGAACCTTCCGGCCCTGCCGGACAGATCGCGGGCAGTGGGGAATGCTCGAACGTCATGTTCTGTTCGCGGACCCTGGAAGACCAAATAGGCGGGGGTAGTAAACCTGTGTCCCGGGCCCCCCGTAGCGGGTGTGTTGGGGTTGAATACTGTGCACTTAACTGTCTGGGTCATCACAATCTTTGCTAGACTGTGCCACACCCCACTGCCGTGTTTTTGGGGGTATGTGTAAAACCATGACGTACCGAGCCTTTGAAAAATGGTGCCGTTGGCCATCTCGGTCCATCCTCTGAAAAGGCTCCTCACCTCATGGAACACTGATAACTTCACAGGGTGTGTCACGTGCCGCTGTTGTCTGTTGCCGCTGTTTCATTAGGGCTACGCGGGGGCGGTGAGTCCTGGCTCTATGTGTTCAGGTCATCTAGCGGGCATGATGTTACGGGTACAACCGGAGTGGATGCCTGTGCGTGACAAACCGTATAGCGTGGAGGTGATTATCCGGATTGTGTTCCGGGCAACACCGCCCGGTGAGGCGTGGCAGTTCAGCGTGGCGCACCATGCTTCGGTGCAATGGCCGTCCCAGAACTGGGATGGTGACACTTGACAAAGCTTGAAAGGTACATTGTGGCAACTGACAACAAGGACAAGGCCGTACTCCACTACCCCGGTGGTGAGTTCGAGATGGACATCATGCGGGCTTCCGAAGGTCAGGACGGCATCGTCCTGGGCAAGATGCTCGCCGAGACCGGACTCGTCACCTATGACCCGGGCTATGTCAGCACCGGTTCCACCGAATCTGCGATCACCTACATCGACGGTGCCGAGGGGATTCTCCGCTACCGTGGTTACGCGATCGAGGACCTTGCGGCGAAAGCCACCTTCAACGAGGTTTCTTATCTGCTTATTCACGGTGAGTTGCCGACGCAGGCGCAGTTGGAGAAGTTCAATGCCGAGATTCGGCACCACACCCTCATCGACGAGGATTTCAAGAGCCAGTTCCGGGTGTTCCCCCGTGATGCTCACCCGATGTCCGTTTTGGCGTCCTCCCTGAACATCCTCTCCACCTACTATCAGGATTCCCTGGATCCGCTGAATGCAGAGCACCGTGACAAGGCCACTGTCCGCCTGATGGCCAAGGTTCCGATGCTGGCTGCGATGGCGCACCGTGCCCGCCACGGGGAACCGTGGATGTATCCGGACAACAAACTCAACGCCCGTGAGAACTTCCTCCGGATGATGTTCGGTTTCCCGACCGAGGATTACGAGGTCGACCCGGTCATGTCCAAGGCCCTCGATCAGTTGCTCATTCTGCATGCCGATCACGAGCAGAACTGCTCCACCTCGACGGTGCGTATGGTCGCTTCCGCGCAGGCGAACATGTTCGTCTCCATTGCTGCGGGCATCAACGCCCTGTCTGGCCCGCTCCATGGTGGCGCTAACCAGGCTGTTCTCGAGATGCTTGATGAGATCAAGGCCAACGGCGGCGACGCGACCGACTTTATGACCAGGGTGAAGAACAAGGAGGCCGGTGTCCGTCTCATGGGCTTCGGTCACCGCGTGTACAAGAATTACGATCCGCGTGCGGCAATCATCAAGTCCACTGCGCACGAGGTGTTGGAGAAGATGGGTGGTGACGAGCTGCTCGATCTCGCCTTGAACCTGGAGGAGATCGCCCTGGCGGACGACTACTTCATTTCCCGCAAGCTCTACCCGAACGTCGACTTCTACACCGGTCTCATCTACCGGGCGATGGGCTTCCCGACGGACTTCTTTACGGTGCTTTTCGCCATGGGCCGTCTTCCGGGCTGGATCGCCCAGTACCGTGAGCTCATCGAGAACCCCGCCTCCAAGATCTATCGCCCGCGTCAGATCTACACGGGTGAGACTCTCCGCGAGTTCGTTCCGCGCCCGCAGCGCTGAATGTATCGCTGATCGAGATGCGGAAGAACCCGCGGTACACCGCGGGTTCTTCCTTGTCGAGGGTCGCCGGTATTTTTTCCTTGAAAGAAAATCGCGTACAGTGGCTCCGTTGTGGTGGCACGCCACCCTCGCCCGGTCGTGAGCGGGGCAACATCGCGTACCATCGCCAGTGAACATCACGTCTACAGCCCAAAGGAGCGTTCATGGACAAGCCCACGATCGAAGCACAGACCGGCCCCGCCCCAGAGGACATCGTCATCGTCGACCTCATTGAAGGTGACGGGCCGGCTGCTCAGCCCAATGGACTCGTGGAGGTGCACTACGTCGGCGTCGACTTCGAATCGGGCGAAGAGTTCGACTCTTCCTGGGATCGTGGACAGACCATCGAATTTCCCCTCTCCGGCCTCATCGCAGGCTGGCAGGAGGGTATCCCGGGGATGAAGGTGGGTGGGCGCCGCCAGCTCACCATTCCCCCGGAAGCCGCCTACGGGCCTGCGGGTGGCGGGCATCCGCTCTCCGGCCGGACCCTTGTCTTCGTCATTGACCTGATCAGCGTCGGCTGATGTAGAGCAGTAGATTCCCAACGAGGAAACCACCGCCCAATCGGGGCGGTGGTTTCCTCGCGTCTCAGGTGTCAGTTCCGTTCCACGGCCCACCGCTCGTAGTGTCGGAAGCGGTGTTCGCGCCCGATTGTCTCGGGGGCTGACGCCAATTCGTTGAGCGCCCCGGCAATTGCGTTCAGAACCCGTGAGATGAACGCATCCGGTTCCTCGGCAGCGTCGGGTTCCTCCGGGATGAGCGCATCGACGATACCGGTATCCCGCAGGGCGAAGGCGGAGACCCGCTGCTCCCGCATCATCTCCGGGGCATGGTCCGTATCCCGGTGGATGATCGCCGATGCGCCCTCCGGGGGCAGTGGGGAGAGCCAGGCATGTTCGGCGGCGAGAACCGTATCTGCGGGCAGCATCGCCAGTGCCCCGCCTCCGCAGCCCTGCCCGAGGATCACCGAGACCGTCGGAACGTCTACGTCGACGAGTTCACCGAGGGTCCGCGCGATGGAACCCGCCATGCCCGCTTCCTCGGCTGCGACCGACAACTCAGCCCCCGGGGTGTCGATGACACTGACCAGCGGCAGACCAAGGCCCTGCGCCAGCGCCACACCACGCCGGGCGAAGCGTAGCGACGCCGGGCCGAGTTCCGTCGCCGCGTGCGGCGGCTGGGCGTGCCGGTCCTGCCCGATGAGCACACACGGTTGCCCCTTGATCCGGGTGAGGGCCACGATGACAGCCGGGGAGATCCGACCGTCTCCGGTGCCCGACAGTTGGATGAGGTGATCGGAAAGGCATTCGACGAGATTCCGCAGTCCGGGGCGGTCGGTACGGCGTGTCGCGGTGATCGCATCCCACACGTCTATACGGGGTGTTTCCGGAGATACCATCACGTCGATCGTGTGCACGCCCGTGGTCGGAGTTCGGAGGACATCGACGATCTTCATCACCGATTCCCGCAGTTGGCCCGGGGAGACGACACCGTCGATCACACCTCGGGCGGCGAGGTTCTCGGCCCGTTGCACCCCGTCCGGCATCGGGATGCCGGTGGTGAGCTCGACGACGCGGGGTCCGAGGAAACCGAGCAGTGCGCCGGGTTCCGCGAAGGTGAAATGTCCGGCGGATCCCCAGGACGCCATCACGCCGCCGGTGGTGGGATTACGGAGATACACGAGGAAGGGGAGTCGGGCGTCCTTGTGCCGGTAGACGGCTGTGGTGATGGATACCATCAATGCGAAGGCGGGGGTTCCCTCCTGCATCCGGGTGCCGCCTGACGCCGGAGAGATCAACAGGGGAAGTCCACTCTCTGTGGCTTTGTGGATTCCGTCGATGATGCGGCGGGCTGTCGCCGCTCCGATGGATCCGCCGAGGAAACCGAACTCACTCAGGACGAATGCCACCCGGGTACCGCTCACTGTCCCTTCGCCGGTGATCACCGCTTCATCGACGCCGGACCTTTCCCGGGCGCGTTCGAGAGTCTCCCGATACCCGTCACTGATGTTCCCGTATACGGGTGGGTTGTCCCAGGATATGAAGGAACCGGGATCGAGAACCTGATCGATGAGATCGCGGGAGGTGGTGTTCGTCATGGCTGTCACTGTAACCACGGTGAGCCGCCAGCCGGGGCGATCCGGTACAGGTCAGCCCCGCTGCGCTCGGTGCAGTGCCTTCAGCCAGCCCACGGGGGAGCCGGTGTGCAGAATCGACGAGCGGTAGATCCGGGCGGCGAGCAAGATGATCACGGCAGTGGACAGGGTGAGGATCGCCGCGGCGCCCAGGACGCCTCCGACCCCGACATTGCCGACCGCGTACTGCAACGGGATCGTCGAGGATGAGAACGGTGGCACCCAGGCGGCGGTGCGCATAAAGGTCGAATCCACCTGAGACAGACCGAAGAACGGCAGATACATCACTCCCATGAGAAGCAGAATCACCGGTGTCTGCACGCCCTGGAAGTCCTCCATCCTGGACACCAGCGAGCCGGCCGCCGCATAGAGCACCGAGAAGAAGAGATACCCGAGGATGTAGAACAGTAGCAGGACAGGCAGAACCGTGAGATCTATCTCGACGTCGAAACGCTCGCCGATCCCGGTGAACCCGATTCCCGCAGCCGCGACCGCGAACAGGGCGGCGACGAACACCAATCCAACTCCACCGACTCCGATGATCTTGCCCCACAGGAGATCGAGCGGCCGGACAGTGGAAACCATGAGTTCGACGACGCGAGAGGACTTTTCCTCGATGACCGCAGAACCGATGGTGATGGCGAACATCATTACCGACATGACCAGTACACCGATGCCTATCAGCGTGATCATGACGGTTCCTGCGATCCGCGGATCACCGAAGGCACCACCGCCCGATTCGTCGCCCACGTGGACTGCGGACACGGTTCCGGTTGCGGTGATAGCGGAGAGCTGTGCACTGCTGATCCCGATCTCGGCGAGCAATTCGTCCTGTGCGATCGTGCTCTGTGCGGCCCGGAGTGCGGTGAGGATGTCTGTGTCACCGGAGGATTCGGTGACCAGCTCCCAACCCGCCCCGGATTCCGCAGGACGGTAGATGGCATCGACGTCCCCGTCGGAGAGTGCTTCCAGTGCGGCAGCCTGATCCGGGTAGGCGATCGATTCGATGATCGGACCGTCCCCGCTGTCCCGGGTCACGGCCGCGAGTGCTGCAGGTTCTGTTTCGATGTAACCGATGACCTGTGGTGCGCTCTCCTTCGAACCCTGCCAAGCGCCCCAGCCGAGACCACCAAGGACGGCGACGAGCATGATGACGAGGGTCACCCAGACGGATTTCCGAGTGAGGACGGCGCGTGCCTCACGGGCGGCGATCAGCCGGATCGCCGCAGTCGAAGAATAGGTGTCGGTCGGGTGGCTCATGGTTTGACTACTTCCTGGAAAAGATCGGACAGATCGGGACGGCGACGGGTGAAATGGTGAACCGGACCGGCGGCCATCGCGGCGCGCAGGATGTCCTGGTCAGTGGTCGGGCATCCGGGATCGAGGGTGAGTAGTGTCACGGTGTCGCCACCGCTGACTGCGGTGGCCCCGGGTACCGCCCGCCACCAGTCCCCGGGGGTACCGACATGTACCTCGTAAGTGTCCTCACCGGTGTCCCGGAGCTCGTCGACGGTGCCTTCCGCGCGCATCTGGCCAGCGGCGATGATCCCGACGCGGTGGCAGAGACGTTGGACGAGGTCGAGCTGGTGCGAGGAGAACAGGACCGGGACCCCCGCCTGCGCCCGCTCGACGAGGATGTCGCTCATCACGTTCACCGCCACGGGGTCGAGGCCCGAGAACGGTTCATCCAGGACGAGGACATCCGGGTCGTGGACGAGGGCGGCGGCCAGCTGCACGCGCTGCTGGTTTCCGAGGGAGAGTGACTCGAGCTGGTCGTCGGCTCGGCCGCTGAGCCCGAGCTGCTCAAGGAGGTCGGTGGTGCGGTTCTCGGCTGAGCGCTTGTCGACACCATGCAACCGTGCCAGGTAGATCATCTGTGCGCCGATCTTCTCCTTCGGGTACAGTCCCCGTTCCTCCGGCATGTAACCGATGCGGCGGCGGGAGGATTCGGTGAGCGGTTCGTCGCCGAGCCGGACCTCGCCGGAGTCGGCTGCGATGACCCCGAGCGCGATACGCATGGTGGTCGACTTGCCGGCCCCGTTGGATCCGACGAAGCCGTAAATCTCGCCGGGGTGCACGGTGAAACTCATGCCGTCGAGTGCCGTGAGATCGCCGTATCTCTTGGATATCCCGTCGATGACGAGCGGGGATGGTGAGCGTGTCATGGTTTTCTTCCTTACTGGTTTTCAGTCCGCGTCGGGGAACAGCAGATCGGGGTCGGTGGGGTCGGGTAAGGTCCACGCGAGGACGAGTCCGGGGATGGCGCCGATCAGACCGATGATGAGGAACATCGTCATGCCGGTCGTGTACGTCAGGTCGTACAGATCGCGCATCGCCCACCCTCTGTCCAGCGCCCAGACCGATCCGAAGGTGATGATTCCGGCGTAGACCAGACCGATCATGTAGTAGAAGTGGGTTGTCGTGGCGCGTAGTCGGAGCTGTCTCTCCAGCTCGTATTCGTCGAGGAACTCCGGCGGCGCCATGTCCTCCAGTCGGATCAGCGTGCGGATCATGGACCAGATGGCACAGGACGCCAGACACAGGGCCGCGGTCATGGCGAGCAGGGTCGCCTGTTCACGGAGTACCGCCGCGACGCTGAGTGTCACCCCGGTGAGGTAGACCCCGCAGAACAGGAGAACCAGGACCCGCCGGTGGCGGAGATTCCGCCACCGGTGGAACCGAGAGTCCAGGACGTCCCGTCGACGTTCGAAACTGTCCAGGCGGCGCTGCCGGTAGCGGGTCCTCGGGGAGGGAGTGTGGCCGGTCATGCTTCCTCCGTGTCCGGTGTGGTCCACGCGGTCACGAGGTTCGGCCAGGTCAGGGAAAACAGGACCCCCAGGAGGAGGAACGCGGTGGTGGCCCGGATCAGATCCACCGAACCGGATTCCGCGGAGATCCCGATGACCAGCGCACAGACTCCGGCACAGGCTGACAGCATCCACAGAGCCTGCTCACGACGGTGTGACCTCTGTGCGTGCTCGTATTCGTCCAGTTCGCGGGACCGGTCGTTCATTCCGGTTGCCGTGCCGAGTCGGTTGGATAGTACAGCGAGAAGGACGCAGATGGCGGCGAACAGGTAGACGGGCACCACGCCAGTGCTGATTCCGATCCCGACCAGGGCCGCGACGGCGGTGACTGCGGTGAAGCCCCCGACGAGAAGACGACGCCTACTCAGGGAGACGGTCGGTGCGATTATGCGGGGTGTGGTCACTGTCGTGTTCCTTTCCGTGTGCTCACCGTGTCACTGGTGTGGGGTAGAGGTCGTGGGACATGGGGCTGAACTCCTCGCGGGAGAACACTGCCTCGACCGGTAGTCGGAAGGTTTCGGCGATGCGCATCGCCAGGTCGAGGCTGGGGTAGTGGTCTCCGCGTTCGAGAGCTCCGACGGTCTGTGGATTGACCTCGATGACCGCCGCGAGATCGGCACGTGACATCCCGTGCTCCGTGCGCAGAACCTTGACGCGGTTGTAGATTGGGCGCGTCGGCTTTTTCGATGGGGACATAAAATAAAGTGTTGTATAAACACAATGAATTGTCAATATTCTACTGTGTAACGTTGGATGGTGTGGATGCCGGCCGACTGCCCCCGTGCTCGCGTACCTCGTGCGCGTCTCCGGCCATGGGTGTTCAATGGGGGCCATGACTGAGAAGACCTTTCCCACGACCGTGACCCTGAACGACGGCAATGAGATACCGCAGCTCGGATTCGGCGTTTACAAGCTCAAGGACGATGGCTGTGTCAGGGCGGTCCGGCACGCCATCGATGTGGGCTACCGGCACATCGACACCGCCGCCATTTACGGCAACGAGGAACAGGTCGGCAACGCCATTCGTGACGCTGTCGCCGCCGGTGATGTCACCCGTGAAGAGTTGTTCATCACCACCAAGGTGTGGAACGACCGTCACGGGGCGGATGAAACGGCCCGCGCCTTCCAGGAGTCACTGTCGCGGCTCGGCCTTGATTACGTCGACTGCTATCTCGTCCACTGGCCCTGTCCTCGGCAGGGGCTTGCGGTGGACACCTTCCGGGAGATGGCGAAGATCCAGGGGCTCGGGGGTATCCGGTCGATCGGTGTCTCGAACTTCTACGCCGAAACCCTTGACGAAATCATCTCAGCCACCGGGATTACCCCGGTGCTCAACCAGATTGAACTGCATCCCGGTTTCTCCCAACCGGAACTTCGTGGAGTCAACCGGGAACGCGGAATCGCCACCGAAGCGTGGTCCCCGATCGGTCGGGGGAGAGGGCTCGATCATCCGGTGATCACGCGGATCGCGGCGGAACAGGACAGAACTCCGGCACAGGTCATGTTGCGCTGGCACCTCCAACTGGGCAACATCGTCATCCCGAAGTCCGCGAACCCGAAGCGTATCAGTGAGAACTTCGATATCTTCGACTTCCACCTTGCTGAACGTGATGTTGAGAGCATCACCGCGCTGGATGATTCCGCCATTGCGGGACGTATCGGCCCTGATCCGCTGGTGTTCCCCGAAGACTGAGCAGCCGGTCGGCCGGTCGGCCAACTGTAGAGGAACCGGGATGAGATCTCCGGCGAACCGGCCTCCCGGTATGGGTGTCACCAGTAGGTGGTTTGGCTTCGCGGGAGCGGGAAGGTATGTGCGGTTGGTGTGCTGTAGATCGGATCGGCTACTGGCCCGCTTACCTTTCCATGGTGGCGCTCCACATCGTTGTGTCGTGCTCTGTGAATGGTGTCGGTTGCGGTACCCGGGGTTAGAGTTGGCGCCATGAACATGGATCCCACGGCGTCCGCCGTTGCAACCACTGGCTATATCACGGGCCCCGGGGGGCTCGATTCCGCGTCCGTCAGGGAACGGGTGCAGGCCGGTCTGATCAATCATGCGGTCCGTCGAACGGGACGACGTGTCTCCGACATCATCCGAAGCAACGTTTTCACACGCATCAACGCCATTCTCGGTGTGTTGCTGGTGATCGTCCTGTCCACCGGGTCGGTCATCAACGCGGCCTTCGGTCTCCTCATCATCGCGAACTCATCCATCGGCATCATCCAGGAGCTCCGGGCGAAGCGAACCCTGGACAAACTGACGATTCTTGGAGAGTCTCAACCACGGGTCATCCGGGACGGAGTGGCCACCGAAATCGTCAGGGATGAGATCGTTCTCGATGACCTCATCGACATCGGCCCCGGCGATCAGATCGTCGTGGACGGGTATGTGCGTTCTGCTGAGAGTCTGGAAGTCGATGAATCGATGCTCACCGGAGAATCCGATGCAGTGGGTAAGTCCGAGGGTGATCCCATCCGTTCGGGGTCCTTTGTCACCTCCGGCTCCGGAACCTTCCAGGCCACCGCCATTGGAGGTGACTCCTATCAGGCGAAGCTGATTGCCGAAGCTGGTCGCTTCACGCTGACTGACTCACAACTCATGGATGGCATCAACCAGATTTTGAGGATGATCACCTGGTTGCTGATTCCCACCGGAATTCTCACCGTGTGGACCCAGCTCGGACGGACTGGCGCGCCCTGGAAGGAGGCCGTGCTCTCGATGGTCGCCGCCCTTGTCCCGATGGTGCCGGAGGGTCTCGTGCTGATGACCTCCATTGCTTTCGCCGTGGGAGTTGTGCGTCTGGGGCAGAGAAAGGCACTGGTTAACGAGCTGCCGGCCATTGAGGGCCTTGCCCGGGTGAACATCGTCTGCGCCGACAAGACGGGAACGTTGACGGAGAACCGGATGGAACTCGATGACATCGTGATGATTGATGGTGGTGACGGAACTGATGAGGCGCGGAGGGTCCTCGCCTCCATCGCTGCATCGGACAATCACCGTAATGACACGATGGAAGCCATCGCGGAAGGCGTCTCCACGGAAACGGTCTCCGAGGTGGTTTCGACGGTATCCTTCGACTCGGCGCGAAAGTGGTCGGGAGCCTCCCTCGAAGGGCTGGGGGATTGGGTGCTCGGAGCGCCGGATGTTCTCGCGGTTGATGGTTCCGATGCGCTCACCGCCGCAGCGCCGTACACGGATCAGGGGTTGCGGGTCCTGTTGCTCTGCCGGGCCACGGAACTCGGCGCGGTTGAAGCGTCCCCGGCTTCTCCGGGGTGCTCTTCACTGACTCCGTGTGCGCTGGTGGTGTTGCGGCAGAAGGTCCGGGATGATGCTGGGGAGACACTCGATTACTTCGCCCGTGAAGGGGTCGAGGTCAAGGTGATCTCGGGAGACAATGCCGTATCCGTTGGTGCTGTTGCCGCGTCACTGGGACTGGAGGGCAAGGTGGTTGATGCCCGGAACCTGCCGGCCGCTGACGACCCGGATTTCGTCCGTCAGGTCTCCGAAGGGACGGTGTTCGGCCGCGTGACCCCGGAGCAGAAGCGGGACATGGTGGGGGCGTTGCAGTCTGCGGGAGACACCGTCGCGATGACCGGTGACGGTGTCAACGATGTGCTGGCGTTGAAGGATGCCTCAATCGGGGTCGCGATGGGTTCAGGTTCGCCGGCGACCAGGTCTGTGGCGCAGGTTGTTCTCCTGGACAACCGTTTCGCCACACTGCCCCACGTTGTGGCGGAGGGACGTCGGGTGATCGGAAACATTGAACGGGTGGCCAATCTGTTTCTCACGAAGACCATTTACTCTATCGTCCTGGCGTTGGTGGTCGGACTTTTCGGCATCACCTTCCCATTCCAGCCGATCCACGTCACGATGATCGGCTGGTTCACCATCGGTATACCGGCTTTCGTGCTCTCGCTCGCACCGAATCACGAGAGAGCCCGATCTGGTTTCGTGTCCCGGGTACTGCGGCTCGCATTGCCCTCGGGGCTGTTGATCGGCGTGTTCACCGTTGTGTTCTGGATTCTGGTGAATCCGGGGGCACAGGCCCCTGAACCGATGATCCGACAGGCGGGGACGGCCACTCTCACGGTGACCCTCGTCATGGCGCTCTGGGTGCTTGCCGTGGTTGCCCGCCCCTATCAGTGGTGGCGGATCGCGTTGATCGTCGGGGCAGCCGTGGCGTATGTCACGATCTTTGCCATCGCTCCGCTGGCGCATCTGCTGCTTCTCGATACCTCGAATCACCAGCTTCTGCTTCACGCGTTGGCTGTCGGCGGTGTAGGGGCCTCGTTGATTGAGGTGGCATGGTGGATCGGCCAGCGGCGGGCGGGGATGGCTCCGCGGGTCTTCGCGTTCAGGGAATGAGGTGACTGCTCCGGGGGGGGGGGCGTTCCTTAGAGTCACAGGAAGAAGGGGCTTCGCAAACTTAACAACGTCCGAACACTCGCGCGACGGGGGGTTGTGGTCAGAAAAAGAAACAGATGGTCAGGTCTGTTTATGGGGGTGGTGTGAAGAATGCTAAAGCGGTAATTCAGGTGTTTAGCTTTCACATTGCAACGTGAGCTAGGTAACTTCACATCTACACCTTGTCTTGTGATGGCGTGCACATTGATGCCCGATGGATCTGATCCGTCACTGTCACCGGCCCTCCGGCAGGGGTGTGCGAAGTGGAGGGGTGGCGGCTCACACTGTGAGTTCCGCTCCACCGCAGCAGTTACTCCGTCAGACTGACTAACAGAAAGCGAGATGATCCTTACATGAGTGCAGATTCGTCCGCCCCGGCGCGGCGCCGTGAACCCGGCCCCGCAGAGTTCCGGGAGATGCAGAAGGACCCTGAATTCCTAGACCTCAAGAAGACATTCCGTGGATTCGCCTTCCCCATGAGCATCGCGTTCTTCCTCTGGTACATGTTCTACGTCCTCCTCGCGGTGTACGCGAAGGACTGGATGAGCACTCCGGTGTTCGGCAACGTCAACTGGGGCGTGATCATGGGACTACTGCAGTTCGTGACCACCTTCGCCATCACCTGGATCTACATCAACTTCGCCAACAAAAAGATCGAGCCCAAGGCGGCCGCGATCCGTGAGAGAATGGAAGGCTGATCACCCTCATGAATAATCTCACCACGTACTCCGCTCAGGAAGTGGGCGCGCAGGCCGGTAACCCGATCCTGAACATCGCAGTCTTCATCCTGTTCATCGTCGTCACCATGGGCGTCGTCATCAAGGTGGGCAAGTCCACCAGCGAGGCATCTGACTTCTACACCGGTGGCGCGAAGTTCTCCGGTAAGCAGAACGGTCTGGCCATCGCGGGTGACTACCTTTCCGCGGCTTCCTTCCTCGGTATCGTCGGCGCCGTCGCACTCGCGGGATATGACGGCTTCCTCTATTCCATCGGCTTCTTCGTGGCCTGGCTGGTCGCACTACTGCTCGTTGCCGAGCCGCTCCGTAACACCGGTAAGTTCACAATGGCCGACGTGCTGTCGTTCCGGTTGAAGCAGAAGCCCGTCCGTATGGCGGCTGCACTGGGCACGCTCTTCGTTTCGCTCTTCTACCTCATCGCGCAGATGGCCGGTGCGGGTTCCCTTGTCGCCGTGCTGCTCAACGTCCACGAGGAGTCCAAGCAGGCACTCGTGGTTGTCGTGGTCGGCGTCATCATGATTGCCTACGTGCTGCTCGGGGGCATGAAGGGCACGACCTACGTCCAGATGATCAAGGCAGTCCTCCTCGTCGGCGGGGTGGGTATCATGACCGCGCTGATTTTCATCAAGGTCGGATCCTTCCCTCACCTGCTTGATGCGGCCGTGCAGAAGCACGCCGAGTCCGACTATCTCGCAGGCAAGGGCTACGATGCCCACGCGATCCTGGAGCCGGGCCTGAAGTTCGGCAAGGACAACATCACCAAGATTGATTTCATCTCCCTCGGCCTGACACTCGTGCTCGGTACCGCAGGTCTCCCGCACGTCCTGATGCGCTTCTACACGGTTCCGACGGCGCGCGAAGCCCGTCGCTCCGTCACCTGGGCGATCGTCCTCATCGGTGCCTTCTACCTCATGACCCTCATGCTCGGTTACGCGGCTGCCGCGCTCGTCGGACCGGACCGTATCCTCGGCGCCCCCGGTGGCCAGAATGCCGCTGCGCCGCTACTCGCACTGGAACTCGGCGGTTCGATCTTCATGGCGGCCATCTCCGCTGTCGCCTTCGCCACTGTTCTCGCGGTCGTCGCAGGCCTAGCGATCACGGCGTCCGCATCCGTTGCGCACGACATTTACCACTCGATCATCCGTAACGGTGAGTCCACCGAAGCTGAGCAGGTCCGGGTTTCCCGAATCACGGTGGTTGTGATCGGTGTCATCGCGATTGTCCTCGGTATCCTGGCGATGAGCCAGAACGTCGCCTTCCTCGTTGCCCTGGCCTTCGCCATCGCAGCCTCGGCGAACCTGCCGACCATCCTGTACTCGCTGTACTGGAAGAAGTTCAACACCACCGGTGCCCTGTGCTCCATGTACACCGGCCTCATCCTGGCACTGGTGCTCATCGTGTTCTCCCCGGCTGTGTCCGGTGATCCGAGCGCGATGATCCCCAATTCGGACTGGGCGTGGTTCCCTCTGCGTAACCCGGGTCTCGTCTCCATTCCGGCGGCGTTCCTCGCAGGCTACCTCGGCACGATCTTCGGTAAGCCGGACAACCTGGACGACCTCCAGGCGGAAATGGAGGTCCGCTCGCTGACTGGTGTCGGTGTGGAAGCCGCGGTCGATCACTAGTTAATTTCGTCCCCACTTCGCATGCTGCTCGGTCGCCCGAGACGGCGGGTGACCGAAAAACAACGCCACCACTGCGCGAGAACACAACGGCGGCCCCGTCCACCTGAACCCGAGAAGTTGGGGGGTGGAGGGGGCCGCCGGTATCGTGTCTGACATGGTTGATCGTCCCGCCGGATCCGTGAGCGATCCGGGTGGATGGAGCAACCGACAGCGACGAATCGGGCGCATGGTGCCGGTATTCGTCGCTGTCGGTTGTCTCTTTTCCCTACCGTTTTTCCCTGCTGATGGCCCTGGGGTGGATTCAGATGCGGCAAACAGATCCACTACTGTCGCGGGGCGGGAAAGCTCCAACGTTAAGCTCTCCCGGGAAGATCTCGGTGGCTTCACCGAAAACGCGACAGGTTCGCAGGTGTCATTCACCCGGCTCTCAGACGGTTGGCACACGGGTACTGCTACGGAGCGGTACGCCCGACCGGCGCTCAGCCTGATCAAGCTCTACATCGCAGATTATGTCCTCCGGTACGGTAATCCCGCGGACAAGCTCGACGCAGTGGAGATGATCCGGTCTTCTGATGACTACCTCGCGGATGAACTCTGGGAACGGTACCCGCGGGCCATAGATGTGACAGCAAGGGACTATGGCCTGTTGTCGACCAGATCCGACGAGCAATGGGGATACAGCGTCACCTCCACCTATGATGTCGTCTCCTTTATCCGGCAAAAGTTGGAGAATGACCGGATGTCGCCCATCCTGACTGCGATGAGCCAATCCGACGAGATCGCCGCTGATGGTTATCCGCAGGACTTCGGGACGGCGGTGTTGCCCGGTGCGACGGGGACGAAGTGGGGGTGGTCGAACGACTACTCCCTGCATTCATCCGTGACCTTCGGAGATGATTTCGTCGCGGCGGCGGCCGTGGCCGGATCCGCTGAGGATCTCACTGCACTGGTGGAGAGACAGTTGTATGCCCTTGCCCGTAACGGGGCCAAAAACTCTGCGGGAAGTTCCGGGCACCGGTTGTCGGCAACGGAGCTGTCGACGACACCGGACTCCTAGGTGCCCTTGCAGTGGCTTATCATGGGGGATCGCCATGGGTACGGCAATCGTTCCCGTGTGGGTTTATCCTCCAGGAAATGAAGGTAGATGTTGAGTTCCACCGCTGTACTCGCTTCCGGGGCTTCCGTGGCGCCCGGTGTCATCGTCTCGATGATGTGGATAGCCATCGCGGCTCTCGCTTCACCGTTGTTGTCGTTCATCACGGGGAAACGGGTTCCCGGCGTCGTCTTCATGCTTCTCCTGGGGGTGGTCATCGGGCCGGAGGTACTCGATCTCGCCCATCTGGATGGCTCGAATGCGCTGCTCCGGGAACTCGGTCTCGGTATGCTGTTCCTGCTCGCGGGCTGGGAGATCGACCCCGAAGTGATGAAGGGGCGGCAAGGGCGTCGGGCGACCGGAACCTGGCTGCTCAGTCTGGGACTCGCCGTCTGTGCGGCGCTGCTCCTGTTCGGTACGGCTGATCTACTGCGCAGTATTGTGCTTGCCATCGCGGTGTCATCCACGGCCATGGGGACGTTGCTTCCGGTGATCAAGAATTCCGGACGTGCGGATTCTCCCGTGGGGCGTGGTGTCCTCGTTCATGGTGCTGTGGGGGAACTCGGACCGGTGTTCGCGATGGCGCTGCTGCTCTCCACGAGAAACACGTCTCTTACCCTGGTCATCCTCGCTCTCTTCATGGGGGGAGCGATGATGGTGGCGTTCGTTCCGAGGACCGTCTCCAGGCTGGTCCCGTGGGTCGGTCACGCGGTGCGAGATGGTGCGAGCCACACGAGTCAGACCGTGATGCGCATGGTCATCGTATTGTTGACGACGTTGATGGCGATGGCTGCGGTCTTTGAGCTCGATGTCGTTCTCGGGGCGTTCGCCGCAGGTATCATTCTCCGGGCGTTGGTTCCGGTCCGGGCACGTAAGACGGTGGAGGCACGTCTTGACGTCATGGGGTACGGCCTGCTGATACCGGTGTTCTTCATCACTTCCGGCATGTCGATCAACGTACGGGAGGTACTGCATTCTCCGTGGGCGGTTATCGTCGGGATCTCAGTCATCTACATCGCCCGAGGCCTGCCGATTCTTCTGGCGGAGTGCTTCACTGACACCGGCTCGGAAATCCGGGGATTCCGGGATCAGGTGGAACTCTCGCTCTATTCCGCGACCGGGCTCCCGATCATCGTGGCGGTCACGGAGATCGCCGTCGACCGCGGGCTGCTCGGGGAAGGTCACGCGTCGGTGATGGTTGCGACAGGCGCCGCGACGGTACTGCTGTTCCCGATGCTCGCCGCAAACGTGCACTCGTATATTCCCGCACCCGATGGTTCGGATGATGAAGAGGTGCGACGCAGGACGGAGAGTGAGGTGGTGGCGGAAGCGGCCGAATACCGGAGTGAAACCTCCGCCTCCACCGGGCGTCCCACCGTGAACTCGAAACCACGGCCGAAGAGCAGTACGGTTTCCGACGATGAGATCACCATCGACTCAGAGCTGGATTGAGGTTTCTCCGTGGGATCAGCCTGACAGTCCGTTCAGGTGATTCAGGAGCTGGCTGAGAGCCTTCAACGGATCTTCTGGTGCGGGAGACAACGGGGCGGGAAACTCAGCCGGGCCAGGCACCCCGGTGCCGGGGAACGTGGCCTTCCACTGGCCCCAGTCGGGGGAGTAGACATCATTCACGTCTACCTCGACACCGGAGATCCACGCTGTCCGCTTCGCCCGCTGGTGCAGGTCCGCCCGGGGGTGGAGTCTTCCCCCGGAACCCCAGTCGTGCTGCCAGAAGAACTCACCGAGCTGGTCGGCCAGTGCCCAGGCGATCACGTTGTAGTTGCCGTACACCGCCAGCCGGAGTCCTGCGGCCTCAAGAGCAGTCTTGAACGCTGTGAGGTAGGGACGGATCTGATTGTTGTACTGGGTGCGGGTTGGATTGTCGTCGATGGCGACGTAGATCGGACGCCCCATGGGGCCACCCGCCGCAGCATGCAGTGCGATCGCATGGGGCGCGTGGACTGCGGCACCAGCGGCACCTCGGAGCCAGTCGGCGGTATCGGCGCGCCCGAACTGGTAGACGCTGGCGGTACTGAGCCCGACGGCGTTGAACGCGAGGGTCTCCGCGGCGGTGACGGGTTTGCCCAGCATCCAGTTCTCCGCGCCCGGACGGCGTTGTGAGACGTATCGGACCGCTCCGAGGTGGCCGGCTGCGGCGATGGCGCGGGCATCGGGTACGCCTGCGGCGTAATCGAGTACGGTGCCGAGTACCGGCCGGGTTGCGTGTGCCCGTGGCAGAACTCCGGCGGTAGTCGCGATGGAACCACCTGCGATGGCGAGAGCGGCGGCTTTGAGAAGCACGCGACGTTGAACGATGGGCTGCTGCGGCGTCATTGTTGTCTTCCTGTGGAGATGCGGCAGACCCCGGCGGCAACAGGGGTCACATGCGTAACAGTAGCAACATTTCCGTGGCTTCAGTGACGTCTGTCCACCGGGTCAGGGCTGCACATCGCCAACGACGTCTCTGAGAAACCCTGAAACTGCGGCATGGAACTCCTCCGGATCATCTCGCCGGACACTGTGTCGCACCCCGGGAACGAGAGCGGTTCGGAGATGACGATTCCCCAGATGCGAGACCTCACGTAAACCCTCCGGTCCGAACAGGCAGTCGCGGTCGCCCGTGACCAGAAGTGTCGGAACCTTGAGCGCAGACAACACCAGGCCGCGTGGTTCACCACTGTCCACGGTAGCCATCCGCAGGAAAGCTTCCCGTGCCCTGGCCTGGGAGAACAGCCATCCCGCGGAATCCGTCACCGACCATCCCGGGAAGACTTGCCGGAGCTCCCCCAGCACTACCTCCGGTTCGGAACATGCCCGTTCAGAGCTTCTGATCCGGGGTTCAGCAGTCGCCGCGAATCGTGCACGCTGTTCCACCGTAAACAACGCCGGATCCTCGAGAATCAGAGCGGCGACGAGTTCAGGATGATGACGGGCAACCGCGGCAGCCGTAGCTCCGCCCATTGAATGCCCGTGCAAAACCACCGGACGTCGCCGAGTGTCTCGTGATATCTCCTCTTTAACCAGATTCAGTGCATCTTCGAGGAGGGTGTCGAATGGGTGTAGGAGCTGTTTCGCGCTGAAATCTGGAGACATGCCATGGCCTCGGGCATCGGGGAGTATCACTCGGAAATCAGACGACATCCTGTGCCCGAGATCAGAATTGGCGACACTGCTGTCGGTGATCCCGTGAAAGCTGATGAATGTCCGGGCATTATTCCTGGAGGGGAGCGTGTACCTGGCGAGGGGGGAAGAGGGCATGGTGTTTCCTTCTGCGGTTGGGGACAGTAATACGATATTTCCCTGGCGTCTGACATACCTTCTCGCCGCGTCCGGACTGAGACAGTTACCGACTGAACATGAAAAAACACCCCACAAACCGGCTTCAGCACAGTTCGCGGGGTGTTCTTCGTGGTGCCCCAGAGAGGAATCGAACCTCCGACACCGGCTTTAGGAGAGCCGTGCTCTATCCACTGAGCTACTAGGGCCTGTTCCGATCACACTACCGGACCGTGCAAGATTAACCCATCCTGGGTCTGTGACGGAAACCAGCTCACTGATGGGCGTCGGGGGTGGTTGAAACGGGTAAAACAAAGGCAATACCGTGACCTTCGTGTCAATGACCGCGGAAGGAACATAGGCTGTCGGTAATACCTGCGAGGTAAAGGAAACTCCGCCCCTAAATAAAGGAAGGTGCTTCATGTTCCCGAAGAAACCACTTTTCACCGATGTCCGCCGCGTCCCGGTCGTCGCCAACATAGTCAGTGGAGAACGCGGCCCGGTGCTCTCGCTCGACAAGGTTGAGGAAGACGGTACCCTGACCAGTCTCCTGCTCCTGAACGTCTACGATGCAAAGCAGCTCTCTGAGGCCTGTACGAAGTACCTTGGAGAGTCGTTCATCGCGAACTTCGAGGGCTTCACCTCCGGGTTGTCGGTGAAAGATCATCAGGAGATCCACGGCGACGACTGATTGCCGCTTTCCGCCGGTAGTATCGGGCATCGACAGGTTGTTCCCACCGGACCCGGAAGGGGAGGTAGCCCGAGATGCGGACACTGCTGGTCATTGGCATCGGGGCTGGAGATCCCACGCACCTTACGCTCGGTGCGATCGATGCACTCCGCTCGTCCGACGCGGTCATCGCGATTGACAAGGGAGAACAGAAAGCTGATCTCCTGCGCGCCCGTCGAAGGATCGTTGAGACTCATGCGCCTAATGTGCCCGTGGTCACGGTCCCTGATGCTGTCCGTGACCGGAACCCGGCTGATTATCATGCAGAGGTCCGTCGTTGGCATCACGAAAGGGCAGGCATCCTCTCCGATGCAATTATCCGCGCCAGTGGTCCGGACGGTGCCGTCGCGTTCCTTGTCTGGGGTGACCCGTCACTCTACGACTCGACGCTCCGGATCATCGAGCGCATGCGGGAGGAAGCGGGTCTTGATTGTGCTGTGCAGGTGATCCCCGGAATCACCGCGCTTCAGGCCCTAACCGCCGCGCACGCCATCACCGCCAACCGCGTCGGTGAGTCGATTCACGTCACCACCGGACGCCTGCTTCCGTATACCGCAGCAGCGGCCCGCCGGAACTGTTTTGTCATGCTCGACAGCGGGGCCGCCTGGAACGAGGTGTTCGGGTCCGGCACATACATCTACTGGGGTGCGTACCTTGGGACACCGGACCAGATTCTCCGCTCCGGATATGTCGAGAACATCGGTGATGAGATCGCCGCCCTGAAATACACCCTCCGGGAACGTCATGGATGGATCATGGACACCTATCTACTCCGGGAACTCGATGGTGAATGAGAACTCCTGAAGACCACCGGTTGGTGGGTTCTCCGGGCACAGGTAGGTTGTGACTTTGGTGTGAAGTCCGTTCCCGGAGCACAGGATGCCGATGGATCGGGAAACGAAAGAGAGGTGACGTCCGGGTGCCTGCATCACGGAAGAAGCAGAAGGTGCCGTTCAGTCCGTGGATCACTGTTGTGTGGATACTTGCGGCCGTCTGGGCGATTTTCGCGGTGTTCGCCTATCGTGTTGAAAGTCATGCGCTGACCTGGGGTTTTGGAGTCAGCGCGTTTCTCAGTGTCATGACCGCCGCCGGTGTGACGATGATCTCCGAGCTACGCTCGTTAGCAGGCCTGGCGTGCCCAGTTGCGCTGATCCTCTCCGGGGTAGTGGCCGCGACATTCACCTGGTGGTTCATTTTCGAGCTATTCATCGGCGTTCCTTGGCTGGTCATCGTCCTGCTCAGGTTCTCGGCTCCCCGTCGTACGGGACGAGGGCTGCATCTCTGGCGTGGCGGCGACGAGTAAAAGCCCGTCCATGAAAGCGGCCCCGGACACACAGGATGTCGGGGCGGCGGTTTTCCATGGGGTTGGGGTGAGAGATCAGCCCTGCAGCTCCTCCAGCTTACGACGTACATCCGAAGCCGGGGGGTTCGTGGCATGCGTCCCATCGGAGTATTTCACGGTAGGGACGATACGATTACCGTCGTTCACCGACTCGACCCATGCGGCAGCCTCGACGTCATCGTCGACGTTGATTGCGGTGAATGGTGTCTCCGTACTGTTGAGCGCCTTCACCAGACGCTTGCAGTAGGGGCACCAGTCGGTCAGGAACACTGTGATGTGATTGTCGCTCATACCGGCTTCAACGCCAAGACCTGACCGGGTTATTCCACCGGGGTACGGAGATATGTCCGGATCCGGAAACGGAGTGGCCCCTCCGGCTGAGCTACTGCAGCGGTGCCGACCAGCCGTCCCTTCTCCGATTCCAACCAGTCCGTCTCATCCGTGCACGTGAACGCTTCACCGAGTTCCGGGGCGAGGACCGCGACTGGTCCCAGCACATCGCGCAGCTCGGCGTCGATGAGCGTCACCCGAACCTCGTCGACCCTCGGGAGGGTATCGGCGTAGACACGCCCACCGCCCATGATCCAAACGTCTTCCGGAGCCTGCGACAGGTCGCTGATGACCCGGGCGCCGCGTGACCAGGCGCCGGGGCATCCCGATGCCAGCACATAGTTCTCCCGCCCCGGAAGTGGGCGGAACCGCTCCGGAATCGTCTCCCAGGTCCTCCGCCCCATCAGAACAGGAGATCCGAGTGTCATCCTCCTGAAATACGCCAGATCCTCCGGAATGTGCCACGGCATGTCCGTACCATCGCCGATGACCCCGTCGACGGACTGAGCCCAGATTGCCCGGTAGCCCATGCCTCAGACCGCCACCTTCCCGCGTATCACCGGGTGCGGATCATACCCGGTGATGGAGATGTCATCGAAGGTGTAGTCGAACATCGAGGACGCCTTGCGTAACTGGAGCTGCGGGTAGGGGCGCGCCTCGCGGGACAGTTGCAGTTCAACCTGTTCCCGATGGTTGTCGTAAACGTGGCAGTCTCCGCCCGTCCAAATGAACTCACCGACCTCAAGATCAGCCTGCTGCGCGAACATATGCGTGAGGAGTGCGTAGGAGGCGATGTTGAACGGCACTCCGAGGAACATGTCGGCACTACGCTGGTAAAGCTGGCAGGACAGTCGCCCGTCTGCGACATACATCTGGAACAGCAGATGACACGGGGGGAGTGCCATCTGGTCGAGCTCCGAGACATTCCACGCGGAGACGATCATTCGGCGGGAATCCGGGTTGTTCCGTAACTGGTCGATTACCTGGGAGATCTGGTCGATGTGGTGGCCGTCCGGTGTCGGCCAACTGCGCCACTGCACCCCATAGATAGGCCCGAGTTCACCTTCAGAGGACGCCCACTCGTCCCAGATCCTGATACCGTGCTCTTTCAGGAATCCGATGTTCGACTCACCCCGCAGGAACCACAGCAGCTCACCGACGATCCCCTTCATGTACACCTTCTTCGTGGTGATCAAAGGAAAGGACTCGGTGAGTTCGAACCGCATCTGGCGGCCAAACAGGCTGGTGGTTCCCGTGCCTGTACGGTCGTTTTTGTGGTTTCCTTCACGCATGATCTGCGCGAGAAGATCCTCGTAGGGGGTGGGGATTGCGGTGGCGCTCATGGCGTCCAGACTAACGGAACACAGCCCCTCAGTCTGATCGACGGGGCTGTGTTCCGGAAAAGGGTGGGGACTAGGTGTAGGAGCCGTGTTCCTCCAGGAACTCCGCGGCGGCCGCAAGGATCTGATCCGCGAGATCCTTGCGGCAGATCAACAGATCCGGGAGGTACGTGTCCTTGTTGTTGTAGGTCAGCTCGCTACCGTCCAACCGGGAGCAGTGCAGTCCAGCGGCCTGACACACTCCGACGGGCGCAGCGGAATCCCACTCGTACTGGCCTCCCGCATGGACGTAGGCGTCGGCATCACCGAGGAGAACGTGCATCGCCTTCGCTCCTGCGGAGCCCATGTCCATCGGCTCGAAACCAAGTTTTTCCGCGACGTGGAAGGCCACCTTCGGGGGACGGTTGTGGGACATGACGATCTTCCGGGCGAATGGGCCGTTCACTGCGCGGGCGTCATGGGAACTGAAAACTACACCCAGGTCGGGTAGAGCGACAGCAGCGGACAGGGGCCTTCCGTTTTCAACGAGAGCGATGTGCACGGCCCAGTCCTGGCGGCCGGTTGCGAACTCGCGGGTGCCGTCGAGAGGATCGATGATCCAGACACGGTCCTTGCCGAGGCGCGCCGGATTGTCGGCGGCTTCCTCACTGAGTACGCCGTCATCCGGGCGGTGCTGCTCCAATACCCGGGAGATCCAGCTCTGGGCCAGCTCATCACCGGCGTCACCGAGGCCACGACCCCGCAACGCCCCGACATCACGTACCCCTTTCAGGATGTCGCCGGTTCCCTGGGCAAGTCGAGTGGTGAGGATGGCATCATCAATGTTCGCGGTCATGGTCCCCACTCTAGTTGTTGGAACGGGCATCTGCTGGGGGCATGCAGGGTCATACCGGTCACACGGTCGGGCATGTTCGGAAACCGGCCGACTCATCCTAGGTGGAGATCCCGTCGATACGAACATTTGATTGAATGGGAAGCATGCCGACGTCCCCACTCGACCGCTTCCGTCCGGAGGTCAGGACCTGGTTCACGGACGTCTTCGCCCGGCCCACCGCAGTGCAGGAACAGGCGTGGGCCGAGATTTCCACCGGCGGGCATGCACTCGTGGTCGCCCCCACCGGATCCGGCAAGACCCTCGCCGCTTTCCTGTGGGCGCTGAACTCATTGACCGGACGTCCCAGACAGGCACTCCTTCCCATATCGGAGGATGCCGACACGATGCCCGTATCCACAGGCACCGACGGCTCCGGGGTGAAGGTTCTCTACATCTCCCCGCTCAAGGCACTCGGTGTCGACGTGGAGAACAACCTCCGTGCCCCGCTGACCGGGATTGCCCGTGCCGCAGACCGCCTCGGTGTCGTGGCGCCGACCATCACCGTCGGTGTGCGTTCCGGGGACACCCCAGCGAAGGAACGAGCCCGTCAGCAGCGCAACCCGCCGGACATCCTCATCACCACGCCCGAGTCGCTGTACCTCATGCTCACCTCGAAGGCAGCGGGCACGCTCACCGGTGTGCACACCGTCATCATTGACGAGATCCACGCCCTCGCGGGCACGAAACGCGGCGTGCACCTCGCGCTGTCCCTCGAACGCCTGGAATTGCTCACCGGGCAGCCGGTGCAGCGCATCGGGCTGTCCGCCACTGTCCGACCCCTCGAACGGGTCGCCGCGTTCCTCGGTGGAACCGACCGCGACGTCGCGATCATCGCGCCGGGCAGCGAGAAACGGTGGGAACTCGACGTCCACGTCCCCGTGCCCGACATGTCCGATCTACCCACCCCGGAACACGCCTCCACCATCGGGGACGCCGTCATCGACGATCCCGACGGCCTGACTGAACCACTGGACGCAACCAGCGACCCCGAACCGGCGGCGTCGACAGGTGCTCCGCAGGAATCGGCGTTGCCCACCGCGGGCTCCATCTGGCCGTTCATCGAGACCGAGCTCTACGCGGAGATCACCCGGGCACGCTCCACCCTCGTCTTCGTCAACTCACGCCGCACCGCGGAAAGACTGACCAGCAGACTCAACGAGATCCACGCCGAGAAACACGACCCGGGGGCGCTCTCCGCACCGACCCGCAGGCCACCGGCTCAGGTGATGAAGTCCGTCGACGTCGCCGGGAAAGCCGACCCTATCCTCGCCCGCGCCCACCACGGCTCCGTGAGCAAGGAGGAACGCGCCCGCATCGAGGAGCAGCTCAAATCAGGGGAACTCACCTGCGTCGTGGCCACCTCATCCCTGGAACTCGGCATTGACATGGGTGCCGTCGACCTCGTCATCCAGGTTGCCTCACCACCGTCCGTCGCCGCCGGACTGCAGCGCGTCGGCCGCGCCGGGCACACCGTCGGCGCTGTCTCCAGGGGCTCGTTCTATCCCCAGCACCGTTCTGATCTCGTGCAGAGCGCGGTCACCGTCGAACGGATGCGGGCCGGTGCGATCGAGGAACTGACCGTGCCCCGCAACCCCCTCGACGTGCTGACCCAGCAGACCGTCGCCACCGTCGCCGCCCGTGACATCCACGTCGACGAGTGGTACGAGGCTGTGCGCCGTGCCCACCCGTACGCCACCCTCGCGCGCGAGGTGTTCGACGCCGTCATCGACCTGGCCTCCGGCGTGTACCCGTCCACTGACTTCGCGGAACTGCGGCCCCGCGTCGTCTACGACCGGGTCACGGGAATGCTCACCACCCGGCCCGGCGCGCAGCGGGTGGCCGTCACCTCCGGTGGCACGATCCCGGACCGGGGCATGTTCGGCGTGTTCCTCGCGGGCACCACCGGCGAGGGTGGTGGGGCGCCCCGCCGGGTCGGTGAGCTGGACGAGGAGATGGTCTACGAGACCCGGGTGGGCGATGTATTCACCCTCGGGGCATCGAGCTGGCGGGTTGAGGAGATCACCCGCGACCAGGTCATCGTCACCCCGGCACCCGGGCACACCGGCAGATTGCCGTTCTGGATCGGGGACCAGGCGGGCCGCCCCGCAGAACTCGGAGCCGCACTCGGTGCATTTCGCCGCGAGGTCGCCGCCGATCCGGCGCGCGCCGCGGGCCTCGGCTTGGACACCTGGGCGCACGAGAATCTCACGCGCTATCTCGCGGAGCAGGCCGACGCCACCGGAATCGTCCCGGACGAGAAGACGCTGCTGCTGGAACGCTTCACCGACGAGCTGGGGGACTGGCGCATCATCCTGCACACCCCCTACGGACGCGGGGTGAATGCGGCGTGGGCGCTCGCCGTCGGTGCGCGGATCGCGGAGAACACCGGCATGGACGCCCAGGCGGTCGCCGGCGACGACGGCATCGTCCTCCGCCTGCCCGACATGGACGGTGAACCCGGCGCCGACCTGTTCACCTTCGACGCCGACGACATCGAGGACCTGGTCACCCGGGAGGTCGGAAACTCGGCGTTGTTCGCCTCCCGGTTCCGGGAGTGCGCTGCCCGCGCGCTGCTCCTGCCGCGCCGCACCCCCGGCAAACGGGCGCCGCTGTGGCAGCAGCGCCAGCGTTCGGCGCAGCTCCTCGACGTCGCCCGGAAATACCCGTCGTTCCCCATCATCCTGGAGACGGTGCGCGAGTGCCTGCAGGACGTCTACGACCTCCCGGCGCTGAAACATCTGTGCGCCGATCTCGGTGCACGTCGTGTCCGCATCGCGGAGATCACCACCGACCAACCCAGCCCCTTCGCCTCCTCGCTGCTGTTCACCTACACCGGTGCGTTCATGTACGAGGGCGACACCCCGCTGGCGGAGAAACGCGCGGCGGCACTCGCCCTCGACCCCGCGCTCCTGGCGAAACTGCTCGGAACCGTGGAACTCAGGGAACTCCTCGACGCCGGGATCATCGCTGAGGTTCACGACCAACTACAGCGTACTGCCGACGGGCGTCGGGCACGGAGTCCGGAGGAACTCGCCGACGTGCTGCGCATCATCGGCCCAGTCCCCGTCACCAGGGTCCACGAGCACTGCACCTTCGGCGAGCCCGGCACCGTCGTCGATCTCGTCCTCGACCATCTCCGCGACCGGGTCATGCTCGTGCGCATCGCCGGAACTGAGCACCTGGCGCAGTCCCTCGACGCCCCGTTGCTCCGCGACGCCCTCGGTGTCCCGGTACCCGCAGGTGTGGCGGCGCAACCGGCCACCGTCACTGATGCACTGGCCCAGCTCGTGAACCGCTTCGCCCGCACCCGCGGCCCCTTCACCCTCGCGGATCTGGCGGACACCTTCGGGTTCGCGCCCGCCGCCGCACACACCGCGCTCCGCCAGGCCGTCACCGACGGAACCGTCATCGAGGGCCACTACCGTGCCGGGGTCGAGGGGCCCGAGTACTGCGCCGTCGAGGTCCTGCGCACCATCCGCAGTAGGTCGCTGGCGCTCGCCCGATCCCAGGCCGAGCCAGTCAGTGGTTCGACCTTCGCGCGTTTCCTCACCGACTGGCACCAGATCGCCGGCGTCGGCAGGCGGCCCGTGTTACGCGGTGTGGACGGTGTGTACACGGTCATCGAACAGCTCGCCGGTGTCCGCCTGCCCGCGAGTGCCTGGGAGACCCTCGTCCTGCCGGCCCGCGTCGGTGACTACACCCCGCGCCTGCTCGACGAGCTGACCGCCACCGGAGAGGTGCTCATCCTGGGCGCAGGCTCCGCCGGTACCCGGGACCCGTGGATCATGCTGCTGCCCGCCGACTACGCCGCGCAGCTCGCCCCGCGGACCGAGCCGCCCACGCTCACCGGACTGCAGGAGGCGGTACTCACCGTGCTGCGCCGCGGCGGCGGTTTCCACTTCGCCGAGCTGCTCGGGGAGGTGTCCACCCTCGCGCAGGATGATCTCGACATCGCCGTGCCGCGCGGCGTCGAGGCCCGTGATCTAGCGGACTCCCTCTGGGAGCTCGTCGAGCTGGGACTGGTCAGCCCGGATAGCTTCGTGCCGCTGCGGGCCCGCCTCGCGGGCACGACCTCCGGTGCCACAGCACACCGTGCGAAACGCAGGCTCACCCGCAACCGTCTGCGCATGGGGCGCACCCGCTTCGCACAGGCCGAACGGGCGAACGCGACGGCGGTATCCGCCCCACCGGACATGGTGGGCCGGTGGGCCGCCGCCGTGACCCCGGCCACCGACCCGACGACCCGCTCCGTCGCACACGGCGAGGCGTGGCTGGACCGGTACGGCGTGGTCACCCGGGGCAGCGTCGTCGCCGAGGATGTCACCGGTGGGTTCGCGCTCGCCTACAAGGTCCTGTCCTCCTTCGAGGAGACCGGCAAGGCGATGCGCGGCTACGTCATCGACGGCCTCGGCGCCGCACAGTTCTCCACGACGGCCGTCATCGACCGGCTTCGGGGACTGGCCGACACCCCGGACGTCGAGGGCTGGCCGTCGGGAACCACCGATCCGGACGTGGTCCTGCTCGCAGCCGCTGATCCGGCGAACCCCTACGGAGCCGCTCTACCGTGGCCCGACTGCCCCGGGGCGCGTCCGACCCGTAGCGCTGGTGCTGTGGTGGTCCTGGCCGACGGGCTGCCGCTGGCGTACCTCACCCGGGGTGGCCGCAGCCTCACCCTGTTCCCCGGAATCTGCCCCGGCGGGGCGGCGGAGCTGGTCGCCCTCGTGGTCGCCGCCCTGGTGGATGCGGTTGCGGCGGGGCGGATGTCCCGGTTCACCGTGGAGAAGATCGGCGGGGAACCGGCCCTCGAATCTTCACTGGTCGGGGCCTTCCTCTCGGCGGGTGCCGCGATCACCCCGAAGGGACTGCGGCTGGCCGGAACCTCCGGCACCGTCACTCCCCGGGTGGCGCGTACCCGACCTGGAAGGTCACTGTCCGAGGCCGCAGCCGATGCCGCCGACATTGACCTCACCTTCGACGACCCGCCGCCCGGTGGCGGATTCCGCAGGCCCAGGCAGCCGGGGCGCTGAGGGGAGCCCCTGCCCGAGTGGGAACGGGGACCGGTCCAGTGTGGTGTCGGCACAATTCGGTCGAGAGCTCCTGCGTTTATTTCTTCCGGGGAGTGCGGAAGATGAGATACGCGAACACCGCGCTAAACAGCAGAGTGAAGATGCTCGTCGCCGCAGAATTCATGTCCCAGTTCTGCAGTACACCGAAAAAGACGAAGAAAATCGCGGCTGTTCCGATGAGCGTGACGACTGTTCTGAGAATCATCACTATTCTCCCTGTTTACCGTGTCCGTAGTTATTGTGATCCGCGCGTGGAGCTCCAACGGATGTGCCGCCGAGGATAACGTTGTTCGTGAATGTGTGGAGTTTCCCGCCCGTGGTAGGGGATTTCATCCTCCCATCTGCCCCCTTTGAGCTGGACACACCCTCGTGTGGGTCTGACGCTTACCCGGATTACGGTGAGCAACCGGCGGGCAGTGGTTCTGTCCAGTTTGCGTAGGGCTTTCGCGGCTGATGGAACGTAACTGATCGTATGGGGCATGAGCCTGGATCAGAGCCCGAGTTCGCGTTCAAGTTTCTCGTGGGAGACCCTTCCGGTCTCCTTTTGTGACTCGTCGGCTGCGGGGATCTCCGCCAGCTCTTCCATCGCCAGCACCGCCCGGTCGAAGAACTCGGGCGAGATAACGACGGCTCGGCGTTCCGATACCTCGGGACGTGATCTCTACCGGCTCATTCTGTGCGGCAGCGATGTAGTCGCTCTGATTGTGAACTGGGACAGCGTTACGGATGCCACATCACTGTGTACAACTTGTACACAGTGATGTGGGGTTATTCCGCCAGGCGAATCACCTGAACAATCGCGGTTCCGCACAATGGATGTCGGTGTGGCGACGGTAGTCGAACCCGTCGATATCAGGGAAGGGTCTACGGTGGGAGCATGACCACCATCGTCGATCCGGTGTAGTGGCCGGGTGAACCTGACGGAAGGATGGCCGTGGCATTCTGGCGGTGACACCGCTGGGTACAGGGAGAAGACTCTGGTTCAGCCCGACTGGACTACCACGGACCCGGCACCGGGACATGTAGCTGGTGATCGTGTGGAGCGTCGTGTCTCGCTTCTAAGGTGCTTCTACCCGGTACTCGAGGATCGCCAGCATCCACAGGTTGATCAGGCGCCCCCGTGATCCTGAAAGGAGCCCCGTGCCCGAGGGTGATTCCGTCTACCAACTGTCCGCGCGGATGCAGTTCATGTGCGGACGCGAGGTGACCTCGACGTCGATACGCGTGCCCCGGTACGCCACCGTCTCCTTCACCGGGGAGACGGTCGGGGCGGTGTGGCCGCTGGGCAAGCACCTGTTCATGTCTTTCGGCGACCGGATCCTGCACACGCACTTGAAGATGGAGGGCACCTGGTCCGTGCACCGGGAGGGGGCCCGGTGGCGGAAACCCGGGCACGCGGCGCGGGTGGTGCTCCGGCTCAGTGACGGCCCCGACCGTGCGCCGATCGAGGTCGTCGGCTTCGACCTGGGCCTCGTGCAGGTGTTCCCCGCGTCCGAGTACCGGGAGCGGATGGGGTATCTCGGGCCGGACGTGCTCTACGAGGACTGGACTGAATGGGGACGGGATGAGGCGCGGCACCGCATTTTGGTCCGCCCGGACCGGGCCATCGGTGCCGCACTGCTCGACCAGAGGAATCTGGCCGGGGTAGGCAACGAGTACCGCGCGGAGATCTGTTTCCTGTGCGGTGTCCACCCCGCGACGCCCGTGTCGGAGGTGGACGTGGACCGGGTTCTCGATGTGACCCGCCGGTTGATGTGGGCGAATCGCAGTGAACCGGTGCGGGTGACCACAGGTGTGAAACGTTCAGGGGAGACGGCCTACGTGTTCGGACGGAACCACCGCCCGTGCCGCAGGTGCGGGACCCCGATTGAGCAGAGTTTCCTCGGTGGCGTGGACCGGGGTGGGGACGACGGAGAGCTGGAGCGGGTCATCTGGTGGTGCCCGCACTGCCAGCCGGTTCCGGAGGGCTGGGTCGGCGGCGGTCGGTGACCCATGCTGTTCTCAAGGGTAAGACACAGTAAACGTACAGGGGACGGCCATAGAATGAGGACATGAAACTCATCCTGAACATCATCTGGTTCGTCTTCGGCGGCGTGTGGCTGGCTCTGGCCTACGTGATCTTCGGGGTCGTCGCGTGCATCTTCATCGTCACGATTCCCGCGGGCGTCGCCTCCTTCCGGATGGCCAACTACGCGCTGTGGCCATTTGGTCGTTCCGTTATTGTCCCCGACACCGGGGTCAGTGGGCTCAATACCGTCAGTAACGTCATCTGGTTCGTCGTCGCTGGTTTCTGGTTGGCACTCGGGCACCTGACCACGGCGGTGACCCAGGCGGTGACCATCATCGGTATCCCGCTCGCACTGGCGAACCTGAAGATGATCCCGGTGACCTGTTTCCCCTTCGGTAAGCAGATCGTCGACAACGACCGGATCCCGGTCGGGTACCGCCCGATGGTGCAGATGTGAGTGGCTGAATGATCGGTGGCGGAGTGGGCTGTATTCTGGACAAACGGCCCGATAGTCGGCCCGTCGATGGTGGGGGTGAATCCTCCGAGGAGGTGAGCTACTGTGCGCAGTAATCCGGAGACCCAGGCGAAACTGGTCGAAGCCACTCGTGGGGTCATCGTCGCCCATGGCTTCGAGGGTTGCACGCTGGAGCGGATCTGTCGGGCTGCCGGCTTCACCCGGGGGGCGTTCTATTCGAACTTCACCGACAAGGATGATCTGTTCACGTTGGTCGTGAGGGGCGAGTACTCGCGGGTCATTGAGCTTCTCGACGCCGTGACCCGCGAGTGGGTCGCCGGGTTCCGGCCGGTTAATCGACTCGCGGGGTGCTCTGAGGAGACCGCTGTGGCGCAGTTGTCCGACGCTCTGGTCCGAACCCGCGAGCGACTGGGACTGGATCGCAGTTTCCTGATTCTGCACAATGAATTGCTTGCTCGTGCGGCGCGGGAGCCGGATTGGGCATTACAGTTCATGGAGCTCAACCGTGATTTCGTGGTCGGGGTCGGGCGTGCTCTCGAGTTGATGCTGGCCGAGGTCAACAGGGTTCCGGTGAAGCGTACTGAGGCGATCGCCCAGGCGGTGATTGGAATCACGATGCGTTACACCGGGGTGGCTGTGTGGCGGGACCGGCTGGAGGACGCGGAAGCGGAGCATCATCGTCGGGGGACGATGCTCGAACTGGATGACATCCTGGATCTGGTGCTCACCCTTCTGGTTGCTTCGTCGCGGCCGGTGGAAGAGATGATCCCCGAGGGATCTACGAACGGGGAATGACTCCGTCGGCACCTCGTTTGTGTCGCTTCATGCTTGTGGTTCACATCAGCGGGGGCAACCGTTCACGCGACCGGAGTGTCGGCAGATCCTCTTCTTCACCACGGATGCGAACAAGAACACATCGTCGGCTGGTGTGGCTGTGAGCGGGTGCGATACACAAATGTATCGCTTTGATACAGAAATGTATTCGACAGGCTAACCTAACTGTCTTACGCTCCAGGTAGACGCGGTCCGTCCTCTTTCCGCATGCCTTGGTGACTTCTCGGTCATCGATGGTGAGCATGGAGGTGGCCCGCCGAATGAAAGCCAGCACCGTCAATCCGAGTACGGCGGCGGGCGAACGCGACCGAAAAACCAGCTCCCATGGCCCCGGATTTCCGGGGTTCGCGATCGGTACCGTCCACCCCACCGCCGACGTTTTCCCCCGAGGAGTTCCATCAGTGACCACCACGCACGCCGACACCCATGACATCACCAGCTTCACAGCCGGTGAGACCCCACTGCATCAGATCTCGGATCCCGGAATTCTGTTCGCGGGGCAAGCATCACAGTGGGTCGAGGCACTCGCTGACAGTGTGACGGACTCCTCCACCGCACGTCTCCTGGATGAACTTCTGGACGCTGCGTGGCACCGCTGCGCGCCGGTTGCCCGGGACATCTCGATCATCGTGCCCGGTGCGCGGGAACGCCTGCATGCCCTTATCGGTGGGGCGAGTCCGGCGCGCCTTCCCCTCGACCGGGAACCGGCGGTTTCCGTGGCGGGCATCACCCTGGCACAGATCGGAGCGCTTCATCAGCTTGCGGATTCCGGAGTGGATCTGTCCTCCTGGCGCTTCGCCGGGCATTCCCAGGGAAGCATCGGTGTCGCCGCGGCCAAGGCCATTGCAGCCGGTGACCGTGGTCGTCTGGTCGACGTGGTTGCCTTCGCCCTCATCCTCGGTGCTGTGACCTCCGCCCGGGCGCGGGATCTCGACATTGCCTCCGATGAGTCATGCATGTTGAGCGTTCGAGGCTTCTGCCGTGAAGGAATCGATGATGCACTTGCCGACATCGCTGATTCAGGGGTTGAGGTGGCACTGTGCAACAGCCCGCGACATTTCGTTCTCGCGGGTACATCTGAAGGACTGTCACGGGCGCGTGGTGCTCTCCTCGCCGCATCTGAGCGTCACAATGAGGGGATCATCGAGAAGAAGCGGGGTGGTTCGCTGATCGAGCCCGTTTTTAATGTTCTCGAAGTTGCGGCTCCCTTCCACCACTCCTCGATGGCTCCGGCCGTCGAACGCGCGATCGGGATGTCCGAGCGCTGCGATCTGGGTGATATCGAGGCGGGCGATCTCGCCCGGGGGATTCTGGTGGAGCACCATGACTGGGCCACGGAACTCTCCGAGTGCCTGGACCACTGCTCCCACCTGCTGGTCGTTGATCCGGGTGGGGCGCTCGACCGGATGACCCGTCCGCTGCTGCAGGGACGTGGCATCGCGGTTGTCGATGCTTCCACTGTCGCCGCCCGCGATCAGTTGGCGACTCCGGGTACAGAACTCCCTCAGGTCAGTGATTTTTCCCGTTTCGCGCCGAAGCTGCTCCGGTTGAGTGACGGATCAATGAGTGTCGAGACGAAGTTCACGACGCTGACCGGTAACTCGCCGGTCATTCTCGCCGGTATGACGCCCACCACCGTCGATCCCGGCATCGTCGCAGCCGCCGCGAACGCCGGTTTCTGGGCGGAGATGGCCGGTGGCGGCCAGTACTCGGAGGAGGTCTTCGCCAGCAACCGTGACGGCCTCGTCGAGAAGCTTGAACCGGGCCGGTCGGCGCAGTTCAACTCCATGTTCTTCGACCGCTACATGTGGAACCTCCAGTTCGGTGCCCAGCGCATCGTCTCCCGAGCCAGGGCCACGGGCGTGGCCCTGAACGGCGTGACCATCTCTGCGGGTATCCCCGAGGTGGAGGAAGCGACCGAGCTCATCACCACCCTCAACGCCGATGGTTTCCCCTACATCTGCTTCAAACCCGGTACCGTCGAGCAGATCCGTGCCTGCCTGGATATCGCACGAGCGAATCCTGACAGCCCGGTCATCATGCAGATCGAGGACGGTCACGCCGGTGGTCACCACTCGTGGGTGAACCTCGACGATCTGTTACTTGCCACCTACGCCGAAATCCGTTCCCACGACAACGTCGCTGTCCTCGTCGGTGGCGGGATCGGAACCCCGGATAAGGCGGCCCAGTGGATCACCGGATCCTGGGCGACCAAACACGGAATGCCCGCGATGCCCGTCGATGGTGTTCTCGTCGGTACCGCCGCGATGACCACCAAAGAGGCCATCACTTCGCCCCAGGTCAAGCAACTTCTGGTGGACACCCCCGGCGTCGATCCGGATGACGCCGGCGGCTGGGTCGGCCGTGGACAATCCCGCGGTGGGGTCACCTCGGGATTGTCCCACCTCCACGCAGACATGTATGAGGTGGACAACTCATCCGCCCGCTGCTCCCGGCTTCTGAGTTCCCTTGACACCTCCTCCGACGAGGCTGTCGCGGCCCGCCGTGATGAGATCATCGAGGCACTCGACGCCACAGCGAAGCCGTACTTCGGTGACGTCTCCGACATGACCTACGCGCAGTGGCTGCACCGTTTCGTGGAGTTGGCCTGGCCGTGGACCGATCCGACCTGGTCTGATCGGTTCCTCGATCTCGTGCACCGCATCGAAGCCCGCCTCGCACCCACCGACCACGGTGACATCCCCACCCTCTTCCCGGACCTGGACTCCATCACCGACGGTCCCGCAGCCGTCGAGAAGCTCCTGGCCCGCTACCCGGAGGCCACGGACACCATCGTCGGTGCCCGCGACGCAGCCTGGTTCATCGGACTCAACCGCAAGCACCACAAGCCGATGCCGTGGGTACCGGCCATCGATGCCGACATCGCCCGCTGGTGGGGTCTCGACACTCTGTGGCAGGCGCAGGACCCGCGCTACGACGCCGACAAGGTCCGCTGCATCCCGGGACCGGTTTCCGTCGCGGGCATCGACCGTGTCGACGAGCCCGTCGCCGAACTCCTCGGCCGCTTTGAGGCCGCCTGTGTGGAAAACCTGCGTGAGCAGGACGCTCCCGTGCACGAGGTGTTCTCCCGGCTGGCATCCGCCGAGACCGCACGCGATTTTCTATTGGCGGCCCCGCACATCGTGTGGCACGGTCACCTCATCGACAATCCCGCTCACGTCCTCGACTCCGATGCTTTCGAACTGATTGAACCGGACACCGACGGTGACCCCTGGACGATCCGCATCCTCTGCGACTCCTACTGGGACGGGCTCGAGGGCGAGCACCCCTTCGTCATCGAATACGTCGACATCCCTGTGCTGCTCGGTGACTCATGCGCCACCGGTGCGGTCCCCGTGGTCTCCCGGGAGCACCTCCCCGACAGCGTCTATGCTCTGCTCGCCGGTGTCGCCGGTGTCGGTTCAACCTCCGCGGCCGGTGACGACATCACCGATCTTCCCCGAGTTCATGAGGATGAGGGTTCGGCATTCGGTGTCGTCCGGGACTCCTTCACACTGCCCGCGCATCTGTTCACCGCGCATACCGCGGTCACCGGTGCAGCGCTCACCGGTGTCCGTACCGCGCCCGGTACCGCGGACGCCCTCGTCGGTCCCTGCTGGCCCGCGATCTACACCGCCCTCGGCTCCGGCAAGCTCTCTGACGGATACCCCGTCATCGAGGGGCTGCTCAACGCGGTGCACCTCGATCACTGCGTGGATCTCCGGGTACCATTGTCCGAGCTTCGTGACGGTACCGACCGGAACATCCACGTCGAGGCACGCACCCGTCCCTTCGATGAGTCCGCATCCGGCCGTATCGTCACCGTCGACCTCGTTCTCCGTCACGGCGAGACCGTCATCGCGACGATGATCGAGCGCTTCGCCATCCGCGGGCGTGTGACCACCACCGATCCTGCACCGGCGGCCCCGGACTTCGGTGGGGTCGAAGTGGCGATCACAGACACTCCGCGCAGCTTCGTCCGCCGCGCTACGGTGACTGCACCAGGGGATATGACTCCGTTCGCCGTGGTTTCCGGCGACTACAACCCGATCCATACCTCCACCAACGCGGCCCGTCTCGTCGGCCTCGATGCACCGCTCGTGCACGGGATGTGGCTCTCGGCCACCGCCCAACATCTCGCTACTGCCACCGAGCCGGGTTCTCGTCCCGCGCGCCTGATTGGTTGGACGTACTCGATGTATGGCATGGTGCAACTCGACGATGTCGTGGAAATCACTGTCGAGCGGGTTGGACGCAGCGGCCCGAACCCAGCACTGGAGGTGACCTGCCGCATTGATGGTGTGGTGGTCTCTCGTGGTCAGGCTCTTCTCGACGCCCCGACCACCGCCTACGTCTATCCCGGCCAAGGCATCCAGGCCAAGGGAATGGCTAGCGCGGACCGTGCCGCCTCTGCCGCGTCCCGTGCCGTGTGGCAGCGGGCCGACGAGCACACCCGCGCTGCACTCGGGTTCTCCATCATCCAGGTCGTTGACGACAATCCCGTCGAGTTGAAGGTGGGGGAGACCGTCTACCGACACCCCAAGGGTGTGCTCTATCTCACACAGTTTACCCAGGTTGCTCTCGCTGTCGTGGCGTACGGACAGACCGAGCGGCTGCGTCACGAAGGTCTGCTCGTTCCCGGTTCTATGTACGCCGGGCATTCCCTCGGCGAGTACACCTCGCTGGCATCGACCGCCGGGATCTTCGAGCTCGAGGGTGTCATCGACATCGTCTTCTCCCGCGGTTCCGCCATGCACTCCCTCGTCCCCCGCGACGAGCGGGGCCGTTCCAACTATGGTCTCGGTGCGCTGCGCCCCAACCAGTTCGGCGTGGACGATGACGCGGTCGTCGACTACGTGCGTTCCATCGCTGATGCCTCGGGTGAGTTCCTGGAGATCGTGAACTTCAACGTCGCCGGCCAGCAGTACGCCGTGGCCGGAACCCTCGCGGGACTGAAGGCACTGGAGGCGGACTCCTCCGCCCGTGCCGAGGCCGCGGGTGGACGCCGGGCGTTCATCCCGATTCCCGGTATCGACGTACCCTTCCATTCCTCGGTACTCCGCCCCGGTGTCGCCGCATTCGCGGAGAAACTCGACGCCCTGCTCCCCACCGATCTCGACATTGACGCGCTCGTGGGCCGCTACATCCCGAACCTCGTGGCGCGTCCCTTCGAACTGACCCGCGACTTCGCGGAGTCCATCCTGGAGGTCGTTCCCGCAGAACCGCTCCGGGAACTGCTCGGACAGGACGGCGCATTCGAGGGACTCGCTGGCACCGATCCGAAGGCGCTCGCCCGACTACTGCTCATCGAGCTTCTGTCCTGGCAGTTCGCCTCCCCGGTCCGATGGATCGAGACCCAGGCCCTGCTCCTCGGAAAGAACGGCGTTGAGCGTGTCGTCGAAGTGGGACTGGCGTCCTCCCCGACACTGGCGAATCTCCTGGCCCGCACCCTTGAACTGCCGCAGTTTGCCACCGCGAACACCTCGGTGTACAACCTGGAGCGTGACGAGCCGACGGTCTACCTGACTGATCAGCAGGACGCTCCCGCGACCGATACCGCCGATGATGACGAGGTTGACGCCGGTACGGATGAACCCGCGGGCGTGGCCCCCGGTACCGAAGCCGCTACCCCGGACACTGTACCGGCCACCGCTGAAGTCGCGGCCGTTGCGGCGAGCCCCGCACCGGCGGGAGGCCAACCGGCGGCTGGTCCCGCACCGGAGCTGACCTTCACCGCCGCCGACGCCATCATCACGCTGTTCGCCGCGCAGAACAAGCTCCGCCCCGAGCAGATCACCGGAACCGACACCACCGAAACCCTTACCAACGGGGTGTCCTCCCGCCGGAACCAGCTCCTGATGGACATGGCCGCCGAACTCGGCGTCCCCACCATCGACGGTGCCGCTGAAGCCGATGTCACGACGCTGAAATCCCGCGTCACCACCGCGGCCCCCGGTTACACGCCCTTCGGTCCGGTGCTCTCCGAACTGACCGGTGCCCGACTGCGCACCCTCGCGGCGCAGGCCGGTTCCAAGGCATCCCGCATCGGCGACCGGGTTACCGGAACCTGGAGCCTCCCCGCCACCTGGGTTGCCCCCGTCGAGGTCGAACTCGTTCTGGGAACCCGTACCGAGGAATCGGTGCGGGGCGGTGAACTGGGAACCCTGCCCGGCTCCCAGCCGACCTCTGCAGCCGACTTCGACACGCTCATCGACGCTGCCGTCCGCGCAGTCGCCGCAGCCAACGGCGTGGAGGTCTCTCTCGGAGGTGGTTCCGCATCCGGCGGCGGCGGAGTGGTCGACTCCGCGGCGCTCGACGCGTACGCCGATACCGTCACCGGGCCCGAGGGTGTTCTCGCAGAGACCGCCCGTGCGATCCTCGACAAGCTCGGACTCACCCCGCAGCCGGAGGCACCTGACGCCGAGACGGCGGACGGCTCTCTGCTCGAAGCGGTGGAAGCGGAACTCGGCCCGCAGTGGCTGAAACTCGTCACCCCCGCCTTCGACGCGACCCGCGCGGTGCTCTTCGACGACCGCTGGGCCGTTGCCCGCGAGGAGCTCGCCCGCATCGCGGTGGGTGCCGCAGCCGTCGACACCGCCGACAGCGCGGGAATCCTCGCCCGCTTCACAGGAACCGGGAAGACCGTCGCCGGTCAGGCCCGCTGGTGGGCGGAGCACACCGATGATGCGTCACGACGTGACCTGCTCACCCGCATCGCCGAGGCAGCCACCGGGGATTCCACGCCGGAATTCGACGGGGAGGTTGCACTGGTCACCGGTGCCGCTCCCGGTTCCATCGCCGGTTCCATCGTCGCCGGTCTCCTGGAGCGCGGCGCAACGGTCATCATGACCGCATCCCGCGCTTCCCAGGATCGTAAGGAATACGCGCGTAGCCTCTACGCCGAGCACGCCACCGCCGGTGCCCGGCTCTGGCTGGTTCCCGCCAACATGTCCTCCTTCCGTGACGTCGATTCCCTGATCGACTGGATCGGCACCGAGGAGAAGGTCACCGTCGGCGAGAAGGTCACCGTGACCAAACCCGCGCTCATCCCGACGCTCGCATTCCCGTTCGCCGCCCCCAGGGTCTCCGGATCGCTCGCCGATGCCGGAGGCGCCGCCGAGAATCAGGCCCGACTGCTGCTCTGGTCCGTCGAACGCACCATCGCCGGGCTCGCCCGACTCGCGGCGACCGGCTCCGTCGGCACCCGCGCCCACGTCGTGCTGCCCGGTTCCCCGAACCGGGGCACCTTCGGCGGTGACGGAGCATACGGTGAGGTCAAGGCCGCCTTCGACGCGATCCTCGCCAAGTGGCAGTCTGAAACCGGCTGGCCCGAGTACATCAGTCTCGCGCAGGCACGCATCGGTTGGGTCTCCGGAACCAATCTCATGGGCGGCAATGACCTCCTCGTGCCCGCCGCGGAGAAGGCCGGTATCCACGTCTACACGCCCGACGAGATCACCGGCGACCTGCTTGCACTCGCGACCTCCGACGCCCGCGAGCGCGCCACCCGCGCACCGCTCGACATCGATCTCACCGGCGGTCTCGCCGACGCCGAGGTATCCCTGCCCGAACTCGCCCGCAGCATCGACCGCGATGCTCTCGCCGCCGCCGCAGCCGGCGCCGATGACGGGGCGGACACGGTCGCCACGATCCGTGCCCTGCCCACCCCGGCCCGCCGCGCCCAGCCGCAGCCGGTCGACATCGGCGAGGTGACCACCGACCTCGAGGACCTCATCGTCATCGTCGGCGTCGGGGAAGTCTCCTCCTGGGGTTCGGGCCGTACCCGCACCGAAGCCGAGTACGGGATCCACCGTGACGGCAGCGTCGATCTGACCGCCGCCGGTGTCATGGAACTCGCGTGGATGATGGGACTCATCACCTGGGCCGAGGACCCCACCCCCGGCTGGTACGACGATTCCGGTGCGGCCGTCGCCGAAGAGGATATCTACGACCGCTTCCGCGACGAAGTGGTCGCGCGCTCCGGTATCCGTACCTTCGTCGATGACTTCACCCTCGTCGATCAGGGTTCTGTCGACCTCGCGACCGTCTACCTCGACCGCGACATCGAATTCACCGTCGCAAGTGAATCCGAGGCCCGCGACTACCTCGACGCCGATCCCGCCACCACCCGAATCTCCGTCAACGACGACGGCGAATGGACGGTACACAAGTCGAAGGGCGCACGTGCCTCGATCCCGCGCCGGGCGTGCCTCACCCGCACCGTCGGCGGCCAGATGCCCACCGGCTTCGACCCCGCCCACTGGGGTATCCCCGCCTCCATGATCGACGGCCTCGACCGGATCGCCTGCTGGAACCTCGTCACCGCCGTTGACGCGTTCCTCACCAGCGGGTTCACCCCGGCCGAACTGCTCACCGCCGTGCATCCCGGTGACGTCGCCTGCACCCAGGGCACCGGCATCGGCGGCATGGAATCCCTGCACAAGGTGTTCGTCTCCCGCTTCCTCGGCGAGGACCGGCCCAGCGACATCCTGCAGGAGGCCCTGCCCAACGTCGTCGCAGCCCACGTTATGCAGTCATGGGTCGGTGGGTATGGTGCCATGATCCACCCCGTCGCTGCCTGCGCCACCGCAGCCGTCTCCCTGGAGGAGGGCGTGGACAAGATTCGCGTCGGCAAGGCGGAGGTCGTCGTCACCGGCGGTATCGACGACATCAGCGTCGAATCGCTCACCGGCTTCGGCGACATGAACGCCACCGCCCGTTCCCAGGCGATGGCCGACAAGGGCATCGACGAGCGCTTCTACTCCCGCGCCAACGACCGTCGCCGCGGCGGCTTCGTCGAGGCCGAGGGCGGCGGTACCGTCATCATCGCGCGCGGTGACGTTGCGGCGAAGCTCGGCCTGCCCGTGCTTGCCGTCGTCGCCCACGCACAGAGCTACGCCGACGGTGCGCACACCTCGATCCCGGCACCCGGGCTCGGTGCGCTCGGCGCCGCCCGGGGCGGGGAACGTTCCACCCTGGCCCGCAACCTCCAGGGCATCGGCCTCACGCCGGACGATGTGCGCGTGGTGTCCAAGCATGACACCTCCACCAACGCCAACGATCCCAACGAGTCCGAACTGCACTCCCAGTTGTGGGCGGCTCTCGGCCGAGGCACGGACAACCCCATGTTCGTGGTCTCCCAGAAGACACTCACCGGTCACGCAAAGGGTGGTGCGGCGCTCTTCCAGATCGGTGGACTGACCCACATCCTGGCGACCGGTAAGCTGCCCGCCAACGCGGCCCTCGACTGCGTCGACCCCGCGATCGCTCCAAAGGCCACGAACTTGGTGTGGCTGCGCCAGCCACTCGACCTCGGGGTCGGGGGAGTGAAGGCCGGGGTGCTCACTTCACTCGGCTTCGGGCACGTCTCCGCCGTCGTGGTACTCGCGCACCCGACCTGCTTCGAGAAAGCGCTTGCCAATGCCGGCTATGACGTGGACGAGTGGCGCCAGCGCGCAAGCACCCGCCTGCAGGCCGGTGTCCGCAGGCTGGAGGCCGGCATGATCGGCCGGGCACCGCTCTACGAGGTACCCGTCGGACGCCGACTTCCGGAGAAGGGCGGACATGAGGCGGAGATCAACCTGATCCTCGATCCGAGCGTGCGTCTCGGTGCGGACGGAGTGTTCCCGCAGTCCTGACGACGAATACTGGCAGAGGAGAAAGAGGTGTGAGCCCGGAACACCTGTAGTGCTGCAGCACACGCTGTACGCTGACGGTCAATCTTCGGGCCATGTCGCTTGGGGATCTCCCCGGGCGGCGTGGTCCGAAGGTCGTTATGTGACCCGTCCGGTGCATCAGCTCGGTGACGGTGCCGGACATACTTTCTGGCGGCCTCCCACGACTCCGGAGCGAAGACTGACCATCATGAAGAAGCAGAGCCTGGCTTCCACCTTCGCCCTGTACCCGGCATTCATGGCACTGGACATGTTCGTTATGCATCATGTCGTCGGATCGAGCTACGAGTAACCGGACATGCCCGTGACGATCGTCTGGTTCGAGATCGTCATGACGGTGCTGGTGCTCATCGTGTACCGCCGACGGTTTCTTACGATGCTGCGTCGATATGTGCCGTCGGAGCCAGCCGGTGGGTTCTTGTCGGCTTCGCCGTCATGGTGGTGAATATGGTCGTGATGGGTGTGCTCTTCACCGCCATCGCCAACCTCGACGGGAGGGCCTCGCGGTGGGCGCCGCTATTTTTCGCGACCCTGCTGGTGGGGTCCGATGAAGTGATGTTCCGAGGCAGTCTCATGCCGCTCTTTCTCGAGCCCTGGTCACCCTTCCGTGCGGTGAGGGCATCGAACTTCTCCTGCTCGATCTTCCATCTGGTCAACGTGCTCGGTGGCCGGCTCTTCAGCCAGGTGCTCATCCAGCTCGCGAACACCTTCGTGTCGGGCACCGCATTCGCATTCATCGCGCTGGAACTTGGACGACTGTGGCCGTTGATCATATTTCATTTCTGCTACGACGTCTTCCTAATCGCGGATGGGTACCTCGATGCGAGTATGGATGTCCCGACGTTTTTCGGCGCATTATTCACCGTCTCCTTCGGCATCGTGATGGCGGTGCCGGCCTACCGGGTACAACGTCGCGGTCGTCGTGTCTGGAGCGTGTCGTGGGTGTGGCATTTGTGTGATTCCCCTGACCACAATTTATTTTGGTGGAGCTGTCCCTTTGGTTGAAAGTACATGTGCAACTTTGTCTGTTTGGGAACATATGGCGAATCAAAATTAGGTGTGACAATGGATGATAGGTTGCGTGCAGGGGGGTGCAGATTTTGATTTTCCTCTAGCAATCTCGACTTCGGAAGAATGTCCCGTGTCTCTGATATTTTTGGAGGCTTCTATCTCGCCCTTGTATTCGAATGCCAGTTTCCATTTCTCGATCCACATCTTTTCGGTCCCCTTTTTGAATGCTGGAGATGCTTACAATTTTTGGGGGTTTACTTCAGCATGTACCAAAACAACGGTCTCTATGGTATATGAGGTGGGGGTATTTCTATAGGGTTTCCCTTAAGTGGTTTGATGGTTGATTTTCCTGTTCTTGGGACAGGGTAGTTGAAACATTTGTCGCGTATTTACCCAGGTCTGAAAAGGGTGAAAAATGATTATTCGAGCTCTCGATGGGATAGAGAAAACGGGCCCCATTCTACCATGCTCATATGTTCTTGAAAGGTGTGACTATTTTGAACAACCTTCTTGGCTAGGGCCAATACTTTTAATGGGTTGCTCGGATTGCGTACCTCTGCTACGTTTAATTTCAACCGGATGTTACTTTCGACTAGATAGGATCGTTTCAGGTGTGAAAAGGTATCTTTATTTCTGTGGCTACCGCAGCCATCACTACATTAACTTTGACTGGAACTGCAGGCGCCTATGTCAGGGTGACAACCGAACACAATCGTTTCTATGACGCGAAGTTCTGCTATATTCACACCGACGGGGATTTTGGAGACGGTAGCGTAATTTCTGACCGTTTCAATGACCCCGCCCTCACCTTCGGTCAAAGGCTGAATAGGGAAATGAGAGGCCTGGATTTCGTTGATGATCTGCTGGCACTATCGCCATCCGATCCTTCGGAGAGGCTGTATATCACGGAGGAGGATATACCCGAGGGGCTGGCGAAAAGGATCACTTCCCAGGGCTTCGATCTCAAAGATGCGGTTTTTATGGCATTCAGTCTGGAAGGAAGGAGCTCAGATTTTTCTTATGAGCTCAATACCCGCGTCAAGCTTCCTCGCCCATTTCCTAATCCTGTCAAGTCTGAAGAATCGGATCGAGAGCACTTTGATTATCTCAAAGAGTCAGTTTCTGAGACTGACTTCAGTTCATTAGAATCTTTCAATAGGACATCCCCCTATGAAGATCTATATGAACTCGGGGACTCGCCCGGAATGATGAAGTTGAAGGAAGCTGCATTCCAAAAACTGAGGCCCAGTATCGAAGCATCTTTCAAACAATTATCGGAGATGAATTTCGAGCAGTACCGGGAAGCGAGAATTTCTGACTGGGAGACGCAAGATGCTCGAGTCGAGGCCTGCCGTAAATGGAAGGATGGAAGAATCGACCCGGGGGAGATTCCAGACTACGCGGGAAATGAAAACAGCTACAATCCAGGAATGCCGGATCTCGGACCTGGAGAGAATGAAGGGTCGGGAGAGTCCACTCCTACCAGTACCACCCCTACCAGTACCACGACACCGACTGCACCTAGTGACCCCGAGCCTCACCAGAACTCTGGCGTTGAAAAACGGCTGACGGTTGTGGTTGCCGTGATTGCGGTTATAGCTGCCATCGGCGGTTTATTCGCATGGCTTGCAGGATTGTTCCCCGCACTACCGGCACTTTTCTAAGTTTTTTCTGTACAGTCTGTGGTTGATTCTGTGCAGTTCTATAGCCGTGGAAACTGGACCGAAGATGGTGAAGCAGTAGTCAGACGGACTACCTTCTCTTGTAAAAGGAATTGATGTATCCTGCCAGTTTTCCATGAGTCACATCGCCGGATCTGGCTACGGGTGACTGGACATACCCGTGATCATCGTCTGGTTCAAGGTCGCTGTACGGTGTTGATATTTATCGTGTATTGGCGGCATTCCTGTGGATGCTCCGCAGCTACGCGCTGCGGGCAGCCCTTCGGGAGCTTCCGGCACATGGAATTTGAGCAGATCTTTGACCTCGAACCGAACAACTCTTCGTGTGAGGTCCACACTCACAGGATCGATTTGCCCGGAATTCCCATCTCGTAGTTCACATCGATCGTCGCGAAGTGCCTTCGGGTCGCAGCTATTTTCGCGTTCTCCGAGGGGATACGGAGACTTGGCTCTTCTCCCGTCGGATACCGCAACCAGGTATTCGACGGAAGGTGAGTTTCTGGGTATCACTGTGACTTCGTTCAGGCTGGCGGGAGATCAGTGGAACCGACGGGGGCATGTGAAGTGAGCTGTGCCCTGGATTCTCACCTCGGCGCAGACGAGATGACGCCCCCTCCGGCAGTATTCCTGGAGGGGCGTCGTCGTCAGTCGTCGTTAGGGGTCCATCGGTGCATTGCCGCTACTTCTTCGAGCGGTACCAGTCGATTAGTGAGTCTGTGGAGGAGTCACCGGATTCCGATTTTTCGGCACCGGTGACAGCGGGAAGCAGGTCACCGGCCTGCTTCTTCCCCAGCTCGACGCCCCACTGGTCGAAGCTGTTGATGCCCCAGATCACGCCCTGGGTGAAGGTGATGTGCTCGTAGAGGGCAATGAGGGAACCGAGGATGTAGGGGGTCAGTTCCTCGGCGAGGATCGTCGTGGAGGGGCGGTTACCGGGCATAACTTTGTGGGTGATCAGATGGTCCGGAACTCCCTCCGCCGCGATCTCCTCTTTGTTCTTGCCGAAGGCCAGAACCTTGGTCTGGGCGAAGAAGTTGCTCATCAGCAGGTCGTGCATGCTGCCCGTGCCGTCTGCGGTCGGAAGATCCTGCTTCGGGTGGGCGAAACCGATGAAGTCCGCAGGTACGATGCGGGTGCCCTGGTGCATGAGCTGGTAGAAGGCGTGTTGTCCGTTGGTTCCGGGTTCGCCCCAGTAGATCTCACCGGTGGGGCAGTTCACGGTTGCTCCGTCGATGCGGACGGATTTGCCGTTGGACTCCATCGTCAGTTGCTGTAGATATGCCGGGAATCGGGACATGTCCTCCGCGTAGGGCAAGACGGCGTGCGTGCTCGCCCGGTGGAAGTCGCCGTACCAGACACCGAATAGGCCCATGAGTGCGGGGATGTTCTCCCGGACCGGTGCGGTGCGGAAGTGTACGTCCATGTCATGGAACCCCTCGAGGAAGCGCATGAAGTCCATCGGGCCGATGACCGCCATGAGGGACAATCCGATGGCGGAATCGACGGAGTAGCGGCCTCCGACCCAATCCCAGAAACCGAACATGTTGTTCGTGTCGATGCCGAATTCGGCGACCTTCTCCGCGTTGGTGGATACGGCGACGAAGTGCTTGGCGACGGCCGACTCGTCACCGTCGAAGGCATCGAGGAGCCAACGCTTCGCGGCGTGTGCGTTGGCGAGGGTTTCCTGGGTGGTGAAGGTCTTGGAGGCCACAATGAACAGGGTGGAGCCGGGGTCGAGATCTTCAAGGGTGGCGCTCATGTCGGCGGGATCGACGTTGGAGACGAACCGCGCGCTGATACCTGCGGTGGCGTAGGTGCGTAGCGCCTTGACAGCCATGGCGGGGCCGAGATCGGAACCGCCGATGCCGATGTTGACGACGGTCTTTATGGTGTGGCCGGTATGCCCGAGCCATTCACCGGAACGCAGTGCGTGACAGAAATCCCGCATTCGTCCGAGTACCTCGTGGACGTCAGCGGCGACGTCCTGATCGTCGACGATGAGATCATCCTCGACGGGCATGCGCAGAGCCGTGTGGAGCACCGCGCGGTCCTCGGTGTTGTTGATGTGCTCACCGGTGAACATCGCCTCCGTGCGCCCCTTGAGGTCGGCTGCATCGGCGAGTTCCACCAGAAGGTCGATGGTCTCGTCGGAGACGAGGTTCTTCGACAGGTCGACGTGCAGTCCGGCGGCGTCGATGGTGTATGTCTCGGCCCGCTCGGGATTCTCGGCGAACAGGTTCCGGAGGTTGGTGCCGGCGAAGTTCCGGTAGTGTTCGGCGAGTGCCTTCCATTGGGGGGTGGTGGTGATGTCGTTGGCCATGGACGTCTCCTTACAGGGATGTCGGTCGCCGGGGTCGGTGTCGGGCACCCCGTCCACTCTCAGTGACGGGGTGTGCCCGTGGGCCGGTCCCGGTGTCGTCTTTACACCCCCACGTTAGTCGTTATCGGGCTGGTGAGGCAGTACTGTTCTCGAGCGGGACGCCGCCGGATTTCGGGTGGGAATGCAATACCCGCAACAGGGGGTTTGGAAACCGTTCGCCAGGAACCCCGAGTCGGGGAAAAGCTACTACGCAATAGTGGAAAAACGGGCATAGTGGGGGCATGTCTGATTCCGGAATGAACATAGAAAACCTCATCGCTCAAGCTCCCAGGAGACTATTCATCGACGGAGCATTCGTTGATTCCTCCGATGGCGGGACTTTCGATGTGACTAACCCATCCGACGGTTCCACTCTGGCGACGGTGGCTTCCGCGTCGAAGGATGATGCGCGCCGGGCATTGGACTCGGCGGTCGCCGTCCAGGATGACTGGGCTGCGACACCTGCCCGGGAGCGTTCCGAGATCCTCTACCGAGCCAACAGGCTCGTACTGGACCACACCGAGGAGCTCGCGTACCTCCAGTCCGCTGAACTCGGCCGTGCTCTGCCTGATTCTCGTGGTGAAGTAGCCTACGGCGCGGAATTTTTCCGTTGGTTTGCGGAGGAAGCTGTGAGGATCACGGGGGACTACCGGCACAGTCCGTCCGGGAACGCGCGAATACTGGTCACCCGGCAGCCTGTAGGACCGAGCCTCGCGGTCACGCCATGGAACTTTCCGCTCGCGATGGGAACCAGGAAGCTGGGACCGGCTCTGGCAGCCGGGTGCACGATGATCATCAAGCCTGCTTCGAAGACCCCATTGACGATGCTGTACCTGGCGAAGCTGTTGTCGGAGGCCGGTGTCCCGGATGGGGTTGTCTCAGTGTTACCCACGGCGAAGGCGTCCAATGTGTCTGCGCTTCTGGAGGATCCGCGCCTGCGCAAACTGACGTTTACCGGTTCCACGGACGTGGGGCAGATGCTGGCGGCGAAGGCCGCGGAAAACACGATGCGGGTTTCTCTGGAACTCGGCGGGAATGCCCCCTATGTGGTGTTCGATGATGCCGACTTGGACACGGCTGTCGAGGCCGTGGCAACGGCGAAGATGCGTGGTGCGGGACAGGTCTGCATCGCCGCGAACCGGTTCCTCGTTCATTCTGCGGTGAAGGATGATTTTGTCGCCGGCGTCGTCGAGAAGATGAGGGGATTCACCGTGGGCCGCGGAACCGATCCGGAGACCACGGTCGGACCGTTGTCCGGGGATGACCAGGTGGAGACGGTGACCTGCCTCGTCGAGGACGCCAAAGCAAAGGGTGCGAATGTGCTTCTCGGTGGAGATCGCTCCGTGCTCCACGATGTGCCCGAGGGAGGGAGTTTTTATCCGCCGACCGTGCTCACCGACGCCCCGGAATCCGCGGAGATCCGTTCGGCGGAAATATTCGGTCCCGTTGTCTCAGTGATTTCCTTCGACTCGGATGAGGAAGCTATCCGGCTGGCCAACGACACACCCTTCGGTCTGGCGGCTTACGTGTTCTCGGAGAATCTCGCCCGTGCGCTGAATGCAGCGGAGAAGATCCAGGCAGGAATGGTTGCCGTCAACAAGGGGGCACTCTCAGATCCGGCCGCCCCCTTCGGAGGGGTCAAACAGTCGGGGCTGGGACGTGAGGGCGGTTTCGAGGGGATCGATGAGTTTCTGGAGACGAAACTGATTTCCCTGCCCAACTGATATGCGCGGCAGACGATGATCCCCACCACCTCCTGGTGAGGTGGTGGGGATCATCGGTTCTGGACCGCTACGTTCCCATTAGAGACAGTAGGTCGAGGGGATCCTACTGGTGGCGCTTCTCGACATCACCGTCGGTGTCGACGTCGATGCGTTCTTCGCGGACTTCCTCGGACACGACGTGGGTGTCGGTCACGGTCTCCTTGTTCAGGGAGATCTTCTCCACCGGGACGACGTCCTTGTCGACGGTGACGCGCTCCTGGTGGAGGATGAGCTCGGCTTCCTGCTCGTTGATCCGGGAATCACCGAGGCGTGCGGCTTCCTCTGCGGAGATGGGCTCACGCTCGATGCGCACCTCTTCACGGGACACGGGAACTTCAATGTTCTCGGTGTCGGTGACGACGTACTTGCGCAGACGGACTCGACCTGCTTCCTCGGAGTGCTTGCGCACGTTGAGCTGCTCTTCGGAGCGGACGATGTGTTCGTCGACATCGGTGGTGGCGGTGCGGGCCTCGGCAGCCGCGGCACGATGATTATCGGCGTCGGCGCTTTCGCCCGTGGTGGCGCCGGATGTCAGACCGTAGTGGCGAAACAGGGTGTTCTCCTGTTCGGGGGTGAGTCCTTCGTCGGAATCGTCGATGTTCGGGGCATCGCTGATGGCGTCCTTGGTGTGGGCGAGGTGTAGTTCTTCACCGTTCAGACGTGCACCCTCGAGCGGAACCAATGAGCTGCTCATCCCGAACAGGCCGGTGTTGACGGCCACGAAGGTGGGCTCTTTGGTCTGATCGTCCACGAACATCTGGCTGACGCTTCCGACCTTTTCGCCGGTGCTGTCGAACGCGGTGGCGTTGAGAACTGCATCAATAAAGGTCTTGTCCATACTGGATGTACTCCTTGGGTAGTGGCTACTGAACGTGAGGTGCGTGAATATTCTTCAGATCTGTGGATGGCATATTAATGCTTAAAAATCAGGCTCTGAAGTTCGGTCACGTTCGCCACTGTAGCTGAGGTTTTGCACATAAAGTTGGGTTAATGTCGTTCACTAAGGGTGTCTGACGTGCTGTTTTTGTCGAATAAAAACACCATAACCAGCGACGTCTCCGAAATGTATCAGTTTGATATCACCTTCGATGCGGTGTGTTTGGTTGCGGCGATCCTGTGATTCTTGGATCGGGCATGTTGGTGCTGTCTCATGTGCATGTTTGACTTATTGTGTCGAAGCTATTGTCGTATGCTCAATGGTAAATATGGGAATGCACGGCTTGTTCACGGTTTATGTTCATGACGGGTGGGCTCCACCTCGTCTAATGATGAGATAGTATTCACAGAACTGCATTTATGCATTTATGTGTGATCTTGGCGGGCGGGTGTGCATTCCCGGGTACTTCCCCCGTCGCGGTATCGGACAGGGCAAGCATTGACAGCGGTGTGTGGGGCCGGAAGAGTGAGGGATATGAGTGAAGGACGTGAGAACCAGGTACGTCTCGATACGGAGCTTCTGGATGAGCTCCGAGAGTGTGCACGGCGACATAACGCCGAGGTCGGTTCACTGATCGAACATGTTCTCCGCGAATATGTGCGACTCGAACGAGTCGCGGAACTTCGTTTCCGCTCCGGAGACGGGGACCGTGACTTTACGTCGTGGCGTGAGCAGCTCGACTTCCTGCATCGCCGGGCACGTGGTGGAGAGGATGAGGATCCCCAGCTCGCCACGGAAGGGACATGATCCCCTCCGGATTGGTTCTGGAGGGGATCAGCCGAGTTTTCCGCGCCCCATCCGCAGGAGAATTCCCGCGAGGGCGGGCCCTTCTTCACCGATCTCATCGCGGAACTGGTTGATGATGGCGACCTCGCGGCGGTGCACGAGTCTGGTTCCGCCTGAACCCATCCTGGTCTTGCCGATTGCCTGGGAGATTTCGCGGCGGCGTTTCACCGCCGCGATAATCTCGCTGTCGAGTCTGTCGATTTCCTGCCGGTAGCGCTGGATCTCGGCATCGGAGAGCGGGTCGTCGGTCCCGGAGGGGCTGCGGATCTCGAAACGTTCGGCATCAGTGTTCATGGTGCGTATTCTGCCACGTGGTTCCCGGAAGGGTTCTTTTTCACCGCCGCTGAGAGAGTCCGGGAGGGCGGTCGTGGAGGTGTCTCCGGGGATGTCCGGTACGGACTGTAAGTTGGAGGAATTATGAGCACCCAGTCCGATGGAACCCAGTCCTTATCCCCGTTTCACTCCGGTGCCGGGGTACCGGCCTCCGGCAGCGATGATCCGGGGCATCATTCCGGTCGAAGTGGTGCCGATGCCTTCGGCTCACCGACGGATCTCGTTGAAGGTCTCAACGATCAGCAGCGCGCCGCCGTCGAGCACGTCGGGGCGCCGTTACTGATCGTGGCGGGGGCAGGGTCGGGGAAGACCGCGGTGCTCACACGACGCATCGCCTACCTCCTAGCCCATCGGGGGGTGCACCCGGGGCAGATCCTCGCCATCACCTTCACCAACAAGGCTGCGACCGAGATGCGTGAGCGTGTCCGGGCACTGGTCGGGCCTTCCGCGGAGCGGATGTGGGTGTCCACGTTCCATTCCACCTGTGTGCGTATCCTGCGTCAGCAGGCGGCGTTGGTGGACGGACTCAACACCAACTTCAGCATCTACGATTCGGATGATTCTCGCAGGCTCCTCGGAATGATCGCGAAGGACATGAGTCTGGACGCCAAAAAATTCGCCCCGCGCGCCCTGGCCAACGCCATCTCCAGTCTGAAGAACGAACTCGTCGATCCTGCGGATGCCGCGGCAGAGGCGTCACAGTCGGCTGATCGCTTCGGTATGACCGTTGCAGAGGTGTATGCCGAGTATCAGGCGCGGCTGCGTCGCTCCAATGCCGTTGATTTTGATGATCTCATCGGTGAAGTCGTGGGGCTTCTCGCAAGTCATCCGGAGGTCGCCGAGTACTACCGTCGGCGCTTCCGTCACGTGCTCATCGATGAGTACCAGGACACCAACCATGCTCAGTATCGCTTGGTCTCCGAGCTTGTCGGGCGGGTGGAAGCGGAACGGCCTCATTCGGTTCCGCCGAGTGAACTGTGCGTCGTCGGTGACGCGGACCAGTCCATCTACGCCTTCCGTGGGGCCACGATCCGGAATATCGAGGAATTTGAGCGGGACTATCCGGAGGCCCGGACAATCCTTCTCGAGCAGAACTACCGTTCGACACAGACAATCCTCTCCGCCGCGAATGCCGTCATCGCCCGGAACGCGGGAAGGCGGGAGAAGAAACTGTGGACGGCACTCGGAGAAGGGGAACCCATCGTCGGGTATGTCGCCGACAATGAGCACGATGAGGCCCGGTTCATCGCTTCGGAGATCGATGCCCTCATTGATCGGGGCCTGAACTACTCCGATATCGCGGTGATGTATCGAACGAACAACGCCTCCCGTGCACTGGAAGAGGTGTTCATCCGTTCCGGTGTGCCCTACCGTGTCGTCGGTGGAACACGGTTTTACGAACGCAAGGAGATCCGGGACATCATCGCCTACCTCAAGGTGCTGGACAATCCCGACGACACGGTGAGTCTGCGCAGGATCATCAACACTCCTCGCCGTGGTATCGGTGACCGGGCACAGGCGTTTGTCGCACTGCACGCCGACACCAACCGCATCAGCTTCCACCGTGCGCTTCTCGACGCCGCGGCGGGTGAGGTCGACATGCTTGGAGTGCGTGGGCGGAACGCCGTGGCAGGCTTCGTGAACCTGTTGAACGAACTCCGGGAGGTCGGGACGAAATCGGTCAACGCCGAGACCCGGATGCCGGATCTGGGGGAGCTCATCACTGAGGTCTGCACCCGCACCGGCTATATCGCGGAACTGGAGAAGTCGAGTGATCCGCAAGATGCGACTCGGCTGGACAACCTGAAGGAACTCACTGCCGTGGCACGGGAGTTCTCCAGTGATGCCGCGATGCGGATCGCTTACGCAGAGATGGACGGCGGCAGCTATGAGACGGAAACCGGTGAACCTGAGCCGGGTAGCCTGCAGGCGTTTCTTGAACGGGTCTCACTCGTGGCGGACGCCGATCAGATCCCCGATGACGACCAGGGTGTCGTCACCCTCATGACTCTGCATACCGCGAAAGGACTCGAATTTCCGGTCGTGTTCGTCACTGGATGGGAAGACGGCCAGTTTCCGCACCTGCGTTCTCTCGGTGACCCCCGGGAGCTTGCGGAGGAACGACGTCTCGCCTATGTGGGGATCACGCGTGCCCGTAGGCGCCTTTACCTGACGCGTGCAGTGTTACGCAGTTCATGGGGTAACCCCATGACGAATCCTCCGTCGCGGTTCCTCGCAGAGATCCCTACAGAACTCGTCGACTGGCGCCGTGAAGAACCCGAAGGCAGCGCAGGAAATGGTGTCTGGGGCAGTACTCGGGGCAGCGGATACCGTTCCCATAACGGGCGTCCAGGCGCTGCTGCCGGAGATGGGCGCAGTTCCTCGCGCCTTCGGTCATCGGGCGCCGGGCGACCGGTACTCAAGCTCACGGTGGGAGACCGGGTCAATCACGATAAGTACGGTCTGGGAACGGTAACGGAGATTGCGCCAGTCGGGGCTTACGATTCCGCGACGATCGATTTCGGATCTTCCGGCACTGTACGGCTCATGCTCATGGCAGGTCTGCCGATGGAGAAACTCTGACATCTCGGTGTTTCCATGCGGGAGAACGTCGGACAGATGAGGGAAATGGTGTCCTCCAAGTCCGGCGGCTTTCTGCACTGCGACGAGTCTGACGAAAAGAGTGAGGGGGAACGAAAAGGCACGTCAACGAAATATTCGTGACGTGCCTGAAGAGAAAAAGGTCGACGAACTATCTCCGTTTTAGAGGAAGATACCGCGCTCAGCGAGCCAGGGGAGGGGATCGATCGCTGCACCACCGTTGGGGTGAACCTCGAAGTGGACGTGAACACCGGTGGAGAAACCACGTGATCCCATGCCCGCGATCCGCTGTCCAGCAGAAACCTGTTGGCCCACGGAAACATCGATGGTTTCCATGTGCCCGTATACGGTGACCGTTCCGTCAGCATGTTGAATGCGAACCCATTGTCCGAAGCCGGATGCTGGTCCGGCATCGATCACGGTCCCGTCCTCCACAGCCATGATGGGGGTACCGAGAGCGTTGGCGATATCCACACCAGCGTGAACGGTTCCCCAGCGGGGGCCGAAAGTGGAGGTCAGTGTGCCGTGTGCCGGAACAGAACTCTTCGGGGCTCGAGCCGCGAGATCCGCGGCGATACGCTCAGCGTTGTACTGGATGGCCTTGTTGAGCTGCTCAGCCAAGTTGTCGATCGGCTTGAACTCCGCGATGTTGAGAATCTGAGGTGCTTCAGAACTTCCGAGGATCGGGCCTACGGAATCGGCGACCAGTGTGTAATCGGGGGATTCACTGTGTGCTTCAGATGCCGCAGCCGGATGGGTCGCATGGGCGGCGGCTGCACCACCTGCACCTGCAGTGGAGACAGCTCCGGTTGCGACGGCTACCAGGGCGATTCGGCTCTTGGCGTTGGATGAGACGGACTGCTTGCGATGCGCGCCTGCGGTCTTCCGCTGAGCCTGCTTGTGCATTGAGCCTTCTTCCGTCTTGTTCAACGCCACATCCATTGGGGATGTGACCGTCCCGTTACCTAACGCTTCACAACGATAACGGTTTGTTACAAACCTGGCAAGTCTTTCGAGCCTATTGTCTGTGAGGCTGGTCACCCCCGGGTGTGGGGGGTATGGCCTGGGGTTACATGTCAGACATGTTGTGTCGGAAGGTGAATCTTCCGCACGTAGTAACAGTACACGTTCACGTGCATTCGTGTGGCTGATCGCCGCAGATTATGGTTCCGAGATTTCGGACATCGACACAGCCCCCAGATCTTTTTTCGCAGATCTCCCCTGTGCAGTGCATAGAGTCTGGATGCTAACCCGGCCGTGTCAACGCCCCGGGAGACGGTCGGGATGGCACAGTTGGAGCGGTGAGCAGAAAGACACGTCAAAATCCTCGGCCGAACAGACCTTCCGCGCCTCGGAGTCGACCCCGGAGAAACGCATCCCCCACCAAGTCTCGGAGCACGCCAGTGGCTCCGGCTGGCGTGCGGAACCGGAAGGGGCTCCGGCAGCGTCTACGGGTATTCCTGCCCGTGGCCGTAATCCCCAATGTGGTGATCGTCGCTGTCGTGGTTCTCCTCGCGCTGTGCGCCTTGATACTCACGAACTCCGGTTTTGTGCCGCTAGCAGCTACCGTGGCGCAACTTTGGTTGGCGGTGAACCTTGCTCCGGTGGCCTCGGACTCGGTGATCCTCTCCCAGCTTCCGATGCTGCCCGCACTCGGGGTGATCTGGTTGGTTGCGCACCGGGTTCGGGCGGCGGTCCGGCACCGGATGTCTGTCGCCGATCTTGCCGTGCTCACCGGCTGTGTGATCATCGTCCCGATGCTCCTCACGGCAACGGCTGTGGTGATGCTCGTTGACGCCCGTCCCGTTCTTCCCGTCGAGGTTCCGCCACTCATCCCAGTTCTCGGGAGGGTCCTAGTACTGCACCTGAGTGCACTCGCGATCGGGATGGGGCCGAAGCTGTGGCATGCCCTCGCCAGGAAGTTCGGTGTTCCACCACTGGTGACCGATCCCGTAGTGCCCGCGATTCGGTTCCTGCTCGCTTTAGCCGCCGCAGGGCTTCTTCTCGTTCTGGTCTGTGCCTTCGCGCACCTTCACGTTCTGAATGACCTGTTCGCCACCTTCGGACGTACATCCGCAACCTTTGGGTTACTCGTCGTTAGTCTCCTTTACCTGCCTGATGCCGCTGTGGCCGGAGCAGGAGTCCTCGTCGGATCCGAGTTCCACCTCGGGGATGCCTCGGTGTCCCTCTATGGTGCGAACGTCGTCCCGCTGCCGCCGCTACCGATCCTCGCGGCCTTTCCGTCCGGGATGGATGGGTGGGCGCTCCTGCTCATTATCATTCCGCTGGTTCTGGCCGGAGTCATCGCCAGCAGGTACTGTGGCGCGAAGTTGAGGACCTGGCCGGAGATGGCTGTCGCCGGTCTGTGGGCGGGTTTCTTCACCCTCATCGTCGGATGGATGTCTGGGGGGGTCGTCGGCGTCTACGGGGCGAGTGGAGTGATGCTGATCTTCACTGCTGTCCTGGTATCCATCGAGTTTGCCGCAGTCGGGTTGGTAGTACTTGCAGTGACAGGTTTGCTTGACCGTCGAGCCGGGAGCCCCGGTACACCCGAGGATGAGGTAGCGGTGGAACCGCGAAAGAGCGAGGACTCGACCTCCGGGCAATCTGGAACGATCAATCCCGATGATGGTGACGCCGAACAGTGGAGGGCCACAGAGTCCCCGGAATCCGCCGATGTCGAGGATCTTGTCGCGGCAGGGGAAGAAGTCTCGGAAGATTCCCCCCGGGATGAAGATGAGTCACAGGTGGAGGAGTCTTCAACGCCAGATGACGTCAGCGATGATGACGACACACCGACATCCTGAGTGGTCGGTGTATCCGGGAAGACGCCGAAAAAGCAGTGGGTATACGCTGTCTTCCGCCCCCGGGTACTAACATTGTCGCGGTGACCGTAGACAGACAACTGACCAGAGTGGTGGTGCTCGCCTCCGGGACGGGAACCCTGCTGCAGGCGATCCTCGACGCAGCCGGCACACGCTACTGCGTTGTCGGTGTCGTCACCGACGGGCCCTGCGGGGCCGTAGAGCGTGCGAACGCCACAGGAACCCCCGTCCGGGTGGTTCCGTTTGACCGGGGCCGTCCACGGACGGACTGGGACGAAGAACTCAGGCAGGCCGTAGCGGGTATGTGCCCGGACCTCGTGGTTTCGGCCGGATTCATGAAGATTCTCGGGCACTGCTTTCTCGCGGACTTCCCGGAGCGGGTAATCAACACCCATCCAGCACTCCTACCCTCCTTTCCCGGGGCACACGCCGTACCGGATGCTCTCGCACACGGGGTGAAGCTCACCGGGTGCACGGTTCACCTCGTCGATGAAGGGGTCGACACGGGTCCTATCCTCGCGCAGGAAGCCGTTCACGTTCTGCCCGGCGACAACGTCGAGTCCCTCCACGAGCGCATCAAGTCTGTGGAACGCCGACTGATCGTCGAACTACTCGATGCGGTGGACCCCACGGACGTTCGTGGGGTCCAGCCCCCTTCTGGCACCCCCTCCGCCACACCGTGAGTTAACCCGGCACCTACGCTGGACAGCAACGACAAACCCTGAACCACCATGAAAGGCCCCCACAACAGCCATGAGCGACGATCGCAAGGCAATCACCCGCGCACTCATCAGCGTCTACGACAAGTCAGGTCTGGAGGAACTGGCACGGGCACTCGACACTGCGGGCGTCGAGATCGTCTCCACCGGATCGACCGCATCCCGGATCGCGGATGCCGGGATACCAGTCACCAGGGTGGAGGAACTTACAGAATTTCCTGAGTGTCTGGATGGTCGGGTCAAGACACTCCACCCCAGGGTGCACGCCGGTATTCTCGCTGATACCCGTCGACCGGAGCATCTCAATCAGTTGAGTGAGCTCGGTGTTTCCCCCTTCGAACTCGTGGTGGTCAACCTCTACCCGTTCACCGAGACCGTGGCCTCCGGTGCCGACTTCGACGCGTGCGTCGAGCAGATCGACATCGGGGGACCGTCGATGGTCCGGGCAGCCGCCAAGAACCATCCTTCCGTCGCCGTCGTCGTCGATCCTGCCCGCTACGGAGATGTCGCCCGCGCAGTCGCCGAAGGTGGATTCACCCGCGAGGAACGCAGGAAGCTCGCTGCAGCGGCATTCCGGCATACCGCAGACTATGACGTTGCTGTTGCCGGGTGGCTCACCGGTCAGACCGAACCCGGAGAGAACTTCCCTTCCTGGATCGGGTCGACTCACGTCCGTTCCGCCACGCTCCGCTACGGTGAGAACCCACATCAGGCCGCGGCGTTGTACAAGGATGTCGATGGTAGTGGGCTGGCGCAGGCGAAGCAGCTCCACGGCAAAGAAATGAGCTACAACAACTACACTGATTCTGATGCTGCCTGGCGGGCAGCGTGGGACCACGAGCGGCCTTGCGTCGCGATCATCAAGCACGCGAATCCCTGCGGAATCGCGGTCTCGGACGACTCGATCGCCGCAGCCCACCGTGCGGCGCACGCCTGTGACCCGGTCTCCGCGTTCGGTGGCGTGATCGCCGCGAACCGCGAGATCAGCGTAGAGATGGCAGAGCAGGTCGCCGAGATTTTCACCGAGGTTATTATTGCGCCTTCGTATGAGGAGGGGGCTGTGGAGGTGCTTTCGCGAAAGAAGAACATCCGTATCCTCGTCGCGGAGGAACCTGTTCGGGGGGGATTCGAGCAGCGCCAGATCTCAGGCGGTGTCCTCGTCCAGGAACGTGATCTGGTTCATGCCGAAGGGGATGATTCCGCAAACTGGACGCTCGCAGCGGGTGAAGCGGCAGATGAAGCGACACTCGCCGATCTCGTGTTCGCGTGGCGCGGCGTACGTGCCGTGAAGTCCAACGCCATCTTGCTCGCTGCTGACGGTGCGACCGTCGGTGTCGGTATGGGCCAGGTCAACCGTGTTGATTCCGCTCGGCTCGCGGTCCAGCGGGCGGGAGAGGACCGGGCCAGGGGAGCAGTCGCTGCATCGGATGCCTTCTTCCCCTTCGCCGATGGCTTCGAGGTGCTTGCTGAAGCAGGCGTCACTGCCGTGGTTCAGCCCGGGGGGTCGATCCGCGATGCTGAGGTCATCGAGGCCGCGACCCGTGCAGGAGTTACCATGTACCTCACCGGAGCCCGGCATTTCGCTCACTGATCCCCCAATTCCGGCGCCCGACACACGGTGACTCCGGCATAATGGCCGGAGAGAAGTCCCCATAGCCTGTGCGAGCGGCTTTCGGCCCGGCTCACCCCGGTCCGGGTATCCCGTGCGAGAGGAACGACCATGACCGGATCCAACGACCACGACGGCAGGCACCCCGTTATCGTAGGCCCAGCGCTTCTCTTCGCTCCGGCGAATCGCCCTGAACGGTTCGTCAGAGCCGCCGAGAGCGCCGACATGGTCATCCTCGACCTTGAAGATGGGGCGGGTTCGTGTTCCCGGGAGGACGGTCGCAGAAACATCGCCGAGTCGGGTCTGGACTCCGAACGCACGATCGTCCGGGTATGCGGCCCGAGTGACCCGGGATTCGTGGATGATGTCAGCGCCGTACGTGGTAGTCCGTACCGGACAGTGATCGTCCCGAAAATTATCGACCACGTCCCGGACGCCGTCAGGGGACTCAACGTCATAGCGCTCATCGAAACTCCGCAGGCTGTCCTCAATCTTGGGGAGCTCGCCGCTGACCCGGATGTTGTAGGACTGTACTGGGGGGCCGAGGATCTTTGCGCCTACCTCGGTGGAACCCATTCACGTTTCCAACCGGATGAGGGCGCTCCCGCGGACCGTCCGGGGCACTACCGGGATGCTTTGCGTCTGAGTCGTTCATTAATGCACCTGCACGCCGCAGCCGTCGGAAAATTCGTTGTGGACGCGGTACACGCGGACTTCCACGACGATCGTGGACTCTACGAGGAGGCTACCGATGCAGCCCGATCCGGTTTCGCAGCCACCGCCTGCATTCATCCCCGTCAAGTCGACGTCATCCGTCGTGCATACGCGCCTGAACCAGGTCAGCTCGCCCGTGCCCGATTGATCGTAAAGGAGGCAGCTCAGCATCCCGGCGCATTCAAGATTAACGGCGAGATGATTGATGCGCCTCTGATCGCACAAGCCCGACGTCTGGTCTCCCGAGCCGGATGAATCGGGCCACGGACCTGTCGCCACTCAATCGTCGGCGAGCAGTTCCAGAGTGCGGGCACTCCGGTCCTCCGGGGCGGTACCTCCGAGGACGGTGAGCGCGGCGTCCGCAAGCATCACGGCTGTCGACGGAAGTGTCTCCGTCGACAGTGGGAATGGGACAATACCGTCGTTGCTCCGCATCTCGGTCGCCGACTGGGCTAGATAGAACGGCAGTTCAATTCGCTGGTCACCACGACCGATGAGCTCAGCGGCCATCGAACGGAAGATCTCCTTCAACTCCCGGTGCTGGGCATGGAACTCGGTGAATTCCTCCGATGATGCGATCGGAAGCTGGTAAAGACGACCTACATTCCATCGCGTCGACAAAAGCAATCGGGCTTCGGTGGCAACCAACGCCCAGAGCTTCTGCGCTGGACCGGCGTCAGAGGAATCGAGACGCTCCGCGAGGGCCAACGACGGTTCCACGGTGGACTGGAGAAGAGTCAGGAAAATTTCGGTCTTAGACGGAAAATGATAGTACAGGGATGCCTGCCTGATCCCCACGGCATCCGCAATCTGATGCGTCGAGGTGGTTGCAAATCCCTGTGTCGTGAACAGCTCTGCCGCCGCGTCGAGGATCTCCTCACGGGCGGTGCTACCCCGACGGCGGGGGCTGTTCTTACGTGGACGTCCCACGGCGCCAGCCATCTAGCTCACCCGCCTTTCCTTCTCGTTCACGGACCCCCAGAGTCTAGCCCGCGGAGAGTACACATATCCGCACCGGTGTCCCCGACTCATGCCCCCGTACCGCATTTCCACATATCCACTCCATGACGTTCCGCAGCGGACCGGGTTACGTCCGCGAGCATGCGACACGCAGCCCCGAACGTCGAACGCTGTAGTTGCGGCAGCATCTCAAGGGTTGTTGGTTCATCCTGGACGCGCTCGTGCCAGCGGGCAAGCGTCAATTCGAGACCCGCTTCCCAAACCTCCAGGAGATAATCGGCCTCTGTCGCCAGGAGAACGCCCGATCCGCGGGCTACACCAATACGCTCGATGACACGAGTCTCCCGGCACCCAGCGGCGATACCCGCCCACCGGACAAGCTGGCCGAGTGGGGTGAGCAACTGCTCTTGGACATCTATGGGGACATCCTTACGTGGCAGACCATCCCTCGACCGAACTGCGGGTGGACGGTGTGCGACAGCCTCTACGAGTAGGGGAGTGGGGTCCTTCAGTCGTTCGAGCACGGCGTCGGTGAACCACCCACCTGCGTCGGCGAACCATCCGAGAAGTTCCCCGTCACAGGTAGCCACCGCGGTGTCGATGCGTTTGGACCAGGTCAAACGGGACATGGGGGTAAGCTCCCCGGGGCACACCCCACGAAGGAGTCCTGCATCAGAGACGAGTCGCCCTAGGTTCACTGTGGGATCAGGCTCGGGAACGTCGTTAGAGGGCAACACAGTCAGCCAATGGAGCTCTGCGGTCGGAGTTCCGGATCCCCGACCGTATGGGCCGGTGACGATGACCTCAGCACCACCGGTGAGTGAAACGACACCGGGGCTGTGGAGGACATCGATCACGAGTTGGGTGTACCAGTTAGTGACCTCCACCACATCGACACCATGATCGAGAGCGTTCCGCAGTAAGTCGTGGGATTCGGTGAGGACACCACGAACCGTGGCTGCCGTGGTGCACAAGGGCGCCTGTTCGGCTAGGTCGTTGAGGGAATCATGCAGCACTGCAGCGGCCTCCGGGAGCAGGTGATGGGGAGCGTAATCTTCCGGCTCAATCTACCAGTAGCGGGTGGGTTTCCAAGAAGGAATCGGAAACCGGAAGCAGACACACGAAAACCGGCCCGCAAGCGCCACTACCCGGGGAAGGGGTGGTTGTTGCGGGCCGGTTGTTCACGTCAACGCAGTGTCGACGTTACTTTGGCCGTGTCACGAATGTCAGCGGCGAAAGTTCGCTGTCATCGCATAGTCGCCCGAGAAGGCGGCTGCGGAGGGGCCCAAAAGGAGGACCCGGATGAAATCTTGCCTAGCGGCTCGTGAACGGCAGGAGAGCCATTTCACGGGCATTCTTGACCGCGGTGGCGACCTGACGCTGCTGCTGCGGTGTCAGACCAGTGACCCGGCGTGAACGGATCTTGTGGCGGTCGGAGATGAACAGTCGAAGAGTGTCCACGTCTTTGTAGTCGACGCGATCGATCTTCGCGGCCTTGAGAGGGTTCTTCTTCGGGCGGCGGGATTGCTCCATCCGCGCCTTTTTCATGTTGGTGCGCTTCATATCGCTACTCCCTTACCAGCTTGACTTACGGACGCCCGGAAGCTCACCGCGGTGAGCCATTTCGCGGACGCGGACACGGGACAGACCGAACTTGCGGAGATAACCGCGGGGGCGACCGTCAGAGGCGTCACGGTTACGGACACGAACCGGGGAAGCGTCGCGCGGCTGGCGATTCAGCTCGTACTGTGCATCCATGCGCTCCTCGTCAGAGGAGTTCGGGTTCTTGATGATGGCCTTGAGCTCGTTGCGACGCTCCGCGAAGCGGGCGACGATTTCCTTGCGCTGCTCGTTCTTGGCGATCTTCGACTTCTTGGCCATGAATTATCGCTCCTCGCGGAATTCGACGTGCTTGCGGACGATCGGATCGAACTTCTTCAGCGTGATGCGATCGGGGTTGTTGCGCTTGTTCTTGCGCGTCACATAGGTGTAGCCGGTGCCCGCGGTGGACTTCAGCTTGATGATTGGACGGATGTCATTACGTGCCATCTTCTAGACCTTCTCTCCGCGAGCTCGGATACGGGCAACGACGACCTCGATGCCGTCGCGGTCAATGACCTTGATGCCCTTGGTGGACACGTTGAGCGTGATGGTCCGGCCCTCAGAGGGCAGGTAGTACTTGCGACGCTGCACGTTGGGATTCCAACGGCGGTTGGTGCGTCGGTGCGAGTGCGAGACGGACTTGCCGAAACCTGGCTTGCGTCCCGTGACCTGGCAAATAGCCGACATGGGTTTCTTTCTCCTAGCCGCCCGTCTACAACGCTGACCGCAGCCGCTCCGAGTTATTGACCTGGGTTAACAGGGGGGTATCGGGGCGCGGCCATGACAGTTGTGCGGGCGATAACGAATATTTCGACAACAGCAAGGGACAACCATACCGGGAAGGCCCGTTTTTGCCTAATTTTACCGGTGTGCCACCCATTCTTCGCCCGCCTTCTCCGTTTCTCGGCGGTGGGATCGGGCGGGGTCTGCTTGGCTTCCATCTACGGTCAAGGGTATTCAACCTCGACGGCGGCGGATCTTCGGCGCTTGGGATGACGACGGAGTAAATTGACTCTATTGCTTTTTGGTGCACTTCACGACTAGAATAGGCGGGTCGAATTGAATCCGTCGTTTGATCCACCTGATTCCCGCGGGGATCGTTTGGAGGGTTGACGTACGGCAGTGATTCACCTGCCCGGTTTTCCGGAATGGTGCGCCATTGCCGGTCCAGGATTTCGGTCTTCGGCGTTCTACGTTGTAGGATTCACCGATGCATACACGGCTACGTCCAGGTATGCCCCGAGATCGGCCTTTGTGGTCTGACTGTTGGGGTATCACCAGCGTGGACGGGTGCGGCGCCGGTTCATTCGGATGACGTCGCTCGTCGAGGTGGCGTGGCAGGCCTGCGGGCACCGTTAGTACCAGTATCTGTTAGCGGCTGCATACCGCGCTTCCAGCGCGCCAGTACGCCGATCAGCACACGTACGTGATCTTAAAGGGATGAGAATGAAGAAGGATATCCACCCCGACTACCACCCGGTGGTCTTCCAGGATGCGGGCACGGGTCACAAGTTCCTGACCCGTTCCACCGCAAAGAGCCAGCGCACCGTTGAGTGGGAGGACGGCAACGAGTACCCGCTCATCGTCGTCGACGTCACCAGCGAGTCGCACCCGTTCTGGACCGGTGCCCAGCGTGTCATGGATACCGCCGGTCGTGTCGAGAAGTTCCAGCGTCGCTACGGGTCCCGTGCCCGGCGCACTAAAAAGGCTTAGAGGAGGGAATAGAAAATGGCAGTTCCGAAGCGTCGTATGTCCCGTGCGAACACGCACCACCGTCGTTCTCAGTGGAAGGCCGACAATGTCGCCCTCCAGGAGGTCAAGATTGACGGCCGTGAGCACCTGATCCCGCGCCGCCTGGTCAAGGCTGCGCAGATGGGGCTGGTCGAGGTCGAGCAGTTCTGATCTGACGGTCCATCGGCTCCGGCTGATCGAGTAATAATGAAAGCCGCCCCTGTGCCTCCACGGTGCAGGGGCGGCTTTCGTTGTGTCGTAGGTGTGGGTTCTAGAGCAGGCGTGGCCCGAGAAGCGGTCGAAAACGTGATCCACGGAGGTTTCGGGCCTCATTCAGTTCTATTTCCGCATGTCACGGCCAGTCACATCTGCTGCGCAGGAGATGTTCAGCGAAACCACATCCGTTCAAGGCACAATGGGAGACATGAAGATTCTGGTTGTAGATGATGAACAGGCGGTTCGTGAATCGCTACGGCGTTCGCTTTCCTTCAACGGTTACGATGTCGTACTTGCGGAAGATGGGGAAGCTGCGCTTGACCTGATCACCAAGGAACAGCCCGATCTCGTGATTCTTGATGTGATGATGCCGAAAGTCGACGGTCTCGAGGTCTGCAGGAGCCTTCGCTCCACCGGCGATGACCGTCCCATCCTCGTGCTGACCGCCCGTGACGGTGTCTCCGACCGGGTAGCGGGTCTCGATGCCGGAGCGGATGACTATCTCCCCAAGCCCTTCGCTCTCGAGGAACTTCTTGCACGGGTGCGCTCGTTGCTGCGCCGAGCTGCTGCAGACGCCGTCAACAGCACGGGTTCTCAGGAACTCGAGTTCCTGGATCTTCGGTTGGACCCCGATACTCGTGATGTGACGAGAGGTGAGCGCCCGATCAGTTTGACCCGGACCGAGTTCGCGCTTCTCGAGCTTCTCATGAGCAATCCCCGGCGAGTTCTGTCACGCGCATCCATTCTGGAGGAGGTCTGGGGATACGACTTCCCGACGTCGGGCAATGCACTTGAGGTCTACATTGGATATCTGCGGCGTAAAACCGAGGCTGACGGCGAGCCGAGGCTGATCCACACGGTCCGAGGTGTCGGTTACGTTCTGCGGGAGACAGCTCCGTGATTCTTCGCACGCCGACGCCGGATTCCGGCCCGGCGGCAGTGGGGGACAGCTATCCGGACCCCCTCGAGCACACACACGTCGGCTGGTCACGGCGTGCACCGCTTCGTTGGCAACTCTCGATGGTCACCGCGCTCATGGTTGCGGTGGCCGTCGGCGTGATGACCCTCGTCGCCTATTGGACGGTGTCCACCTCGCTGACCCAACATGTCGATGAAGAGCTGGAGGAAAAGGCCTCATCGCTGCTGCAGAACAGTTTCGACCCGGCTTTTGTCTACAACCCTGATGTTGAGGTTGCCACTTTCAAAACATACAACCCCGACATCAGGGTCGCCTACTATCCGCCTGGATCGGTGAAGCCGATCGGCGACAATATTCCGATTCTGGGTGAGGTGTACGTACTTCAGGGCACCCGAGAGATGTCCGTACGAAGTAGTGGCGAGGAACGAATTCTCGCTGCGCGCAACAAGATCGGTGCGACCGTAATCCTGGCCCAGGACATGCGTGGGACCCATCAACTGATCTCCTCACTCGGACTCGTTCTCCTCCTCATAGGGGGGATAGGTGTGCTCATCGCCATTGCGGCGGGCATGGTGGTGGCCACCACCGGTTTACGGCCGGTGAGTCGCCTCCGGCAGGCCGTCGACTACGTCGCGCGCACCGACGACCTGCGCCCCATCACTGTGGTCGGTAATGATGAACTGGCGCAGCTCACCCGGAGTTTCAACGGTATGCTGGCCGCGCTGTCGGCATCGAGACGTCGGCAGGCGGAGCTGGTGGCGGATGCCGGGCATGAGCTCAAGACTCCGTTGACGAGTCTGCGCACCAACATCGAACTTCTGATGATGGTGGACCGGCAGGGTGGGGCCTCGATCAGTCAGCAGGACCGTCGGGACCTTGAACGGGACGTTATTGCGCAGATCGAGGAACTGTCGACCTTGATCGGCGATCTGGTTGATCTTGCACGTGAGGATGGGCCGCAGCAGATTGTCGAGTGCGTCGATCTTGTCGAATGCATGGAAACCTCACTGGAGCGGGTTCGACGCCGCCGTCCTGATGTAACCTTCACGTTCCGTTCAACACCGTGGTTCCTCTACGGCGATCCGTTCGCACTGGGTAGAGCGACGCTCAACCTCATGGATAATGCCGCGAAATGGTCGCCGGAAGGGGGAGAGGTACGGATTGACATGGAACAGATCCGGGACGGTGTCATGGAGATCCGGTTCTCGGATTCCGGCCCCGGTATCCCGGTAGAGGACCGCCAGAAGGTCTTCGAGAGGTTCTACCGGTCCATCGCGGCCCGTAGTATGCCGGGTTCCGGACTTGGGCTCGCGATTGTCGCCCAGGTTATCGCGAGGCATGCGGGAACCATCGTTGCTGAAGAGTCTGACGATGGAGGTGCGATGATGCGGGTGACGCTTCCCGGTGTTGCAAGCGTCGAGGGAGACCGCGGTGTCTGACCGGAGACGCATGGGACATGCAGGGGGTTCACAGGTGGGGTACAGAAACAAGGACGATAATCAGATCTATGAACGATGACGAGAGTTTTGGTGGAAAACCCGTGACAGATGATGTAGACGGCTACCCGGATGATCGAACTGACGTGAAGTCCACTGGAGCGTCCCCAGGATCACAGCGATGGGGCGGCATCGACCGGCAGTCGGCCGTAGGAGACACCTCTCCGTATTCGCGGCCGTCCGATTCGTGCGAGGGTCAGCCTTATGCTGGTCACGCTGAAATTGGACGCACCACCCCCGCTCCCCGGCAGTTTCGCAGGCACCGCTCCAGGAAGAGCCGTGGCCTCGGGGTCATTCCGGTCACGGCGCTCATGCTGACGACAGCGATCCTCACCGGGACGATCACCGGGGTCGTGGTCAGCCAGAACAATCAGGCGATGATTCCCGAAGCGCCGAAGGTGAACGCGCTCAATGAACCGGCCGCACGGCGAACCAGTCTGCCTGCCGCCGGAAGTGTGGAAGAGGTCGCCGCCAGAGTACTTCCAGCGGTGGTCTCCATTGACGTCACCGGGCCGCGTAAAGCTGGTGAGGGCTCGGGATCGATTATCTCCGCCGACGGAATGATCTTGACCAACAATCATGTCGTGACCGGGGTTGGAGAGCCCTCAGAGATTAGGGTGACTCTGAACGACGGTAGGTCTTTTCCGGCGGACATCGTCGCTGCTGACGCGCAGACCGACATTGCCGTCATCAAGCTTCGGGATGCCACTGACCTGCCGGTGATGAGCTTCGGGAACTCGGATGATCTCGCGGTCGGTGAGCAGGTAATTGCTATAGGATCACCCCTCGGGCTCAGCGCCACGGTGACCACCGGCATAGTCTCTGCACTGAACCGTCCGGTGCGTGCTGGTGGTGATCGTGGCGAATCCTCACTCATCGATGCGATCCAGACCGATGCCGCGATCAATCCCGGGAATTCGGGCGGCCCGCTGGTGAATATGGAGGGACAGTTGGTGGGAATGAACTCTGTCATCGCTTCGACCGCCAGCGGTGCGGAGGCGGGATCCATCGGTCTTGGATTCGCGATTCCCGTCAACCAGGCGCGTCGCATCGCCCAGCAGCTCATCGACACTGGAGAAGTTACCCATCCACTCCTGGGGGTCCTTCTCGCATCACAGTCGCGTTACCGGGGTGCTCTCATTGAGTCGACGACTCCCGGGGGACCTGCGGAGTCAGCCGGTCTCCGTCCGGGAGAAATTGTGATCAAGGTCAATGACAGGATTATCGATAGTAATGACGCGCTGATCGCTACGATCCGGTCCCATGAATTCGGGGAGACCGTCACTCTGAAGGTTGCGGATCCGGAGAATGGAACGAGCCGTGACGTTGAAGTCACCTTGACCGGAAACTGATCCGGCAAGGCAGCAACCCCGGAAAGAAATGATCAATAGACGTCGTTGGCTTCGAGAAAGTACACTCCTAGAACATGGACAACAACCTGGCTCCCGACAACTCCGCTCTCGATGATTTTGGTGAGCCGGACCCGGAATTTCTTAAGGCGTCTGAAGGAAACCGGCCGCTTCCCGCTCCCCGGCGGGCACTCGTGGTTCTGGTAACGGACAGGACTGCCGACGACCGGGACGACACGGACAGGTTAGTCACGGAGTTGTTGCAGGAGGATCACTTCACGGTCGATGCCGTGGTGAAGGTGACCTCCACGAAGAATGACATCCGGAAGGCGATAGAGACAGCCGTCGTCGGTGGAGCCGATCTGGTTATCACCGTGGGTGGCACAGGTGTTGGTCCCAGGGACAAGGCTCCGGATGCCACGAGGGCTGTCCTCGATCAGATTCTTCCCGGTGTGGCGCAGGCGCTGCGTGCATCTGGTCTTGCGTGCGGCGCCATCGACGCAGGTACTTCTCGCGGTATAGCCGGCGTCTCGGGGTCAACCGTGATCGTGAACCTTGCTGCCTCACGCGCGGCCATCCGTGACGGTATGGCCACACTTGGTCCCTTGGTGCACCACGTCATCGATCAGCTCCAGGCGTGGTCGGTGGACTAGATAAGGTGGCTCCCTCGCAATCACCGCGACGTAGAGTGGTTCGACGTTCCACTGCACTGAATATCGACCGTTCCGTCGACCGTGCGGCGGTCACTCGTCGAATCACGGGCATCCCTGAACACGGCAGATCCGATGTGTCAGCGGACGGGGGTTTCGACGAAGCCTACTGGCGGAGTCAACGTCCGCCGCACTGGGGTTAACGTGGGCTTTCATCTGTAGAGTTTCGGCGCTGCTCTTTGAGCAGATCACGGATCTCCGTGAGCAGTTCGACTTCCACGGGGGCGGGGGTCTCTTCTTCTTCCTTGTTGGAACGCGCGGCTTGGAGCTCTTTGATCCTGTTCATCGGGGCAACGAGTACGAAATAAATCACGGCCGCGATGATGAGGAAGTTGATTGCCGCGGTGATGATAGCTCCGATGTCGATGAACGTCGCGGGGTTACCCGGGCGGAGGTGGAAGCCGAAGCCCGCGTAGTCGGTCCCACCGAAGACCGCCAGCAACGGATTGATGAGATGGTCCGAGAATGAGGTGACAATCGCGGTAAATGCGGAACCGATGACGACGGCGACCGCGAGATCGACGACGTTCCCGCGCAGGATGAAATTCTTGAAACCGTTCAGCATGAGAGTTCTAGGCTCCTCGATCGGGGAAATATATGAGTTATGTCACCATCTACGTAGAGGTATCGAAGGCAACGACAACACTCTAGCCCCGGTGACCTCCTTTCACTCTCATCCGGCCCGCGCTCCCGTCAGTACCACGGCAACTGGGGCGGTCAATGCGGCAGAGGCAACCATCCGTGCATCCTCCTCTGGCAGTGCGAGCAGCACCGTAGCCGGATCTTTGGCACGTTTGCCTGTTGGATCTCCTGCGAGCACGACGCGTGCCCCCTCTGCAATGACCCGGAAACCCCGTCTCACCCCGGTGTCGGGGGGCGTTGTGTCTTCGGCAACCAGAACCGTCACTGTGTCACCGTGTCCGAGAAACGGAATCACCGATGAATCGGAGAGTCTCAGGGGGACGAGTGTCGGTGTTCCCCGGCGTGGATCGGTATCTAGACCGTCGATCATTCGTGCAGTCAGCTCAGGGCCCACGAGTAGTGTCTCCGTGAGGATCTGCCCGGGATCGGCGGACACCACGATGATTCGCCCTACACCAGCCTCAATCTCGGTGAGTCCGCCGGGGGGAAGTAAACTCGCGGGGATCCTCCGCCGCTCCAGATCATCCCGGCCGAGTTCCGTGCCGGCTGTCACGGGGCGCGAGATCACGACTCCCCAGGGGTCGGTGCTCCGCAGGGAGGACAATGCGGTGAGGGCTGCCAGGAGAACGAGGACCAGCGCCATCACCTGACGTACCGTGCGGTGGCGCCGCCACCCCGGGGTTTTGATCGCCATGATGGTGGTTCGGAGCACGGAGGCGGATTCGGTTGACGATGAATGCAGACCGGATCTGACAGGGAATCTCATACCCGTCAGACCATCTGGCTACCGTCCGGGTTCCCCGTGATCCCGGGTTGGCGAACAGAATCGAACCCCCTCGGGGGTGAGGACACCATCCACCGGAACATCATGCGACTCCGAAGGGATCGTGTCGAGCAATTCCCAGGGGTGGAGTACTGCGATCACGGTGCATCGGGTGTGGTCGAGGTCCGCGAGTGCGCGGTCGTAGTAGCCCGCTCCTCTACCGAGGCGTATCCCGTTCCGGGCGCAGGCCAGTGCCGGGCAAAAGATGAGAACGGTGTTTCCCGGGACTGATCCCGACCGCGGACCGGTGGGCTCGGTGATCCCGAAACGTCCGCGTCGCAGCTCCTTGACCGATGAGCACCTGCCCCAGTCCAGGTGTCCACCGGATCCGCTGACCGGGAGCCAGAGCTCGGATGTCACCGACAACAATCCCTGGACGAGAAGGTCTCCACCGGGCTCGTCGGGCATCGGGGAATAAGCGGCGACGGAATCCGGCTGATTCAGCCGTACCAGTCGCGCGGCTTCGGCGGTGAGCCGTTCGTTGAACGACCTGCGGTTGTCGGGCCGCAGTGACTTCCGGGCAGCAAGTAGCCTGCTCCTTAGCTGATTCTTCGACTCGCCGACCTGTCCGGGTGGACTTTCCGGGAGCCGGTTAATCGTGTTCTCCATGTCCATCCACTTTAATCTCCGAATGAGGTACTCACCGGCTCCGCGTTGCCTGGTTCGCCGCGCGGTGCCGGTAGGCTCAAGGTATGAGCAAGCCGACGAAATTGCACAAACATGCGGTGAAGACGGTCGTCGTTCCCGCAGCGGGACTTGGCACCCGTTTCCTGCCAGCGACCAAGACCGTTCCCAAAGAACTGCTCCCGGTTGTTGATACCCCCGGTATCGAACTGATCGCCGAGGAAGCGGCGGAACTGGGGGCCACGCGGCTTGCAGTGATCACCGCCCCGAACAAGAAGGGGGTGCTCGCACACTTCCGGGAGCATCCCGACCTGGAGAAGGCTCTTGAAGAACGCGGTAAGGAGGAACATCTGGCGAAGGTGCGCCGGGCGCCGTCATTGATCCGTGCCGTCCCCGTTGAGCAGTGCGAACCACTGGGACTCGGTCATGCTGTCGGGCTTGCTGAGGATGTCCTGGACGGGGACGAGGATGTGGTCGCGGTGATGCTTCCCGACGATCTGGTTCTTCCCACAGGCGTGATGGAGCGCATGGCCGAGGTCCGCGCTGAACGCGGTGGCAGCGTACTCTGCGCCTTCCAGGTGGAGCCCGACCAAGTGAGCAACTACGGGGTGTTCGACATCGAGGAAATCGATGGTGGATCCCACGACGTGAAGCGGGTCCTCGGCATGGTGGAGAAGCCGATGCAGGAGGAAGCGCCCTCAACTTTCGTAGCCACCGGCAGATACCTACTGGACAGGGCGATCTTCGACGCCCTCCGAAGGATCGAGCCCGGTAAAGGTGGGGAACTACAGCTCACCGATGCGATCGAACTACTGATCACCGAGGGGCATCCCGTCCACATCGTCATCCATGAGGGACGCCGACACGATCTGGGTAACCCAGGCGGTTACATCCGCGCTTGCGTGGACTACGGTATCCACCACCCGGAGTATGGTCCTTCCCTGCGTCGATGGGTGGCCGAACTCCTCGACTCGGAGTAACCACCGACAAGTGGCACGTGGACAGCGGGAGGGTACGTGCCACCGTCCGTCCCGCCCACCGGTGGATGACGTCATGGAGAAAACCCCGCCGCATTACAATTACGGCGGAATGACGCGGTGATCGAACCCGCGTCCGTCGGGAAGGAGACGAAGCGAGTGCGTTCCGTCGAACAGCAGTTGTCCCTGGTGACCCGTGCAGCGGTTACCCCGGAGCCAGTTCGCATCGCCATCTCCGAGGCGCTGGGTCTGATGTGTGCGGAGGAAGTCCAGGCCACCCGCCCACTCCCCGGTTTCACCCAAGCCGCAATCGACGGATATGCCGTCCGTGCCGTGGACATCGGTGGGGAACGCGGAATCGGAACCCCTGAGAACCCCACAGCGATCGACCCCACCCGTCCCCAAGCGGTCGGTAACGCGCCTTCCCTACCTGTCGTGGGAGAAGTTCCGGCAGGCTCCCAACAACCGCTCAGGCTCCAACCCCGACAAGCGGTCCGCGTACACACGGGGGCACCATTGCCCACACTGGCCGATGCCGTTCTCCCGCTGGCATGGTCGGATCGCGGACACAAGAGAATGACCGCGGAACGTCCTGTGCGTTCAGGTGAATTCGTCCGGAAGATCGGTGATGACATCCGCGAAGGTGATGTCGCTGTGTCCCCGGGGAGTGTTCTCGGTCCCGCACAGATCGGTCTTCTCGCGGCAGTCGGGCGTTCGAAGGTACTGGTGTATCCCCGCCCCCGGATGTCCGTCATCTCTGCGGGGGCTGAACTCGTCGATATCGATCGCGAGCCGGGTCGGGGACAGGTCTACGACGTCAATTCTTATGCGTTGGCGGCGGCAGGCAGAGAGGCAGGTGCTGACGTCCACCGGGTGGGCATTGCCGCGGGTGAACCCCGTCGATTGCGTGAGATCATTGAGGGGCAGATGCTCCGAAGCGAGATCATCGTCATCTCCGGTGCCGTCGGTGGTGCTGGCTCCGAGAACATCCGGAAGGTTCTGTGCGAGATCGGTGACATCGACACCACCCGGGTTGCGATGCATCCGGGTTCAGTCCAGGGATTCGGCCTCCTCGGTGACGAAGGGATACCGGTGTTCCTGCTGCCCTCGAACCCGGTGTCCGCGCTCGTCATCTTCGAGACATTCATTCGACCTGTCGTACGGCTTTCGTTGGGTAAACGAAACCCGAACCGCCGGGTGGTCAAAGCTCGGGTACTGAATCGGATATCTTCACGCGAAGGGCGGCGTGGACTCATTCGTGCCCAGCTCATGCGTGACGCCGAGACCGGGGACTATCTCGTCGAGGGACTTGCCGGTGCGGGTGGCGCACCGGCGCATCTGCTCGCCGGAATGGGAGCAGCGAACGCGATGATCCGAATCCCGGAGACGGTCACCGCCATCCGCCCCGGTGACGTCGTAGATGTTCTCTTCCTCTCCCAGAACCAGTGACCCGGTCAGCCAGATAGGCTTCGGTTGTGATAGATCCACTCGGACGTGCCCTTGGACGCGCGGAACGCCGTGCCCGCCGCACCCCGCATCCCGAACATCCCGGCTGGCCCGAGGTCACGGAACGCGTCGCGCTTCCAGACGGAACCCGGGTTCGGCTACGCCCCCTCCTCCGGCGTGATGCGGGAGACTGGTCAGCTATGCGGATCGAGGATGTCGACATTCTTCGCCCTGTCGAGCCCACCGCCGATGGTCCCTGGGAACGGGAACACGACAACTCCGCGTGGTGGCGCCTCCTTCTCACTCTCCGCGACATGGCGGCGAAAGGTGTACTGGTACCGATGGTCATCGAATGCGACGGACGTTTCGCCGGGCAGCTCACACTGGGAAACATCCAGCACGGCGTCGTGTCCGATTGCTGGATCGGATACTGGGTGTCAAGTCGCTATTCGGGTCGGGGCGTCGCGACGGCAGCAGTGGCCCTCGGTACGGACCACGCCTTCAACAGGGTCGGCGTCCATAGGGTGACGGCAACCTATCTACCGTCTAATCCCGCATCCGGAAAAGTACTGTCGAACAATGGATTCCGGGAGGAAGGCTACCTTGCCCGGTGCCTCCACATCGACGGGGACTGGCGGGACCACCATCTCGTTGCGCTCACCGAAGGGGAGTTCCTCGAACCGTGTGTAGAACGTCTCACCCGACACGGGAGGATAATCAGGGCTACGACCTGACCGGTGAGAAGCTCCGGATATCCGCTCGCGGCGTGCCTACACTGTCCTTTCCGGAAGCCCGGTTAGTGTATGGAAGAAGTGGCAGGTCATTCTGTCCCGCTATTCCGTCGTACCCAAGTGGAAGGTGGGCGTACGCTCATGTTCGGAACATTCGTCATCAGTCTGACCGTCGTGGTCTGGCTGTTTGTACTCCTTCCGCTCGTTCTGCGTAACCGGCGACCGATCCGGCACGCGGGTGAAGGACTCGAAGACACCCGCATCGTGTTCTCCGGGGACGGCACACACCCGGTACCGCGACGGCGCCCCCGGCTAGGGCCTATTGATACCCGCAGTCACGGTGTGGAGCCGACTGCCACAGATCACCCGGATGTCGCTTCCGACTATGAATTACTTGAGGATCCCCGTTCCCCAGAAGGAGCCGGGGAAGTCGTTGACGCAGACATTGAGGAAACGACCGACGACACCCCTCAACCGAGCCCCGAGACCGTCAAGAGAACCAAAGACGGTGAATCCACATGGGACCGTGTCCGGGGTTACATCTCCGCACTGTTCAACCGTGATGCGGACGACTCTGATGGCGGGCAACACGACACCGAAAATGTTGACCAGCAGCCCCGGGCCGCCACCAGCGCACGACGCAGGGCCGCAGTGGCGGACATCCGTAGTCGCATGCGCCCCCGGATGCATCCATCGGAACAAGAGACGATCGAGATCCTGGAAGGCGAGGTCATCACCGAACTCACGGTGCTGCCCCGAAAGACCGACGGTTCCGACACAGTGGTCATCCCGGCCGCAGACCTCGACTACGACGACGAAGAAGTCTTCCACCACGATGATGCTTACACTGACCCGGCAGACCTCCTGCACCCTGCCGGAGACTACAGCCCTGCGGATGACATCGGTGAAGCCTACGACTACACCCACGAACCCCAGGGAACGGAACCCACCGAGAATGAGGACGACACCCCGGAACTCACCGACGAAGACATCGCCTTCGCCGCCCGTAGACGTGGACGCGGCGGATTCGACCCCGAGACCCACGACGCCTACGCCGCAGCCCGGTTCCACCGGCGTCAACGCATCCTGATCATCCTCGCGGTGCTCCTGCTCGCCGGGCTGGGGATCGGTTTCCTGTTCGGTGGGCTGTCGTGGCTCGTTCCAGCGGCAGTGGGGCTACTGCTCGGCATGTACCTTTACGCGCTGCGCACCCAGGTCATGGCGGAACAGGAGCTCCGCGCCCGCCGCATCCGCCAGATCCGCCGCGCACGCCTCGGCGTACGGAACGCCGCCGACGCCGAACTCGGAGTCCCCGCACGCCTCCGGCGCCCCGGCGCCATCGTCCTGGAGATCGACGACGAGAGCCCCGACTTCCATGAGCTTGAACTTCACGAAGGCTATGCGGGCACCGGAACGGACGAGAACACCGTCATCGATATAGCGGCCTACCACCCACGCAGGGCGGGTTGATCAGCTAACCGGGCGACATCGGTTGGGCGAGCTCACAGGCGCCGATTCCGGTGCATCGAAGCCAAATTGTGTCATCGGGCCAGTGGGCGTAACATGTCCACCAGTACCGCGTGGTCCGGTTGATCCAGACCCCGGTTCCCTAGTCAGTCCATGAGGACGCACTGCAAGGGGCTATAGCGCAGTTGGTAGCGCGCCTCGTTCGCATCGAGGAGGTCAGGGGTTCGATTCCCCTTAGCTCCACCACAAGAAACACAAGGTAAGCGGCACTTTCCAGACAACGGAAGGTGCCGCTTCTTTCATGCGCGTACGCTCTCCGTACGCTTCACGATTCGGTCAGTGCCCGGAGTCCCGGATCAACTTGGACATCGACACCGCAACGAGGTCTAGATCGTCGTCGAACAGATCCGCGTAGCGGTCCAGGGGCATCGAGGCCTTCGCGTGCCCGAGCATCCGCTGAACGCCTTCACATTGGCCCCGGAGGACACCGCGAGGGATGCCGCGGTATGGCGCATGTCCGTGGATCGTGACTTTCGGAAAACCACCGTCGTGACGCCCTATGAGGTCTTTAACGGCTCGTCTGGAGACGTGTTGGTGGTCTCGCGTTATGGAACACGGATCTACTGCACGGGCAGATGCCAGTTGCTATGCACAGTCTGGCGACTACTTGTTTGATGATCGTCTCGAATGTTCCCAGGTGCCGACCGCCCAAGTCTATCCTGCCATCGATAGTGATAGTAGGTAGTTCGCGTTAAGCTGCGATCATGACTGTGCAACCGGCCTCGAGTAGCCCACCGGTGGGAAGGAGGGGAGGGACGGCCGATTCCATTGTTTTGCACCAGCTCAAAAGATTTTATCGCTGGGAGTCATCTGTTGCGCAATCTGTCCGACCTATCCGATGACCCGGTGGGGATGATCACGTTCTTTTACTTCATAGCTTGGAGATGAGCTAGGCCTGGCGAACCGCGAAAGTGTAGTTGAAACCTAACTGATTTTTCCTCGCCATTGCCCGCAGACATGACCACAAACCTGGCTTACATCCCGGAACCAGATGAGTCGCCGATGACTGTGTTGAACCGAGGTTGTTGACCGTACAGAGACGTAAAAATGTCTGCAGGGGTCGTTTGTTCGGAAGTGTTGGTGAGGCATAACCGGTTTGGCGCCCCACTGATTTGTTGAATCGCCCAGTCCGTTTTTAACGGAGTGACGGACGCGTTTTGTGCTTGCCTGCATCGATCTCCTGAACTTTCAGTATCACTGTTCCGTCCAACCGATCCGACCCATAGTTCGTTCAACGACTACCTTGTCGGCGTGGGATGGCCTTGTCCGGGTATGAACATGCAGCTACGCTCCGGATCATCAGAATGGACGTCGATTCTCCCGTTTTGCGTCATCGTCGCAGGGAAGCCGGTGGTGCGGAGAGTTCGAACATCCGGATATTTTGATCGTCAGAGGTAGCCGTCGACGCCTAAGCTTGCTCAGCACCTGACAGCTTCGCATAGAAGAGGTGGACTAGGCGTAGCGCTGGATCTCATTGTCTTATTTTGGTATCCGCGGTAGCTGTTTTATCCTCGTGCAACGCGACCTAATCTGGCGACGTTTACCCAGGCCTGTCTGATGTCGTCGAAACGGTCCTGATGAGGCCACTTCTCCCATCATCATCAGGTGGGATCAGTTGGATCTTCAATCAGAGTATTTTACCTACAAAATAACATTCTCGTTACGTATCACCGAGGGTATCTGGCAATGTTATCTGTGGCAAGATCGTGATAGCAGTATTGACAGGGCTGGGTATGATGTTATTTGTGGACGTTCGGTCGAAAATGAAGCAGTATAGGAAGTTGGATGTCGTGACGACTGTTCGATGAAAACTTCACCCGTCATAAATTTGGTGGACGACACTTTATGCAATACTGCCGCCACTCAACTACTATAGGGTTTCTTTATGTCCATATCTATTATGGAGAATGTGTAGTTCAGATAGAGTGTGGTCGGGAATTGCTGGTTGAATAGCGTCAGTTATTAGGTTGTTTTTGCATTATATCATGTGGGTAAAATGTATTTATAGCAGTCGATGCTGATTAAACTGTTTCTAGTATTCATTTTAGAGTCAAGTGAATCATGTGGAAAGGATGTGGGGTTGATGAGTGATAAAAATAGAATCACAAAACTTGAAGGAATAGAAGCGTACAAAGATTTTTTCCTGAATTACAAAGATCCTTGGCCTGAGCGATCGATCAAATGCATGGGTATGGAGACAGGTGAGATTGATGTTAATCGGGATGATCGTTTGAAAAATCTGTTAAAAATCGCTCACGAAACAAGGAATTTTGAGATAGAACTCTATTGGAGAAGGGCAACTTACTACTGGGGTTTCATGGTTGCAATTTTCGCTGGTCTCAAATGGGGAAGCGACGGGTCTGATGTTCTCGAGGTTCTGTTTTCATTGCTCGGAGTTCTATTTGCAGTAGGCTGGTACTGGTCAAGTTTGGGGAGTAAGTATTGGCAGGAAAATTGGGAATACCATGTCACTGTGCTTGAGGTGATTTCGGAAATTCCAATCCACTCTGTTAGAAAACTGCCAAATAAAAGAAAGTGTCTTGACCCCTTACGAGCGTACCCCTATTTGGTGTCAAAAATTAACCATTTGCTTAGTCTTTCAGTTGTTCTCTTCTGGCTATGTATATTCACATATTCAGTATCCTCATTGTTTGATGGTTTTGAGTTTCGAAATGCTTTCACGGTGGCCTCGATTATAGTTGTTGTTTTCCTGTTGTATGGTATGCGGGCAATGGTTCGGTCTGAAGTGGTTAAAATTGAATGGAAGGATATGGGAGGCTCTAGGTCAGGGGTTGAGGAAGTATTAAGATTCAGTGTTGGCTATGAGGCTGGCTCTTCCGAAAAGGGGGCATTTGTTCAGGAATCTGGTAAAGAATAAGGTGTATTTCGAGTCGTAGATGAAACTACTCTCTGCATGTTTAAATTGTGCGGATTTGTATGGTTTGTTAACTAGTTTTTCTGGAGTCGTAAACCGGTATTTTGGTGCTTTTTGCGTGGGCCCGTTAATTGGCCATCTTAGTTTTCAAATGATGGGGCTAGTGAAGCGAGGCTATTGTTCAGCGCCTTGAGGGGCCTTGGCTGGCATTCTTTAATGGGATGTACTGAGTTCTGGAATGATTCATCCGATGTCGGTGAAATTATCTTTGGCGTTCGATATTGATTTTCTGTAACTCGTTTAAGTTGCTGGTTCAATTCCGAGATTTCGGTCGGATCTTTGCAGTTACCCGATATAGGGTCCGATGTACTCCTCTGGTCTGGTAGCAGCTCCGGAATGGGGACAATGATCGGCTTGTGCAGGCGGCGTCGATCGTATTGTGCCCAGATGTCTCCGCCTAGAGGCGATCATGTGTTCCCGCTACTCCCGTATCGTACGAACCCGGTATCTCCGTGAGCTGTACGACCAACGGCGGTGTCCCGATGGTGATTCCGTTCTCGGCGAAGGAGCCCAGGACATGCTCGATCACCGCGTCTTGGGCTTCTTTGGTGTCGAGTTGTCGGGCGCTGGTCCAGAATCTCAGGTCCAGTTGTATTGTTCCGGTGCTGTCTACCTGTGAGAACAGCGCCTGGGCAGGTGGATCGGAGAGCACGCTGGGCAGTTCGCGGATGGCATTCAGCGCGACCTCTCGGGCTGCGGTGAGATCGGTGCCGAGGGTGAGATTGAAGGCGACGGTGGAGCGGACGTACTCGAAGCCCGTCTGCACGGTGACGATCTCGGAGTGCAGTGCGGAGTTTGGGATGAGGACCAATCGGCCGTCGAAGGTGCGGATCGCGGTGTGGGACAACTGCATCTCCACTACTGTTCCCGCGTGATCCTTCAGCGATATCTGGTCGCCGACGCGGAATCGGTCACGGGCGAGGATGACCATTCCGGCGAACATGTTGCCCAGCACCGTCTGGAAGGCGATACCGATCGCCAGGGAGAAGAGTCCGATTCCGCCGAGGATATCGACGGGTTTGACGCTGGGGAAGACGATGGTGAGGGCCGCGCCGAGGGAGATGACGATCACTGCTGCCTGGACCAGGCCTGCGAACACCCGGCGGGAGGAGTCGCTGCGGCCCCGCCAGTGCAGGAATCGGGAGGTCGCCCAGTTCATGACTCGGGAGAATACATAGCCGCACAGTGCCACGGTGAGTCCGAGCAGTGCCGCTTGCCAGGTGATCGGTGGTAGTTCGAGCATCTGTCAGCGGTTCCTTCGCGTTGTCGGACGGTCGGGGGTAAGGGTATTCCCGTTGATGTTCAGGGTAACGGGATGTCTCGCGCCATCGCCAGGGAGCAGGAAGGGGGAGCTGCGGGGTCGGTGAATCGTCCGGTTTCCCGGCGATGCCCCGACTGATGCAAGCCTGGCAGTGATAGGTTCGGTGGAAACGAGACCGTTCCGTTACCCGTCGACAGAGGGCGGCGGCGATCACTCCGGTCGCGCGACGGACGAACCCAGGCAAGGAACCCACATGGACATTCTCATCACCGGCGGTGCAGGCTTCATCGGATCGACGGTCGGCTCCGCGTTGATGGAGCTCGGCCACAACGTCATCGTGCTGGACAACTTCTCCACCGGTCGGCGGGAGTTCGTCACGGATCGCACCGTGTACGAGGGGGATATCGCGGATCGGTCCGTGGTGGACCGGATCTTCACCGAACATCCGGATATCGCGGTAACGATCCACTGTGCGGCGTCGATCGTCGTTCCCGAGTCCGTTGCGGAGCCGATCAGGTACTACCGCAACAACGTCGAGGGCACACTCGAACTCGTTGATGCGTTGCTCGCCAATGGCTGTCAGCGGATCATCTTCTCGTCGTCGGCGTCGATCTACGCGGTTCGGGGGGACTTCGCGGTGGACGAGGACTGCGACATCTCACCGACGAGCCCCTATGCACGCACGAAAGCCCACGTCGAGGGCATGCTGCGGGACATCGCGCACGGCACGGACCTGAAGGTTCTGTCCCTGCGCTACTTCAACCCGATTGGGGCCGACCCGAAGATGCGTACCGGGCTCCAGTTGGAGTTCCCGTCGCACGCCATGGGCAAGATGATCGAGGCGAAGAACGCGGGTAAGCCGTTCACCGTGACCGGTGTCGAGTGGCCCACCCGGGACGGGTCCGGTATCCGTGACTACATCCACGTCTGGGACCTCGCTCAGGCGCACTGTCGGGCTGTGGAGCGCTTCGATGACGTGGTCCCGGGCACGGATGCTGAGAGCTCCTACCGGGTGATCAACCTGGGTACCGGCGACGGAACCACCGTGTTCGAGCTGGCCGACGCCTTCTCCCGGGTCTCCGGTGAGAAGCTAGAGATTGTGACCGGTCCGCCGCGCCCGGGCGACGTCGCGGGTGCATTCACCCGGTCCAGTCGGGCGAAGGATGAACTGGGCTGGGTGGCTGAGTATTCCCTTGATGAGGGGATCGCGGATACCTTGAGGTGGTTCGAGGTCCGGGGAACCGTTCTCGACGAGTTCTAGGCCACGCGCCGCGCGTGTGCGGGGAGTGTCACATCGGTGGGGATGCCACCGGGTAGTCTGTCCTCATGGATAAACCGGTTGTCAGGGACGGCATGTTACTGGTGTTTCGGTTGGTCCTCGGGCTGGTGTTCATCATCCATGGCTGGGACAAGGTTTATTTGACGGGCATCACCGAGACCACCGGGCGGTTCAGCGCGGCTGGGGTGCCACAGCCTAAGATTTCGGCGTGGATCGCTGCGGTCGCGGAGCTGGCGGGTGGGGGCATGCTGGTTGTGGGATTACTGGCGACGCTCGCTGCCGGTGGTCTGGCGCTTCTGATGGCGTGTGCCTTCTACTTTGTGCATCTCGGGTCGGAGATGTTCGTCGCCGACGGTGGCTATGAGTATGTTGTCGTGCTTATCGTTGCGCTTCTCATGGTGGTCGTGTTCGGGCCGGGGCGCGCGAGCATCGACGGGGTTCTGGGTAAATGATCGACTGTGTGGAGATTCAGCGGGCGTTGTCTTCGCGGTTGGATGGGGAATCAGCCGGGATCGATGACGAGGTCGTGGATGCCCACGTGGCTGCGTGTGGGGAATGCCGGGCGTTTCTGAATTCTGCGGCGGCGCTGAATCGACATTTGAAATTGGCTGCGGCAACTGGCTCAGATCCGATGGTTCCTCCTGATCTGTCGGCGTCCATTTTGGCGGGGATTGAACCCGAGATGCGGCGACGGGCCGCGGCTCGGGAATTCGGGTTGGTCGTGTCGAGGCTGATCCTGGTGCTTCTTGGTGTGGCATATGTGGTTTGGGCGATCGTGTTGTTGAGTTCGTCCGCGTCAGTGGCTGCGGTGCCGGTGGATCCGTTGACGGATGCGACGGTGGTGGCGGGTCTGCTCGTCGATGCCGCGGCGGTGCGGCTCTCGCTTGCCTTCGGTCTGTTCTTCGCGGCATGGAGGCCGCAGAGCGTTTCGGGGATGCTACCCGTGTACGGGGCGCTCTGGGCGTTTAGTTTCGGTTTTGCTGCCAGGGATGTGGTGCTCGGGTACGCCAGTACGTCGGATATTTTCGGGCTGGTGCTGCTGCTGGTCTCCGCTCTGGTTCTGTTGTGGACGTGGTTGTCTGGTTTCGGTCTGGTGGCGATGGGGCGGGCGTGGCGTGCGGCCACTGCACAACCTGATTAGGGGTGTCCTGCTGGCTGTGTGCCGGGCGGATGGCCGTGGCAGACTTGGGGTGACAGGGTCGACGTTCTTCCGTGATGCCCGTCGACCTGAACCGATCTCCAGGAGTTGAATTCGCATGAGCTTCGCCGATCACGCCATCATCTGGCACGTCTATCCGCTGGGTTTCACCGCGGCCCCGGTGCGTCCCTCGGGCCCGGGGGAGCGTGAACTCACGCATCGATTGCCTGCCTTGGTCAACTGGCTGGATTATGCGGTCGGTCTGGGATTCAATGTGGTTCAACTCGGCCCGGTCTTCGATTCGACGTCGCACGGATATGACACCCTCGATTTTCACCGAATTGACCCCAGGCTTGGTGACGACGGGGACTTCGACGGTTTTATCGATGCTGCGTCTGAACGTGGGGTGAAGGTTCTTCTCGACGGTGTGTTCAATCATGTCAGCAGTGACCATCCTCTGGTTCGGCGGGCGCTGTCCGAGGGGCCGGAGGGGGAGTACGCGGGAATGTTCCGGATCTCCTTTGACGGTGAGACGGCGCGTCCGGAGACATTCGAGGGGCATGATGGGCTCGTGGAGTTCAACCATGATGATCCGCGCGTGGCGGATCTGGTCGCCGAGGTGATGCTTCACTGGTTGCGTCGGGGTGTCGCAGGGTGGCGTCTGGATGCCGCGTACGCGGTACCCCCGGAATTCTGGAGGTCCGTCCTTCCACGTGTGCGTGAGGAATTCCCGGAGGCGTATATCTACGGGGAGATGATTCACGGTGATTACGCGGACTACGTCGAACGCTCAGGGGTGGACTCCGTCACCGCCTATGAGTTGTGGAAGGCGACGTGGAGCTCCCTGAAGGACGACAATTTCTTCGAGCTTGAGTGGTGCCTGCGCCGCCACAATGAGTTGCTGGGGACGTTCACTCCCTACACGTTCGTCGGCAACCATGATGTGACTCGTGTCGCCACGAAGATCGGCCCGCAGAAGGCGGCTGTCGCTGCTGCGGTCCTCTTCACGGTTGGTGGTGTTCCGGCTGTCTACTACGGGGATGAGTTCGGGATGGAAGGGGAGAAGTACGAACGTGTCGGTGGTGATGACGAGGTTCGCCCAGCCTTCCCGGGATCACCCGCTGAACTGGGGGAACAGGGCGAGTGGTTGCGTCGGATCCACCATGATCTGATCTCTGTGCGACGTAACCACCCGTGGTTGGTTCACGCCCGGGTGGAGACGGTGGACCTGGCGAATACCGCGTACACGTTTGATTGTGTGGGCAGAGACGGTGAGCGCCTCCGGGTCGCTCTGTCCACGGATCCCGTCACGGAGGTGCGGATCACCCGCGAGGGCGAGGAGATCTACCGTTTCGACGTGTGAGGTTCCCGGGTATGTGTCCTGTTATTTCCAACTGCGCAGCCACATCATTGATTCAAATTGCTCGTCGGTGATGCGGAAGCCGTAGAGGATTGGTAGGAAGTAGAAGAACAGTGCCACGGTGAGAGCTAGGTAGACGATTACCCCGAACCCGCCCCAGGTGAGCTTCGGGAGAATCCTCGCCTGGGGAACTCGGGAACTGATGTGCCCCCCGGTGCGAGAAATCTGAACCAGCGTGATCGCCAGAAGGACAATGGTGAAGGGCACCATCGCGGTGGCGTAGAAGAAGTACATCTGGCGATCGTAGGTGATGATCCACGGGAGCCAGCTCGCGATGAATCCTGTCACCGGTACCGCGAAGCGAAGGTCGCTGCGGATGATCAGACACCACAGCCCCCAAAGGACGACGGGAACGGTCAACCACCAGACGGCGGGGTTGCCGAAGAGCATGATCATCCGTCGACAGGTGTCCTCACCGCAGGGCAACCCGGTCGATGAGTAGTAGAGGATCGGCCGGGTCGCGGCCAACCAGGACCAGGGTTTCGAGTCCCAAGGATGGCTGTGTCCGCTCGAACTGGTTAACGAAGCATGGAACTGGAGGACCTGCTGATGGTAATAGACCCAGCCTGCGAGCGCGTCGGGGAGTCTGGACAGCAGAGAATCCGGGTTGATGTCCCCATTGGTGGCAGAGTGCCGGTATACACCGGTTTCTGAGGCGAACCAGGCACGCCAGCTCCACGCGTAGACAAGGACGGGGAGCAAGACGAGAGAAGCGAAGGCAGGGAATGCGTCGCGGACGAGCATGCCCGTGAACGGTTTGGCTATGCGATAGTGGTGCCGTAACCAGATGTCCAGGCAGACGGTGAGAATGCCGAAAAAGGCGATGTAGTACAAACCCGACCATTTGATCGAGAGCGCCAGTCCGAGCATGAGTCCACAGCCGAACCTCCACCACCGGTAGCCGACGGAGGGGCCGAACACGGATCCTCCCGGTATCAGCTTCCCCTCGCTCCAGGCGCGGTGGTATCTATCCCGGACCTGCGTGAAATCCCTGGCGATGCAATAGGCGGCGGCTGTGATAAAGAATGCCTGGAAGATATCCAGCATGCCGAATCGAGAAGAGATCAGGAGAACACCCTCGACGAGCGCCAGGAGACCGGCGACGGCTGTCGCGGACGGTGAACCGGTGAGTCGACGGGTGAGTGCCATGATGAGAAGTATTGTCCCGACACCAAACACCGCAGTGCTGAGACGCCAGCCTGTAGGTGTGTATCCGAAGAGCATCTCGCCATAGGCGATTAGCTGTTTCGCCAGAGGTGGGTGTACGACGAGTCCGAAACCGGGGTTGGCTTCGATGCCACCGGTGAGTGGATCTGTTGCTGATCGGACCATCTCCCATGCCTGGGGGACGTAGTGTTTCTCGTCGAAGACAGGGGTTCCGTTCCCCGTGGCGAAGGGGAGCCTGAAGAAACGGGTGATCGCCGCGAGGGCGCCGATGACCAGGAACACACAGGTATCCGTGCGGGTCCAGGGATGGGACAGGGGACCGATAGGTGGAGGGGGCTGAAAACGTTGTTCCGGGGTGGTCTCCGGTTGCATCAAGGACTGATTTGTCGCGGGAGTAGGGGGCATGTCTGCGATCACCCGTCCAAGTGTATTGGCCCGGGTGCGGGTGTGGGATGGTTGGCTACTTGCTCTCTCATTTCATGGTGTCCGGGGCTGTCGTGTGGGGTACTGCGGGTGGGATGTGGGACACTGGCCCCATGCAGTCCGAATCTCGTCAGTTACCGGTGGGCGTGATCGTCGCCGCAACCCCGTTGGGCAATGTCTCGGACGCTTCCCCGCGTCTCGCGGCGGCCCTCGAGTTTGCGGATGTGATTGCGGCTGAGGATACCCGAAGAACTCTGATGCTTGCCGCCGCGCTCGGTGTCAGGCCGCGGGGAAAAATCATCTCCAACTTCGACCACAACGAGGCGGGGCGAGTAGAGCAGTTACTTGAGTTCGCCCGTACAGGCACCGTCGTGATTGTCAGTGACGCAGGGATGCCGAGCGTTTCGGACCCCGGTTTTCTGCTCATTGACAGGGCGCATGAAGTCGGTATATCGGTGACCTGTTTCCCGGGGCCGTCGGCTGTGCCCACGGCCCTTGCGTTGTCTGGGCTCCCCGTTGGTAGGTTCTGTTTCGATGGGTTCGCACCACGGAAACATGGGGCGCGGGTTTCCTGGCTGGAGGAACTACGGAACGAACGTCGGGCGGTGTGTTTCTTTGAGTCTCCGCACCGGTTGGCCCAGACGCTGGCGGATGCTGCGGATGTACTCGGTGGTGACCGCCGTGCGGCGGTGTGCCGGGAACTGACCAAAACATATGAAGAGGTCAGGAGAGGGCGACTCGCTGACCTTGCGGAATGGGCAGAAGGGGGCGTTAGGGGGGAAATATCCGTGGTTATTGAAGGTGCACGACCTGACACTCGGGATGTTGCTGATCTCGTGGTGGAGGCTGCTCGGCGGGCATCTGGCGGGGAGCGTCTGAAGGCTGTGTGCGCGGATCTTGCCGCAGCGCATGGCGTCTCCAAGAAGCAGATCTACGACGGTGCTATTCGAATCCGTGACTAAAATGTTGCACAGTTGTTATCAAAACCGGTTGGAAGCTACTCTGGTCAGCGACAATGGGGGGTTCGCTAAGGGCGTAAGTGCGCTATAAATTCCTTAAGTTCGCGATAAAAAATGCTGGTCATTTGATTAATCACCGGTTTGGCACCATGTTGGAAGCATGACCAACTCTGACCCGAATGAACAAGACGCGCACCATACCCATCAGCGCGGACCGAAGGACGGTCTGACTGAACCCGAGCCCCGTTCCGCGACGCAGACCCTGGCGTCGATGCTGGAATCTCCGGCTCCGCTCCACCATGACGATGACACTGACGCCATTGTCTCTGAAGCCGATGCGGAGTTCCACAGACTTTGCTGGCCCGTAATCCTCCCCGCGATGGCGATCGTCATTGCGGTTGTCGCATGGGGGCTCATCAGTCCCCTGGGGTTCTCCGACTTCGCCTCGGAAACGCTCGCGGTCGTGGTGAATAACTTTGGCTGGGCTTTCGCACTGTTCGGAACAGTGTTCGTAGCATTCATCGTGTTCATCGCCTTCACCAAGTTCGGCCAGATCAAGCTTGGGCGGGACAATGAGGCCCCGGAGTTCTCCACGACGAGCTGGATTGCGATGATGTTCGCGGCGGGTATGGGCATCGGTCTGATGTTCTACGGAACTGCAGAGCCCCTTGGGCACTACCGCTCCGGTGTTCCCGGGCATAGTGAACGGGAGGTTGGTACCGCTTTCGCCACAACCCTCTTCCACTGGACTCTGCACCCGTGGTCCGTCTACGCCATCGTGGGACTGGGTATCGCCTACTCGACCTTCCGCGTCGGGCGCAAGCAATTGCTCAGTTCAGCTTTCACCCCGCTGATCGGGGTCAAGGGTGCCGAAGGTGTACCAGGTAAAATCATCGATATTCTCGCCATTATCGCGACAGTTTTCGGTACGGCTGCATCACTCGGTATTGGTGCCGTCCAGATCTCCGCAGGGCTGGACAAGACCGGCCTGATTCCGGATGCCTCCGACTCCACGATCCTCATGATTGTGCTCGTGTTGACCCTGGCTTTCGTTATCTCCGCGATGTCCGGTGTGGGCAAGGGTATCCAGTACATTTCAAACGTCAACATGGTTCTGGCGGGTTGCCTCGCCCTGTTCGTCTTCATCCTAGGTCCGACGGTCCACATCCTGAACATGGTCCCGACTGCGGTGGGCAACTATATGCTCGCATTCTTCGAGATGGCAGCCCGAACCGCCGATTCCGCTGATGGCACCGCCGGCGAATGGCTCTCCGGCTGGACAATCTTCTACTGGGCGTGGTGGATTTCCTGGAGTCCTTTCGTCGGCATGTTCCTGGCGCGTATTTCCCGCGGTCGTACCATTCGTGAATTCGTCATCGGCGTTATTGCCGTTCCTGCGGCTGTATCCGTCCTCTGGTTCTGCATCTTCGGTGGCACCGGGATACACCTCGAACAGATCGGTGAATCCATCTATGGCGATGGTGATGCGAAGCGTCAGTTGTTCGATCTCCTCTACACCCTTCCCGGTGGGTCGATCGCGGCATTCATCGCGATGCTGCTGCTCGCCACTTTCTTCATCACCTCGGCGGATTCTGCCTCCACCGTAATGGGCTCGATGAGCCAGAATGGTCGTCTCGAGGCTAATCGTTTCGTCACCGCCGGATGGGGTGTTGGAACTGCGGCCATTGGTCTTACCCTTCTGCTGAGCGGTGGCGCGGATGTCCTGGGTAATCTGCAGAACGTGACCATCATTGTGGCCAGTCCGTTCCTGGTGGTCATCTTTGTGCTGATGTTCGCTATCGTGAAGGATCTGCGTAACGATCAGCTCTATTTGGACCACAAGGCGCAGCGCGAGTTCGCTATGAACCTGGCTCGTGAAGCTCGGATCCATGCTGAGCACCAGAAGCGTGAGGCTAAGAGAGCAGCCAGAGCATCGAAAAGCCCCAAGATCAAAAACGTTGCTAAGGCAATGAAGAAGGTAAATAAGAAGTAGCAGTACCGAGTTTCACTCGCGAGGCCCCGCCGACGGAACATCCGCCGACGGGGTTTTGTGATGGCGTGGGGACCCGGCGTCGGCACTGGAGCAGTCGATAAATTAGGCTTGTCGACATGACGAAGTCTGTGCTCACTGCTGTTGCCTGGCCTTACGCCAACGGCCCTCGCCACATCGGACACGTGGCGGGGTTCGGCGTTCCTTCCGACGTGTTCGCCCGTTTCCAGCGAATGTCGGGTTCTGATGTGCTGATGATCTCAGGAACAGATGAGCACGGCACTCCACTGCTCGTCCAGGCGGAGAAGGAAGGCGTCAGTGTGCAGGAGCTCGCTGACAGATACAACCGTCAGATTGTCGAGGATCTTGCTGGTCTGGGCCTCTCCTACGACCTGTTCACCCGGACTACGACCCGTAACCACTATGCCGTCGTCCAAGAACTGTTCCGGGGACTCCACGACAACGGGTACATGATCGCGGAAACCACCATGGGGGCGATCAGTCCGTCCACGGGGCGGACATTGCCCGACCGCTACATCGAAGGTACCTGTCCACTCTGTGGTGCTGCAGGGGCACGGGGAGATCAGTGCGACGCCTGCGGTAATCAACTTGACCCGGCCGATCTCATCGATCCGGTGAGCAAGATCAACGGTGAAACCCCTGAGTTTGTCGAGACTGAACACTTCCTCCTCGACCTCCCAGCACTCGCCGGAGCATTGGAAGAATGGTTGAAGGGGCGTACTGATTGGCGCCCGAACGTCCTGAAGTTCTCGTTGAATCTGCTGGCTGATCTTCGGCCGCGTGCGATGACCCGAGATATCGATTGGGGTGTCCCGGTTCCCATCGAGGGTTGGTCCGAAAACAGCGCGAAAAAACTGTATGTCTGGTTCGACGCTGTTGTGGGCTATCTCTCATCGTCCATTGAGTGGGCCTGGCGTACCGGCCAGCCGGAGGCTTGGCGGAAGTTCTGGACCGACCCGGATGCTCTGTCCTATTACTTCATGGGCAAGGACAACATCACGTTCCACTCCCAGATCTGGCCCGGTGAGCTCCTCGGATACCGGGGCCTCGGTGCCAGGGGAGGAGAAGAAGGCGAGTTTGGTGCGCTTCAACTCCCCACGGAGGTTGTGTCCTCCGAGTACCTCACGATGTCAGGATCGAAGTTTTCATCCTCCAAGGGCGTGGTCATTTACGTGAAGGACTTCCTGAAGGAGTTCGGCCCCGACCCGTTGCGCTACTTCATCGCAGTTGCGGGCCCTGAGAACACCGACACTGACTTCACCTGGGACGAGTTCGTCCGTCGGGTGAACAATGAGCTGGCTAATGGCTGGGGCAATCTGGTCAACAGGACGGTGTCGATGGCACACAAGAATTTCGGTGAGGTTCCGGTACCCGGGGAGCTGACTGACTCCGACCGCCGGATTCTCACCCTGTCGGCTGATGCTTTTGATGTCGTGGGAGCTGCACTCGGGCAGTCGAAGTTCAAGGCCGGGATCACCCATGCGATGCACGTGGTGGGAGAGGCGAACGCCTATATTGCGGAGCAGGAACCCTGGAAGCTGGCCAAGGATGAGTCGCAGAGCGAGCGGCTGGCCACCGTGCTACACACCGCCCTGCAGGTGGTCAGTGACTGCAACACACTGCTCACCCCGTATCTTCCACATACGGCACAGAAGGTGCACGAGACTCTGGGACGCGACGGAATCTGGGCGGCGATGCCTGAGATTCACGACGTTACGGATGACATGCCCGTCGAGCCGGTCGGTGTTGGGGTTCCTGATAAGGGGCGCAGTTATCCCGTCATCATGGGAGATTATGTCAATCAACAGGCACGTTGGGAGCGCATCGACGTTGTGCCCGGGACTGTACTCGCCAAACCGAAACCGCTCGTCGCCAAGCTCGATCCCGAGCTCGGCGAGACGGGCCCTGAGTGGGCTCCGGTGCACTGAGGGGTTGAACCGGCGCCACGTTCCCCCTTTCCATGGTCACCCGTTACATCGACTCCGGTACTCTCAGGTAATTAGTTGTTCGTGCACGTAGCCTAGGGTTTCCGGAGTCCATTGGGGGCTCGCTCTCGGCGACGGCCTATTACCCCGGGAGCTGGCAGCAGTGTTCTATCCTCATGGTTCAGGTCGGTCCCATGCCGGTGTGAAGCCGTGGAATGTTATTCTCCGGACCCTCGCTGCGGTGTTCCTTCTCGGTGTCGTCGCCTGCCGGGTTCCGGGGTTTTCCGGTGGCACAGGAGCCGACTCGGATGGGGATATTTCCGGGACGGATACGCACACCATCAGTTCCCCGTACCTGTCGCGGGTCACATTTCCCACGACTCCCGTCGCTGAATGGCACGCCCCCTCCCTATCGATGAGAGCATCCGGAGCACCTGGATCAAACCCCATAGCAAGGGCTCCGCTCTACGTCGAGCGGGGCGTGGCGGTGCTCGACTCCGACGGCGATGGTGTAGTCGCGTACGACACCGGTACAGGTACCGAGATGTGGAGGGACGATGAACTGGGGTGTTTTCCGGATTTCGCGCATTCCGGACAGCTTGTGTGTAGGTCCGCCGGTACGGGAGCCCGTTTGATTGATGCGGTCACCGGTGGCGGAGAGGAGCTCGTAGGGAATCCGGTGGCGACGGGCATCATGCGGAGGCTCGTGGGTGGTTTCGTCTACCGTGGCGCGGTGTACCTCCATGGTTACCCCGATGGAGGTGACGGTTATCTGCTGGCCAGAAGGGACATCAAAGGTACCGATTGGTCGATCAAAACGATCGCCACATCCCAGATGTGCCCGATCCTCGGTGATCCGGTGCCCTCCGCGACATTCAACGGTTCGATTGGGCTAGACACCGGCAGTGCGGGAACCTTCGTGTTCGATCCGGACACCCTCGAGATCCTCACCATGGGCGCCACATTCTCTGCGGTCCCAGGGCCGGACGGGCCGTTGTTCTCCCAGCCCTGCACGAACCCCGCCCCCGGTGCCAGCGGCGGCCCCGCCGGAGGGGGAACGCTGACTGCCATGAACGGGACAATCATCGGTGACTACGAGTCGGTAATTCTACCGTCCTGGCAGGTGAGCACGACACCACGGGGCATCGCCATCGCCGGTGGAGATCTGGTGGACCTCGACAACGGTGACGTCATCGTCGATCTGATTCTGTGGGCGGCGACTTCCTTCTCTAGTGTGCGTAGTCTCGTCGTGGTGGGGGACACCGCTGTGTTCACCGCGTCGGGGGGCCGTATCGGTATTGACATTGCAACCGGGGATGTCCTCTGGAGCGGGCCTGTTGAGGATCCCGGGGAGCCGGTGGGAACAGACGGCCAGCGACTGTTTACTACCACCGGTCAGGCGGTCGACCTCGCAACGGGTGATGTGGTGTGGACACTATCCGTCACTGGAGCCGGTGGCGGAGTCGCTACGGCACCAGACGGTCTCATTGTGAGTGACCGGGCCGGTGTGAATTTCTACCGTGCGACGGGAGATCTCGTCACTTCGCTCCCCGGGCAGGAGAACATCACCGTCGCCGGGGCGGGGGATTCCGATACTGGATCGTCGGTGGATGTGTCCCGCAGTGACCCACATGCACTCACCGCGTGTGGACGAGTCCCCGAACTGCGTGCCGATGTTCTGTCGCTGGACTCGGGGATCCTCTCCGCTGACATGTTTGTCAAACCCGCCTGCCCGGAGGGAGATGTACTCCATGGTCGGGATTTCGTTCTTCGGTTGAGAACCCAGAGCGGGATCACCGTTGCGAGTGGGGTGTTCGACCTGTCGGCGTCGCCCATCGTCATTCCGCCCGGGGGACGGACTGTGACATTCAGCTTCCCAGAGGGCAGCTATTGGATCGCCCCGGGAAGTCTCGCGGGGGATAAGGCCGCATCTCCGGGTACGGTGTCGGGGACGCTTGAACTGTCCGGTGGACTCCTTCTCGTCGAGTGTGAACGTGGTGAGAAACAAGGGCGGGATGACGGTGAGTGGTCCGGGGACTCACGAATCGACGATGAACCAGCGGTTGAGATCGCTCGAAGTAGCGGACTAGGGCCAGAGGAGGCATCATCCACCGCGTGCGGGGCACTGGAGGAGATCCGGCGGCGTGACCGCCCCATCGTCGCCGATGAACTCGCCGGTCTCTGGCAACCCCAGTTGGCGTCCATGCAACCAGGTACGGGTGGGCACGACTGTGACTCCATCCTCCGTACGCACTTGAAGTTCCGGGATAGGTACCCCACGTCACGGCTGGTGTGGAGTGGTGACTGGCGGAACTATGACCGTAAGGAATGGTGGGTCACACTGTCCGGTGTGGGGTTCCCGACCGCTGACGGGGCCCTACAGTGGTGCCGGAACGAGGGGTGGGGTCCGAACGACTGCTATGCGCGACTTGTGTCGAATGATGTCGGCCCCGAAGGGACCACGCGCTACCAGTAGTCGTGGAAACATGAGCCGTCCCTCGACGCTGTACAGATGGGCTACCGTGGAGGTCATGCGTACTAGATCAGATATTTCCAGTTGGCTCACGGACATGGACGGCGTCCTCGTTCATGAGAACAAGGCACTCCCCGGTGCCCAGAATCTCATCGAGACCTGGAAGAAGGATGAAACGCCGTTCCTGGTACTCACAAATAATTCCATCTACACGCCGCGTGATCTGGCCGCCCGACTCCAGGATTCGGGGCTTGATGTACCCGAGGAGCGGATCTGGACCTCCGCTCTTGCTACGGCGACGTTCCTGAAGGAGCAGGCCCGTGGTGGTACCGCGTACGTGATTGGTGAGGCGGGTATCATCACGGCGCTGCATGAAGCCGGATTCGTGTTGACGGATAGGGAACCCGACTTCGTGGTGGTGGGGGAGACCCGAAACTACTCGTTTGAGGCAATCACCAAGGCGATCCGCCTCATCGACGAGGGGGCCAGGTTCATCGCGACGAATCCAGATGCCACAGGGCCAAGTGCGGAGGGGATACTCCCCGCGACGGGAGCCATCACTGCGCTGATCACGAAGGCAACCAGGAAGGAACCATATGTGGTCGGGAAACCCAATCCGATGATGTTCCGGTCGGCGTTGAACAAGATCGGTGCGCACAGTGAACACACCGGTATGATCGGAGACCGGATGGACACAGATATCGTCGCGGGCATGGAGGCCGGGTTGTACACCGTCCTGGTGCTCTCGGGGATTTCCTCAAAAGAATCGATCCGTGAGTTCCCGTTCCAGTCCAATGAGATTCTTGATGGCGTCAACCAGCTTCTGCAACCTATGAAGGAATCCGCGAAGAAAAACTGAGCCGGTGCGGTCCGGTTCAGTTGCCTAATTGGAGTTCAAGTCCCCGGATCGCGAATTCGGTTTTGCGTTGCAGCCAGTTGTAGTCCCACAGATCTTCCCGGATCGGGAAGTGCTGCCTGTCCTCGCTACGGACGGAGCCGAGACGCTGCCTGGCCAACTCGAATCCGTCACCGTCGCGTAGTGACTGGGTGACCATACTTGCGACGAGCACATTGTCTCCGAGCATGTCAACGATGAAGTGCATGTCATCATCCCCGCCGGGAAAACCGCCGTGGACTAGTCCCCGGGTCAGGTCGTCCAGGTAGTCCTGGATGGCGAAGTGTGACCCGGGGAAGGTTAACAGTGATTGTGCGATACCGGGGTAGGCCCTGCACATTCTCCAGATTGCGTCCGTGTATTCGCGCAACTGGTTCTGCCAGCTCGACGTGGGATCCGGCAGATCTAGCTCTTCAGTGGCGCGGCGGAAACAATGCATGAGCAGGTCATCGCGGGAGTCGACGACCCGGTAGAGGCTGGGGGCTGCAACCCCAAGGATCTTGGCCACACCGGTGAGTGTGAAACGGTCGATTCCCTGCGCGATGGCGGCGTCCACCGCCTGATCGAGAGTGAACACAGGTTTGGGGCCAGTCTTCCGGCGCGGGGGCTGACATGGTTCCATGGGGCAAAGGCTATCAGGATTGTGTCAGACGCCACCCTGCCGCAGCTTCGCGACGCCTGCAGAAACGCCTGTAGGGTCCTTCCCCGGAGATGAGCTCCGCATGGGTTCCCTTCTGTACGGCGCGCCCTTCGTCATCCAGAACGATGATCTGGTCAGCGGCCCTGACGGTGTCCAGCTTGTGGGCGATCGCGATGACGGTGGAATGTCTGGCCAGCTCCGCGACGGATGCGACGATGTTGGCCTCGTTCTCCGCGTCGAGGGCGGCGGTCGCCTCATCGAGGAGCACGATCGGTGCCTTCTTCAGCAGCGCCCGGGCGACGGACACTCGTTGGCGTTCACCCCCGGACAGCGAACGGCCTCCCTCACCGACTTTCGCGTCCCACCCGAGACGGTCTGCGATGGCGTCGACACCGGCCATGCGTCCGGCTTCACGCACCTCCTCGTCCGTGGCGTCAGGTCGGCCGATCCGGATGTTGGCTTCGAGTGTGTCGTCGAAGAGATAGACGTCCTGGAATACCATCGACACCTGCTTCATCAACTGTTCTGTGGACTGGTCACGTACGTCCGCCCCGCCCACACACACCGATCCTTCATCCGTGTCGTAGAAGCGGCAGATCAGGCGGGCGATGGTCGTCTTTCCTGAACCGGAGGGGCCGACGAGCGCGGTGAGGGTGCCGGATTCCGCGGTGAAGGAGATGCTCCGGAGAACCGGGGTCCCGTCGCTATAACCGAAGCTGACGTCCCGGAGCTCGACACGACCGGGGGCGTCGAGAACGGCAGGCTGTGTGGGCTCTTCGAAGACGGGTGTGTCGAGGATGGCACCCATGCGGGCGATGGGGGCCTGAGCGACGGTCACTGCGGTGAAGGAATCGCTGAGTATCTGGAGATTCTGGCTGTACCGGAGTATCAACCCGATGAAAGCCACGGTTTCGACCGGGTTCATCGAACCAGCGGTGGCGACGAGTGTGGCTGCGGTGATGAGCGCGACGACGGCCATCTGAAGAACAAGCCCGTTGATTCCGAGGAGAACGACGGAGAGCTTCAAGTCCCGCATTCTCTCGGAGTCATTGTGCTCGCCCGCCAGGACAAGGGGACCGAAGTCATCTGTGTGGCCTGCCGCGCGGAGCTCGGGTTGGCAGATCGCGAACTCCACCAGCCGGTCGGACAGTTCGCGGTCGGTGCGGGCGACCTTCTGATCACTGAGATTCTTGTACCTTCTCAGCAACGCCAGGCTGGCGAAGATCAACGGCGTGGTGAGGGTGAGGGTCAAGCCGATCCGCCAGTCCCAGATCCACACCCCGATGGTGACGACGACCAGTGAACTCACCTGGGTGACTACGGCGTGGAGCATGTGCGCGAGGATCTGCGAGACGAGCATGAAGCCGCTGGACACCAACCTCGACAGTCCCCCGGTTGAGGCGGAACTGAACCATCCGAGGGGCAGGGTCGCGAGATGGTCTCCGAGGGCGTGGTGGGTACAGCGCATGTAGTCGGTGACGGCACCGTAACCCGTCACCGCCTGGCGGTAGCGACTGTAGAAGGTAACGACAGCGAGAATCGCGAGGATTCCGAGCCAAGCACCGAACGGCAACCCCGCTGCGGTCTCGCCGGTTGCGAGCGCCGCAGCGGCGGGAAGCAGTGACAGTAGTGCGAGCCCCTCGAAGATTCCGCTGGCGACACTCACAGTGAGATGGACGGTGAATTCCCGGTTTCCCTCGGGGCTCATCTGCCTGCGTAGGACGGCGAGCTGGAGTGGATCGAATCGTGTGGCAGCCATGATGGTCACTTCCTGTTTCGGGGTTGTCCCATGAGGGTGGCGATTGCGTCATCGGTGACCTGCTCGCCGGTGAGTGTGTCGGTGATACGGCCCTCGGCGAGCCTGATGACCTGATCTGCGCCGAACACGGATTCGGGCCGGTGCGCAATGACCAAGACAGTGCGGCCGATGACCAGTGTGTTCAGTGCCTGCTGGATCGCGGATTCGGCGTCGGGGTCAGTCGCGGCCAGTGCCTCATCGAGGATGAGCACGGGGGCGTCGGCGAGTAGTGCGCGCGCGATGGCGATACGTTGAGACTGCCCACCTGACAGGGTGGTGCCGTCGGGCCCACCGATGACGGTGTCCAGCCCCTCTGGGAGAGCACGGATCTCATCAGCGATGTGGGCGGATTCGGCGGCGGCCCAGATCTCCTCGTCCGTCGCCCCGGGTGTGGCGAGCCGGATGTTCTCGCGGACAGACAGGCGGAGCAGCTTCGGGTTCTGAAGTACGAAACTGACGTGCTGGTAGAGCTGTCTGGTGGTGAAGTTCCTGAGGTCGACGCCACCGAGGGTGATGCGTCCGGAATCGGGGTCGGTGAACCGGGCGAGCATCGTCGCGAGGGTGGACTTTCCGGATCCGGAGGGACCGACGAGAGCGGTGATGGTTCCCTCGGGGCAGGTCATAGTGACGTGATCCACCGCGAGAGTATCCCCGTAGGCGAAGCTCACGTCCTCGAACCGGATCGTGTGGCTGTCAGGTTCTGCTCCGGCACCGGCTCTGAGGGAGGGAGTGTCGAGGGTTTCCTGCAACCGGATCGCTGATGCCCCGGCGGTCATGTAGGCCCAGCTCGAGGTGGCGACGACGGTGATCGCCGCTGGGATCACCAGGGAGATGAGTGTGGTTGCGAGGACATCGGGGACGGTGACTGCGCCACTGCGGACGAGGAAGGCACCACCGGTGACGTTGACGAGCATGAGCAGCGGGACACTGATCATCGACTCAGCGAGCGAAGACGTGCGCATCTGTGGGCCGCACCAGTCGTAGAAGAAATTCGCGAAGCGGTCCGCAGCATCGGCGAAGCGTCGGTGCGCACGGCCGGTCTGGCCGAACGCCTTGACCACCTCGATACCCTCGGCGAATTCCACGGCGGTTGCGGAGACGTCCCCGAGCAGGACATCCATCTCCACGGTTTTCTCTGCCATGCCCCGCATGGACAGGGCCATGATGAGTATGTAAACGGGAAGATTCGCGATGGCGAGCAGGCCCAACCGCCAGTCGACGACGAACGCGTAGATGATGAGCGCCGTTGGCGCTGAGACAGCGGCCGCCGTCTCCACCGGGGCGTGGGCGATAAGTGTGTGCAGTGTGCGGATGTCATCCTGTACCGCCTTGCGGACCCGTCCGGAGTTGGTGTCCGTGAACCACGCTAACGGGGCGGTGGCGACTCTGGCGATCAGGGCGCGCCGCACGAGTGCCCCGAGTCTGAGATCGGCGTGGTGTGTGATTCCTAGACCGATGAACATGAACATCGCCTGGAGGAGGAACGCGCCGATGAGCCACGCGGTGACGGAACGGACATCTCCACCGTCCGGGGGCACCCCGGCTGCCCGGGCATCGAGCAATATCGTGCCCAGTCGGACGAGAGCGATGTAGGGGGCGATGGCGGTGATCCCGGAGAGTACTCCGAATACCCGTCCGAGTAGCAGGGCTTTCGACACGGGTGCGAGCAGTTCCTTCAGGGCGGCTTTCTCCGCCGCTGACCTGGCTTTGGGGTCCTCCACCGTTTGCACGGTCGTGGACTGTTTCACCTGGGGTGCTGTCATGGGTGATTCTCCTTACTCTGGTTGTTGGGCGGGGACCGTGTGCGAAGATCGTTCCCGGTGGCCGGACAACTCGATGACGCGGTCGCAGCAGGCGGAGATCAGCTCGGCGTCGTGGGTGATGACGATGACCACGGCACCGGCGTCGGCGAGTTCCCGTAGCTTGGCGGCGATCGCCTCCAGGTGTGCGAGGTCCACCCCGGACGTCGGCTCGTCGAAGATGTAAACTTTCTTGTTCTGTGCCAATGCTGTGGCGATGACCAGCCGTTGCCGCTGCCCACCGGACAGCGACAGGGGATGCCGGGAGGCGGTGTCCGCCAATCCGAGCGCCGCTAGAAGTTCGGCAGCGTCGTGGTCTCCGGGGGTGCCAAGGGTGACTTCGTCGAGGACGGTGTCCGCGAACAGTTGGCGTCCGGTGTCCTGCATGACGATGTACCCGGCCGCCGCCCGGGCCCGAGCGGAGAGAGTTTTGCCTGCCAAGGTGATACGGCCACCGCGTACAGGTTTTTCGAGTCCGCAGATCAGTCGTGCGAGAGTGGTCTTTCCCACTCCGTTGGGTCCGATCAATCCCGTGATGACACCCGCCGGGAAAACCATTCGGTCGATGTTCAGCACGGGGGTCCTCCCGTAGGAGAAGCGGATGTCCCGCAGCTCCAGTCCGTCGGTGGTATCGGGAGAACCCGAATCTGCGGTGGGGTTGGGCGGCGTCGGGCGGGTGAGTGACCTGAGTCCCAGAGCTCGCCGTGTTCCCTCATCGAGATCGAAGAACTCCTGCCCGGTGAAGTGGTGCTTGATGCGCCCGTCGCGGAGGTAGTACACCTCGTCCGTGAGCTCCCGCAGGTGATGGAGCCGGTGTTCGGCGGTGATGATCGTCGTTCCCTCCGACTTGAGCTCCACGAGTAGATCACTGAGTTCATCGATCGCCTGCGGAGAGAGATTCGAAGTCGCCTCGTCGAGCAGGAGGACAGGTACACCGGCGACGACGGCGCAGGCGCAGGCGACCCGCTGGAGCTGTCCACCGGAGAGCGTCGACAGGCGTCGCCCGAGGAGTTCGTCGATCCTGCAGCGGAGGGCCGCACTGTCGATCTGCCGCCGGATCAACTCGGGGTCGTGCCCGAAGTTCTCCCGGGTGAAGGCAAGTTCGGTTGTGACCGTCGACGTGAAGAACTGTGTACGGGGATTCTGGAACACGGTAGCGCTCAATCGACCGACCTGGACCAGTGGGGTGGTTGGCATGTCGACCCCGCTGACGCGGATCGTTCCTGTCACATCTCCGGAGTGGAAATGTGGGTTCAAACCGTTGATGAGGCGCAGAACGGTCGATTTACCCGACCCGGAGGGCCCGCACAGCAGTGTGAGACTGCCCGGTGCACAGTGCATGGTGATATCGGCGACCCCGTGCTCGGGTTCCGTTCTAGTCACGTCTGGGGCGGGACCGAATATGTCCTCGGCCCCGGGGGCGCGTGTGCTGCCATAGCTGAAACTTGCTTCGTCGAGGGTGATTAGCCCGGTGTCCGTCATCGCGGCAACCTCCATCCGCTGAAGTTCAGTGCTACGAGAGCAGCAATGGCGATGAGGAGGATGAGATCCGCAGCACCGAAGCCGATCCTCGTGACCGTGGTCGGCCGAATGGTGGATCCGTCGGGATGCTTCGTGGCACCCAGACCACGAATCAGAGCTGCGGCCGCGAGTTCATCGCTGATCCGGACTGCCGAGGACAACAAGGGTATGACGACGTACAGACCGAAGCGCAGCGGGTGGAACAGTAGCCCAAAGGCTCCGGGCCGGATACCGCGCAGGCTCATCGCTTCGTTGATCGCACGGGTCTCTGTGAACAGTGCAGGGAGGAACCTGACGACAACGGCCAGCGGAATGATGAGCCAGTTCGGTGCGTGCATCCTGCGGAGTGCCGCATTCAGTTCTGCCGGGCGTAACTGGACGAGGACGTAGACCGCGACCCCGAACGCGACCGTAAATCTGGCGATCCAATAGGCCAGCACTCCGATCAGTGCCGTCACAGGGTTCTGCCAGAGGTCGGGGACCACATGGGCGGCGGCGGTCAGAGCAATGAACGAGAGTAGAAGCAGAACCGCCCACCGCAGTCGACCAGCACCCACCAGTGCCAGGCTCGTGACCAGTGCCGCTACAGCGATCACCAGTTGGTCGGTGTTCCCCATCACCAGTGCATTGACGGTGAGCAGCAACAGAAGGAGGGTGCGCGGGTCAGGATTTTTCACGCCAGCCCAGCCCGCGCGAAACTACGCCGTCCGATGCGCACCCCGATCCGTCCTCCGATCAAAGCGACAACGAAGAGAATGCCGGCCCACAACAGCAGGGTCCACGGTTGTAGGAAACTGGCCAGGGTGTCGGCGTAGTCCTGGCCCATTTCATCGGCGATGTACGCGAAGTAGGCTTCCGAGTTGTAGAACATCGGCATCCACGGGGCCAGGTACAGCAGGGAGAGAAACGCGTAGGCCACCGGTACCCGCCAGGTGCCACGTAGTCGGGCGAAAGCGACGTCTCCCGCGAAGCCTGCCATGGTGCTCACGACCGGGGCGATCCACGGATGGCCGGTGAGGAACAGAAGTATGCCGACGAGCAGGCTCAGGAGGGTCAGGGCGCCCATCTTCGGGGTACGGGCGAGGTAGAGGGTGACGACGGTGCCGTTGAGCAGGAGCCCCACGGTGAATCCGATGAACATGCTCAACGGACTGATGATCCCGAGCATTCCGGTCAGGAAGAGAACGACGAAGTAGATGACGGTGAAGATACCGACGTTGATGAAATCTCTGGTGTCGAGGCGGGATGACACGCGGTGCTCCTTGGAGTGGTGAGAGTCGCGGAGCGACTACCTGGTCTTTTGATCTTTCGCATAGTGCACGAAAGGCTGCTTCTGATCTACTTCACATAATGGTGATTGCTATTCAGTAATAGCATAGGCTTACACATGTTGGTAGGGGTGTTTGGATGGGCGTGGGAACCTGCCCCGGGGCCGTTAGAATCGAGCGACATGGCCAAGAACAAAAAGCCCCGCCCCACACCTGTCCCCGCTGACCGAATTGCGGGGATGGTGGATGCCCACACGCACCTCGCGAGCTGTGGTGCCCGCACCCCGGAGGAGATCGGTGCTCTCGTTGCCCGTGCCGTGGACGCTGGTGTCGAGAAGCTCTGCACCGTGGGGGATGGGCTGGAGGAAGCGTGTGCCGCACTCGCGGCGGCCAACAGTCACGAGCGGGTCTACGCGGCGTGTGCGGTGCACCCCACGAGAGCGGATCAGATGGATGACACAGTCCGGACCCGACTCGCCGAAATGGCTCGTGATCCGCGCTGTGTCGCGATCGGGGAGACCGGTCTGGACGCCTACTGGATCAACCACTCCGAGACCTGCGCCCCGATGGATATCCAAGAGGAGGCGCTCCGCTGGCACATCGACCTAGCCGTAAATTCGGGCCGCACACTGATGATCCACAACCGGGAGGCTGACGCCGATCTCCTGCGGATACTCGCCGATTCCCCGGCTCCTCGTGAGGTGATGCTGCACTGCTTCTCCTCTCCACTGGATGTGGCGGAGGAGGCACTGTCACGCGGCTATGTCCTCTCCTTCAGTGGCAATGTCACCTTCAATGCGAATGACCACCTGCGGGAGGCGGCGCGGATCGCCCCCGCAGGACAGTTACTCGTGGAAACCGACGCCCCCTACATGACGCCGGTCCCGTACCGCGGATCGAAGAACGAACCGGCACTCATAGGGCACACCTACGCCTGTATCGCCGAGGTTCGTGGCGTGGAGGTCAGGGAACTCGCGGATGAGGTTAATTCCACGTTCGACCGGGTCTACGGACTGACCCTTCCGGGCTGAGCGTCCCGGAAAGGCTGGGAGCGCAGATGAAGCAGATGGTTGAGATAAGGTGTGCCTGATGGTCATTCCGCCGGAGCCCACCGGGGGAGCTGAGGCTCCGTTCTCCGTCCGGCGCTCGTGTCTCTCTGTCCGACCCCGCCGAGAGGATCCCTCTGTGTTACCGCAACTACCGCACTCGTCCCAGCCGCTGCATTTCGACTTCTCCGGGAGGGGTGCGTGGGTTGATGCCCGCTGACGCCGCTGTGAACGGGAGGACGGAGCCGGACACCAGGCTGCGGTGGAACCGACTACGGCTCCCCAGCCTCACCACCCGGGCGCTCATCGTCTGTTGTGTTCTGGGAGCCGCGTCAGGGCTGATCATCCAGGTTGTTCGACCGATCGGATGGATGCTCCGGGCGACGGTTCCCTGGCTGGCGTTCCCGACGCCGTTCCCCTGGATGCTCCCGATGATCACGGCGGCGCTTCTGCTCCGGCGTCCTGGGGTGGCGACGGTGACCTCGGTGGTGGCTGGCATCGTGGGGTTCAATCCGTTCTCCCCGATATCGGGTCTGATCATAGATGCGGTGCTCGCACCGTGGACGATGCGTGGGAACCGAGACACCAGCAGCGGGTGGTTGCTCGCTGCGATGCTCGCCAGCGCGGCAGTGGGTGCGGTGAACTGGATCTCCATGTTCTTTTACCGTGAGTTTCTGCTCCTGGACACCATCTGGATCATCATGGCTGGAGTCGTGCGAATCGGTCTGGGCCTCATCTATGGCTGGTTGGCCTGGCTTCTCGCGCGGAAGTTGGTCAGCGCCGGGTTTGATCTCCGTGGTATCGCGCTGGACACCGCGCGGTCCGTGGATGTTCCGCGTCCTTCCCGGGAGCCGGGTGTACAGGTGCGGCCGGAGGCCGCGGAGGTGGTACTGGATCACGTCACGGTCACCTATCCGGGAGCTCCGGCTCCAGCAGTCAGTGACGTCAGTCTCACACTCGCGGCAGGCAGCTACACGCTCGTGTCTGGTCCGACCGGCTCCGGCAAGTCGACGATCGCTCTGTCCGTTGCAGGTGCACTCGGGGCCGGTTTCCCGGCAGAGACCAGTGGAACGATCACCATCGACGGCATTGTGGTCGCGGGTCCGGACGGCACCGTGGCATCGGTCGCTGAAGTTAGCCGTCGGGTTTCGGCGGTATGGCAGCATCCGGAGAGTCAGTTGTTCGCGGCAACGGTCATTGATGAGGTGCGGCGTGGTCTCGACCACCTCTGTGTCCCCGCGGAGGAAGGCACTCGGCGTTCATTGGCGGCACTCGATGACGTCGGTCTGACCCACATTCATCCGTTGCGGGACCCCTGGACCCTTTCCGGCGGAGAGCAGCAGCGCCTCGTGCTCGCCGCGGCACTGGTCCTGGATACCCCCGTGCTTGTGCTTGACGAGGTCACCAGCCAGCTCGATGACGAGGCCACGACACAGTTCACTGAGGTATTGCACCGGGTACGGGAGAAGAGGGGGATGACGGTTCTCGCTGTTGACCACCGTGCCGAGGCACACATGGGTCTGGCTGATCGGGTGATCATCGTCTCCCCAGACGGGGGGATCGCGGTCGATGGAACCCCTGAGGAAGTTTATGCCGAGCATGCGGAGCAGTGCCGTGAATTCGGGCTGCGGGTGCCTGAACCGTGGGCGGAGAATACTACGGCGGTGTTCCGGGGCTCCGGGTGTGGTCGGACGCCGGGGACCGGGCCCGGGAGAACCGCCCTGGAGCTGGACCGTGTCGGAGTGCACGGACATGGAAAACAACTTCTCCACGACGTCACCACCGCTGTCCCGCTTGGCGCAGTGGTCGCGTTGACAGGTCCGAACGGCGCCGGAAAGACCACGTTGATTCGTGCTCTCACCGGGGTCGACCATGGATTGGAGGGGCGCATCACTCCTGGACGGGCGGAACGCATCCGTGGGGGAATTGGTTGGGCGCCGCAGCGTAGCGGTGATCTCATCCTCAATGGCACTGTCGACGGCGAACTTCGCTCCGCTGCGACAGCAGCCGGTCTTGCTGTGGGTGCTGGGGAACTTGCACAGTGGCGGGAGATGATCGGGCTTGCTGACGCCGGAGCCAGGCATCCGCTGCAGCTTTCCGGTGGTCAGCGTCAACGACTGGCCGTCCTTGTCGCCCTGATCTCCGATCCGGACCTGGTGCTGCTTGATGAACCGACGAGTTCGCAGGACGGAACCGGCGCCCGCCAGCTTGCTGATGCCATCAACACCCATGCCGCGGAACGGGTGACGTTGATCGCCACGCATGACCCTGACTTTGCGGCAGCCGTGGCGACACACCGGATGCACCTGGTTTCCGGGTCTACGGAAGGAGTGACACCATGGTGAAATCCAGATCAGTTCCTGATCGGGAAGTACCTGCCGGGGACCACGGCACCCCTTTGACCCCCGAGGAGCGTACGGCGGTGGTATGTGCCTGGGACCGCTGCAGTGACCGGAGTCGATGGGCGCACCCGTTGCTGACCACCGTGGCGGTCACGGTTCCGATGGTGGTGACCCTGTTGGCGCAGGGGCCTGCGCTGCCCGCGGTGGTCCTGGGGGTGACTCTCTTCGCCATCTGGCTTCTCAACCCGAGATGGGGGCTTGCGGCCACGGTATGCGTGCCTGTTCTCGTGGTTGTTGTGGGGCTGAGTTTTCTGTTCTGGCTGCCTGAACCGGCTGTACCCTCGCCGCCGGTGAACTGGCTGCCCGGGGATCCGCCCAGGGAGAAGGTGCTCCAGGGGATGACCGGCGGGTTACGGACAACGGCAGCCGGAACGGCGGGGGCTCCGCTTCTGTTGTTGGTGACCTGGCGTGAACTCACCGACACTGTGCTGCGTTATGTTCCCGTCAGTTACCGGGTGGTGGACGTGTTGGGTCTGGGTATGCGCTATTTGCGGATCATCGGTCGTGACATCGTGACTGTCACCCGGATGGCCGGGTTGCGTGCCCGGGGTCGGGCAGGCGCTCGTCCGAGGGTGCTTGCCCTTGCGACTGTTCCGGTCCTCGCTGCGTCGATGCGGCAGGGCGAGCAGCTCGCCGTCGCCGTCGACGGTCGGGCATTCGGGGCTTATCGACGCCGCACACTGCACCATGCTGTCGGCATCCGTGCCGTGCACTGGGTACTTCCCGTGCTCATCGTCGTAGCCAGTGTCCTGGGTTTGTTCCTTCTCGGCTGACATCCGGGGTCTGTACCGTCGTGGTGCTGGCGGTGCTCGAGAAACCATCTGTTACCTGGTGTGACTCATGTTGCTTAAGGTTTGCTGAAGGGTCGACAACTGCGAGTTGATTACCGTAACTTGGTGGTGATTGTGTCGGATCACAACCGTGTTTTTCCCGGTTGTTAAGTGTGGTCCGGCATCCACTGGTCATCCGAGGCAGACAGGTTTTCAACTCCACAGTCATGACAGCACAGCACCGACAGTCTCGCATCAACCGTCTCAACGGCACTCATTCCGTCCCCCTACGGGTCGCAACGGGGGGCATGCTCGCGACGCTCATGGTTGGTGGCGGGCTGGCGGTGGTGGCGAAGAAGGACGTCGCCGTTGATGTGGATGGTGAAACCATCCGACTGGCCACGATGTCTTCCACCGTCGATGCTGTCCTGGATGAGGTGGGGGTTGATGTTAGATCGACCGAAACTGTTGTGACACCCGACCTTGACGCGCGTTTGACCGGTCAGGATTCACGCATTGTCGTACGTACCGTCCGGCCTGTCACCGTCAGTGTCGACGGTGTTGAGCACATGGTGGAGACCACGGCCCTCACGGTCGGGGCGCTGGTCGATGAGCTCGGGTTCATCGGTTCCGATGATGTGTTGAGCGCACAGCGTTCCACGGCATTGCCGACCTCCGGTTTCACGTTGGAGGTGACTACCCCGAAGACCGTGGATCTCTATGACGGTGGCTCGATGGCGACCGTCACCGAGGCTGTCGCGACGGTCGGGGATCTGCTTGAGGCGCAGGGGGTGGTATTGGGGGCAGAAGATACGCTGAGTCCCGCCGCGGATACCCGCCTGGTTGACGGGGTTAACGTCGTCATCGACCGGATTCACACGGACACGGTGACGGATATTGTTCCGTTCACTGTCGATCCGATCTATGTCGATGATCCCGAGGCGACTGTCGGTACAGAGACCGTGACGGTGGAGGGGGTGCCCGGTGGCCGTCGTATCGTACGTCAGATTCGCTATGTCAACGGCAAGGAAATGGCGAACAACGTCATCGAGGAGAAGGATGTCACCCCGGCTGTTCCGGCGACCATCGCCCGGGGGACCAAGCCTGCTGCGCCTGCGGTGTCCAACGGATCGGTGTGGGACACACTCGCGCAGTGTGAAGCCGGCGGCAACTGGTCCATCAACACCGGAAACGGTTTCTCCGGTGGTCTGCAGTTCACCCCCTCAACCTGGCTCGGATTCGGTGGTGGTCAGTATGCACCGGAGGCATGGATGGCAACGCGGGAACAGCAGATCGCAATCGGCGAGAAGGTTCGTGCCGGTCAGGGGTGGGGCGCATGGCCCGCGTGTACCCGGCAACTCGGAATCCGGTAACGCCACCGAAACACCAGGGGTCTGTGGTAGGTCCCGCTCTCAAGCTGCGGTAGATTGAGCAATACGATGGATATATCCCCGGACAATGATCCCGCCCCGCCCCGCCGCTCCTCGCTCCTCGGCCCGGCGGAGATTCGGCAACTGGCTGATGAACTGGGACTGACCCCCACGAAGAAACTTGGGCAGAACTTCGTTCATGATCCGAACACGGTACGCCGTATCGTTGCCGCCGCAGGTGTGACTGAATCCGATCATGTGATCGAGGTGGGGCCAGGGCTCGGTTCCCTCACTCTCGCGCTTCTCGACACGGTTGCATCCGTGACCGCAGTTGAGATCGACCCCCGACTGGCGGGACGCCTTCGGAGAACTGTTTGGGAGCGGTCGTCTGAGCACTCGGGCAAGCTGGTCCTGCTACTGCAGGATGCGCTCACCGTGCGCCCAGTGGACCTGTCGGGAGCGGGGGCTCCCGAGCCGACAGCGCTCGTGGCGAACCTTCCCTACAACGTCTCTGTTCCGGTGCTCCTGCATCTGCTCGCTGAGTTCCCGTCGATTACCCGGGTGCTTGTGATGGTCCAGTCGGAGGTTGCTGACAGGTTGGCGGCGGGGCCCGGATCGAAGATCTACGGTGTCCCCAGCGTCAAGGCATCCTTCTATGGTTCGGTACGGCGAGCCGGGGCCATAGGTACCAATGTTTTCTGGCCAGCTCCGAAGATCGACTCAGGACTCGTCCGTGTTGATCGTTTTCCGGTGGGAGCTGAACCTTGGCCGGTCACCGCAGAAGCTCGACGTGAGGTTTTCCCGCTCGTCGACGCGGCTTTCGCACAGCGGCGAAAGACGCTTCGCGCTGCGTTGTCCGGGTACTATGGTTCCGGTCCTGATGCTGAGGCCGCGTTGATTGCGGCGGGGATCGATCCGGGGCTCCGCGGTGAGAGGCTCGGTGTCGCTGATTTCGTACGGCTCGCGGGAGTGGGCGGGTGACTCGCGTCGTTGTAGCGGGTCACGCCAAGATCAATCTGCACCTCGGGGTCGGGGATCTACGTGCCGATGGTTACCACGAGCTCACCACCGTCTTCCAGTCCCTTGCTCTCCATGACCTGGTCACCGTCGAATCTGTGGAAGGCGTGTCGGGGGTGTGTGGGCTGAGTGTCAGTGGACTCGACGCCGGAGAGGTGCCCGGGGATGAGAGGAATCTTGCCTGGCGCGCTGCCCAGGCTGTTTTTGCGGATGTGCTGACGCTGGATCCCGCCGCCGAACTCCCGGGAATACGGATACACATCGATAAGCGTATTCCGACGGCAGGCGGGATGGCGGGTGGCTCCGCGGACGCCGCCGCAGCGTTGATCGGTACCGCTGCGGTCCTGCGGGAGCATGGTCTTCCGACCCCGGGCGCTGACAGGCTGCTGGATCTCGCAACCCAACTTGGTTCGGATGTGCCGTTCACCCTGCTTGGCGGTACTCGCATCGGTACCGGTAGGGGGGAACTACTTGAGGTGGTGAGCACCACTGCGAGGGTGAATTGGGTGCTTGCATTCATCCGTGGGGGGCTGCCGACGCCGCGTGTATTCTCCACCCTCGATCAATTGCGCGCAGACGGGTTTGCGCCGAGAACGGTGCTTGCCCCGGATGCACTTCGGTCGGCACTTGCAGCCGGTGACGTCACAGAGGTCGCTACGCACCTGGTCAACGATCTTCAGCTTGCCGCGACTATGCTGAAACCCGAGCTGGCGTCGGTCCTTGCGGCTGGTGTGCGATCCGGCGCACTCGCGGGCCTGGTTTCAGGTTCCGGGCCGACCTGTGTCTTCCTGTGCGCGGATCCGGAATCGGCCCGCTGTGTTGCAGCAGACTTGGCGGCTCAGGGGGGTGCCGTCATCCGAACGGTCACTACCACCGGACCCGCTCCCGGGGCCGAACTCGTTTGACGATGAAAGGTTAAATGGCTGTGGCCAATCTGATCAACCTGGAAAATGTGTCCAAGACCTTCGGTCTGAAACCGTTGCTCGAATCCGTGAGTATCGGTGTCCAGACGGGTGACCGCATCGGCGTCGTCGGTCTCAACGGCGGGGGAAAGACTACACTGCTCGAGATTCTCGCGGGTGTGGAACCTCCGGACACCGGCAGAGTCTCGCACATGGGTGATCTTCGGATGGCCGTGGTCACTCAGCGTGCGAACCTGACTGACACTGACACCGTCGCGGACGTCGTACTGCGGCCTCTCGGCCTCGACACCTACGAGTGGGCCTCTCAGGCACGGGTCCGGGAAGTGCTCGGGGGCCTGGGAATCGTCGATCTTGGCCTGGAGACACCCGTGGGCCAGTTGTCCGGGGGTGAACGGCGTCGCACGAATCTCGCGGCCGCTATGGTCCGGGATCTGGATCTGCTGATTCTCGACGAGCCGACCAACCATCTCGATATCGAAGGCGTTCAGTGGCTCGCTGCCCATCTCGTTGCCCGCCGATGTGCTCTCGTTGTGGTGACCCACGACCGGTGGTTCCTTGACACCGTGGCGACCCGAACTTGGGAGGTGCATGACGGCGTCGTCGATGCCTACGAGGGTGGCTACAACGACTGGATGTTTGCGAGGGCCGAGCGAACCCGGCAAGCCGACGCGATCGAACAGCGGCGGCAGAATCTCGCCCGCAAGGAATTGGCCTGGCTACGGCGGGGGGCACCGGCCCGGACCTCGAAACCCCGGTACCGGATCGAGGCTGCGGAAGCGTTGATTAGTAACGTTCCGGCTCCCCGGGACACCGTCGAGCTCATGGCCTTCTCCCGGAAACGTCAGGGGCGTGTGGTCATCGAACTCGAGGATGCCACCATCACAACCCCCGATGGAAGAGAGTTGGTTCGTGATCTCACCTGGCGGTTAAATCCCGGTGAACGTATCGGCTTGGTCGGAGTCAATGGTTCCGGGAAGACGACCCTGCTCCGAACCATCGCCGGAGAACATGAACTGGCAGCCGGTCGACGTGTCGAGGGAAAGACGGTTAGGCTCGGATGGTTGCGCCAGGAACTGGATGATCTTGATCCGAGGCAGCGACTCCTTGACGCTGTGGAGGATGTGGCGAGTTACGTACAACTAGGTAAACGTGAACTGAGTGCCTCACAGCTCGCCGAAAGGCTCGGATTCTCGGCGAAACGCCAGCGCACCCCTGTCGGTGATCTGTCGGGTGGGGAACGGCGCCGTCTGCAGTTGACGCGTGTGCTCATGGCTGAGCCGAACGTACTTCTGTTGGATGAGCCCACCAACGATCTTGACATCGACACCTTGCAGGAGCTGGAGTCACTTCTCGATGGCTGGCCCGGAACCCTCGTCGTGATCTCTCACGACCGTTACCTGATCGAGCGGGTCTGTGACAGCACATGGGCATTGTTCGGGGACGGGCAACTCACGAACTTACCCGGTGGGATCGAGGAGTATCTCGAACGCCGTGCACGGTCGGAAGCCCGGAACGGTGGTGGGGTATTGGATCTCGGTTCAGCCAACAACCTGGGTGATTCACAGATGGAGAGCTCTGGTGGAGACTCCGGGGAGCGGAAATTGTCGGCGGCTGAGGAGCAGCGTCTGACGAAGGAGATGCGGGCGATCGAGCGGAAGATGGGCAAGCTCCAGTCCAGGCAATCTTCGTTGGCGATCGAGATGGCGGAGGCTGCGGAGCTGCTTGACCAGCCACGTCTTGTTGAGCTGAACGCCCGTCAGGTGGCGCTTGAAGAGGAGATCTCGGAGTTGGAGAGCATGTGGATGGAGCTTGGGGAAGCACTGGAGGGCTAACGGCGTTACCCCCGTATTGGGGGGAGGTGTAACGAAACTCTGCATCAGCGCCGGGATGCGATAAACTGACGCCTGCATAAGAGAAGGCTAAAAGCCGAAAGGTTTTAGCAAATGTGGAGGCGGTGAAAGGTGGTGCCCGGGTGAGCTCCGAGGAAATCCGGGATGCCCCCCATGTCTCGGATTTGAACGGGAAAAGCTGCCCGGGGAATCTGTACTCGCTCTGCTCCCTCATGCTTCTGCTGTCACTGGCCGCGTTCGGTGTCTTCGTAGGAACCGACATGATGAACTCAGATGTGCATGAGGGGAGATCGATCGAACAGCGGGTGTCGGCAACGGACTCTGAGAAGGTATTCCCATCGTCGGAGGAAGGCCGAATCTCATACTCGACGCCTGACTGCGACGGATCGGGGGTTCTGCTTCTCGGGGACTATGCCACTGTCGAGGATGCCGGAATGGCGACAAGCCGCATGCTTGGGGCGACCTACACCTCTTCCACCACGTGCGGGTCTCTGGGGGGTGACGATGAGGTGCCCGAGTACTTTGTTGTCTATCTCCCTGTATTGGGCGGACGTGAGGACCTCTGTCAGGCGCTCGAAAGCACGCGCGCACGACTAGATCTGCCAGTTCGTGCCACCCTGCTTGATGAACGACCTCACTCCAGCGAGAGCCTTTGTCCGCAGGTTTCAGATTAATACGAGTTCGTGGGAACGGTTTCCCGGAGAACTCCGGAAACTACACTGATGTGACAATGACGCTGCGCTAGAATCGACGCCATGATTCTGATCAACGTCCGTTTCAACGTTAAGCCTGAGCACGCCGAGTCGTTCCGGGAAAAGGTTGCACCGTTCACTGAAGCGACCCGTGCTGAAGACGGTTGCCTCTTCTTCGACTGGTTCCGTTCCACCGACGACTCGAACGAGTACGTTCTCGTGGAGGGGTTTAAGGATGACGCGGCTGAGGCGCACGTGAATTCTGAGCACTTCAAACAGGCATGTGAACTGTTCCCGACCATTCTCGCGGAGACCCCGAGGATCATCAACACCCTCATTGAAGGGAAGACCGAGTGGGATCGGATGGCTGAGTTCAGCGTCGACTGATGATTGTGCCATGGGTTTGACCCGTGGGTCATCGAACCTCTGACCGTGCCTACCTGTCGAGGGTAGGCTGGTCAACATGGGTAAAAAGGAATCCAAGAAACCGCCGAAGCTGTCCAAGAAGCACTACGAATCGGAGCTGAAGAGGCTTCAGGCGGAGCTCGTCGATATGCAGCAGTGGGTGGTGGAGACCGGGGCCAGGGTCGTCGTCATCATGGAGGGACGCGACGCCGCCGGAAAGGGTTCCGCGATCAAGCGGATCACCCAGTATCTCAATCCCCGTACCTGCCGCATTGAGGCGCTCCCTGCACCGAGCTCCCGGGAGCAGGGGCAGTGGTATTTCCAGAGGTACGTCGAGCGGTTGCCCACCGCTGGTGAAATCGTGATCTTTGACCGGTCCTGGTATAACCGCGCGGGAGTGGAGCGGGTGATGGGGTTCTGCACTTCGCAGGAGTATCGCCGGTTCCTCCATCAGGCGCCCATTTTCGAGCGACTGCTCGTCGAGGACGGGATCATGTTGCGGAAGTATTGGTTCAGTGTCTCGGATGAGGAGCAGGTGAAGCGCTTCACCTCCCGCCGCGAGGACCCGCTGCGCCGCTGGAAGCTCTCGCCGATGGATCTGCAGTCGATCACTCGATGGGAGGACTACTCCCGGGCGAAAGATGAGATGTTCATCCATACCGACATCCCGTCCGCTCCCTGGTACACGGTGGAGAGCGAGGACAAGAAACGGTCTCGGATCAACGTCATCAGCCACCTGCTGTCGACGATCCCCTACGAGAAAATCGACCGTGAACTTCCCGAGATCCCGAAGCGTCCCCAGTCCACGAACGATTATGAGCGTCCGCCACGGAGCGATTTCCGCTATGTTCCCGATGTGGCCGCGGAGTTGGAACTCACGGAGAAAGGGAATGCCGGGGTTGGTTCCAGGACGTCGGGAAAGAAAACCGGACGGAAGGGCAAAACGGGGAACAAGAAGGCGGGGCGTAAGAAGGCGTAATACCCCCTTGTGTGGCTGATTCCCGGGCATTTGTTTCGCGATCTCGATCCGAAACCGTGGCGGAGTGGTGGGGTGGTGTGGGACACTTCAGGCATGAAAGAGCGTCCCACACAGAACCTCGTCAACGCTTTCGTCCGACACACCACCGGTGTGCTCGAACTGAATCGGCCGAAGGCCCTGAACTCCCTCAATCATGAGATGGTGGACATCATCTCGGACGCCCTGGAGACGTGGCGTAACGATGATTCCGTGCACCGCGTCGTCATCTGTTCTTCCTCCGACCGTGGTTTCTGTGCGGGGGGAGACGTCCGTACGTGCCGTGAGGAAGCGCTGACGGAGGACTTCGACTCGGGTGATCGGTTCTTCCGTGCCGAGTACGAGATGAACCGGCAACTCGATGAGTTCCCGAAGACCGTTGTCGCGGTCATCGACGGCGTTGCTATGGGCGGTGGTCTCGGAGTATCAGTACACGGTTCCCACCGGGTGATCACCGAGAGGGCGTTTGCCGCGATGCCGGAGATGGCCATCGGGTTCATTCCCGATGTCGGCACAACCTGGATGATGCAGCGCATGGTCGGGGAGATTGGGGAGGCGATACCGGAGCTCGCCACATTCCTCGGGATCACTGGATGGCGTCTGACACCCGCAGACATGCTCTGGTCCGGTCTCGCCACGGATCTCATCGCATCGGAGGATGTTGACCGGTTTATCGACACTGTCATCGCCGAGTCCCTCGATGATGCGCTCGAACAGTACTCACGCTCTGTCGACTCCGTGGATGCCGGGGAACTTGAGGGCCTGCTCCCCGACATCCGGGCTACCTTCGGACATGAATCCTGGGCGGACATCGACCGAGCGCTGAACTCCCACCACAATGCCGGTTTCGTGGCCCGGGTCCGGGAACTGATGGCTAAATCCAGCCCCACTTCCGTCGTTGCGGCGGCCGAACTCTACGCGGCTAACCGCACGGTACGGGACATCGCGCACGCCCTCGAGAACGAGTATGCGGTGGGGAGCGTGCTCCGGAGGAAACACGATTTCGCAGAGGGAGTCCGCGCTGTATTGGTGGATAAAGACAGGAATCCAACCTTCGACCCGTCCGACACGCGGGATGTCGATGTCGACTTCTACCGGACGATCCTGACACGTAGCCAGGAATGAGAAGACTGCCCTGACCGTGCGGAGTGTCCGCGCACCTGCGGTTTTCGGACATTCTCCATTGACCGGGTACTGGTCAGGCGGTTGCGGGACTCAGGTCCGGGGCAGCGGCGATCTCCGACTGCTTGTGCACCGTCATCCAGACGGTGAATCCCCAGATCACGAATACCCCATACACGATGTACAAGACTGCGGAGGGGTAGTAGCCGGCGGCGAGGAGCAGGGGGACACCGACGATGTCGACGCCGATCCAGATGAGCCAGAACTCGGTCCACCCTCGGGCCATCCCGTAAGTCGCGAGCACGGAACCGGTGAAGATCCAGGCATCGGCCCACGGCCCCCAGGATCCAAGCGCCGAGAAGACCATCGCGAAACCGATGGTGCCGACGACGCCGGCGACGACCATCCCGAGGCGCTCCCGCCCTGTGGCCCAGCGGGGTTGGACCGCTGCCGTGTCCTCGTGTGGCTCGGTGACGATGGACCTGGATGGGTCGGTTTCCGCAGATTCCCGTAGGCCCCGCTTCCGCGCCTGGGACCACTGGTACCAGCCGTAGACGGAGACGACGAGGAACATTACCTGGCGACCGGCTTGACCGTAGAGGTCCAGCGCCTGAGGGGTGTTGAACACCCCGCCAAGGAACACGGTGAACAGGAGCAGGTTACCGACGATGCCAATGGGCCATGCCCAGACGACGCGTTTCATCCCGCCGTACGCGCTGGCGAGACCGAAGGCGTTGCCGATGATCTCGCGCCAGAGGATGGGGACGCCGCCAATGGAGATCGTGGCGTCGAGTAGATTGGTGAAAGGATTCATGGTTCTCCCTGGTGTAAAAGAGGGGTGTGGACATGGATCCTCGGGGCTGAAAGACCGCTCCGGTGCGGTGCACGCCGGGATCACCGTGGAAACGGGTCACCGACGTCCGGGTACACCGGACGTGCAGGTTCTCTCTCATCCGGACTATGACCGTCGGCTCCGGAATCACGCCGGATCTGCTGACCCACTACCCGGAAAGATCCGTGTGGTGGCGCTCGCGGGCTGCACCGTGAAGGTGTCACCGCCGGTGGGGACTTTCACCCCGCCCTGAGAACAAACAACAGCCTAGCGGCTCAGTCGATGCCGATGCGCACCACCCGGTCATCGGTTGAGAAATGCACGTTCACTGTGCCGTCAACCGTGTTCAACACCAGTGAGGGCGGGGGACCTGTCTGAATTTCATGGCCCAGGCCACGGAACCGCGAGTAAGCCTCTACCGCTCGTTGGGCACTGATCCGATCGGGCATCCGATCATCGATGATGGTGTCAATGACAGCGGACACTGTATGGATCGTCGAAGGAGGAAGCACGAGGGAATCATCAGCGAAGATCATGATCGCCCAGGTCTCCGGGTTGAGGTTCACGGTGGTGTGGTACCACCGACCGAGTACAGGCTTCGACGCAGAGACGAGATCTAGGTCCCGGGCGAGGGGCAGTGGGACCGTGGGCGAGATGAATACGGGGATGCCTTGCCTGCGGCCGAACTCCCGGATTAGATGGCATGGGGCAGTACCCGGTGCGGAGCTGATGTAGGGGTCCGCCCACCCCCAGGTCCAGGTGTCGTTGGTGATGGTTGCCAGAACGACCCCCTTGACACTCGTCTCGGTGCCGTCCGGTGTACGTAGGGTGATGAGGCCCCGCAGGGGGTCTGCGGTGGACACCGCGCCGGGTAGAACAGCATCCAGGTACATCTGTGATTCAGAGGAGGTTAGGACTGCATCTGACCGAATCTGATCGATGTCCAAGCCACCGATGATGTCGTGCAGCCGCCCGTTGCGCACCCGCACCGAGGTACCGTCGGAGAAGGACCATATCCCACTCTCGACCCGGACATCCAGACCCCGAATCGCGGCAAATCCAGACAATGCGCGCGGGAGATCATCGAGGATTCCCGGTGTGGCGGCCGCGGTGATCAGTGCGGTGCGGGTGTCCCCGAGGGGCAGCGGTGGATCGAGGCACACGACCGCGGTTTCTCCTCCGGGCATCGGTGCGAGGAAGCCGGGCCTGCAACCGTGGATCGTGCGGGCTGCGGCGAAGAGAGAATCACCGGCAGGTTGTGTGCCAGTCAATTCCGAGATACCGAACCGGGCTGCGGCGTCGGTTGCGACGTCACTGCACCAGGTCCATTCCCCGGCATGGATCTCCGCGACGACGGCTCCCGAGGCGTCTACGTCGCTCCGGCTCTGGCGGTGGAACCGCACCTGCATTCGTTCACCGTCACGGTTGAACTCGACTCCCTCGCACCTCCCCAGGAACGCTGCGAACGCGGCATCAGCATCGGCTCGGGCGATGGCACCGTCGGTGACGATCTCCGCGAGTGACCGGGGCGTGGGATGAGACATGGTGTCCGTGCTCCTTCGACAAGGGGTGGTTCCACTCTAACGGCTTGTCCCGGAGTGCCTCGATATTCACTGGTGTATTACCCTGACCCGTGCAGTTGTTTCCGTATCAGTGGAGGACCTCACCCAGATGGATATCCGTCTCGACCCGCTCTCCAGAGTCCCGATTTTCATGCAGCTCCATGACGGTATCGTCCGGTCTATCGCCAGGGGTGAGACCGTTCCCGGGGAACACCTGGATTCTGTGAGGGCGGTCGCCGCTGCTCTGGACATCAATCCCGCGACGGTGAAGAAAGCCTATGATCTGCTCCAGGAGGAGGGAATCATCGCGACGAGTCATCGCTTCGGTAGCGTCGTTCTGTGCCCGGGCACACCTGTCCCCGGCGCGGAGAAACAGTTGGCTGAGGAACTGGCGGTTCTGATCGCCCGTGCACGCTGCCAGGGGATCGAGGGGGCAACGGTGGTCGCGCTCGTGACGGAGGAACTCAACGTCCCCAGCGTCAGATGACCTCCGGCTAGTGCACGCCGTCAACGCTGCCACGAACGACGGCGAAGGCCCGCTGAAGGAGAGTGAGCGGATCATCGACCTCGCGTCCGTGCCGTGTCTCGACCTCGTGGTAGACCAGGGCGACAAATCCGGAGTGGAGGGTCGCTTGAACCGCCACAATGTCCTCGAATTCGGTTAGGCCGAGGTAATCGGTGAGAATCCGGTCCACCGCGTCCCGGAGCACGGCAAGCTGGTGTTCACCGTGCTCCGGGGGGCCCGTTGACAACAGCGCCCGGATCAGCCTGTCGAGGGCGAAGAACGAATCGACCCCGGCCACACTGGAGGCCACTTCCTCGGTGATGAGTTGCTCTACCGCGGTGAGCGGATCACTGTCCACCGCGAGGGCCGCCAATCTGACTCCCACTTGCTCCATACTGGACTCGATGAACGAGAGAAGTGCGTGATCACGGGAATCGAAGTAGTTGTGGAACGTCCGCTGTGAGACACCCGCAGCCTCGGTGATGGCCGCGACAGTCATCCCCTCCACACCGCGCTCGTAGGCGAGTTCGGCGCTGCACCGGGCGAGTGCCGCCCGGGTGGCGGCCTTCTTCGCCTCACGGATTCCGGTCATGCTTCCAGTCTACGACCCTACGGAGGGTCAATCCGCAACGAGCGCTTCGAGCGTGAACTCGGGGTGTTCCTTCTCGATGAACTGGAGCCGCCACTTGTCTCCGAACAGGGCGATCAGTTCGCCGTCGGTGCGGGTGAAGACCTCGACGCCACGCTGTTTCGCCAGGGCGGGCACGGTTTCTGCATCGGTGCGCCGGGCTACCGTGTAGGGCACGGCGTCGGTGACAGTTTCCACGTTGTATTCGGCGAGCATCCGGGCCTGCATCACCTCGAACTGCATCGGTCCGACGGCCGCCATGACCGGCGCGGCGTCACCACGAGCATCGTTCTTGAGCACCTGCACGACCCCTTCTGAGTCGAGCTGTTCGAGTGCCTTGCGGAACTGCTTGTACTTGCCGAGCGACTTCGCCCGCAGTGTACGGAAGTGCTCGGGAGCGAACTGCGGCATTGGTGGGAACTGGACCTTTCGGCCCGCATAGATGGTGTCACCAGGGGCGAGCGATCCGGCATTGACCAGACCGACGATGTCGCCCGGGTAGGCGGCCTCGACAGTGGAACGGGTCCGGCCGAAGACGGTGAGCGCGTACTTGGTGGAGAAGCTGCGGCCGCTCTGCGCGTGGGTGACCTGCATACCACGGGAGAATTCGCCCGAGACGACCCGCATGAAGGCCAGGGAGTCGCGGTGGTTGCGGTCCATGCCTGCCTGCACCTTGAACACCACACCGGAGAACTCGTCGCCCGGTGCCCGGGACTCGTCGATCGCGGCGGATGCGGCCTCCAGCACCTTCGGATCGGTGTGCCTGGGGGCGGGGCCTGGTGCCAGCTCGCAGAGTGCGTCGAGGATCTGGTGGACGCCGAAGTTGAGCATCGCGGAGGCGAAGATCACGGGTGAAGTGGTGCAGTCGAGGAACATGTCCTGCTCATGGACCGCACCGTCTGCGGTCATCAGCTCGACCTCTTCGACGGCGGTCTCCCAGGCGGTATCTTCCTTCTCGGCGGCCTCGTCCGGGGTGAAATGCTGCTCTGGGGCGATGGTGGAACCACCAGCGGTGCGAATGAAGTGGATGTACTCCTCGATCTCTCCGTCGGTGTCCAGCCGGGCGAGTCCTCGGAAGTCGCCGGCCTCACCGACGGGCCAGAACAGGGGAGTGGGCTGAAGCCCAATCTCGGAGACGATCTCGTCCATCAGTTCCAGCGGCGACTTACCCGGCCGGTCCCATTTGTTGACCACCGTGACGATCGGCAGGCCGCGGGCCTTGCACACGCGGAACAGCTTCAACGTCTGCGGTTCGAGGCCCTTGGCGCCGTCGATGAGCATGACGGCGGCGTCGACGGCAGTAAGCACCCGATAGGTGTCCTCGGAGAAGTCGGAGTGGCCGGGTGTGTCGACGAGGTTGATCATGTACGGCTCGCCTTCGTGACCGGCGGGAGCGTATTCGAACTGCAACGCCGAGGATGCGATGGAGATGCCCCGGTCCTTCTCCATCTCCATCCAGTCCGAGACGGTGGCTTTCCGTCCAGCCTTGCCGTGGACGGCACCGGCCTCGCTGATGACGTGCGCGTGCAGTGCCAGGGCTTCTGTCAGGGTGGATTTACCGGCGTCTGGGTGGGCGATTACCGCAAAGGTGCGGCGGCGGGTTGCCTCGGTCGCCGGATCGTTGTGGGGGGTGTTCTCGCTCATGTTTCGGTGCAACTTTCAGACAAACGGCCGGACGGGGTGGAATTGTTGACTCCCGTCAGGGTACGCCATGCTCCGGCCTCCGTTATTCTCGGCGCAATGAGTATCATCCGTACTCTCCCGCTACCGGTCCTTGTCGCACCTATGGCGGGTGGCCCGTCGACCCCTGCGCTTGTCGACGCCGCGTCTGCCGTTGGGTCCCTCGGTTTTCTTGCTGGCGGTTATCTTAGTGCGGCGCAGCTTGACGGTCAGATGCGTGATGTGCGCGGTACGGTGTACGGGGTAAACCTGTTTTATCCGCAGCCAACCGCGTTACCGTCGGAACTCGATGCCGTGCGCGCTTATGTGGAACGGTTGGCGCCTTCTCTCGAAAGGTACGAGATCGCGCCGTCAGATCTCATCAAGCAGCTCGACAGCGTGGACCCGACTGATGCCTTCTCCGCCAAGTTGGACGCGATCTGTGCGGCACGGATCGGAGGGTACGGGCCGACCGTTGTCTCGTGTACGTTCGGGGTCTGGAATGACTCGGAGGTCACACGGCTCCACGATCACGGAATCGAGGTGTGGGCGACGGTCGCTGATACTTCTGCTGCGCTCCTGGCGGCGTCCGTCGGCGTTGACGCCATCGTGGTCCAAGGACCCGGTGCCGGGGGACACCGGGCGACTCAGACCGTGGGGGAGAACCCCTCCGGGATTCCGTTGGAGATTCTTTCTCTGGAGATCAGCGCTGCGGTGGATCTCCCCCTCATCGTCGCCGGGGGATTGGGGACGTCGGCCGAGATCGCCGCAGCGTTACGGTGGCCGGGGGTCTGTGCAGCGTCGTGTGGGAGTGCTTTCCTCCTGGCGGATGAGGCCGGAACCTCGCAGGCTCACCGGGACATCTCGTCAGATGTGAGGGGAGGAACCTCGACACGGCTGTGACGCGGGCCTACTCGGGACGACCTGCCCGGGGTGTGCGTACCAGATTCATGACGGAGCAGGTTGATGCCCCTGCCGTGTATCCGTACGTCAATGCAGTGATGGGCCCGGTGCGCTCCGCCGCTGCGCGACATGGAGACCACGACCTTGTGGCGGCGTGGGTGGGTACAGGCGTCTCATACATTTGTTCCGGTCCGGCGGCAGACATTCTGCGCAGGTTGGCAGGTATCGCATGAGCGTGACAGGTCGGGCCACATGGCGACCCGACCTGTTGTCAGCAACGCAGCATTGGTTGGTGTGCTAGCGGTTGAAGTGGAACAAACCGTTCGCGAGCATGTGCTGAAGAGGCGCAAAGACGCCAGTGTGGATGAGCCACCCGATACCGCCCGCGAGTGCGGCGAACAGTGCCAGGATGTGGGTGAGTTGTGTAGTGAACACGGATCCCACGGAGCTGCTTTCGGGGGTCTTTTCTGCGGCGGTGACGGTGATGGTCACAGGTGCGGTGTCGATGGAGGCGTCGGAGTACGTCGCGACGACCTGTGCAGTGACTGTACCTGCGGGTGCGTTCGCCGGGGCGGCGTAGGTGACGATTCCCGTCGAGGGGTGCACTGACATCCCTGCTACGGGCTGCTTCAGTGAGTACGTGACCTTCGTGGGCGTTTCTCCGGTGACCGCCGGAGTGAGGGTCACTTCTTCGCCGGCCTTCACCGTGGTTGCCGGGTAGGTGAGCTCGACGGTGTCAGCGGTCGGCGTTGCAGACGACTTGCCCATGCGGACCGGCTGGATGCTTTCGTCGCGCTGGCCCGCTCCATCGGGGAGCGTCAGGCGCTGGACGCCGGCGTAGTCGACGTAGTCGACCTCGCGGCGGTCGGCGATGAACAGTTCATCGCCGCTGCGCACCATCAGCTCCGGATAGTGGCTGTTCGTTCCCTTCGTCTTTCCGGCCAGTGTGGATTCCTTGATGACTTCGCCGTTGTTCGGGTCGACGAGGAAGAGTTTGTTCAGACCGGTGGCGATGATGGCGTTGCTGTCATCGTCGAAGACGACCGATGAGATGGCACTGTACGGCCCGGGTGCCTCGTAGGGGTGGTCCGCCCAATACAGCAGTGTGAACTCGCCGTCGGTGTAGTCGAGGAACGCGTAGGTGTTATTGTTCTGGCGGTCACTGTAGATCGCTATACGTGAGCCGTTGGTAGCGACTCCGTGGTAGCCGTGGGCGGCAAGGGGGTTCGCTGGTGCGAACGCCTCGATCAGTGTTGCCTTCTTATCGGCGGCTGGGGTGATGTGTACGGGGAGCGCAGGACGACGCTCCCCGCCTGTGACGGTGAGGTTGTAGTCGTTGACGTAGATGTACGTTCCGTCGGAGAGAGCACGGAGACCGTCATTGTCGCTGAAACCGTAGGGATTTCCGAAAGTTTCGTTCGACAGGTGATCCTCATCGATCAGGACATCGGGATAGAGGTCCGAGGTCGCCGGGAGTGGGGTGCTCGCCGATTCCCCGTCCGGGGTGATCTCCACGAACGTGGCGCCACGCAGATAGTTCCAGGGGGCGCCGGTCGGCGGATTCTCCAGGTAGATCAGGGCAGTCCGACTGCCGTCGAAGGAGCGTGTCAGGGCGGTCGGGACCCCGTTCGCCGTGAACAGGATCTTTTCTCCATCAAAACCCTCGCGGGTCACGTGTGCGGACTTCACGGTGAAGTCGCCCTCGGAGGTCGGAGGTTCGATCCATGTCAGGGTGTCAGTCGTGGGATCGAATGAGGATTCGGCGCTGTTGAGCATGTTCAGCCGGGGTAGCGCGACAGCCCCCTGGAGCGAACGCGGTACGACCGCCACAGTGCTTCCCTCGTAAGGGCGATTGATGTAGAGAAGATCGCCGTTCGACATCTCGTGCAGCCGGACGGCCCCTCCCATCTGCATACGAGGCTCTGTGTCGATGATCCGTGCGTCGGCGAGCTGGTACCAGCCGTCCGCATCGGAATCACCGGAAGAACCTGACAATCCGGATTCGCCGGGGTAACTGAACGTCAATGAGTTCAGGTAGGGGTTGTTGTCGTAGAAGTTGGAGAAAACGTCGTGTCCCGACTTAGTGAGCTCGGCGCCGATGTTCTTCCAGGTGGTCACGCCGTTGGCAGTGTTGTAGCGGCCGGATGAGACGTCCAACTTCCCGAAGGGGACCTCCTTCTCTTCAGACCATGAGCCGTCACTGTAGCGGACGTAGTTGACCAGAGCGTACAGCGTTCCCTTGCCGGTATTTGGGTCGATGACGACTCGGGGATCGGCGATGGTGACATCCAGTTGGCATTCTCCGCGCACGGGAGTGTCGCCACTGCAGTGGAGCATGTAGTTGACGGTTCCGCCGTACTGAATGCTGACGGCTCCCTCTGGGGTGGTTGTGGTGGAACGGTAGGGCCACAGGAAGGTCTCACCGTCCTGCCGTGCACCGTCGATGATGTTGGTGGCACCGCTGACATAGTTGTCGAAGGAATCCCGGATGGCCCAGGACAGGGCGAAGGTGTCTGCTGTCGAGGTCGAGTCGACGTCGTCCCGGGCGGTGATACCGAGTGTCGAATCCACGCCGGCGTACGCCGCCGTGGACAGAGGGATCATGAGCGATATGGAGACAGTCGCAGCCAGGCTCAGGCGCGTGAAGCGACGTAGTGAATTACTCACCAGGGAACACATCCTTGAAAACGTGAGGGGGTGGTCATCGGGGGTCTAGCCGGAGGTGATGCCCACTCTGTATGGAAGGGAAGTCTAACCTTGGTTATCTTTCCTTAATTTGCTCCCGGGGTGCATGTACGGACGGCCGGGGGGATGTTGTGGGTGTCCTTTTTCATGAATTCCAGGCCTGTGAACTCGGATTATTGCTAGACGATTGCCTTGGTCACAGTGTGTTCTCCTCGTCTGGCGCTTCGGAGTCATTCATGGGGTGTGGTGGGGGTGGGGGTATTCAGGGGTGGGTGAGGGGCTTTTGTGTGAGGTTGCCATGTTCCCGGGGATGGTTGGCTGGTGACTATTTTCTCGGGGGCATTAGGGTAGGAGGTAGATCCACAACTTTGGTCTGCACGGTGTTGTTATCTTGCTTGGCCGAAGGTTTTTCACCCCCTGAACAATCAACTTTCCGGTTATCCGGTTCAGGTCCGACCCGAAAGAGGACACTTCATTTCCATGACGGATTCGATTGCTACGCACCGTAATTTCCATGAGCGTCTCGCACTGGCGGAAGAGATGGTTCCGCTCCTCGGGAAATTGCACCGGGAGCGCAATGTGGTTACTTCGATCTACGGGCGGCTCTTGGAGAACGTCACCGCCATCGACATCGTGAAGTCGCACCGCTTCGCACGCCGGATCACGGAGCGGGAGATGTCGCTCTCCGCGACCCTGCCCATCGTGCGGGAGCTCGTTGAGATGGACCTTGGAACAGCGTCCATCGACATCGGACGTCTGGCCACCCGCTTTCGGGAGGAAAGGTCCGACGATCTCAGGGGATTCCTCGAGAAGGAGCTCGCTGAGGTCATCGGCACCGCAGAAGCGACCCCCGAGACCGATGTCGTACTCTACGGGTTCGGCCGCATCGGACGTCTCCTGGCTCGCATTCTCATCGCCCGTGAGGGCCGTGGTCTCGGTGTACGACTCCGTGCAGTGGTCGTCCGGAGGAACGGTGACATCGACCTTGAAAAGCGGGCCTCTCTGCTTCGGCGTGACTCCGTTCACGGTCAGTTCGATGGCACCATCAGCATTGACCGGGAAAAGAACGTCATCTGGGCGAATGGTACGCCGATCCAGGTGATTTACTCCTCAGATCCTGCGAGCATCGACTACACCGAGTACGGCATTGACGATGCTGTCGTCGTGGACAATACCGGGCGTTGGCGGGACCGTGCGGGGCTGGAACAGCACCTGAAGTCGAAGGGGGTGTCCCGTGTTCTGTTGACCGCCCCGGGGAAGGGGGAGCTGAAAAATATCGTCTACGGGATCAATCACTTCGACATCGAGGATTCTGACCGGATTCTGTCTGCGGCGAGCTGCACCACCAACGCGATCACGCCTGTGCTCAAAGTCATCAACGATCGCTACGGAGTGCGTTTCGGCCACGTGGAGACGGTCCACTCGTTCACCAACGACCAGAACCTCATCGACAACTTTCACAAGGGTGAACGACGTGGCCGGGCCGCGACGCTGAATATGGTGCTCACGGAAACCGGGGCCGCGAAAGCGGTGGCTAAGGCATTGCCGGAACTCGGGGGAAAGCTCACCGGCAATGCGATCCGCGTCCCCACCCCGGATGTGTCTATGGCGGTACTCAACCTGACCCTGGACAAGGAAACGACCGTCGATGAGGTGAACGCCTATCTCCGTGATGTCTCCCTGAAATCGGTGCTTCGCCAGCAGATCGGGTACATCAAGTCCCCGGAAGTCGTCTCCACGGACTTTGTCGGAACGACCCAGGCGGGCATCGTTGATGGTCTGGCTACCATCGCGCAGGAAAATCACCTGGTTCTCTATGTCTGGTACGACAACGAATTTGGATACTCCAGTCAGGTCATCCGGATCGTGGAGGAGATTGCCCAAGCCCGCCCGATCGTTCTGCCACGCCGTCGGGAGATCGACGAACTCTAGGCTGTCGTTGGTCGTGGCCTGCCTTGGGGTAGGTCATGACTTTTTATGGGGGTGATCTTCTGTCGGAAGCCGGTGCTTGAGGTGTCAGAGGGCTCCGGTGGTTATACGCTCGGAAATGTGGACATGGCGAAGATGCGGCGGAAGGCCGCCAAGGGCGGAAAGAAGAAATGTTGCCGCTCCCGGCGGCGGTGCAAGCTGTGTCCTGTCGTGCTCAAACGCCTGGAGAAGACGTGTGCCTTCGACCTGGATGATTTGGCGTTGGAGAAAGCCTGGGCCAAGGCTCGGGTCCGCTGATTGGACTTCCCGGTGGTTGTTGGCAGGCTTGGCGTGCCATGATGCGGTGTTTTGTGTCGTGGGGTGGGGAAGTGGTGCTGAACGGGGGTTGCGCTGTTTCATCAGCGATTGCTCTCCGGAATCTCAGCGGTGATTTTTCGGGGATCGGATGCGATCGTCGGGGGTGGTGTCGGTGTCTTTGAGGGGTGGCTGTCACAGTGGGAATCCTGAGAACGGGTGTCCGGTGTTCGGTTCTTTTTTGTTGAAGCATCACCATCGGTGCAGGTGTAGTCACCGTCCGCGCGTAAATAAAATTAGGAAACTTTAAGATAGTATCTGTGTGGCGCGGAGACCTGGGGGTTACTTTCGGGTGCAGCAGTGGGGGTGGTCAAAAAGATGTGGGGATCTATGGTTTAGCCCCTTTTGGGGTGGGGGTGCTCCGAGTACGTTTGGTATTCCCAGTACACCTTCGTGGCGTGGGACTCCTCGCCACGAACTGACAGAAAGGTCCACCGTATGAGTGTTCTTCAGATCCCCGGAAGCGTGGAACGCCGCGCTTCCGGCAGCTCACCCCTCAGGCGGGTATCGCGTACAGCACTGGCAACTACTGCAGTGGTCGCCTCAGCCTGCCTCGTCACCGTGGCTCCTGCGGGAGCGGAAGACGCAGGTCTGGATACGTCCATCAACAGTGTGCGATCAGGGTCTCGATTGGCCCCGCACATCGAAGCGGAACCCGATGCAGAAGGTTTCGACCGCTTCATCGTCGGATTCCACGACGGAGAACGCACTGACATCGACGAGGTGATCGCCGACACCGCCCGGGTGGGCGCATTCGGACATACACAGGCAGTAGTCGACACGGGGGCATCTGAAGTCGCAGAGACCGCCACCGGCGCCGTCGTGGTCTCCACCGAGCGAAAGCTCACTGAAGCGGAGGCCGAAGACTTCATGGAGACGATTCGCTCCAGTGACAAGGTCGAATATGTCGAACCTGACGCACGGATGACAATCTTCTCCACCCCGAACGACAGATACTATGACCGCCAGTGGCCGATCCACGGCACCAATGGTGCCCGCATTGACGGTGCCTGGAAGAACGCTCCCGATGCGGAAGACATTGTCGTCGCGGTCGTGGACTCGGGCATTCTTCCGCACCCTGATCTGGACGATCAGGTCATCGACGGATACGACTTCATTTCCTCTCCATCCGTATCCCGAGACGGAGACGGACGCGACGCAGACCCCTACGACAACGGGGACTGGTTCAACCGGGGCGAATGCGGCAATCCCCAGGGAGCGGACTCATCATGGCACGGCACCCACGTCGCCGGAACGATCGGAGCCGCGACCAACAACGGTATCGGTATCGCGGGGACAGCCCCCGGGGTACAGTTGCTCCCAGTCCGTGCCCTAGGCAAATGCGGTGGTGTCACCTCAGATATCGCTGATGCCATCATTTGGGCGTCTGGAGGAGAGGTCAAGGGGGTTCCGGCCAACACCAACCCCGCTGACGTCATCAATCTCTCCCTCGGTGGAGCGGGCCGCTGCTCACGTACGTACCAGCGTGCGATCAACACCGCAGTCGATAACGGTGCCACCGTCGTTGTCGCTGCCGGAAACGATGCGATCAACGCCAGCCGGGTGCAGCCTGCGAACTGCGACAACGTCATCACCGTTGCCGCGTCGGGTGATCAGGGGGCGCTGGCGGTCTACTCCAACTACGGTGAGACCATCGACATCACCGCACCGGGTGGAGACATGTCCAACGGTGCCGGTGTGCTATCCACCCTGAACAACGGAAAACGGTCCCCGGGGCGTCCCAACTACGCGTTCTACGAGGGGACCTCGATGGCCACTCCGCTGGTTTCAGGTGTCGCCGCGCTACTGCGTAAATCCGAGCCCGAGCTCACCCCCGCTGAGATCAAGGAGCGTATCAAGGACACTGCCCGTCCCATGCCGCGCTCCTGCCCCCTCGGCTGTGGAGCCGGGCTAATTGATGCTGAGGCCGTCATCGGTGAGGTTGAGGAACCGGTTGAACCGGTTGAACCCGAGGAAGTGGAAGCCACCGCCCCGGAACCCGCCCCGACTCCGGACCGGGACAACCGCCGTCCAATGACGTATGAAGAATGGTTACGGATGATCCTCTGGCTCGACCGTTACGGGCTAGGTAACTTCTGGAGGTAACAACCATGTTCCCGTGCCCCGCCACAGCCCATCGTCTCGGCACTGTCGCAGCGGCGATAATTGTGTTGACGCTCAGCGCCGGCTGCAGTTCAGGTCAGTCCCCGGAAATTGCGATCCCGACGACAGGCAAGCAGGCGGAGATGTCCCCGACCGATGCACCGACCCAGAATGATCCAGCTCCCGCCAGCGCTGACGGCGTGATCGTCTACTTCTCCCCGGAGTCCGCCGACACCCTTGATCAGGACGCCCGCAGAGCTCTCATCGCTGCGGCGGCGAGGAGAGCAGGAATCGGTGAAACTGAGATCACCCAGTCCGGAGTCGGAGAGCTGGTGATGGTGGTCCGGTCCACTGAACCACTGTCACGGGATGCGATGGACACCCTTATCCTGGAGCTGACCACGCTGCCGGAGGTCGAGGACGTTGAAGTTGATTCTCGTGCGACGATCCAAGGGAATGGTGGCGGGAGTCGGGAGCCTCAGTAATCCACTCGGCCCCGCGTGGGAATCAGCGTGAGTGGATCTCGTTTTGTGCGATCCCCAGGCCACGGATTGCGATGAGTTCCACCGCGTCGGCTGCGTCCGCGCACTGGATCGCAAGAGCCGCACACTCGGACTGTGGAATCGGCCGCAGAACATAGTCTGCTGGATCCATGCGCCCCGGGGGACGCCCGATGCCCATACGGACCCGGACATAGTCCCTGGTCCCCAATGACTTACTGGTGGACTTCAGACCATTGTGACCGTTCTCCCCACCGCCGAGTTTGAGCCGGACGACGCCGGGATCGAGGTCCAGTTCATCGTGGATGATGACGATATTGGCCGGGCACACCCCGAAGTATGAGGCGAGAGCCTTGACAGGACCTCCCGACAGATTCATGAAGCTGCGCGGTTTCGCCAGGATCACCGATCGCTCCCCGATGCGAATCTGAGCGATCTCGGCGTTCGAGCGCTTGTGCACGCTGAAGTTTGCGGGAGAGGGCGTCACCCGCTCTGCAAGCTCATCAACAACCATAAATCCGATATTGTGCCGGGTGGCCGCGTACTTTGGCCCGGGGTTTCCCAACCCGACAACAAGCAGTGGCCCGGTGGGGGAGGGCGCGGTGTTCTGTGAAGCGGCGTCAGGTGAATTCACGCCGAATATTGTCGCACACTGCCCTGGCACTGACCGAACGGAGAATCCCATAATCGAAGACACCCGTTCCGGATCCCGCACCACATGAGCGGGCCGGGTCCGGAACGGGTGTCTTCCTTGGGCGGGGGATACCACCCACAGCGCGAGGAATTACTCGCTGTCGTTAGTCGGGCCCTCTTCGGTGGCTTCGACGGACTCGCCTTCAGCATCGCCTTCGCCTTCTTCACCGGGCTCCGGCAGTTCCTCTTCCTCGGGTTCAACGATGTTGATGATGAGCATCTCGGGATCGGAGACCAAGGTGATGCCCTCGTCCAGCTTGACGTCGGCGGCAGTGATCTGAGTACCGATCTCCAGCCCCTCGATGTCGATCTCGAACTCTTCCGGAATGGAGAGCACAGGAGCCTCGACAGCGAGGACATCGGCGTCCTGGATAACCATGGCTCCTGGAGCGGGCTCACCGGTGTGGACAACCGGAACTTCGACCTCGATCTTCTCTCCGCGGGAAATTGCGAGGAGATCGACGTGGTCGATGTTGAAGGTCAGGACATTCTGGTCGAGGTGCTTGACGATAGCGAGCTGCTTTTCGCCCTCGATGTCGACATCGACGACGGCGTTGACGCCGTGGTTACGGATGATCGCGGTGAAGTCAAGGCGGTCGACGGTGACGTGCAGGGGCTCATCGAGGGTCTTGCTGTAGATCACGACGGGGATCAGACCGTCGCGGCGGGCGCGACGCGCTGCACCCTTGCCGAACTCGGTACGGGGTGCAGCTTCGAGCGGGGTAGCCTTGTTGATGGCCATGATGTTCTCCTGGTGCGTTGGTTGGACAGTGAGGTCTGGTCCCGGGTAGACACAACAAAAGCCTGCGGGACCCGGGTTCTCGTCGAGTCATCGCAGGCTGTCCGTCCTCCGCATGCGGAGGGGGCGCTTCATGCGTCACATCGCGTCGATAACGGCCGATCCTGGGGATCAGCCCTCGCCGAGACGTTCATGACAGTACCACGCCCCAGGAACCGGGCACAATGTGCCGCGGCGCGGGGCTGTTCGCGTTCGCGGTATCAGGCCTGGCCCTCGAAGAGGGTGGTCACTGATCCGTTCTCGAAGATCTCGTGGATCGTCTTCGCCAGCAGTGGGGCGATGGATAGAACCGTGAGGTTGTCCCAGCCATCCGTGTTCTGGGGAAGTGTGTCAGTCGCAATGACTTCGCGGGCACCACAGCGGGACAGTCGTTCGCGGGCGGGACCGGAGAACACACCGTGCGTGGTGGCGATGATGACGTCGCCGGCACCGGCCTCACGCAGAACCCCGACGGCACCGGATATGGTGCCGCCGGTGTCGATCATGTCGTCCAGCAGCACACAAGTGCGGCCAGCGACGTCGCCGACGACGCGATTCGCGGTCACCTGGTTGGCCACGTCGACGCTCCGAGTCTTGTGCACGAACGCCATCGGTGCGCCGCCCAGTGTGTTCGCCCATTTCTCGGCGACCTTCACTCGGCCGGCATCGGGGGACACGACACAGATGTTCTCCAGGCTGTAGTTCTTCTTGATGTGCTCGGTGAGGATTGGCATGGCGTGCATGTGGTCGACGGGGCCATCGAAGAAACCCTGGATCTGGTCCGTGTGCAGGTCCACGGAAACGATGCGGTCCGCCCCGGCGGTTTTGAGCATGTCCGCTACGAGCCGGGCGGAGATTGGCTCGCGACCGCGGTGCTTCTTGTCCTGGCGGGCGTAGGGGTAGAACGGCAGGATCGCGGTGATGCGCTTCGCGGAGCCACGCTTGAGCGCGTCGATCATGATGAGTTGTTCCATCAGCCACTTGTTCAGCGGTTGGGTGTGTGACTGCAAAACGAAGGCGTCACAGCCTCGGACAGACTCTTCGAAGCGAACGAAAATTTCTCCGTTGGCGAAGTCGCGCGCTGTGGTTGGGGTGAGCTTGACTCCCAGCTCCCGGGCCACCGCCTCACCGAGCGCCGGGTTGCCCCGGCCGCTGAACAGCATGAGGTTCTTCTGGTTGTCGATCCACTGGGCAGACATGTCTATTCTGCTTCGCCTTCCTGATTGTTGACCCTGGGCTGCGCTGCTGCGCGTGCGGCGGCGTCCGCGGCCGGAGTACCGGGCCGACGGCGCTGCACCCAACCTTCGATGTTGCGTTGCCGCCCGCCGGAGACGGCCAATGCCCCGGGTGGGACGTCATCCTTGATTACTGTACCTGCCCCGGAGTATGCCCCGTCACCGACGGTCACGGGGGCTATGAACATCGTGTCACTGCCGGTGCGGACGTGACTGCCGATGGTGGTGTGGTATTTGTTCACGCCGTCGTAGTTGACGAAGACGCTGGAGGCACCGATGTTCGATTCCTCGCCTATCGTCGCGTCCCCCACATAGGTGAGGTGCGGAACTTTGGAACCACGCCCGATGGTTGCCTTCTTGGTTTCGACGAAACCTCCGAGCTTGCCCTCTTCACCGAGGTGTGTCCCGGGGCGAATGTAGGTGAACGGGCCGACGGCGGCGCGTGGCCCGATGATGGAATCCGATCCGTGGGTGCGGATGACGGACGCCCCCTCGCCCACGATCATGTCGGTGAGAGTCGTGTCCGGTCCTATGGTGCAGTTATCCCCGATGACCGTCTTACCGCGTAGCTGTGTGCCCGGTTCGATGGTGACGTCGCGGCCGATCTGAACATCTACGTCAATGAAAGTAGAGGCTGGATCGACGATGGTCGCGCCGTCGCGCATCGCCTCCTCACAAAGGCGACGGTTGAATTCGGCACTGATGGCTGCGAGCTGCACCCGGTCATTGACACCGGCGATGATCGACGGATCATCGAGACGGTGTCCCCGAACGGATCGGTCATTGTCCCGCGCGATACCGATGACATCGGTGAGATAGAATTCCCCCTGCGCATTGTCGGTGTCTAACTGGGTCACAGCGGTGCGCAGCAGCTCCGCGTCGAATGCGTAGACGCCGGAGTTGATCTCGGTGATCTCAAGCTCGTCTTCGGTGGCGTCCTTCTGCTCGACGATCCGGGTGACCTCACCATCCGGGGTACGCACGATTCTGCCGTACCCCGTCGGATCGTCGACGGTGGCGGTGAGGACGGTGACTGCGGCCCTAGGTTTGGTGTTGTGCTCATCGACGAGTGCGCGCAGGGTCACTGAATTGATCATCGGCACATCGGATGTGGTGACGACGACGGTGCCGGTGAAACTGGAGGAGAGCTCTTCGAGCCCGCAGGCGACGGCGTGTCCCGTGCCGTTCTGTTCTTCCTGGTGCGCGATGCCGACGGATGTGGTGCCGAATCTTGCTTGGAGTGCGGGCACCTCCTCCGACACCGCTGGAATCACTTTGTCCCGTTGATGTCCGACGACCGTGATGATGTCGGCCGGTCGCAGGCCCGCCGCCGCATGTAGGGCGTGGGCGAGCATGGTGCGTCCAGCGACTCGGTGAAGCATCTTCGGCGTTGCGGACTTCATCCTGGTGCCGGCTCCGGCGGCGAGGATGATGACTGCGACACCATCATTGGGGGTCTCGGTCATTTGTCTCCGATCATGAGGAGGAAGCTGTCTCTCCACCCCACGCTACCGGACCAGCGGGGGCTCATCCGGTCACTTCGTGTGGCGGATGTTTCGCCGAGGCCCGCAGCCCCGTTTCCTGCGCTGTCTCCCGAGCGGGATTCATCAGTCAAAAAAGCTTCCCCGCCAGGACTCGAACCTGGAAAGCTGGTACCAAAAACCAGAGTGTTGCCAATTACACCACGGGGAAACGCCCGGAAAAGATCCGCAGCAGTTGGAACTCTACCGTATGGGAGGGCGGTCTTTCGACTCGGGAGGGGCGGTAGGATCATCTACATGGTGAGACAGCGCATGACCGGCAAACAGAGACGCGAACAGTTGATCAGCGTCGGCCGGGAGGTTTTCGCCGAGCGGGGCTTCGAAGCGACCAGCGTGGAGGAGATCGCTGCACGTGCCGCGGTGTCCAAGCCGGTGGTGTATGAACACTTCGGGGGAAAGGAGGGACTCTACGCGGTTGTAGTGGATAGAGAGATGCTGCGGTTGGAAGCCCTGATCACCGGCGCATTGTCCACCGGCCGGTCGCGGGAAAGGATCGAGCGGGTGGTGCTCGCCCTGTTCAGTTATGTGGAGGAGCACACCGACGGTTTTCAGATCCTCGTACGCGACCTGACCCCCGGAGTGGAGCGGAGCTACTCCACGATGCTCAATGATGCGGTCGGCCAGGTTGCGCACATCCTCGCCAACGCCTTCACTCGGTCGGGACTGAATCCGGATTATGCGGTGTTGTACGGTCAGGCTCTGGTGGGTATGGTCTCGACGACCGCCCAATGGTGGCTGGACGTCCGAGAACCGACCAAGGAGGAGGTTGCCGCCCACATCGTCAATCTTTGCTGGAACGGTTTGGCGGGGATGGAAGGAACACCGAGACTGCGTTCCATGCCGGATCCGGTGGACGGTGCGAGTCCCGTGGACAACGAGGACATCGGGGGCGGCGTCCCCGGGTAATCACCCGGATCGCCCACCACACCATCAGTATTGGGGCCAGAGCCCCGGAACACCACTCTTCAGGAGCCATCTTGCCCGAGAAAACGTCCGCGTCGGCACCCGCGCTCGCCGGTCTGCTCAAGGTCGCCGCCACCGATCCGAAGCTGAAAGGGCTCGTCGCCCACGTTGATGATCCGCGCCTACACGTGACGGGAATCGATCAGGTCCGGTCGTGGATGATCGGCACACTCGCACAGCACACCCCGCTGCTGGTAGTAACCGCGACGGGCAGGGAGGCGGAGGACCTCACTGCAGAACTCGGGGCAATGCTTGGGGAGAAGGTGGCATGGTTCCCGGCCTGGGAGACACTTCCGCACGAGCGTCTGAGCCCAGGCGTCGATACCGTTGGGTGTCGGGCGAAGGTTCTCCATGACCTGTCAGCGGGGCGGCTGCGTGTCGTGGTAACCGCTGCACGAGGCTTCTGCCAGCCCGTACTCCAGACCTCTCCCGGGCGTAAACCGGTGGTTCTCGAAGAGGGGCGGGATTATGATTTCGGTTCCCTGGTCCGTGAACTGGTCAGCCGGGCGTACAAGCATGTCGACATGGTCGCGCGGCGAGGTGAGTTTGCGACCCGGGGCGGCATCATCGACATCTTCCCCACTACCCTGAGCTACCCGGTGCGCGTGGAATTCTGGGGGGACGAGATCACCGAGGTTCGCCAGTTCTCCGTCGCGGATCAACGCACCATCTCCGAACTCGAGGTCGGTGCGGTGGAGATCTACCCCTGTCGTGAACTGCTCGTCGACGCCACGGTTGCCGGACGGGCACGGAAACTCGCGGTCAGTCATCCTGGCAACGCCACCCTGGTGGAGCTACTGACCACGTTGGGGGAAGGTGAACCGGCAGACGGCATGGAGGCCCTGATCCCGGTGCTCACAGACACCCCGCTGGTCAGTCTTCCGGAACTCATGCCAGAGGGCACACACATCCTTGCCTGTGCCCCTGAGAAGATCCGCACCCGAATCGAGGATCTGGTCACCACAGATGCCGAGTTCCTCGCCGCCGGCTGGGAAGCTGCCGCGATGGGGGCATCCGGTCCCGTCGCGGCCGAGGGCCTGGATCTATCTGCGGGATCATACCGGTCGTGGGAGTCCCTCGTGGTGTCCGCACGGAACGTGGGGTCCCCGTGGTGGACGTTTGGACCATCCGGGATGCTCGGTGACGCCGCGGAATCGGAGACACTACCACTCGAATTTGTTGCGGGACCGACCCCGCGTGGTGATCTGAAAGAGATCGACGCCATGATGGCTCTGCTCCTGGAACACACCCGAGCCGGTGGGCGCGCAGTGTTCATCGCACCGGGTGCCGGTCCGGTCAAACGTATGACGGAGCGTTTCCGGGAGAAGGGAATTCCCGTTCGCGCAGCGACGCCGGGCTGGGAACCGAGCCCGGGTGAGGTCACCCTCTACCGGGCGCTGAGCCACGCGGGGCTGGTGTTCCCGAAGGTCCGGAAGCTGAAGGATGCGGCGGCGCTGCCCCTGGTCGTCATCACCGAGACAGATCTGACTGGCAACCGGGTCGGGGACATCGCGGGAGCCAAGCGGCGGCCCGCGAAGCGTCGTAACAAAGTTGATCCGCTTGCCCTGAAGCCCGGGGATCTCGTCGTGCACGAGTCGCACGGTATCGGCCGATTCGTGGAGATGACTGAACGGACGATCACCACCGGCGACGGCACATCGCGCCGGGAATACCTCGTCATTGAGTATGCACCGTCGAGACGTGGCGGCCCCGGCGACCAACTCTACGTCCCGATGGACGCCCTCGACCTGCTCTCCCGCTATGTCGGAGGCGAGAAACCTGCACTATCGAAGATGGGGGGATCGGACTGGAAGAACACCAAGAAGAAAGCCCGGTCCGCAGTCCGGGAGATCGCCGGTGAACTCATCGAACTGTATGCGAAACGACAGGGTTCCCCCGGGCATCCGTTTGCCCCGGACACTCCATGGCAGCGGGAGATGGAGGAGAACTTCCCCTACGTCGAGACCGAGGATCAGATGCTCGCGATCGACGCCGTGAAGGAGGACATGGAGAAACCCGTGCCCATGGACCGGGTCGTTGTCGGCGATGTCGGCTACGGCAAGACCGAGGTTGCGGTACGTGCCGCGTTCAAAGCGGTCCAGGATGGGCGTCAGGTCGCGGTCCTCGTTCCCACGACGTTGCTCGCACAGCAGCATTTGTCCACCTTCACCGAGCGCATCGACGGGTTCCCCGTCAGTATCGAGAGTCTCTCCCGATTCACCTCGACGGCAGATTCGAAGCGGATCCTCGCGGGGTTGGCTGACGGCGCCGTCGATATTGTTATCGGTACCCACCGACTGCTTCAGACCGGTGTGAACTGGAAGAATCTCGGACTTGTCATCGTGGACGAGGAACAGCGCTTCGGTGTCGAGCATAAGGAGCACATCAAGGCACTGCGTACTCACGTCGATGTGCTCACCATGTCTGCGACACCGATCCCGAGAACCCTCGAGATGTCGATGGCAGGCATCCGGGAGATGTCGACGATCCTCACGCCACCCGAGGACCGGCATCCGGTCCTCACCTACGTCGGTGCACAGGAAGACAAGCAGATCGCCGCGGCGATCCGGCGGGAACTGCTACGCGACGGGCAGGTATTCTACGTGCACAACAAGGTCAAGACCATCGAGAGGAGAGCAGCGCAGCTCCGCGAACTGATCCCCGAAGCGAGGGTTGTCGTCGCTCACGGACAGATGGGGGAGGAACAGCTCGAACAGACGGTCCAGGGATTCTGGGACCGTGAATATGACGTGCTCGTGTGCACCACCATCGTCGAAACGGGCCTGGACATCGCCAACGCCAACACCCTCATCGTGGAGAACGCCCACCACATGGGGTTGAGTCAGTTGCACCAGTTGCGTGGCCGGGTAGGGCGCTCCAGGGAACGCGGTTACGCGTATTTTCTCTATCCGAAAGGACAGATGCTCACGGAGACCTCCTATGATCGGCTGGCGACGATCGCGCAAAACAACGATCTAGGAGCCGGCATGGCTGTAGCGATGAAAGACCTGGAGATGCGTGGTGCCGGTAATGTGCTGGGTGCAGAACAGTCCGGACACATCGCGGGCGTCGGATTCGACCTCTACATCCGGCTCGTCGGCGAAGCTGTCGAGATGTACCGCGCCATCGCTGACGGTAAACCACTGGATGCGACGGACAAGACGCCGAAGGAGATCCGGGTCGATCTCCCCGTCGACGCACACATCCCCGAGAACTACATCAATTCCGAGCGGCTGCGCCTCGAGGTCTACCGGAAACTCGCGCAGTCCCAGTCGGAGCAGGATCTGAAGCTCGTTGTGGAAGAGATGGAGGACCGCTACGGGCCTGTTCCACTGGAAGTGGAACGTCTCCTGTCGGTTGCACGACTGCGTCACCAGTGTCGTGCCGCGGGGATCACCGATATCGGTGTTCAGGGTACCCGGATCAAGGTGCACCCGGTTGAACTTCCCGATTCGAAGCAGGTCCGGTTGAAGCGGCTTTATCCGGCGTCAAATTACCGGGCGGCGGCGCAAGCCATCCAGTTGAGTTTCCCTAAGGCAGGCCGGAAGATCACGGACCCGCAGCTTCGTGATGTGGCTCTCATCCAGTGGTGTGCGGACTTCCTCAGTGGGATGTTCGATATCCCTGCCGTGGATGTCACCGCAGGTCGAGATACAGCGGGAGCCAGAAATCCAGGGATCATCTCGATCCGGGGGTGAACATCGCCGTTACCATGTCGGCATGACGGTTCTCATCCTTGATCCCGGGTCTCCGACATTGATTCCCGCTGAAACAATCACCGCTGCCCGAATGGCCGGTGATTCCGTCGCCTTTGGTGAGGTTGTTCCAGCGACGGTGCGGGAGCTCTTCGGCGCTCTGGGGGTACGGCAGTCAGGGGTGCGGAGTGCGACTCTGTGGGTGGACACTGACCCAGCGTCAGCGGAGGTGCGCCGCCGCGTCGAGGCGGGTGAACGGGTTGGTGGACCCGGTGCATCCGGTATCGGCGCAGCCCGGATCGCGATGTCCCGTGCCCTTGAGATCGGGGAGTGGGAGAGAAACCAGGACCACGTCAGTCTCCTGCCCTATTTACGGGAGGAGACCGAAGAATTCGCGGAAGCCGTACAGGCGCACGCGGCGGGCCATCCCGAAGCCGTGGTACCCCTTCTCGGTGAACTGGCGGATGTGCTGCTGCAGGTGCTCTTCCACGCGGAGATTGCGGCGTGCAGGGGAGATTTCGATTTCACCGATGTCGCTGATGCGTTCACCGCGAAACTCCGCAGCAGGGCGCCCTATCTTTTTGACGGAACCACCTCAATGGTGTCCGCGGAGGAACAGGAACGGATCTGGCAGGCCGCGAAGAACCGGGGCGGGTGACAGTTTTTCGCCGGTTTTCTTCAGCGGAGTGCGCTGGGAAACGGGGTCAGGAGCTCAGTGCCGGAGGGAAGGCTGGTGCGGGAACGGCTTTTTCTCCCGTGGTGAGACCGACGATCTTGTCCAGGTGGAATTTACCGGGATTGAGGGCATCCAGGAGTTTTACCAGTGCAGCGATGATCTTGGTGATCTCGGAGCTACCGAAGCCATCACCGATGGTGGCGTCGCTTTCTTTTTCCACCAGGTCACACTTCGCGGCGCGTTCAGCTAGTTCCTTTGCCTGCTCCGTGGTTACTGGCTCCGTTGCATCCGGGCTGCCGTAAAGCTGCTGGATAAGTGCTGTGTTGTCATCGTCGATCGCTTTGCGCAGTCCTTTCTCGGTCATTTTCTTCTTCAGGAGACCGGCGTCGGTGAGAACGCTCTCGACATCTCCGCAGGAAATCGCCGATGCCTTGGTGTCTCCGAGGAGGAATCCGTTGAACTCGGTCTGGTAGGCGGATGCAGGTGCAGCGAACCCCGCAGCGGCAAGTGAGATCGTTGTGGTAGCGGTGATCAAGCGTTTGTTAAACATGGTGCTCCTCTTGAGGCAATTCTGTGGTTTGCTGCCACCCTATCCGAAAGACTGATCCAGCTCCCGCCGTGGTGCTGCGATCTCATCCTCCGGGTAGCGGGCCGGGGTGACCGCTGAACTCTGTGCGGGAAGCTGGCGGGAGAGATCCGAGCTGCTCATCGCCGCGAGAAGAACGGATTTCATCAGTCTGCGCTGTCAGGCCCCGGCACCCGGGGGAACTCTGGCACGTGGTGGAACTGAAGTGACGGAAAGTGTTTTTTGGTGGTGGCGGGTGCACGGGTAACGACGGATTGGGGTGTCGTGACCCCTTGGTGGGTAGAATGCGCCGCTATGAGTTCTGGAGTCCGCCGCCCCTTCGTCGCCGGCCTCACCTCGGTTCTGGCCGTGGTGATGGTCGTCGCCTTCGTCGGTTGGGTCCTGTCTTTCCTCAACGGCCCCAGCCCGATCCGTCAACTGCAGCCTGTCCCCGATAATGTTCCGCCCGCGACGGGAGAGGCTGTTCCCCGGATCGACGTCAACGCCCCCGGACGAACCTCGCTCAAGCTCGGTTTCTGGGCTGAACCTCTCGCCGCGGACACAGGCATCCCCGTGGCTGCGGTGCAGGCCTACGGAAATGCGGTGCTCATTGCCCAGGACAGTTGGCCGAACTGCAATCTCTCCTGGAACACCCTCGCGGGAATCGGTTATGTCGAAACCCGTCACGGAACCTATTCCGGGAAGCTCTTCGGGGCCGCGAGAATCGGTGAGGACGGTGTGGTCAATCCACCGATCATCGGTGTTCCGCTTGACGGTGGTCCCGGGCTGGCCAGGATTGCGGACACCGACGGTGGTGCATTGGACGGGGACACGGAAGTGGACCGGGCAGTCGGGCCGATGCAGTTTATCCCGTCCTCGTGGCGGATCTACGGGCGTGATGCGAGTGGGGACGGCGTGGCTGATCCCCAGCAGATCGATGATGCGGCTCTCTCCTCGGCGGGGCTGCTTTGTGCCCATGACAGAAATCTCGGAACTCCGGAGGGGTGGTCGCAGGCGGTGCGTTCCTACAACAACTCCAACGATTACCTGATCAAGGTAAGGGATGCCGCGGCCGCCTATGCGTTACGCCAACCACCGGTGTGACATTCTGCCCGGTTGAACGTCTCGGCAGCACGGCCGGACATTTCATGGAACAATTGACGGTGAGCGTTCCGCATGGTCGCCGACCATCAGATTCCTCCGGGGTATGTCTCCCTAAAGTGCCCGGTTATTTCCGGTTTCCTGGGGAATTGCCCGGGTGGTGTGTTCCGGTTGAGGGCCTTGTGCGGCGCCACGTAAAACGACAACCGTATGAACACCCAAAAGCATAGGAGGCCATTGTGGCTGAGATCATGCACGTATTCGCCCGCGAGATTCTGGATTCCCGGGGTAACCCGACCGTCGAGTGTGAGGTCGTCCTCTCCGACGGTTCCGCAGGAAAAGCGGCTGTTCCGTCAGGCGCTTCCACCGGCGTACATGAGGCACATGAACTGCGTGACGGCGGCGACCGTTACCTGGGTAAGGGTGTGCTCAAGGCTGTTGAAGCCGTCAACGAGACCATCGTCGACGAACTCGCCGGCATGGAAGCTGACGACCAGCGTGAGATCGATCAGGTCATGATCGACGCCGACGGTACCCCGAACAAGTCCAAACTCGGAGCGAACGCCATCCTTGGTGTCTCGATGGCAGTGGCCCACGCCGCAGCCGACTCCGCCGGCCTGCCGCTCTTCCGCTACGTCGGCGGCCCCAATGCTCATCTCCTCCCGGTGCCGATGATGAATATCGTCAACGGTGGCGCACATGCCGACTCCGGTGTCGACTGCCAGGAGTTCATGATCGCTCCGATCGGTGCCACCAGCTTCAGTGAGGCACTCCGCATGGGGGCGCAGGTTTACCACACCCTCAAGGGCGTCATCAAGGAGAAGGGCCTGTCCACCGGTCTGGGTGATGAGGGTGGCTTCGCTCCCTCGGTCGGTTCCACTGCAGAGGCCATTGACCTCATCGTCGAGGCCATCGAGAAGGCTGGCTTCACCCCGGGCGAGGACGTTGCTCTTGCCCTTGACGTCGCGGCCTCCGAGTTCTACAAGGACGGCAAGTATCACTTCGAGGGTGGCGAGCGCACCGCTGAGGAGATGAGCAAGGTCTATGGCGATCTCGTCGCCAAGTACCCGATCGTCTCCATCGAGGATCCGCTGAACGAGGACGACTGGGAGGGTTGGAAGGCTCTGACCGCCGAAATCGGCGATAAGGTTCAGATTGTCGGCGATGACCTCTTCGTCACCAACCCGGAGCGTCTCAAGCAGGGCATCGATAACGACGTCGCTAATGCGCTGCTGGTTAAGGTCAACCAGATCGGTACCCTGACCGAGACCTTCGACGCAGTCGAGATGGCCCACCGTAACGGTTACCGCTGCATGATGAGCCACCGTTCGGGTGAGACCGAGGACACCACCATCGCAGATCTGGCTGTGGCACTGTCCTGCGGCCAGATCAAGACTGGAGCACCGGCCCGCTCCGAGCGCGTTGCCAAGTACAATCAGTTGCTTCGTATCGAGGAACTGCTCGGCCCGGCGGCACGTTACGCCGGACGCGCGGCCTTCCCCCGTTTCGGTAAGTAACACCCCTCCTGGATCAGGACGCACCGGGTCCGGGTCTCCCCTGAAGGGAGGCTCCGGGCCCGTTTGTGTGCCGGTTCTCGCGTGTCCGCCCACTGGCACGGTACGATCAACACACCATGGTGAATAAAGCACACAAGCGGCGGGGCCGGGTACCCGTGACCAACCGTACGAAATCCGGGCGGCGGCCCGACACGGTGGTGTCTGCACGTGCACAGGGGGCTGGTGGGCGGTTCAGTGCACTGCAGGTCGGAATCCTGATTGGCGTGCTCATTCTCGTTCTGGTCATGATCGCAGTACCGGTGCGCAACTATTTTCAGCAGCGTGCGGAGATCTCCCGGCTTAATGCGTCTATCGTTGAACGCAGTGAACGCCGTGAGATGCTCATCGAGGAGATCGACAAGTATCGCTCTGATGCCTACGTCCGTGAGCAGGCCCGGAAACGGCTCGGGGTCATAGAACGGGGCGAAACTCCTTTCCGTGTCATCGATCCGGAGATCACCGCGAGTACAACAACCGGTTCTGGAGAGCGAGACACTGCGGCACCGGTCAGTACCGACTGGTGGACCGTACTGTGGAACTCCGTGGCGAATAGGGATAGCGGCGTGAGCTTTCCGGGATCGGAATCAGATCCCGGCTCCACCGAAGAACCCGGGGACGGTATTCCACCGAGCATCGTGCAACCGCAACCGGATGCGCAGACTGATCCCGCCCCAGCAGACTGACCCCGTACTTTCCCGCAGTGCGGGATGACAAGGAGAACAAGCCAATGACCGTCACCGACGCAGATATCGCGCACGTTACTGAGCAGCTCGGTCGTACTCCGCGTGGTGTGGTCGACATCGCCTACAGGTGCCCGGACGGGGCGCCTGGTGTGGTCACGACGTCACCGCGGCTGCCCGACGGAACGCCTTTCCCCACGTTGTACTATCTCACGGACCCCAGGCTCACCGCCGAAGCTTCACGGCTTGAGGTTGCCCACGTCATGAAATGGATGACTACCCGCCTCGTCGAGGACACCGAACTCGCATCGGACTATGCCGCCGCACACCGCCACTACCTTGAACGTCGTAACGCCCTTGAGGATCTCGGTACCGACTTCTCCGGTGGCGGAATGCCGGAGCGGGTGAAGTGCCTCCACGTCCTCATTGCCTATGCTCTCGCAGAAGGTGCGGGGCACTTCCGTCTCGGTGATGAGGCCGTGGCACTCGCCGCCGAACACGCCGGGTTGAGGGGAACAGCTATCCCGGAAGACTGGCCGAGCTGTTCTGACCTCGGTATCGACATCGGACAGTTCGACTTCAGCAACGCGGAGGTGCGGAAATGACGCGGCTCGCCGCAATCGACTGCGGCACCAACTCCATTCGACTGCTCATCTGTGAGGTCGGCGGTGGACAGACCCGGGAGATTCACCGAGCGATGGAAATCGTTCGGCTGGGTGAAGGAGTGGACGCGAACGGCGAGATTTCGTCGGCCGCGCTCGATCGTACCCGGGCAGCTCTCGAGCGCTACGTCGAGATCATGGAGATCGAACGTGTCACTGATGTCCGTATGGTCGCCACCTCTGCGACCCGTGACGCCCATAACCGGGAGGACTTCTTCCGGATGACCCGCCAACTCCTCGGGCGTATCAAGTTCGGCGCGGTCGCCGAGGTTATTACCGGAGAAGAAGAGGCCGCCCTCAGTTTCCGTGGTGCGGTGGCTGACCTTCCGGCTGAGATTGGCCCTTTCTGCGTCATCGACCTCGGAGGTGGATCCACGGAATTTGTCGTCGGAACCATAGACGGGGGAATCCTCGGAAGTCATTCCGCCCAGATGGGCTGTGTCCGGGTCACCGAACGCATCATGCGTTCAAACCCGGCCACCGACACCGAGGTCGAGATCGCTCGTGAGTATGTTGCCGAGCGCCTGGAGCAGGTTCGTGCCATCGTTCCGGTCGACCAGGCCCGTACCTTCGTCGGCTGCGCGGGGACCTTCACGACGCTCTCAGCACTCGCACTAGGCCTGGAACACTATGACGCCAGCGCCATTCACGGTTCCATCCTCCGCTTCGCGGCACTCCAGGTGCTCACCGACCACCTCATCTCCGAGACTTCGGAGCAACGGGCCACAAATCCGGTCATTCACCCCGGGCGTGCGGATGTTCTCGGTGGTGGTTCCGTGGTTGTCCAGGGGATCATGGATCTCGCCCGCGAGTCCGCCGGAGCGGACCACATGGTTATCTCCGAGAAGGACATCCTCGACGGAATCATCGCCGGGCTCGCCGACGAACTGGAGTAGCAGCACCATCCACGGTGTATTGCACGGATACGCTAAACTGTGCCGGTACGCCCCTATAGCCCAATTGGCAGAGGCAGCGGACTTAAAATCCGCGCAGTGTGGGTTCGAGTCCCACTGGGGGCACCATGAGCAGGGAAAACACCCTAGATCGCCAGCGAAAAGCGGTCGAGGTGTCCAAAGTATCGGGATGACGTGTGGAATGGTTCGTATCGTCTGGCCCGGTTTGGACTGTTGCTCCGCTTGGTGGAGAGGGCAGTTCTGGCCTGCTCAAGGATTCATCAGATCGGGGACGTGAACAACTGTGGCCCCCTGTGTTTTCGTGTTTTCGGTGGTGCGCCGTGTGATCGGGGATGTGCGGTGGGCCTCAGCATCCTCCGGAGGGCATAGCCGGACAGAAGCTTTTATCACATGACGTGACCGGGGGATTCGAGATGGAGTGTGATTTCTGTGTCTGAGTGCTTTACTGGGTGCTTGCAACTGTGATTTTTCGCACGGTACCCCATGATGGGGGTAAATAATTGCGTGGGGGTATACGAAAGAAGGATAGGGTGACCTCACAATATGGCCCAATCGCCAACTAACGGCAGCGATTGTCACCTGTGTAGAACGTGCTCTAATATCGCTTTGCCGTTAACATCATTTAGGTTAGCGTCGCCTAAAGATGATTGAGGTACGACATGGTTGTCTCATACCCCCACCCGGCCCTTTTGTGGTGTCACTCGGGTTCCGCGACCATCAGCGTCGGAGCCTGGGAATGTGAACTACCTGCGGGTGAGCTCTGCTATGCGGCAGGTCCGTCTACGGTGTCCGGCGATGGTCTGGTCATTCCCATCGTCTTTCCGAATCTGGGTATTTCAGGGCCTTCGCGTCGGGTCCACCTGGGCGTGGACTGGGGGGATTTCATGGTCTACGAGTTCTCCCGTTCGCTGGGTTATCTTCGTGGAACACGGACCTTGTCTCCGGAGATCTCGCGACTCTTCGATGACCCGGCCGCACCACCTCCTGCCCCAGAAGCCGAGGAAGCCAACGCTGTAGCCCAGCGTCTGCGTATCAATCCCGGTGACCAGACATCTCTCGAAGAGTTTGCGGAGCAGTACAGGGTTTCCGCAAGGACTCTCCAGCGTCAGTTCCTCGCCTCGACGGGTCTGACATTCTCCGAATGGCGTACCGCGTACCGGGTTTCCTCTGCCGCCGAACTCCTCGCCAGGGACTTCTCGGTGGCCGTCGCGGCTAATCTCGTCGGGTTTGCCGCGACTTCTTCGTTGACCAGGGCGTTCCGCAGGCACACTGGTTGTACGCCGTCTGCCTACACGCCCGGTTCCGTGGGGATGGCTCCGGCGGGCACCCCGCCGCAGATTCCTTCATCGAGTACCTGGCACCGTTCGACGGGATCAGATGTCGTTCTCTGGGTCTATCGTGGTACCGCGACATTGACCACTCCCGGGTACTGCCGCTTCCTCGGAAACGGAGATAGTGCGACGATCCCGGCGGGCACCAACACCAGGCTCGACATCGCCGCCGGATCGATCGCCCTGCCGATGAGTGCCGCCGACGATCTCGACGAGGCGCCCCGCCTCGAGGATGTCGTTGACTACTACCGGAGCGCTCTCGGAGTGGTCACACGGAGTGACACCGCTTCGGCGCCGTCCGTGTTCACCTTCACGCAGAAGATGGATGAAGCGCGGCAGCTTCTCCGTGCAGGTCTCCGCCCCAAAGATGTCTCACGGACAGTGGGATATCGTTCTACGGCCGCTTTTTCCCGGGCATTCAAGGGAATGCACGGTATATCGCCACGGGACTTCCAGAACGAACAGTTTGCGGAGATTGCCGTCCGTTCCGCGTCTCAGTGATCTGTTGACGATGAAACCCGGTGACAGGTCGGTAACCTGTTGCGGGGTTTCATCGGCCAGTTGTGCACGTCCGGGAACTTTGTGGCGGGTCCAGGCGTTGTAGGGATGTACACCTTCACGACGAATCTCGAACACAAGAAAGGACCAGGGACGACGTGCGTAGTAGTAACCCTGTTCTCAGTTCACTGACGGGCGGCTCGCGCCAGCCTCAGCAGAACCCCTACCAGACGGGCTACCCGCAGGCCGGCTACCAGGATCCGTACCTCGCCCAGCAGAGCGACGCATCCGGTGCACAGCGCCCGATCACCGTGGATGACATCGTCACCAAGACGGGCATCACCCTGGGTATCATCATCGTGCTCGCGGTGGTCAACTTCTTCATAGGGACGATGATCAATCCCGGCCTCGCGATCGGGCTCACCTTTGTTGGCATGATCGGTGGTCTGATCACCGTGCTGATCTGCACGTTCGGTAAGAAGTACGGTTCTGCACCCCTCACCTTGACGTACGCCGCCTTTGAGGGGTTGTTTGTTGGCGGTATCTCCCTGCTGCTCTCCGGTGTTCTCGTCGGTGGAGCGAATGCCGGAGCGCTCATCGGTCAGGCTGTGCTCGGTACCGTCGGCGTCTTCCTCGGTATGTTGTACGTCTACAAGACAGGCGCCGTGAAGGTCACCCCGAAATTTACGCGCATCCTGATCGGCTGCATGATCGGTGTGATGGTGCTTGCCATGGGTAACTTCCTGATGTCTATGTTCACCTCCTTCAACGTGCTGCGTGACGGTGGACCCCTCGCCATCATCTTCTCCCTGGTTTGCATCGTGCTCGCCGCTCTCAGTTTCCTCGTGGACTTCGACTCCGCGGACAAGCTTGTTCGTGCGGGCGCACCTGCGAACATGGCGTGGGGCGTCGCCCTCGGACTCGCGGTTACCTTGGTGTGGCTGTACACCGAGATTCTTCGGCTGTTGAGCTACTTCAGCAACCGCTGACAGGCTGACTTCTTAAACTGCGGAAAACCTGACAAATTTCCCGTTATCCCTGCTGTAATCGCGGAAGGATGACGGGATTTGTCGGTTCTGAGATAGATCCGGGGAGATAGAAAACTCGCTGAACAAGACTTAACAAGAGAACCCGGACACCGTGGGTCTGCGCGGTGTCCGGGTTCTTGTCGTGAAGAGATATCGCTTACGGCGCTATAGTTTCCCCGTCGACGATGATCTGGGTGAATGCTATTCCCTGTGGGGTGTTGCGCGGCAGGTTCAACACCACGTCGACGTCCGGAGTTGTGCGCTTCTTGCCGTCGACACAGGTCGGGTCACAGGTGTTCGTGATCCGGGTTGCGGTTCCGGTCGCTTCTTCGGTGCCCCATGTGAGCCAGACGATGTCCACGAGACGGTCCTCGTTACCGGAGCAAGCCAAATTCAGAGTGGTCGGGCGCTGGGTGGGCGCACTGACACAGTTGATGACTCCGGGAAGGGAATCATCTGCATTAGCATCCGATGTGGTTGTTGACGTCGATGCGTCGGAAGTCGACGTCGTCGTACTGCTCAACGTGTTCGAGTCACCGTGCTTTGTTGTGGTGGACGAAGGGGTAGCCGAGTCCTTCTCGATACTTGCGGGAGAGGACAGCTCGGTTGCGGTGACGACGCGGTCTTCGGTCGGAACCTCATGGGGGGGAGAACAGGCTGCAAGCGCCAGGGTGGCTGCAGCGACGGCTGCGAGGGTACGGGTACGGGTGGTCATGATCGTTTCCGGGCCTTTCATGTGGGGCTGGATTAGCTCTGGGAGCGCAGAGTGGCGTACTTCTCGGAGTTGTACGGTTCAGCGGAGACGATGGTGACACTGATGACTCGGCCATTCGGGGCCGTGTATTCACGGGTCTCACCTTCACGCGCACCCAAAACCGCGGCACCCAGCGGAGCCTGCTCCGAGTAAGTCTCGAGATCCTTGTTGTCACTGGCCGCTGCACGGGTTCCGATGAGGAACGTCTCTTTCTGGGACTCGTCGCCGTCGTAGTAGACATGTACGACGGAACCTACATGGGCCACACCTTCTTCCACGGCAGCCCGCTCGGTTGTGGAGTTGGCCAGGATCTGGGAGATCTGCTGGATGCGGGCCTCTTCCTCCACCTGCATCTCACGAGCTGCGTCGTAACCGGCGTTCTCCTTGAGGTCACCCTCTTCGCGGCGCTCGTTGATCTCCGCAGCGACCACCGGACGGTGCGCGATGAGCGCGTTGAGCTCCGTCTCGAGCTTCTTCTTCGTTTCCGGGGTGATGTACTGCTTCTGAATGTCAGCCATGGTGTCGGTGCCTTCCCAGTGTTCGTCGTCGAGGTCGACCGGTGGCTGTCGCGCACCGTCCGATCTGTCCCTGCGCCGATGCGGTCATCGGTGCGCTCGTCCGACGCGGGGTGTTCCCCGACTGACAGTGCCCCGAGTGCCCGTACCCGGAGGACGCTGAACGTCAGGGCACGGCCCACGGGGCGTGACTGTGGTGCCTTGGCATGTGCATCCGGTAACCGGGACACATGCTCGGGGAACAGCGCGGAACAAACGCGTGTCGTCAGGGCTGTTTCGCGATGGATTCTAACACACGGGTGGCGTTCGGGGGCCGGTTCAGCGAGGTTCCGCCTCTGTCAGATATGCGGGTACCTTCTCATGACAGCCATACACCTTGCCTGCGACGGGGAGACCTCTCGTCGGGACGTCGACGGTGTAGCGTTCCGTCGCATCGCCTCCTGCCGGAATCATGAACTCTCGACGGCCTACCTCGATCTTGTCGTAGTCCAGTGCCTGGATTATGCAGTAACTGTCGGCTTCGGTGTTCTTCCGGGTGACGTCAACGAACACTCGTAACGTCGACTCATCCTCAGCTCGCTCAAACCCCGATGTCGTCGCGTTGACCGTGGCGGCGGCAGTTTTCTGGAAGTACTGAACCGTGACCACCACGGCCACTACGAGAAAGAGAATCGCGCCTACCGCGATGATGCGGCCGGAGAGGTTACCGCGGCTGCCGTCGGCGGTGACGGCGTAGCGGTCGGTCGGAAGTGGTCGACGGTGGGGAGGGGTCTCCACGGTGGCGGTTTCCTGTCTGTCCGGATGCCCGGCGGCGGTGGACACCGGACGCCGGATACACCATATAAGGGTGTACAAACGCCATGATAGACGTGCGTGGGGGCGCCGGTGCAGGGTGGTTGGGGGTTGTCTAGGATGGTTCCGGGAAAACGTCGCCGCTGCACGGAAGCCGTGCCCGGTGTACCGTAACCGGCCCCGAAAGAAGGACGATGACACTGTGAGCCACCACCGCCTGCTGGCCATCCACGCACATCCCGATGACGAAGCGAGCAAGGGTGCGGCCACACTCGCCCGCTACGCCGCAGAAGGCGCCGAGACGATGGTGGTCACGTGCACCGGCGGTGAACGTGGCTCGATCCTCAATCCGGCAATGAATCGTCCCGGGGTACTGGAGAACATGGACAGGATCCGGAGAGATGAGATGGCCGCATCTGCTCGCGCACTGGGGTGCCGACACAAGTGGCTCGGGTACGTCGATTCCGGTCTCCCCGAAGGGGATCCGCTGCCACCGTTGCCCGAAGGATGTTTCGCGCTGGTGGACAATGACCTGATTGTGCAGAAGCTCGTCCGGATCATCCGGGACTTCCGTCCCCAGGTCATCATCACCTATGACGAGAACGGCGGCTACCCACATCCCGACCACCTCAAGGTCCACGAAGTATCGATGCTTGCGTGGGATGCCGCCGGTGATCCTGATTACCATCCTGAAATCGGTGAGCCGTACACACCGTTGAAGCTCTATTACGCGCACGGTTTCATCAGGCAGCGGATGCAGATGTTCCATGATGAACTTATGGCCATGGGGAAGCCCACCCCCTTCGGGCCTATGCTCGAACGCTGGAACGGCGATCGTGCCGATATCATGGCTCGGGTGACTACCCAGGTACAGTGCGCCGCCTACTTTGACCGGCGGGATGATTCGCTTCGTGCGCATGCGACCCAGATTGATCCCGCGGGTATTTTCTTCGCGGCTCCCGTTGCCATGCAGCGTAAACTGTGGCCGACAGAAGAATTTGAGCTGGCGCGGACCAGGGTGCGGACCACCTTGCCGGAAACGGATTTGTTCGCGGGTATCGGGACAGAGGAGAAGTAGATGGACATCCATGGCGTTGCGGGTGTCATTCTCGCGCAGGCTGAACGGTCGGGACCGCTCGGGCCGGAGTTCGGTAAGGCGTCTCCAGTGGGGCTGTTCGTTCTGGTGCTCCTCGGCGCCATAGTCCTCTACATAGGGTGGGCGTTAAGTCGCAGGGTTCGGCAGATGGCGCGCAGAAGGGAGTTCGCTGAGGCACACGGCATTGATCCCTTTGATCAGGAGGCGATCAATGTAGAGATGGAGAAAGCTGGACTCAGTCCGAGCAGGCGCTTCTGGTTCTGACGGAACTCCGGTGGGAGCTGGAGCGTACTGTGACAGTTCCCACGCTCCACCCGCCGCCCCAGGCGGGGGCGGCGGGTGACTAGAATTGGCAGTGTGAACCTTCTACCTCAACTGCTGTATCCGGTCTATGAGAACCGGCTGCGCCGCGAGATTCGCGGCCGTCGGCGACCGAAGCATGTTGCGGTCATGTGTGACGGGAACCGTCGCTGGGCTCGTGAAGCGGGTTTTGCCGATGTGAGCCATGGGCACCGTGTCGGGGCGAAGAAGATCGGTGAGATGATTCGTTGGTGTGATGAGACCGGCGTCGAGCTCGTCACGGTTTATCTACTGTCGACCGAGAACCTCGGGCGTGCGGAAGACGAACTGCAACTGTTGTTCGACATCATAGGTGACGTTGTTGATGAGCTCGCTGATCCGGAAACAAATTGCAGGGTTCGTCTCGTCGGGCACCTGGATCTGCTTCCCGATTGTTTCGCAGACCGCTTGCGCGCTGCGGCACTGAAGACCGGTGAACACACCGGGGTCACGGTCAACGTTGCTGTCGGGTATGGCGGGCGTCAGGAAATTGTCGACGCGGTGCGGGATCTTGTGGCCGAAAAATCCGACGAAGGGCTTACTCCGGCGCAGATCGTCGGGGAGATCAGCGTGGACTCGATCTCCAAGCACCTCTACACCTCAGGACAACCCGATCCCGATCTGGTCATCCGAACATCAGGCGAACAACGTCTCTCCGGATTTCTGTTGTGGCAGGCCGCGTATTCCGAGATCTGGTTCACCGACACCTATTGGCCCGCGTTCCGCAGGATCGATTTCCTCCGGGCGCTCCGCTCCTACGCTTTCCGGAGTAGACGCTTCGGAAAATAACCTGCCCTCAGTGAGGACCCATCGATGAGTACGCCCGAACCAACCGTCATCTTCGACACCGTCTACGGATCCACCGAACACTACGCCCGGACCTTCGCCCAACACCTTGGGGTCGCTCCGGTAGTTCTGTCGGATGCCCCGCCATCCATCGACCAGATACCGGGGACCGGGCCACTCGTTGTGTTCTCCCCGAACTACGCCAGCCAGATCAGCGGAGCGAAATGGCTCCGGGACAAGGATCTCGACAGTCGCCCCACCGCACTGGTGGTTGTAGGTATGAGTGTCAGCTCATGGGCCCGTTCCCGGGACGGCGCCGCGAAGGTACTCGGTGACAACGCCGACAAAGTCACCCGTTTCTACCTTCCTGGACGGCTCAACCACTCGCAGCTCAGCCGGATCCACCGGGGTGCACTGTGGTCGCTCAACCAGATGCTGCGGCGCAAGTCCAACCGCAATGAGAATGAGGAGCAGATCGTCCACGAGTACGGGCGTGACATCGACCGTGTCGATGATGCGGAGCTTGGTCCTGTGGAACAGTGGGTTCACCGTCACCGGGCCTGACATTGCATCCCGGATGTGGGAGACGGCGTCGGCAGCCGACCCCTAGATCTTGCGCATCCGAACTCGCTGCACGAGGTGGTTGCGGCCCTTCACCAGGACCAATGACGCCCGTACGCGGGTGGGAAGAATATTCTCCACCAGGTTCGGCAGGTTGACCGACTGCCAGATCTCCCGCGCGACCTGCCGTGAGTCCTCGTCATTGAGGTTGGCGAAATGCGCGAAATGTGATCCCGGCTTACTGAACGACGTCGCGCGTAATGCCATGAACCGCTGGATGAACCAGTCTTCGATGTCATCCGTGTGTGCGTCCACGTACACGGAGAAGTCGAAGAGGTCGCTCACCATTAGCGTGGGCCCCGTCTGCAGGACATTTAGCCCCTCCAGAATGAGAATGTCCGGCTGTCGGACCTCGATCATCTCACCCGGTACCCTGTCATAGAGTTCATGCGAGTACACCGGCGCGTGACACACGGGGCTGCCCGATTTCACATCGGTGACGAAACGCATCAGCGCACGCTGATCGTAGCTTTCCGGGAAGCCCTTGCGTGTTGTCAGTCCGCGACGTTCCAGTTCTGCAGTGGGGTAGAGAAACCCGTCGGTGGTCACCAGATCCACCCGTGGATGGGACTCCCACCGCTGCAACAGCACCTGCAGCAGACGCGCCGTCGTCGACTTTCCCACGGCAACGGAACCGGCGACACCGATGATGAACGGGACATGTTCTGCGGGCTTATCCACGAACGTCGAGGTCGTGCCGATCAGTTTCTGCCGTGCCTTCACCCGCAGATGGATGAGACGGGACAGCGGCAGATATACTTCCGCAACCTCGTCGAGGTCGATATTTTCGCCGATACCCCGTAACTGGATGACTTCGTCGGCCGTCAAGACCTGCGGCATAGACTTACGCAGATGCCGCCATTCGGTCCGATCGAAATCCAGATACGGGCTGATCTCCCGTGGGCGTGCCATGCATCCATTGTGCACAACACCGATGAACACCCCGACACGGGGGCCGGGTGTGCCCGTGAGCAGACCTCTCTGTCCACATTCCCCGCCGTGCGGGATAGACTGGCGTGGCATTTGAATATCCCGGGGCGTGGTCTTGTCCCGGGAGGTGCTGACACGAAGGGAAACCGGGCACACATGACCGAATCCAGCTCCACCCCGACCACCGATTCACGATGGCTTCCGCTGGCTGAACTCGACCCCGCCGTCGAACAGGTTCTCCGCGATGAACTCGCGCGTCAGCGGGACACCCTCGAGATGATCGCATCCGAGAACTTCGTCCCACGCGGAGTACTGCAGGCGCAGGGCTCCGTCCTGACGAACAAGTATGCGGAAGGCTACCCCGGACGCCGGTACTACGGCGGCTGCGAGCACGTCGACGTCGTCGAGGAACTCGCCCGCGATCGCGCCAAGGAGGTCTTCGGGGCGGAATTCGCGAACGTCCAGCCGCACTCCGGTGCGCAGGCGAACGCCGCGGTCCTCATGGCCCTGGCCAACCCAGGCGACAAGATCATGGGCCTCTCGCTGGCCCACGGTGGGCATCTCACCCACGGCATGAAGCTCAACTTCTCCGGCAAGCTCTACGAGGTCGCCGCCTACGGCGTTGAAGAGGACACGTTCCGCATCGACATGGACCGCGTCCGCGAGCAGGCCATCAAGGAGAAGCCGCAGGTCCTCATCGCCGGCTGGTCCGCCTACCCGCGGCACCAGGACTTCGCCGCGTTCCGGTCCATCGCGGATGAGGTCGGCGCGAAACTCTGGGTCGACATGGCCCACTTCGCGGGTCTCGTCGCCGGTGGCGTGCACCCCTCCCCGGTCCCGCACGCCGATGTCGTGTCCACCACTGTCCACAAGACCCTGGGCGGACCCCGTTCCGGCATGATCCTGGCGAAGCAGGAGTGGGCCAAGAAGCTCAACTCCTCGGTGTTCCCCGGACAGCAGGGCGGACCGCTCATGCACGTTGTCGCCGCGAAGGCCGTCGCCATGAAGATCGCCGGCTCCGAGGAGTTCGCCGCCCGCCAGCAGCGCACCCTCGATGGTGCCCGTATCCTCGCTGAGCGCCTCACCGGCTCCGACTGCACCGCGGCCGGCGTCGACGTCCTCACCGGCGGCACCGACGTCCACCTCGTGCTCGCGGACCTCCGCAACAGTGAACTCAATGGCCAGGAGGCCGAGGACCTGCTGCACCAGGTCGGCATCACCGTCAACCGCAACGCCGTGCCCTTCGACCCGCGCCCGCCGATGGTCACCTCCGGCCTGCGGATCGGCACCCCCGCGCTCGCCACCCGTGGCTTCGATGACGCCGCGTTCACCGAGGTCGCCGACATCATCGGCACCGCCCTGGCGAACGGAAAGAACGCCGATGTCGACGCGCTGCGTGCCCGCACCGCGAAGCTCGCCGAGTCCTACCCGCTGTACGAGGGCCTCGAAGAGTGGAAGATGCTCTGATCCTTCCCGTATTCCCGGACGGTTCAGGTACACAGTCACTTCATCGGCCGGATGACCGATCCGACCCGTGACGTGGAAAACCGCCCGTCCCACCGTTTGCACCCGGGTGGGGCGGGCGGTTTCGTGTCCGGTTGTTGTCCGGGCTGGATCAGACCGCGGTGGTGAAATGCTCGGCGAGCAGTTGGTTGACCACGGCGGCCTGCTCCACGTTGACGAGGTGGGCGGCCGGGCTCACGGACTCGAGACGGGCACCGGGGATTCCATCGGCGAGGACGCGCACCACGTCCGGCGGGGTGGAGGGGTCGTCGGCGGCGGAGATGACCAGCGTCGGGGCGCTGATCTCACCCAGCCGGGGGCGGGAGTCGAACTCGGCGAGTGCCTCGCAGCACGCCGCGTAGCCCTCGTCCGGGGAGGCGGACACCATCGCCTCATAGTCAGTGAAGGCTCCGGCCTCACCGAACGTCGGTGTGAACCAGTTGTGTGCGACGGTGTCCGCCAGGGCCTTCGTCCCCTCCGCACGCACGGTGGCGGCCTTGTCGCGCCATGTCTGTTCCTCGCCGAACTTCGCCGCGGTGGACACCAGGGTCAGACTGGTCACCCGCTCGGGTGCGTCGAGCGCGATCTGCTGGGCGATTGCGCCGCCGAGGGAGAGTCCGACGATGTGTGCACGTCGGACTCTCATGTCGTCGAGGGTCGCGAGCACGTCCGCCGCGAGATCCGGCATCGAGTAGGGCCCGTTCGGCACCGGGGAGGCACCGTGACCACGAAGATCCACGGCCACCAGGGGCCACTTCTCCGATAACGGTCCGATCTGTTCCTCCCACATCGAACGGTCGGAGCCGAGGGATCCGATGAGGACCACCGGGATGCCGTCTGCCGTTTCGCCGGTTGCCTTCACGTTGAGCCGGACGGTGGAACGTGAGGTGTTGTTGTTTTTCTCGGGCATGGAGCCGATCATCCTTCCGTCACCGCACGGGGGACCGGCGGTGTGGTCTCGTCTGGTCTCTGCTAGTCGGATCATCGCCGAGTGTAGCGCCTGTACCCGGGAGTGGAGACGGACAGACTCAGCTCCGCTTGAAGAGGCGAGCGAGAAATCCGGTTGGCGGTTCATCGGCGTGTCCCGGGCACCGCTCCGATTTCGGGACGTTGCGCATGACCTGTTCGACGTGTTGGCCGCATCCGGCCCAGGTTGTTTTCCCGCATTTGCGGCAGGTGACTGCTCTACACATCGTGTTCTCCTTGATTGGGTTAGCGGTTTCTGTGAGGTGTGGTCGGGTGCTCAGGCGAGCATGAGAAACAGTTTCTCCAGTTCCTCGGGGGTGAGGTCGCCGTCCTCCCGGGAGTCTTCGTCACGGAGGCACCCTTTCATCGCTCCGGAGATGATGGCGTAGCCGGCCCGGTCGAGAGCCGAACTGAGGGCAGCCAACTGGGTGACGACGTCCCGGCAGGGCGCGCCAGATTCCGCCGCTTCGATGACGGCGTTCAGTTGTCCGCGTGCGCGGCGCAGCCGGTTGAGTATGCGTTTCTTGTCCTCGGGCTGGAAGTCGGTCATGGTGGTGTCGCTCCGTGGGATTGAGGTGGGTTTTCGTGCAGTTTGCCGTCAGGACCGGTTGGGTTTGAGGACGACGTTGGTTGTGCCCCCATTCGGGCTTCGAGGGTTAGTATGCCGCCGGAGAGGGGCACGGCGTCGATACCGTTCTGATCTCTGATCGCGGAAACGGTAGGCCAGATACGAATACGCGTTGGACGTGTACAGGATCTGGGATTGGCCTTCCGTCCGCGGTGCTGTGCAGTGATTCCAGGGCCTGGATGGGCAAGATGCCCGCGGTGTTTTTCTTTTCCGTCTAGTAGAGGAGTCTGTAGCTCGCGAAGGTGATAGAACAAGTTCGAGGGCGATGATTTTGACGGATTTGGCCGGGTGCGGGAGTGTGGGCGCAGATGATTCCGACTGTGACACCTCCGGCGATGATGAGTCTCATGGTGTGTTGACGGGAGTACCGATACGGAATTATATACCCCCCGGGGTATATGGGTGCAAGTAGTCCACTGCTCCATCGGAGTTGCGGAAACACGGAACGGGCCCCGCACCGTTACTTCCGGATGTGCGGGGCCGCCCCCTGGGCACCGTGTGCTCAGGGGTGGAGCAGTCCCTTTAGTGCGGGGAGTCCGGTGATCCACGCAATCAGTCCACCGAGGCCCAGCAGTGCCAGGACGCCCGCTATCACGGCCCGGAACGTCGAACTCTGCACCGCCCCCGTCGATCCGTCCGGTGTTCCGGGATCGGGAACTCCCGTTCCGGGATCCACGTCGTCCGGTGCGCCTCCACCGAGGGAGAACCCGACCTTGATCGGATCATGGTCGGAGGCACGGAACGGGTCGGGGGCGAAGTAATCGACCGCGTTAACGTTCCGCCTCGAGTACTCGAACGCGGTGGACTCGTCGGAGTTGATGTCCCACACATCGGCTCCCGTGGTCACCGCCATACCCCGCCGGTTGGCCAGGACATGGTCGAGGGAACCCAGACGGCCCCCGTACTGGTAGCTCGTCCCGGCGTCGAAGTGCCGGCCGACGTTGGTGAATCCGGCGTCCTCGATGATCCGCACCGCGTCCTCGCGGGAATAGGAGTTCAGGTCCCCGATGATGAACTGCGGGAGGTCACCCCAGTCCTCTTGATCCGCGAGCCAGGACACCAGCGCCAGGGACTGGGCGGCACGCAACCTGGCATTGTTGCCCTGACCGTCGCCGGTGTCCGCGTCACCGCGAGCGACAGAACCCTTCGACTTGAAGTGGTTGACCACCGCCACGACGTGTGTGCCGCCGTCCACCGGAGCGAATTCCTGGGCGAGTGGTTCCCGGGCGATGCCGGTGAAGGCCTCGTCCATGAGGATCCTGGACTCACCGACCGGACGGACGCGCGCCGGATCGTAGATGAAGGCGGTGCGGATCACGTCACCAGCACCCGACCCAACCGGAATGGTCGTTGGAGAAGGCACCGCGGCCCAGTTCCCTCCGGCTGCATTCAGTGCGTCGACGAGATGGTTGAGCGTGGCGTCGCGGTCGTGTCCGAACCGGGAACTGTCCTCAATCTCCTCCAATCCGAGGATATCGGCGTCCAGGGTGTTGATCGCAGAGACGATCTTCGCCCGCTGGTCCGCCAGCGCCTCCGGTGTATAGGCGCCCCGGACCGTGCAGCGGTCACCGGTTACCGGAATACCGGCACGGTCCGTGACCGGAGCACACCCCGGTTCGTCGCGGCCGAGATCGGTGAAGAAGTTGAGGACGTTGAAGCTCGCCAGGCTCGTGTCGCCACCGACCTCGTCCGGCCCGCCGCGTTCCGCATCCCGGCCGGAGGTCCAATCCACCGGTAGGCCGTCTGCCGGGGTCGAACCATCGACGGGGGTGGTCGGCTGCAGGGTCCATGACCCGAAGGAGTAGCCGAGCACCATCGGCCGAGAAAAGGTCACGTGATCCCCGGTGCGAAGGGGGCGGGGCTCTCCACCGGCGCTGAGATACGGCAGAGGCACGTCGCGGGCCTCATTGTTGCGGAGGAAATCACGGGAACTGCCGTCGTCGATTGTCAGCAGTCGGCGTGCGTTGTCCCGCTCGTACGCGATAGCGGCCGCGCCGGGCTGGACAACGTCGGTCGCCTGGTACAGCGGGGTGTCACCCGCGACCACACCGAAGCTGCCGTATCTGTTGAGGTTGTAGTTCTCGGTCACCGTGTGCACGCCCGTTGGCTGGAAGAGCATACCTTCGTGGGCTTCCCGCAGTGCCGGATCCTCGGGGATCGTGTCGGTGACCGGGGTGACGGGTTCCGCGCAGTCGTGTGTGGTCGCCGCGTCGATCGGGACGAATTGCCCCGCGACCTGGGTCTGTCCGTGGAATTCCGAAACCGTTCCGGTGACGCTCACGCAGGAACCGATGAGATCAGTAGAGGGCTCGGAACCCCGCCCGGTGTAGATGAAGACACCCGTGGATGCCGCATTCGCGCCGTGGAGCTGACCGGTGCCTCCGGTCTGCAGTGCGAAACCGCCGAGTCCGCCGTCCGGCCAGGTGGCGGTGATGATTCCGGTGGTACGTACCTTCTCATTGACGAGCGGGGAGACGTCACCCACGCCCTGAATCTCCGCGATCGTCACCTCTCGGGGATCGGCTGGGGCGGGTGTTCCGGGATCCGGTTCGGGATCAGGGACCGTGGCGCCCATGGCTGCGCCGCCCGAGTACCTCGGGGAGGGGACGGCGGCGGTGAAATCCGTGGCATTGTCATCGGTGTCCGCCCCGTCGTCACCGCGGGTGGCTGCCAGAGTGTTGTCCAGAGACTGTGCCGGGGTTCCCTCGGAAACCGCTGCGCCGCCGTAGCCGAGGATGTCGATGGCGGAACCGCCGGCAGTGTCGGCGTTGAACGGGGTGGCGTCGGTGGCCAGGACCACCGCACCGGCCCTGCTTCCCACCGCGAGCTGTGGTGCGTCGATGTCTGCCGCGAAGTCGACGGTGCCACCGGATCCCCGTGCCCCGCGGATCAGCAGGTGGGAGTGCGGTGCGATTGTCCCCGTCAGCTCACTGATCTGTCCGGGTTTCGCCGTCGTGTTCTTCGCGGAGAGGTACTGCAGGGTCCACCCGTCGACGCTGATGGGGGAGCTGGTCGGGTTGTACAGCTCGATGAAGTCCGAAGTGAGTGCGGCATCCTTGTTTCCGCCACCACCGTAGACCTGGCTGATGACGATGTTGTCTCCGGCGGGTGTCGCTGTCGAGGGGAGAACTCCCGCGAGTAGGGAGACACCGACAGTGATGAGGGCGGTGGTCGGGAGTGAGAGTCGTCGTGTCATGACCGTGTACCTCACCGGATGCCCAACCAGGCGATGAACAGCTCGATGAGAGCCGCGAGACCTCCGTTGAGGATGTACGCCAGGTTACCGAGGGGACTGCTCAGCTTCTGGATACCCGAGCTGAGGACCGACGCACTGCCGGGGGTCGGGGGCTCCGGTTCACCGGTGTCACCACCTGTGACGGTGAGAGGCAGTTCTGCGATGGTGCCGGAATCGGTTTCGATGTGGAGGGTGAGTGTATCGGAGCCGACCGGGACAGTCAGGGGCAGGGTCGCACGGCCGGTCTCATCGTTGCCGGCGACGATGGTGTTGTCGACCGGGACGGTCACTTTCTCGTTGCCCAGCGTGACGGTGACGTTGTCCGGAACCGGTTCCCCGCCGGTGTAGGAGAGTGAGGACAGGTTGACCGTGATCTTGGAGCCCGCCTTCACCGATCCGTCGTCGGCTGCTCCGTCCAGGTGGACGCCGACGGAGGTCTGCTGGTTACGGGGCGCGATGTTCGGGTTAGCCGCGAGGTAGCTGATAAACAGATCAACGTCCAGCAGACCGGTGTCGGTGAAGGTGTTCGATCCCGTTTGGGTGCCGAAAGCGGTGAAACTGTCACCTTCGTTGAGCAGGAACCGGTTCCCGGCGACACGGTAGGTGGCTGTGGGATCGATCGGGGCACCGTTGACCAGTACCCGGGTGATCCGGGCACCCTGTTCACCGGCCGGATCGTAAATGTAGGTGACATTTGATGAGAGCCCCAGGGCGAGACGGGTCCGGGACTGGCCGGGTTTCCACTGCTGCTCCAGGAGTTCGATGAACTGTGCACCGGTCATGTCGACCGTGCCGATCGGGTTGCCGAAGGGCTGGACCTGGTACGCGTCGGCGAAGGTCACCTCGCCGGCCGCGAGGTCCGCCCGCACACCACCGGCGTTCATGATGCCGATGTCGGCTTTCAGTGCTGTCTTCGCGTTAATGGAATCGAGTGCCGCATCGGCGAGAAGACTGTTCAGGGAGGACTCCACGCCCCGGTTGCCGCCGGTGTCACTGTCAGTGGAATCCCGACCACGCAGGAAGGCATCCGGGACGGTCGCAACGACCCGTTGCCCCTCCTCGGCGGCCGCTTCCTCTGCGGCGGTCACTATCGCCTGCACCTCGGTGTCGGGGTTTTTGCTGCACTTCGCCCAGATGTCGTCGGCGGTGTGGTTTGAGGCGGTGACGGAGGTGACCTCACCGGTCGAGGGATCAATCACGATGTCGATGTCGGAGAGCAGGCGCCCGTATTCGCCGGGCTGCACAACGACGAGAGGTTGGCGGCCCTTGCGTTCAGGGCCGGTTTCGAGGGTCTCCTTGTGGGTGTGCCCCGCGACGACGGCGTCGAACACGTCGCTGAATCCGGAGTTCACGTGGACTCCTTCATGAACGAGTCCGATGATGATGTCTGCCACATCGGCCCTGGCGATCCGTTCGGCCTCGGCATTCATCGCGGCTACGGGTTCGCTGAACCGTAGGCCTGCGACGCCGTCGGGGTTGACGATGGAGGGGGTCTCCGCAGTCACTCCACCGATGTATGCAACCCGGATCCCGGACTCGGTGGTGATGATGTGGCTGGGCGCTGGTGCCGGATCGGCGCCGGTGATGTTCGCCGCAATGTAGGGGAATCGCGCCTGGCCCGTGCCGTCGAAGGAGACTCGGGTGCTGACGTCCTCGAAGCCATTGTCGAACTCGTGATTGCCCAGGGCTGACACATCGAGGCCCATGGCGTTGAATACATCCAAGGTGGGCTTGTCGCGGAGAATCGAGGAAACGAAGGGAGAGCCGCTGATGAGGTCACCGGCGGCGACGAAGTTCGTGTTTGGATTGCTGTCCCGTTCGGCATTGATGAAGCAGGCGAGAGCTGCGGCCCCGGGATCGAGGAGGGAACCATCGCGGTCCCGGGCCACCGAAATGTGACCGTGGAAGTCACTGGTAGCCAGGATGTTGAGGGTGACTGGCGTCACTTCCTCAGCGCTCGCGGTCGGCGCTGCCAGACCGCTGAATGTCAGTGTGCCCACGGTGAGTGTGGAGAGGAGGGAACGGCGGTGGGTATTCATTGCAAGGTCGCTCCGATGGGGAAATGAGATACGGATCACGGTCCCTTGCAGTTAATCAGTGGATCATATTACCAATGGCGTCATATCGAATGCGCTGCTTTTTCTGCTGGGGATTTTTCGTTTGGTTACCGTTAATTCATCTTTCTGTCATCCATATCAGCCCCGGAACGGGGTACCTGGCGCGAGTGCTATCCTTCCTCCGCGGTGTCACCGGTTTCCGTGGGGTCCCCAGCGGTGGCTTTGCGGGATTCCGCTGCACGCTCTTCTGCGAGTGTGGTCCGGGCCTTCCGCAGCCACTCAGGCTGGTCGGCGAGGAGTGTCTTGATCTCATCGGTGGTCAGGGGTCGGTCCATGTCATTGCGCTTGAGCGCGGCGACGGTGACGCCGAGTTTCCGCGCAACTTCCGGCCGAGGATGCGGTCCGGTGGCCCGCAGGTCGGTCAGCCACTGCGGCGGATTGTGCTGGAGTTCGGCGAACTCCGCGTGGGTCAGCGCATTGCGCTGGAACTCCTCCGGTGCCGCAGGCAGGTAGATGCCCAGCTTCTTGGCTGCGGTGAGCGGCTTCATTGCGGTACTCGACGGCGTGCGTGCTTCAGGCTCTGTCATTGCATCACGGTAACATTCCGCGTATGAATCTCCGTAGCTCCGAGTCGGCTCTCTCCATCGCGTTCGCCACGGGAACCGCACCCGGCAAGTGGTTCACTCGATTCACTGAGCGCACGGGTCATCGGGAGCCGCTGACCGAAGAGAGCCCCGATCCTCTCGGCCGACTCATTGACGGGCTGGCGGACATTGCGCTCGTCCGGTTGCCAGATCTCCGCATAGACGACACATTTCACCTGGTGAAACTCTACGAAGAACAACCCGGAGTTGCGGTTCCGAAGGACAGTGAACTCACGCTCACCGAGGCGTTGGGGGATGATGATCTTGCGGGCCACAGTATCTTCTACTCTCCCGGGGAAGATGGTGTTGTGGATATCGTGGCACTCAATGAAGGGATCGACGTTGTCGCGACCGGGGTCGGCGTCGCCATTGGGCCGAGACCGTTGCTGCGCAGGCTCGGATCACGGAGAACGGAAAACCGTGACTACCTCGGAGGTATCCCGACAACCGTCGCTCTCGTCTGGCGCATGCGGGACGACTGTGACGAAATTCAGGATTTTGTGGGTATCGCCAGGGGGCGGACGGGGGGAAGTTCAAGAACGGTGCAGCCTAAACGGAGTGCGGCGGAGAAAGCGGCGGTGAAGAAGGCGCGACGGGAAGGCGTCGGGGGCACGCGCCGCCAGCCGGGCGTCAGGAAGGGGAGCGGCGGCCCAAAGCGTCAACGCCGCCGCAGATAATCGGCTTCTTTTCACGCGCCGCCAAGAATAATGGTGTTACAAGTCAGTGACGGGATTGTGACGCATTGGTATCAGGATTGGCATTAGGTGAAGCAGAGGTGTCATAGTAGGTACTCGGCACTGAACTCCCCTGAATCTAAGGATTTGATTCTCATGACCAAGAAAACCCGTACCCGAATTCTTGCTGGTGTTGCGGCACTGGGCATCTCTTTGAGCGCCGTCGCCTGCTCTCAGGAAGCCAAGGAAGACCTGGATAACGCGACCGACAAGGTCGCTGACGCGGCTTCAGATGCCGGGGATGCGATCAAGGACACCGCCGAGGACGCCAAGGATGCCGTCAAGGATGGCGCTGAAGACGTCAAGGACAGCGCTGAAAACGCAGCCGAGGACGCCAAGGATGCGGCCAAGGACGCCAAGGATGATGCCAAGGACGCGGCTAAGGATGCCAAGGATACGGCTAAGAATGCTAAGAAGGACGCACAGGACGACGGAGACGACCAGAACACCGATGTCACGGATGCATCCGGTAAGAACGTCAGCGTGCCTACCCCGATCGTCGACATGTACGAATCCCTTGGCGGCACTGCAGGTCACCTCGGTAAGCTGACGGAGGTCAAGGAGAAGGACGGCCGTTACCTCGCCGCCTTCAACGAGGGCTACTACATCGCCTACTCCAAGGACACCGGTGCCCACCGTCTTAACGGCAAGATCGCCGAGGCATGGATGAAGGAGGGGGGACTCGACTCGGATCTGGGCTTGCCCACCGCCTATGAGATTGAGCGCAAGGACGGCAATGGCTGGGCGCAGAACTTCGAGCACGGAGACATCATCTGGTCCAAGACCGATGGCACTTGGAGCGCCAAGGTTGAGACCCACTGATCGGAGAATGAGACCACTCTCCCTCTGATGGGTGCAATGCACTGAGAAATCCCCGGCAATCTCCGGGGATTTTCTCGTTTTCGCATCATGCAGGGACAGATGTTTTTCCGAGACTGTGCTGGTCAAAGAGCTTACCTTTTTCTCAGGTTGCCGTGGGTGCCCCCACGCAATATTCTTCGTGGCATGTCTGAACGCGACTTCATCATCCGACCGCTGACCGAAGACGATTACGGTCAGGTCCGGTACATCTACGAGCGAGGCTTGGACACCGGCCACGCGACCTACGAGCGCCACGCCATGAGCTGGGAGGAATTCAACAGCCACAAGATCATGGACTGCGCCTTTGTCGCGGTTGAACGTTCCGACAACGAGACCGTCCTTGGTTGGGTCTCCGCCGCTCCTATCTCGCAGCGCGAGGTGTTCCACGGCGTCGTCGAGGATTCGATCTACATCGATCCCAAAGCTCAGGGGCGCGGGGTGGCGGGCGCGTTGCTGGATACCCTCATCGCGAAATGCATCGAGCTGGAGAAGTGGGCGATCCACTCCTGGATCTTCCCGGAGAACACCGGATCCACGAAACTCCACCAGTCCCGGGGTTTTGAAAAAGCCGGCACACTCAGCCATCTCGCGAAGATGCCCTACGGCGAACTCGCGGGTCAGTGGCGAGACACCGTCATCTGGGAGAAACTCCTGCCGAAGCCTGAATCTGTGTAACTGGTTACCCGTAAAGACACAAAAAGCCGATGTGTGCTGAACTGGCGCCATCGGTTTTTGCTGTGAGGATACTTCCACCGTCGACGGTTTCTTTTCCCCGGATGGGTCTCCAGATAGCTACTCGCGGCATCAACGAGACTCGTGTGGACGGTCCGGCCAGCTCGCGCGCCGCCCCTCCAGTGTCGACCGGGGGTTGGTGTGACAGTTTCTCCTCTGTCGGCGCAGTAATTCACCTGTATCGATCACACCGGGTTCCGTGGCACTCCCGTTGTCCGGACGGAGACGATTGCTCATCAGAAAGGCAGCGTTCGTCACCGGTTACGGAAGATTCGGTAGCTTTTCGCTAATGTGTTCCGGGTTTTTGGTACTGGCCAGTGGATGGGGCTACTTGCCAATGACGGTGTTTTCCTTGAAATCGATGCAATTGAAGAAGGCATGGAGGAGATCCCCGCAGTGCTACAGATGTTATCGGTCGTCGCAGCGGAGAACCTGCACTGCAATTACAGGTCAGGTTGTGTGACCATCAATTACGGCTCGCACTGCACATGTCCCTTCGTCTCGAGTAATGGTGATCACTGGTGCGTATGGCGCTGAGCGCAGCTAAAAACGCGGGTGCGACAAAATGCACCGAGTACATTCAGTCGTCGGACGGACAGCTCATCGTCTCAGCCACATTGCCGGATGCGGAGGAGACGAAGCCCCCACCGGTGCTCCATACACCTGCGGGGGCCGGGACAGCGTTGCCCATGTCTTGAGCGTTGACTACTCGGAATCGCGGTCCGTGTTGCACATCGCGAGCACGTCGAGGCGCTTGTCCAGCTCTTCCTCGGTGAGCTTGTCGCCGTCGACGAAGCCCAGGTCAATAACGGTCTGACGGATGGTGGCGCCCTCCTTCAGTGCGGTCTTGGCGACCTTCGCGGCGTTCTCGTAGCCGATCGCGGAATTCAGCGGGGTCACGATTGAGGGAGAGGACTCAGCCAGGGTTTTCATGTGTTCGGTGTTCGGCTCGATGCCGTCGACCAGACGCTCGGCGAAGACCCGGGAGGTGTTCGCCAGGAGCCGAGCGGACTCCAGGACGTTACGGGCCATCATCGGGATGAACACGTTCAGTTCAAAAGCACCCTGTGCGCCGCCGAATGCGACGGCTGCATCATTGCCGATGACCTGGCACGCAACCTGGGTTGCGGTCTCGCACAGCACGGGATTGACCTTGCCCGGCATGATCGAGGAACCCGGCTGGAGATCCGGGAGATGGATTTCGCCCAAGCCGGTCAACGGGCCCGATCCCATCCACCGGATGTCGTTGGCGATCTTGGTCAGGGACACCGCGACGGTCCGCATGGCTCCGGAGAACTCGACCAGGCCGTCCCGGGCAGCCTGCGCCTCGAAGTGGTTGATGCACTCACGCAGTTCCTCAACCCCCGTGAGGTTCACCAGTTCCCGAGTCACATCCTCACCGAATCCGACCGGGGTGTTCAGACCCGTGCCGACGGCGGTGCCACCGATGGGGAGTTCGCCGAGACGGGGCAGACACGCTTCCACACGCTCAATGCCGGCGGCGACCTGGCGCGCATAGCCGGCGAACTCTTGGCCCAGCGTTACCGGAACTGCATCCATCAGGTGGGTGCGGCCGGACTTGACGACGTTTTCCCATTCTTTCGCCTTTGCGGAAAGGGAATCATGCAGGACCTGAAGGCCCGGAATCAGATCCTTGACGGCTGCCTCCGTGGCCGCGACGTGGGTCGCGGTGGGGAAGGTGTCGTTTGAGGACTGACCCATGTTGACGTCATCGTTCGGGTGGACGTCAACGCCAGACTTTTTGGCGAGAGAAGCGATGACCTCGTTCGTGTTCATGTTGGACGAGGTACCTGAACCGGTCTGGAAAACATCGATGGGGAATTCACCATCGTGCTTACCTTCCGCAATCTCCTGTGCGGCGGCGATGATCGCATCAGCCTTCGTCGCGTCCAGAAGTCCACGATCCTTGTTCACCTGCGCACAGGCGGCTTTGAGCAGGCCCATGGCCCGGATCTGCGCGGACTCCAGGCCGCGCCCGGAGATCGGGAAATTCTCCACGGCGCGTTGAGTCTGGGCGCGCCAGAGAGCATTGACGGGGACCTTCACTTCGCCCATTGTGTCGTGTTCGATGCGGAATTCCTGCTCAGTCATGAATAACCAACCTCTTTGTCGTGTGAATGAATGTCTCGATGCTGGTTGCATAGCGCTGTGCTCAACCGGGGTCGATCAGTCGCTCGGACCCGGACACCATGCGGTGCACGCGTTCCCAGTATGGCCGAAAACGGGGGTGTCGTCAGGTTCCCATCACCGTGGTGGGTGGCTTGTGAAACAGATCGCAGCGCAATGCCGTACGGAGCGTCATCGGGTCCACACATCCGGGGGTGATTCGGTCTTCTCCAAGCCGGTTCCCCACAAACCGCGGCCGTCACACCTCAAGCCTTCGGTGCCCGAGAGAACGACGACACCCGTGCCGGATTTCCAGGGGCAGGGTGTCGATACCCTGTGTTCAGGATGGTGTTCCCCGGTGACGGATCAGGAACCGTAGTCCACCACGGAGTACTCCTGGAGCTTCGCCAGTTGGTGTACAGACTCGATGTGGCGCACCGTTCCGGAGCGGGACCGCATGACCAGCGAACGGGTTGTCGCGGACGACGCGCGGTAGGTCACACCGCGCAGCATGTCGCCCTTGGTCACACCGGTCGCAACGAAGTAGCAGTTGTCCGAACGGACCAGATCGTCGGTGAACAAAATCCTATCCAGATCGTGGCCGGCGTCGAGCGCGCGCTGGCGCTCCTCGTCGCTGGTGGGGTGGAGCTTACCCTGGATCTCACCGCCCATACACTTCATGGCGCAGGCGGTGATGATGCCCTCCGGGGTGCCGCCGATACCCATCATCAGGTCCACCGAGTTGGTGGTCTGTGCGGCGGCGACCGCACCGGCTACGTCGCCGTCACGGATGAGACGGACCTTTGCGCCCGCCTCACGGATGTCCGCGATCAGCGAGCGGTGGCGGGGACGGTCAAGTACGACGACCGTAACGTCGTGTACGGGAATGCTCTTCGCCTTCGCCACGGCCTTGATGTTGTATTCGACGGGGGCGAGGATGTCGATCTTACCGGCGGATTCAGGGCCGCAGGCGATCTTGTCCATGTAGAAGACCGCGGACGGGTCGTACATCGAACCGCGCTCTGCCGCCGCAAGCACCGAGATGGCGTTCGGACGGCCCTCCGCCATCAACGTTGTACCATCGACCGGGTCCACGGCGATGTCCACGGCGGCCCCTTCACCGGTGCCGACCTCCTCACCATTGAACAGCATGGGGGCTTCGTCCTTCTCGCCCTCACCGATGACGATGACACCACGCATGTTCACGGAGTTGATGAGCTTCCGCATCGCGTCGACTGCAGCGCCGTCGCCCTCGTTCTTCTTACCGCGTCCAACCCACCGGCCGGATGCGAGTGCGCCCGCCTCGGTGACACGGACGAGTTCCATCGCGAGGTTGCGGTCCGGAAGCTCGGGTTTCTGGATGCTCATGATGTCAGTGCCTCCTGTAAGGCGCTCATGTGCGGCCATCATCCCGCCCACAGTGACCCGGAAAACACCCGGCACAGCAGGCGGTACGGATGCGACCGCTTGTTTGTAGTCGTAGGTCAAATATTTTTCAGCTACGGGCGCGCAGTCATATTCCACCAGGAGACGCCCCCGACGTATCCCGCACGAACTGCACGCGCGGTACTGCGTCCGGGATCTGTCCGTGCGTCCGCTGCCTCCATTGTTGCACTTTCTGACCACCGTTGGGGGCAACCTGTACGGTTCAGATAATTGCGTTACCCCCGTCTGATCACCGTAGTGTCGGCCGGATACTGGGGGCGGGTGGAAAAGAGGGTTCTGACATACTGGTCACCGTGGCCGAGAATAAACCCCGTATCTTCCAGGACAGCAGGGACATGATCATGTCTCTGGTCGTTATCGTCGTCATCATGGCCGTCGTAGTCAGCTTCACCGGGATGTGTTCGCTCCGCAAAGATCCTGTCGAGAACGGGCCGATCCATGCCGTGGATGCGGAGAGCTTCCTGGAACTCCAGTCCCGTGCCATGACCTTCCCGGTCCGGCTCCCCGAGAGTCCCGAGGGGTGGATCGCGAACTCAGCGCGTCGGCACCCGGTCAACAACACTCCCGCACCACTCGTAGGCTGGGTTACGGCGAAACGGGGATACCTGCAGCTCTTACAGACGGACCAGCCTGTGGAGGATGCGGTGAAGGGCCTGGATTCCCACCCTCGTGAGATCGCCGACACCCGCGACGTGGACGGGAGAGAGTTCACTGTCTGGACCCCCTTTGAGGACACCGCAGACACCGTGTGGACCACGACCTACAGAGATGTGAACCTCATTTTCGCGGGCAGCGCCAGTGACGAGGAATTCACTGAACTCATACACAACACACTCGTGGCGGAACCGTTCCGCCACTGATCACCACCGCAGGTGTATCCCTGGGTATCAGGCGTCATCAGCCGCCCGGGACGTGATCTCCGCGTCGGACCGGAGAATAGCCTCAACCCTGTGCCGCGCTCCATCGAGATGCTCCTCACAGCGCTTGGCCAGGGCCTCACCGCGCTCCCAGAATCTCAGCGACTCATCGAGGGGCATCTGCCCGTGCTCGAGGATCTTCACGATCTCGACCAACTCATCCCGCGCCGCCTCATAACTGAGTTCCGAAACCGGAGGAAAGGCATCTTCCTTCGGGCGCCCCGTACCTACTGCATCACTGTTCACGTTTTCTCTCCTGTATTGGTGTCGAATCAGTTCCACGGAGGCGTTACCCACTTCAGTCAGATGGGCGGACAGCCATCGCCGCAGCGGTGATCGAGCCATCGGCGACCCGGATCCGGAGCTGACTACCGGGAGGGGTTTGAGTAATCGATGTCACGACCTCGGGCTCCGCTGTAACGGGCCCCACCTGTACGACAGCGTAGCCGCGGGCGAGGGTGGCGGAGGGGCCGAGCGTGGAAATTCGGGAGCGGAGGGCCTGGACTCGGGTTTCCTGGCGGTCCAGATCGTGAGTTACCTGCATGCGCAGATGGCGGACGAACTGCACCACCTCTTCGGAGCGCCTATTGATCGGAAGCATCGGATCCGACAATGCGGGACGGCTCCGCAGGTCACGTAGCCCCTGGTATTGCCGTTCCACCCACCCACGCAATGCCTGGGCGCTCCGGCCACGAAGCTCGGTGATCAGTGCGCGTTGCTCCGCGACATCTGGAACAACCCGCTTCGCGGCGTCCGTCGGGGTGGCGGCACGAAGATCCGCGACATTGTCCAGCACGGGTGTGTCCGGTTCATGACCGATCGCACTCACCACTGGTGTCGATGCCGCGGCGACGGCCCGCTGCAGGGACTCCTCTGAGAACGGCAGGAGATCCTCCACTGACCCACCTCCCCGAGCGATGATGATGACATCGACCTCCGGATCGTCGTCGAGAGTACCCAGTGCCCGGATAATCTCCGGCGCTGCCGTCGCCCCTTGTACGGGAGTATTGATCACCCGGAACCGGACCTCCGGCCACCGGTCCTTCGCAACCGAAAGCACATCCCGCTCTGCTGCCGACCCTCTACCTGTGATCAGTCCCACACAATTCGGAAGATAGGGGATCCGCTTCTTCCGTGCCGGATCGAACAAGCCCTCGGCGGCCAGACTGCGCCGCAACATCTCGATTCGGGCGAGTAGTTCACCGATCCCCACCGGGCGGATCTCCGTCACCCATAGAGAGAAACTGCCGCGCCCGGGATAGAAAGCAGGTTTACCGTGTACGAGGACCCGTTCCCCGTCGCGTAACGGCGTCGGAGAGTTGCGGAGCAGCGAAGTGTAACAGGTGAGCTGCACACTCGCGTCGGCTTCCGTGTCCCGCAAGGTCAGGTAGGAGAGTTTCCAGCTAGGTTTCGCGTTGATCTGTGTGAGCTGCCCCTCCACCCAGACGTGCCCCAAGCGTTCGATCCAGGCTTTGACCTTCGCGTTCACTTCACGAACCGGCCAAGGCCGATCAGCGGATGGGGCGGCGGAAGTCACAGGCGCACTACTCCTTGATTATGCTCGGCATCAGGTGCGGCGGGAACCTGTCCCGAAGAGCCGGTTCCGAAAGCCTCATTGTAGGCGTTCAACCGCACCTTTGGTTACGCTGTAGCCCATGACGTCACCCGTTGCCACTGAAAAAAAGGTTCTGCTTGCCGCCCCGCGCGGTTATTGTGCCGGAGTTGACCGTGCGGTCGAGACCGTCGAGCGGGCCCTCGAGAAATACGGCGCCCCGGTGTACGTACGTAAAGAAATCGTGCACAATCGCTATGTCGTGGACACTCTCGCCGAGCGCGGGGCGATCTTCGTCGACGAGACCTTCCAGGTACCCGAGGGATCTCACCTCGTCTTCTCCGCGCACGGTGTCAGCCCCGCCGTGCACGCAGAAGCCAAGACTCTCGACCTGAAGACACTGGACGCCACCTGCCCCCTCGTCACGAAGGTCCACAATGAGGTGAAGCGCTTCGCGCGCCAGGGATACCAGATTCTTCTCATCGGACATGAAGGACACGAAGAAGTCGAGGGAACCGCCGGTGAGGCCCCTGACGTCGTCCATCTCGTTGACGGTGTGGAGGGAGTGGATAAACTCGATCTGAAGGCCACGGAGAAACTGATCTGGCTGTCCCAGACCACTCTCTCGGTGGATGAGACGATGACCATCGTCCATCTACTCAAACAGAAGTACCCCCAACTCCAGGATCCTCCTTCGGACGATATCTGTTATGCCACCCAGAACCGTCAGGTTGCGGTGAAGGCTATCGCGGAACAGTGCCAGCTCATGATCGTTGTTGGTTCGCAGAACTCGTCGAACTCCAAGCGCCTCGTCGAGGTCGCACTCCAAGCTGGAACCGACGCCAGCTACCTCGTCGACTATGCTTCCCAGGTCGACACAGCCTGGTTTGAGGGGGTCAGATGCGTTGGCGTGACATCAGGCGCCTCCGTCCCGGAAATCCTCGTCCGAGATGTGCTCGAGCTCCTTGCCAAACATGGTTACACCACTGTTGAGGAGGTCACTACAGCGGCTGAAAAACTGGTTTTCGCACTACCACGGGATCTCCGCCCGAAGGACTCCGTCGGACGCAGATAAAACACCCGGCTCCTCAAGCTCGGCGAGCCGTATAAGGCGCCGGGATCTCATCTTCGTGCAGAAGAAAGATAGATCCCGGTTTTCCTATGTGGGGTACTGGGGCACAAAATCAGGGGTGTTAGACCGAGTGGGCAACGCCCACTGAACACCTGTGCGACACAGGTCAGGTGTAGAGATCGTCGTCCAGCCATGTCGGGCGACGCCTGGGTTCGGGCTCCGGAGAGCTCTCAGACGACGGGCCGGGTGCCGGAGCCTGGGGTCGTGCCGGACCGTTGCCCGCTGGGCGGTCGTCCCGAGATCGTAGCGGACGTGATGCTGCGCGCCGCTGGCGGGAATCTCGCGGATATTCGGAGGATTCCGCGTGACGGGATCGGGTGCCTCGAGGATCCTGGATCCGACCGCGTGCGGTCTCCCCGATCATGTACCGGTCTCGCCTGAGATCAGGGCGGCGCTGCGATGCGCCGGACACCGACCCAGGGCGAGGCGCGGGCCGCACTCTGATGGGACGGTCGGTTGTCCCGGCTGTGCGTTCCGGGAGACGTGGCCGTGGGGTCCGGGGATGGCTGTTCTCCGTAGGACGACGGATTGAGGCACGTTCTGTCACGGTGTGCCGACCGGCATCTCCGGTTGTCTGCGGGTGGGGGTGTTCCCTTGAAGGTCGACGGCGGGGGAGTGGGGAACTATCTGAGGGGGATTCACTGGTGCGTGGCCGCTTCCGGTTTGCTGCTGCGGCTTTCTCTTCAAGTGCTTTCTGCCGTAGCTCGGCGACCGTGGGTCGAGTATCCCCATCGATCTTCTCGCGGCGAGCCCTGGAATCGACGTCCCGTGCTGCTCCGATTCTCCTAGCGCGAGACGCGGCAGCGATGTTGCGCTGTTCGGCGACGGTGAGTTTGCGTCTGGTCTGACGATGGGTTCGTTGGGCCGCGATCTGTAGTTTACGGACACGGGCCAGTCGGAGGATAGCTATCAGAATGCATCCGACGGTTGTTGCCGCAAGAACCGGAAAATGCTGGGCCAACGGGTAGATCGCCGTGACGATTCCGGTGGTGGAGAATGCGTCGCTTCCTTCAGCCGCTGTGGAACGGGCGACGGTCCACGCCGCGATGGGGGTGGCGACACCGAAGAACAGCGGCATTCCGGTGACCGTTAACCAGAGCCCCCGGGGGCACACTGTTAGCGTACAGCCGAGGGCTGCTGCGGCGAACAAGCCGAGATAGACGACACCGATCTGCTGCTGATCGACGCTGATCGCCGTGCCGGTGACCAGCGTCAGCACCATGATGAGTGGACAAATCCAGATCGGGAAACCGGCACGCAGACCGGATTGGCCGGGGCGTCGGGTCTTCGACCGATTCATGGGCTGCTGGGGCACGGAAGGCTATGTTACCGACTCCAGGCCTGAAATTCGGTAGCCTCACCCCGTGGCGGATGTCGAAGACTTGGGAACGTGCTTGATCAGGGAGCGGAGATGTTCCCCGGACCGGTGATCCGTCGGCTCCGTGTCGTCGCCGGATGAAGACTCACCGGCCGGGACTTTGTGACGGGACCGGCATCCATTTCGTCCAGGGTTCTGGCTGTGACCATGACCCTCGACTCCAGGGACCCGAGCGTCGAATTGTAGGCGTCCACAGCGCGGTCCAAAGCGGCTCCGACCTTATTGTAGTGTTCCGCCATCGTGTTCAAGCGTGAGTAAAGTTGCCTGCCCAGCCGGTGTATCTCCGCAGCCTGCTCATTCACGGCCTCCTGCTGCCACCCGAGCCCGACCGTGCGGAGCAACGCAACCAGAGTTGTCGGTGTGGAGAGGATTACATTTCGGGAGAATGCGTGCTCGAGAAGCTCAGGATCGGTGGTCAGTGCGGCGTCGAGGAATGGGTCTGCGGGGACGAAGAGCACGGTGAACTCCGGTGTCCGATCGAATGCGGCAGCATAGTTCTTCGAGGAAAGCTGATTCACGTGATGGCGCAAATGATGGGCGTGTCGACGAAGGTGTGCGGCATGCTCTTCCGGATCTTCCGTATCGAGGGCATCGAGGTACGCGGAGAATGGCACCTTGGAGTCGACGATGATGGTGCGTCCGCCCGAAAGCCGTACGACGAGATCGGGGCGGAGGGCCCCATCGGTGCCGCGGGTGTGTACTTGGGTGTCAAAGTCGCAATACCGAACCATGCCTGCCATCTCCACCACGCGTTCCAGTTGCATTTCGCCCCATCTTCCTCGAACCTGAGGTGCCCGGAGTGCTGTGACGAGCTTGCCCGTGCGATCCGACAGCATCGTCGAGGTGCGTGTCATCGACTGAACCTGGCTGCTGAGTGCTGCGTAGGCTTCGACCCTTTCCTGCTCCAGTGCGCGAACCTGCTGACTCAGTTGAACGACAGCCTGCTGGAGAGGTGCGAGGGAGGTGTTTACCCTCCCAGTGAGTTGTTCTGCCGCGTCTGAGGTGCGCTCTGCGGTGTCTGCCCGCAAACGTGCCGTCGCAAGTTCTGCGAGGCGGTCGATGTCCGGAGCTGCGGTTCCCGTCGTCTGCCCACGGGCGAACCAACCAAGAAGGGCACCGATGACGATGCCGAGGAGAAGCGTGAGAAGAAAACCTGCCGACGGACTCATGACACCACTGTGCCATCTGCATCGGACACGGTGGTGTCACCGGCGCGGCGTGTCGAAAATATGTACGAATTTCGAGGTGAGATCCTGGATTCGGTTCTGCGGAGCTGTGGGTGAACCCCGCCGCGGCGATGCCCCCATATCGGTACCTGCCTCTGCGGTGCGTAACCCGCTGGAGAACCTGTCCCCGGATCGACGCGCTGCACGCATCCGACGACCGGCCTCCTCACCGTGGCGGGCGGTGAGTGAACCGGCAACAGTGGCGAACACGATCTCATCCGCGGTTTTCTCCCCGGCACGCAGTGCAACCATATCCGAGAGATAGCGCAGTAGAACCGCGACCATCGCGGCGGTCGGTACTGCGAGGAAAGCCCCGATGATGCCGAAGAGGCCACCTCCGACGGTGACTGAGACCAACACGATGACGGGGTGCAGGTTCATGGCCCTGGACTGCAGCCAAGGAGAAAGAACGTAGCCTTCGACCTGCTGGACGATGATTACCAGAACGAGTACCACTACGGCTTCTGTGACACCCAGGGACACGAAGGCAATGAGCACCGCGAGAGCCCCCGCCGCGACCGCGCCGATGATGGGGATGAAACCGGCGATAAAAGTCAGTAGGGCGAGGACAAGGGCCATCGGCACGCCGAGGAGAACCAGCCCGAGACCGATGAAAACCGCATCCAACAGTGCCACGATCGCCTGGGCGCGAATGAAACCCGATAACGTGTTCCAAGCCCGGGTCAGGAGCTCCGTCAGATGCCACCCGACCCTGGGCCCGGTGACCTCCCGCATCCAGGGTAGGAACCGGTCCCCATCCTTGAGGAAGAAGAAGGTCAGCACGAGAACGATGCCGAGCATGATGAGAATCGTCGACGCGATTCCGAGTCCGGCGAAGATCTCACCGGCTATCGCCGAAGCCTGATTTTGCATCCACGTTGCCCCCTCAGCTAACCAGTCGCCCAGATCATTGCCCTGGAGCTGGACCGGGGGATCCTGCAACCACAACTGGACACGTTGAACGCCCTCAAACGCCTGGTAGTAGAGAGCCTGGGATTGGCGGGCGACACTGGGTGCCATCAGGGCGATGACCACGCCAAAAAGTGCGATCGTACCGAGAATCGTGATGATGGCTGCGGGTGCGGCGGGAACCCTGTGGCGTCGAAGCCACGACGCCGGTTGGTGGAGTACGGATGAGACGATGAGGGCGAGAACCACCGGGAGAACGCCCTGCCAGAACTTCAGGAGAACAAAACCGACCATGCAGGCGGCTGCAGAGACGATCAACAATCGGAGACACCATGCCGCGAACTCCCGTAGTCCTTCGGCGATGACCTCCGACCGGTCGATCGGTGCATCCGGTTGAACTTCCTCGAAAGCCCGGGAAGCCTCTTCCGCGAGGGTTTCTGCAGCGGGCGGGTGATCGGTTCCGGAGAGGGGGGTTACACCCGGGGAATCGACTACTCCGGACAGCGCTGGGCCATTTCCGGGATTACGTCCGGAGTCGGGGGTGGAAGGTTCGCGAGGGTCGGTCACAGCCCCTATATTGCCTTAAAACACCGTGCTTCTGAACATCGTGATCGAAGGACGGCGTAAGTGTCGTGATGCCTGCTCCGACCTTGGATTTAGCAGGATGGAAAATCCCCGGGTTGGTGGAGGAAAAGCCGTACCCCGACAGCACTGAGGCGGTCGGGGTACGGCTGGGAAGCTGATGTGTCTAGTCGGTCGGGCGGGCCGGGAGGCCGGCCTTTTCCTGTTCGATCAGGACATCGTCCGTCGCGAGATGGGACGTGCCGAGCACCCCGGAGGAATCATCGGGATGCTTGCGCAGGGCGAGGATGCTGACCAGAAGGCCGCCCCAAATGACGACCATGAAAAGGACCATCATCATGATTGCGATGCCACTCATTTGCGGGCTCCTAACTGTTCAACCGCGAAGCCTGCGTGCCGCGGGCGTTCCGGATCGTATTTCTGCGGGGTGGTGATCTCGAGCTGCAGGTCGGGGTCGACACCGAAGTCGGAACCGGGAGGACCGACCAGGGCGATGTTTCCGCGCCACGGGACGAGGCTCATGACGACGGCGGTGGTCAGGATCAGGGCGACGACGCCCCAACCCCAGACATTCACCTGGACGTCGGTGTATCCACCGTAGTTCTCCTGGACCAGGCTGATCAGTTCCTGCAGCAGCGTGTAACCCAGAACGATCGTCGTGATGTTCACGACGCAGATGCGCCACAGGTTACCGACCCGGAAGCTGGAAACTGCGTTGAGGTGGAGGGCCATCTCATCCGATCGACGCAGAACCCAGTCCACGATGATGATCGCGATCAGGGCGATACCCACGATGCCGATGTTGTTCACGAACTTGTCCATGATGTCCAGGGTTGCGAGACCGGAGGTCGTGGCGAACAAGGTCAGGGAAATCAGCGTCATGAGAACACCGACACCCAAAGCGGTGGCCTTGCGGGGTAGAGCGAGCTTGTCCTTCACAGCGGAGACAACGACCTCAAGAAGGGAGAACAAAGACGTGAAACCGGCCACGGTGAGGCAACCGAAGAACATGACACCGAAGACGGGGCCGAGAGGCATCTGGTTGATGATCGCCGGGAACGCGATGAACGCCAGACCGATGCCGGAGGTCGCGACCTCGTCGACGGGAACGTTCTGCTGGACAGCCATGTAGCCGAGGGCGGAGAACACGCCGATACCGGCGAGAACCTCGAAGGAGGAGTTCGCGAACGCTGTGACCAGACCGGTGCCGGTCAAGTTGGTGCGGGGCTTCAGATATGACGAGTACGTCAGCATGATGCCGAAGCAGATGGATAGGGAGAAGAAGATCTGACCGTACGCTGCAACCCACACACCCGGATCGCTCAGTGCGGACCAGTTCGGAGTGAAGAAGGCGTTGAGCCCCTCCGCTGCGCCTTCCAGGGTGACGGAGTATCCGACAACGAGAATGAACAGTACCGTCAGAACCGGCATGAACACCTTCGAGATTCGGCCGATACCCTCATCGACACCCATCGCGAGCACGATGATCGCCAGAACCCAGACGAAAGCCAGGGCGAGGGCGATCTGCGGCACGATGTCCATCGAGACCATCTGTGTGCTGTCAAACTTCAGAAAATCCTCGAAGAAATACGTGTTGGGGTCATCGCCCCATGCTGTGTTGAAGGACTTCAGCGTATAGAGAGCTGCCCAACCGATGATGGCGGCATAGTAGATGGTGATGATGAAGCAGATGCCCACCTGTACCCAGCCGACGGGCTCCGCCCAAGTCCGCAGACGACGGTAGGCGAGGGGGGCGGAACCGCGGAACCTGTGGCCCAACGCGTAGTCGAGGAAGAGGAGGGGGATACCTGCGGTGATCAGAGCCACCATGTAGGGAATCAGGAATGCTCCGCCACCGTTTTCATAGGCGACGTAGGGGAAGCGCCAAATATTGCCCAGGCCCACAGCGGAACCAATCGCCGCAAGCAGGAACGCTATGCGGGTGGAAAATACTTCGCGACCTTGAGAAGTGTCAGCAGCCATTGCCGGCCTTTCGAATCAAGTCGGATGAGGGGCCACGGCAGTGGGAGGGTGTCGGGGTGGTGACTGTGAGACACGGCCGCGGATATGTGTCCACGCAGGTACCTGGTGGCAGGTGTGGCGCCACGCCGGTAACCTTCAGCGCGTTCTACGGTTTTTCTTAACCGCCGATGATTTTAGCACCACATTTCACTGGGTAAAACATGGTGTCCACCAAGTGGGAACCCGGGTGTGGTGATCGGCGAGCGCTTTACGACACGCCACCACTCCTCCCGGGATGCTGCGGATCTGGCGGTGTCCGGCCCGTACGGGCGAGGTTGATAGGATGTGCGACTGTGAGCCTTACTCTTGGAATCGTCGGACTGCCCAACGTCGGCAAGTCAACCCTGTTCAACGCACTGACCCGCAACGATGTGCTGGCGGCGAACTACCCGTTCGCCACCATCGAGCCCAACGTCGGGCTAGTCGAACTGCCGGACGCGCGCCTGAAGCGTCTCGCCGAGATCTTCGGATCCGAGCGCATCCTGCCCGCCACCGTGTCCTTCGTCGACATCGCCGGCATCGTCAAGGGTGCGTCCCAGGGCGAGGGCATGGGTAACAAGTTCCTCGCTAACATCCGTGAATCCGACGCCATCTGCCAGGTTGTCCGCGTCTTCAGCGATGACGACGTCATCCACGTCGACGGACGCGTCGACCCCGTCAGCGACATGGCCGTCATCGAGTCCGAACTCATCCTCGCGGACCTCGAGACCATAGAGAAGGCCATCCCGCGGCTGGAGAAGGAAGCCCGCAAGGACAAGTCCAAGGCCGCCGAGGTCGAGGCCGTCAAGAAAGCGCAGACGATCCTCGAGGACGACCGCACCCTGTTCAAAGCCAAGGACGAGATCGACCTCGGAACGCTCCGCGAACTCCACCTGCTCACCGCGAAGCCGTTCCTCTACGTCTTCAACGCCGACGAGACCGTCCTCACCGACGATGACCGCAAGCAGGAACTCCGCGACCTCGTCGCACCCGCCGACTGCGTCTTCCTCGACGCCAAGACCGAGACCGAACTCCTCGAACTCGACGAGGAGGAAGCCGCCGAGCTCCTTGAATCCGTCGGCCAGCACGAACCCGGCCTGCACTCCCTCGCCCGCGCCGGTTTCGACACCCTCGGCCTGCAGACATACCTCACCGCAGGCCCCAAGGAATCCCGCGCCTGGACCATACACAAGGGTGACACTGCCCCCCAGGCCGCCGGCGTGATCCACTCCGACTTCGAACGCGGCTTCATCAAGGCCGAGATCGTCGCCTTCACCGACCTCGACGAGGCCGGCTCCATGGCGGAAGCCAAGGCCCGCGGCAAGGTCCGCCAGGAAGGCAAGGACTACGTCATGGCCGACGGCGACGTGGTGACGTTCCGAACAGGACTAACGTCTGGAAGTAGGAAATGAGTGCTGCTGACTACGAGTTGGGTGCTGATGGCAGTGCTGCTCTATTCACTGTCGCCGAGGGTTCGTCGCGCACGGTGCGTGATCTAGCTCGAGACGAGAACTTCAACGCAGTTGGGCTCGGTGAGTTTCAACCGCAAATCGAAGCCCCAGAAGGCACTATTTTTCAGGGAGACTCGATCGCGTGGCTCGCCTCGGTAGAGGATGCCTCGATCGATCTGATTTTTGCCGACCCTCCTTACAACATCAAGAAAGCTGACTGGGATAATTTTGAGTCTCAGGAGGCCTATATTGAGTGGAGTCTGAGCTGGATCATTGAGGCCAGTCGAGTGCTCAAGTCGACCGGCAGCCTGTACATCTGTGGCTTTTCAGAGATTCTCGCCGACCTCAAGCACCCCGCATCGAGAAACTTCGCGGCCTCTCGCTGGCTCGTTTGGCACTACAAGAACAAGGCCAACCTCGGCAGTGACTGGGGTCGTTCGCACGAGTCAATCTTGCACCTGCGTAAGTCCAAGCGACAGAAGCTCGCGGAGATCGACTTCGTTCGTATTCCGTACGGCGCGCACACGCTTAAATACCCCGGCCACCCCCAGGCGGAGACGTCCGCCTACGGCAAAGGGCAGGTTAAGCGAGAGGAATGGACGCCGCACCCGATGGGGGCCAAGCCTAAGGATGTAATCGAAGTTCCAACAACCTGCAACGGCATGAACGAGAAGACCCCTCACCCGACGCAGAAGCCGGAGGAGTTGGTGCGGAAGTTTGTCTTCGCGAGCTCGCACCCAGGGGAGGTTGTTCTCGACCCATTCTCAGGCTCTGGAACCACTGCGGTGGTTGCCGCGCAACTGGGGCGACGATTCCTCGCGTGTGAACTCGACCCGCAATACAACGGCTGGGCGGCAAAGCGGCTGCAGCTGATGCATCAGCGCACGCCAATGGAGTGGTTTGAGCACGACAGATCCAACATGCAGAGACGAGGATCGATCCGATGAACATTACGGGCCTCCGCGAGTGGGCGACGGACCAAGATCGCTTTCTTACGATGCGGCACTACATTGACTTCGCTAAAGCGTTCCTTGAGTACCGCGGTGACCATGGGTTTCAAGCCGAATTGGTTGCGCGCAACACTCCGCACTACCGCTTCTTCCAGTACAAGGCCGACGCGGGCTACCAGTTGACGCGTCCTATCAACAGTGAGCTCTACTACGGGGCCGATGAGTTTGACGCTGCAGTCGAGACGTTTTACGAGGCGCTTGACGGCGTTCTCGACGACGGATTCGTGCCCGACGCTGCGCATCGGGACTCCTTGAACCGGGTGATTTATACCGCGCAGCAGTCAATTGGAGCTGCCTTGGACGCCCTGCCAGCAGGAAGTTCGAACAGGGCCCGAAAGATCAACGGCAACCTGTTTGAGCGGTTCATCGGCCTGGCTATCAACCATTGTGGAGTGGAGTGTCGGTCGGGCGTGCTCCAGGTTCCTGTGATGGACGACGATGGCGTCGAGCAGTTTAAGATGAATTACCAGCACGACCTGATGGTGGAGGTTGAAGGCGACTTGAAGGCAATCGGTTCCGTCAAGACTTCGAGTAAGGACCGTATCGACAAGGTCTTCATCGATAAGTTCTTGTACAACCGACTGACCGGAGTCGCCACACCGCACTTCGCCATTTTCCTCAACGATGTGCAGCGGAAGGGGAGGGAACCGAACTATGGCACGAGTCAGACCTTCCTTCGCGGGCACTTCAAGGGCTACACGGTGAAGCTCAACCCGCTCGACGGGGTTTACTACTGCGACCTACTTCCGCAGATGGAGACCGACCCGCTGCTCGCCGAGCACATCAGTCGCATTGACCGCTTCTTCGCCGAGGATCTACGTGCGTTCGTGGTGGCCGCCCCATTGGTCAAGGCTGATGTTGAGGGGGACACCTTCAAGGATCGCTGACACAACACCACCACGCTCTCGCGTTCCGGGATGAGGTTATTTAGACCCGATGTGCGCGTTGCCGAGCAGGCTGGAAAAGACTCGTCGATGCCCTCGATCTCACGGTCTCGTTTGCCACGCAGTTGGACTTGAACCAGTAGAAGCAGACGCTGAAGAATATCGTCAGCTATTTTGAACACTGATTACGTCATAGGCGTAGAATGACTGTGTGCAATTGAGTGACAGTTCTGCGCCCCGCAAGGCCGCTATCTACCTTCGTATCTCTCTCGACCGTGAGATGGATGGCCTGGCCATCGACCGCCAGCGCGAGCAGTGTGAGGCGCTCGCCGCGTATCGCCAGTGGGAGGTCGTTGAAACCTACGTAGATCAGTCGAAGTCTGCCACCGACCGCACCAAGGTTCGCCCGGCTTATGGCCAGATGGTTGCTGACTACAAGGCAGGAGCCTTCGACGCCATCATCTGTTACGACCTTGACCGTCTCACTCGCCAGCCCCGTCAACTTGAAGACTGGATCGACGCATCTGAATTGCGGGGCCTAGCCCTTGTTACTGCCAACGGTGATGCTGACCTATCAACCGACGGTGGACGTATGTATGCCCGTATCAAGGCCGCTGTCGCTCGTGCCGAGATAGAGCGCAAGGGCGCTCGCCAGTCAGCCGCGCAACTCCAGCGTGCCAAGCAGGGACGAGCACCCAAGGGTATGCGACCGCTGGGGTACGCCGTCAACGGTGATGTCATTCCCGACGAGGCCGAAGTTGTTCGCGCTATCTACCGCCTGTTCACCCGTGCCGACCATCCTGAGTCCCTGCGTTCTCTGGCGCGTGCACTCAGCGGCACTCAGCCTATCTCCGGCATTTCGCCCCGTCCCAAGCACTCCCATGTCGTTTCTGTTGAGCGTGCCCAGCGACGTATTGCCGAGGGTAAGCAACCGCGACCGGTGGCCCCCGACGGTGACTGGAGCCCCTCGACAATCCTCGGCATTCTGCGCAACCCCCGGTATGCCCAGATGTCTACCTACACACCCAAGACTGCTCAACCCGACGGCGGACGCCGTCGCACATGGCGTGCCCAGATTCTCCGAGACGACGCGGGAGAGCCGATATGCGGGCAATGGGACGCGATTGTCGACGATGAGACGTGGTGGCGAGCTCAGAGCATCCTCGACGACACCGAGCGCGCGACCAACACCTCTGGATCGACGAAGCGAAAGCACCTCGGTTCCGGCCTCTACCGCTGCGGCGTCTGCGATGCCAAGGTCACCGGAGCTCCGCGAGGCTACAGGTGTTCCAAGCATATCCAGCGCGATGAACAGGCCAATGTTACTGTCACGAGCCTCATGCGCAGCGGTACCGAAGTCGACGCTTTCGTTTTGAAGGCGATCGCTAAACGCCTCGAGAAGCCGGATGCTGTGCGTATGGAAGCTGTGGTCGACTCAGCCTCGACAAGCTCGGGTATCAATGCGGCCATCTCTGAACAGCGTGCTCGCATTCTGAGAGCCCAACGTGACTACGACGAAGAGATCATCGAGGGCCGGGACCTTAAACGTATCCGTGATGCCGCCGAGGCCCGAATCGCCCAGCTAGAGTCCGAGCGCCTCATGCGTGGACAGGCTGCTGGTCTTTCGCCCGTCCTTGGATCGGATGACCCGTCTCAGGCGTTCCTCGATGCTTCGTTGGAGGTCAAGCGGCAGGTGATTGATGTCCTTGCGACCGTGACATTGCTCCCTCATCCTCGTGGCAAGAAAGCCTTCAACCCTGACACTGTGGTCATTAAGTGGCGGTGAGAACGCGGCGCAGCCGCGTCGGGTGATCGTGTGAGAGCGGATCTGGCGTAAGCGCCGATTCTCTGAGCACTGCCGGTCAGGTCCCTCTCGTCCAACTACTTGGAGGAGATCGCCATGACCATCACTGATACCACGCCTCGCGTTTGGCCAGCGTGTCTGAACTGCTACAACAACGGTCGTCTCGTCGGCCGGTGGGTCGACTGCACTGACGTCTCCGACGTCACCATCACATCGCTCCACGATGGCTTTAGAGGCCCCTACTCAGGCTGTGAGGAAATCTGGTGTATAGACCACGAAAACTTGCCTGTGAAAGGCGAGATAGGTCTTGCTGAGTCTGGCCGATGGGGTGACTGCTTCGAGGAGGCAGATCCCGACCAGTGGCCCGCCGTATGCGCTTGGGTCAGCTCGGGATGCTACATCGCAGAGGGCACTGGAGATATCCCATCGATGTCGCAGTTTGAAGATGCATACCAAGGCCAGTGGGACTCGTTCGACGATTACGCTACCCAGCTCGCTGAGGACATCGCCTTGACCGATGACTGGCCGGAGGAAGCCCAGCGCTACTTTAACTGGGAGGCATGGTCTCGTGACCTCGCCTTCGACTACACAGTGATAGACGCCCCGGACGGTGGGGTGTTTGTGTTCAGAAACTGCTAAGAAGAACCCCGTAGCCACAAGGCTGCGGGGTTCTTCTTTTCCACGGCTCACCAGTGGCGAAAATCTTCCCCGAGACGCTTGGCAAGCCACCAGACCAGTGCTCCGAACCCGACCACACCTGTCAATGTGCCCAGCGCGATGAGCAACTTAGCCCACCACGCCTGGGCTGCGCTGAAAGAGGACCATGCCCAACCAAGAAGTGGACCGAACCCGGCGGCATAGGCCACACCCATCACAAGACCACCGATGACAAGTAAGGTCGCAGCCAGAGGTAGCAGTGCAAGGCAGAGCCTCCCAACAGCGGCCCATGTCACTTTGCCCTCCAGAGCCTGTAGGCGGCGCTCAGCGCGCCCCATCTCAACCACTAGGTCATCAGCCTTGTCGAGAACTACATCAACTCTCTGAGCCGCCTCGGAGATCTTTTCAACGCCAACTTTGCTTACGCGCTGCTCGAACCCCTCCACCGCGCATTCAACACGCTGCACAGGTGCTTGTACGGCCTTCGTGAGGCTCTTGTCGAGTTGCTCGATGACATACGCATTTACTTTGGCATAGTCGAACTTGACCGTTCTGCCATTACCGACGGTCTTGGTGAGATTATCCAAGCTCGAAGTCGTCGTTTTCAGCCGAGACTCCAGGACCTGCATCATCCTGTACGAATCGATATCGGAACGCTTCACGACTTCTCCGTCGCTCAGCTTCACTGCGGCGCTTGCGCTCAGCTGATTTCCGATTTCGCCGAGCGTCTTCTCGATCTCGCTCAGCCTGTTCTTCGTCACGTCGTCGAGCTGCGCGTGCGAGGGCAGCTCGGACTGCTGCGAGGTCAACGCCTTCAGCTTGGACATGTGCGCCTCGTCCATCACCTCCACATACTTGCTCAGGCTGTTCACAGCGTTCGTTAGCCTTCTCATCTGCTTGGCTTGCGCGTCGAGCAGTGACGTCAAGCTCTGTAATTTCTCCAAAGTCGACTGCTGCTCGTCGGCTTCCTTCATTGTGTCCAGCAACCCCATGAGTAGCTCCTTTTTGTGTTTTGTAGTCAAAGATTTTCTGTGCGCCATCGGCAGTGAACTCTGGTGTGAGCGCGGAGGCCTTCTTCCTGCCCCACTTGCCATTGTCAGAACGCCTCATCGAGTAGGTCCATCCATCTCGGTCGGTCACCTTGAGCCGTACCCCGTGCTCGCTAAGCACCTGCTCGAAAGCCTTACGGTCTACGCTGCGGGAGTCGGCTAGCGACTCGTAGACTTGATCGCCCAGAACTTGCTCGAACCCGCCAGTCGTGAACTGCTCGCGACGCAACTCCCAGTCAGGCTTCGGAGCCGCAGGGTCAGGATTCGGCTCCAACCCATTCTCGACAAGAATCTTGTCGTTGAGCTGACGTAAGCCATGCGACCACGACGTATTGCGCTTCAAAGCCTTACCGGTCAGCTCGTCATGGTTGACGACGGTAATGTGCGCGTGCACGTGCCCGCCGTCGGCATCGTCATGGACCACAACCATGTACTCAACACTAAAAGCCGCCGACGCGAGTTGCTCAGCAATCTCGACAGCACGGGCAATATCCCCGGGCTTGGAGACGTCGAACTTGGTCGGATCGAACGAAAGGATGAGGTTGTAGACCTCGTTCTTACGTCCGTGGCTACGCGCCTGAGCCTCGGCATACTCGATGAACGCCTCAGGAGACTCCATCGTGCAGGCGTACCCTGCTGCACGCGTCGTACCGTCGCTGATGTGCTGACGGTTCTGCTCGCCACGCCCGTAGAGCGAGTAAGCCACAGAGCTACGAGCACTTAGACCGCTCGCGATTTTCACATTCGCGCTCATAGCCGTGTCTCGTCTCCGAGGTGAGAGCGCAGCTCGGCCAACGCAGCACATGCCTTGTCCAGCTTAGAGTCGTCGACCTCCACAGTGATCGACGCACCATCTTTGCGAGCGCGAGCAATGTCGCGTCGCAGCCCCTCGAAGGTCGTTCCGATCCTGCGGAGCGTCTCGACCTTTGCGCCGTCGACCTGACGGTTCCGGCGGGAACGAGCCACCATGCGTTCAATGTTTTGAACCCCGCTACGGCGAGAGTCCAACGCATCACGCATGACGGCACGCGCCCATGCACTCGGTTTCACACCGAGTGCACTCGCACGCTGAGTAACCTCACCGTGCTCGGAGCGGGAGAGACGCACATCCAGATGAGCTGTCAGCCTCTCCCGCTCAGTGGATACCCCCGAATCACAGGACTCATTAGAAGGGTATCCACTACGGCCAGCAGGGAGATTGTCCGACAACTTCACTTCGTTCGTGTCATCCAATCCCCGCTGGCCTCCGTCCTCGCACCCTGCGGGTACTGCGGGCGGAGGGGGACTCAAGTGCCGCGTCGCGCTCCTCTCGTCAAGCATCACCCGTTCCATGACTGCCCCACCTCATCGCTTTTCTCGGAGGAGTTGCCAACCTCAGACGCGGGCTCAGCTGAGATCGCGGCTGTTGATGCCTTAGCTTTGCGAGAGCGCTCGGCCTTCTCAGCATCCAAGACAGCACGCGCCTGCTCGACCAACTCCTCGTAGGACACGCGGTGATGCTCCTTCAGCAGCTCGACGACCTTCGTGTCGACCTTGCGCTGCTCGGCAGCAGCTTGCTTGCGCAGCTTCGCGATCCTCGCGTTCGCCTTGGCGCGCTCAGCGGCGATCAGCTCGTCAAGATTGCTGGTCTCAGTCATTGTTAATCCTTTCGGTCGAGCGACCATCAGGTCGCAGATTTGTAATGCACTTCTTGATCGACCAGTTGTCAGTCGACCAGTCCTCGCGAATAACGAGGAAGTTGCGAGTTCCCCACTTGGGGATTGATGCAACAACGATGGCGATAACGCCAGAACCCTGCTTGCGTGAGGCTTCGGGATGATGGGCAAGAAGCGCCCGAGCGAACGTGTCATCAGAGCTAGTGAGGATCTCACCGATGCCAGTGAGCTTGAGAACCCGACTGGCGTGAACGCGGACGTCGTCTTTGGTGGCAAAGGTCAAGTCGCCGACGGTGTAACTCACGACGACTCCTCGCATATCTCAGATGTCACGAACGGATCAACAGCGAGCATGGCTTCGACGTAGGGCTCGATGGCATCCAGGTCGACCTCGATCTGTCGTTCAGTTTTCGACCTTGCATGCGACCAAAACCTCTCTTTCGGACGGGGCAAGCTGAACTTCTCGAACACGTCAAGTCGCTCGGCCAGTGGGCGGTTAGACCCAAGCCACGGAATGTCGATAACTCCCTGACGTTGCGCAATGACGATGCCCTTCGAGATACGATCTAGTCGCTCACCTTCGGCAATAGAGCCGTCCTCGTCGAGCAGCACCTGGAGACGATCGAAGTAATCCAGCCACTGCTCACGCGTACGACGTACAGGCGAGCGTTCCCAGGCCGGCTCTCCCAACTCGTCGTCCCAGCGCTTCAGTCCCTTGTCGACAGACCTACCGAGTTCGCACTCCTCGGGCGAGTTCCATGGCACGGTCCGTACGTGGGCAACCTCGAAAACCTCGTCACCGATCATCACCATGTTTGTTGTCATGCCATCGGGCACGGGGCGACGCTTGCGATCGAACTCGATGGTCTGCTGCTTGCGGACGACAACAGGCGAGAAGTCAAGACGGTTATTGACCCGAGTCAGCTCCTGCAACGACGGGAAAACCTTCATCGTCACTGGCAGCGCCTCGTCTCGCGAGACCATCAAGTCGTACATGTAGTCACGGTCAGCCTGACTGTCAGCCTCGATACCCTCAGGCAACTTGTACCCGCCGTGCGCGAGCACACCGCCAGGTTGGCGGGAGAAGTTGGCGCGCGTGGTGACATTGAGCAGGTCAGTTTGGGTGTGCTTCTCCTCCCACATACCTCGTGACCCCGTCAGGGCTTCGCGGGTCTCACGCCAGATATCGGAGAGCCCGTAAAGATCTAGTCCATCAACGACATCCAACGGTGCATCGGTAATGAATCCATCGGTCGTGCAACTTGGCGTGGAGTAACCGAGGTTGTCCAACTGGTTGAGAGCGGCTAGTAGAACCGCACGGGGCAGTGAAGTCGTCATGGAGGCATGCCATGGGGACGTGATGGCAGACCCGCCAACCTCGTCGCGCTCCTGGGCCCACGCGTCCCACCCGCGCTGGCCCATAACGCCTTGGGCGAGCTTGCCGTAGGGGGAGTTAGCCATCAGCTTGAGTACTGTCTGCTGGAAGGACTTCTTGCCGAACTCCTTCTTAGCGTGCGCCCGGTCGTCCAACAGCGTCTTGTATGGGCGACGCAGCAAACGTGATGGAGCACCGTCCTCAAGCCGTAGTGTGCGCCCGAAATGACCAATCTGGCACGTCACACGAGCCCCCAGCCTGAGAGCCAACCACACTTCCGGGGCCATCGCCCACACACCACGTGCACCACCCGACGTGCGGGGGTAGACCATCGACCCTTCGACAGGCACAGGCAAGCACGGGAAGGCGACTGACTCGGGAAACTCGAAGTTGACAAAGCCAACGAATGGAGTGAGTGGGCCACCTCCGCAGAAGTCGTCCAGAGACAGGTCAACGTTGTTGATGGTGTCGAGGATGACGCCCTCGGGGTGCAGGTAGTCGACGTCCCAGATTGTCGAGCTTGCCGTCGGATAGCACGACTGGAGGTCGAGATCGTGTGTGGTCTGCTCGAACAGCCCCAGCTCGGCGCTCATGTTGTAACCGCCCCGGAAGGCTAGAGCGCAGGCATGAATCCATGTGGCCGCAGCACCGTCAAGCGGTTGAAGCTCGCGCTGGCGGTAGTAGGGGAGCTGATTCTCAACGCTACAGGTCAGCTCAGTCGTTTTCGTGACCTTCGACAGCCCGCCGAACACGCTATTGAAGGGGCTCTTTGGCATGCAAGCGGTTCCTCGCCCTACAAGTTCCTTGGTGATGATGCCCCGGACAGAACGAGCCGCAGCTGTCGGCAGCGTGAGCGCAACCTCCTGGTCCTCGCCGTACATCTGGCTGACGTACTCCAAAGCGATCACAGCGTCATTCGAGGCGTATTGCAGGAAATTGACAGGGTAGACGAGCAGGTACTCGTCCATGCGGTTGATCCAGTTATCGGGTACATCCAGCTTCGGCACGCCAACCGCGTCACCAAGTTCAGAGAGCTTCGATGCACCCGACTGCGCCATCGTGTCTCGGATCGAGACAATGACAGGACGTGCCCAGCGCTTGTTATCACCGGGAAGAACCCTCTCGACAGGCTTGGGCGAAACCATGCCCGCGCTCGCCGAGATAACCGCACGTAAGATGTCTGGCTCACGCTCGTCGAGTCGGCGGTTCCGATAGCCGGAATAGCCAGCACTCTTCGAGCGATGCTTCCGACTCGGGTAAGAGACGTCCCACGTGTTATGCATTTTCACGGGGTCGACAAACGCAGTGAGGTCGGCGTGCTGAAAGTGAGCCACCAGCGTGATCGGCAGCGCGTGCGCGTGCTCACCCTTCTGCCGAAACCACCACCCTCGGTGAAAAATGCCCTTATCGTCCACAACTTCCTGCCGAGGTACGCCCTTGTGCGTCCAGCCCTCGGCCAGCGGATGTTCATGCAAACCTAGCGCGGTGATAACCAGCTCCAGCGCCCTGTCGAACGACAATCGCGCGATTCGAGGACCAACAGGTCCCTCGTAGACGCATGGCAAGATAACAGCCAGGCGCAGTCGATCATGGTCAGTGGGGTCGATCGCAGCGAACTGGTAGGAGAGGATGCGGCGCTTAACGCGCTCGCTCTCGCCGATCCACCCGCGCTCAGCGTCAAATACTTCTGCGCTAACGAACTCAGTGTCGAATCCAATGACGATTGATCCCCTACCAGAGCGCATCCCCAGCACTGACGGATATGAGCCGAAGCCGCCCGTTGCACGCGTAGCAGTCCTTTCGACCGTCCTGGTTAGCACGAAGAACTGGGCCGGGTACTTGCGCGAGGTCGAGGTGTCGCCTACACGCTCCACTTGCCACCCATCGGCGGCAGCGGCGGCAATGGGGCCTTCCCCATATGCGAGTGCCGCCAGTGTTGGAATACCAGCGAAAAGTGCCCCTTCTCGCGTCCCAATAAGGTCTTTCTTGGACGCAACCGGGGTCTGCGAGGTGCCATCGGTAGCACCTTTTGAGGCTCTGCGCACCCCGCTCATCGCGCACCTCCGAGGAGATCGCGCAAGCGACGTGTTTGCTCGGCAGTGAGTGACGGTGCAGCAGCAACTACCTTGTCGATGGCAGCGTCAACCGGGTCGCCACCGGCGGGGATGACTAGCGCGTCGAGGTCAGCGCGAAGCACCTTGACGCGCGAGCCCGTTTTATATGCGGGTAGCTTGCCCTTGGCAATCCACGAGCGAAGGGTCGAGTATGCGCCGTAGCCTTCGGCTACGGCTTCGTGAAGCGTAAGGTAACGGGGGCCGTCGGGAGGTGCGACAGTAGAAGGGTTTCCTGACAATGGAGTCTCCAGAGACAGGCACGTCAAACGTGCTGCTATCTCTGGCTGGCCCGCTCATAGGCGATGCTCTTCGGTGGCATCCGTGCCGCCAGAAGGGATCTGCTGCGGATTTACCACCCGCCTGTCCCGCCCTATTTCCAATGGCTCAGCTTCGACTAGGAACCAACCTGTCTTGGCACCCTCCAGATCTTTCGTCAGAGGGGGGCGGGGGGCAATAGCCCGCCTATCGCATTCTCCTAAGGGGCTTACGAGACCCCACACGTGATCTCGGTGCGATATGAAGTGCCTACCTCCATGCCTCCTGGTTAGGGGAGGGCCGACTAGCTCATCGTCGCAGGGGTGATCCCAACCTTGGCGCTAGCATTTCTTTCTAGGACGCGCCTTGGTTCCTATTTCGCGATCCTACTCGCCTTGTCAAGTCCTGTCAAGCTGGGGCGCCACAAAGTAATCTATAACGTTAGTTGCGTCCTAAATGTGGTGGACTTCAAGTTCAACGTCTGATTCACGCTGCACAGCCCCTGTTGGCGCTTCACCTGTGAAGTGGCGAGAGGGGCTATTCCGTGTCTTTTCAGGAAAGCAGGGTAGCTGTCAGGGGCGTTCACGGGGGGGAAGAGTGGTCCTACGATGGAAAAATAGCCTGAACAGTGAGTCTCGGGAACTGTCCGGCGGACGAGTCAGCCACGGTGTTCCCCGTGTATGTTCGCCGTCGGCGCGCTGATGGTTGAATGTGTTCATCTCCCCGATATATCCGAGGGCGCCGAAGCCCGGTGGAAGGTAGAACATGACCGCAATCTTCAAGACCGTCCCCTGGCAGGTGGGGCAGCTCGTCAATGGTGTCAGTACGGGACAGATTCAACTTCCGGATCTTCAACGGCCCTTCGTCTGGCCCGCGACCAAGGTTCGGGATCTCTTTGACTCGATGTATCGCGGTTACCCGGTCGGGGAACTGATGTTCTGGGATGTGCCCGCGGAGGGTGAGACGCGAGGAATCAGTGCTTCCGCGCAATTGTCCGCGAGCCATCAGATCATCGACGGTCAACAGCGGTTGACCAGTCTCTATGCGGCCATGCAGGGGCATCCTGTCCGGGATGAGGCGTACCGACAGCGCAGAATCGTCATCTCCTTCAACCCGTTCAGCGAGAGATTTGAGGTCCGTACACCCGCGCTGGCGAAATCAGTGCAGTGGGTCGAGGACATCTCGACCTGCTTCACCTCGCCCATCGCTGCCCGTAAAGCTTTCCTGAAACGCTGTGAGAATGCGGAGGTCGAACTCTCGGAGGACGAGGAGGAGCGTGTGGAGTCGGTCTTCGCACGGCTCACCGAGCTCAAAAACTATCAGTTCAATGTGGTGCACATTCAGAAGGACGTGGACAAGAAGCTCGTGGCGGACGTATTCGTCCGGATCAATTCTGAGGGGGTACGGCTGAAGGCCTACGACTACATCCTCACGTGGCTCAGTGTCTTCTGGTCGGAGGGGCGCGAACAGATCGAGGCGTTCGCGAGGAATTCGAGGATCAGCCCGCAACGAGCCTCGGAGATCGCCGGTGCTCCGGTCACCTGGACGGCCCAGAACCCCTACATCGAGGTCGAGACCGGCCACGTTGTTCGCGCCCTGGTCGCGGTCGGGCAGGGGCGCGGTCGACTCCAGGATGCGTACGCTGCACTGCAGGCGAAAGACAAGACCACGGGCCAGGTCGATTCATCCCGTCAGGAAGTCGAGCTCGAGAAGCTCAGGTCCGCACTTCCGGTGGTCACGAACCAGGTCAGTTGGACAGAGTATGTGCGGGCGATCAGGACGGCGGGTTTCCGTCAGGCCGCGAACCTGACGTCGAACATGAACATCATCTACTCCTATGTTGTCTTCCTCCTGGGGCGAACGCGGCACCAGGTGGAACTGGCTGTCCTACGGAATCTCATTGCACGCTGGTTGTTCATGGCCCAGCTGACCGGCCGGTACACGGGTTCCTCGGAATCCCAGATCCAGAAGGATCTCGATCGTATCTCCGGTGTTGATGAGGGGGATGCCGGAGGCTTCGTGGCATTGCTCGACGAAATCATCGGATCACAGCTGACGCCGGATTTCTGGGAGTACAACCTTCCGCAGAATCTCATCACCTCAGGACCGGGACTGTCCCCGCACTATCAGTGCTACCTGGCGGCTCTCAACGTGCTCGACGCGAAGATGTTCATGCTGGATGATCGCGTGGTCGATTGGATGGATCCCTCCCAACCTGCGGTCAAGGGAACTGAAGCGCATCACCTGTTCCCGCGGGCGTACCAGGAGAAGGTACTGGGAATCACCGACATCAAGCGGATCAACCAGGCCGCCAACTTCGCTCCGACGGACTGGAACACCAACATCAGGATCGCGGATGGCCCGCCGTCCGACTATTGGCCGAAGCTCGTCGAGGAACGTTCTCTGTCTGCTCAGTGGTTGGAGAAGCAGATGTACTGGCACGCACTTCCCCGGGACTGGGAGAACATGGGCTACGAGGAGTTCCTCAACGAGAGGCGAATCCTCATGGCCGGGGTCACCCGCGACGCTTATCAGCTTCTTTGTGGATCGACCGCGGGAAAGACGATGGAGCGGGTTCCACAGGTTGCCGGTCCGATCGACGAACCTTCTCTGTCCGAGTTGATCGAGTCCGGGATCCTGGCTCCCGGCGACCTTCTCGACCCTGTGGCTCCGGACTGGGTCGTCGATGCCGTCATCAATGATGACGGGATTCTGGTGATCGACGGTATGGAGCAGTTCGAGTCGCTCAAAGAAGCCGCCCATTTCCTGGGCGTGACCAACATGGGTGGTCTCGCGTTTTGGGCACTTGAGACTCCTGAGGGGATCAGGCCACTCAAGGACCTGGTGCTTGAGGCCGGTCGCCTCCAACGGTGACCCGGTCCGTCACGGTCTGTCCTTCGACTGATCTGAGTCGCGGAGGTGGGGCGTGAATGAGAGAGAAGCCCGGCCAACGGATTGTCGATCCTTAATGGGCGGTCCGGGACATGGCCCGTTGTTCCCTCAATCCGGGCGACCTAGTGGGGGTTCGTAGGGTCGGTTGCAGACGCGTAGATTTCACGCATGCAACGTTCGTTTCGCGGTGGCGTGGAACCTGCACGCTACCTCCACGTCCGTGACTCCGCGACTCTCGCCTCGCATTCCGTGTGAACCGCCGCGAACTCCTTTGGATACCTCCTGCTGTACCTGAAAACAGTATCGAGGGCGCGCACCATGCCATCGAACAGGCGGCAGGGGGAGGCGTCATCTTCGCCATCGGACTCCTCGCCTCCGGTCTGGCGTCCACCTCCGTCGGTGCCTACGCCGGCTCGGAGATCATGGCTGGTCTCCTGCACGTCCGGGTTCCGCTGGTCCTCCGCCGGGCGATCACCCTGATTCCCGCCCTGCTGATCCTCTGGCTCTACCCGGACCCGAGCTGGGCGCTGGTTCTCTCGCAGGTTGCGCCCTCCTTCGGTATCCCGCTCACCATCATTCTGCTTGACGGAGCAGGGCTGTGATGGGGCAGTGGCGGGACAACATGTGGGTGCGGTTGGCGATGGTCGTGATCTCGGTGGCTATCGTGGCCCTCAACTTCCTGCTCGTCTACCTGACGTTCGTGCAGTAGTGTTTCCCGTGATTTCTGATCTGTGTACCGCGAGTGCGGATCGGACGGGAAAGTAACGTATGATCGAACATCCGCGGCCGGTCCTTTCACGGTTGCGACGTTGATAAGCCCATTTGGGCAGACAAAAACACAGGAGAACCACATCATGTTCGGTGCCACCGTTACCTTTACTGTCCTCGCCGTGATTACGGGAGTGGCAGGCTTCTTCACCTGGGAGCGCAACAAGATGTACTCGCTTGCTCTCGGGGCCGCGACCATCGTTCTCGCATCCATTGCGCTGATCCTTGCTTTCGTTGGTGCGGTTGTAGGAATCTTCAAGATTCTGCCGATTCTGTTGATCCTCGTCGGCTGCTACATCCTCTACCGTCGACTCGGTACGTCCCGCTAGATTCTGTGCTGCACGACAAAACGGCTCCGCCCTCTGTACTGGGGTGGAGCCGTTGTCGTTGTTCAGGTCAGTGTTTCTTCCCGAATGGAAGCGCATGGATGACGGCGAGGACGATGCCGCCCCAGATTGCACCGAGGATCATGGAGAAGAACGTGTTCACGATCCATGCCGCGGTTCCTCCGATAGCGGACCAGCCGCGTACACCCTCTTCGAGGTGGTGTACGAACCCGTGTGGGGCATGGAATCCGAGCTCGTCCAGTCCGACGAGGAGAATGTGCCCGCCTACCCAGAGCATGGCGAAGGTGCCGATGACCGCGATGGTGTCCAGAACCTTCGGCATTGCCGTCACTAGGCCACGACCGAAATTTTTTGACCTGCGGCCCGGGCGTTGTGCGAATCTCAGACCCACATCATCCATCTTGATCAGGATGGCGACAGCTCCGTAGACGAGGGCGGTGATGCCCAGGGCGACGATGATCAGTACTGATGTCCGGGTCCAGAACGGTTCTGTGGATACTTCGTTGAGGGAGATCACCATGATTTCGGCGCTTAGGATGAGATCGGTGGTGATCGCCCCTTTCACCAATTTGTCTTCTGCATTCGGTCCGGATTCCCGGACAGGGGTGTCGTGTCCCTCACCGGTACCGACGAACTTCTCCCACGCCTTCTCCGCGCCCTCGTAGCAGAGGTAGGTGCCGCCCAGCATCAGAATCGGGGTGAGTAGCCACGGTGCAACAGCACTGAGCAGGAGGGCCAGCGGCAGGATGATGATGAGTTTGTTGAATAGGGATCCTTTGGCGATCCGCCAGATTATGGGCAGTTCTCTTGCAGGGCGTACCCCTTGGACGAAGCGTGGTGTCACCGCCGCATCATCGACGACCACCCCGGCGGCTTTCGCACTGGTACGACCGGCTGCCACCGCGACATCGTCGATGCTGGCTGCCGCTGAGCGGGCTATGAGAGCGACGTCATCAAGCAGAGCGGCGAGTCCACCGGCCATCAGATGGACCGCGATCGTTCGGATTCGGGTGTGTGCATGGAGACAGTATTACTGACGGAGGACCACCCGGGCGAATGCCTCGTACCGTGTCGTTGACCGGAGACGGGCTAACGCAGTGTCGCCTCGGTGCCGAGTACGACACCGGTCATGATCAGGGCGAGACCTCCGACGGAGAGGAATGTGAGAAGGAAGAAGAACGGGTCCACAGTCGGCGGGCGAAGAACCTTGCCGGATCCGTGCTCTGTGATGAACAGCTCGACCCGTTGTCCGATTTGTTCCCGTGCGAAAGTCGTGTGGTGAGGGTCTATCCATTGGCTCAGGCTGCCGTCCGGGGCGGTGAAGCTGACCACCGCACAGAGGAATGGGTCGTCAGAGGGCGCGCCGGGACGTGGGATGGCGTCTATCACCGTTCCTTCGGTGTGATACCAGGTGCGCCGGATTCTGACGCGGCGGGCCAGGAGACCTGCTGCGATGCAGATTCCAAGTAGACCGGTTCCGAGTAGTACTGCTGAATCGAGGAGTCCACTGGCCATGTCTGAAGAACCTACCCGTGGTGAGGGGCGTGCGGTACCGTGCGATTGTGCGCGCACGACTTGAATCCGGATCTGTGCCCCGGACTGCCGACGGTGACGGCAATATGCCTGAATCCCCGAACTCTATGGGTGTGGGCTGAGACGCCCCACGATTGCACGAAGCCAAAGGTGGCTGCCATGACAGATCTCGGGGAGCTCGATCAGCCCGGTTTCACCCCGGTAACGGAGATTGTGGAAACCTGTTCCGATCCGCAGGTCGGTTCATTCATCGGCACTGTCAACCAGCCGGTGTCGTTCGGTGGGTAGATCTTCAGTTGCCGGGCACGTTCGGTGGGTTCGCAGATATCACGGCCGTAGGCGTAGGGCTGACTGAAGCTCACGGAGAAGACCGCTGAACCACCGGTATAGAGCAGCGCAGGGGATCCTTCCGCCCCGCTTTCCCTGTCAGATGCCGCTCCCACTTGGCTGCCGGTCGCATCGATGAGCGATACTCCAGGGTATCCGGATAGTGTGCAAGGATCACCGATGTTGGTCAGCCGGATGACGTGGAAGGTGTGTCCGGCCCCGGCGCTGGTTGAATCAATTGTTGCTGTGAGTCGATCCGCGGAGCAGATAGGGGAGACATCGGGTAATTCGGGGGAGGAAGGGGCTGATCCACTGGTCGTTATGTGGTCAGTACCGGTGTCTCCCATGAGCGACACCTTGGATGCGTTCTGCCCTATACATCCGGTAATCAAGGTTGATCCCACTGCGAGGGCAGCGGCCGTGATGATCAGACTCCGATCGTTGTGAATCCGGAGCGTGCGCAGTCGGTGACTGGTGTTACCGCCGGGACTGCTGTGGCTTTTCATTCCTTAAGGTTAGCCTGTGCAGGCGGTGGTGGCATTCTTCGGGCTGGGCATGCGCCGCCGGATAGCATATTCACTGCCGATGTTGGGGTCATGCTCTCGGGTGGGGTGATCGGGGGGAATAATCGCCACCTTACTGCGAACATGGCTGCAGTGGGCATCCTCGCGTTGGTTGATAGCGGTCTGTATCATTGGTCCGGTCCCACGGGTGCCCGAGCGTGAATCGGGCTGAGACGTCGGTTGACCGCGCGGTGCACACCGCGTGGCGTATCGGTGACCGTAACAACCTGATCCGGGTAATGCCGGCGCTAGGGAGAAGAGGAAAAATAATGAGCACATCTGTGCCTGAATCCCGTACACCGATCACGGTCACCGCACCGTCGAGGAAGGCTTGGCGGGTGATTGACATCATTGCGCTCGCCGTCCTCGGTGTCGCCGCAGGTTTTGTGTTTTGGGTTTACAACGGGCCGGGGTACGCACTCTACGAGGCAGTCGACGCAGTGACCCCCGGACTCGGTGGTCTTGCAGTCGGCCCCTGGCTGTTCGCTGGGGTTCTGGGAGGCCTCGTGATTCGCAAACCGGGTGCCGCACTACTCTGTGAAGTTATCGCGGCCTCGGTGTCTGCTGGGCTCGGGAACCAATGGGGGATCAGTACTCTCTACTCCGGTATCGCACAGGGCATTGGTGCCGAGATCATTCTTGCGATCTTCCTTTACCACCGTTTTGGCCCGGTCATCGCGGCACTCGCCGGTGCAGGTGCAGGTGCAGGTGCGTGGATTCTCGAGGGCTTCCTCTCCGGTAACTTTGCCAAATCCACCGAGTTCCAGGTCACCTACCTAGTCACGCTCCTGATCTCTGGTGCTGTCATCGCCGGTGTTTTCTCCTGGCTGCTCGTTCGGGCACTTGCGGCGACCGGTGCACTCGACCGTTTCGCTGCTGGGCGTGAACGTCAGCGGCAGGTCTAGAACGTGGTGCCGGAGTCGTATCACGGTGATCGACCTCGGGGAGCTACAGTCCGAGCCGTCGGTTTCGGTTGGCGGCATGCTGGTCGACTCCGCCCCACTATCTCGGATCTTGATCTTGACATTGAACCTGGGCAGCGGGTTCTCCTGCTCGGTGAATCCGGATCCGGAAAATCCACCCTACTCGCTGCGATCGCTGGTGTCCTTGGTGGTGATGACGAAGGTGACCGGACAGGTTCGTTGCTCGTTGAGGGACGTCCTCCCGAACAAGCTCGGGGTGTTGTTGGCATGGTCCTCCAGGACCCAGACTCCCAGGTCATCTCATCACGTGTGGGTGACGACGTCGCTTTCGGCTGTGAGAACCTCGGGGTCGAGCGTTCCGAGATCTGGCGTCGCGTCGGCCGTGCACTGGAAATGGTCGGCTTGGATCTTCCACTCGATCACCCCACGGCCAAACTATCGGGTGGTCAGAAACAACGGCTCGCCCTCGCGGGTGTCATCGCTATGGGGGCGCGCCTGATTCTCCTGGATGAACCGACCGCCAACCTTGATCCGGACGGCGTCGCCGAGGTTCGTGACGCCGTCGACAGGGTCGTGCGGGAAACCGGGGCTACCCTGATTGTTGTCGAACACCGGGTGGAGATCTGGTCCCCGATCATTGATTACGCGCTGGTTCTTGGGGGCGCTGACCGGGGACTAGTCGCGGCTGGTCCACTTGACGAGGTCATCGCGTCCGAGGGCCTCCGGTTGGCGGAGGAAGGGGTCTGGATCCCCGGTATCCCCCTCGATCTTCCTCCGGTACGATCTCACGCTCCAGGAACGGATGCCGATCCCGCCCTGGAAGCCAGGGAACTCACCGTCGGATGGGAGGAAGGACGCCCTGTGGGATCGCCCCACAACCTCCGCCTTCCCGAGGGACGTTCCACCGTTATCACCGGACCGAACGGCGCCGGTAAATCCACTCTTGCGCTCACTCTCGCAGGCCTGATGTCCCCTCTCGGTGGGGAGGTGCTAGCGAGTGACAGGGTGGCGGAGGAGCTGTCCGGGGGGCCGCACTCCTGGTCCTCCCGTGAGCTGGCCACGAGGATCGGTTTCGTGTTCCAGGACCCTGAGCACCAGTTCGTGGCCCGGACAGTTCGATCAGAGTTGTTGATCGGACCAGTGGTTACCGCGGGCCGCCGAGGACGCTTCGGTCTGTGGCGGCGTCTCACGGGTCACCCTCCGGCGGACGCTGTCACCGCGGCAGACCGTGCCCGGGTCGATGAACTCCTTGAGCGGCTGCGTCTCGAGCATCTGGCAGAGGCCAACCCGTTCTCGCTGTCGGGTGGACAGAAACGTCGGTTGAGCGTGGCGACGGCACTCGTGACGACTCCTTCCGTCCTCATTCTCGATGAACCGACGTTCGGACAGGATCGCAGGACGTTCACGGAACTCATCCTGTTGCTCCGGGATCTGGTGGATGACGGGGTCACGTTGGCTTCGATCACACACGATCCGCTTTTTGCCCATGTTCTCGGGGATCATAGGATAGAGGTTGATGGGCATGCTTGACCTGTTGGCGCGTACAAACCCAGTCGCGAGGATCACGGCGCTGGCGTTCCTGACTACCCCGCTGCTGCTCTCCGTCGATGTCGTTTCTGCATCCTGCTGTCTGGCGTTGATCATCGTCGCGTTGCCGTTCACTGGTACGGGTATCCGGCAATTGTTGATCCGTGCCTGGCCCCTGTTTCTCGCCGCTCCATTGTCCGGCGTGTCGATGGCACTGTATGGCAGACCGGAAGGGGCCGAATACTTCTCCTTCGGTTGGATCCACATTACCGATAACTCTATTCAACTGGCGTTGGCAATCATGGTCCGCGTGTTTGCGGTGGGGATTCCGGCAATGGTTCTGATCGGTAGGACCGACCCCACGGATCTAGGGGATAGCCTCGCGCAGATCTGGCGTCTACCCGCCAGATTTGTCATCGGTGCCGTTGCCGGGGTGCGGCTTGCTACCTTGTTTCAGCGGGATTGGCAGGCGATGAGCAGGGCCAGGAGGTCCCGTGGTTTAGCTGATGACGCTCGCCTCATCCGGGGGGTGACGATGCTCTTCGGTCTGCTGGTTCTTGCACTACGCCGCGGTGCGAAGTTGGCCACGGCGATGGAGGCCAGAGCGTTCGGGACGGATGTTCCGCGCACCTGGGCGCGTCCGACTCGGTTGTCCGGATGGGATTGGTTGCTGATGGTGGTCTGTCTCGCTGCGTCACTTCTGTCACTCGGGGTTGCTGTCGCGACCGGTGACTTCCGTTTCCTGGGTGCGTAATGTTGAGAAATGTGTCGAACGATGTCGTGGATGTTCTTGTCGATGCTTGTGCCCGAGGGGTCCGGACAGTTCTGATTGGGGGACGTTCGGGATCCGGCAAGACGACGCTCGCAGACAGGTTGGGTGAACGGACGGGGCACCGAGTGATTCACCTTGATGACTTTTACCCTGGTTGGGGAGGGCTTGCACAGGGCAGCCTGATGGTTGCCCGTGATGTCCTGGATCCGATTGCTCCCGGGTATACCAGGTGGGACTGGTGCAGGGACCGTCCGGGGGAGTGGGTCGCACTGGATCCGGAGGAGACCTTCATCGTCGAGGGGGTTGGGGCCCTGACTCCGGCTAATTTGCGGGCTGCCCTCCGGCGTGGTCCGTGTTTCACCGTCAGGATGGAGCTTGCCACTGAGACTCGACGGAATCGGGCGCTATCTCGTGATCCAGGGTTCGCTGACTGGTGGAGATACTGGGAGGAACAGGAAATAAGCCATGCTGCTGATCCGAAGAACGTCCTGAGCACCGTCGATCTTGTTGTTGACGGCGGGTAGGCTGGTTTGGCATGACAGTGATACGGATTGCGGCAGTCGTGCTCCGTAATGTGGCGGGCGATGTTCTCAGTGTGCGTAAGCGCGGAACTGCATCTTTTATGCTTCCGGGTGGAAAACTCGAACCAGGGGAGGGTGCACGTCAGACTGCGGTCCGTGAGATTTTCGAGGAACTTGGAATTGACCTGGAACCTGCCTCACTTGTTGCTCTCGGGCGATTCAGTGCGAAAGCTGCGAATGAGGCCGGGTGCACCGTGGACTGTGACGTATTCACCTACCTGCACCCGTTGCACGGTGTGCCGGAAGTTCTGGCTGAGATCGCTGAAGCCCGGTTCTTTCCTCTGGACTCGACGGATCCGGATCTTGCACCTCTCAGCCGGGACGTGGTGTTCCCGGAACTGTGTTGACGATCTCGTGCCGTCGATCTACAAGGTCGTTTCACTTCCCGTTTACCTCGGTGTCAATAACGATTTAATAACGCGCGTAAGGTCTGCATCGGCCGTGTTTCCGAAAAAGTGCTGGTAATTCCTTTGCTTTGGTGTGGTGGAGTGTAATTGCTGCAGGTGAACTATGTGACAGATGCGGGTGCCGTTCTCGATAATTGAGGTGTGTCACAGTTAAAATGACCCACAATGAAACAGGCAGTTGAATCTGGTACGGGCTCAGTCTCGCCCAACTGTCGGGTTTCCGTTCATCCACACTGGGAGGTTCCCGCATGACTTTGAAGAAGACCATTGCCGCGATGACCGCGGCTGCGCTTGCTGTTTCCGTGTCCGCTTGCTCGTCGTCGGATACAGGCAGCGGCAGTGGGTCAAATAGTAAGTACATCACTGCCTGGGGTTCCGAGCCGCAGAACCCGCTGGTTCCGCAGGACACCAACGAGACCGGTGGTGGGCGCATCGTCGAGAGTATCTTTGCGGGTCTGGTGTACTACGACGCAGAGGGTAAGCCGCACAATGACCTTGCTGAGTCCATCACTCCGGAGGATGGCAATAAGAAGTTCGTCATCAAGATCAAGGAAGGGGAGACCTTCTCTGACGGCTCCCCGGTGACGGCGAAGAACTTTGTGGACGCCTGGAATTATGCTGTCGAGAACGAAACCTTGTCCAGTTACTTCTTTGAGCCGATCGAAGGTTATGAGGACGGCAAACCGCTGACCGGACTCGAGATCAACGATGATCACACCTTCACCGTTACCTTGGCTCAGTCGGAAGCGGATTTCCCGCTGCGTCTCGGGTACTCCGCCTTCTATCCTCTGCCTGATTCAGCCTTCGAAGACATGGATGCCTTTGGCCAGGAACCGATCGGTAACGGCCCCTACAAGGTTGCGAAGTGGGCGCACAACCAGTCCCTGACGTTGGTTCCCAACGAGAACTACGACGGCGGACGCAAGGTGCAGAACGATGGCATCGAGTTCGTCTTCTACCCCAAACAGGACTCGGCCTATGCTGCACTCCTCGACGGTAACCTTGACGTCCTCGATGCAATTCCGGACTCTGCCTTCACCAAGTACAAGAATGAGCTCGACGGACGCTGGGTCAACGAGCCTTCAGCAGTCTTCCAGTCCTTCACCATCCCGGAGAAGCTGGAGCACTTTAGTGGTGATGAAGGTAAACTCCGCCGTGAGGCCATCTCAATGGCCATTAACCGCGAGGAGATTACCGACAAGATCTTCGACGGAACCCGGACTCCCGCGACGGATTTCTCATCCCCCGTGATTGACGGCCACAGTGATTCACTCAAGGGCTCCGACGTTCTCGATTACAACCCGGAGAAGGCCAAGGAACTGTGGCAGAAAGCCAACGAGATCTCCCCGTGGAGCGGTCAGTTCACCATCTCCTATAACGCTGATGGTGGACACCAGGTATGGGTCGATGCCGTGGCGAACTCTATCAAGAACACCCTCGACATCGACGCAGTGGGCAACCCCTACCCGGACTTCAAGTCCCTGCGCGATGACGTGACCAACCGCACGATCTCCGGTGCGTTCCGTACCGGTTGGCAGGCCGACTACCCGTCCGTGGGTAACTTCCTCGCTCCGATTTACGGTACCGGTGCCGGCTCCAACGACGGCGACTACTCTTCGGCGGAGTTCGACGAGAAGTTGAAGCAGGCCGCGAGTGCATCCAGTGTTGAGGAATCCACGAAGCTCTACAATGAGGCGCAGGAGATCCTGCTTCAGGACCTCCCCGTCATCCCGCTGTGGTACTCCAATGTCACGGCTGGTTGGTCCTCGGCTGTTGACAACGTCCAGTTCGGCTGGAACTCGCAGCCCATCTACTACGGGATCACCAAGAAGTAATCAGAGGTGCCGGTTCGCCCGGTACCACCGACTCCTCACCGACCGTAGTGCGATTCGTCCAACGGATCGGACCAGTACTCAGGTGAGCTGGGTTGACGCCAGGCCCCGGGTCTCCGTTTTCCGGCGACCCGGGGCCTGGCGCGGTAGCCCGGTGTTTTCCTAACCGGGATTGTTCCGCCCCCACTTCCCTCGACAGAAGGAACCCCCATGCTGCGTTACGTAGGGCGCCGTCTGCTCCAGATGATTCCGGTCTTCTTCGGTGCGACATTCCTGATTTATGCGCTCGTATTCCTCATGCCCGGTGACCCGGTGCAAGCCCTCGGAGGTGATCGTGGACTCACCGAGGCCACCGCCGAGCGAATCCGTGCCGAGTACAACCTGGACAAACCGTTCATCATTCAGTATCTGCTGTATCTCAAGGGAATCCTGTCCCTCGATTTTGGTACCACCTTCTCCGGTCAACCCGTTAGCTCGGTCATGGCCACCGCATTCCCGGTGACCATCAAGCTGGCGGTGATGGCTCTGATCTTCGAAGCCATCATCGGTGTCGGCTTCGGTTTTATCGCCGGAGTCCGTCGGGGTGGCATCTTCGACTCCACCGTGCTCGTCATGTCCCTGATCGTCATTGCTGTACCCAGCTTCGTCATCGGCTTCGTCTTCCAGTACGTCGTCGGAGTGAAGTTCAGTCTCCTGCCGTCCACGGTCGGACCTCACGACACGGTCAAGAACCTCCTCATGCCCGCGTTGGTTCTCGGAGCCGTTTCCCTCGCCTATGTCCTTCGGTTGACCCGCCAATCGGTATCCGAGAATCTCACCGCCGACTACGTTCGTACAGCACGTGCAAAAGGCCTGAGCAACAACAACGTCATGGTTCGCCACGTGATGCGGAACTCGATGATTCCGGTCACCACGTTTCTCGGTGCGGATCTCGGCGCCTTGATGGGCGGAGCCATCGTCACCGAGGGTATCTTCGGAATCAACGGGGTCGGTGGCACGATATACAACGCCATCCTGAAGGGCGAGCCGACTACGGTGGTCAGTTTCACCACCGTCTTGGTCGTCGTCTACATCCTGGCGAACCTTCTCGTGGACCTGTTCTACGCCGTACTCGACCCGAGGATCCGCTATGCATGACAACATTGACAAGCCATTGCCCAACCCGACCGTCGATGACGCCGCAGGCACCTTGTTCCCCTCGAACCGGCGTGGCCAGAACCATTTCATCGCCGAGACCGACGAGACAGGTCTTGGTGCCGTTGATGCGGTCGCCGATGAATCTGCGCCCACCAGCGTGTGGGGCGAGTCGTGGCGATACCTGCGTCGTCGCCCGCTGTTCTGGTTCTCTGCGACTCTGATTCTTATCGCGGTGTTGCTGGCAGTTTTCCCGGGGATGTTCACGTCGACTGATCCTGCACTGTGTGAGCTGTCGAACTCTCTCGAAGGACCCCGTGAAGGGCATCCTTTCGGATTTGACAGGCAAGGATGCGATATTTTTGCGCGTACCATCTACGGTGCCCGTGCGTCGGTGACCGTCGGTATCCTCACGACCGCGCTCGTCGTGTTCATCGGAACGGTGATCGGTTCGCTCGCCGGGTACATCGGTGGCTGGATCGACGCCATTCTCTCCCGTATCACCGACACATTCTTCGCTGTTCCGCTGGTGCTCGCCGCGATCGTCGTGATGCAGATGTTCAAGGAACAGCGCACCATCATCACCGTCGTTCTGGTGCTCGGTCTATTCGGCTGGACGTCCATTGCCCGCATCACCCGTGGTGCCGTGATGAGTGTGAAGAACGAGGAATATGTCACGGCGGCCCGTGCCGTCGGCGCTTCACCGGCGAAGATTCTGACCAGCCACGTGCTGCCAAATGCGGCGGCACCGATCATCGTCTACTCCACCGTCGCGTTGGGCGTGTTCATCGTGGCCGAGGCCACGCTGTCATTCCTGGGCATCGGCCTACCGACGACGATCGTCAGTTGGGGTGGGGACATCTCCAAGGCGCAGAGTTCGCTGCGTACTCAGCCGATGGTTCTCTTCTACCCGGCTATGGCTCTGGCACTGACCGTGCTGAGCTTCATCATGATGGGCGATGCCGTACGTGACGCCCTCGATCCGAAGGCGAGGAAGCGATGAGCGATCCCGTGAACCCCACCACCCAGGACGCCGACGGCACCCGCCACATGGGGCACCGCCACGGAGATGATCCGCTGCTTGAGCTGAAGGACCTCTGCGTTTCGTTTACCTCGTCCACCGGCACCGTCGAGGCGGTCCGGAACGTCAACCTCACGATCTACCCGGGGCAGTCCGTCGCTATCGTAGGTGAGTCCGGTTCGGGTAAGTCCACCACCGCCATGGCCGTGATCGGGCTGTTGCCGGGAACCGGCAGAGTCACCAACGGCGAAATCCTGTACAAGGGCAAGGACATCTCGAAGCTCTCATCCAAGGAGATGGAGAGCTACCGGGGATCCGAGATCGGCCTCGTCCCCCAGGACCCGATGAGTAACCTGAACCCGGTGTGGCGCATCGGAACCCAGATCAAGGAGTCGCTGAAGGCCAACAACATCGCGACCGGTTCCCGCGCGGACAAGCGGGTCGCTGAGCTTCTTGAGGAGGCAGGACTTCCGGATGCCGAACGCCGTGCGAAGCAGTACCCGCACGAGTTTTCCGGTGGTATGCGCCAGCGCGCGCTCATCGCGATGGGTCTCGCCGCGCGGCCGAACCTCCTCATCGCCGATGAACCGACGTCCGCGCTCGACGTGACGGTGCAGAAGCAGATCCTGGATCACCTCGGAACGCTCGCGGATGAACTCGGAAACGCCGTACTCTTCATCACCCACGACCTCGGACTCGCTGCGGAACGTGCCGAGCACCTCGTCGTCATGCACCGCGGACGCGTCGTGGAGTCCGGTCCGTCACTCGAGATCCTGCGTGACCCGAAGCACCCCTACACCCAGCGTCTCGTGAAGGCCGCTCCGTCCCTGGCGAGTGCACGCATCCGTTCCGCACAGGAACAGGGGGTGGAGAGCTCGGAACTGCTGAGCCACTCCTCCGCGGAGGTCGCGGAGGAGGTCATCCGGGTCGAGAACCTCACGAAGGTCTTCGACATCCGGGGTGCGAAGGGCGCCAAGAAGAAGTTCAAGGCCGTCGACGACGTGAGCTTCGGTCTCCGGAGGGGAACGACCCTCGCGCTGGTGGGCGAATCCGGTTCTGGCAAATCAACCGTCGCGAACATGGTGCTCAACCTGCTGGACCCCACCTCCGGCAAGGTGTACTACAAGGGCACCGACCTGTCGACGCTGAACCGTCGCGAACTGTTCGCCATGCGCCGCAAGCTCCAGGTCGTGTTCCAGAACCCCTACGGTTCCCTGGACCCGATGTACTCCATCTACCGGTGCATCGAGGAACCCCTCAAGGTGCACAAGGTGGGCAACCGCAAGGAGCGCGAGAACCGTGTCGCGGAGCTCCTCGACATGGTCGCCATGCCACGGTCGACGATGCGCAGGTACACCAACGAGCTCTCCGGTGGCCAGCGCCAGCGCATCGCCGTCGCCCGCGCACTCGCGCTCAACCCGGAGGTCATCGTCCTCGACGAGGCCGTCTCCGCACTGGACGTGCTGGTGCAGAACCAGATCCTCCAGCTGATGGCGGACCTCCAGGAGGAACTCGACCTCAGCTACCTCTTCATCACCCACGACCTCGCCGTCGTGCGGCAGACCGCCGACGACATCGTCGTGATGAAACAGGGACAGGTCGTCGAGGCAGGTACCGCGGACGACATCTTCGCCGGTGCGAAGGAGGCCTACACCCGGGACCTCATCGACTCCGTTCCCGGACTGGGGATCGAACTCGGGGTGTCGATCTAGACGAGTTCGTCCCAGACGAAAGGCCCGGTCCCGCTCTCCCCGAGCGGGACCGGGCCTTTCCGGTCGGTGGATCGGGTCCGGGTGCTAAGGAGGATCCGTCCAGCTGGATACCGTGCACAATTCGGAAAGTACGGGAGCAAGATGATGGCGAAAGCGAAGGAGCCGGGCATGCCGCTGCCGGTTGATTCGCTCACGGTGTATTAGGAGGGCAACCCCCGACCTCGAGTGTCAGCTTTGTCGTTGTCCCGGCCTGCGCCAACAAAACATCCTATGCTCAGGGCGGTGTGGAGTGTGTGGAAGAACCCCGGCAAAACTGGTGTTGGGTTGGTTCTGATGGGAAAAAGTGGCTGACGAGATGGGAGAGGGGCGGAGCGTAGCCGTATCGGCGCAGATGATCGCCCGGGCTCCGGGCCGCACGACTGATGCGGAACCGGTGGCCGCAGTGGCAGATGTTCGGCCGGAACGCCGAAAATCTTGTGGCCTCGTGGATGAGGTAGGCATGCTCCCCCGGGAGACGGTGCGCACCCTGAAAATCACCCGGCACACAGGCTCGCGTCGCTGTTTGGTACCGCGCAGCAGCATAGCGAAGCAAGGTGCACGGTGGACTGCTGACCATCCTGACCCACGAGTTGCCAGATGCGGAGAGTGCGGCGGACCTCCACCGGATCATGACCGCTCGGCCGCAGGCTCGACTACCGTCATGATGAACGGTGTTCCGCACGACTGGAAGCGTGGTACCGCCGAGAGTGGGCAATATCTGGTGGCCCCGAAGCGGGACCTCTGAACCGTGTGGCGCTAAAGGCCGTGAAGGAGCGCGGTCAGATGACCGGGCGTTTGTGAGGGGGCGACACGGGTGTGGGGGATATGGTGCGTAACGGGCAGCGTTGGGTAATCGAGCAGATCGCCCCGGGCGCAACGAAGCAGCCGCTGATCGGACGGGACACATGCCACTGTGACGTTGAGTGCATGATTACGGTCTGAACTGGAATGTTTCCCACCAGGTGCCCCGCCCAGTGCCTGTCATGGATGCGTCCCGCGTGTCTGGCCGTGGTCGATAAGACCGGGGAGTATGCGCCGATGGCGTGTCGGTGGCAGGGTAACTGCCTGTGTCAGACCGAGGTGACGCCTGACGACAGATGATGCGGACAACACCCCGCATGATCCGTGCCGTACGACCCGCAGTGATCGATTCTTGATCTGCCTGTCGCAGCGTGTGCCGCAGGCTGATCCGTCCAACAGCACCCGTGTGGGTGAGATTGCGGCGGTTGGGGGCGTGGAGCAGGATCGGATGGTTCGGCGTTTCTCAGGTCGCCCCGTGAGGAGCAAGCCCGCCAGACAGGAACCGGGGCGGGGTAGCGCGGACAGGGAAATCAGCAGGGTGCGGTCCGTGTGTGAGAACCGGGGCTCGTTGAAAACTGTTTGATCCGCATGCTGGTGAGGACACCATCGCCGAGTGGAAATAGATCGGCGAGAATTGTCGCCGGGAGCGTTACGAGATCCACGCACAGGATGATCACCTGGTTGCGGAAGTCGGTGGGCCAGGGTCTGCTACAGATCCGTGGACGTGGTTCGTTGTGCTTGTCACGCACCACCGGATCAGCGGTACCGTTTCATTGGTTACAAGGGGTTCGTTATATGTGTAGGCTTACCTATGTTTAGTAGTGTATCTGTGGTTAACCTGTGGAGGTGTGATCATGCACGGTTCAAGCGTTATTAAGCTAATTGTAACTGTAGTAACTGCTGTGGTCTTGGGGGTTAGTAACATTTCCGCTGCTTCTGCTCAAGAAGTGGGTGGTGAAGAGGGGAGTCTTGTTGAAACGGCACTTGCTGCGGAAAACAGGCAATCCAACAAGGAGTTTCCGAGCGTGCTGAGGTTGCTCGTCCGTCCAAAGCGGAGATAACTGATGAAGGAGTGACTGGAGACACGTATTTCGGTGAAATTTCAGTTTCGTTTGGTGACTCCGTCAAGCTTGAAGACGTTGCGTGGACTGAATACGCTGCGGATGTTGAAACTGGCGCAGTCGCACGGGCTTCTTCTGAGGTTGGCACTCTAATTCAGACAGAAGTAGTCGCGAAGCATGAAGACTTTGTCGAAAAGGAATGGGGGTTATCTATGCCTAAAGGGGTGGAAGCTGTTGTGTTTGATGATGGTTCTGTCGGATTCCGCATGGACACTGGGAATGGTGTTTCTGCAGTATCGGAAACCGTAATCTCTGCACCGTGGGCTGTCGATGAGGACGGCAATCCCCTTGAGACATGGTATGAAATTAACGCCGATGGTTCTTCTCTCAGGCAAATTGTAGACACTCAGGAGACTGAGGGGGAAATCGTTCTGGATCCACAGATTACCTACGGCTGGGGAGTCTATTTTAACTGGTTTGGTTGGGAGCTTCGTGCCTTGAAATCCGCCGGCGGCGCTTCTCTTGCGCTGGCGGTAGGGTATGGGTGTGCACAGGTCGCTAGGCTCCGTCATCCTTTGGTTGTGGCAGTTGCCGGGCTTCTCTGTGTGACGGTAGGGTCTACGGTTGCTCTGTGGTCTCTCAAAGTCGCCCTAGACAATCTACGGCACATCAACGATGGAACTTGCTACCAATGGAAAGTTGGTTCTTATCAAATCAATACTGTTGCAGAACGAGGAAACTGTACTCCGAAATGAAATCACTGAAATTCCTCCTGGTGGTGTTGATGATTTGGCTGGCGACCCAAATCATTGTTTGGAGCTTCGCCGAAATGGTACTGGGCGATAGCAGGCTGGCTCATGTCCTGGGCCTCGAAGAAACGGAGCCCTACCTCAAAATTCTTGTCTACACTCTTTTCCCATTACCCTTGGCTGTTGGACTTGCGCGTCGAGTGACCGGGAAGCGTGACGCCTGATGTAAACGGCTCTGGCCTGGATTGTCATGGGTTGATGATTCTGAGGTGTCACCACAGTTTCAGTTTCTGGACCGTTATTCTACGAGATACGGTGGCCGCTCGAATTAGCCTTCGGGTTCGGCGCTTTTCCACATGCTCTGCTCGTGTTGTCTGTTGGGGTCGGGGTGATGGTGTGAAGCTCTCATCATCCGTGATCCCGCTGCCCCGCGGCAGACGGCAGGCGACAGCGTCGTGATGAAACAGGGGTAGGTCGTCGAGTCCGGTACCGCCGACGAAATCTTCGCCGGTGCGAAGGAGGCCTACACTTGGGACCTCATTGACTCGGTCCCCGGTCTCGGGATTGAACTCGGGACGACCATCTGGTAGCCGTCTCCGGCCCGCGCGAAAAGGCCCGGCTCCACACGGATGGAGCCGGGCCTTTTCGGCTTTCCGGGGACTACCTCAGTGCGCGCGTCGCTTCTACGAGGAACCGACAGGCGGCACACCCAGCGGGATTCCGGCGGTGAGGAAGGACAGTTCCGGCGGAAGCTGCGGCATACTGCTGCCGAACACCGCCGGTACGGGGGGAAGCACCGGAGCGACCGTCGGGTACGCGGTGGCGTCGACGAGTGGTGCCGGGGAACCGGTGACAGCCGGACGCGGGGCACCGGAGTGCCTGCTGATCCAGTCCAGGTTCTCCGCCACCGGTACGTACCAGGCGACGGTGCCGTCGACCGTGTTCCCGGTCCCTGCATTCGACATTGCTATGATTCCCGTGACAGCTCCATCCATGAACAGGGGGCCGCCGGAATCACCTGGTTGGATTCGTCCAGCATCTACCCACGTCTCCACCATCGTGGCGCTCCGGTCTGGACTAGGTACATTGGTGACCCGGCGCTGTACCGTCACTGAGGATTCCTGAACCGGGGGTGCGATACTGCCTCGGATACCACCCCAGCCGATTGCCTGGCCGACATCGCCGGGCTGCATGTGGTGTCCGGAGAGCGGTGAGACTGGCGCAGTGGACGGTCGATCAAGTTTGACCAGCGTCAGATCTACGTTCGGATGCAGGATGACTTCACGGGCGTGGTGGTGTTCGGCGTGATAGGTCGGTCCCACCGAGACATCTGAGGTGGTGCCCTCACCTACGCAGTGCTTTGCGGTGAGTACCCACTCCGGAGCTATCAGAGTGCCGGTGCAGTTCATGTCACCGAGTGAGAGCCGGACTGCGGAGGCGGCGAACGCGGGGTTGGCGTCGTGCGCGCTGATGATCGCCCCGGCTGGTGTGGCGACAATGACAGGTGAGATCATCGCGACTCCTGCAACCGTAGTTGCGAGAGCGCGGCGGATGAGGTGGGCCATGATCGTGGTGTTCCTCTGTGGTCGGGGGTCGGGTTACGCGGTTGGCGGGAGTTACTCCCGGAGATCTGTGAGGTTGGTGTGGTTAACCCCGTTCGTCACACTCTACCGCTGTACCGTTCCGTTGGGAGCTTCAGCGGTCTCCGCTGATGCCGGAGTCGTTCTGTTGTTCGAGGACTACCCGATGTGCCTGTACGAAGCGTAGGGCGGAAACGAGGCCGAGGCCACCGATGAGATTGGCTAGTGCGACCCACCACACGAAGGATAGCCAGTCAGTGATGGTGAGGCCAGAGGCTCCGGTGAACAAACCACCGAAGATGAAAAGGGTATCCAGGATGGAATGGATGATTCCGGTGGCGGAGAGGAGGAACCCGCCGATGGTGCTGGCGATGATCATGGGGACGACTTCGTCGCTGAACTGGTGCATGCGGGTTACCAGGGTGAGGAACATGCCTCCGAGTGCGGCGAGAATGACGTGTTCCGCGTCGAGGGGCATGAGTGCGTAGTGTCTGGCTTTCTCGACCAGATATGGGTGCATGTCGGGGTAAGCGATGACGAGGAGAGCCATGATGATCGCGGCACCGATGATGTTTCCGGTGAAGGTGGAAGCCCAGAATTTGATGAGGCGGTGCAGCGGCATTCTTCCAGCCACGACTGCGGACACCGGGACGAGGAACCCCTCGGTGAACAATTCGGAGTGGGCGAGGAGGATGATGACGAGTCCGATGGCGAAAGCGAGGGAACCGAGCATGTCGCTGCCGGTCGATTCGCTCACGATGTATTCGGCGAGTAACCCGACCCCAACTTCGAGGGAACCCATGATCCCGGTGACGATGAGAGCCGTCAGCGGCCGGGAGAGCCGTTCGGTACCTTCATTGATCTGCTTGATCATCGTCTCCGACAGATTGTCGGTGTCACTGTTCTGCTGGTGGTCGGGTCTGCTGCTTTGGTTCGATTGGTATTCGTCGGACATGCGGACTCCTCGGCCGGGTGTCGGTGTGCGGCGACACCCCGATGTAGTCAGGGGATAATCAAGGGTATCCAGGGCGGGTAGGTATGTGCCCGGTCCGATGATCCGGCGGATGGGCGGAACGTCAGTGTAGCCAGGCCGTGCGTGGACGTGATAACCGTGTGGAGAGGTTGAGCTACTCCACAGGGGCGAGAGTGATGGTGTCAGGATCAGCCCAGTCCAGGGTGATTCCCAGCCGACTGAGCCAGGCCATGAGGTTGTCATCGTTCCGGGTTATGCCCTCGACCGCTGTGAGTGTCGTTTCGATAGCTGTCTCGGTGTCCTCGGCGGTGATCAAACCCGCGGAGGCGGCCGCAGCTAGTTCGTCGATGTCGAGTACATCGACGGGGGTACCGGTGACCGAAATCAGGTCGACGTAGAGGTCCCGGGTTCTCCAGACGCCGGATGGATCAGTGGTGATTTCCGCGACGTCGACGTAATAGTCCTGGTGAACGTTGATGCCTTCCCGGAAGTGGAAGATGTTGACGCGCAGCCCCAATCCCGGGAGGAGCCAGGTCTCGAGGTATCCGAACCGGGGGTGGTTTGCGCCTCGGGCCATGTATAGACCGAAGTCCGTGATTCGGTAGGTGTCGACCTCACGGATGAATCCCTTCGGGTCGGTGTTCGTACCTCGGTTGAGGTCGAAAATCTCCTGCTTCACGGGATGTAGATCGGTCATCGTCGGCTACCTCACGTCGAAGATGCCGGTGGTCGGAAAGAACCTGCAGGTGGAATCGCCGTTCTCTCCGGTGGTTGTGACACCCCCGTCGAGGACCGCCACGACGGTGCCTGGCCCGGTGTCTGCGGTCCCTGCGATCGTTGCGGGACCGTCCGGATTGATGCCGGTGTATCCGAGGGGAGTGATTCCGGTGCGTAGTGTGCTGATATTCACCCAATGCACCTGCATGGAGTCCTGCTGGTTCTCTGCGACGCGTTCGGTGCCGAGTGCCGTGAAGACGAAGGTTGCGTGTCCCGCGGGGACGCCGGGCAGAGGAAGGTCTGCGGGGCCGGGAACAGCGATGGCGGTACCGGTGGCCCTATTTTTCCCTCCGATGCACTGATCTGCGACGGTGGGCCAACCGAACTGGGCGAAGACCGGTGCATCCTTGGGGATTGGGGCACCCGGTTTGCCGCCCCCCTCGAAGAAACCGACGGCGGCAAGGAGCATTCCACGGATGTTTCCGGGAATGAACTCCAGTGCGGCAAGATCCCGCATCTGCTGGAGGATGTGGGGGGCAGGGCGGCCGAGATGATCGAGTGGCGGTGGTGGCAACTGGGGAAGCCCGGGAACGCTGGAGCCTACCGGGGCGGGGTTGGCGGGGGCGGCTGCTGCGGGCACAGTGGACAGAACAGCGGTGGACAGCAGTAGCGCTGATGTAGTGGCGGCAGCGACGCGGAGGTGGATGGTGCTGCGGGTTTTTTCAGGCACTGTGTCTGGACTCCATCTATCTGGGGGATCGTGGGCGGGGCAGAGGTGAATGGTACGCCAACGGTGCACCGACACGAACGCCGCTCACGTAAATAGCATGCGTAACTTTAGTCACTTTCATTTAGTTTTGCACCAGTGACGCTTGCCTGGGACAGTTATCCGGGAATTGTTGGCGACTACCGGTCTTGTCTGCGGATGGATCGAGAGAGGTTAGAGTTTCTGGAGGGAGGCTGCAACCGTTGGTTCCTGGCTACCGGGTGTGTCGGGGAACGGAAATGTACTGTTACACAACCCCGGAAATTGGGAAGGAAAGGAACGTTGTTAGCGTTACTCCGTACTCGGGGTAAAAACATGAAAAGGTGCGGTTCTGGTCGGGGTGCGGGTACGCTGAACCACCGATTAACCACAACGGCGGGCGCTTCAGTCCCACCGTTCGCATTCCGCCAGGAGAGAAACCACCAGTGAGCACCACAGAGTTCCGTAACGTCGCGATCGTAGCGCACGTCGATCACGGAAAGACCACCCTCGTCGACGCCATGCTGCGTCAGTCCGGCGCCTTCGAGGAACGCGCTGAACCCGTCGATCGCGTGATGGACTCCGGGGACCTGGAGAAAGAAAAAGGAATTACCATCCTGGCCAAGAACACGGCCATCCGTCGCAAAGGTGTCGGTAAGGATGGTGCGGATCTTGTCATCAACGTCATCGACACTCCGGGCCACGCTGACTTTGGTGGTGAGGTCGAGCGCGCCCTGTCCATGGTTGACGGAGTCGTTCTGCTCGTCGATGCTTCTGAAGGACCGCTGCCCCAGACCCGCTTCGTACTGGGTAAGGCACTCGCGGCGAAGATGCCTGTCATCATCGTGGTGAACAAAACGGACCGCCCCGATGCCCGCATTGAAGAGGTCGTGAATGAGAGTCAGGATCTGCTCCTGGAGCTCGCCTCCACCATCGAGGATCCGGAGGCCGCGGAGGCTGCTGAGAGTCTCCTCGATCTTCCCGTACTCTACGCATCGGGTCGTGAAGGAAAAGCGTCGACCGTCAATCCCGGTAACGGCAACGCCCCCGACACCGAGAATCTTCAGGATCTCTTCGACGTTCTTTATGATGTTCTCCCCGAGCCTAGTGCAGACCTGGACGGTCCTCTGCAGGCTCACGTCACCAACCTCGACTCCAGCGCCTTCCTCGGCCGTATCGGCCTGGTCCGCGTGCACGCAGGGAGCTTGAAGAAGGGGCAGCAGGTAGCCTGGATCCACTATGATGCTGAGGGGAACCAGCACACCAAGACGGCCAAGATCGGTGAGCTTCTCCGTACCGTCGGTGTGACCAGGGTTCCTACGGATGAGGTCATCGCCGGTGATATTGCCGCAATCTCGGGCATTGAGGAGATCATGATCGGCGATACCCTGGCGGACCTGGAGAATCCGGTTGCTCTGCCGCGGATCACCGTTGACGAACCTGCCATCGCGATGACCATTGGTGTCAACACGTCACCGATGGCTGGTCGCGGTGGTGGTACCAAGCTCACCGCCCGCGTGGTCAAAGCCCGTCTCGACCAGGAACTCATCGGCAACGTCTCGATCAAGGTTCTGCCGACCGAGCGTCCTGATGCCTGGGAAGTCCAGGGCCGTGGTGAAATGGCGCTCTCGATTCTCGTGGAGACCATGCGTCGTGAGGGCTTTGAGCTGACCGTCGGTAAGCCGCAGGTGGTCACCAGGACCATCGACGGTAAGATCCATGAGCCTTTTGAGCACATGATTATCGACGTCCCCTCGGAGTTCCAGGGTGCGATCACCCAGCTTCTCGCCGCGCGTAAGGGCCAGATGCTGTCCATGGACAACACAGGTACCGACTGGGTTCGCATGGAGTTTTCCGTTCCTGCCCGTGGTCTAATCGGTTTCCGCACCACGTTCATGACGGAAACCCGTGGAACAGGCATCGCCAACCACTACTCCGAGGGATACAAGCCCTGGGCTGGGGAGATCAAGGGCCGAGCTTCCGGTTCTCTCGTCGCGGACCGTACCGGCCAGATCACGGCTTACGCGTTGCAGCAGTTGTCTGATCGTGGCGGTTTCTTCGTCGAACCCGGAACGCAGGCCTACGAGGGTATGGTCGTCGGCGCGAACAACCGTGAGGAGGACATGGACATTAACATCACCCGCGAGAAGAAGCTGACCAACATGCGTTCGGCGAACGCTGATGCCACGGTGACTCTCGCTAAGGCACGCAACCTGACTCTCGATGAGGCCATGGAGTTCTGTGGTCAGGATGAGTGCGTCGAGGTCACTCCGGACATCATCCGTGTCCGTAAGGCTATTCTCAATGCCACTGAGCGCGGTCGTGCGCGCTCCCGTGACAAGCAGCGCAACAAGGGCTGATTTCACAGCATCGCTCACGTGTACCCCGCTTCCGCACCTTCCTGGTGTCTGGAGCGGGGTATCGTCGTATTGCCGGGGTCCCGAGACGTACGGAGACTAGGATGGACATGTGTCTGTTCTCCCGAGATCCATTCCGGTGCCGGTTTCCGCGCCATTCCGGACCGTCCCGGCGGTGGTGCTTGTGCTTTCGCTTGCTCTCACCGCATGTTCGGCTGATGGCCCCACACCGTTGCCCGTCGATACGGCAGCCGGTACTTCGAGTGTTCCTCCAGACCCCCGATTTGAGGAGAGAGGGGAGGAAGTGGCTACCTCATCGCTGGCCTCGGAGATCACCATCGGTATAGACCCCCTCGACGGCGGTTTCAATCCGCACCTTATTTCCGAGGATTCGGCTTTTGTCCGGGCACTCGCTGATCTCGTTCTCCCGAGTACTCACGTCAATGGTAGACCTAACACTGATCTCGTCGAGTCGGTGGATTTTGTGGAACCTTCGGCACCCGGTGTCGCACAGACCGTGAGGTACGTACTGAATCCTGCCGCACAATGGTCGGATGGTGCCCCTATCACGGGTGCCGACTTCAGTTTTCTGAGGGACTCGATGGTATCCACCCCTGGAGTCATCGGGGCCGCAGGATATGAACAGATCAGCGCCATCCGCACATCCGGGGGTGGGCGGACCATCGATGTCGATTTCCGTCGCGGAGTCGCTGACATCAGTGGATTGTTCAACCACCTGCTTCCGAGCCATCTGCTCAGAGACTCCGCTGACGGTTTCACAACGGGGCTGGATCATATTATTCCAGCGGCAGGTGGGCGCTACACCGTGGCTCGGGTCGACCGACAACGTGGTGCGGTGACTCTCGTACGTAACGATCGTTTCTGGGGGCCGGATCCGGCAAAGACCGAGACCCTGAACTTTCGAGAGGTCCGGTCGGTGCAGCAGGGAGTCCAGATGCTGCGTTCCGGTCAAGCGAGCTATTTCGACGTGACACCGGAGGAAACCACGTTCGACGCATTCAGCCTGCTGCCCGAGACTCGCGTGTCGGTCCGCGAACGCGAGACCGTACTCGAATTAACCCTATCCGTTACTTCTCCGGTGCTGTCCACAGCCGCGGTCCGTCGGGAACTCGTTGGACTCATCGACCGGAACCAGGTCGCGAGGCTGGCCACGGGGCGTTCCACGAACCTTGTGATCCCGGATTTCCCAGTATCGGAACCAGGGGACATCGGTGCAGGGGATTTCGGAGACGACGGACCCGAGGAGGACCTGAACGGCGATAACAAGTTTTCCTCCGCAGATATCGGGACAGTCGGGCCTACTTTGGAACTCGCCACCCGAAGTACTCCACTCCGCATTGCTGTTGATCCAGCCGATCGAATGGCTACCGCCGCCGCGAACACCATCGTCGACATCCTCCGAAGCAAGGGTATCAACGCCGAAGTTGTACTCGCACCGTTCACCGATATCGCCGGAAAGTTGCTTCCGGCCGGTGACGCAGACGCCGTTGTCGGCCACCAACGCACGACTATGGATCCGGTTACCCTCGCTGACCGGTTTCTGTGTCCGGTCGCGCTCGATCCGGATGATGTGACCGCGTCCACGGGATCCCCCAACGACGTCTCGTCGATGTCGTCCCGGTCTCGAAAGCGGACCTCGATCCGTTCGGGGAATCTCTCTGGGATCTGCTCGAGGAAACTTGACGGTACGCTTCTGTCGATGCTCGCGGGCACCATGAATCCGGAAGATGTGATCCCCGAACTCCGCAGGGTCGAGCAGAGTGAGGTACTCTCCATCCCGCTGGTCACGGAGAACCGTGTTATCGTCCTGGGCCCCGGTATCGTGGTCCCGGATGCGGATATCGAGAACTGGTCCGCGAATCCGGGTGGAATCACCGGCCTCCTGTCCACTGCTGCAGGCTGGACCGCGAAAGAGGAGTAGGGATCTCATGCTGAACAATGACCTCAAAGGGCTTACAGTCCTCGCCGTGCACGCTCATCCTGACGATGAGGCAATCTGGACGGGGGGACTGTTGGCGCAGCTCAGCCGCCGTGGAGCGGCCGTCACTGTCGTCACCTGCACGCTCGGTGAGCAGGGTGAGGTGATCGGAGATCCCTACCGGGGGCTTGTCGCGGATAGCGCTGATCAGCTCGGTGGTTTCCGGATCGCTGAATTGCGGGAATCACTGAACCACCTCGGTGTCCGGGGTGTTCATCTCGGGTCAGCGGGCTGTTGGCGGGATTCTGGGATGGCGGGTGATCCAGCCAACGGGCACCCCAGGGCGTTCATCAACTCGGGGGACACAGCGGTGGAGCAGCTCATCGATCTGATGAGAGAATACCGACCACAGCTCATCGTGACCTACGGACCAGACGGGGGATACGGGCACCCTGACCACATTCGTGCACACGAGATCACCCATGCGGCTGTCGAAGCACTGCTTGCGGAGGAGATTCCGGGAGCTGTGCCACAGCGGATCCTCTGGGCGGTGACTGATCGGGCGGACCAGCGCGCGGGGCTCGACGGTATCTCTCAGATTCCGGACGGCTGGAGCCGCGCCACGGACGGGGAGCTTGCCTCCGTCGATACACATGATCTCACCGTCGTCCTCGATGATGAGTGCCTCGCGGCGAAGAAGGCGGCGATGGCGGCCCATGCGACCCAGATCTGGTTTGCGGACGGGTCGGTGAGTGATGTTAATCCGGTGGCCGCATTCGCGGCGGTATCAGATCCTGCGGTGACTCCCGCAGTATTTGCCTTGAGTAACCTCATCGCGCAGCCGCTCCTCCGGAATGAGCATTACCGGATTGGGTGGGGGGTCGACCCGGTAGTACGGACCCCGGATGTGACTGCCGGACTGGAGTTTCCGTGACTGCCGCCGATTACGGGACCGAGCGGTACATCTATCGCGAGCATACGGTGGGGGAGACGGCCGTCGGGCTTGCCTGGCTATCGCTCGGGGCTCTCCTTTCCGTCCTGCTGGAGGTGGTGTACGTCGGGACACGTATCACCCTGCCGGCGGGACAGATAATCGCATTTCCATTCACTCTTCCCATCGCCTTCGGTTTTACGCTGGTGCTCTCCCGAACAGCATTGTTGTGGACGCAGAACCGTGCCGTCGCGGGAATCCCGCTCGGGGTCTGGCTGGTGGGATACCTCGCTCTGTTGCTCTGGCCGGAGGTGACGGGAGACGTGCTGGTCGCGCAGACGCTCAGTGGTGCAGCGCTTCTTCTCGCGGGCACGATGGGCGGCGGTTGGCCGTTGATACGGGGGAAGTGACACAATGGGGTCCGGCGACGGACCAGCCCCTGTCGTCCGACCACCCGAACCGTTTCCACCTGGAGCAACCGAACCACGATGACCTACGTAATTGCGCAGCCCTGCGTCGACGTCATGGACAAGGCATGTGTCGAAGAATGCCCTGTCGACTGCATCTACGAGGGAAAGCGTTCGCTGTACATCCACCCCGACGAGTGCGTCGACTGTGGTGCCTGCGAGCCCGTGTGCCCGACCGAGGCGATCTTCTACGAGGATGACGTTCCGGACGAGTGGATCGACTACACCGACGCGAACGCCGCGTTCTTCGACGATCTCGGGTCGCCTGGTGGTGCTGCCCGTCTGGGGCAACAGGACTTCGACCCACCGCTGGTGGACAAACTTCCCCCGCAGGCCTGACATCTGGCGGTGAGGGCCCGCGGCGGGGATTCATCTAGCCCGCTGGGCCGTCTTCTGCCCGTGGACGGGTATAAACAGTGGTATGGCATCTCTCACCCGCACTCCTCCCGGCAACGCCCTCCCCGATTTCCCGTGGGACACGATCGCCGATGTGAAGAAGAAGGCTTCGGAGCATCCGGACGGTATTGTCAACCTCTCCGTGGGTACCCCGGTCGACGACGTCGCGGAACCGATCCGCGTCGCGTTGGCGGAGGCGGCCGCTGAACCGGGCTATCCGCAGACGACCGGTACCCCGGAACTGAACCGGTCATTGGTGGAGTCGTTGTCGCGTCGATACAACATGTCTGGACTCGTGGCTGAGGCGGTTCTACCGGTCATCGGTACGAAAGAAGCCATCGCACTGTTACCGATGTTGCTGGGTGTTGGTACGGGCCACACGGTGATCATCCCCGAGGTCGCCTACCCCACCTACGAGGTGGCGGCGCTCATGTCCGGTGCCCGCCCGCAGCGGGCGGATTCTTTGACCCAGATTGGTCCGGCGACACCGACGATGATGTTCATCAATTCCCCGTCTAATCCGACGGGCAAGGTGCTCGGCATCGAGCATCTGCGGAAAGTCGTCGGATGGGCGCAGGAGCGGGGTGTGATCCTGTGCAGCGACGAATGCTACATCGGGTTGGGGTGGGATCCGGAGAATCCGCCACTGTCCATTCTGGATGAGAGGGTCTGCGGTGGCGACCACACCGGTCTCATCGCGATCCATTCGTTGTCGAAGTCCTCGAACATGGCCAGTTACCGCGCCGGTGTTCTCGCCGGGGACAGTGACCTGATCGGTCAGTTACTTGAGGTGCGCAAGCATTGCGGCCTGATGATGCCAGGTCCGATCCAGGCCGCGATGGTGGCCGCGCTCGATGATGACGCCCAGGAAGCGGAGCAAAGGGAACGGTACCGGGAGCGGCGGGACAAACTTCTCGCTGCCCTGACCGGGGCAGGCTTTACCGTGGACAATTCCGAGGCTGGGCTCTACCTCTGGGCCACGCGTGGCGAGGACTGTCGGGCGACCCTCGACTGGTTCGCGCAACGTGGGATACTCGTCGCCCCGGGGGATTTCTACGGTCCCAAGGGAGCGCAGCATGTACGGATGGCTTTGACTGGTACCGATGAGCGTGTCGATGCAGCGGTGGCGCGATTGGCGTGAGTCGCTGCCCGCTTCCGGTCATCGACGGGATCTCACCGCGCCGGGTGGTACTGCGTGAAGTCGTTCCGGATGGTCGGACCTATGTGGCCGGTGCCGCTGGGGATTCGCCCTTCAGGTTCGGTGAGATCATTCCCGCGGGTACGGTTCTCGACGGGGCGGTTCCGGCGTGGTTCACCCCCGCGGTCCCGCAGGAGCCGGTGATCCCGTTCACCCACGACGTGCTTGAGCGGACGAACCGGTACGTGGTCGTCGATAAACCGCATTTTCTCCCCGCAACCACAAATGGCCGGGTGATTCGGGAGACGGTGCAGACGAGGTTACGGGTGGAACTGGATAATCCGGACATCGTTCCTCTGCACCGTCTGGATCGGCTCACGGCCGGGGTTTTACTCTGTTCGACGGATCGGAATACGCGGTCGGCTTATCAGTCATTGTTCCAGCACCGGCAGGTGACTAAGACTTATCTGGCTCGCGTGGTGGGTGAACCGCCGTTGGGGGAGGACTGGATCACGGTCGAACTGCCGATGCGGAAGATCTCCGGCGAGCGGGTCGTCCGGGTCATGGACGGTGGTATCCCGACCCGAACCCAGGTTCGCCGAACCGGGGACAGAACCGTTGAGCTGCGGCCCGTCACGGGGCACACGCATCAGCTCCGAGTGTTGCTCGCTCACCTCGGGTGTCCGATCGTGGGCGATGATACCTACCCAGTGGACAGAGGTCTGGATCTCCGGGACTTCACCGAACCGTTGGGGCTGGTGGCCACCCGCCTGCAGGTAACTGATCCGATCGACGGGCGATCCAGCGACTGGCGGAGTACGCGGCGGCCGTAAACCGTACCGGTGGTGATGATCGCCACTCGAGCACGGGTATCGACCCTCTGAATGCGGACGAGGCGGGTTCGCCGACGTAGAATATTCTATCTGGTGGGCAGCCCCGTAGTCTGAGGTGCCCCGGGCCGTGCCGATGGACGGACAGCGTGCCCCTCCCGTTGTACAGGATCGATAAGGACATCCGCATACACCATGAAGCCAACCATCGGCCACTACACCAATAGTCTCCGTCAGTTCCTGAAATTCGGGATTGTCGGTGGATCAGGCGTGGTGGTGAATCTTTTCGCCGTTGCGATGAGCAAGAAGATCGCCTGGTGGTGGCACGGGATCACCGAACATGAACCCTTCCTGAATCTCCTCGGAACTCAGTACAACATCCGCTGGTACCACGTGTTCTTCACCATCGCTTTCCTGGTTGCCAATGTGTGGAACTTCCAGTTGAACAGGTCGTGGACGTTCCGTTCATCCACACATCTGAGCTGGTTCCGGGAGTTCATCCCCTTTCTTCTCACTGGCATGATCGCCCTGGTGGTGAGCCTGGTTGTGGTGACGGCCCTGATGAATCCGGAATCACCGTTCGCGTTGCCCGCGCACATCTTCGATGATTCCACCGGGTTCCGGACCCGCTTTTACTGGGCCACGCTGATCTCGATCATGGTGGCGATGCCGGTGAACTTCGTCATCAACAAGTTCTGGACGTTCCGCTCGAGTCGGGTCGTCATCGCCCGTGACCCCGTGGTCCCGGAACCCTGATCAGTCGGATCCCAGTCGCGCATCGATTCGCCGGATGTCCCGCAGACGTGCGCGGCGGATCAACCTGGGGCCCGCAACGAACATCGCGACGAGTCCGGCGCAGGCACCGACGATCAGTCCGAGGAGCCAGTCCGCTCCCGAGGTCGGACCGTTCCGCCAGATTCCGGCCAGCCATGACACGGTGAGGACACCCGTCAGTGCGATCACCGGTGCCGGTGGCCGCGGCGGTGCGGGGCGGGGTACCCGGCGGGTCAACCATGCGTTGGCGATCAGCTCGGAACCGGCGAATGGGAGCACGGCGAGAAAGGACAGCAGTGCCCGTCCGTCCGGAAGGACCCAGGCGAGGATCATCGCGGTGAGCAGTGACAGCTGACCGCAGAGTATCCGTCCCAGTGTCTGCGAGCGGTGGAACGTCCTGATCTGGAATTCGTCCTCGAACTGGTTCTCCGACCAGCGGATCGCGGTGTCCAGGTGTCGGGTGATGGTCATCATCGGTTCCTTTCGTGGGTGATGCCGGGGGCTGTCGTGTTCTGTTCGGCGCCGAAGACCTGCTCGACGGTGGCTCCGAGTTCGCGGCAGATCGCCAGCGCCAGGTGGACGGACGGGGAGTAGTTTCCCTTCTCGATGTTCGCGATCGTCTGCCTGGTGACGCCTACCCGTTCCGCGAGATCGGCCTGGGACAGCTCCGCCCATCGGCGGAGCTTACGCACCAGATTTTCCGTTGTGTCCGGTTCCATGGCCATAATGTAAAGAATACTTACTTTCTAGTCAATATAACTTTACTCAGTGGCGGGGGAGACACGGCCCGCAAGGGTGAATCAGAGAGTCCGTCCCCCGTCCCCCGTACGGGAGCGGTAGGACGGACGGCTACCTGTACCGCCGGGTCGGGGGAAATGGGGCCGTGGACCTACCTCAGCCCGCGGTCCTCACCGGGCAACAGCGCCTTCTGCCACGGACTGACACCACGAATCCGCGAGTTGGCCAGGGCCGCGATGAACAGCAGGAGGAACATGCCGGCCCCGGACATCAACTGGATGCGTGCACCCGCGTCCGCGAGCATCAGCAGCCCGAGGGCGACGAGCACGGCGAGGGTCGCCCACGTGCACACGGGCCAGGCCCACATCCGGATCGGCAGCTCCGACACCCGCTCCAGTCGGCGCCGGAGTTTCAGCTCGGAGACGGTGATGAACCCCCAGACGATGAGCAGGGAACCTCCTGCCGCGTTGAGCATGAACCCGAGCAACCAACCCGTGTCCGCGAAATTCAGCACCACCATCACGGTGGCGAGGATGATCGACAAGATGATGGCCGGGACAGGGACCTTTCTGGGATTCACCCGGGAGAAAATCGCCGGAGCGTCACCGCGCTGGGCCAACGAGAACATCATCCGGGATGAGGCGAACAGTTGGGCGTTGAACGCGGAGAGCAGTGCGAGCACGATCAGCGTCTCCATCAGTCCCACGACCCCGGGTATTCCGGCGAGCCCCAGAACGAGGGCGAATGGGCTGTCCGCCGCGGTGTCGGCCGCCCCGAGGGTGGAGTAGGGCAGGAGGAAGGTGATCACCAGAACACTGCCCAGGTAGAACACGCTGATCCTCGTGATCGTCGTGCGCACGGCGTTGACCAATGATCTGCCGGGATCCTCGGATTCGGCGGCAGCGATGGCGACTACCTCGATGCCACCGAAGGCGAAGGCCACGGCGAGCATGCCCGCGGCGACTCCGCCCAGACCGTTCGGCATGAACCCGTCCGCCGTGAACACCGAGGACCCGATGTACGGGTGCCCCGGGAGCAGGCCGAAGATGAGAAGGAACCCGATGACCAGGAATCCGGCGAGCGCGAGCACCTTGATTAGTGCGAACCAGAACTCGAACTCACCGAAGGCCCGGACACGCAGAAGGTTGACCACCCCGAAAAAGACGACGAAGACCAGAGCCGGAACCCATTGCGGGATCGACAACCAGGAACCGATGATCGCCGCGGCCCCGGTCATCTCGGCGCCGAGGACGGCGACGGTCGCGAGCCAGTAGATCCAGCCCTGGGTGAAACCGGCCCACCGGCCGATACCGAGCTCCGCATACTCGGAGAACGAACCGGAGGCAGGCACCACCGACCCCATCTCGCCGAGCATCCGCATCACCATCACGGCGATCGCCCCAGCGGCGATGTAGGCCAGCAGCACGGCCGGCCCGGCAGCCCTGATCCCGACGCCGGTTCCGAGGAACAGTCCCGCCCCGATGGTCGAGCCGAGGCCCATCATCGTTAAATGACGGACCTTCAGACCGGATCCTAGATTGGTGGTGGTCGTACTCACGGCGGTGCCATCTCCTGCTGGGTGTCGGCTGTGAAAAAGGGCCCAGAAGAAGAGTACGCCGTGGAGCGTACCGATTGAACACCAGGCAGGGTTTTCAGTTCAGGGGCGTATGGCGCCTGATCCGGTCATTGAGTCGGGCCCGGATCACCGGCCATTCATGCGCGAGCGCGGAGTACAGGACCGCGTCATCAAGTACCCCGTTGCGGAGTCTCACGTGTGAACGGAGTATTCCGTCGCACTTGAGTCCCAGACGCTCGATGGCGGCCCGCGACGTGGTGTTGGAGAACTTCGTCCGGATGCCCACCCGTGCACAGTTCAACTCGTCGAAGGCGTAACCCAGCATGAGGAGCTTCGCCTCTGGGTTTGCTCCGCTGCCCTGGGCCGCGGAACGCAGCCATGTGTATCCGATCTCCACCCGTGGAACCCTCGGATCGAGATCGTAGTAACAGGTCACGCCGAATGCGGTGCCGTCGACCGCAGAACGGATGATGAACGGCACCATGGTCCCGTCAGCGGCATGGTTCAGTTTGACCGTGATGTCGTTGGCCATGTCATCGGGTGCGGGTGTGGAGGTCCACCACTCGTGATGCAGATTGCCGTCTAGGACGGCTTCCGAGAGCTCAGGTGCATCATCGAGGCTTAGTGGAGCTAACTCGATGATGCGGCCGGTGAGCGTGGGCGAGGAAAACCAGGGCATTGGGTTGGCCTTTTCTTCCATTAGGACCCGAAAACGGGAGACGTAGGGGATCCGTGGAAGAGAACACCCGTTCCGGTGAACCCCGACGATGGTTAATCCCCCAACCGGTGAAAACTAGTTGGCATGTAGGTCGGCGTTGAGTTCGACCTGCGCGGAACCCCATGCGGTAGCCTCGACCGCGCCGGTTAGCGAGTTACGGCGGAACAGGATGTTCGATGCTCCGGACAATTCGACAGCTTTCACGGAGTTACCGTCGGCGACCCCGGCGGCTACCGCTACATCGCCGAGAACCTTTACCTTGGTTCCTGCGGTGACGTAGAGGCCGGCTTCGATGACGCAGTCATCTCCGAGAGAGATGCCGCAGCCCGCATTCGCACCCAGAAGACAACGTTCGCCCAGGGAGATCACCTGTTTGCCACCACCCGACAGGGTTCCCATGATCGAGGCGCCACCTCCGATATCTGTTCCGTCGCCGACGACAACCCCGGCTGAGATTCGGCCTTCGACCATCGATGCACCGAGAGTACCGGCGTTGAAATTGACGAAGCCCTCATGCATGACGGTCGTGCCCTCCGCGAGATGTGCCCCCATACGGACCCGGTCGGCGTCACCGATACGGACACCGGTGGGTACGACGTAGTCGATCATCCGGGGGAACTTGTCCACCAGGTAGACGTTGACCTGGCCACGGCGAGAGAGCTTTGCCCGGGTGACCTCGAAATCAGTTACTGGGCACGGACCGAAGTTGGTCCAAACGACGTTGGTCAGGAGACCGAAGACCCCATCCATGTTGAGCCCGTGGGGACGGACCTTACGGGTGGAGAGCAGATGGAGACGCAGGTACACGTCATAGGCGTCGGCCGGGGCAGCGTCCAGGTCCGCGATGACGGTGCGGATACCGATCCGCTCGACGTTACGATCATCATCGGTACCCGTGAGTGAAGCAAGATGATCCGGGAGTTCGTTCACGTCGAGACGGGTCGTACCGGTGGTCTGATCGGTGTCAGTGAGTTCAGGGGCGGGGAACCAGCAATCGAGAACGGTTCCATCGTGCTCGATTGTGGCGAGTCCTGTGGCGATAGCTGAAGTCATGGATTACAACCTACCGGATACCATGATGGCCGTAGTCTCTGCCCGGGTTGCGGACGCTACGGCCATCGTGGTGTGGAAAGGTGATGCGCTATTTCAGATCGCGGGCTTTCGCTGCTTTAGCGGTCTTCGCTCCAGGGGCAATAAACGAGAGACCTACAAGCACGGCGAACACGAGGATGACCGAGAGGACCTGGTACCTTGCGGAATCGTCGGAGAGCATGAGCAGTGTGAGGATGACGAGCATCGCGAGGGTGATCCATCCGAGCCACGGAAAGCCCCACATGCGGACAGAGAGTTCACCGTTACGTTCCATCTGCGGGTGCAGCTTCATGTAGCTCAGGATCGTGAATGCCCAAATCAGCAACAGCGAGCCACCCACGGCGTTGAACAAGAACTCAAGGAGACCCGCAGGGTTCCAGTACTGCAGAGCGACGGAGACAAACGCAAAGAACATGCTAAGCAGGACCGCATTCATCGGGACGCCGTCTTTGTTAGTACGACCGAGGCGCTGCGGGGCGTTGCCACGTGTAGCCAGGGAATACGCGAATCGGGACGTTCCGTAGATCTGGGCGTTGAAGGCACTCAGTAGGGCGAGCACGATGACGAGTTCCATGATGCCGACAATGCCGGGGACATGGGCCATCTCAAGAACCCGTGTGAAGGGTGATTCGGCGGCCGAATCGGCACCGCTGATCTCGTCGTACGGGAGTAGGAAAGTGATCACCAGGACGGCGCCTAGGTAGAAAACCACGATGCGCCAGATGACCGAGCGGACGGCGGTGGCGATGTTACGGGCCGGGTTGTCTGACTCCGCCGCTGCGATAGTGACGATCTCGATCCCACCAAAAGCGAAGGCAACGGCGAGCAGACCCGCCGCGACACCGGAGATTCCATTCGGCATGAAGCCGTGTTCACCGATGAAATTGTCGAAGCCGACCGATTCACTCCCAGGGAACAGACCGAAGATCAGCAGGGCCCCGATGGCGAGGAAGACGATGATGACCGCAACCTTGATGAAGGCGAACCAGAACTCGAACTCACCGAACCCGGAGACCTTCCAGAGATTGATGACGGCGAAGATAACCACGCAGACAAGAGCCGGGATCCAGGGATCTACGCCGAACCACTGTGACATGATTCCTGCGGCACCAGTCATCTCCGCCCCCATCACCATCACGAGTAGATACCAGTACAACCAACCGGTAGAGAATCCTGCCCAGTGGCCGAATGCCATTTCGGAGTAATTAGAGAATGAACCGGAGGCTGGGCGGGCCGCGGCCATCTCGCCGAGCATCTGCATCACGAACACCACCATGATGCCGGCGAAGATGTAGGCGAGCAGAACCGCGGGGCCCGCGATCTGGATACCCACACCGGTGCCGAGGAATAGCCCCGCACCGATTGCGGAACCCAGCCCCATCATGGTCAGATGTCGTGTCTTCAGTCCGGAGCCGAGTTCGGTCCCCGCTGCTTCAGTGATTGTCATAAGTAAACAATAACCGGTGCTTCCCCTGTGTAAATGCTTAAAACCCCCGGAAATTCCGTTGCTGTACCCTCATCGGGTCTGCGAGGTGGTTATGAGGGGCCCCATATCGGTCCGGCTGGCGCTGTGTGGTGCGCGTTTTCCGTGAGGTTCTGTCTGACTCGGAGTTGTACGCACTGCGTGGACCCTGACGGCACCCGGGGGTGATGTTGCTTCCCCTCCCACTCCCTCACGAATGGAACCGCGACGGCCCCGTTCAGCGTCGTGCGACTGGTTCCGCAGAACCAGGTTCACGGTCGATGTGCCAGCCGGACTGACCACTGAGCATCGTCGCCGGTGCGGTTTCACCGCTGTGCGGGAAACGGAGGGTCGTTGAACGATCGATGACGACGTTGTTGCCGATGACGCAGTCATCTCCGAGATCGATGCCGATCACTCCGGCACCGACACCGATTCGACAGTTCGCTCCCACGCGAACCGGACGGGGTGTGTCGGTACCACTCGCGTCGTCTGTTAGAACCGTCGCAGAGAGGCTGACGTGTGTCCCGGCCCCCACGACACTGCCTGCGGACAGAAGTCCTTCGATGTGTGCGGGCCCCACGGAACCTGAGTTGTAGGACACGAAGCCTTCTCGTAGCACTTCAGTCCCCTCGGCGAGGTGGGCTCCCAGTCGGACCCGCTCAGCCTCCGCGATCCGGACTCCGGTGGGAACGACGTAATCCACCATTCGGGGGAGGATGTCGATCGCGTAGACGTGAATCAACCCCCGGGAGCGCAGTGAGGTGCGAACGAACTCAAAATTCTTCGGCAGACAGGGTCCCTTGTTTGTCCACACCACGGTGGCTAGAAGTGATTCAAGTCCGTCGAGGTTTGCGTCGTGTGGGCGGATCAGTCGGTGGCTCAGCAGATGTAGGCGCAGGTAGACGTCGTGGGCGTCGGTCGGTGGTGCTGACAGGTCGGGAATGACCGTGCGGACTGCCACCTGCTCGACCATCCGGTCTTCATCGAGTTTGACTAATGACAGGAGCCTACGGCTCAATTTCGATGCCCCGAGCCGGATCGTCCCTCTGTCGGCCGGAGGGATGACGGTGAGTTCCGGTTGTGGATACCAGGTGTCCAGAACCGTGCCGTCCATGGCGATGTTGGCGATACCGACTGCGCTTGCTCCCGAAGTAATCATCTCCTTCAGTTTAGCTGGTTCCCTCCGTGACACCAGTCTTGCTGTCTGACAGGAACCCCCGGCGGATGAGCATGGTTTCTGGTACCGGAAACAGCGTGATGCCCGTTGGGCACTAGGGTGGTGGCGTGACCGACTTCAAACTGGACCTGACCGCCGATCCCGTCGACCTGACAGCCCGGCTCGTCGACATCGCCAGCCCTTCGCATCACGAGGAGAACATCGCCGACGCCATTGAGTCCGCCCTCCGGGATCTTGCGGAGGGCACCGGAATTGAGGTTCTCCGCTACCGGAACAACGTTCTCGCCCGCACCAACCGGGGGCTGCCCGGCCGGGTGATCTTAGCCGGGCACATTGACACCGTTCCGATCGCCGACAACGTACCCTCCAAGCGCGGCGTCGACGATCAGGGACGTGACACTCTGTTCGGATGCGGCACCGTTGATATGAAGAGTGGGGACGCCGTGTTCCTCAACGCTTTCGCCTTACTTGCGGAGAGCCCTGACCTCTCCCGTGACCTGACCCTGATCTGCTACGAGTGTGAGGAGATCGCCTCGGAATTCAACGGCCTCACCCACTTGGTCAGAGAACACCCGGAGTGGCTCGCCGGCGACGTTGCCATCCTCGGTGAACCGTCGGGAGCTGTCATCGAGGCAGGGTGCCAGGGGTCCATCCGACTGAAGATCACCGCGCATGGAACCCGGGCTCACTCAGCGAGGTCCTGGCTCGGTGTCAACGCGATGCATCTTTTCGCTCCGGTGATCACTCGTATCGCTGACTACCAGCCGGATGAGGTGCACATTGACGGCTGCACCTACCGTGAGGGAATCAACATCGTGCGGTGTGAATCCTTTGTCGCCACTAATACCATCCCCGACGAGGCGCTGCTCTACGTAAACTACCGCTTCGCACCGGACAAGACCGTCGATGAAGCGATGGGCCATTTCAATGAAGTTCTCGGCGTTGATGGGGATAGCCGATTCACCGTGGACATCGACGACATCTCTCCGGGGGCGCTCCCGGGGCTTGGCAAGCCGGCTGCTGCGGAACTTGTCCGGGCGACAGGGGGACAATTCCGCGCGAAATTCGGGTGGACTGATGTCGCGCGTTTCGCGGAGCTCGGGATCCCCGCTGTGAATTTCGGTCCTGGGGATCCGTCGTTCTGCCACAAGCGGGATGAACAGTGTCCCGTTCACATGATCACGGAGGTCTCAGAAACGCTCCTGGCTTATCTGCACCGGTGACCATGGACACCGGCGACTTGGTTGCGGTACTCCCGGATCGCCGGTCCGCAACCGGATCACCTGCCGGAGGTTACCCTCGTGAGGACAGGGCCGACAGAGATATGACACGACTGAAGGATACCGATGAGCGAGAAAACGAAGGATCAGAGCCGCTACATGCGTGGACCTGTGCTGGTGCGGCACGGTGGGAAGCAGGACTCCACGACCGATCAACGACTCTTGGACACCCAGAAATCGACCGATTGGCTGCATGAGGATCCGTGGCGGGTGCTGCGCATACAGAGCGAGTTCGTTAATGGCTTCGGTGCCCTGGCGGAAATGCCCCCCGCAGTCACGGTGTTTGGTTCCGCACGCCAATCCGAAGGCACGGGATACTACGATCTCGGCCGGGAACTCGGTACACGGCTGGCTGAGGCTGATTACGCCGTGATCACCGGCGGTGGGCCAGGGCTGATGGAGGCCGGAAACCGGGGGGCGACCGAGGGAGGTGGGCTGAGCGTCGGGTTGGGGATTGAGCTACCTCACGAGGAACGGCTCAACCCCTATATCGATCTCGGGATCAATTTCCGGTATTTTTTCGTCCGCAAGACGATGTTCCTGAAGTATAGCCAGGCCTTCGTTTGCTTGCCGGGTGGATTCGGTACGCTCGACGAGCTCTTCGAGGCGCTCTGCCTGGTCCAGACCGGCAAGATCACGAACTATCCGATCGTGTTACTGGGCACCTCTTTCTGGTCTGGACTGGTCGGCTGGATCCGGGAACAACTGCTTGTCAACGGCATGATCTCACCCGAGGACCTGGATTTGATCATGGTGACGGATTCCCCAGAGGAAGCTGTCGACCACATTCGTCGAGCCCATCAGGGTCTGGTACGGGACGCCGAGGAAAATTCTGCCCGTGATGCTGATGCTGAATCGCGGATGTAACGGGGTGCGTCCCGGTCATCCTGGTTACGGGCGGGCGGATTCTCTTCCGACCGTCATGGCCATCATCAATAGGACCCCTGATTCCTTCTACGATCGTGGCGCGACCTTCGCCCTTGATGATGCTGTTGCCCGTGTCGATGCCGCGGTGGCGGACGGCGCCACGATCATCGATGTCGGTGGAGTCAAAGCAGGACCTGGTCACGTCGTCGACGAAACCGAGGAAATTGATCGCGTCATTCCCCTCATCGCAGCCGCCGCTCACAGGCATCCCGGTGTGACTGTGTCAGTGGACACGTGGCGGGCTGGGGTCGCGGATGCCGCGATCACCGCCGGTGCGCGTCTGGTCAACGACACCTGGGCCGGGCATGATCCGGAACTTGTTGAGGTCGCGGGAGCGCATCGTGTCGGTTATGTCTGTTCCCACACCGGCGGCGCCGTTCCCCGGACCCGGCCGCATCGTGTGCACTATGATGATGTCGTCGCAGCGGTGATCTCCGAGACGACCACACTTGCGGAACGAGCCGTCGCGTGCGGAGTCCCCGAGGATCTCGTGTTGATTGACCCAACTCACGATTTCGGCAAGAACACCTATCACGGACTTGAACTTCTCCGCCGCGTCGACGAGCTCGTCAGTACCGGTTGGCCGGTGCTGATGGCGCTCTCCAACAAGGATTTCATCGGGGAGACTGTGGGACGACCATTGGAGAGTCGGGTTGCGGGCACACTCGCGGCGACGGCCTGGGCGGCGGCACGTGGTGTGGCGGCCTTCCGTGTTCACGAGGTGGCGGATACGGTGGACGTCCTCCGGATGACAGCGGCGATTAAGGGGGATGTTCCACCGGTCGCTGCGGTTCGAGGTCTCGCGTGACCGGGTTTCCCGTGGAGTACGTGAGTGTGGTCATCCCAGCACTCAACGAGGAGGAGACCGTGGCTGACGTCGTTGCTGCGGTGTCGGCGGACGCGCCGGGGGAGATCCTGGTGATCGACTCAGGTTCGACCGATCGGACCATCGCCCGGGCCAGGGAAGCCGGGGCGATGGTATTGACCCGGGAAGCGGCGTTACCTGATGTGGCGGTCCGTCCGGGTAAAGGCGAGGTGCTGTGGCGGGGAACAGCCGCGGCGCGGGGCTCCGTCGTGGTGTTCATCGACGCTGACCTCGTCGATCCGGTTCCGGGTATGGTCCGGGCGCTGTGTGCACCCTTTGTCGATTCGCGTGTCCAGCTCGTCAAGGGGGATCATCGTCGTCCCCTCGGAGATGATGATGACGGCGGTGGGCGGGTGACGACGTTGACGGCCCGCCCCCTGCTCAGGGCATTGAATCCGGAGCTCGTGCATATTCGTCAGCCACTGACCGGGGAGTATGCGATACGGCGTTCTACCGCGGTGGAGTTACCGTTCGTCTCGGGTTGGGGGGTGGAAGCGGGACTGCTTCTCGATGTCTCCGCCAGATTTGGTCCAGACTCCGTAACCTCCGTTGATCTCGGAGTGCGGAGACACCGCAACAAATCCACGGGAGATCTTGAACCTGTCGCTGATGCGGTTGTCGCCACGATTCTGTCCCGAAACGGGGTTATTCCTGGACACGGGTGTATCGTCCCGGAGCGTCCTCCGTTGTCGACGCTGCATCATGGCACCGTCGACGGGTAGCCTTGTTCGCGTTGAGGCTGACCGACTATCGCGGATGGAGATCGTCTGCTAGGAGTTGTTATCGTGCTTACCTGGATCATCTACATCTGTGTACTGCTCGTGCTCGTCGTCGTATTCACTGTGGTGTTCGGGGTGTTGTTCGGACGGGGAGAGAGTCTCCCTCCGCTCGATGAACAGCTTCCTGACATAGGTGCAGCCAACGACTCGGCGGTGTGGGCCGACCGGCCGGAGGACATCCGTCTCCCGGTGACGCTCCGGGGTTATCGTATGGAGGAGGTTGATCGGCTGGTGGCGACCTACGAGGAAAAGATTGCGGCGCTGCGTTCCGAACTCAACCGGTGCCATGGGAAAGGTGCCTGATTCCAGCCGGTGTGGGCTGTTCCCCGGGACCGTTGTCCTGAAAAAAGACTAGGCTGGAAGGCGATACTTCTTAAAACACAAGCTTGTGAAGGAGCTGGGACGTAATGGCAGCTATGAAGCCCCGGACGGGTAACGGTCCGATGGAAGCCGCGGAAGAGGGGCGCAAGATTGTGATGCGTATCCCCACCGATGGTGGCGGACGTCTCGTGGTGGAACTCAACAAGGAGGAGGCTGCGGAGCTCGGCGCTCTGCTCGTCGAGGCCGCGGGTTGATCCGGCTCATCTTGTTACCCCGGGCCGTCCCTGACATCTTCACGGGACGGTCTTCTTTTAACATTCCTGGGGTATCGCTCAGGAGCCGTTGACCACCCCACTGATCGACCGCCTCTTGCGGTACTACGGGTATCATGAACCGCGCTGAACGGCTGTTCCCCCATTATTCCGGCCTGCCAGCGGGAACCCCCCGTCGGCGGTTCCCCTCACCAACGGTAAGGAGTTTTCCAGACGTGCTCACAGATGTCTCCGATGTCCTGGCGGATCCAGTCGATGGAAGTCCGTTGACCCTTGACAGCGACCGTTCCTGGTTCGGCAGTCCCTCGGGGCGCTACTACGGCATCGCCGGTTCGGGGTACGTGACGTTGATGATCGATGGCGTTCATGCAGATCGTGCCGATGACGACGGAATGGTCACTGCCCGAGAGACATTCCTCTCCCGGGGACATTACGCACCCTTCGTTGAAGCGGTGACAGGTGCTGTGCAACTCGCGCTCGATGATGCCGGGGTCACCGATGACGCGCATCCGGTTGTCTGCGAGATCGGAGCGGGCACCGGATATTATCTCTCGCATACGCTTGATGATGTCGAGGGGGCGCGCGGTGTGGGGATAGATCTTTCGGTTCCCGCAGCGGAACGTCTCGCTGCATGCCATCCTCGTGTCGGAGCTGTCGTGGCTGATGTACGGCGCAGACTACCGCTACGGGATTCCTCGGTGGATGTTCTGACCGTTGTCTTCGCGCCTTCTAACCCCGCGGAGTTCGCCCGTGTGCTCAAACCCGGTGGTCAGGTGGTGGTTCTCACTGCGGAGGTGGGACATCTCTCGGAGCTGCGGGAGCCGCTCGGTATTCTTGATGTTCCGGAGGGGGAGACTGAGAAAGCGATTGAACAGGCAGCGGAGTGGTTCGACACGGTCTGTGAGCCGGAGCTGGTTGAATTCACCATGCGCCTCGATCAGGAGTCCATTGCGACGCAGACGGGGATGAGCCCGTCGGCCCGCCATATCCCGGCTGATGTACTGGCAGAGCGTGCTGCGCGCATCCCGGAGCACATGACGCTCACTGCGCGTGCGACGATCACCCGTCTTCAGTTGCGCTGACGCCTACCGACGATTGAGGGGCGGCCCAGTAAAAGGGGGCCGCCCCTCGTCGTATTCGTCCGGTCAGGCTGAGGATGCAGGATCGAATCCGTCCACGACATCACCAAGTTCGGTGGAGTCGTGTGGGAGGGGCCCTAGGTTCATGGTTTGAAGGACCTGAGCCTCGCCGTCGGTGCGCACGGTGAATCCGGTGCACCCATTGCTGAAGTACACGCGACTGGCGAGTGCCGCAACTCCACCGTCAACGAAGACCTCCACCGTTGAGCCATCGACAATGACGGTCAGTGAGTCGGTGTCAGCCTCTGCGAGCGGACCGGAGGCCGCGACGTCACCGGGGTAGGCCGTATTCATCGATCGGTCGAGGGTCACATGATCTCCGTGATGAGTGACTGTGAGTGCGGTATCGCCGGCGCCGTCGAGCACATCGACGCTGACTGATCCGTTCCTCACGTCGAGCATCGCGGTGAACATGCGGGCCGCAGTCGTTCCGGGAATGACCTCCGGCAGACCGGGGGTCGGAGTCTGGAACAATCTTCCATCCTGAAGCGTGACCAGGCGTGGCATGGAGAGGCAGTTCGCCCAGTTTTCTGTGGTCAGGCTCTTGTGTCTGGTGGGGTCATCCTTACGCCCGATACCGTTCATCAGCCCGAACACGAGAGCACTGTCCTGATGTTGTTCGCCGGTACCGGTACCGATGAAGTTGGTGTTGCGGGGGCGGGTGAAATCGTGGCCGAAATCCATTCGGGTAAATGGGGTGTGCACGGTGAAACGGGCACCGTTGAGGGTTCCCACGAGGTAACCGGAGACGTCGGGGCCGTTCCCCTCCTGTTCGACGGTGGTCAGAAGGACATCACGCAGCTCCCCGTTGACCTCGTCACGGAGCCGGAGGAGCCTCGGACTCACCATGCAGTGACCACCGCTGACGCCCGGATCGCCGTCGAAACTCATGGGCCCCCGTATGGCCCACTCACGGAGGTCTGGAGAATCTAGTATGACGAGTCGAGGTTCATCGACGTGCCCGGTGACGGCGAGCATCAGCCAGCGTCCGGGACCATCCGTGAGGACGCATGGGGACCGAAAATTGTGCCAGCCGTCTTGATCTCCCACAACACAACCGAGCCGGGAGACCGAGGAATCGAGTGCGAGTGCGTCATCATCCAGGTCAGTGACCGTTCCGGAGAGTGATGGAACTGCCGCGACGTGTACCTCGGTTCCGGTTGGTGTGACGGAGGTGAAGAAGAGTTCTGCTGCTCCGGCCCCACCGACGGGAACAACGGAGCCGGCACGCACCTGAATCTCGTTTCCCTCGGGTGCCAGGACATCATCGCAGATGTCCCAGTCATAGGGGTTGGTCACGTCAAGGACCTGATGAGCCCAACGTGCGGGTGCCCCCGCTGAGGGCTGGTATTGCAGGAAAACGTGCCAGATATCAGCATCCCGGATCGCGCCAGCGGGGGCATTGAGAACCCCTTGCTCCGCAGTGACATGCAGTTCAGGTCGGTGGGTGGTGTAGGTCATGGGTGATGGACTCCGGAATCGGTGTCAGAGGTGGGGTCAGGAGCTGTCGGCGTCATTCACATTAGCGATGAATAGACGTCGATGGTCTGCTCGGCGATCTTCGCCCAGGAGAACTTCTCGACGGCGCGGCGCTGGCCGACCTCCCCGATCTTGCGGGCACGCTCTCTATCCGAAACCATGTCGTTCACTGCTGCCGCGAGATCCCGTTCGAAGGTTTCCGGATCATTCTCGTCATAGTGCACGAGAGTCCCCGTTTCCCCGTCGACCACGACCTCGGGGATGCCTCCGACATCCGAGGCTACTACGGCGGTGCCGCATGCCATTGCCTCGAGGTTGACGATTCCGAGTGGCTCGTAGATAGAAGGGCAGGCGAAGGTGTCTGCGGCGGTGAGGATCTCCTGGATCTTGTCCTTGGGTAGCATCTCCGTCACCCAGAAGACTCCGCCGCCTCGTACAGAACGAAGTTCCTCCACGAGAGCGGTCGTCTCCGCGGCGATCTCCTCGGTGTCGGGAGCACCGGCACAGAGAACCAGTTGGACGTCCGGGGCGAAGAGTTTGGCGGCCTTGACGAGGTGACCGACCCCTTTTTGCCTGGTGATCCGGCCGACGAAAGCGACGATGGGTTTGTCTGGATCCACCCCGAGATCCGTCAATACCGAGGAACCCCGGGCTTCGATGGCGTCGTCAAATGTCGGGCGTGGTTGCCACAGTTCACAGTCGATGCCGTTCAGGACAACGTGGATCCTGTCTGCGTCGATGCGTGGATATGCCTCAAGAATGGCACCCTTCATCTTCTCGCTCACGGCGATGACCGCGTCGGCGTATTCCATGGTGTTTCGTTCTGACCAGCTCGAAACCTCGTAGCCGCCGCCGAGCTGTTCACGCTTCCACGGGCGATGGGGTTCCAGGGAGTGTGCCGTGGCCACATGCGGGATTCCGTAGAGGCGGGCGGCCAGATGTCCCCCCAGGCCCGCGTACCAGGTGTGTGAGTGCACCACGTCGATTCCCGTTGCCGCACTCGCCATGCGGAGTCCCGTTGATAGCGTCCTGATGGCCGGATTCGCGTCGGCCAGGGCGGGGTCGACACCGTGGGCGAACGTCCGGGGCTCATCCCGTTCCGCTCCCATGCAGTGCACGTCAACCTCGACGAGCTTTCGCATGTACCGTGTCAGTTCGGTCACATGGACTCCAGCTCCGCCGTAGATTTCCGGGGGATATTCCTTGGTCATCATTCCTACTCGCATATCCACGACGATAGCCGTGCTTATCGCGGCATGCAGCGACGTCGGGACGGGGGAGAGGTATGCCACATTCCGGGAACGGACAGGGGGCAGTGCAAATGCTACGTACTGCGGGTATGTGTTTTCCGGAGTCACCGCACGGGGGTGCTTCGGAGGTGCCGGGTGCCCGGGTGTGTGTTTGGGAGGTGTCGGGGGTGTCCGTACCTATCGTGAGCGGCTGGCACCCATCGGAGCCGATGCTGTGACGGATGCAGGAGGTGACCATTGTCATAGCGGTTATCAGATCGAAAAGTATCTAATTTGATCGAACCCCTCCATAGACAGCAATTCTCTTATACAGTGGATCTCGTGAGGAGCCAACCACATGTCCTAGCCATCGTCCTCGCCGGCGGTGAAGGTAAGCGCCTGTCTCCCTTGACGGAAGACCGTGCGAAACCCGCTGTTCCCTTTGGGGGCACCTACCGGCTGATCGACTTCGTCCTTTCCAACCTGGTCAACGCCGGGTACATGAACGTCTGTGTTCTGACACAGTACAAATCCCATTCCCTTGACCGGCATATCTCTCAGTCTTGGCAGCTCGCCGGACTGGCAGGTCAGTACATCACGCCCGTGCCCGCTCAGCAGCGCCTCGGGAAGAGATGGTTCACAGGGTCCGCTGACGCGATCCTGCAGTCCCTCAACCTCATCTACGACGAGGATCCCGAGTACGTCATTGTCTTCGGCGCTGACCACGTGTACCGAATGGATCCCCGCCAGATGGTCGAGGAACACATCGCGTCCGGGGCCTCCGTGTCCGTCGCCGGTATCCGTGTACCCCGTTCAGAGGCGAATGCATTCGGCTGCATCCAGTCCGGTGACGACGGAAAGATCACTGAGTTCCTGGAGAAGCCCGCTAATCCACCGGCGACTCCTGACGACCCGGAGATGACCTTCGCATCGATGGGTAACTACGTTTTCACCACGAAGGCTCTCGTTGATGCGCTGAAGGCTGATGCCGAAAATGAGGGCTCGGACCATGATATGGGTGGGGATATCATCCCCTTCTTCGTGGAACGTGGGGAAGCGAACGTTTATGATTTCTCATCCAACCAGGTTCCCGGGGCCACCGACCGTGATCGCGGCTATTGGCGTGACGTCGGTACCATTGACGCCTTCTATGAGGCACATATGGACTTGATCTCCGTGCACCCGGTGTTCAACCTGTATAACCGCCGCTGGCCGATCCATAACACGGATACCGGTAATTACCCGCCAGCGAAGTTCGTTCAGGGAGGTATCGCCCAGTCGTCCATGGTGGCATCGGGGTCGATTATCTCCGGTGGAACGGTTCGGAACTCGGTGCTGTCGGCGAACGTGATCGTCGAGGAAGGGGCGACAGTTGAAGGGTCTGTTCTCATGCCGGGTGTGCGTGTCTGCAAGAACGCTGTGGTCCGCCACGCGATCCTGGACAAGAATGTTGTGATCTCCGAAGGGGAGTTCATCGGGGTTGACCATGAACGGGATGCAGGGCGCTTCACCGTGAGTGCCGGTGGAGTTGTCTGTATCGGAAAAAACGTCGTCGTCTAGCCTGCCGGGCAGGTTGCACTGGTCGCCGCGCTCGGCGCGGTGACATCGGTGGCAAGGCGATAACGGAAAGAAGTGCGTTCGGCAGGGTTTCTGCCGAACGCACTTCTTTATGTCCGAGAAAATCAGACGGTAGGGCAGGAACGCTTGGTGAGGATTGTCATACCTGCACCCAAGGGCAATCTTGTTATCAGAGCATCATCCATCTGGCGGGCATGGTCGTCCGCTTCCCGGGCCGCGACCGTGTCGCGATCGCGGCGGGTTGCGTCGGACAGTGTGCCGTCGAGTAGACAGTCCGCGAGAATGAGGACCCCGCCGTCACCGAGCAGTGGCCAAGCGGCGTTGATGAAGGCCCGGAGATCGCTCGGCCGCATGTCCCCGTAGACGAGCTGATAGGACCCCGGTGCGAGGCGCCCCATCACCTCAAGCGGACGTGACGGGAGGAATCGAAATCGGCTTGGCCGGTATCCGGCTGCGGTGAACGTCGCGCGGGCCTGCTTCTGATGTTCGGCTTCGGGGTCGATGCAGGTGAGAGTACCTCGTGCGCCGAGGCCCTCTAACAGATACAGCCCCACGACAGCGGCTGCGGGAGTGACGGCGATTGCACCTGCCGAGGTTTCTCTGGTGGCGGTCGCGGCGAGCGTAGAAAGGAGTGAACCGGTGATCTCATCGGGTACGGTCAGGCCGAACTCTTCCGCATCGCTTCGGGCGCAGACGAGTTCAGGTGGGGTGTCGGTGGTTCCGGTGATGTAGGAACAGAGGTTGTTGAAGGCAGTGTCACTCACGTGTACAAGTGTATGGCCGGTGAGCCGAAAAGCGAGACAACCCGCCGGTTTTCGTGTTTGTGGTTTCAGCGAAAAATGTCACGGATGGCCTCGGGATGGGTCCGGGGGCGTTACTGAATTGACGCGGGAAAATCAGGATGGTTTAAGGGCGGGCTTCGTTGTACGATAGTTCTCTGATGGATAATCAAAGCATGATGTCCGATCCCTCCGGAGCACCCAGGCCTTCTGAAGTTCAGGCGATCCCCGATGTCGACGGGTCCGTATCGCTCTGTGGTACTGCCGCATTCGATGCGGGTGCCGCGGAAATGCCGACATGGGCCGAGCTGGTGGAGGAGCATGCTGATGGGGTTTACCGGCTTGCCTACCGTTTGTCCGGCAACCGGCACGACGCGGAGGATCTCACGCAAGAAACCTTCATGCGGGTGTTCCGTTCTCTCAAGAGCTACCGGCCCGGAACCTTTGAGGGATGGCTTCATCGCATCACCACGAATCTCTTCCTGGATATGGTCCGACATCGGAGTCGTATCCGGATGGAGGCACTGCCGGAGGACTATGATCGTGTGCCCGGTACCGAGATGACCCCTGAACAGGCGTTCAACTTCTCGAACCTCGACCCGGTGCTCCAACGGGCTCTTGATGCTCTGAGTCCTGAGTTTCGGGTCGCCGTCGTACTGTGTGATGTGCTCGGAATGACCTACGACGAGATTGCGGACACCCTCGGGGTGAAGATGGGTACGGTTCGTTCACGTATCCACCGGGGGCGTAGCCAACTTCGGAACAGTCTGGAATTGGCTGCCCGCACCGATGCTGATGCTCAGCTTCTGATCCCTCTCAGCCGCTGACTGGATCACCCGAACGGGAGGCCCGGTGCACTGTATTCGCCGAACAGCGTATTCTTGTCGGCAGATACAGTGAGGGACCCGGGATGTGGCTCGGCTTGGTAACAGAGATGTGCAGGGAGGCGGTTCGATATGGTTGAACAGCAGCCCGAGGACGGGTGGACACCGCACGGGGGGCCGTGGCGCCGAGGCAATCGGCCCAGGGAATTCGCTTCTGTTGAACACCTGAGTCCTGAAGCTGTCGCCGCGTTCGTTGACGGTGAGTTGTCACCGGGAGCCGCGCATCGGGCCCGGGTTCACATGGTTCACTGTGTGGAATGCAGGGATGACGTTGATCAGCAGCGTCGCGCCGCCGAGCGGCTCCGTACCTGCGGTGAGAATGATGATATCCGTGTGCCCAGTTCCCTTCTGGAACGATTGAACTCCATCGCACAGTCCTGTCCAGCGGGACCAGGAGTGGAAGACTCGGTCTGTTCACCGCCTCAGACATTGCTCGACAAGATGGATATTCTCTACCGTGCGGTGCGTCGATCTCGCGGATGGTGACGATAAAATCTGGTGAGCACGGTACCACCTTCCTTCCGTTAGGATGAAGGAGTGTTCAACAGTGTCGGTTGGTCCGAAATATTCGTTCTCTTTGTCGTGGGTCTCATTGTTATTGGACCGGAACGGCTCCCCCGTGTTATTCAGGATGTCCGTGCGGCGATTCTCGCGGCGCGGCGGGCGATTGACGATGCGAAGCGTTCGATGAGCGATGAGTTCGGTCCAGAATTCGAGGATATAACGGGTTCGATCGGGGAGTTCGCTGCGCTGCAGCGAATGGGGCCGCGGGCTGTTCTGGCCAAGACCCTTTTCGACGGAGACGATAGTTTCTTGGATTCCTTCGACCCGAAGAAGATTATGTCGGAGGGAACTGCGGGCGAGGCTCATCGGCAGCGCGCGGCCGAGCAGAACACCACAGTCGTACGGGCGGCAGAGGAAACCGTTCGGGTCGAACGACCCGACAGAGAACGGCATATGCCAGAGCGGTCGACCGGACATCCCGATACAGATGATGGTGTCGCTGCGGGAGACTGGTCGGATGTCACATGATGGCCGGGAGATTACCGGATCATCTGTTGGACGAGGAGTGCTCCTCCGATTCCGCGGAGGGGCACTCCTCGTAGTGTGCTAACGGTGAGCGACACCGAGGTTGAGGGATCTACCGGCGAGGGACTCCCGCCGTACCGCAATTTTGTCCGCGACCTTACCGATCGCCTGGGAAGTCGGGGAGTCAGGGTGTGCGATGACCACTGGTACACCGACATCTCCGCCTGCGCGTAGAGCCGGGTCAAGGGGTATCTCGCCGAGAAGGTCGATCTCGGTTCCGGTGAGAATTGAAAGCCGATCGGCGACGGTCTGTCCACCACCGGCACCAAAAACATCTACCGTCGAACCATCGGGCATGACCATAGCGCCCATGTTCTCGATGACACCGGCGATCCGCTGTCGGGTTTGCTGGCTGATTGAGCCTGCGCGTTCCGCGACCTCGGCGGCAGCGGCCTGGGGGGTGGTGACGATGAGAAGTTCAGCATTGGGCACGAGTTGGGCGACGGAAATTGCGACATCACCCGTACCCGGTGGTAGATCCAGGAGAAGGACGTCCAAGTCACCCCAGAACACGTCTGTGAGGAACTGGGTGATCGCCCGGTGCAGCATGGGTCCGCGCCAGACGACGGGTGCGTTTCCCTCGACAAAATGACCGATCGAGATCATTTTTACACCGTGAGCCATGGGCGGCATGATCATGTCGTCGACCTGATGTGGGCGTTCCTCGGAACCGAGCATGTGCGGGATCGAATGCCCGTAGATGTCGGCATCGAGAATGCCGACGGATAGGCCCCGTGCGGCGAGCGCCGTGGCCAGATTAACGGTCATGGACGACTTTCCGACGCCGCCTTTTCCGCTGGCCACTGCGTAAATGCGCGTGGTGCATCCCGGTTGCGCGAAGGGATTCACGACCTCAGCGGATGCGCCCCGCAGACTGGTACGCAGCTCTCGGCGCTGTTCGTCGCTCATCACGTCAGTGGTAACAGTGACGTCAGTCACCCCATCGATTTCGGCCACCGCTGCTCGTGAATTCTCCGTCAGGGTGGATTTCATCGGGCAACCGGCGATGGTCAGATAAATCTCGACCTGCACGGAGGAACCATCGATGACGATGGATTTCACCATACCAAGCTCGGTGATGGGGCGCCCGATCTCGGGGTCGATGACCCTGGAGAGTGCGGCGCGGACTTCGGATTCAGTCACGGTAGTCATCACCCACCGATCCTAGCGCGCCCCGGACCGTGACTACCCACGGGGCTGGTGGGCGTGATGATGAGGATCATCGCTGTGGATGCGGCCAACCATCTGTGTCATCGCGGTCGTTGATCTCACCCATGGTCGGTTCTGCGAGCAGGTCTTTCCCGTCGTGGGCCCCCCGCCGCCGGTGTTCACGGGCCTGGCGTGCAGCGGACTCATCGTCGATTTTCGCTTCGAGACGTTCGAGCATGTCGGTGAGATCCTCAAGTTCACGGCGGAGATAATCACGGGTGACGGTCTCCCCGACGGCGATCCGTACACCTGCAAGTTCGCGGGCGAGAAACTCGGTGTCGGCTTTGGTTTGCTCACTACGCCGACGATCCTCCGCGATCACCACGCGGTCACGGTCCTCCTGCCGATTTTGCGCAAGAAGAATCAGGGGGGCGGCATAAGCTGCCTGTGTGGAGAAAGCCAGATTGAGGAGGATGAATGGGTACGGATCCCAACTAAACTTCCAGGCACCTACATTGAGGGCGATCCAAATCATCACGAATACCGTCTGCCAGAAGAGGTATTCGCCGGTGCCGAAGAATCGCGCAACCTTCTCTGCGAAGGCGCCGACCGAGTCGCCGTCGATGTTGATCAGCTTTCGGCGCTGGCCGGCAACCGGAGTATCGAGGTCACTGCGCTGGTAATCAGCCACGGGGGCTCCTTCACGATGGTCAGAGAGGGTCGAACGGGGTGATTGTGGTGTGTCTGTCAGCGGGTCGTGCGTGGGGTGGAACGAAGGAGAGGATGCTGTCCACTGGGGTCGGGGGCAGGACGGAGACCCCGTTCACGCCAGTCGTCGGGGAGCATGTGGTCCAGTAGGTCGTCGACGGCGACGGCACCGAGGAGGTGCTTGTCGGCGTCGAGGACCGGCCCGCAGACGAGATTGTAGGTGGCGAAGTATCGTGCGGCTGTCTCCTGGTCATCGTCCGCGAACAGCGGCGGGAGATCAGGATCGAGGCAACCACCGATGAGGGACCCGGGGGGTTCCCGAAGCAGCCGCTGCAGGTGGACACATCCCAGGTATTTGCCTGTCGGGGTCGCTGTGGGGGGCCGAACAACGAAGACCATGGAAGAAAGGGAAGTCGGCAGTTCTGGGTCGCGAGCGAAGGCGAGTGCCTCCGCGACGGTCGTCTGCGGGGTGAGAACGAGTGGCTCCGGAGTCATGAGCGCACCCACGGTGTCCGGCGAGAAGCTCATCAGTCGACGGACCGGAGCGGATTCCTCCGGATTCATCTCCTCCAGCAGGGCTGCAGCCTTGGCGTCGGGAAGCTCACCGAGGAGGTCCGCAGCATCATCGGGATCCATCTCCTCCAGAACGTCTGCTGCCCGTTCGAAGTCGAGCGCCTCAAGGAGTTCCGCCTGACGTTCCTCGGGGAGCTCCTGCATGATGTCAGCGAGGCGTTCGTCGTCGAGCTCAACGGCGATCTGTTCCCGCTGTGCCGCGGGCATTGTGTAAAGCTGTGTCGCGATATCGGCGGGACGCATGTCATCGAACTGGGCGATCAGCTCCGCGGTTTCATCCGGGTCACCTGTGCCACTGGCGGAGATTCCGTGTACGTGTGTCCAGGGGACGACGTCCAACTTCGGGCGTCGACCGAATTTGGGTTTCTCATGGTAGACGGCAACTCGGGAAATCACCCAGTCGCGGGTACGGGTGCGTTCCAACTCGACATCTGCGATTTCCAGCGCGCGTCCGTGGAGATGATCAAGCTCAGGGTCATCAACCTGAACCTTTGATCCGACGATGTCCGCCAGGACACTGAGCTCACCGGTCCTGGACTGGAATGCTCGGAGGGAAACCGAACCCGTGGCGAGAACGATTTCCTGGGGTGCGATCTCGGCGATCCGGAGCATCGGAAGGAAGATCCGGCGTTTGTTCAGCATCTCGACCACGAGGCCTAGCGCCCGAGAGGTCTGTCCGATGGGGCGCACCGCGATGACGATGTCCCGGACACGTCCGATGACGTCTGTGTCGGGGCCGCGGACGATCATGCCCGAGAGGCGGCCGACGTAGACACGGGTGATTTGGCTCATGAGAATCTAGTTTACTGTGCTTGCCTGCCAGGGGAACATTCCCCCGAGTACGGCCGTTATACGGAAGGACGATGAACCCGCCGGGTCCCGGCGGAGGACACTTCCGTCACACCGCAGGAGGAGATTGTGGGCATGACACCTTTCGGTACCGGTCCGAACCGGAACTCGACCGGGGAACGTTGCCGCCCGGAGGGATGGCCAGTGGGCAGTTTTGAGGACTACGCCTCAGCACAGGCTGCAGTGGACATGTTGAGTGACCGCGGTGATTTCCCGGTCAACGAGCTCACAATCGTCGGGGTAAATCTGATGGAGGTTGAGCGAGTCGTTGGCCGACTCACCTGGGGCCGGGTTCTTGCCGCTGGTGCGGTGTCGGGGGCGTGGATGGGGCTTTTCGTCGGTGTCTTGATGATCCTGTTCAGCGACAGTTTCGGTAGTCTCCTGGCGCCGATGATCTACGGCATTGTGATGGGGGTCATCTTCGGGCTGATTGCGGCGGCGGTGCCGTATGCGGCGTCTAAGGGGCGCCGGGACTTTGCGACCACAACGCAGATCGTCGCCGGGCGGTACGACGTCCTTTGTGCCCCGGAACATGCTCGCCGTGCTCGGGATGAAATTGCCCGTGCGAACCTCGTCGGTCGTTACAACGTGCAGCGGTGATCTGTCACAACCAATTCTTGCGCCGGAGTAGCCACCACAGGAACACCACCGATCCGAGTATGAGCAGCAGCGCTAGATAGTAGCCGTACTTGAGGCCGAGTTCGGGCATGTATTCAAAGTTCATGCCGTAGATACCGGCGATCACGGTGGGGACGGCGGCCATGATTGCGACGGAGGATATCTTTCGCATGTCGTCATTCTCCTGGAGTGTGATCTTTGCTACACCCGCATCTATCAGTGCGGAAAGTCGTTCATCAAGACCCCGGACATTGTCGACGGCCAGTAACTCGTGGTCGAGCACATCCCGGAAGTACCGGATGAGTTCACCGGGCAGCATGTCGTTGTTACGTTCGAGCAGTAACCGGAGTGCGGCGGCGAGCGGATCGATCGAGTGCCGCATCTCGAGTATCTCTCGTTTGAGCATGTAGATGGTCTGGATATCGAATCGTTCGTTCGGGGTGAATACCTCGGCCTCCAGTTCGTCGACGTCTGCGGCGAGTTCACCGCTGATCCGGACGTATTCGTCGACGGCGGCGTCCATGATCATCCAGGCAACGGATGAGGGGCCGAGAGCTGTCTGTTCGGGATCCTCCTCCACGCGTTTGCGTAGGCCCTTGATATTTGAGGGTTTCCCGTGTCGGACGGTGATGATGAAATCGGGCCCGAGGATCATCTGGATCTCACCGGTCTCAATGATCTCCGAGGCGTCGTTTACTGACTCATGTTCCTTGAACATCACTGAACGTACGACCATGAACAACTGCTGGTCGTATCGTTCCACTTTGGGACGCTGATGAGCATTGACCGCATCATCGACGATGAGCTCGTGAATGTTGAACGCGTCAGCGATCTCCATCATCTGGCGTTCATTGGGCTCCAGGAGACCGAGCCAGACCCAGCCACGGCCCTCGTTCCGGACATGCCGGAGTGCACTGCGGTAGGTGTGCCGGTGACCGTCGTCCTCTCCGTCGACGTACACGGTGCAGCGTTCGATCGCTTCCTCGACCGGGGCATCCGGATGCATCGGAGAAGGGGAGACCTTGTCGGCGGGAGAAGTCCTGGGTTTGAGGACACGACGAATACTGGGCATCGGGCTTGGGTCTCCTTCTGGCGGTGCGGGCGGGTCGAGTTGGCACGGAAGGGGCTCCGGGCACCGTTGATCAGCAGTGAGTGTACCGAGTTCCGATGCGCGTACAACATCCTTCGGGAGGGAAATTGGGCGCATCATGCGCTATCCGCAGTAGAGTGGTCTCCCGAGAGCTGAAACGGGGTGTCGGCGATGCCCGAATAACGTGTACCGCCACGAAGCTGTCCCGTACTATCCAGGAGACTTCATGATGCACGCTGACTCACGCCAGGTTTTGCGATGGGTACGCCGGGTTGTTCTGGCTTCGGTGGTCGGTGCCCCTCTCCTGTCCGCCTGCGCGCCCGAACCCGCAGCCCCTCCCGGGGAATCAGAGTTCCGGCCCGTGCAGATATCCGTGAACTCCTCGTCGATTGAGCAGCGGATACTCGGCGAGATGTATCAGCGGACGCTACGGTCCCATCAGCGTGATGCGTACCTGACTCTGGAGACCGCGTCGAATGACAACCAGCGTATCGAGAGGCTCAATGAGCGGAGAGCTGACCTCGTGGTGGGATGCACTGGAGAATTGCTCCATCAGCTCAACCCCGTGGCTGCGGCTGAACTCTCCAGGGAGTACACGGCTGCTGTTGAATCAGGTGAGGTCGACAGAAATTCGGGGGAATGGCGGGAGAAGGTGTATGCGGCGATGGTGGGTTCGCTTCCCGGCAACATGATGGCGACCGATCCGTCGAATGCGCTGGGATGCGAGAACTATGACGGTCCGGAACTGCCGCAGAACATTGTGCCCGTATACCGGAAACCGATGCTCGACCGTCGGGACCGGCTCATCCTTAATTCCGTTGGCGGTACGATCTCGACCGCTGACATCCGTGAGTTGACAGGTAAGGCCATGGACTCCAACTCGGTATCTGCCGCAGTGGTTCCGTACCTGCAGGCTGAGGGGTTATAGGTACGGAGTGCATCGCGATCAACCGAGGCAAGAACCGGAAAGCATCGTGAACGGAAAGACCCCGCCCCACTGAAAACGTGAGGGCGGGGTCTTTCCGTTCGCCGGGTTCTCGCTCTCTCAGGCGTCCGGTGCGAATGCCGATTCGATGAGCTGCTGCTGCTCGAACTGATGGACCTTCGAGATGCCGGTCGAGGTCGAGGACTGCGCACGGCGGGAGATCCTCTTCAGCGGCGGCATGTCCGGGACCCGCTCTGGGAGGTTGAGGGCGAGGAACGGCCAGGCTCCCTGGTTAGCGGGCTCATCCTGGCAGAACCGGACTTCGGTGGCGTTCGGGTAGAACTCGAATGCCTCCTTGAGTCGGTTGTGCGGTATCGGGTGATACATCTCCAACCTGATGATCGCGACGTCTTCGCGGCCGTCCTTCTTCCGGCGCTTCTCCAACTCGTAGTAGAGCTTGCCGGAGACCAGCAGAATGGTGGTGACCTTGTCGACATCACCGATGACGTTGTTGTCGCGGTCGACGAGACGTGGGTCGTTGATCACGGAGCGGAACTTGCGTACCTCGGTGAAATCCTCGACGGGGCTTGCCGCGTCCTTCATCCGCAGCATCGACTTCGGAGTGAATACAACCAATGGGCGATGGAGTTCGCTCAGTGCGTGGCGACGCAGCAGATGGAAGTAGTTCGCCGGGGTCGACGGCTGTGCGACGGTCATGGAACCCTCCGCGCACAGTTGCAGGTAGCGCTCGATGCGCGCAGAGGAATGGTCCGGTCCCATGCCCTCGTAGCCGTGCGGTAGAAGCAGGATGACCCCGGAGGTCTGCCCCCATTTGGCTTCGCCGGAGGATACGTACTCGTCGATGATGGTCTGCGCACCGTTGGCAAAGTCACCGAACTGTGCCTCCCAGGCGACAACGGCATCCGGGTTACCCACGGAGTAACCGTATTCGAAGCCCATACCCGCATATTCGGTGAGTGCGGAATTATAGACGAGGAATTTACCGTTGCCCTTCGACTGAGCGAGTGCATTGAGTGGGTTGTAGTCCTCGGAGGTCTTCGGGTCGATGAGAACGGCGTGGCGCTGGGTGAACGTACCACGGCGGGAATCCTCGCCAGCGAGACGCACGAGTTTGCCGGAGTTCGCGAGAGATGAGAAGGCGATGAGCTCGCCCCAACCCCAGTCTATGCCGCCCTCATGGACGCTCTCCATGCGTTTCTTCACTACCGGCTGGACACGCGGGTGGATGGTGAAACCTTCCGGGGTCCTACCGAAGGCGTCCCCAATCTCGAGGATGTCGGCCTTGGTGATGGAGGTATCCAACCCGTGCGGTAGTTTCTGGGAGCTCGTGATTCCCTCTTGAGCGGAGGCCTGCTTCTTACCGGCCTGCTTAACCTCGTTGAAGACGGACTCCATCTGATCGTGGAAGTCACGGATGACGGCCTCGGCGTCCTCGGATGAGAGGTCACCACGGCCGAGAAGATCCTCGGTGTACCGGGTACGGACGGTGTCCCGGTTGTCGATGATCTCGTACATCTGCGGCTGCGTCATCGACGGGTCATCGGCTTCGTTGTGTCCGCGACGACGGTAGCAGACGAGGTCGATGAAGACGTCCTTGCCGAACCTGCGGCGATACTCGGTGGCGAGGCGCCCGACCCACACGACGGCTTCGGGATCATCGCCGTTGACGTGGAACACTGGGCAACCGAATCCCTTGGCGATGTCCGTGGCGTAGTGCATTGAACGGGCGGAGTCGGGGGTCGTGGTGAAGCCGATCTGGTTGTTCACCACGATGTGGATGGTGCCACCCACGGTGTACCCGCGGAGCTGCGCGAGGTTAATGGTCTCAGGGACGATACCGAGGCCCGCGAAAGCTGCGTCACCGTGGAGCAGTAGCGGGACAACGGAGTAGCCGTCCTCCCCCTTGTCGAGGATGTCCTGTTTGGCGCGGGCGATACCCTCCATGACCGGGTTCACGGCCTCGAGGTGGGAGGGATTTGCTGTGAGGGAGACCTTGATCTCACCATCACCAAACATCTGTATGTGCTGCCCCTCGGCTCCGAGGTGGTACTTCACATCACCGGAGCCGCCGGCCTGGGCCGGGTCGAAGTTACCCTCGAACTCGTTGAACAGGTTACGGAGCGGTTTGCCGACGATGTTGGCGAGGACGTTGAGCCGGCCGCGGTGCGGCATACCGATGACGACTTCGTCGAGTCCCTGTCCGGCGGCGGTGTCGATGCAGGCGTCCATGAGGGGAATCAGGCTCTCGGCCCCTTCGAGGGAGAACCGCTTCTGCCCTACATACTTGGTCTGGAGGAAGTTCTCGAAGGCCTCCGCTGCGTTGAGCTTCTGGAGGATGTATTTCTGCTCTGCGCCAGTGGGTTTGTTGATGCCCGCCTCGAGACGGTCCTGCAGCCAGGTTCGTTCGTCACGGTCGAGGATGTGTGTGTACTCGGAACCGACCTTGAGGGTGTACGCCTGCCGGAGGGTCGTCAGAACCTCCCGTAGGGTCATCTGCTCGCGGCCGGCGAACCCGCCGACGGAGAACTTCCGGTCGAGATCCCACAGTGTCAGGCCATGGGTGGCTATGTCGAGGTCGCGGTGATCCGGGATCGGCACCCCGGGCTGGTTCCAGTGCAATGGGTTGGTATCGGCGATCAGGTGACCACGCGAGCGATACGCCTCGATGAGCTGCATGACACGGGTGTTCTTGTCCACTCCGGTGTTCGGGATGTCCTGACGCCAGCGCATCGGCGTGTAGGGAACCTGCATGCAGTCGAAGATGTGGTCCCAGAATGCGTCATCGGTGAGGAGCTGGCTCATTGTGCGCAGGAACTCACCCGATTCCGCCCCCTGGATGATGCGGTGATCGTATGTGGAGGTGATGGTGACAAGTTTGCCGACACCAAGTTCCGCTAGACGGTCCTCCGAGGCACCGGCGAACTCCGCCGGGTAGTCCATCGAACCGACACCGATGATCGCTCCCTGCCCCTTGGTGAGGCGCGGGACCGAGTGCCGTGTCCCGATACCGCCCGGGTTTGTCAGCGTGATGGTGACGCCGGAGAAGTCCCTACCGGTCAGCTTTCCCTTGCGGCCGCGAGCGACGATGTCTTCGTAGGCATCGACGAACTCGGAGAAGGAGAGGTGCTCGCACTCCCGGATGGCCGCGACGACCAGTGCACGGGAGCCGTCCTTCTGCGGAAGATCGATGGCGAGGCCGAGGTTGATGTGTTCGTGGGCGACCATGGTCGGCTTGCCGTCGATGACATCGTAGGAGTTGTTCATCGCGGGATGTGCCATGGTGGCTTTGACCATCGCGTAGCCGATGATGTGGGTGAAGGAGATCTTTCCACCACGGGTACGGCGCAACTGGTCATTGACCATCGCGCGGTTTTCGAACATGAGCCGTGCGGGCATGTCGCGCACGGATGTTGCGGTGGGGACCTCAAGGGAGAGATCCATGTTCTTCGCGATGGCCTTCGCGATCCCCGTCAGTTGCTGCTTACCGGCCTCGGGGAGATCACCGATGCGGCCCAGCGGGGACTTCGAGAGCCGTTCTGCGGCGCTGTCCCGCGAATGGGTCGAAGAGCCCTCCCACTTCGGCGCGTGATCGCGTGCCTTGGCGGCGGGAGCCTTAGGCTTCTCCTTCTCAGCTTGGATACCTATCCCCTTTTCAGGGGCAGTTGGCTGTGAAGATGCCGCACTGACCGCGGGGGCCTGTGCTCGCTTGCCGGACGTTGGCTCAGCGGGCTTCTGCACGGCTGCAGCGGGGGTTTTTTCGGGGGTGCTTGAAGGGGCACCTTGTGTCTCGAAATAGTCCCGCCATTCCTTGTCCACGGACCCGGGGTCCTTCTGGAACTGCTGGAACATCTCGTCTACCAGCCACTGGTTCTGGCCGAAAGTACTAGCGCTGCTCACGGCAGGTGCTCGCCTCATTTCCTTGGTTAACCTACGTCAGTATGTCCACTGTAGTCGTTGACTACAGGCTAGTTGCCGCAACCCCGTTCTGTCGCATCGTCGCGACGTGGGATCGATCTGAATCGTGCCGCGGCGGGAGCGGGGACACATCAATACGGACACCGCACCGCGCTCACGTTACCGTTTTCCGGTGTCCGGTGCTGAGCGAACGTACCGAAGACCGACGGCTCCGACACGTGTGGCCGCCTCCCACATGTCGCGGTAGAGGGTGTCGCTCTCCAACAATTCGGTGTGCACTCCGTCCTCGATGATTCGGCCCCTGTCAATCACGAGGATTCGGTCGGCCCGCGCGGCGGTCGCAAGCCGATGCGCGACGATGACCGCGGTACGTCCTCCGGTGACACGTTCCGCAGCGGAGAGAACCGCGGCCTCGGTGGCGGGATCGAGGGTGGCTGTTGCCTCATCGAGAAGCAGCAGCTTCGGTTCAACGAGTTCAGCTCTGGCTAGAGCGATCAACTGACGTTGTCCTGAGCTTAGGCCCCGCCCACGTTCACCGACGGGATGATTGAAACCGGCCGGTAAACGAGCGATGGCGGATAGGGCTCCCACCCGTCGTGCTGCGTCAGTGATCGTGGCACGGTCGACTCCGGGACGGCCGTACGAGATGTTTTCCGCGATTGTGCCGGTGAAAAGATGCGGTTCCTGTGGGACCAGGCCGATCTGGTGATGCCACTGCGACAGCGGAAAATCCCGAATATCGACACCGGAGGCTCGGACGGAACCCGCGACCGGATCGTGGAACCGGGCGAGCAATTTGATCAGGGTTGACTTTCCTGCACCAGTCGGACCGACCACCGCCACCGTTTTCCCAGGTTCGAAATGCAGGTTGAGACCTTCTGTGACGACCCGGTCCCGTGAACCCGGGTATGCGAAAGAAACTGAATCGAGGGAAATCGGCCCGGATGCGGCTGCTTCGCACCCCTCCCGGCGACCGGTGTCCGGGACATCATTCCGTGTCGAGAGGAAATCGGTGATGCGAGTCAAGCCGACGGATGCCTGCTGGTAACTGTCGAAGATCTGGCTTAACTGCTGAATTGGGCTAAACAACTGTCCGATGTACATGATGAAGGCGACCAGGACGCCTGCGCTGATCATCCCCTCCATCACGAGACCCGCACCGACACCGAGCACCATGGCTTGGGATAGTTCGGAGACCAACGCGATACCAGGGAAATAGAGTGCTACGGCGATCTGGGCGCGGACTCGCGTCCGCCGGTAGGCGTCGGCGCGTGAAATGAAGGTAGCGAGGCGGTGCTCCTCGGTACAGTGCATCTGGACCGTACGTAAACCGGTAACGGACTCCTGGAAGTCGGCGTTGACCGTGCTCACCTGCTCTCGTGCCCGGGTGTAGAGGCGGGCCGAGATAGTCCGGAAGATGATGGTCGCGATGATGATGACGGGCACTGACCAGAATGCCCAGAGGGCGAGAACCGGGTCGGTGGCTACCAGAACAGTGCCGATGCCGACCAGTGTCCCGATCGCCACCACGGATTGGGCCAAGCCGGTCTGAAGGAAGGAACTCAGAGCGTCGATGTCGGTGGTCATCCGGGTCATGATCCTTCCGGACATGGTCGACTCAAAATAGGAGAGTCCCAGTCGCTGCAGGTGTGCGTAGGAGCGGAGTCGCAAGCCGAACAGCAGGCGCTCCCCGGTTCTGGCCGTCAACACCGTACGCCATACGGCGGCGAACCACGCGATGAATACGACACCTCCGCCAGCAGCCGATGCCCACCACAGTGCTGTCGTATCGCCCCCGATGACTCCGTCGTCGACAGCCGTTCTGACCAGGCTTGGGAACGCCAGATCCGTCGCGACAGCGACGAATAGGAGGATGATCACCGCGCAGGTCAGACCACGGGCCTGACGGAGAAGCGTTCGGAGAGAAAACTCCCCGATGTCCGCACGCAGAGGTCGGCAATCGATTCCCGGGTCTTCAGTCGCCGGAGGAAGGTCCTCGACCTCTGCGAGGAGCCGGGCACTGGGTGGTACCGTCCCGATACCGCGCCCCCACCCTCCGGCGGTTGGAACCGCACGGGCGATCCCGGGGCTGGGATTCCACCGAACCCCGTTATCGGCCCGGACCTTCGGCCAGAGGTCTTCGTCATCCGGTTCATTTGCGCTGCAGAGCTCAGATGCTGGTCCACACCCGGTATGTGGGGGCCTCAGCGCAAGGTCCATGAGCTCCGCGAAACGGGGGGCGGTACTCATCTCCTCCAACGTCCCCGACTCGATCACTCGACCATCGAACATGAGAGCGACCTTATCGGAGAGCTCGAGCGTGGAACTGCGGTGCGCGACCGTCAGTACGGTGACATCAGGGAGATAGTCCTTGAGCGCCCGGTAGATGGCTGCCTCGGTGATTGCATCCACTGCGGAGGTTGCGTCGTCGAGGACCAGCACTCGCGGGTGTGCGAGCAGTGCCCGTGCGAGTGCGATGCGCTGACGCTGACCACCGGACAGCGTGAGTCCCCTCTCCCCTACAGGGGTGTCGTATCCGTGTTCGAGGTCCATGATGAACTCGTGTGCCTGCGCTGCGCGGGCTGCGGCGAGCACCTCGTCATCCCCGACGGAGTGATCCCCAGCACCTACCGCAATGTTCTCTCGAACCGTAGCGGAGTAGAGGAAGGGCTCGTCGAAGACACATACGAGATCTGAACGGAGATCCTGGAGGTCGATCTCCGCGAAACCGGTGTCCGGTTGCCCCGGTGCTGTGAACAGGATACGGCCGGAGTCCGGGCAGTAGAAGCCACCCAGCAGATGAACGAGCATCGTTTTACCGGATCCGGGAGGACCGACCACCGCCACCGTCGACCCTCTGGGTACATCGAGGGATAGTCCAGAGAGGATCTGACGTTCGCCGTCGGAAAACGTGACCTCCTCCATCCGTAGTCCGAGTGGACCCGCTGGTACCCGCGATCCGATGTCGGTCACGGCGATAGCATCAGCAGGCCGGAGGTCGATCACCTCGAAGACCCGTTGCACCGAGCTTGCCCCCATCTGCAGGCGGACAACTGTTGCGGTGAGTACCCGTGCAACGGTGGTGAGGGTCGTCAGATAAGTGGAGAAGGCCACGAACGTACCCACCGTGATGCCGCCGTGCAGTGCGAGCCAGCCACCAAAGGCGATGTTCACGACCAGTGCGATCATAGGTAACTGGTCCAGCGCGGGTTGGAACCGCGCGTTGATGCGGGCGGCGCGCATGCGGTGGGCGTAGAGCTCGCGTCCCGCCTTGTCCATCCGGGAGATCTCGTTCTCTTCCTGTCCGAAAGCCTTGACAACCCGAACTCCGGTTACCGTTTCCTCGACACGGGTCGCCAGGTCCGCAGCCTTCTGCTGTGCAGACCAGGTGGAGGCGAAGAGACTCCGTCTGCCTCGTGCACCGAGCAGAACAACGACCGGTAGCGTTGCCAAGGCGACGAGTGCGAGAAGCGGTGACAACCAGAGCATCCCGACCATTGTCAGAAGAAGTTTCAGGATGTTGCCGAATGTCAACGGCAGAATCGCCAGAAGTCCCTGCACCGTGTTGATGTCTGAGATCGACCGACTCACCACCTGTCCAGTGTGCAGTGCGTCCTGTCCCGGACCATCCAACTTCAGCAAGGACTCCAGAAGTCGGACCCGGAGTCTCCGCTGGGTCTCCAACGCCACGGCACCGGCGGTGAACCGGCGGGCAAACTGAAAGAGGAAGCGTAGAACAGCCACGGTGCAGAGCATGATGACGACCGTGTTCAACGGAGTTATCCCGGGAAATAGGCCGGGTACTCTTTCCCCCGGGTGAATCCCGAGCGCGATGTCGACGGCATCTCGGGTAAGCAGGGGAGTGGCCGTCTCGAACAGGGTCACCAGGATCGTCGCCACAAGAGCGGTCACCGCCGGGATCCGGCGCTGGGTTGCTGCGCGGAGAAGCCGGAGTAGGGCCGAGCGGATTCCCACACCGGGTGCACCCGTATGGTCGACTGACGTCATGGTGACCGATCCTCCTGCCGTGGTTTCTTCGGACCAATCATCCCAGACCGGCCGACCTCGGGTTGTCTCCGGGGCGGGTGCGGAGAATGACGAAGGCACCGCCCCCCGGTGATGGGGTGCGGTGCCGGTAAAGAGAAGCGGGGTGCGCTATTCTCGCTCATCCGAGTTGTCGGCTTCAGCCAGATCACGGGCGATCTCGGCGGGTACGTCGATGTCCTCGGGGACATCATCAGGGATCGGCGTTGAGAACTCCGCGGGCAGACCACCGAGTGATTCACCGACGTTGGATACGACCTTGTCCGCGAGACGATGGTTTGCGAAAGAACCGACGACCGCACCGATGCCCAACGGCATGATCTTGCCGAACCATGCACGACGGAGTTTCTTGCCCATCGTCTTCACCGCGAGATTGACCATGCGATTGTTCACGTTGGTGAGCTTCGCACCTGAGAAACTCGACAGCGCTGTGGTGAATGAGCGGCTGCCCGCCCCCGCGGACAGATCACCGACTGCAGCGTCGACGAGTGCAGTTCCGGAAGATCCGGTGAGCGCGACGAGAATCAGCGCCCGACGGCGTTCCGGATCGTGGATGTCCACACCGCGGAGTCTCGCGGACGCCATGGTGTAGAACGCGGCGAGGTCGAGGAAGACGAGCGACTCCACCCCGATCGCCGCGGCACCGGTGATCAGCCCGATCCCCGGAACAGCGGCAGCGACTCCCGCTGCACCACCGGAACCGGTGGCCAGGACGGAGAAATGTTTGTCGATGGCCTTCTGCAGCTCCCGCGGATTGAGGTCAGGATTCTTTGCACGCATCCAGTCCACGTACCTGGCGATCGTGTCTGCCTGGATATGTACGGCCTTGTCCAGTCCTGAGATCAGCATCCGGCCTGTTGCTCCGGTACGGCCTTCCAGTGCCTTCGGGTCGGAACCGACGGCGTCGGTTACGGGACGGTTATCCTGTGTGTCGTTCTTGTCTTTTCCGAAGAGTCCAAAGAGACCCATGGGTGTCACTCACTCATTTCTTGTGTTTGTGGGTGGCCCCGGCAGAGGTTGAGCCGGGGTGCGCCAGAATCTCGGCGTCGGTGGTGCGCTACATCGTAGATGCCACCGGAAGTTGGTGCGACACAAGCAGCATATGACCGAATAATTGCTACCATTTCGTGTCCGAACGGTGACAGTTACCGGTGGGCGATTCGCCCCGGTTCCTGCCCGGAGAGCCTGCTGCCTGCGACTTTATATCCGGCGGCCGGGTCGATTCCCCGGTGGCTGTCGGGATTACTACGGTGTAGGGCAATGGACGATATCACAGTCACCACTGCAGGACTCGTACGTGGCACCGTGCTGTCGGGAATACGTACCTGGCGCGGTGTGCCCTATGGATCCGACACCTCCGGAGAATTCCGATGGCGGGCCCCCACGAGCCCAGAACCATGGAGAGGAGTACGGGATTGTGTTGAATTTGGGCCGGTCGCGCCCCAGCCCGAATACTCCTACAAGGACTCGGTCCGAGGAGCCGAGGACTGCCTGAATCTCGACATCGTACGACCGGACACCGAGGAAGACGGGCTTCCCGTCGTCGTCTACTTCCATGGCGGATCCTTCATCGTGGGGTCCTCCCACGAAACGATGTTGCGCGGGTACAATTTCGTCCGAAACCTCGACGTCGTCTACGTCTCCGTCAATTTCCGGCTGGGTGTCTTCGGGTACCTTGACCTCCGCAGCCTCGGAGACGGCGATTGCGTCGCCAATCCCGCTGTGCATGACCAGCTACTCGCCCTAAACTGGGTCAACCGGAACATCGAGGCTTTTGGTGGCGATCCCGGCAATGTCACGCTCATGGGGGAATCTGCGGGTGGGGCGGCGGTGACGACGTTGTTGTGTGTGCCTGCAGCGGAAGGTCTCTTCCACAAGGCCATCGTGCAGTCTGCTCCCGCCGCGACGTTGCACGCTCCCGTGCAGTCCGCGTATTGGGCACAGCAACTTGTTACGTCGATGGCCTTTCCCCTGGAAACCACCTGCGGTCAACTTCGTTTCGAAGACGCCGGTGACTTGGTCCGTGCCGGGCAGTCGATGATGTGGCGTTCCCGGGAATTGCTTCAGCTCAATTCCTGTTATGGCCCGACCGTGGACGGGGACCTACTTCCGGAGCATCCGTTTGACACCTTCGCAGCGGGCCGCCAGAACAAGGTTCCTCTGCTCATCGGCACGAACAACGACGAAGCTTCGGTGACGAAGCTCCTCTACATCAGACAGAACGCACGGAGCAGGGCTGCTGCCCGGATGCTGGATGCCTACGACCACTCGAATTCTGCGGCAGTTCTTCAGGCGTACAACGGGGCCATCGAAAGATCCGACTTCGCCAGGATGGTTACCGACGCTGTGTTTTGGGCACCGTCGCTCCGGATCGCGGAGAATCATTCCCGTTGCGTCGACACTTGGATGTACAGGTTCGACTATGCCCCGGCGGCATTGCGGTGGATCGGCCTCGGTGCGATGCACTCATTTGAACTCACTGCGGTTTTCGCAGCACACAAGGAGTCCCGGACCCGCAGCATCACCCGTTTCGGTGGTGTGGAGGACTTGAGTGGGGTGACCACTGAGATGCAAGCCTATTGGGGAAATTTCATCCATCACTCAGTTCCGGGGTCTGGATGGCCCCGGTACCGGTTGGGAGGAGACAATGGTCCCGGACGTGCGACCCGGATCTTCGATGCTCGATCTCATGTAACCTATGATCCACGTTCCCGCCTCCGGCAGGCATGGAGTGACTACGACATGAGGGAATGGGGGGCAGGGCGCCCGGATATGCTGGACATTCGGGGGGTGTCGCCGGAGGCGACGAAACCTGGGTGATCGGGTCAGAGGGCGCGGGAAGATCAAGTTGTCGCAGGAGGTACCGGATGGATGGCGTGTTCGCCCGGCTGCTCGCGGACCATCCGCGCTTTCGTGCAGCGGTTGAACCCGGTGACGGCAGTCGTCCCCTCACCGTGGGAGAAGCTGCGGAGTCGGATGTCATAGAACGGGCGGTCGCCGCCGCCGGACAGCTTTTCGGAGTTAGCGATCCGAGACATGGGGGCCAATTGTGGTGGTTTTCCGCCGTGAACTCCATCGTCGGTCCATCGGTGACGGTAATGGTCGGGTATGACTGTGTTCCCGACCTCGACCTTGATCGAGGAGAACTGTTTCTCAGTGGCACCGTTGAACGGTACGGAGACCCCGGGGAAGGATTCTGGATCGGTTTCACGCCAGGTCGTGTCGGTGCGGGGTCGGCGGTTGCGTGGCGAGCGGCGGGGAGGGATCTCGCCCGTTCTGTCAAGCCGGTGGTGTGTGCGATCTCCCGGAATACGGGAGTCCGGTCGGCCCCGCTCTGGGCCGTGGCCGCCGACGGCCTCGCCCAGGCTGCGGTGGAAGCAGGAAACGAGGTGTTCGATCCGTATCTCGGTGTTCGTGTAGCCGGTGAACTGGTGGCAGGACTGGCCGCCGGTGTTCCGGATGGTGTCGTGGTACCCGAGCCCCGTTTTCTCGACATCATCGGGGGGCGTATTTTCCCGACCGACATGGCGGCGGTGTCTGCTGGAGATGAGCCTGATGATGTCCGCACGGTGGTGAAGAGAGCCTCGTGCTGCATGATCTATCATTCGCCGACGGTGGGGAAGTGTCTGTCTTGCCCTCGGCAGGAGCCAGATGAACGGGAGCGGAAGTTGCTCTCCGCATTCGGCGGTTAGCTGCTGAACGGGGGAGGGGCTCGGTGCGTCCGTCGGTGTGACGCACCGCGTCATGCTTTGCGGCACTAGGCTGTCAGGTGTTCCGGCGATTGAGTCCGGATCCGGGTGTCGAAGGAGCATTGAGGTTCCCGGCGCCCACTACACAAACGCCAGCCACCGGAAGGGTGCATCACCTACATGAGCTTCTATGAGGATCTTGCCGCCGCCCTGGACGCCGAGGGGATTGAATCGCGCGTCAACGATGACACCTTGTTCGTACCGATCTCGTCCGGTGTCGAGATCCAGTTCGATGTGACCAATGAACTGCTTCCTGCAGCGAACATCTACATCGCAGCGGCACCGGATGCCGCTGTCACCGACCCCGCGCTGGCCGGTGACGAGGAGGAGTTTGAGGCGGTCCTCGTATCAGCGGTTTTCTCGGTTGATGCGGCGGTGGACGCGGTGCTTGACCACATGGCGACGGATGCGATCGTTGATCTTGTCGATGAACTCGTCACTGACCCGGACGGCCGTTTTGGGGAACTTCAGTTCACAGCAGTGGAGGGGGAACCGATCACTGTTCGTTCTCCTGCTGCCGAGAACTCCGAGCTCGACATCGTGATCGACATCGTTGACGGTGAACCAGTGGCTACCGTGACTCTCACGACGTTTGATCCGGACTTGGAGGCTCTGCTGGATGATCAGCTCAACGGGGTCGACGGACCTGTCGATGACGCGTTGATTGAGGAACTCATCGGGTACTTCATCGCAGAGGGGCTGATCCTCCCGGAACAGACTATGGGGCTAGGCGCCTATACGGATTTCAAGCGACTGCTCACGGTGATGCCCTTCATAGCCGAGCACGTCGCGGAATGGGAAGAGGAACTCTCCAGCACCGCCGATGACTACGATGACCTCTTTTTCGGGGAGCCCCGCGATGAGGACGGTGATGAGGAGGACGATCTCGAGGATTTCGATCTCGATGGCGTGGATGAGGAAGACCTTGGCAGGGATGTCACGGACGAATAGTGGCAGATAAGGTACGTTCCACGTGCCAACAGAAAGATTGGAGGGGCTTCTCCCGTCGGCTCAATCACACAGCCTCACCCTCCGATCCAGTGACCGCCACCGCTCATATGTGTATGTTCTCGCGGTCAGATCCGGTGGATGGTGATTTGTCGTGGAGGTTGTCTGAGAGTCTCGCATAACCGAACGGATAGTGTCCGCCAATATGTGGAAGGGGCGGGTGAGCTAACGTGGTCGTCGTATCGGGGGCGTACGGATTCCATTTGTCGTGTGCGGCTTCGTCGGATTCGGTGAAGGCCGTTATGCCCGGCACTGGCGTTCTCTTCCCGGAGGAGAGGGGACGTCGGGTGGTACGGCTGTACAACCTTGATAGAAGTGACCTACAGGGTTGGATCCCCGGTATTTCTTCCGTGTTGAACAGGCTCCGGCCACATGTGACGTGGTGGACATGAACCGCTCCTGAACCAAATATGTATTCGAACTTGGGGTTGGGGGTGGCGTCTGACACCTGGGGCGTTGACGAGTGTGTGAGTGGGGGCATTCGAGGTTAGCCTGAATGTGTGACGAGAGAGATTGCCGAGGATCGGCCAAGAACCCGTATTCCCGAGGAAATTTGGGTGCTCGTGTCCGCGGCATTCATCATCGCCGTGGGTTTCGGGCTCATAGCTCCGATTCTTCCTCAGTTCGCCCGGAGTTTCGGTGTCTCGATGGCGGCTGCTGGTCTTGTCGTCTCCGTGTTCGCGGCATCCAGACTCGTTTTCGCGCCGGTGTCGGGGCGGCTGGTCGATCGTATCGGCTCGCGGCGCGTCTATCTGACTGGACTCGTTACCGTTGCAGTCGCGACCGGGTTGATCGCCTTCGCCCGGGAGTACTGGCAGCTCGTCGCCCTCCGTGCGGTCGGGGGGATCGGATCCACGATGTTCACGGTGTCTGCGATGGGGTTGATCGTGAGAATCTCCCCGCCGGAGATACGGGGGCGCTCGTCGTCGGTCTATGCCACTGCATTTCTCACGGGATCAATCGTCGGACCCGTGATCGGTGCCGCCCTGTCGGTGCTGGGGATGCGTACCCCGTTCCTGATCTACGGGGCGGCTCTGTTTCTTGCAGCCTTCATTGTCTGGTGGAAACTCAGCGCGGTTGCGGTGTATGGCTATGACCACGACAACACGGCTCCGCCGATGCAGTTCGGGGAGGCGATCCGTGACTCAGCTTATCGAAGTGCGTTGATCGGTGGTTTTGCCAACGGATGGGCGAATCTCGGGGTCCGGATCGCGCTCCTGCCCTTGTTCGCGGCCGCAGCATTCCATACCGGGGGTGCAGTAGCGGGAATCGCGCTCGCTGCATTCGCGGTCGGGAATGCCTCTGCACTCCAGATTGCGGGTCGCCTTGCCGATCGGATCGGGAGAAAACCGCTCATCCTTGCAGGACTTGTGGTCAACGGGATTTTTACGGCGGCGATCGGACTGACCTCACAGCCCTGGACGCTTCTGGCGGTGTCGGTCGGGGCGGGTGTGGGAGCTGGGTTGTTCCTGCCCTCACAGCAGGCGACGCTGGCGGACATTATCGGCAACCACCGTTCGGGGGGGAAGGTGCTCGCCAACTTCCAGATGGCGCAGGATTTCGGAGCGATCGCCGGTCCTGTCATTGTGGGTGCCCTCGCGGACGCGCTCGGATACCGTGCCGCCTTTGCCGCGTGTGGTGCGGTGAGTCTGTTGGCTGCGTCCGCATGGTTCTTTGGTCGGGAGACCTTTGACGGAAAGCGGACGGTAGCGCCTGTGTCTACATCCTGATATCTGCCGGGCCCATTGGTTGAAGTGTCCGGTCGGGCAAGTGATGTGGGGTTACAGATAGCTAACTAATGAAATGTGATTGTCTACCCATCTTCCCAATGCCAGCGCGTTTTTTCTACAACCAGGTTAATGAAAAGCGTTTCTCATTGTTGAAACAACTTTGCAAAATTGGCAATTTTTTGATCGGACATTTCCGATGTGTTGGCCTGTATTTGGTTGGTATTCATTGAGCTATATATTTATATTTGCCGTGCAAATATCTGATTCCTGATCAAAGATCTTGCCGGGTTTCAAGGTTTGGTTTGTTAGCCCCCGTTGGGGGTTGTAGGCATTGATGGGGCAGTAGTTTCGTTCCATATTCCGGGAAGTTGCAGGTCTGAAGGTTGGCCCTGGGGTTGTGGGTGGGGTGGTCTCACGGTTGATGGCTTTGCGGTCGCGCATCATGGCCGATCTATGGGGTAGCTAAAGTACCCCCGCCTACCCCCGTTTTATCTCATGACCTGGGTCACAATGCACTCCTGACCAATTTATGTGACAGCCCTCACTTTATGCGTAAAACGCTGTTACAGTTTTGGTACCAGTAACACGGACGTTTCTGGAACGCCGCGATCTTCGTTCAAGGTCGCGTGAGGAGGACATATGAAACACCTCATTAACATCGATAACGGTGGAACCCTGACTGATATCTGTGTGTGGGACGGGGGAGAATTTTCCTTCACTAAAACCCTCACCACACCTTTTGATTTGTCGGAGTGTCTCTTTGAGGGAATCGCGAAGGCATCCGCAAACCTCTATGGCGAGCGTCACCTGGTCCGATTGCTCCACGAGGCGGAGCATATCCGCTACTCCACGACTCAGGGGACCAACGCTCTCGTTGAACGCAAGGGGCCGTCCATCGGACTACTCGTCGAAGACCTTGCGGTGGTTGACGCCATGCAGTCCGACGATGACCACTCTGCGCTCTTCACCGACCTGGTCGGCACCCGGGTTGAGACATTCGACATCTCCGATGACACACTTGAGTTCAGTCTCGTACAGACCGTCAACAAGCTCACCACCGATGGTGCTGCACGTCTCGTGGTCGTCGGGCGCGACGCGGAATCCGAGCGGACCGTGCGTAATCTCCTTCTCCGTAACTTTCCCAGGCAGCTACTCGGCTCCGTCCCGGTGCTGTGCAGTTGGGAATTCGTCGAGGACATCGATGACGCCCGCCGTGCCTGGTCATCAGTAGTCAACACGTTCCTGCATCCGGTGATGGAACGCTTCCTCTACCAGGCACAGTCCCGTCTTAGGGACAACAAGGTCACCAACCCACTACTCGTCTACCGCAATGACGGTGCATCGTCGCGGGTGTCCAAGTCAGTTGCTCTGCGCACCTATTCTTCCGGCCCCCGTGGTGGATTGGAGGGCACCGCCGCCCTCGCCCGGAGTTATTCGCTCGACCATGTTCTGATGATGGATGTCGGTGGTACGACGACCGACGTCGGCGTCGTCGACAACTGCACCATCGAGACGAAACGACGCGGACAGGTCGGGGAAGCGACGATCTCTTTCCCGATGTCCAGCGTGCACAGCTCCGGTGTGGGCGGCAGTTCGATCATCGGCGTCCGCGACGGCAAGATCGTCGTCGGTCCCCGTTCCGTCGGTGCAGCCCCCGGCCCGGCATGCTTCGGTCTAGGTGGAAAAGACGCCACGATCACCGATGTCAAGGTACTTCTCGGTGTCCTCGACCCCGACACCTACCTCAACGGCCAGATGCACCTCGATGCTTCCCGGAGTCGTGCGGTCATCACTTCCACCATTGCCGAGCCCCTCGGTATCAGTCTCGAAGAGGCGTTGATCCGGATGGAGGACGCATATCTCGAGACAATGGCGGAAACGTTCCGTGACCTAGTGCGTGACGACACGACGCTCGCTGCGTTCGGCGGGGCAGGTCCAATGAGCGCGTGCGGTGCCGCAGAGAAAGCCGGAGTGAAGCGTGTCCTCATTCCACGCATGGCAGCAGTGTTCTCTGCGTTCGGCATCTCCTTCTCCGACATCGGGAAGACCTACGAGATAAGCATCACCGGTACCGATGCTGAGAGCCTGCAACGTCATCATGATGAATTGCTGCACCGCGCTGAACGGGACATGTTCCAGGAGGGATACAGCCTCGCGGAATGCGAGACCGAATGGGCACTCGAGCAGCACGATGAATCAGGTGAAGTCATCTCGACACGTGGATACCGGCACGGAGAAGATCTCGGTGATCTGGAGGGAAACCTGATGTTGTGCCTGGATGTGAAGAAGGTTCTGCCGCACGCCGATCTCGGGGACGACGACAGTGTCGAAGCATCCGATGCCGTTTCCACCACGATCCGCGCCGTTCGCGTCGGAGCCGATGAGATCCGGGATCTTCCCGTCTACGTACTCGAAGATCAAGCTCCAGGGGCGAGGGCGGCAGGGCCGGCGATCATCGAGGGGCCGTTCTTCACCGCGCGGGTCACCCCAGGTTGGGTGTTCACCGTGACCAGCAACGGTGATCTCATCATCAGCGACGAGCGCTGACCACCATCACGAGACAGTAAGGAAAACACTGTGCGAGTCCCCATGACCGAGTATCTGCTCATCGATCTCGACACCGAACGGTGGCTGTGCCGCAACTGCGGTCACGACATCGGTGACGCAAACCGGAACTACAAACCCGGCTGCCTGGTGTACGACCGGGATCCGACCGAGATCCATCAGCCGATCATCGACCCCGAGCGCTACGAGTACACGTTCTCTCCGGACCCGAGTTACTGCAGGATCCTGGAATTCTACTGCCCCGGCTGTGCCACCCAGCTCGAGACCGAGTACGTCCCGCCGGGACACCCGCCGACCCGTGACATGGTCATCGACGTCGCTGCTCTCCGCAAGCAATGGGAGGAACGGGGTGTTGATCCAGAGGAAGTTTTTAACTACGGCCCCGGCGAGGACGCTCAGAAGTACACCGCCGAACTCAAGAAAAAAGCCGCCGACTCACAGCGTTGAGTTGCGAAACGAAACCAGGAGACATCCATGAAACGCATCTCCGTCGACATTGGCGGCACATTCACCGACTGCTTCTTCGTCTGGGACGACACCTACGTCGAGGCGAAGGCACTGACCACGCACCACAACCTAGCTCTCGGATTCAATGAGGCGCTCGATCTGGCGTGTGAACGCGCCGGACTCGACCGCGAGACCGCCCTGTCCGGGGTTGACTCGGTGCGCTACGCCACGACACTCGGCACCAACGCTCTCATCGAACGCAAGGGACCGAAGGTCGGAGCCATCGTCACACACGGCTTCGAGGACACGATCCCGTTGTCCCGAGGCCGGGGCTACGGTGAAGGTCTCGACTACTCCATGCAACAGAACATGCCGGCTGCGGAACGCCCCGAACCCCTTGTTCCCCGTGCACTGATCCGTTCCGTCAAGGAGCGGGTCAACTCCGCGGGTAAAGTCGTCGCTGCACTGCGGGAGGATGACGTCCGGAACGTCGTCCGGGAGCTGATGGATGCCGGTGCCGAAGCCATCGTCGTATCGCTGACCAACGCCACCGAGAATCCGGTCCACGAACTCCAGATCCAGGAGATCATCCTGGAGGAGTATCCGTCTCACGAGCTGGGTGCCGTCCCGGTCCTGCTCGGGCACCAGGTCTCCGGACGAAAAGGTGAGTACGTCCGGGCCACATCCACGATCGTCGATGCATTCCTGCACGAGATCATGTTCCACGCACTGAGCCAACTCTCGAACAACCTCCGTGAATCCGGGTACACCAAGCCGATGCTGGTCAACCACAATTCCGGCGGTATGGCGCAGATGAACTCGACAGACGCACTGCAGACCATCCACTCCGGTCCCATCGCCGGTGTCGGTGCCGCGGAGCACCTCGCGAAATCCACCGACATCGGAAGCGTCATCAGCACCGACATGGGTGGAACTTCCTTCGATATCGGACTCGTTCCTGAAGGAGGCGTGAAGCACTACGACTTCATGCCGACCATCGACAGATGGCTGGTCAGCGTTCCCATGGTGCACCTCGACACCCTCGGTGCAGGTGGTGGATCCATTGCCAGCTACGACCGCATCCACCAGTCGGTGAAAATCGGACCGGAATCCGCCGGATCCAACCCAGGACCGGCCTGCTATGACCGGGGCGGGCTGCGTCCCACCGTCACTGACGCAGACCTTCTCCTCGGGTACCTCGACCCGGACAATTATGCGAACGGGTACATCAAACTGAATCCGAAGCGTTCGGTGTTCGCCATCGAGGAGACTCTCTGCGACGAGATGGACATGGACGTCCTCGACATCGCGAAGATCATCAAGAACTCCGTCGATGAGCAGATGGCCATCGGCATCGGCAAGGAACTGCGTGTACGCGGCTACCTGCCCGAGGACTTCACGATGCTGGCCTACGGCGGAAACGGTCCCCTCCATGCCTGTGGTATCGCCCGGCACGCCGGTATCACCAAGGTTCTTGTTCCCCCGTTCAGTTCTGTGTTCTCCGCCTGCGGTGCGGGGAACATGCAGCAGCTCCACTTCCATGAGCGGGGCACACACATCACGATGTACAACGCCACCACCCGGGCACTGTACGACAACTACGCCGAGTTCAATGAAATAGTCGAAGAACTCGAGGCCAAGGGACGAGAGGACCTGCGCAGACAAGGCTTCGCGGCCGAGGACGTCAAGTACCGACTGGAACTGGACATGCGTTACGGAAACCAGCTCCTCACCCAGGCTGTGACACTGGACATCAATCGGATGACCGGCGTCGGGGATGTACTGCACATGATCAAGACCTTCGGTGATGTCTACAGCCACCGATTCGGTTCCAACTGTGCCGCTCCCGAGGCTGGAATCCGAGTCAACACGGTTCGAGTCGCCTCCTACGTTGAGGGCGACACCGTCAACTTCGAGTCACTCGCCAACGGCGGAGAACGGACAACCCCGGAGTCGATCGGGGAACGTCGGGTCCACTTCGTCGGAAAAGACAAGGCCATTGACACTCCGCTGTACAACCAGAGCGCCCTGACCGCTGCCGCGATCATTGAGGGACCGGCGATCGTCACCACGGAGAACACCACCTTCCTGGTCGAGCCGGGATGGCGCCTGGAACCCACCGAGCAGGGCGCCGTCTGGCTCCTGCAGGACTGATGACTGACACCACGAGGAGAATGCAATGACCGCTGTCGACAAAGACACAACAACCTCCGTCCAAGGCAAGAACCTTACCCCGCAAGAACAGGAATGGGTTGACGCCTTCATGGACGAGACCACGCTGTTCCTCGGACCTGACCCGGAGATCATGCGGAGCCACAGCATCGCCGAGCGTACCCCCTATGAGGAGGAATGCATCGGAAAAGGGATTGACCGTATCCAGGTTGAACGAATCCGTAAGCGTATCTCGGGTGCCCTCGATGAGGGATATGAGATGTGTGAGGCTCAGGGAGCGGCCCCGGGAGCGAAATGGGGTGACCTCACCACCGCCATATACACCGCAGAAGGTGACGTCTCCTACCTCTCCTGCCATGGGGTCATCGCTTTCTCGGCGATTTTGCACCATCCCATCCGGTACATCATGAAGTATTGGAAGGATGAGCCCACCGTCGGCATCAACGAAGGCGACGGTTTCATCCACAACGATGCCCGCTACGGAAACGTCCACAACACAGACCAGTCCATGATCATGCCGATCATCCGTGATGGTCAGCTCATCGCCTGGGTCGCCGCGACGATTCACGAAGGCGAGAACGGTGCCTGTGAACCCGGCGGTATGCCCTCGGGTTCGGAGACCCCCTTCGATGATGGCCTCCGGATGAGTCCCTTCAAGATCGTCGAGCGCGGCCACCTGCGTCGTGACCTGCTGACCTTCCTGCAACACTCCGTCCGTGATCCGAAGCTGCAGTTGGCTGACCTGAAGGTCAAGATCGGGGCCGTTAACCGCATCATGGAACGCATCAACACGCTGATCGATGAAGTCGGGGTGGAGACGTTCGTCGCCGCGATCCGCATCACCATCGAGGACGTCGATGCCGAGGTCCGACGTCGCATCGCGGAACTGCCGGACGGTACCTATTCCTTTAATCAGTTCATGGACTCGACCCTGAAGGAGAACATCCTCATCAAGATGGCGTGCAAGATCACCGTCAAGGGGGATCACATGTCCGTCGATCTGCGGGGCTCTGGCCCTGAGATCCTCAACCGTGCGTTCAACTCGCCACTGTGCTCCGTCAAATCGATGATGATGCAGGCGATCCTCGCTTTCTGGTGGCCGGATCTGCCACGCTGCACCTCAGCCATGAGCTGCATCGAGATCATCTCCGACGAGGGAACCTGGTCGGACGCCTCCTACGATGCGCCGATGGGCCAGTCCCTCCAGGCATCCTTCCGCGGTTTCTCCGCGATGCAGGCGCTCTACGGGAAGATGCAGTTCTCCACCCCCCGCAAGTACTCCAATGTGGTGGCCAACTGGTTTAACCAGATCAATACCTTCCTGTGGGGCGGTGAAACACAGCACGGTGACCAGGTGGGTAACCTCTGCGCCGACCTCAACGGAATGCCAGGCGGGGCAAAGCCTTTCCGGGACGGTGAGGATTCTGTCTCCCCACTATTCTGCGCCATGGCGGACACCGCAGAGCAGGAGATCATGGAGGAGGAGGTTCCCTTCATGCAGCTCGTGTCGAAGCGCCTGGTCAAGGACAACATGGGCTTCGGCAAGTTCACCGGCGGCATGGGCTACGAGATGATCGTCGCAGCAGAGGGAACCCCGCACTGGGGATTCATGACGGTGACATCCGGATCGAAGTTCAGCTCGATCTACGGAATGTTCGGGGGCTACGGCTGCGGTGCCTACCCGCTCGCGATGGTGAAGGGCGTCAATACCTACGACAGCTTCCGCAAAGACTCCCGCACCTTTGATCTCTCCATTGAGAAGGTCATGAACGAACGTCCCTTCGAGGGGGCGAAGTATATGACGTCACACATGGGCCTGCAGTTCGACGTCGCCAAGGACGGTGAGCTGTACATGATCAGCCAAGGTGCAGGCGGCGGCTACGGTGACCCGATCGAACGGGACCCCGAGTCCGTCGTCGCGGATGCGGAACTCGGACGCATCTCACCGAAAGTCGCCCGCGATATCTTCTGCGTCGCCTATGACGAAGAGCACTTCCGGTTGGATGCCGAGGAGACACGACGACTCCGTGAGGCGCGCCGCAGGGAACGCCTGTCCAAGGGCAAGCCCTACGCCGAGTTCATCAAGGAGTTCGTCACGGAGGAGCCCCCGGAGGACCTCCTCTACTACGGCAACTGGGGTGATGACACCGAGGAACTCACCGCCACGGTCTTCACAGTCAACGGCCGCAAGCGGGTTACCGGAACAGTCGATGAACTTCCGATCATCATGATCCCGGACCGTCGCGAATTGAAGATCGAGGCTCTCGAAGCGCGGATCGCGGAGCTCGAGGAGAAACACGGCGAGACGGTCTCGAAAAAGAGCTGACCCGTCTCTCCACAACCCTGGGTGCGGTTCCACGCCGCCCCAGGGCAGCCCTATTTTTACTGACAACAACCAGGTACAACAGGCGTTCATCCACCGGAACAAGGAGCATCCCATGACCTCATTCACCGACCTCATCACCACCCCACCCTCGGAACGCGGAACCGCACTATTTCTCGACCATGTTCCCTTCGGCGAACGGGTCATCCTCCACGGTGAACTTCCCTATCTCGATGCTCCGGCGACCGCAAGCTACTACGGTCAGGCTCAGGGAATGCTGAACTCCGACGCCACCATCGTCGACCTCGGAGCACTTTATAGCGCGGTTCTCTCCGCGACCCCCGAGCTGGGGGAGTCCATGGGAGCCCGCTCCCGGACCGGATACGCATTGCGCACCATGCTCGCTGATGACTCCGCAGCGACCGTAGCGAACCGTATTCTCACCGCGACCAGCCATACCAGTCGAGTACCGTTCCTCCTCCGGATACCGTCGCCGCTACGCTGGCTCGCACAAGCGGCGGCAGCGGCCGGAAACACCGACGTCAGTTCGATCACCGAGGATCATGCGGAATCCGCAGCCATGTACGTCGCCGACTGGCTCCGCAGGTTCGTAGACGCCCCCGTCGCCGGTCTACTTCTCGATGGCCGACGATCCGGTGACGACACGACACTTCCGGCAGAGGACATCGCCGCTTACCAACCGGTGATCAACGCCGCAGAACATGTCGGTTGGTCCGTACTGATGCAGACCGATGAAACTATCGCCGTCGCAGGTAAGGACCTGTGTGGTGCAACTGTTGACCCGGGCTACTGGCTCGGGGAGGGGGAGGTACCGCAGGCTGATTTTCTCGTCGCCCAAATTCCCGTAGACGCCGAACCAGACACTGTTCTGGAACGCCTTGAGGCCCTCTGACCACCTTCCGCCAACTGTGATCCGAGGCGGAGCCCATGTTTCCCCGGATCGTCTGTCAACCTTTCTGAGGAGCATTACGTGAGCAAATTACACACAGGTGACATCACCGATCTGGTGTCGGGACTCATCAGGGACGGCATGTCCATCGCAGTCGGCGGATTCGGACTGTCAGGCAGCCCCTTTGACCTCATAGAGGCAGTCAATGCCTCGGGAGCGAAGGATCTCACGATCGTGTCCAACAACATGAGCATTGACGGAATAGGGCTCGGACTCCTTCTCGAATCCCAGCAGGTGAAAAAGGTCATGGCGTCCTACGTCGGAGAAAACAAGGCGTTTGCAGAGCAATACCTCGCCGGACAACTCGAGCTCGAATTCGTTCCACAGGGATCCCTCGCGGAACGGCTTCGTGCAGCGGGCGCTGGTATCCCAGCCTTCTTCACCCCCACCGGTTACGGGACGATCATCGCGGAAGGTAAGGAAGTCCGCGAGATTAATGGACGGCACTACATCCTCGAAGAAGCCATCAGAACCGATCTGGCCCTCGTCCATGCCGCGACAGCGGACCCGAACGGGAACCTCGTCTACAACCGCACCGCCCGAAATTTCAACCCGGTGTGCGCGATGGCCGGTCGAATCACCATCGCCCAGGCTGAACAGGTAGTTGAACTCGGCGATCTGGACCCCGACTTCATTCACACACCAGGCGTCTACGTTCAGCATCTCGTGCAGGCTGTACCCCGGATCAAACCGATTGAACGGGTGACTACCCGACCACGCCCCGAAGGTAACTCCGCCGAGAAAGGAAACTGAAACGACATGGCCTGGACACGCGAAGAAATGGCGGCCATCGCCGCAGCCGAACTCAGCGACGGTGATTACGTTAACTTGGGGATCGGTATCCCCACCATGATCGCTAATCAACTACCCGAGGGCGTGAACATCATCCTGCAATCGGAGAACGGAATCCTTGGAATGGGCCCGTTCCCTTTTGAGGGGGAAGAAGACCCCGATCTCATCAATGCCGGGAAACAGACCGTCACACTCAGCAAGGGGGCGGTAGTGTTCGACTCGGCAGAGAGTTTCGCGATGATCCGGGGCGGAAACCTCAAGCTCGCGGTACTCGGTGCGATGGAGGTTTCCGAGAAAGGGGATCTCGCTAATTGGATCATTCCCGGAGTCATGGTCAAGGGAATGGGGGGAGCGATGGACCTGGTCGCGGGAGCCCCCCGGGTCATCGTCCTCACCGACCACGTGGACAAAAAGGGACGTCCGAAACTCAAAAAGAACTGCACCCTGCCACTCACCGGAACGCAGGTCGTCGACCGCGTCATCACCAACCTTGCAGTTTTCGACATCACCGAGCGCGAAGGAATGGTGCTCCGGGAACTTGCGTCGGGTGTGAGCCTGGCAGAGGTCGAGGAAAACACCGAAGCGACATTTACCGTCATCACCGATGACGGAGCAACCCGGATCGAAGGAGAACAATCATGAAACGCGAAGCTGTTATCGTGGGAGCTGCCCGCACACCACAGGGAAAACTCCTCGGCGTATTCAAGGACGTCTCCGCAGTTGATTTGGGTGGCGTGGCAATCAAAGCCGCCGTGGAACGCTCCGGAATCAATCCGCAGCACATTGATCAGGTCATCATGGGACAGGCCATCCAGGCAGGATCCGGGCAAGTGCCGGCCCGCCAGGCGGCGATCAACGCCGGGATTCCCCTCAGTGCGTTCGCGGACACACTGAACAAGGCCTGCCTCTCCGGCATCGAGGCGGTCACCCAAGCCGCCCGACTCATCCGATGTGGTGACGCAAACGTGGTGGTAGCTGGTGGTCAGGAATCCATGACCTGTGCCCCGCATCTGCTCACTGCGGCACGCTCAGGAACTGTTCTGGGGCCGACCACAGCGGAAGATGCCATGCTGTACGACGGACTCCAGGACCCGTACACCGGAGAGACCATGGGGGCGCTCACGGAGAAAGGCAACGGAGAACGTGGCATCACCCGGCAACAGCAGGACACTATCGCGGAACTCAGCAACCGGCGTGCCCATGAAGCGCAGGAGGAAGGCCGATTCCGCGACGAGATCGCCCCGGTAACGGTCCCACAACGGAAGGGCGACCCCCTGGTGGTGGAGAGCGACGAGGGGATACGTGCGGACACCACCATGGAGAGCCTCGGGAAACTCCGCCCGGCATTTAACCGGGAGGGGACGATCACAGCGGGTAACTCATCCCAGATCTCAGACGGCGCAGCGGCACTGGTCGTGGTCAGCCGCGAGTACGCGCAGCGGAACGGGCTTGAGATCCTCGCCACCATCGAAGGGCAGGGGAGTACCGGGGGACCGGACCACTACCTGCATTCCAAACCCGCCGACGCCCTGAAAAAAGCACTCTCGGACAGTCGGATACAACTCGATGACGTCGACTTTGTGGAAATCAACGAGGCCTTCGCATCGGTGGTCATCCAATCCCTGCGCGACCTGGACCTGGACATGGGGAAGTGCAATCCCAATGGAGGCGCGATCGCCCTGGGGCACCCGCTGGGGGCCTCCGGTGCCCGGGTTCTGGTGACCGCCGTTTATGAACTTCTCCGTCGTGGAAGTGGGACCGCCGCCGTCTCACTCTGTGGAGCTGGAGGGCAGGGACAAGCGATGGTGATCAGTAGGTACTGATTCACCCGCATTCATGAGCTAAGGCATCCGTGATGTTTCTCTCGATCGTTTCACGTGCATCCAGGTTTGGTTATCGTAAATGGTTGGTTGTGTTCCGGATTTATAGGGAGGTGGGGATATCCTGAAAGGGTGAATCTTTCACCTAACTGGAGTGACTATTGTGGCTGCTCTTTTGTATGGGTCACATTGGAAGTATCTTGACCCGACTGTGGAAAAGTTTGTCGCCTATCTGAGGTGTTGAATAATGCCAATATTCATCACCTGGGGGGCGGGGAGAGAAGTTTCGAAACCCTAGTGGAATTTATGGGAAGATGGTGAATCTTTACGCTTGTCACCCTGACTGTATTTGGGCCCCAAGTCATGGCGGAAAGATTGATTGTATTGTCATTAGAGAGCTTCTTGAAGATCTGGGGTCTTTTCTAAAAAGGCGGATGAAATATTGATATCCTTATAAAATTAAAATATTGCCCGAATATCCCATGGTCGAAATTTGTCATTAGTTAGATTGTGGGTTTCCACCCCTTTGTAGAGGTTAATATTTTCTAATATAATTTTATAGTGCATTAATTATTGGATAATGGATTAGGTGTCGATAAATTTTAGTGACTGTCTTATGTGTTGCCAGAAAATTATTGAATATATTTAGGTTTCGACCTGACGGTTCACCTTAAATTTTCTGCTCACCGCGGTGTTTGTGCTGGCTCTGGATTAGCCAAACGGCGGTTTTGCGCGTACTGTGGAGAAGTACTGCTTTTCACTAGCCTACATCCCCGGTGGTTGTACGCCCGATCTTGTTGAGCGCCGACATGGCCTCACTGGATCATTGGGATGCTGGTTTGTGTCGTGTCCGCGAGGCCGTCGTCAGTCACTTGAAGCTGGCTGTGACGAGCCTTCTGCGTAGACACCATCTTCCATCGACGAGTCAGACACCCTCATGGGATTAGTCTGTTAGATGTGGACCGGCAAGGCCCAGGTGTGGCGAGCAGGACACAGTGCCCCGTAGTGCAAGCGTCGGGTAGCGCTGGTCGGTGCGGTCTTCATAACGCCAGGCACCGATACAACATCAAGAAAAATAATGTGTGAGCCGCGCGAACAGCGTGCGGAATGACATGAGCAGCGCGAAATATGAAGTCGCGCAGAAGAATGAGGATGGCGCAGTGAACGCCCAGAACGAAAACAACTTGAACACCAACGGTGATGCGAATGAGATCATCACCCTGGATGACGTGGTCAATGCAGGTGCAGAGAACACCGCGGCTGAAATCAGTGCGGATACCGCTGATGCAGAAAACCCCGAGACTGTCGTTGTGACCGTCGCGAGTGATGATGACGTTTCCGACGTTGAGGCATCCGGCGAGGTTAGCGACGAAGCGGAAGAAGCTCCGGTCGTCGTGGAAGATGATGCAAAGCACGACGTCGACACACAGGAGAGCGCTCCGGAAAAAACCCCGGAGGTCAAGGCCGAAGAACCGGAAGAGAACGGTTTCGCTGGACTCGGACTGCCGGAACGCACTCTGGCGGCCGTCCGCAAGATTGGTTACGAGTCCCCCTCACCGATCCAGACCCAGACGATCCCGCTTCTCATGGAGGGCCGGGACGTTGTCGGGCTCGCCCAGACCGGCACCGGTAAAACCGCTGCGTTCGCACTGCCCATCCTCTCCCGAATCGATCCGTCGGTGAAGGCGCCCCAGGCACTCGTGCTTGCGCCAACCCGTGAGCTCGCACTCCAGGTCGCCGATGCGTTCCAGGGATTCGCCGATCACATCGGCAACCGGATCAGTATCCTACCGATTTACGGTGGCCAGGCCTACGGCGTGCAGCTCGGTGGTCTCCGTCGTGGTGCGCAGATCGTGGTCGGTACCCCCGGTCGCGTCATCGACCACCTGCAGAAGGGGTCACTGGACATCTCCGGCTTGCGCTACCTCGTTCTCGATGAGGCCGACGAGATGCTGAACATGGGCTTCCAGGAGGACGTCGAGCGGATCCTCGCCGACACACCCGCCGAGAAGCAGGTCGCCCTGTTCTCCGCGACGATGCCCAACGGTATCCGTCGCATCTCTAAGCAGTACCTCAATGACCCGGCGGAGATCACCGTCAAGTCAAAGACCCGTACCAACACCAACATCACGCAGCGCTACCTTTCTGTCGCGCACCGGAACAAGATCGACGCGCTGACCCGTATCCTCGAGGTCACAGAGATCGAGGCCATGATCGTGTTCGTACGCACCAAGCACGAGACGGAGGAAGTCGCTGAGAAGCTGCGCGCCCGGGGATTCTCCGCGGCCGCCATCAACGGTGACATCGCCCAGGCTCAGCGTGAGCGCACCGTCGACCAACTCAAGGATGGTCGCCTTGACATCCTCGTCGCGACTGATGTCGCCGCCCGTGGACTCGACGTCGACCGCATCAGCCACGTGCTCAACTTCGACATCCCCCATGACACCGAGAGCTACGTCCACCGTATCGGCCGTACCGGCCGTGCGGGCCGCTCCGGTGAGGCGATCCTGTTTGTCACTCCGCGTGAGCGTCGCATGCTGAAGTCCATCGAGCGGGCGACCAACGCCCCGCTCAACGAGATGGAACTCCCGAGTGTTGAGGAAGTCAACGATTCGCGTAAAGCGAAGTTCGCCGACTCCATTACTGCCGCGCTGGAGGACAAACAGGTCAATCTCTTCCGTCACTTGGTCAAGGAGTATGCGGAAGAGCACGATGTGCCGCTCGAAGACGTTGCTGCCGCACTCGCTACCCAGGCCCAGGCTGGCAATGATTTCCTTCTCAAGGAACAGCCGAAGCGGGATCGTGAGCGTTTTGACCGTGATCGGGACCGTGGCAATGATCGCGGTGGACGTTTCGACCGGGGCGATAGACCGGACCGAGGCGACCGTGGCGACCGAGGCGGAAATGCCCGCTTCGACCGTGGCGACAAGAACCTCTCCGTGTATCGCGTCGCGGTCGGCAAACGCCAGCATGTTCGCCCGGGTGCCATCGTCGGTGCGTTGGCTAACGAGGGTGGACTGACTTCTCAGGATGTCGGGCGTATCACCATCAATGTCGACCACACTCTGGTTGAACTACCCAAGGATCTGCCCCGCGAAGTGTGGGAAAACCTGTCTGACACCCGCATCTCGGGCCAGCTCATTCAACTGGAGCACACTCCGGATGCACCCATCGGACGCCAGTCTTCCGGTGGTGGTGGTTTCCGCGGTGGCGACCGTGGTGGTCGTGGTGGTTTCCGCGGTGGTGACCGTGAAGATCGCGGTGGTCGTGGTGGTTTCCGCGGTGGTGACCGTGAAGATCGTGGTGGTCGTGGTGGTTTCCGCGGTGGTGACCGTGAAGATCGCGGTGGTCGTGGTGGTTTCCGCGGTGGTGACCGCAACACTGACCGTGGCGGCTGGCGCAGCTAACCTCCACAGCGATCAACGCTTTTCGGCCGTACACGGCTGAGGCAAGCAAAGAGCGACCCCCGATCACACTTCCGGCATTTACCGGAGTGTGATCGGGGGTCGGCCTATGTCATTGAAAGGTCGCCGAGAGTCGCTGTAGTTGTCGTCGTAGTATCCACGACCGTCTACGCACTGACCAGCACGGTTGTCTCGCAGGGGGGGGGCGGATGTGAACTCAACGGTCGGTCTGGCTCCCACTTCCGGGAAGGTTCAGTGCAGTGGATATATGTTCGGGGGCAGTGCGACCTGGACCTGACTTTCGCTGACCCGCGTATCGTGTTCGATCCTCTTTCCCGGGGATGGAGAACTGTTCATCCGGTTTAGCAAGCAACATCAGGGAGACTGACACGGGCCGGAGGAAGCTCAACTTGGTTCACTCGACACACCGGTGCCGGGAGGTTTAACGGTGCAGGTCTGGTGGTTAGCTGGGATCGCAGCACCGTGACGTGGGCGGAAGAGAAGAACAGTGTGTCCTCGAAATTTTTACACAGCGCGAGGGAATCTGACTGTCCTGAGCTTCGGCTATCCGGGGGAAGTCTTACCGGATGTCGATAGCCCCGCGTACTGGGCCATCAGTGGCGTCAGCGTTGATGTGGCGTGGGGCGGCCAATGCGTTGGGACATACTAAAGATGATGGAATCGCTGTTGTCAGCAAATGTGAAACCGGGTTCATTGAGAGGTATTTCGCTGACCTGGGAACAAAGCTAATCAGCGAGAGGGTTGACAGGCGCATCAGATTTGATTCAGGTTGGGGTGGACAAACGGGCACTCTCTTCTATGTTGATTTCGACGATCGATCGGTCCACAAGGTTTCTGTCACAGCGGAATGCCTCGCCGGTGATGCCATCATCGCCGCGGTGCCGGTCACGTCGCCGGCGGTGTGGGTGGCAGTACCTAGGACGCACGAAAAAAATCACGGGTGTCGCATTCGCTGAAGAATCGGGAAACCTCGGAGCTCTGTACGAGACGGGGCCGAATGGCGGATTCATTGCTGTGGACGTGACGGAGAGGTTCGCGAAAGGCACTCCCGCGTGTTTCGGATGTCCTGGGTAAAGAACTGAATGAGAGGAGTGCACCAGTCACCTGTGTGGCGACCAGCGCAACTCTTTGTTATTACACGGGCTTAGGTCTGATTCCGGATAACACCTTCCTGCATATCAAGGAAGGAAACTACTTTTGCTGCTGGTACCCGTACCGGAGGTGTACCTGTGATCTGACCCCGTGGCGAAGACTGTGACACCACTGAACATGGTTAATCCCCAGAAAGAGATTCATGGAATCAAGGCTGGTGCCAATATCATCAGGGGCACCTCGGTGCCGTTTTCGTCGCCGACGATAACGCCGTGGTGGCCTCCTGGTGTTCGGGGGAAACGGCGGTCATCGACCCGGTATCCGGTGGACTCGACGGGATGACGGACACCAGCGGCTACGGCTAGCACGTGAAGGACACCCGTTTCCCTTCACTGACTGACGGTGCCAGAGTTTTCCGATGGTTCGATCTATGTCTTTGATCACCCCCAAGGATTTTTCCGGAGGGAACTTTTCGTGGGTCGGCTCCGGTTGTCCGCGATCGCAGGTATCAGTCAGAAGGATCCTGCTATCGAACCGATTCAGATGACCATGCTATAACAATCCAGAGTGAGACCCCGGAAACGCATGAAGTGGAGCCGATGGCCTCCGGGGAGCTCTGCCCGTGTTCAGTGGGGTTATCTTCCACTTTCTTACTCACCCGGTGCAGTTACCCGTGTTGTTGGACCAGCCGAGGTGCTCAGTATTCAGATTCAGCCTGGGACAACGGGCTGGAAGGATTCGTTCCGGGTTCTGCACATGTGTCGGGAAAGCTAACGAAATCGTGGTCGGGCCGGATAGGATCGTCAGGAGTCGACCGTATCCGATGTAAAGTCACTCTCGGAATCTTCTGTGGCAGTCCGAGAGGGGCGGTCGCAGAAGATACTCTGATTTCACCTCCTGCATGGCCTACTCCGGCTCATGCGGCCCGACAATTTCCGGAAAGAACATCTCATGCCTACCTCGTTCCGCCTCTCCATCATCCGTTCGGGCGTCGCGGTTGCCAGCAGTCTTGCGCTGGCCACCACGATTCTCGTTCCCGTTTCCGTAGCCGAAGAGGCCGCACCGGATACCGACCGCACCGTGGTCACCGGGCCAGAAACGTCGGGGGATACCCTGGCGGTCGATAGGGCGGGTGATGAGACGTTCACTCCGCATCTTCGGGGTAAGGTGACGCCTCCGGATGATTACACTCCTCCGCAGCCCAGTGGTTCTGCTGCGCAACTGTCCTCGGGATTCAATATCCTGAACAGCACTGAAACGTTATCGGGGAAGAGCGTCGGGTTGAGTACGGGTATGGGAGTGAGCGGTGTCCTGAGTCTCGGAGCGTTCGTCATGCTGGCTATCGTTATCGCTCGACAGTCAAACATCCTGCCCAGAATTCCCGTCGATTTCTCGGCGTCAGCGGAAGTTCTCGGTGGGCTCTCGTCCCGGATTCTCCCGCAACCGGCTCCCTGATCGGAAGCATGACAGTGGGCGCTGATTCCGGGCCAGAAACTCTGGTGGGAACGATAAACCCGCCCAGGGGCGGGATTCACACCGAACTGTACTCCCGGTCCGTGTTCTGATCTCTCAGTTCGACCTTTGTGGAGCAGCACACACCGTTGGGCGGGTCTTTTCGCGTAGTTGAGCCGCTGTATCTCAGATCATCATCAGAATCGCGACGATGAACCACAGCAACGAGAAGATGCCGCCGAACATGGACAATTTCTTCGTCGTTGCGGTCCAGTTAACTCCTGCGGTTCCATCGATGGAACCATCGTCGACGTTGAGAGCTGACGCGGGATCATCATCATCAGTTGCTACCCCGAGGTTGGCCATCAGCTTCTTCTGTTGCGGAACGATGAGGAAGAACAGGATTCCCCAGGCGACCACGGACAACAGTATGGAGACGTGGAAACGTCCATCCTTCAGGAATACCGTGTCGGTGAGGAACAGACCCAGTCCCAACAGAGGAACGAGGAGGGAAAGAAAACCGTAGGTCTTGGTGATGCGGTGAAGCATGGCGGCAGAACCGAGTGCCGCGCTGTCACCCTCATGGGCTGCGCGTGCGCGGCCCTGAAACATGGAGACGGCGATGGTCACCGGTCCAAGGAAAACGATTGCTGCCAGCACATGCAGAATGCTGATGAGATTATCCACGTCGGGGATCGGCCTCTCGAAGGTCGGGGATGGAAGGACCTGACTACCATAACCTGGTGACCGGTTTGCGGGATAAAGAGCGGGGCTGGTTCAACGGAGAATGCCGTTCAATCGCTCGAGCAGACATTGCCTGCGCATTTTCACTGCGTCATCCACGGTCAGCGGGAGGGCGTAAGCCTGAGCGACAGCAGCTATCCGGCGCACATACCAGCATCGTGCCCATCGATCTGTCGGAAGCCATGTGGCGGGAAGTGCATCGGACTTCGCTCTGTTCTCCACAGCCGTGACGACAACCAGATTCAGTGGATCGTTGGCGAATCGTACTCGCACAGAAGGATCCCATTCCGATGCGCCCATATCCCAGGCCGCAGCTAGCGGGTAGATGTGGTCGACCTCGATGCGTTGTTTCCGTTCCGGGCTCCGCGTCGCCATGATTCCACCGGAATACGGATCGAGACCCTTCGTGGCCTTGATTGTGCAGTCACGGAGGACGAGCGCACCGGGGAGGGCTTTCGAGACCATCATCTCCCGGGTCGTGCAGGTTGAGTTGCCCGCACGCGCGGGGCCCCAACCGGCACCGAACTGGTCACGACGATATCCGGGAACATCGGGTCGATCGGTGACGATTCTGATATTCGGTAACGTCTCGGACAATCGTGGTGGCTCCGATTGTCCGTTTGGTATCCGACCCGTTGTCGGCGCGAGCGTATAGAGCAGCAGGCTGGCGGTCATGAGAATGAGTGAAACGGTGATCCATGCTGGAGGGCGGGTACCGGGGGTGGTTGTCGACATGAATCATTGGACCCGGGGTTGCGGAATCCGGTTCCTTGAATACGACTGGCCCGGCTCTACCCGTTCGGGGTGGTGCCGGGCCAGTCGTCGATCATCGGTCACGACCGTCGAGAGCGGGGTATCTAGATTTCGCCCTTCGCGGCTTTGGCCTGTACCTCATCGACCGCGAGGTCGGGATTTCGGTCGGAGAGCTTCGCCAATTCAGCGGCTTCATCGAACTCTCGGGTGACGGCACGGGACGGGGGTGCGGTCAGCAGAGAGACGACGACCATGACAATGGTTGCGAGGATGAAGCCGGGAACCATCTCATAAAGGAAACCACCGAGTGCAGACCTGCCCCAGAAGAATGCGACCAGGGCACCGGTGGCCATACCTGCGATGGAGCCTGCGGTGTTGAGGCGACGCCAGTAGAGCGACGCGATCACGACCGGGCCGAAAGCTGAGCCGAAGCCTGCCCAGGCGAAGCCGACGAGTCCGAGAATCGAGGCGTCGGGATTCCACGCGAGGATAGCGGCGATGATGGCGACGCCGACCACAGCGGTACGGGAGTAGTAGACCAACTTCTGATTGGACATGGCGCTCTTGTGGAACAGTCGCAGCAAATCCTCGATGAGCGCGGAGGACGTGACCAGGAGCTGAGATGAGATCGTCGACATAATCGCCGCAAGAACCGCCGTGAGCACCAGACCTGCGATCAACGGGTGGAAGAGGATGCGGGCCATGTCGAGGAAGATCGTCTCGTAGGAGTCGCGGTCGGTGATCGCGATGTTCGGGTCCTGTCCGAAGAAGGATGTTCCGATCAGTGCAACGGCGGCGGCACCGATGACACAGAGCAGCATCCAGCCGATGCCGATGCGGCGCCCGGCTTTCGCCTCTTTGGGGGAACTGAGCGCCATGAACCGGACGATGATGTGTGGCTGGCCGAAGTATCCGAGCCCCCATGCCAGGTTACCGATGATGGCGGCGAAGGAGACTCCGGAGATCATCGAGAAGTAGGACGGATTACCTGTTCCCTCGGTGTAGGGGCCGTAGTCGTTGGAGGTAGCCCAGGTGAAGATGGAGGCGGGATCGTTCATCACGAACAGTGCCATCACCGGGACGATGAGCAGTGCCGCGAACATGATCATGCCCTGGACGGCGTCTGTGTAGCAGACCGCGAGGAATCCACCGATGACCGTGTAGATGACGGTTACGACAGCGACGACGAGAAGGCCCGTGTGATAGTCACCGTCGAAGGTGGCCTGGAAGTACTTTCCGCCGGCAACCATGCCCGCGGAGACATAGAAAGTGAAGAACACCAGGATGATCAGTGAACTGATGATACGGAGGGTGTGTGACTTGTCGCGCAGCCGATTCTCGACGAAGGACGGGATGGTGATGGAGTTGTTCGCCACCTCCGTGTAACTGCGTAGGCGTGGAGCGACCCAGAACCAGTTTGCCCAACAACCGATCAGCAGTCCGATCGCGATCCAGAGTTCCGAGAAGCCGGTCACGAACAGAGCACCCGGAAGCCCCATCAGGAGCCAGCCTGACATATCTGATGCACCGGCAGAGAGTGCGGCGACAAATGGGTTGAGGCCGCGACCGGCCAGAACGTAATCATCGTATTCGTCGGTCTTGCCGAACCCCCAGAATCCGATGGCGAGCATGACGAGCATGTATATGACAATGGCAATGACGAACCAGGTTTGTTCGGCCATGTGTCCTCCTAGGTGTACTGGATGGCGGTGTATGGTGACTGTCTCGTGAGGGGCTTCTCCGGGGAATCGTCGAAAGTCATCGTTGGATCGGGCCGCCATCTGGTGAGATCAGCCTTAAAGACGGTTTCACACCAGCTTAGAGTCAGCAACCCTGAGACGTGTGATCCATGGAGTTATTTCCGGCGGAAGGCGGGGTAACCGTCGACATGGTTCCTTAAAACAGGTGGTGAGAGCCCTGATTTCGGGGGAGTGTGCGGGGGCACCTGGGAGTTCGTTGGCCGGATGGGAGAAGATGCCCGTTCTGGGGGGGGTGAGAGCAGGATGTGTAGTGGGTGTTTACCTCCGGGGTGCTGAGTATCGAAAAAATGTTCGCCTCAGATGGTTGGGGGAGTCAGGTGTCGGTGGTAGAAAAGACAGCATGACTCCGGAGCCCACGCATCTCGCACATGGGTTGTGGTGCCGTGACACGGGCCTGCACGTATGGATCGAGCAAATTGACGGACATCGTGTGGTCGGTCCCGACTCAGTTCCGGACGGTACATTTCCCATGGCTTTGGAGACCACGTTGTCGGGGAGATCCTTCCGACACAGGATTCCCGTCATTCTTCAGACTCCGAAACAACGTAGAGTCAGCCTCACTGTTCCGACTACGGCTTTTACCCCCGAACAAGCGGTTGAACTGCTGGCACAGCTCGCTCCGCTGGATCAGCCGGGTCCTGCAGTGGGACCGATGCAACGAGCAGCGGTCGCCCCCGACCTGTTGTGGCTGGTCCGGTTGTATCTGGGGCTCGAACGGTTCGTCCGAGCCGGAAGAGTTTCCCTGCGGTGTCGATGGGCTGACGGGCAGTGGTGGCCCGAATGGCAGTTGGTGATGGGGGCGGATGAAGCCATGTGGTTGACAGCCATGGCCGCCGCCGCTCCCCGGATTCTCACCGTCAATGCCTCGGCGGCAGTTGCCGAGGAAATAGCAGGAATTCTTCCGCACTGGATCGCACTCGCCTATTTGGCTGACTGTCGGCTTGCCGACGTGGATCGTGAACCGCATCCCTTCGTTGCTGCATTGCTCGCTGGTGAAGCCCTCAACAGGGGCAATGCGCGACTCGTCGCCGGTTTGACGGAGTGGCGGGACTCATTGGACAGTGAACGGCTTGAGCTGGTTTTCGTCGTCGAGGAACCAGGACCCGGCCCCTCCGTCTCCGCGTCACCCAAACCCGCACCGGGCAAGGATCGGGTGATTGATCTGACCCGTGCCCGTGGTGCCCGGTACACGGTGTCTGCACTTCGTGGGCTCGCTGAGACGGTGGTTCACGAACCCGGAGATGAGGAGCAGGTTGAAGATCTCTGGCGGGTACGGGTCGCGGTCAGGAAAGACGGTGGTAGCCCGGAGCCTTTCCGACGTGGGATTTGGCCAGTTGAGATCTGGCAAAAATTGAATGAGCAGCATCTCAGGGCCGTCCGCGTCAGTGCTCTCCTGGATGACACCCGCCACGGGCTCGGGCTCCGTGATTCTGCTACCGGGAGCGATGATGGTGACTGGGATGTGGCCCTGAGCGGAAGCCAGATCCTCGCCTTCGTTGAGAAGGATGCCGTCGCACTACGGAACGCGGGTTTTCTGGTGCTGTTGCCCGCGTCATGGTCGCACCAGGAAATGGGCTTGAAGGTGACCACCTCTTCGCCCCAGGATCCGGGTGTCGCTGGTGGCACACATCGCCGGTTCGGTCTGGACCAGATAGTCGACTACAACTGGCGTATCAGTCTCGGAGACACAGTTCTGGACGATAGTGAGATGGCTGAACTGGTCAATTCCCGGGATGGCTTGGTTAAGCTCCGTGGCAACTGGGTCGTCGCGGATAAGGCGAGCGTCGCCCGTGTGGCAAAGTACGTGGAGGAGCTGGTGAGAGCGGGGGAGGGACATCTCCGTGAAGAGGTTGAACGGTGCCGTGAGGCACTGGCAACTGCCCGGATGTCGGGAGACAGCGATGTCCGGGATCTGGAGGAGAAACTCGAAGCGGCGAGCCGGGAATACCTGGAAGGCACAGGTACATCAGGGGCGTTGACCGCAGCCGAACTCCGAAAGATCGCGATGGAGAGTTTCGCCGTTGAGGATGCTCCTGTCGAATTCACTGCCATCGGTTGGCATGCACGGATCATGGGGGAGAGCATCGCCACCGATGCAGATGGTCTCCCAACCGGTGCAGTCCCGGAGCAGCCGGCCCCGTGTCGGGTCGAGATTCCCGCGACCGTCCATGCGGAGCTTCGTCCCTACCAGAGGCGGGGAGTTGACTGGCTCCACTGGATGTCACGATCTGGTCTGGGAGCGGTTCTCGCGGATGACATGGGATTGGGTAAAACCCTTCAGATCCTTGCGCTGACCGCCGCTGAAAAGCAGGAATACGACTCTGACGGAAATTTCGGTCCGACCCTGGTGATCGCTCCGAATGCGGTTCTCGCGAACTGGGCGGCGGAAGCCGCGCGCTTCGTTCCCTCCTTCAGCGTCATCGTGCACCACGGTGCAACGCGTCTTCGTGGTGCTTCTTTCACCGGTACTGTCGTCGATACCGATGTCGTGATCACCAGTTACGGAACAGTGACCCGTGACCTGGAGGCGCTTTGCGAAGTCGGCTGGTGGCGCGTAGTTCTCGACGAAGCTCAGCACATCAAGAACTCCGCGACCGCCGTTTCGCGGGCTGTCCGGAGCATTCCCTCCCGGCACCGTGTCGCATTGACAGGAACCCCGGTGGAGAACCGGTTATCAGAACTGCGTTCGATTATGGACTACTGCAACCCCGGTGTCCTCGGTAGCGCAAATTTCTTCCGGAACCATTATGCGAATGCCATCGAGAAATATGGTGACGAGGAGATGACTGAGCGGCTCCGTACATTCACTGCTCCGTTCATCCTGCGTCGGGTGAAGACAGATCCCACTGTTATCGACGACCTCCCGGAGAAGAACGAGACCATTCTCCGGGTCCCGATGACACCTGAGCAAGCGGCCCTTTACCAGAGTTACGTGAACGAAGTACAGGAGAAACTGGCGGGAACCGAGGCCATTGCACGTCGTGGGCTGGTCCTCGCGGCGATTACCAGAACGAAGCAGATTTGCAATCACCCTGCCCACTACCTCGGTGACGGTTCGCCGGTCTCGATCCGTGGAAGGCATCGGTCCGGCAAGGTTTCCGCACTGATGGATCTGCTCGACGAGACCACCGCAGCCGGGGAACGGACAATCGTGTTCACCCAGTACCGGGCCTTCGGAACGATTCTTGCTCCGTATTTGTCCTCACGACTGGATCGGAATATCCCGTTCCTGCATGGTGGATTGAGTCGGGGCCGACGGGACCGAATCGTCGCTGAATTCCAGTCCACCGACGGTCCACCAGTGATGATCGTCTCCCTGAAAGCGGGAGGAACCGGCCTCAATCTCACAGCGGCCAACGTTGTGGTTCACATGGACCGTTGGTGGAATCCTGCCGTGGAGAATCAGGCCACTGACCGGGCTTACCGGATCGGCCAGCTCAAGGACGTCCGCGTCTACATGATGGTCACCGAGGGCACGATCGAGGAGGCGATCCAGGAAGTGCTCGAAGGAAAACGTCGTTTGGCGGGCACGGTGATCAATGGTGGAGAAGGATGGATCACGGAATTGTCCGATGCCGAGCTGGCGGAACTGTTCAGCTACCGGGATAGGGTCGGAGCGCACGGTTCCCGGGCGGCTGAGCCTCCTACCGGGCCGGTCAAGTTGAGAGAGGAAGCGGAATGAGCGACACCGGTACATCTCGCCGAGGACACAGCACGGGCGCCGACAACGTTATCTACGCAAATTTTGGACGTACCACACGGGTCACCACCGAAACGCCTCGTGCAAAGAAGAAACAGAAGAACGTGGTACCTGTGAGTCCCGTCATGCGCAGACTCGGCGAAGGGGTCGCCGCACTTGCGGAGGAGGGACGCCGGAAAAGAGGTGTGGCTTATGCCACTAACGGCAATGTTCTCTCCGTGACCGTTGATCGGGACCGCATCGTCGGGACCGTCGCGGGTAGCCAGAATGAACCATTCACGGTTACCGTCAGCCTCGGTTACCGGGGGGCGGAGGATCTGCAGCGGGCTATCAGGGTTCTGGCCGGAGACCCCCGGGGGATCGATGCCGTCCGACGGGGCAATATTCCTGATGAAGTACTCGATGTTCTGCTCTGTGCAGAGGCAGACGAGTTTCGTTTCCACTGCACATGCCCTGATCCGGCTCCCGTGTGCAAACACTCGGTTGCTGTTGCACGGATAGCATCGGAGAAACTCGAAGCCGGACCGCATCTCCTCTATGCCCTGCGTGGAGTCGATCCTGTCGCGGTTCAACGCAGCATGAGCGGCGCGGTCACGGAGCGGAACGAATCTGCGGTGGTGAGCACTGAGGAGTTCTGGCGAGGTGCCGAGTTTCCCCCGCTTCCGGAGCCGACGGCGTCACCACTCATTGATGAGACCGATCCAGACAAGCTCGTCGAGGCATTGTTCACCGTCTCCTACACACGTATCGAAGCCCGCCACGGCGTTGCGGAGATCACCGAGCTCTACCATCATCTTGCCCATGGACCCCGGAGCAGTACATGACCACAATCTCTTTCCTCCACACATCCGACTGGCAGCTCGGGATGGAACGCTGGTTCCTTCCCCCTGAAGCGCAGGCACGGTTTGACCAGGCGCGTATTGACGCCATCCGAGTACTCGACGCCGCAGCAGTCAGCCATGGGTGTGCATTCATGCTCGTCGCCGGGGACATTTTCGAACACAATAGTCTCGCGGAACACACCACCGGGCGTGCTCTCGAGGCCCTGGCCTCGTTACGTACCCCGGTGTGGCTGCTGCCCGGCAATCACGATCCCCTGACCGCAGCAAACCCGTTCTACGGCGCGTGCAACATCCCCGGTGTTAGTGTTCTCGCGGATGACGCACCCCGGGAGGTCGCCGATGGTGTCGAATTGGTTGGTGCCCCATTGACTGCTCGATATGCCAGCGAAGACCTCGCGGCACGTGCGCTTGGGAAGCTGGAGGTGACACCGGGTATCAGGATTCTCGCCGCCCATGGACAAGTACTCCACAGGGGTGGTGATCCGGGTCCGGGTCTCATCGATCTCGGGGTTCTTGAGGATGCACTGGCCCGGAGGATCATCGACTACGTCGCGCTCGGGGACACTCACTCCGCACAGTCGGTCGGTGAGACTGGCCGGATCTGGTTCTCCGGTGCGCCGGAGGCCACGGACTACCATGATCTCGATTCCGGTGGGGGCGGGGAGGACAATTCGGGAACGGCCCTCGTGGTCACCGTAACCGTTGACGATGACGCCCCCGATTCGCCCGCGGAGGTAGTTGTTCGACAGATCGATGTTGGAACGTGGATATTCGAGTCTCTCGGCGCAGAGATCAACTCCAGTGCGGACGTCTCCGCGTTCATCTCCCGACTCGATGGGTACCCGGATAAGGCGAGGACCGTCATCAAGTACGCGCTGCGTGGATCTGTCGACCTCGGTACCTGGAAGCATCTGGAGAACGAACTCGCCAGGCTGGAACCCCGATTTGCCTCACTCAGGGAACGCCCCCGGCTGATGGATCTCTCTGTGGTACCAGGGGACGCAGAGCTGCGGGAACTTTGCTTGTCCGGGTATGTGGCGGGCGCGTGGGACGAGCTTCTCGACGCCGCACTCGGCAGCGACACCACACCCGCAGACCCTGTCGCCCGAGATGCCCTCCGGTTACTTCACCGATTTGTCTGAGAAGGAACACCGACATGCGTATCCACTCGATCATCCTTGACAATGTCCGGGGAATCGGTCACCTCGAACTCCGGGACCTCCCGGAGAGTGGACTCATCGTCATCAGTGGTGACAATGAACAGGGAAAGTCCACGATCCTCGAGTCGGTGCGAACCGTGCTCATGCTTCCCCACTCGAGCAACCGCCGCGAGGTTCGGACACTTCAGCCGGTGGGTGCCGATGTCGCACCACGGATCGAACTCACCGCCACGGTTGGCCCCTATTCCTTCACCGTTACGAAAAGCTATCTCCGACAGAAGTCGGCGGTGCTCACAGTTCGGCGACCCCACCCGGAGAATCTGACCGGAAGGGAAGCTGAGGACCGGCTTGCTGAAATCCTCGACAAGTACCTGGACACCGCCCTCATGGACGTGCTCTTCGTACGACAGGGCGAATTGGATGCCGCGGTTGCCGCTGCGGGAGTGCCGTCCCTCGCCCGTGCTCTCGGTGGTACGGAGGACTCCGGATCAGGAGAGGACCCTACTTTCCGGGAAGGCGAGGAGATTCTGCGCCGAGTTGAGGAGGAATACGAGCGCTATTACACCGCCGCCCGCGGTACGGAGACTGGGGAACTTAAAGTGGCACGCGCGAATGCGGAGTATGCCGCCGCCGAATTAGCCGAAGCGAACACCGACGTCGAAAAGCTCGCAGAGTATGTCGAAGAGGTTCGTCGGCGCTCGGAAGAGGAGAGCTCCGCGAGAGCTCGGAGACCGGACGCCATCAGAGAACGCGCGGAACTGCGGAACGCGGCGAAGCAAGCGGAGCAGTCAGAAGCCAGGTTGCGAGCAGCCGTGAACGCACTCACCGCTGTCACCGCGACCCGCGATGCCCTTCTCGGTGCGCGGCGCAGGCGTGAGGAACTTGCTGCCCAAGTAACCGAGATGGAGAAGAAGCTCGTCACCCTCACCCATGAGCGTACGGAGCTCGCCACCGCAGCCGCTCGGGAGCGGGAGAAGATCGAGGAGGCGCAGAAGGATCTCAGCGACGCGGAGAGGGAACTCAGACAAGCCACGGAACTGGTAAAGGCCACGGAACTCCGACGCAAGAGCCTCCTTGACAGGCTCCGCAGGGAGGAACTGGGGGAAATACTCCATGAAATCGCCAGTCTCGATGAGCGTATGTCGGTCCTGCGTGAGCAGTCATCTGAGAACATCGTGACTGAGTCGGCGGTCGCCGAGGTGGAGGCAGCGGAGCTCGAACTCAAACTCGCCCGAAGCCGGAGAGATGCAGCCTCGGCCTCGATCGCATTGACTGCCGAACAACCGACTGGGATCACGGTCGATGGTGAAGACGTCGTTCTCGACGGTGACGGTCTTTCCTATGATGTGACCGGGACAATGACCTTCGTGGTATCAGGGATAACGGCCGTGATCACCCCTGGTTCCGGGATCGAGGGAGCGAACGCGGATGTCAGCTCGGTGGAGCGGTCCCTAGTGGACCTGCTCCGGGCACTGGAATGCCCGGATGTCGACACAGCCAGAAAACGGCTCGTGTCCGAGCAGGCGCGGCAACGCGAACTGAACACCCTCCGGAGGGAACGCGAGGCGCGTCTCGCGGGTAGAGAAGAACATGCTCTGAAACACGAGATGGATTCTCTCGGTGCAACTACCGTAGATGAGGAGACTGAGGATACCGATCTTCCCGCTATTACCGCGGACCTCGATGCGGCGAAGGCTAAGAGACAAGAGAAAGAGGACGCTGTCGCACTCTGCCGAGCGCGGTTGTCGGCACTGTCGGAACGACGGGTTTCCGGATCACTAGCTGTCCATGATGCGAGAATCGAAGCGGCGCAAGAAGCTCTCCAACGTGCCGAAGAAGCTCGAATTACGGCCGAATCCGGGATCGCAGGCGATGCCGATACCGGAGACCTGGATGAGCGTATCGCGGAACAGACGATTGCAATGCAGCACGCAGAGGACGAACTGGAGGCCGCCAGACGGGAACTCAACGAGGTGAACCCGGGCCTTGTTACCAAACTCCTCAGAGGAGCGGAAGCGCAGGTGGATTCCATTGATGAGACGATCCGCCTCGCAGAGCGGGCGATCGCGGAGAACAAGGGAAGAATCGAGCAGGCAACCGGCGCGGAAGAGCGGCTGGAGAAGGCGGTGTCGGCGGAGATGAGAGCTCGCGACAGCTTTGAATCCACCCTTCGTCGGGCGGCCGCCGCGAAACGACTCCGGGAGACGTTGCTCCGTTACCGTGATGACGCTCGTCGTCGATACGCGGAGCCCTTCGCCCGACGGTTGACGGGCATGGCAGAAACGGTGTTCGGGCCAGGTGTCTCATTCGGACTCACTGAGGAACTTGCGGTCGCTCACCGTACTCTCGGAGACGCCACCATCGATGTTGACTCGCTCTCTGTCGGGGCCCGGGAACAGATCGGCATCCTGGTGAGACTGTCTGTCGCGGAACTTGTCGCTAAGGATGACGGGGTGACGGTGTTCATCGACGATGCATTGGGAAGTACCGACGGTGGACGCCTCCGCCGTATGGCCACCGTATTGGCGGACGCCGGAAAAGAGGGGCAGATATTCGTGCTCACTTGCGTGCCAGCCCGCTATGACCATGTTCCGGGGCGACACCATCTGGTGATGTCGGATCTGAAGAAGCCTCGGGAGTGAAGAATGTTGTTTTTCAGCAGACCCTGACGAGTTCTCATTACTGTGATGTATTCCGATGCTTCAACAGGGGGGATGTGACGGGGGTTGAACGATGTCGGATACCACGAGCCTGAGCTGTAGACCTGCGCATACCTGCCGTATTCGGTGTCTCTGGCGTCCGGGTGCGGGATTTCAGGACTGGGCAGGTGCCCGATACAGTTAGCCCCATGAACTCGGATCCACAGTCGTCGCCCCGTTGGCTGTCGCAGGAGGAGCAGGCCTTCTGGCGGCTTCTGCTTGCAACGGTCCGTAAAGCCAGTCGCTGTATCGAAGAAACACTGGTCACTGATCACGGTCTTTCAACGTCGGAGTTCGCTGTCCTGGTCAGTCTCTCGGAGAACCCCGACCGGCAGATGAGACTCCGCGACATCTGCCTTGACTTGGACTGGGACAGATCACGTGCTTCGCACCAGATCACCCGGATGGAACGCCGTGGCCTCGTCCATAAGACCCGCTGTGCCGGTGATGCCAGAGGGGTTGTGGTCGGGATTACTCGTGAAGGTACTGAACGCCTCATCGCTGCAGCGCCGAAGCATGTTGAATCAGTGCAGCGGCTCATCTTTGACGGCCTGGATCGGGCCGATATCCCTCTTCTGACCCGGTATCTTCAGATGGTGCTCTCCGTCGACAACGTCCCCGGAGCAGAAGGATATGATCCTGAGCGTCACGCATTCCCGGATAACGGTGTTACCCCCTGTAATCAGTGATCGTTCGGGTGTCATCGAGCGCTGCCGACGGACTCCGGTCTTGAACCGGAAAATCGGGGGAGAATCAGGGTAATCCCTGATGTGATTCCACATGTTATGACCGGATAATTGAGTCTGCAGGGGAGATAATCAACCAGTCCGTCCCCGGCAGCTCGAGAAAGGCGTGATCATGGAATATGAATATCCCGGCAATGGTCGGAGTAATGAATCCGATGCACCCCTACTGCGGCGTAAACTTCGACGCAGTGCGGAGGACAAACTGGTAGCTGGTGTTATCGGCGGTATTGGGGAGACCTACGGGATCAACAGTACGCTGCTGCGTATCTTGTTCGTGGCGTCGATTCTACTTCCCGGGCCACAGGTGATTTTCTACTTTGTGATGTGGTTCATCATGCCCGGTCCCAATGGCTGAACGGGTTTTCTTTTTCATCCGGCCAGTCTGATTGTGGCGTACTGCCCTTGGGTCTAGCCCTAGGAATGCCTTGAGACCGGTCTGCCGCAAAAATACACCGGAGCGGAAGAACAACATATGTGAGGGAGGGGTGGGCGACCTACTTCAGCCAATGAACAGATCCCGCAGATGCCTAGTAAAAAAGCTCCACCGCAAAAGCGGTGGAGCTTTTACCTATTGTGCCCCCGACACGAATCGAACGTGCGACCTTTGGTACCGGAAACCAATGCTCTATCCCCTGAGCTACGGAGGCGTGCCAACGCAGTTTCAGGTTATGTGGAAACATTCCCCGGTGACTGCGCAACGGATGTTAGTTTAGCACCAGTAGGGGGCCAGCCACCAAATGGCTCTGGGTGAGCTGATGCTGGAGCCGGTGGGTGGTTCACTGCAGAGTGACATTCCTGTTGCGGAGTACCGGGTACAGAAGCGCTGTCAACAGCGGTTTTCTTGATGGGCGGACCTCGTCTTCCTGGTCGTCGGGGCGCTGCTTCCAGTGGCCACACGGCCTGGTTTCTGGGCGGCGTGTGTGGAGGATCCGGTGGAGCTATAGAGTGCTCCGGGTTAGGTGGAGGCTCCACAGGATCTTCTCGGGGAATCGGGGGTATTCGGAGCTTGGGCACTAAACATCCACGAGATCCCTGCTTGAGCCTGTTTTCGGGGGATTGTGGGGTGGCGGCCGCCCAACTGCAGCCCTGATGCATCCCGGTGAGTACGGAGTGTTGCTGTGGGATGGGGCGAGATCTCTGTTGAACAGCCCGATACCGGGTGCCTAACCGTGGCGGGGGCACCCGGTATCGGGGTAATGAGGAAGGTGCGGTCAGTTCACGATTACGACGATCAGTGTGCGAGGGCCGTGAACTCCCTCGACCCGGCTCAGCTCGATGTCCGAGGTCGCCGAAGGGCCGGAAATCATGGTGATCGGCTGACGGCGGTCGAGGCGTTCGATCATCGCGGGCACACCGTAGACGACGCTGTTGCGGCGCACTATGCAGATGTGGCAGTCCGGGACGAGTGTCAGGGCGCGGCGCCCACATTCGGGGCCGGTCTCTAGACAGATCGTACCGGTTTGTGCTGAGGTGACCCGACTGTCGGTGACAACCACGTCCACCTCGTTGAGTAATCGGGGGTTGGTGTCCCAGTCGTCGGGTCCGGCGTCGCCGTCGAATCCCGAGAACAGTTCGGCATCAAGGCCCTCGGCGTACCGGACCGTGCGGGCGCCCCGGCCCTTGAGGATCGAGGTGATGGTGTCGGAGATCTGGTCCGGGGTGGTTTCCTGGACAATTGCTTTGTAATCGACGAGACGGTCAATCAGGACTTCCTTGAGCTCAGGCCAATCCATCTCGGGCTCGAGGTTGTACTCGCGGGGAACCGCCACCGGGCCGGGTGCTGTGTTCGCGAGTTTGTGGGCGTTCCTGATCCGTTTCAGGATCTCTTTCTTTGCGGCCGCATTCGTCGAACGGTCCAATGCACTGCGGGTGTCGGTGGACATCACTTCTCCTCCGTACTTTCAGGTGCCGAGGCGGTGTTTCCGGAGCCGGGGATACCGGTACGCCGTGCCTCGGCTAGCAGTTCCCGGGCCTCGTCGGTGTTAAACCACTGCCGGAACGATTTCTTCGGTGGTACGCAGGTATCGCGAACGTCGGTCCAACCGGCGAGGAAACTCGGCAGGTGGGTGATCCGACCGTCGAATCCGCCGAGTAACCGGCCGAGGAACACGAGATGCGTCGCTGTGTTCCAGATATGCCGGTTACCGAAGGCCAGCCCCATAGCGCCCATGATGACGCCCTCGATCTTCGGTTTGTGGCTTTCGATCTTCTGGTGTCGCAGTTCCAGCAGCGCGGACGGGATGTCGATCTTGACCGGGCACGCCTCGTAGCAGGCGCCGCACAGTGAGGATGCGTACGGAAGTGATGCGTTCGGGTCATGGGCGGAGTCGATGCCCGTGAGCTGTGGGGTGAGGATCGCGCCGATCGGCCCTGGGTAGGTCGAACCGTAGGCGTGCCCGCCGGCCCGCTCGTAGACGGGGCAGACGTTGAGGCACGCTGAGCAGCGGATGCACTTGAGTGCTTCGCGGCCGATCTCGTTGGCTAGTGCTGCTGTCCGCCCGTTGTCGATGAGGACGATGTGGTAGTTCTGTGGGCCGTCGCCCTCGGTGACCCCCGACCACAGTGACGTGTAGGGGTTCATTCGCTCACCGGTGGATGATCTGGGAAGGAGCTGCAGGAACACCTCGAAGTCGCGGAAGGTCGGCAGCAGTTTCTCGATGCCCATCACGCTGATGAGGGTCTCGGGCAAGGTGAGACACATTCGGCCGTTTCCCTCGGATTCGACGATGGCGACGGTGCCGGTTTCCGCCACACCGAAGTTGGCGCCGGAGATCGCAACCTTGGCGCGCATGAACTGCTCGCGGAGGAAGAGCCGTGAGGCTTCCGCGAGTTCGGCGGGTTCCGTCGACAGGGTCTCGTCCGTGGTGGGCATCTCCCGGACGAAGATGTCCCGGATCTCGGCCCGGTTGCGGTGGATAGCGGGTACGAGGATATGACTCGGCGTGTCGTGGCCGAGCTGGACGATCAGTTCGGCGAGGTCGGTTTCCCGGGCGGAGATCCCCGCCTCCCGGAGTTGGTCGTTCAGCCCGATCTCCATCGTTGCCATTGATTTGATCTTGACCACGTTGGTCTCGCCGGTCTGCCTGACCAGCTCGGTGACGATGGCGCCGGCCTCGTTGGCGTCCCGTGCCCAGTGCACGTGTCCGCCGCGGGCGGTCACCTCCTGTTCAAACTGTTCGAGGAGTTCCGGCATCCGTGCCATCACATCGCGTTTGATGTGCGAACCCGCTTCGCGGAGCCGTTCCCAGTCATCGATCTCGGTGATGACCTGCATTCGCTTCTCGCGGATGGTGTGGGTTGCCTTGTGCAGGTTGCGTCGCTGGGTGGCGTTGTCGAGCTCGGTTTCCGCCGCTTTGGTGAAGCTTTGGGAGCCGCGGAGGTGCCCGACGCCCTTCGGTGCGCGCGGTGGCATTTTCGGGGTACCGAGGAGAGTGGTCACAGCATGGCCTCCTTCGAGTAGATTGCGGAGTCCGGTTGCCATGGATGGCTCTTCGTGGACGCCAGGATCTCCGCCATGTGGAGGGCGCGTACCCCTGACTGCTGTCGGGAGAGGGACCCACCGATGTTCATGAGACAGGATGCGTCACCTGCGGTGACGTATTCTGCCCGGGTGTCGCGGATGTTGCGGACCTTGTCGGCGACCATCGCTGCCGAAGTGTGGGCGTTCTTCACTGAGAATGTGCCACCGAATCCGCAGCATTCATCCGCATGCGGAAGCTCTACGAGATCGATGCCTTCGACGTTGCGGAGTAGGCGAAGAGGACGGTCTCCGACCTTGAGAAAACGGAGTGAGTGACAGGTCGAGTGATAGGTGACCCGGTGCGGGAAGAATGCGCCGAGCTGATCGACTCCGGCGACGTCGATGAGAAACTCGGAGAGATCGTAAGTTTTGTCCGCGGTTCTCTGGGCTGCCTCTGCGAGGCCTTTCTTTCCGTACCGCTTGGCGACGTGTACGTGTTGTTCACGTACCGCCCCGGTGCAGGATCCTGAAGGAGCGACAACGCAGTCGATCGATGGATCAGAGAAAGCGTCGACGTAATTCCGGATCTGTGGCACCGCTTCACGTTGATATCCGGTGTTCACGTGCATCTGACCGCAGCAGGTCTGTTCCGGTGGGAACACGACCTCGTGTCCGAGGCGTGAGATGACCACAGCGGTGGCTTTGACTGCATCCGGGAACATGGCATCCCCGATGCACGTGGAGAAGAGAGCGACACGCATGGTGTTCCTCGCTGTTGTTGGGCGATTAAATTTAAATGAAGCCTTACCTAAATTCTTACTGGCGAATGTGGAGGTGTGGCTGATGCTTCTCATGTTACCCGGTTTCCGGATTGCGGGCCGGCTCAAACATGTTGTCGAGTTCTGTTTAGTTCCTTTCGGAGGTCGGGTGCGTTTGCGTAAAATGTGCAGCTTATCGGGGTTTCGTTGGGGGGATGAGTTGTTGCCGACGCTATTTAGTTTAGTCCTTCGGTATTATTTATCATTAGCATCTGAATTAAGAACAAAATCTGATTCAGATGAGGTTTATTTGTTTTGTTTTGGGTATGTGGTTAAAAACATCGGATGCTATTTGTGTCGTGATATGAAGGTAGAATCCACTGGAGCCCCGGAGGGGTTCCCACCGCTGGAATTGGTGGGAACCCCTCCGGGGCTCCAGTGGGGGTGGGGTGGGGGCGTCCGGAATTAGCCGACGGTGGTGACGAGGAAACTCAGTATGTTGGTCTGAAGGAACACAAGGCAGCAGACGGCGAAGAGCATGATGATGGACCAGGGGAGAACAGCCTTGAAGATGTCGGATTCCCGGGGGTTATCCGCTGCATCCTCGCCCATCGAGACGGCGGTAGCGGCGATGGCGAGTGATTGGGGGGAGATCATCTTTCCGACGACACCACCCGTCGTGTTAGCGGCCAACATGAGGTCCGGGTTGTATCCGGCCGCTTCGGCGGCGGTGACCTGCATTTTCCCGAACAACGCGTTGGCGGACGTGTCAGATCCCGTGACGGCTGTGCCCACCCACCCCAGCGTCGGAGCCAGGAACCCGTAGATCGCGCCGAGAGAGGCGACGAACTGGCCGATGGCAACGGTCTGCCCCGAGAAGTTCATCACGTAGGCGAGTGCCAGGACCGCCGCGATGGTGAGTGCGGCCCACCGCATCTTCACCATGCAGTGCGCCATGGCGGTGAAGGCTGCGGCGATTGTTATCCGGTATCGGCCCCCTTCGCTGAAGATCGAGTACAGGAGTGTCACGATGAGCCCGGAGATCAGGAGCAGCGTGCCGGGATTAGATAGCCAAGCGAAGGTGTAAGCAGACTTCACGGGGCTACCGTCGGCGTTGAACAGGGCGTCGGAGAGTAGTGGCCAGTCGAAAGTGATGGATGCTGACTTGAGCGCATTCGGAATCGTGGTTCCGAGGTTTGCGATGCCGAAGATGACGGTGACGACACCGTAGGGCATGAGCGCCATCCAGATCCGTCTCCCGGGGAGTTCCTCCGAGGCCTTGATTTCGCCGACACCGAGACGCTCGCGCATGGCGGTGACTCCCCGAGGCTTCCAGATCCTGAGGAAAGCGACTGCGACCCCGAGCGAGAAGATGCAGGCGACCACGTCGGTGAGTTGGTATGCGAAGAAGTTCGACGTGGCCCACTGGGCGATTCCGAACGAGAAGCCGATGACGACAGCGGGCATCCAGGCGTCCCGGATTCCCCGGGCTCCGTCAAGAATGAAGAGGAGAATCACCGGAACGAAGAATGCCAGGAATGGGGCCTGGTGTCCGACGATCGCGGCGATGTTCTCCGTCTGTTCGGTGGTTCGACCGGCTACGGCGCCGGCTGTGGTGATCGGAATCGCGACTGCGCCGAAAGCCACCGGGGCGGTGTTGGCAAGCAGGACGACAACCGCTGCCTTCAGTGGTTTGACGCCGAGTGCGAGGATCATCGTGGCGGTGATCGCGACCGGAGCTCCGAAGCCGGCGAGTGCCTCAAGGAGGCCGCCGAAGCAGAACGCGATCAGGATTGCCTGGATACGAATGTCGCCGGCTCCCAACCTGTCGAATGTGCGTCGCAGGTCTTCGAACCGTCCGGATACGACGGTGATCTCGTAGAACCAGAGAGCCATGACGATGACCCAGACGATCGGGAAGATGCCGAACGCTCCACCGCGGAACGCGGAGGAGACAGCGAGGAGAACGGGCATCTTGAATCCGACTATCGCCACGATCAGGGACGCCAGGAGGGCAACGAGGGCTGCGGTATGAGCACGTGCCTTGACGAAGATGAGCATCGCGAAGAACGTGAGCAGAGGGATGGTGGCCACGGCCGCTGAAAGCCCGAGGCTACCTCCCACCGCGTTGGTGAGAATAGTGAAATCCCGCATGGGACCTCCTTGTGTTTCGGAATGCGTGGGCCGGTGGTCCTCGGGGCGGAATCGATCAAGTTTCTGTCGCGTTGGGCGCCACCGTGAGTCTCCTGAATCCTAGGCGGAGAGACTTTATCGAGTATGGAGAATCGGGGAAAAATTTCTTTATCCGGATATCTTGAAGGGAGTCAATGTTTGTGATGGGGGCGGTGCTGACTCAGCGAAAAGGTCTAACGCTGCAGTGAGAACCGTCTTTCCGGACATCGGAGGGGGTTTGCTGACCTGCTCTGGCTAAGAGTGATAAAAAATACCCCCGGGGGTGGACTTTTGGGTTGATGGGTCATTGTGGTCTGGTCACCTATCAAGCGACGTTAAAAACCTGCCTGGTGGATTTACTTTGCTGCTTCACTGTCATGTAACGACAAATCTTCTGTGGGAGAAGTGAGGAGGCTGCTGGGGTTGGTGTACCAGTGGTGTGGTCGGTGACATCGATTCTGGGGGAGGGGGTGGAGTTGCGGATGTATGAGCGTGGGGGTGGAGTTCATGTTTTCCTGTGAACCGTTTCGGTGATTTTCACGGCTGTTCAAGAACGGACTGGCCCCGGGCCATTGTTTCGAGATAGCGGCATTTGGGCGGTCGATGGGTGCCCCCGTTGCTCGTCACGGAAATCCAGGGATGTAATCGAGTGGAGCCAGGTACTTCGCCGACGTGGACGAGACTACGTACGTGGTCGTTGGAGGCTGATAGCATGACTGACCGTGACTCCATCAGATCTCGCCTCCCTCATCAAAACCACCGCGACCGGTATTCTGGACGCCCGCGGCCTCGATTCCTCGCTCCTGCCTGAACAGGTGACCGTTGAGCGTCCTCGTAATCCCGAACACGGTGATTACGCCACGAATGTGGCCATGCAGACGGCGAAGAAGGTGGGGGCCAATCCGCGGGAGTTCGCGACTTGGCTCGTGGACGCGCTAGCGAAGTCGGATGAGATAGCTGAGGCGGATGTCGCCGGGCCGGGATTCATCAATATCCGGCTGGCAGCCGATGCACAGGGGAGAATCGTCGAGGAGATCCTGCACGCAGGGGACCGGTACGGTGACGGCAATGTACTTTCGGGGCGTCGTATCAACCTTGAATTCGTCTCCGCGAACCCGACGGGGCCGATTCACCTCGGTGGCACCAGATGGGCTGCCGTCGGAGACTCCCTCGGCCGGATACTCACCGCCTGCGGTGCGAGTGTCACCCGCGAATACTACTTCAATGACCACGGTACTCAGATTGATCGCTTCGCTCGGTCACTCGTTGCAGCGGCGAAAGGGGAACCGACACCCGAGGACGGGTACGGCGGCGCGTACATCAGTGAGATCGCGGAGGCTGTGAAGGCTGAGGTTCCGGGTGTCATGGAGCAGGATCCCGCAACCGTACAGGAGACTTTCCGCGCGCATGGCGTTGATATGATGTTCGCCCACATCAAGAGTTCCCTGCACGAGTTCGGCACCGACTTTGATGTGTTCTTCCACGAGAATTCGCTTTTTGACTCCGGGGCTGTCGCGCGTTCGATCGAGATGCTCAAGGAGAACGGAAACCTCTACGAGGCGGACGGCGCCTGGTGGTTGAAATCATCCGTGTTCGGTGACGACAAGGATCGCGTCGTCATCAAGTCCGACGGTGACGCCGCCTACATCGCGGGTGACATCGCCTATGTCGTCGACAAGATCGAACGCGGCCATGACCTGTGCATCTACATGCTGGGCGCGGACCACCACGGGTATATCGCCCGGCTGAAAGCCGCTGCAGCGGCACTGGGGTATGATCCGGCCAGCGTCGAGGTCATGATCGGGCAGATGGTCAGCCTGGTCAAGGATGGTGAAGTGAAGAAGATGTCGAAGCGTGCCGGTACGGTCATCACGCTCGACGATCTGGTAGAGGCGATTGGTGTGGATGCAGCCCGTTACGCCATGATCCGTTCCTCCGTGGATTCCACCCTGGACATCGACATGGACCTCTGGTCGTCGCAGTCCAGCGACAATCCCGTCTATTACGTCCAGTACGGGCACGCCCGGCTGTGCTCCATCGCCAGGAAGGCCACGGACCTCGGCGTCGACTACGTGGGAGCAGAGCTCTCCCTGCTCACGGAACCCAGGGAAGGTGAACTCATCCGCACCCTCGGGGAATTCCCCGCGGTTGTCACGGCGGCGGCTGAGCTACGAGAGCCACACCGGGTCGCCCGGTATGCGGAACAGCTCGCGGGGACGTTCCACAGGTTTTATGACACCTGTCAGATCCTGCCCCGGGGTGGTGAGGAAGCTGAACCGGTGCATCGTGCCCGCCTCGCGCTCGCAGCAGCGACCCGACAGACACTCGCCAACGCTCTCGGGCTTGTTGGCGTCACGGCCCCGGAGCGGATGTAAATGAACCGCCGTAGCGAGCCGTCACTGGAACGCCGTGCGATCGCGGGTATCGCGGACGGCGGATTCGATTCCGTCGAGAAGCGCGCCGCAGGTGCGTCATTTTCCGCACGGCGGATGATGGATGTGGCGGAGACTTTCAACGGACTTCCCGCTCACGTCTGGCCCAGGAACGCCCGCCGCCAGGATGACGGGGTTGTAACGATTGCTGGTGTTCCACTCCCTGAGATCGCGGAGACCTACGGAACTCCGGTTTTCGTGGTCGATGAGGATGATTTTCGGTCCCGGTGCCGTGATATGGCCGAGGCCTTCGGTGGTGGGCACAATGTCCACTACGCCTCCAAGGCGTTCCTCACCAGAACCATTGCACGCTGGATTGATGAGGAAGGCTTGTCCCTCGACGTCGCTTCTCTCGGGGAACTGCAGGTCGCCTTGGCCGCTGATTTTCCTGCCTCACGCGTTACCGTCCACGGGAACAATAAATCGGAAGAGCTTCTGCGGGCGAGTGTCAGGGCGAGAGTCGGGCACGTCGTTGTCGATTGCGCCGAAGAGATCAGCAGGTTATCCACCATTGCGGTGAATGAGGGTGTTGAGCAGGAAGTGCTTGTTCGGGTCAAACCCGGGATTGAGGCGCACACCCATGAGTTCATCGCCACCAGCCATGAGGACCAGAAATTCGGTTTCTCCCTGGCCTCGGGGTCGGCGCATGCGGCCTGTGTGGCGGTGGTTGAAGCCGAGAACCTCAAACTCGTGGGTCTCCATTGTCATGTCGGTTCGCAGGTTTTCGACGCCCAAGGATTCTCACTCGCAGCCGAACGCCTGTTGGGGCTCATGGGCGAACTCATCCGGAATCTGGCGCCAGAGGACGCGGCAGACGCGGTATCCATCCTGGATCTCGGTGGGGGATACGGTATTGCGTATACGGAACTCCAAGAACCTCTCGACGTGCCGGGCGTCGCTGCATGTCTTCTCCGGGAGGTGCGTGCCCACGCTGATTCGCTGGGGCTCAAGCCGCCGCAACTACTCGTGGAACCAGGCCGGGCGATTGCGGGCCCCTCAACGGTGACACTCTACACAATCGGTACCGTGAAGGATGTTCATACGGCCCAGGACATGACCCGCAGGTACTTGTCCGTCGACGGGGGAATGAGCGACAATATCCGCCCAGCCCTCTATCAGGCGGAGTATGAGGGGCGTGTGGTGAACCGTTTCGTGGAGGGAAAGGGCATTGCGACGCGGGTTGTCGGGTCCCACTGTGAATCGGGGGATATCCTACTCAGCGATGTTCTATACCCGGATGATATCGCTTCAGGGGACCTTCTCGCGATCGCAGGTACGGGTGCTTACTGCTACGCGATGAGCTCCCGTTACAACATGTTCACCCGCCCAGCGGTGGTAACTGTCAGAAATGGACGGGTCCACCTCATGCTACGGAGAGAGACCCTCGATGATCTTCTGGCCCTGGAAACAGATCAGGTCTAGCTGGGGACAGACGGTGTGACGGATGTTGTCTATGGGGGATTTATTACGTAGACTTTCCGGGCACTGCCCTCCTTGAGCATAAAGCGTATGGACCTTCTTCCTGCGCGTTAAATGCTAGGGGGCCAGTGCCTTACATCGTAGGACAAGAGAAAGCAGAAGATCTTTATGACAAATCCTGACACTCCCGGATACGGTAATCCATCTGACGGATATCCCTCTGGACTCGATCACCCGCAGGCGAGAAATGGATCAACCAGGAACGCCATCGCCCCATGGGCTCTCGGAGTCGCGATTATCGCGCTGCTCATCTGCTGGGTTCCGGTGTTCAATTGGCTCCTGGCAGCTATCGGTGTGATTCTGGGCATCGTGGGAATCATTAAAGCTAAAGGGGTGACGGGGTCAAAGAACGGAAAGGGACTCTCGATCGCCGCGATCATTATCTCCGTGGTCGCCATCATCCTCAGCGTGGTTCTTGCTTGGGCGCTCGTGCAGTTCATCGGTACCGAAAACATCGAGTCGATCACCGAGTGCAACTCGATCGAGGACACAACCGAACGTGAACGGTGTATCGAAGAGCGCGCCGAACAAATTCGTCAGGACAAGATTGATTCTGCGAACACTGAGAATTAACCGATCTTGAGCACCCTGTCTTCCGATAGAAACCGGACACCCTCGGATTCGATGATCTGAGGGGAGAAAAAGGCGGACCGGCACCTTGTGTAGCAGGGAAAGCCGTTCCGCCTTTTTCGTGTTCATGGAGCGTCGGACCCGGTCCCGTCGCCGTTGGGCTCTTCCGGTCCTGCCTTTGGTCAAGATCAGCACGGTATGGAGGCGGCTTGTTTCATGCGGCCCACACAGATCGGCTGATCGACAGAGATACAGCAAGGGGAAATCATCAACTTGAGGATGACAAAGAGAAAACGCCACTCGTCGCCGGTAAAGGCGGAGTGGCGTTTTCAGTTTCCCGGGGAACCGGGAAAACCTAAATCCTAGTGGAAGAAGGGGGCGATCAGGTGATGCTGAACAGCCCAGTTGTAGGCGAAGCTGAAGACGAGAGCCAAGGCACCAAGTCCCAGGGCGAGCTTGAAGCCGCCCTCAGCCTTAGCATTGGAACCCGTTTCTTCCTTCTTGTCGCCATTGTCGGTCCCGTCGTTCTTCTCGTCCGTGTTGGTGGATGAGCCGAAGGCGTTCTTGATCTTGGCGGTGATGTCGTCGATGGAGGAGCCGTTGGCGTCTTCCTTCTTGTCGCCGTTGTCGGTGTCGTCGTTCTTCTCGTCCGTGTTGGTGGATGAGCCGAAGGCGTTCTTGATCTTGGCGGTGATGTCGTCGACGGAGGAACCGGAATTCTCACCCTCGGCGTTGCCACCTACCTTCACGGAGGAGCCGTTGACAGTGACATGGGCATTGGCGTTGCCTTCGGTGGCGACGGCCGAGCCGGTACCAGCAAGCAGTGCGAGGGAAGCGACAGCCGCGATTGCGGCGGAGGTGAAACGACGGTTCGTCATGTAAAAAGATCTCCTGATAAGGGTGTGAAGTATGTCGGTTCGGGCATGCCCGACCTAAGCCACTGACAATTTCATCTGTGGCTACATGTGTGCCCACCACATCGTGGTCAGCAGACTCGGTAGATGTGGTGAATACATGAACTGTATCGGAATTGTCGTAGAAGTGTTACATGAATAGTAAAAATCCTGAGAAAATTCACCCAACGGGCGAACATCCAGTTGAGGTAGCCGTGTGAATGTTGCCGTCCGCATAAGAACCTGTCACAGTCGCGGCACCCCCGGTGTAGAACCTGTGTAGTGGCCTGCGCAGGTGGCCTGTGTGCATGAGTTATTGTCCTTCGTCGTTGCGGACGTGCCGCAGACGGTGAGAGAGTGACGTTGCATTGATGATGCCGCGCCGTAGTCGGATGGATTCGTGAGGGAACTCCTTGGATTTGGAGATAGTGGGGTCTCCCGGTTAAAGGGTGAAACTGTCCGGTGGGGCGCGTGAACCCGGTGGTTGCGACTGCATGTACGCCACCGGTGTTCTGTTTTCTTAACCGTCCACAATATGACCTTGTTGATCCGGGGACGTGAAGGTGCGAGGTTGATAGGTCCTCAGGTTTGCGGCGCCTCCCGTATCCGAGTAGCCCGATATGATGAATCGACGGTCTGCCCGAGAGGGCTCCGGACCCTAACGCTGACGGTGAATCCACGGGGATTAAGGCGGTCCATCGGCGAGGTCGGTGGAACACTCTGTCTATGATGGCTGAGTACGCCTCGACATGGTTCGGTGCGCCTGCAGATTGAATCTTGAGTAGGTGGACTGGGCAGATTGTTTCGGCGGAGAATCGGTAGAGCACAAGTCACCAGAACCCACATGGAGCGCCATGACCGTCAAAGAACACCCAACCTATAACCCAGGTAAGGGGGAGGGCAGCCCGGTGGGCGTGGCTCTCCTCGGACACGGAACCGTCGGGAGCGAGGTCCTCAGACTTCTCCAGAACAACTCCGATGAATTCACGCATCGGATCGGTGGACCCCTCGAAGTCAAAGGCGTCGTGGTCGGGGATATATCAAAGCACCGTGATTCAGTAGACGAGGATTTGCTCACCACTAATGCAATGGAACTCATCCAACGCGATGACGTGGATATCGTCGTTGAGGTGATCGGTGGGATCGAGTATCCCCGAAAACTGGTCCTGGCGGCGCTCAAGGCCGGGAAATCAGTGGTCACCGCGAACAAAGCTCTGGTGGCGGCGCACTCCGCAGAGCTTGCTGAGGCTGCGGACGCTGCCGGAGTGGACCTCTATTTCGAAGCTGCTGTGGCTGCCGCGATCCCCGTCGTCGGCCCACTACGGCGTTCCCTCGCGGGTGATCGCATTGAATCTGTGGCCGGTATCGTCAACGGCACAACTAACTTCATTCTCGACGCCATGGATTCCACCGGTGCATCCTATGACGACATGCTCGCGGAGGCCACTCGTCTCGGTTACGCCGAAGCTGATCCCACCGCTGACGTCGAGGGGCACGATGCCGCGTCCAAGGCCGCTATCCTGGCATCCCTGGCGTTCCACACCCGCGTGACTTTTGAGGACGTCCACTGTGAGGGCATCTCATCAATCACCGCACGCGATATCGAGGCCGCCCGCGCAGCGGGGTACACCATCAAACTACTGGCCATTTGTGAACGCATCACCGGCGACGACGGTGCCGCGAAGGTCTCGGCCAGGGTTCACCCGACCCTCGTTCCACGGGATCACCCGTTGGCGAGTGTTACCAAGAGCTTCAATGCGGTGTTCGTCGAGGCGGAGGCCGCCGGTCGCCTCATGTTCTACGGCAACGGTGCGGGCGGATCCCCAACCGCCTCCGCGGTGCTCGGAGACCTCGTCGGCGCTGCCCGGAACAAGGTTCACGGTGGTCGTGCACCAGGGGAGTCCACCTATGCGAACCTCCCCGTCGCGCAGTTCGGAGAGGTAATCACCCGTTACCACGTCGACATGGAGGTCGAGGATCGCGTCGGTGTTCTCGCCGATGTCTCCCGGGTCTTCTCCGACGCGGGTATCTCTCTTCGTACGGTTCGCCAGGAGGAGAGTGACGATGCCGCACGGCTCGTCGTCATGACGCATTCCGCGCGTGAAGCAGACCTGTCCGAAACAGTCGAGACGCTCAAGAAGCTCGACGCAGTTAAAACCGTCAACAGTGTCCTTAGACTGGAAGGTGAATGATCCAATGAGCTCCCACAACCCCGTCCACCACGGCTGGCCCGGACTGATCGAGGCGTACCGCGACCGTATGCCGGTGGCCCAGGGGTGGAACGCCGTCACGCTTCAGGAGGGTGGCACCCCGCTGCTGAAGGCCCACCACATCTCCGAGATCACCGGCTGCGATGTCTATCTGAAGGTCGAGGGCCTCAACCCCACCGGTTCCTTCAAGGATCGCGGTATGACCGTCGCAGTGACTGATGCCGTCGCCAACGGCAAGAAGGTGCTCATGTGCGCGTCCACCGGCAACACCTCCGCGTCAGCGGCTGCCTACGCGACCCGCGCGGGCATCAAGTGCTCCGTCCTTATCCCCGAAGGAAAGATCGCCCAGGGGAAGCTCGCTCAGGCGGTCATGCACGGTGCGGAGATCATCCAGGTGCGCGGTAACTTTGACGACTGCCTCGAGCTCGTCCAGAAGACCACCACCGAGTATCCGGAGATCGCCCTGGTCAACTCCGTGAACCCCATGCGTATCGAGGGGCAGAAGACCGCGGCCTTCGAGATCGCCGATGTCCTCGGCGATGCGCCACACATCCATGCGCTGCCCGTCGGCAACGCCGGTAACATCACTGCCTATTGGAAAGGCTACACCGAGTATTTCAACGACGGTGTCACCACGCGTCGTCCCCGGATGCTCGGGGTCCAGGCTGCGGGCGCAGCACCCCTTGTCAACGGTGAACCCGTCACCAACCCGGAGACTATCGCGACCGCTATCCGCATCGGTAACCCGGCGTCCTGGCACTCGGCTGTCGCCGCCCGTGATGAGTCTGAAGGCGTGTTCCGTGCCGCCACCGACGAGAAGATCCTCGAGGCGTACCGGCTCATCGCCGGTAAGGAAGGCGTCTTCGTCGAACCTGCATCCGCATCGTCCGTCGCCGGTGTCCTTGCGGCGCACGAAGACGGCTGGCTCGAGCCGGGCCAGCTCGTTGTCTGCACTGTCACTGGTAATGGCCTCAAGGATCCGACGACGGCGCTGCTGCAGATGCCGGAACCGACCCCGATTGACGTCGATCCCGCTGCCGTGGTCGAGGCACTTGGTCTGAAGGCGTGATCCCGGTGAGCACCGCACTTCCTGTAGGTAAAACCGCGCACGTCACGGTCCCCGCATCCTCCGCGAACCTGGGGCCAGGATTCGACACCCTGGGCCTCGCGGTGAGTCTCTATGACCATGTTGATGTGGAAGTCACGGAGTCCGGTCTCGAGGTTACCGTCGAGGGCCAGGGTGTGGGGGAGGTTCCCCTTGATGAGCGGCACCTCGTGGTGCGTGCTGTTCGGGCAGGCTTGAACGCTGCCGGTGTCACCGTGCCAGGACTCAAGGTGACCTGCCGGAACTCGATCCCTCAGTCCCGTGGACTTGGTTCCTCAGCGTCTGCCGCTGTCGCTGGTGTCGCCGCGGCGAATGGGCTCGCGGGCTTTGTGCTCGATGATGCGGCTCTCGTACAGTTGGCCAGCGATTTCGAGGGACATCCCGATAATGCCGCGGCCAGTGTGCTCGGTAGCGCCATCGTAGGCTGGACCGAGGTACCGGTAGACGGTACGACGAAACCCCAGTACCGTGCCGTGAGAATCCCCACTGACAAGCGGATTCGGGCCACGGCCCTGGTTCCTGATTTCCGTGCCTCGACGCAGGCCGTCCGCCAGGTGCTGCCCAGTGACGTCACCCACATGGATGCACGCTTCAACGTCTCCCGGTGCGCGGTGATGACCGTGGCCATCCAGCATCATCCCGAATTGCTCTGGGAGGGCACCCGGGACCGGTTGCACCAGCCCTACCGTGCGGATGTCCTCCCCGTGACTGCGGAGTGGGTCAACCGACTCCGGAATCGGGGCTGGGCCGCCTATCTTTCTGGAGCAGGACCCACCGTCATGGTGTTGTCCACGGAACCCGTGGATCCGATGATCCTGGACCAGGCGCGGGCAGACGGACTCGTGGTGCACGAGCTTGAGGTGGCCGGACCTGTCGAGGTCACCGTTGACTGATCCGGACCGGCGGACCTGAAAGTCGGGGTGGGCGGGGAGAGGAATCTCCCACCCACCCCGCTTCGTTCAGCGACTGGGGATCGAAAGGACGTCAGGCAATCCGCTCGCCGGTGGCCGCGCTGAAGCAGTGCTGCTGGTTCTCCCGGATCCGCACGTGGATCGTCTCGCCGCGCGTCGGTGCGGTCCGTGGGGGAACCCTCACGATGATGGGCGAATCAGCGGATTCGTCCGGGCCAGATCCGATCGCCGCATCCGTGGCACCCGCGAGGTGACCATAGATGTAGGCGTCGGAGCCGAGCTCCTCAACGAGATCGACGACCACCGGAATAGTTGTGCCCACCTGCTCGCTGACAACCTCGAGACTCTCGGGCCGGAAACCGATCGTGATGCGTCCGCCGTCCGCTTCGGTGAGAGCTGCGACCGTGTCCCTCGGGAGCCGCACCGCAGCGGAACCGAGCTTGGCCTCGTCGCCGTCGACGTGGAACGTCCCGAGGTTCATCGCGGGTGATCCGATGAATCCGGCGACGAATTTGTTGACCGGCCGGTCGTACATGTCCTGCGGCGTGCCGCACTGTTGGAGTACCCCGTCCTTGAGAACGGCGATCCGGTCGCCCATGGTGAGCGCCTCCGTCTGGTCATGCGTCACGTACACCGTGGTGACACCGAGGTTGCGCTGCAACGAGGCGATCTGGGTACGAGTCTGTACACGGAGTTTCGCGTCAAGGTTGGACAGGGGTTCGTCCATGAGGAATACCTGGGGTTTACGGACGATGGCGCGGCCCATGGCCACCCGCTGACGCTGGCCGCCGGAGAGCGCTTTGGGCTTCCGGTCCAGGAAAGGTTCGAGACCGAGGATCCCCGCGGCTTCGTCCACGCGGCGGGCGATCTCGTCCTTCGGGGTCTTGGAGATCTTGAGGGCGAACCCCATGTTCTCCCGGACGGTCATGTGCGGGTACAGTGCGTAGTTCTGGAACACCATCGCGATGTCCCGGTCTTTCGGCAGTACCGAAGTGACGTCGCGGTCACCTATGAGGATGCGGCCCGAGTTGACGTCCTCCAGTCCGGCGAGCATCCGGAGTGAAGTGGATTTTCCGCAGCCTGACGGACCGACGAGAACGAGAAACTCGCCATCATCAATGTGTAGATCAAGTTTATCGACGGCCGGATGATTGGCCCCCGGGTATATTCGGCTGGCCTTATCGAAAGTCACTGTAGCCATGATTGAATTCCCTCCACCGGCAGGTACGTGCCGGACGATCCGAGTGGAGTACCTTCCCCGCCCACCGTGGCAAGGAGTTTACGCCATACGCGGCAGGGTAGCGCGACGTCGAAACCGTGCCCAGATGCTGTGACCAGGGGATGATACCGACTGCACGGTATTGTGCAGATCACTTCATGATGTCACAGTTATGGCCCGGGAATCATGGTCAGGAAAACTCCCCGTGGAAACTCCGGGTCAGGCCATCCTGGTGAATCTGATCCGCCACTCGTCCGGGCCCTGCTGAATGAACTTCATGTCGAAGGATTCCTCACGAGCGGCGATCTCGTTGATCAGGGGGACCGGATTGTGCGGGGCGACGAGGACGAGCGCCCCTCCGATGGGGAGGACCCCCAGTGCACCATGGATGGCCCCGTGTCGGATGGCATGCGGAATGGCAGCCGCATCCAGCTCCGGGATCGGAATCTCTTGTTCAGTACAGCTACAGGTGCCCGTTTTTTCGGTGAGGGGCAGTTGTTCCCGGAGACTCATCGGGGTTCCTTTCAGTGGAGCTGTAGATGATATTCCACGATGTTAATCTCGGATACTCTGATTGTCACCGGTCCCCGATGCGCGAGCTGCCGTGGGGGTTCGCCGGGAGAAAGCCATCCCGGTTCATCGTCAACGCTCGCCAGGGCCCTTGAGTCGGATCACCTCGAAGTCGCCGTCAGCAAGGTGTTTGCGCAGATCCTTTTTGTCGAACTTGTCTACGCTGGTGCGGTCGATCTGTTCCACGAAGGTCCAGTACTCGGGCAGCATCCAGGCCGGGAGTTTCTCGCGGAGTGTGTCCCGGAGGTGTTCCGCGGTGGCTTTTCCGGGGGTGACCCCAGGGTAGAGGACCGTCACAGCGAGGGGCCGTTCACCCCATTTGTCATCGGGATATCCGATCACGGCGGCTTCTACGACCTCATCCGCCTCCATGATCAGATTCTCCAGTTGGACGGAGTAGATCCATTCCCCGCCGGATCGGATGACGTCGCGGGCACGATCCTCAACGGTGAGGAAGCCGTCACGGGTGATCGATCCGACATCCCCGGTGCGCAGCCACCCGTCATCGGTGAATTTGTCGGTGGCGTCCCCGACGTCCGCGCCGCGGAAGCTCTGTGCGAGGCCACCTTTGTCCTCCTCTGGGGAGTGGTAGTAGGAGGCTGTGACCCAGTTGCCACGGACCTGGATCTCGCCCTGGTTCCGATCTGTTCCGGTGACTTCCCGGCCGTCGTTGACCACCCGGAACTCGATGGATGCGGGGAATCTGCCTTGGCTGATTCGATATGTCCAACGGGCTTGGCCGGAGACACCCATCGGTGGTCGGGCGACGGTGCCGATGGGTGAGGTTTCTGTCATGCCCCAGATGTGGATGACGTCGACTCCGTACCGTTCCTCCCACATTCTGATGAGGATCGGTGGTACGGGGGATCCGCCCGCGAAGATCTCCTGGAGACTCATTCGTTCTGGGGGATGCGAGAGATAATGCACCATCAACGAAATCCATAGTGTGGGGACCCCGGATGCCGCCCGTGGGTGGGTCGTCGCGATGATTTTCGCGAGTGTCGGTGCGGAGAGATCAGGGCCGGGGAGAATCATCGGTGCGCCGGACATGAATGCGGATATCGGGACCCCCCAGGAGAGGACGTGATAGATCGGTACACAGCAGAGGAAAGGTATCCCATGGCTCACCGCGAAACTATCCGTGGTCCGGAGGCTCATGGAGTGGAGATACATGGACCGGTGGGAGTAGACGACCCCTTTGGGAGCCCCGGTTGTGCCGGTGGAATAGCAGATCGCGGCTGCGGTGTGTTCGTCGAGGACGGGCCAGTCGTATGTCGTGGGGCGACCGTCGATGAGCGCTTCGTAGGAGTGGATCCTGATGTGGTCGGGTAGATGCGAAGAGAGCGTGTCGATGCCTTGCAGGCCTGTGATGATCACATCCGTGACCCGGGGACAGTGGGTGAGGATCCGTCCCAGTTTCGGAATCAGCCGTGGGTCGGAGATGATGACGCGGTCATTGGCGTGATTGATGATGTGGGAGACCTGATCCTCCATGAGTTGCTTGTTGAGGGGGTTGAACACCGCTCCCATGCAACTAACCGCGAACAGCGCTTCCAGGTGCTCGGCGCAGTTGTACATGAATGTACCGATACGCTGGTCGGAATCTATGCCGAGTTCATCTCGGAGAGCGTTGGCGAGTGCCGCTGCGCGGACCCCGATCTCGCTGAATGTCATTGAGGTTGGTTCACCGTGGTCCCAACTCGTGACCGTCGATGACCCGTGCACGGTGGAACCGTAGCGCAGGATCCTGGTCAACGACATGGGGATGTCGTGCATGGTACTCAGCATGTTCACCACTCTAACCGCGTGCTGATGCGGGGGCAGGGGTCCATGGAATGCTGGTGCGGGACGTGTCATTTCTCCGGGGAGCTATGATGCGGACTACCTGTTCGACCGTGTCCGATGTAGGCGTAGACGTGCCGAATACGCTAAAGTAGGTGACTGAACCGACAGGTTAATGCAGTGTGACCGCCAGGGCCGAGGCACGGAGCCGGATTATCGGGAACGACAATCTTCTTCCGTGCTTCCTCCCATGGCCGCGCACTCGAATGGCCGGGGTGCATGCCCGGGCCAGTTAATACAGCTTCGATGACGGTCTCCCGGCGGTATACCCGAAGGATGAACCGGCCGAAGCACCCAGACAAGTCTGAAGCAGAGCTTCCTCGCTCCCGGATCGCCCCACGGATATTCTCCGGCAGGTGTCCGAAGCCGAGCGGTACTGCGATGACTGATTATTTTCCGTGAAAAGCTGCCGGCAGTACGATCTGCCCAGTGGTGTATGACGCCATCAGTGCCGGTACAGCGATTGAAAGGACTTTCGTGACCGATACGGACAACGCCGTGAACAAGGATCTCGCCTCGTTCAAGCTCACTGAGCTGCGCCAAATGGCGCAGAAACTCGGTATCCGGGGAATCTCCGGCAAACGCAAGGGAGACCTCATCGAGGCAATCCGCGGCGCAGGTGGACAGAGCCAGGCCCCCGCCACAGCCTCAGCACCGGATCAGGGGGAGTCAGGTTCGGATGTCTCCGGTGGAGAACGGCATCGACGCCGGGTCAGTACCTCAACGATCACTCCGGGGGAATCTGCGCGGGAGTCCGCGCAGAGGGGGGATGCGGCAATGCAGCCGGAGACGTCTGCACAGAATGAGCGTCAGCAGCGGAACGGTGCCCACAAGAATGGTGACCCGAACGATGCGGAACGTCGTGATCGAGGCGAAGATCGGGATTCCGAGGCGGAGGGTTCCCCGGGTACTGAAAACAGTGACAACGGTGACGATGACGGGCATTTTGAATCACGTTCGGCTGCGCGCCGGGCACGTCGCAACCGTGCCCGCCAGCAGCGGAAGGGTGGCCGTGACACTAGTGATGACGGTACGCAGGATGACGGCGATGACAATGACGGAAACATCCGTAACGGTAATCGCCGGGACCGCAATCGTGACGGCGGCAGTGACGAGCAGAATTCAGACGGAGGCCGTAACAACAATCGCCGGGACCGCAACCGGGGCGGCGGCAGTGACGAGCAGAATTCAGACGGAGGCCGTAACAACAATCGCCGGGACCGCAACCGGGGCGGCGGCAGTGACGAGCAGAATTCGGACAACAACGGGGGGAACAACCGCCGGGACCGCAGCCGCGGTGGCGATGACAATGATGGTGGGCGGGGCAACCGTCGTAACCGACGTAACCGCCGGGACCGTAACCGAGGCGGAAACGACGCCTACGGTAACAATCACAGCAACGATGATTCTCGCGATGATGATGTGTTCTCTCCGGTCGGAGGTATTCTCGACATCGTCGACAACAATCTCGCATTTGTCCGTACAACCGGGTATCACGCTGGCCCAGCGGACGTTTTCGTGCCGCAGCAGATGGTCCGCAAGTTCGGATTGCGCTCTGGGGATGCGATCACCGGTCAGGTGAAGATGCGTGCCGACGGACAGCCCGCCAACCAGCACAGCGGTGGTGGACGCAACCGGCAGAAGTACAATTCGCTGGTCAAAGTCGACACGGTGAACCAGATGAGTCCGGAAGAGGCACGTAAACGCCCTGACTTCTACAGACTCACCCCGCTGTACCCGAATCAGCGTCTGCGGTTGGAGACTGACCCCAAGGTTCTCACTACTCGACTTATCGATTTAATCATGCCGATCGGTAAGGGGCAGCGTGCACTGATCGTCTCACCTCCGAAGGCGGGTAAGACGACGATCATGCAGAACATCGCCAACGCGATCGCGACCAACAACCCGGAATGCCACTGCATGATCGTGCTTGTGGATGAGCGTCCGGAGGAAGTCACCGACATGCAGCGTTCAGTCAAAGGTGAGGTCATCGCCTCCACCTTCGACCGTCCGCCGAGCGAGCACACGGCTGTCGCGGAGCTCGCTATCGAGCGTGCCAAGCGCCTGGTGGAGGAAGGGAAAGACGTCGTCGTTCTACTCGATTCCATCACCCGACTGGGACGCGCGTACAACAACAGCTCTCCGGCGTCGGGACGCATTCTGTCTGGTGGTGTGGACTCCAACGCACTCTACCCGCCGAAGCGTTTCCTCGGTGCCGCCAGGAATATCGAGCAGGGTGGTTCATTGACAATCATCGCGACTGCCATGGTTGAGACCGGTTCGGCCGGCGACACGGTCATCTTCGAGGAATTCAAGGGTACCGGTAACGCCGAGCTCAAGCTCGACCGCAAGATCTCTGAGCGTCGGGTGTTCCCGGCCGTCGACGTCAACCCGTCCGGCACCCGCAAGGACGAGCTTCTGCTCGCCCCCGAGGAAGCGCGGCTCATGCACAAGCTACGTCGGATTCTGTCTGCCCTGGACAATCAGCAGGCAATTGATCTGCTACTGAAGCAGTTGAAGAAGACGAAATCCAATGCAGAGTTCATGATGCAGATCGCTTCGTCGGCGCCGATGGCGTCTGACGGCGAGGAGGAGTACTCCTAAGATGTCGAACCAGGTTTCCGCTGTCGACGACATCCTCTCCGAGTACCAGGGCCTCGAAGCACAGCTCGCAGACCCGGAGTTGCACAATGATCAGACGGCCGCCCGTAGAGTCGGTAAGCGTTATTCGCAACTGCAACCGATCATCCGCGTGCACGGTGAGTTGTCTGCTGTGCGTGGTGATCTTGAGGCAGCCCTTGAGATGGCCCACGAGGATGCCGAGTTTGCCGCTGAGGCCGAACGTCTCTCCGAACGGAAGATCGAGTTGGAGGAGAAGCTCGCCGACCTCCTTGCTCCTCGTGATCCGCACGATGCCGATGACATCGTGATGGAGATCAAGTCCGGCGCCGGTGGTGAAGAGGCGGCGCTCTTCGCCGGCGAGCTCGCCAGGATGTACCAGCGTTTCGCTGAGAAGCACGGCTTCAGTACTGAAATTCTGGGGCTCAGCGAATCAGATCTCGGTGGAGTTAAGGACATGACCTTGTCCATCAAGTCGAAGCAGCCTTCTGCGGACGGTGCGTGGAGCGTCTTCAAGTTCGAGGGTGGTGTTCATCGGGTTCAGCGGGTGCCCGTGACCGAGTCACAGGGGCGTATCCAGACCTCCGCAGCGGGTGTTCTCGTCTATCCGGAGCCCGATGAGATTGAGGCCGTGGAGATCGATGACAAGGATCTTCGGGTGGACGTCTACCGTTCATCGGGCAAGGGAGGCCAGGGAGTCAACACCACCGACTCGGCTGTCCGTATCACACACCTGCCCACGGGAATTGTTGTGACCTGTCAGAAGGAACGTTCACAGATCCAGAACAAAGCTCGTGCCATGCAGGTTCTCGCAGCCCGGCTGCAGCGGCAGATCGAGGAAGCCGCTGACGCTGAAGCCGCAGAGGGCCGTGCTGCCCAGATCCGCACCATGGACAGGTCTGAGCGTATCCGGACCTACAACTGGCCCGAAAACAGGGTCAGTGACCACCGGATCGGATACAAGGCCAACAACCTCGACACCGTTCTGAACGGTGATCTTGAGGATCTGTTCGCCGCGCTCCAGACCGCGGAACGCAACGCCCGTCTGGAAGCTGAGTAGAGGTATCCACGTGCAGCTCACGGTAACCGCTGCCGTGCGCGACGCTGCGGCGGTTCTTTCTGCCGCGGGCATCGACACGCCGCTCGTCGACGCCCAGTTGCTCGCGGCACATCTTCTTGGCTGCGGGCGGATGGACCTCTTCCTCCGTGGCGGGGAACCGGCACCGGAAGGCTACGCGGCGCTCGTCAGGCGACGGGCCCGAAGAGAGCCTCTCCAGTACATCACCGGAACTGCTTCCATCGGCGGGCTTGACCTGGCAGTCGGTCCCGGGGTTTTCATCCCGCGCCCCGAGACTGAACTGCTCGCAGCCTGGGGAATCACTGAACTCACTAATTTGGCTACCCCCGTCGTCGTTGATCTCTGCACCGGCTCGGGGGCACTCGCGATCGCGGTTGCCTACTCGGTCCCTGATGCCACGGTCATCGCGGTCGAATTGGATCCGGACGCAGCCCGGTGGGCACGGAGAAATATTGATGTACATGCTCCCCGTGTCCGGCTCGTTGAGGCCGATGCGACCCGGATGGACATCCTCCCGGATCTTCAGGGCAGGGTGGACCTGGTACTTTCGAACCCGCCGTACGTTCCTGAGCGCGGATCGGAGATCTTGCCCCCTGAAATATCCCATGACCCCTACCGTGCCGTATTTGGTGGCATAGATGGCATGGAGGTCATCATCCCCATGCTCGAGACCGTGTATAAACTGCTGAAACCGGGGGGTATCTGTGGAATCGAACATGATGATTCCACCGGAGGTGCGGTACGGGCGGCGTTCTCCGCGCACGGTGGGTTTAACCGGGTTCGGACCCGGAGCGACCTGGCGGGTCGGGAGCGATTCACCACGGCGAGTAGACTCGGACACTGCTGAACGAGGTTCCACCCGGAAAGAGAGAACAAACCAGTGAGCCGGATCTACAACTGCCTGAACACCGAGGACCGCGTCAACGGTGTATCCGCTGCCGTCAACGCGGTCAAAGGCGGCGGGCTCGTCGTCCTACCGACGGACACGCTGTATGGAATCGGGTGCGACGCGTTCGATAATCGTGCCGTCGGTGACCTGCTTCGGGCGAAGCACAGGGGACCCGACATGCCGGTTCCTGTTCTCGTCGGAAGCTGGTACACGGTCCAGGGACTCGTCCGTGACAATCAACCGCAGGTGCGTACTCTTATCGAGGCGTTCTGGCCCGGTGGACTCTCCATAGTCGTCGTCCAGGCACCGAGTCTTCCCTGGAATCTCGGAGACACCCGTGGCACGGTGATGCTCCGGATGCCGCTGCACCCGGTTGCGATCGAGCTGCTGAGGGAAACCGGGCCGATGGCGGTTTCAAGTGCGAATATTTCCGGTCAACCTCCGGCAACAACAGCCGAGGAAGCCCGGAAGCAACTCGGTAGCACCGTTTCCGTCTATCTCGATGGCGGAACCTGTCTGGCGGGTCAGCCTTCGAGCATTATCGATCTTTCCGGGAGTCGCCCGCGACTGCTCCGGGAAGGGGCCGTCCCGGCTGCACGGATCGCTGATGCGCTCGGGATCTCTCCGGAGACTCTGGCCTGACATGGGATCCGGAGGCGCCGGAGTCCCCCTGCGCGAACTTGGACTGGTCCTTCTCGTCGCTTGCGCGGTGACCTATCTGGCCACCGGAATCGTCCGGTATGTCTTGGTTCGCACAGACAAGGTTGACCCGGTAAGGGAACGGGACGTGCACAAGAACCCGACTCCGCAGATGGGCGGAGTAGCTATGTTCACTGGTTTTCTGGCGGCAGTTTTCCTGGCACAGCAGCTTCCAGCGCTCAACAGAGGTTTTCAACCGATCACCCCGGAGATGGGGGCCGTCGCCTGGGCTGGACTCGTCATCGTGCTGGTGGGTATCATCGATGATTTTTTCGAACTCGATGTTCTGGCGAAGCTCATCGGACAGATCCTTGGTGCCGTCGTGATGAGCCTGATGGGATTGACCTGGACCCTGATATATTTTCCGTTCGGTGGTGGAACAACCGTCGTGCTCGATCAGGTGCTGTCGACGGTACTCACTGCTTTCGTCACCGTGGCGTTGATCAACGCATTGAATTTCGTTGACGGCAGTGACGGACTTGCAGCCGGGGTCGGGTTGATCACGGGTGGGGCGATCCTGACTTTTTCCCTGACCATTCTCCACGATCAGGGAGGAGCGGTGTCCGCGTATCCACCCGCCATCATTGGAGCGGGCCTGGTGGGAATCTGTCTCGGGTTTCTCCCGCACAACTTCGCTCCCGCGAGGATTTTCATGGGGGACACCGGCAGTATGCTGATCGGGTTGCTTCTCGCAGCCGGGTCAACGTCCGCCTCGGGAAAGATTAATCTCTCCCTGTACGGTGTGGCAGATATCTTCGCTGTCATGGCACCGATGATTGTCGCCGTGGGATGCGTCTGTGTTCCTCTCGCGGAACTCTGTCTGACGGTTGTCCGACGTCTGGTCACCGGACAGTCGATGTCGGTTCCCGACAAGAATCACCTGCATCATCAACTCATGCGCCACGGGCATTCCCCCCGTCAGGTTGCGGTAACGATCTACTCGTGGACCTTTGCGGTCGCCTTCGGTGCGGTAGCGTTCACGGTCCTCCATGTCATGGAAGTGCTCGTGGGGTTTTTCCTCGCGATTACGCTGGCGTTCATTTTTACGATCACACCGGTCCTGGACAAACGGAAGCGGGACCGTGAACTCTCGATCGACCCTCCATCTCCCATGACGTAGGATTCCGCATGTGAGTGAATCGACCCAGTTCCCCGAGTCCCCGTATGACAATCATCGGATCCCGCTTATACGTGCTGCTCAGATGGGGTCGTTCGCCCTGCTCGGAATCACGGCACTCTCCGTGTCGGGGTGGTGGATGATCGATGGTGAACGGGGAATGTGGGGTGGAATCATCGGTGGGATTGTCGGAGGCGGATTCGTTCTTCTGACAGTGCTGAGTGTTCTGATTACCGGTGGAACCTCACCGAGTATGACAGCCGTTTTAGTGCTTGGTGGCTGGCTCCTCAAACTGGTGGCACTTCTCATCCTTCTGTTCATTCTGCGTGATCTGGACTTCTACTCACGCAGGGCGTTGTTCGTCACGGTAATGGCGGCACTGACCGTGGTCCTGGGATCAGAGACATGGGCCATCGTGAGCAGTCGCACGACTTATGTCTCCTGACACTTCCCGCGTGCTCTATTTCAGTGGGTGGACATCGTTCCCGCGACAGATGAATCACGGTGTTACGTCCGGTATTGAGGTCCGAGTATAGGATAAGGCGCATACGGGGGAACCGGGGGCCGGGAAAATCCGGAGATGCATTACATCTCTGAAGTTGGTGGATTACCCCCGTAGCCCCCACTTCAACACCATGTGACCGAACTTACAAGTAAACATTTTCCCCGTTGAACAGTGGTGCGCTGGTTCTGGTCCAGGGGGTGGGTGAATACCCCCGGGGCAATCTTCGGTAAACGTACCCGGCACCTGATAGTCTGATCCCGGGTTTAGGGAACCGTTGTGCTGACGTGCTTTCGTCCGTACAGGTGTGCCATTCTGCTGGGATGGTGCCGGGCTTCCCGTCCCCAGTGATCACCGCGATGATGTGCGACGGAGTCCGCGGTTGGTCCAGGTACTTTTCAGACGTCCATCGCACCGCACCCGCAGGCAGAAGCGTCGGGTGCGGCCCGAACACGGGAGAGAACGCTGAGCGTTACAACACTGTCCATGAAGGGTGAGTTCCATAAGCCCGACCTGGACCAAGAATTTTTCCCGGGGTACGTGGATGAGCACGGGAATGTCGTGAACCTCTGGTTCCACGACTTCTTCAACGGCGCATTCGCACTCGACCGTCTGATGTTCGTCCGCCTGCTCATGGCGGTTCTGCTCGTCCTCTTCTTCGCCATCGCCATGCGGAACCCCAAACTGGTTCCGTCCCGGTTGCAGAGCGTGGGGGAGATGGGCCTTGATTTCGTCCGGCTTCATATCGCCGAGGAGATCCTCGGCAAGCGGGAGGGACACCGCTTTCTGCCATTGCTGACGGCTATCTTCTTCACCGTCTTTGCGATGAATCTCCCGTCTGTGATCCCGGGACTGAACATTTCCCCGAATGCTCGAATCGGCATGCCGCTGACGCTGGCGATAGTCGGTTACATCGCGTTCATCTACGCGGGTGTAAAGCGTTACGGCTTCTTCAAGTATGTCAAGTGCTCGACGGTGGTCCCGAACCTTCCGCCGTTGCTCCACTTTCTGACGATTCCGATCGAGTTCTTCTCGACGTTCGTCATGCGGCCGGCCACGCTGACCCTGCGTCTGATGGCCAACATGCTCGCAGGTCACCTCATTCTGGTTCTGTTGTTCTCCGCCACGAACTTCTTCTTCTGGCAGTTGAACGGCTGGACCCTGCTGAGTGGCGTGACCTTCCTTGCCGGAGTCGCGTTCACCTTGTTCGAACTGCTGGTCATCTTCCTGCAGGCGTACATTTTCGCGCTCCTCTCTGCCGTTTACATCGAACTGTCGTTGCACGCGGACGAACACTGACACCCGTCGCCCTCCGGGGCGTCGGCCCAGGCCTCGTGATTCCGGGAGACCGGAGCCACGGACCAGCCTCGGCTCAGGCCGGGGCATCAATACGGTCAACTGAATACCCCATCATCACCACCTCGCCCAGAAGACAATGACCTTTCTGGGCTTAAGAAAGGGAACGACACACCAATGAACGAGATCATCCTCGCGCAGGAAGCCGCCACCTCCTTCTCCGGTTTCGGCGCCATCGGCTACGGCCTCGCCGCGATCGGCCCCGGCATCGGCATCGGCATCCTCGTCGGTAAGACCCTCGAGGGTATGGCACGCCAGCCCGAGATGGCCGGCCAGCTCCGCACCACGATGTTCCTGGGTATCGCCTTCGTGGAGGCGCTTGCTCTCATCGGCCTCGTTGCCGGCTTCCTGTTCTGATCTACTCAACAGCGAAGAACCACGCCGACAACGAAAGCTGTGAGGACCTATGACTAACCACCTTTACCACCTTGCCGAAGGTGGCGCGGAGCATGGAAATCTGCCGCTGAGCGGCCAGATTTCACCCTTGTTCCCGTTCACCTACGACATGGTCTGGTCGGCGCTGTGCTTCATTGTCATCCTGATCGGCTTCTGGAAGTTTGTTCTTCCGAAGGCCCGTGAAGTGCTCGTCGAGCGCGAAGACCGCATCAAGGGCGGAATTCAGCGCGCGGAAGCTGCTCAGGCGGAAGCCAAGGCGGCCCTGGAAAAGTACAATGCCCAGCTCGCTGAGGCTCGTGCTGAAGCCGCGCAGATCCGTGAAGATGCGCGTACCAAGGGCAAGCAGATCATCGAAGACATGAAGGCCCAGGCCACAGAAGAAAGTAACCGAATCATCGAGTCCGGTGAGAAGCAATTGATGGCTCAGCGCGAGCAGGTCATTACCGAGCTTCGCCGTGAGATGGGACAGAACTCGATCAACTTGGCTGAGCGCCTCCTCGGCGAGCAGCTCGGCGACAACGTCAAGCGCTCCGGGACGATCGATACATTCCTCTCCGATCTCGACACCGTGGCCCCGGCAGGAAAGTGAGCGACATGCACGCAGCGAGCCGCGAGGCATTGGCGAAGGCGACGCGCAATCTGGACACGATCCTGTCCGGCCAGGGCAACGCCGTGGCCAGCGCCGCACAGACCGGAACCGAGCTTTTCGACGTCGTGGAAGTCCTCGACGGCGACCGCGCCCTGCGTGTCGCTGCAGCGGAGGTTTCGAACCCCGCCGAGCAGCGCGTGGGCCTGGTGCGGGAGGTATTCGGGGGAAAGGTCTCCGATACCACCCTCAAGGTCCTCGGAGATGCGGTTGAACTGACCTGGTCGACCCCCCGTGAGATGCGGGAAGGCCTAGTTGAACTCGGCCGCCGCGCACTGCTGGAGGCTGCCCGGAATCAGGGGCAGTTGGAGCAGGTCGAGGACGAACTGTTCCGGCTCTCCCGGATACTGAGCGACGAACCCAAACTCACGCAACTTCTCGACGACCGCACGGCGACTGCCGACGCGAAGCGAGGGTTGCTGGCGAACGTTCTGTACGGGAAGGTCACCCCGGTAACCGAGGCACTGGCATTGCAGGCGATCACCCGACGAGACCACGGCCCCGTCGACGACATCGCCGCACTGAGTGCATTGGCCGCCGACATGCAGAACCGGACGGTTGCCCATGTGGTTGCCGCGACCCAGCTCACTGCGCAGCAGGAGCAGGGACTGAAGGACAAGCTGGGCACGATCTACGGTCGTGAGATGTCCATCCACTCTGAGGTTGACCCCAGCCTCCTCGGTGGTGTGGTCGTCCGCGTCGGTTCGGAAGTCATTGATGGTTCTACTTCAGGCAAACTTCAACGCCTGCGGTCGAAACTGCCGTGACCGGCGCCGACTACGACCAGGAGAACTAGACAAATAATGCTGGAAGAAACAACCGAGAGCAGGAAGAACATGGCGGAGCTGACGATCTCCTCCGACGAGATCCGTAGCGCGATTGAGAATTACACCTCGAGCTACTCCCCGGAGGCCTCCCGTGAGGAGGTCGGCGTGGTCATTTCGGCGGCTGACGGTATCGCCCAGGTTTCGGGCCTCCCGTCAGTGATGACGAATGAGCTGCTCGAGTTCCCGGGTGGCGTCATCGGCGTCGCACAGAACCTCGATACCGACCGCGTCGGCGTCGTGGTGCTGGGTAACTACGAGAGCCTCAAAGAAGGCGACGAAGTCAAGCGGACGGGAGAAGTCCTGTCCATCCCGGTCGGTGACAAGTTCCTCGGCCGAGTGATCAATCCCCTGGGTGAACCCATCGACGGGATGGGCGCTATCGAGGCTGAAGAGGACCGTGTCCTCGAGCTTCAGGCACCCTCTGTGCTGCAGCGTCAGCCCGTCGAGGAGCCGCTTCAGACAGGTATTAAGGCTATTGATGCAATGACCCCCATCGGGCGTGGTCAGCGTCAGTTGATCATTGGTGACCGGAAGACCGGTAAGACTGCTGTCTGCCTGGACACCATCCTGAACCAGAAGGCCAACTGGGAGTCCGGTGACGAGAAGAAGCAGGTCCGCTGCATCTATGTTGCCATCGGTCAGAAGGGCTCCACTATCGCCGGAATCCGGAAGACCCTCGAGGAGCACGGTGCGCTGGAGTACACGACGATCGTTGCCGCTCCTGCCTCCGACTCCGCTGGATTCAAGTGGTTGGCGCCGTTCGCCGGTGCGGCCTTGGGGCAGCACTGGATGTACAACAACAAGCACGTTTTGGTCATTTATGACGATTTGACCAAGCAGGCTGAGGCCTACCGTGCGATCTCGTTGCTGCTGCGCCGTCCGCCGGGCCGTGAGGCTTACCCGGGTGACGTCTTCTACCTGCACTCCCGACTGCTGGAACGTGCCGCAAAGCTGTCCGATGACATGGGCGCAGGATCGATGACGGCTTTGCCGATCATCGAGACCAAGGCTAACGATGTTTCGGCCTTCATCCCGACCAACGTCATCTCCATTACCGACGGTCAGGTATTCCTGGAATCGGACCTGTTCAACCAGGGTGTCCGACCGGCCATTAACGTCGGTGTCTCGGTTTCCCGTGTCGGTGGTGCCGCACAGACCAAGGGCATGAAGAAGGTGTCCGGTTCGTTGCGTCTGGATCTCGCTTCCTACCGTGACCTGGAGGCCTTCGCGGCTTTCGCGTCCGATTTGGATCCGGCATCCAAGCGCCAGCTGGAACGTGGTCAGCGTCTCGTCGAACTGCTCAAGCAGTCCGAGAACAACCCGATGGCCGTCGAGGATCAGATGGTTTCGATCTGGCTCGCAGGCGAAGGTCACCTCGACAACGTTCCCGTCGAAGATGTCCGTCGTTTCGAGTCGGAACTGCACGAGTACCTGCATGGCAACGCCCGCGAAGTCTACGACCAGATCGCAGGTGGCGCTGCTTTCTCCGATGAGTCCAAGGAAGTGCTCGTTTCCGCGACCGAGGATTTCAAGCGAACCTTCCAGACCACGGATGGGACCCCCGTGATCAACGAGCCTGAGGTCGGAGCTCTCGCTGAGGGAGACCTGAAGAAGAACAAGATCACGGTTTCTCGCAAGTCAGCCAAGAAATAGGGTCGTGACACGCACCATGACCGTCCAAGGAAAAGAAGGGAGGCGATAGACCATGGCCAATCTTCGAGAACTACGTTCCCGTATCAAATCGGTGAATTCGACGAAGAAGATCACCAAGGCGCAGGAGCTCATCGCCACCTCGCGAATCACGAAGGCCCAGCAGCGGGTTCAGGCATCGATGCCGTACGCCGAAGAGATCCACAATGTGATCGAACGCCTGGCATCCGCCACTGAACTCGATCACGCGATGCTCCGTGAACGCGAGAACGGACGTCGGGCCGCGATTCTCGTGGTGACCAGTGACCGTGGCATGTGCGGCGGATACAACTACAATGTCTTCAAGAAGACTGCGGAACTGCGTGGGATGCTTGAGGAAAAGGGCTACGAAGTGGTTCTGTACGTTTCCGGTAACAAGGGTTTGAGTTACTACCGTTTCCGCAGTGAGAAAATCGCTGGTGCCTGGACTGGGTTCTCCCAGGACCCGGGTTACAAGGAAACGCACGGAATGCGCAGGCACCTGATCGATGGATTCGTTGCAGGATCTGCAGGTACCGCGAAGTGGCGTGAAGGACTATCTGCGCCCGAAGGCGAAGCTGTCCAGGGATTCGATCAGTTGCACGTCGTGTACACCGAGTTCGAGTCCATGCTCACGCAGAACGCTCGCGCACACCAACTCCTCCCGATTGAGCCGATCATCGAGCTTGATCACATCGAGACCGGGGAAGACATACTCGCCTCCTCATCGAATGAGGTCGAGGCGGACTACGATTTCGAGCCCAGCGCAGAGGAACTACTCGACGCACTGCTTCCGCAGTACGTGTCGCGTGGTCTCTACGCGATGCTGCTCGAGGCTGCAGCCAGTGAGTCAGCATCCCGGCGCACCGCCATGAAGTCGGCGACCGACAATGCGAACGAGCTGGTCAAGGACCTCTCCCGTGTGGCCAACCAGGCTCGTCAAGCACAGATCACCCAGGAAATCACAGAGATCGTCGGTGGCGCGGGAGCGCTCGCCGAAAGCGGAGAAAGTGACTAGATTATGACTACAGCTCTCCAAGAGCAGAACACACAGCAGGCGTCCACCGCCGGCCGTGTTGTGCGCGTCATTGGTCCGGTCGTCGACGTGGAATTCCCGCGCGGCGAGCTTCCGGCCCTCTACAACGCACTGACTGTCGAGATTAAGCTCGAGGCAGTCGCCAAGACCATTACGCTCGAGGTCGCCCAGTACCTGGGCGATAACCTGCTGCGTACCATTTCGATGGCCCCCACTGATGGACTCGTCCGCGGCCAGGAAGTTACCGACCTCGGTCGTCCGATCTCCGTTCCAGTCGGCGACGTCGTCAAGGGCCATGTATTCAACGCTCTCGGTGACTGCCTCGACGAGCCCGGCCTCGGTCGTGATGGTGAGCAGTGGGGCATCCACCGCGACCCACCGCCCTTCGACCAGCTCGAAGGCAAGACCGAGATCCTCGAGACGGGTATCAAGGTCATCGACCTCCTGACCCCGTACGTCAAGGGCGGAAAGATCGGCCTGTTCGGTGGCGCCGGTGTCGGTAAGACCGTTCTCATCCAGGAGATGATCACGCGTATCGCCCGTGAGTTCTCCGGTACCTCCGTGTTCGCCGGTGTCGGTGAACGTACCCGTGAGGGCACCGACCTCTTCCTCGAGATGGAGGAGATGGGGGTTCTCCAGGACACCGCACTCGTCTTCGGCCAGATGGATGAACCCCCGGGAGTTCGTATGCGTGTGGCGCTGTCCGGGCTGACGATGGCGGAGTATTTCCGCGACGTCCAACACCAGGACGTGCTGCTGTTCATCGACAACATCTTCCGTTTCACCCAGGCCGGTTCCGAGGTGTCGACTCTGCTGGGTCGGATGCCCTCCGCTGTGGGCTATCAGCCCACGCTGGCGGACGAGATGGGTGTGCTCCAGGAGCGCATCACCTCGACGAAGGGCCGCTCGATCACGTCTCTGCAGGCCGTTTACGTCCCTGCGGACGACTACACCGACCCGGCTCCGGCGACGACCTTCGCCCATCTTGATGCAACCACTGAGCTTGATCGCTCGATCGCCTCGAAGGGTATCTACCCGGCCGTGAACCCGCTGACCTCCACATCGCGGATTCTTGAGCCCGGTATCGTCGGTGAGCGTCACTACAACGTCGCTCAGCGTGTGATCAACATCCTGCAGAAGAACAAGGAACTCCAGGACATCATCGCCATCCTCGGTATGGACGAGCTGTCCGAAGAGGACAAGATCACGGTTCAGCGCGCTCGTCGCCTGGAGCGGTTCCTCGGCCAGAACTTCTTCGTCGCGGAGAAGTTCACCGGCATTCCCGGTTCCTACGTGCCGTTGGAGGACACTATCGTGGCCTTCGAGCGGATCTGCCGCGGCGACTTCGACCACTACCCGGAGCAGGCCTTCAACGGTCTGGGCGGGCTGGACGATGTCGAGGCCGCATACCAGAAGATGAACGAAAAGTAGAAGGGCGGGTCTCATGGCTGAAATCGCCGCTGAACTGGTCGCCGTGGAACGTAAACTGTGGTCCGGCAATGCCACGATCGTCACGGCCCAGACCACCGAGGGTGAGATCGGCGTGCTCGCCGGTCATGAGCCGATGCTCGGTCAGCTGATCGAGAACGGTGTCGTGACCATCCGTCCAGTCGACGGTGAGCGACTTGTTGCCGCCGTCCAGGGTGGTTTCATCTCCGTGTCCAAGGAAAAGGTCACCATCCTTGCGGACTACGCGGAATGGGCGTCTGAGGTTGATACCGCTGCTGCGGAGATCGCCCTCACCGAAGATGACGAGGACTCACGGGCACGTGCTGAAGCCGGACTGCGCGCTGTTCGTCGCAGTCGGGAGCCGTAGCCGACGTTCTCGCCTCGCAATTGAACGGCGGGTGTATCCCACAGCAGGTTGAGAGACCTTGGTGGGGTACACCCGCTGTTCGCGTCTCCCGATACAGCGCGGTATGCCAGTTGCTTCGTTGCCGTGGCTTCTGGAGCCAATGAAATCACCCCCGGCGAACTGTACTTTTGCTTATGTGAAGGCCCCCGTAACGTCAGGTTCGTTGTTCGGACGTGTCAGGAGTAGGATCACTGAAAAGCGGTACTACAGATATCAGCGCAGCGGCGTGGATTCCTGGGAATAGGACGCCGTTCCTTGATGACGAGGGAGTGATTGGTGGAGTATTTCTGGTTTGGGTTGTCCACGTCACTGTGTGTGGTCGCCGTGCTCGCAGGATGGCGGTTCCTCCGAGTCAGGGCGACTGGGTCGGGTGTCCTGCTCCGTAAGATGCCCGCGAACGGTATCCATGGTTGGCGTCACGGTGCGCTTCGCTACACGGGAAATGCCCTTGAATACTACAAGCTCAGGTCCGTATCGCCGCGCTCGGATATTCTCTTTCCCCGCTCCGGTGTGGAGGTTTCCGGTCGGCGTGAACTCACGGAAGCCGAGCTGTCGTTCATGCCGGAGGGTGTTCGGGTAATCGAGCTGTCGGTGGCGGGTCGAAATTACGAACTCGCTCTTGACGGCCGTGGCGAAACTGCCCTGACCTCGTGGATCGAATCCGCACCGAGCGTTCGGCAGGAACGGAGTTACAGGCCCCTCGACCGCTGACCCCATGGGCGGGGTCCGTGAATACTGTTTCGCACGCTAGAATTCGAGGAATGCGACTCGTTATTGCCCGTTGTTCCGTCGACTACATCGGCCGCTTGGAGGCCCATCTGCCGGCTGCGGACAGGCTGCTTCTCGTCAAAGCTGATGGATCTGTCTCCGTTCACGCGGATGACCGCGCGTACAAGCCGTTGAACTGGATGACTCCGCCGTGCACCCTCAGAGAAGAAGCCGTTGAGCGAGATTCAGATGCTGAGGGGCACGCGGATATGCTCTGGATCGTGGAGAACTCGAAGGGGGAGCAGCTCCGGATCACCATCGAGGAGATACACTCAGATGTGACCCGGGAATTAGGACAAGACCCGGGCCTGATCAAGGATGGCGTCGAAGCGCACCTTCAGGAACTGCTCGCGGATCAAATCACCACGTTGGGTGACGGATACACACTCGTTCGCCGTGAATATCCGACAGCCATCGGGCCTGTCGATATCCTCTGTAGGGATTCCTCTGGTGGGGCTGTCGCAGTCGAGATCAAACGGCGTGGGGAGATCGATGGTGTCGAGCAGCTCACCCGTTATCTGGAGCTGCTCAATCGGGATGAACTTCTGGCTCCGGTGCGTGGGATATTCGCGGCGCAACAGATCAAACCGCAGGCGCGTACCCTCGCTGAAGATCGGGGAATTCGCTGTGTGGTCCTGGACTACCAGGCCCTCCGCGGAACCGAGTCCGCTGAACTCCGACTGTTCTGATGCCGAGAAGAAACCACCCCAAGGCAGGGCGGCGTGCTATCCATTCCACCCAGCGTGTGCAACGTCCTCTGCCCCGCGACGGTGCTGTCTACTATGGGACACAGGAGATGCCTGGCCCCTCTTACGCCGATGGTGCGCCACATCTTGTCCGGCGCATAGGTTCTGCCGGGGCAGTGAAATTTTACGTGTGCCCGGGATGCAACCAGAATATTCCGCCGGGGGTGGCCCATGTTGTGGCCTGGCCGAGAGATTTCGGGAGAGGTGCCGATGACCGTCGCCACTGGCATCGGCATTGCTGGGAGCGACGTTAGTCGGTGGGAGGTTCAGTCAGCTCGAGGAGGACGCCACCGGCGTCTTTCGGATGCACGAAATTGATTCTCGATCCACCTGTCCCATGTTTAGGATCGGGGTAGAGGAGTCGCACTCCGATCGCCCGGAGGTGGTCACACAATGCATCCATGTTGTTCGTGCGCAGGCACATCTGCTGGAGACCAGGTCCCCTCCGATCCAGGAATGAAGCGATGGTCGAATTCTCATTCAACGGAGCCAGGAGTTGGATGACGCCCGCAGTTTCGGCATTGTCGGCTGGTCCTACCATGGCCTCAATCACCCCCTGTTCCTCGTTGGTTTCTTGATGGAGGGGGACCCAGCCGAAGGCATTTCGGTAGAATTCGACAGCCGCATCCAGGTCGGGAACGGCGACGCCAACGTGGTCGAGGCAGATGACGTAGCTGTGGGGAATATCGATGGGAGGGCGCATATCCAGTGATTTTACCCCGGTGAGTCCCTTATTTTCTCGGGATCGGCGGGGAACTGCGGGGTCTTCGGTAGCCTGAGTACATGATCGTCGCATTTTCAGTTGCTCCCACGGAAACACCCGGAAGCAAAGCAGAGATGGCTGATGCTGTCGCGGAAGCGGTACGTGTCGTCCGTGCATCGGGTCTGCCCAATGAGACCAATGCCATGTTCACCCTCATCGAGGGTGAATGGGACGAGGTGATGGACGTCGTCAAGCGCGCAACTGACGCTGTCGTCGCGGTATCCCCGAGGGTTGGTCTGGTGCTCAAGGCAGACATCCGGCCAGGCTACACTGGGCAGTTGACCGCCAAAGTCGATGCCGTCAATCGGCGGTTGGCTGAAGCCTAGGAAAAGGAGAACGGACTATGACCACTCCAGAACGTTTTATCGCTGGGGCCGTGGATCTGGGAGAGATCAAAGCACGGGCGGAGGCCCGTGTTCAGGCGCAGTCACGGGGTGGCACTGGTTCCACGGCATTACCTACCTCTTTCGTGGTGACCCGGGAGAACATCGAGGCCGAGGTTGTGGAACGGTCGATGCAGGTCCCGGTCGTTCTTCTCTTCGGCTCCGACGAGGTAGAATCATCCCGCCAGTTGCGCATTGACCTCACGGACCTTGCCGCTGCTGCTGCGTATGACTGGTTGTTTGGCTATGTGGATGCTCGATCGGTCCCCGAACTCGTGCAAATATTCGGAGTCAGCGCGCTCCCGACCGTTGTCGCCCTCGCCGGTGGGCGTCCGTTGGCGGATTTTCAGGGAGGCCAGCGACAGTCTGCTCTACAGGAGTGGACTGCGGCCGTCGTGGGGGCTTGCGTCGGCAAACTGCAGGGCCTCCCTGAGCAGGCGGGGCCGGAGAACACTGCGGAAGCACGGTCCACCGATCCCCGTTTCACTTCCGCGGAAGACGCCCTCGCAGAGGGAGATTTCGCCGCTGCCATCGCCGTTTATGACGCCATCCTGGCGAAGGAACCGGCGAACACTGATGCGAAGCTCGCCCGCGACAATGCCCGACTGTTGAAGCGTCTATCCGAGGCGGTTCCCGGAGTCGATGCAATCGCGGAGGCCGATGCGGATCCCGGTGACCTAGATAAAGCGTTCGCGGCCGCGGATGCGGCGGTGGCTGCAGGTGACCCGGAGTCGGCTTTCGATCGACTTATCGCCATTCTCTCCAGTAGTAACGGTGACCGGCGAATCATGGTGAAAGATAGGTTGTTGGAGCTTTTCGCGCTCTTCGCTGCGGATGACCCCAGGGTGCTCTCCGCTCGAGGTCGAATGGCTAGTGCTCTGTTCTGAGCGGAGTATTCATTTTACGATGACACGGTGCCCCGGGCCCCCTCCACTGGGGATGTGCCCGGGGCACCGTTCATACCTCTATTTTCTGTATGTCAGCCGAGGTGGCGGTACCACTGGGTTGACATCGCGGGTACGTGAAGACGTACCGAGTGTGGTTGGCCGTCCCACCCGTAGTCGTCGGCGTGGATTACTGTCGGGAGATCGTTTCCGGCGCCGGCGTAGTTGTCGGAGTCTGTGTTGATCACCAATTCCCAGTCACCTCCGACTGGAAGTCCGAACGTATAGGATAGCTGGCTGGTTCCACCGAGGTTGCTTACGCAGAGCAGCTTTTCCCCGTTGGATCCGTGGCGGAGGAACGCAAGGATGTTGTTCTGAGCGTCATCGGCCTTGACCCAGTCGAATCCGTCTCCGGTGAAATCGCGTGTGTAGAGCGCGGGTTCTTCACAGTACCGGTTGTTCATGTCCCGGACGAGGTCGCGTACGCCGGTGTGATACTCGCCCTCCCAGCCGAAGAGATCTCCCCAGTCGAGGGAGCGGCTCTCCGACCATTCGCTGGTCTGCGCCCATTCGAGTCCCTGGAAGAGCAGTTGCTTGCCCGGGTGCGCCCACATGTAGGCGAGGAGGGTGCGGGCGCCTGCGGCCTTGTTCCAGGAATCACCGGGCATGCGCTGCCACAGGGACCCCTTGCCGTGGACGACCTCGTCGTGACTGATCGGAAGGATGAACTTCTCCGAGAAGGCGTAGACGAGGGAGAAGGTGATCTCGTTGTGGTGCCAGCTTCGGTTGACCGGATCCTCACCGAAGTACCGCAGCGTGTCGTTCATCCACCCCATGTTCCACTTCATGGAGAATCCGAGTCCGCCCTCGGTGGTGGGGGCGGTGACCCCGGGCCATGAGGTGGATTCCTCGGCGATTGTCAGCACACCCGGGTGGTGCTGGTGCACGGTGGCGTTCATCTCCTGGAGGAACTGCACTGCTTCGAGATGCTCGCGGCCGCCGTGGACGTTGGGGAGCCACTCGCCTTCTTTACGGGAGTAGTCGAGATAGAGCATGGATGCGACGGCATCGACCCGTAGGCCGTCAATGTGGAACTCCTCCAGCCAGTAGAGGGCGTTGGCGACGAGGAAGTTGCGGACCTCGGGGCGACCGAAGTCAAAGACGTAGGTGCCCCAGTCGAGCTGTTCGCCCCGACGCCAGTCGGGGTGCTCGTAGAGCGGCTGGCCGTCGAAGCGGGCGAGTGCCCATTCATCTTTGGGGAAGTGGGCGGGGACCCAGTCGACGAGCACCCCGATGCCGCGGGCGTGGAAGGCGTCGACCAGGGCGCGGAATTCATCCGCTGTACCCCATCTGGAGGAGGGAGCGTAGTACCCGGTGACTTGGTAGCCCCAGGATCCACCGAAGGGATGTTCGGCGACCGGCATGAACTCGACGTGGGTGTAGCCCATGTCGGCGACGTAGTTGACCAGTTCATCAGCGAGCTCCGTGTATCCGAGCCCGTACTTCCAGGAGCCGAGGTGTACCTCGTAGATGCTGACGGGGGCGGCGTTCCAGTCGACAGTGTCCCGGTGGTCCAGCCATTCGGCATCGTGCCACCGGTAGTCGGATTCGGCGACGATGGATCCGGTGGCGGGGGGTGCCTCTGTCAGGCGGGCCATGGGGTCGGCTTTATCGAGACGGGTCCCGTCATGGGTGTGGATCGCAAACTTGTACACTTCGCCAGCGCTCACCCCGGGGACGAATACCTCCCAGACACCGGAGGAACCGAGTGCCCGCATGGGGGTCTGGGAGGGGTTCCAGCCGTTGAAGTCACCGATGACCGCGACACCCGCAGCGTTGGGTGCCCACACGGCGAAGGACGTACCGATGACCGTGCCGAGGACGGTGTCGTAGCGGCGGACGCGTGCACCGAGGACCTCCCAGAGGCGTTCGTGCCTGCCCTCGTTGATGAGGTGGATATCGGTTTCTCCGAGTGTCGGGAGGAAGCAGTAGCCGTCGGCACGGGTCACGGTGTTTCCGCCTGGCCAGGTGATGATCAGCTCGTATGCTACGGAGTTGGTGTCGGGCAGCGCCGCGACATAGATGTCATCACCGATGGGCTGCATGTCGACGGGGTCACGGTCTTGGACGTGGAGTTGAACCCGTTCGGCCCCGATCTGTCGGGTCCGTACCACGGAGCCCGAATCGGTGTGATGCCAGCCGTAGACGGCGTGGGGGTCGTGATGACGGCAGGCCGAGATAAGATGCCAGTCGCCGTCGGCGATGAGGAGTCGTTCGGGTACGTTCGGGGAGTTCATGGTGGGTCCTTAGTGTTTTGACAGTGTCGCGGAGCTGCGTGTCGATGCCCGGGACAGCCGACGCAGTGGTGGACTTGTAATCCCGGGCCGTGCGCTAAGCCCGGTATCGGTCGATTCGGCGCCAGGCGAGTTGCTCGCGGCGCTCCGGGGCCACCGTAGGCAGGATGAGGATGTGCGCGACGTTGTTCCAGGGTTCGAGTCGCACGTAGTTATGTTCGCCCCAGAGATAATCGGCACCGCTGACCTCATCATGAACGTCGAACATTGCACCTGAGTCCATACCGAGACGCTCGAGGTCGAGATGGACAGTCGTCTCCACCGCGTTGTAGGGATCGAGGTTGACCACGATGATGACGGTGTCACCCGAGACCGGATCGACCTTCGAGTAGGCGAGAACCTGGTCAGAGTCCGTGGCGTGGAAGTCGAGGACACGTAGCTGCTGAAGAGCTGGGTGTTCCCGGCGTATCCGGTTGAGGGTACTGATGAACACTGACAGGGAATCCCCGCTCTGTTCCGCTGCCACGTAGTCCCGGGGCCGGAGTTCGAATTTCTCGCTGTCCAGGTACTCTTCGCTGCCCGGTTTCAGTGCACGGTGCTCGTAGAGTTCGTACCCGGAGTAGACACCCCACAACGGTGACATCGTCGCTGCTAGGACCGCCCGGATGGCGAACATGCCGCGTCCACCGTACTGGAGTGAAGCGTGCAGGATGTCCGGTGTGTTGACGAAGAGATTCGGGCGGCAGACGTCCGCCATCCGGGAGATCTCCTGTCCGAACTCAGTGAGTTCGTGCTTGGTGGTCTGCCAGGTGAAGTAGGTGTAGGACTGGCTGAATCCCGCTTTGGCGAGACCATAGAGTCGAGGCCGTCGGGTGAACGCTTCTGCGAGGAAGATCACCTCGGGGTGCTTCTCGTGGACGGTGGATATCAGCCACTCCCAGAAGTTGGCGGGTTTGGTGTGGGGGTTATCCACCCGGAAAGTGGTGATGCCGTGGTCGATCCAGTAGAGCACCACCCGGAGGATCTCCCGGTAGAGACCCTCAGGATCATTGTCGAAGTTGAGTGGATAGATGTCCTGATACTTCTTGGGTGGGTTTTCTGCGTAGGCGATCGTTCCGTCAGGGAGCACGGTGAACCACTCGGGGTGTTCTGCCGCCCACGGGTGGTCGGGTGCGCACTGTAGCGCGAGATCGAGTGCGACCTCGAGGCCGAGTTCTCCCGCGCGTGAAACCAGTGTGTCGAAGTCGTCGATAGTGCCCAACGCGGGGTGTACGGCATCGTGGCCACCGGCAGTGGATCCGATTGCCCACGGGGATCCGACGTCCTCCGGAGTGGGAGTGAGGGTGTTGTTGCGACCCTTGCGGTTGATCTCGCCGATTGGGTGAATCGGTGGGAAGTAAACGGTGTCGAATCCCATCGCAGCCACGCGATCAAGCTCGGCAGTTGCGGTAGCGAAAGTTCCGTGGACGGGATGCCCGTCGGTGTCGAGACCACCGGTGGAACGAGGGAAGAACTCGTACCATGAGCTGAACAGGGCCTTACGGCGTTCCACCTTGACCTTGCGGGTGATCCCACGGGTGAGGAGTTCCCGCAACGGGTGCTGGTCAAGCAGAGAGACGACCTCTTTTTCGAACGCAGGTGCCACGGCTTCAGCGGGAGTGAGCTCATCCCTTCGAAGATTCTCCGCGACGGCGGTTAATTCAGGGCGGCGCTTCTTCGGGGCGCCCTCCGCAGCACGGAGAAAGAGACGTGCCCCGTTTTCCAGATCATTGGCCAGTTCTGCTCGAGTCTGCCCGGCATTGATCTTCGAGGTGACAGCATGCCTCCAGGTCGCGATGGGATCTGACCAGACATCGACGCGGAAGGTCCACATGCCCGGAGCATCCGGGATGAACAGCGCATTGACCTGGTCCTCGTCGTGGGGACTGGTGTGCATTGGGACACGGACGGTGCGCCGGAAACTGGGGGAGGCTTCGGGGCCGCGTACGTTGAGTGTGGCGGAAAGAGCATCGTGCCCCTCGCGCCACGCGAGGGCGGAAATCGGCACCACCTCTCCAACCACCGCCTTCGTGGGGTGGCGACCTCCGGAGATCACGGGGCGGACATCATCAAGGCCAAGGCGATTCGTCACAGTTTCCTCATTCGCATTCCGGTTGATTCGGTTCGGGATAGTAGGTGGCGGTTCCCCGGGACGGGGAGCGCCCGTACATCACAGAGTCTAGTTGAGGAGTTGGCTACGTACGGGGGTCTTGCTTCACGGATCGGACACACTCCAGAATGCCACCGGGCATCCGGGTACCGAATGTGCAGGAAACACGCGAGACCAGATGGCATCCTCTGTCGGTTGCTGGGGTGTATCAGCCGCTGCCGTCCGGTGTGTCGGAGCTGGTTGTGCAATATGTCACTTCCCGGAGGAGCAGGAAGGGACCGTCTCGCCCGGAGAACCCTGACGAATTCTCATTCCCCACCGCCGTGGCAGTTACTATCGGGCGCGTTGTTGGGACATGATGGAGATGTGACTGGGTATGAAACCGAAACTGATCCTGACCTGCTCATCGATTTTCGTGACGTGTCCTTTGTCCGTGACGGGGCGGACCTCGTCGGGCACATCGATTGGCAGGTGGAACTTGATGAACGGTGGGTGATCATCGGGCCGAATGGTGCAGGCAAGACGACGCTCATCCGGATGGCTGCTGCGGAGGAGTACCCTTCCTCCGGTACCGCGTTCATCATGGGGGAACGCATCGGGCGTACCGACATGAGGGACCTTCGCGCGATGATCGGAGTATCCTCTGCCTCGCTGGGTAACCGTATTCCGGTGACCGAGGAAGTCGCGGATCTCGTCGTCTCTGCAGGCTACGCCATCCTCGGTCGGTGGCGTGAGGAATATGATGAGCGCGATATCGACCAAGCCCGCGAGATCCTCGAACAGGTGGGGGCCTATCATCTGCAGGGGCGTACCTGGGGAACCCTCTCGGAGGGAGAACGCAAACGTGTCCTCATCGCCCGTGCACTGATGACGAATCCTGAGCTTCTGCTCCTTGACGAGCCTGGCGCGGGACTGGATCTCGGTGGCCGGGAGGATCTCGTGGGATACCTGGGGAGACTGGCGCTCGATCCCGATGCGCCGGCGATTGTGATGATCACCCACCATGTGGAGGAAATTCCCGCCGGATTCACGCATGCCATGCTCCTTGATGAGGGCACGGTGGTCGCGCAAGGTCTCATCGATGACGTACTCACGGGAGAGAACCTCACCCGCGCGTTTCATCAGCCGATTCAGCTCGACCGGATCGACGGCCGTTTCTTCGCACGTCGGGCACCCCGTGCAGGTCGCGGAAGCCACCGGAAATAGATGTCCTACACGCGGGATGAGGTGGATTTCCTTCGGGCGCACGACACGGAGATCACCGAGGCCACCGTCGACCTACAACTCACCCGAAAGAGTCTCATCTCTGATACGCAGATGCTTCGCAGGAGATTCGGGGAACACGCACGGGCCGTCACTGAACTGGCCACCGCGCGACGTACAGCCGTCGGTAAGCTCCCGTCCAACTGGCTCGTCTGTCATGATTCCGCACAACAGGCCACCGCACCACAGGTCGCCGCGGTTCGTTCAAAGCGACTCGCTGAGAGACTCGGTCAGGGGGCGCGGATTCACGATGTAACCTGTTCGATCGGCACGGAACTCCCCGCGCTCACCGCCGCTGGTCTCGCGGCGACCGGATCCGATATCGACCCTGTCCGGGTCCGGATGGCGGCGGTGAACACGGCCTCCGCGGTCGCTGTCGCGGACGCTCTCGCTCCGCCTCTGCGATCCGGGGGTGTCGATGCGATCATTGCCGACCCCGCGCGCCGGGCCGGAGGTAGAAGAATCACGAATCCGAGGCAGTTGCTTCCACCGTTGCCGAATCTCCTTGACGCGTGTGCGGGAATACCCGTTGCGGTGAAGTGTGCGCCCGGACTCGACTTCAGTGACTGGAATGGGCTGGTGAGCCTCGTCAGCGTCGACGGCGGGGTCAAGGAGGCGTGCCTCTACTCGCCGTCGCTGGGTAACGGGGAAATGCGCGAGGCCGTGGTGCTCTCCACCTCGGATGCGGGAGACACCGTTGTCGACCGCATCACGGACCTTTATCCGGACGGCGGTGACGCGAGTATTGCCGGGCCGCCGGGTCAGTACATCATTGATCCCGATGGTGCGATTGTCCGTGCCGGACTCGTCCGGCACTATGCGGTCCGTGAGAACCTCTGGATGCTCGATGACCGGATCGCCCATCTCACCGGGGACCGTGTCCCGGTGGGGAAAACCGGATTTCCATTCATCGAGCAGGTACCACTGAAGCGGCTCAGGACGGCGCTCCGGAACCATGGGGGTGGAACTCTGGAAATTCTCGTTCGGGGTGTGGACATCGACCCAGACAAACTCCGTCGCAGTCTCAAACTGACGGGTGATCGGCCCATGACGGTCGTGATAACCCGGATCGGCTCTTCGGGTGTTGCCCTCGTTTGCGGGCAGCGGACCACCGGGATTGACCGGAACTGACACAGCATTCGGTCGGTGGCGACGGCACAGAGAGAGACGGCTAGACTGGCGGCCAGTCTGGAAGCCATGACGCCCCCTCCACACGCGGAGCGTGGACGCGAGGCTGACCACGAAGTCCGTCACAATTGACAACCAAGGAAGGCCCACAGCGCATGCCCACGATTGTGGTACTGGTCAAACACGTCCCCGACACCTGGTCGCAGAAGAAGCTCTCGGAGGACTTCACCCTCGACCGTGACAACGTCGATGAGGTCATCGACGAGATTAACGAATACGCCGTCGAACAGGCACTGAAGATTCGGGAATCAGATGCGGCCGCAGGTTGGCGAGTCGTTGCCCTCACCGCAGGTACGGTGCGTGCGGAGGAAGCGCTGCGTAAGGCGCTCGCCATGGGGGTGGATGACGCGGTTCTATTCACCGATGAAGGTATCGCCGGATCAGATCTCCCCGGAACCGCATGGTCCCTCACCTGCGGCATTGACGCCGCACTGAGTGCGTTGGGGTTGGATGACCTGACGCTCATCGTCACTGGTAACCGTTCCTCTGACGGACTCATGGGTGGTATGGCGGGCATCCTCTCCGAGTACCGATCCATCCCTGCGCTAACGCACCTTCGTTCCGTGACCGTCAACGCCTCGGACGGAACGATCACCGGAATCCGGGAGACTCCGCGTGGAGAGTTCGAGCTTGCGGCGACGTTACCCGCGATCATCTCCGTCACTGACCAGGCGGACCGTCCCCGATTCCCCAATTTCAAGGGCATCATGGCTGCCAAGAAGGCACAGATCACCCGGATCTCCCTCGCGGAAACCGCAGCGACCGTTGAACAGGTGGGCGGTAGCCACGCCGCCACGGCAGTCATCACCGCTACCGAACGTCCCGAGCGCGCCCAGGGCGAGATCATCCGGGATAACGGTCAGGCTGCAGTCGCCATCGCTGACTTCCTCGAGTCCCGCAACCTCATCTAGTCGCGTACCCCGCCCCGCAGAGACCCGCAACATCAGGAGTAGAACCCGTCATGTCCCACGCATACGTATTGGTCGAGCACACCTCTGGTGAACTTGACGAAGTCACCGTAGAACTCATCACCGCGGCCCGTGTCTTCGGTGCCGTCAGCGCCGTCGTCGTCGGCAATCCCGGAACAGCGGCTCCGCTGGCTGGTGCCCTTACCGCGGCAGGTGCTGACCAGATTGTCGCTGCTGAGGCTGAGGGGGTCAGTACCCGTCTCGTCCTTCCAGCCGTCGACGCATTGTCCATTCTCGCGTCATCGAACCCCGCCCCGGTTCTCGTCGCTTCGTCACCGGCTGGGGACGAGGTGGCCGCCAGACTTGCGGTTCGACTTGGCGCGGGTGTGCTGTGTGATGTGGTGGGAGTGAATGCTGACCGCACCGCCCACCAGTCCATTTTTGGGGATACGGTTTCCGTTACCTCTGCTGTGGGCGGGGAATCGCCCGTCTACGCGGTGCGGGCCGGTGCCATTGAGGCAGAACCACGTCCCGGTGGAGGTGAGTTGGTGGCTCTCGAGCTACCCGGTGCAACGGAGAAGGATGTTCGTGTCACCGGTTTCACGCCGGCCGAGCGCGGAGACCGTCCGACCCTCGCACAGGCCAAGGTCGTTGTTGCTGGTGGTAGAGGCGTGGGTTCCGCCGAGGGCTTCTCCGACATAGTTGAGCCGTTGGCGGATGCGCTGGGTGGTGCCGTCGGTGCCACCCGCGATGCCATCGACCACGACTGGTACGGAGGTCAGTACCAGATCGGCCAGACCGGAGTCTCTGTCGCTCCCGATCTCTACATTGGCCTGGGTGTCTCGGGTGCACTCCAGCACAAGGCGGGTATGCAGACATCGAAGACCATCATCGTGGTCAACAATGACGAGGATGCACCTCTGTTCGAGATCGCCGATCTCGGTGTCGTCGGTGATCTCTTCTCCGTCGTCCCGGCGCTCACCGAGGAGATCGCCCGACGTAAGCAGGTCTAGGCCGTGCCGGAATCGTTGCACTACCTTGACCACGCGGCGACAGCTCCGATCCGGGACTGCGCCGTCGATGCGTGGGTGGACACCGTGCGTCTGCTCAATCCCGGTGGCCAATATGCTTCGGGAAGGCTAGCCCGCGCTGCACTGGAGGAAGCCCGCGAACAGATTGCCCGGGTCCTCGGCTGCGAACCGATCGAGGTCATCTTCACGGGTTCCGGCACCGAGAGCTGCAACATTGCCGTGCAAGGGTTGTGGCGGACAGGTGGACAGGGACGGATCATCTCCAGTCCGATTGAGCATCCGGCCGTCACGGAGACTGTTCGAGCGCTCGGTGCACACGGCGCGGACATCGACTATCTCCCCGTCGGGTGGGACGGAGTGGTCACCGTCGACGCCCGGATCGAGGAGTCGGCGTCGTTGGTTACGTGCATGTGGGCGAACAATGAAACGGGTGTGATTCAACCGGTGGCGGAAATCTGTGCACGGGCCACCGGTGTAGGTACACCCGTGCACGTCGACGCCACTCAGGTTGTGGGACACCTCCCGGTTGACTTCGCTGCCCTCGGGGCGACGACACTCGCAGCCGGGGCGCACAAGTTCGGTGGTCCCAGGGGCGTCGGGATTCTCATCGCACGGCGTTCGCCGGCTCCGACGCCCGTTCTTTTCGGTGGAGGCCAGGAACGCGGTATCCGGCCGGGTACCGCGAACGTCGCCGGTGCCGTCGCCACAGCAGCAGCGCTCACCGAAGCTGTTTCAGAGACGGCAGATACCAACGCCCGGATCACCGATCTCCGGGACATGCTGCAGACGGGAATCCTGGAGAAGGTCGATGATGTGCTTGTGCATGGTGCCGAGGCATCTAGATTACCGGGGCATCTCCACCTCTCGTTCCCTGGAGCTGAGGGGGACAGCCTTATCATGCTGTTCGACAGCGTGGGTGTCGCATGCTCGACGGGGTCCGCGTGTTCAGCCGGTGTAAACAGAGCCAGCGATGTGCTCCTCGCCATGGGTGTCAGTGAGCATGACGCCCGGGGAGCGGTTCGCTTCACTCTGGGGTACACGAGTACGGAGCGCGATGTCGAACGAGTTCTCGACGTCGTCTCCGATGTCGTGGCCCGGGCCCGGCTCGCGGGTATGGCGTAGTTCAGTTGAACCAGGAGTCCGGCGCCAGCGGGGGTGTTGTGTGGGTCGGGAGAAAACCGCATCGCCTGTGAAGGAGTGGATTTCCCACTAGCATGGTCTCGGCTGGTGTACCCGATGAACGGAGGGGCGATAGATGTCTTTCCAGGAAATGTCATCGATGTTGTCTCGGCTACTTGTGGCAGCAGCGTTGATCTTCTCGGTGTCGTGTTCCGGCGGCCACATGGGCCTCGGCGTCGATCACTTGTCGGATTCCGGGGTCCCGACCAACACGTTTTCCGCAGATGAAGCGCCGGTAGTTTCCGGTGACTTGTCGGATGAACGGTTGATCGTGGTAATCGGCAACGACCTTTCGACGGAAGTCGGGACGGTCGGAGGTGACGGGAGTGTCGCTACCTTCGCGTCGGCACCACAGTCGATCCAACCGGCCATCCTCCAGCTCACCGACGGTGCCGTGGCGGTTGCCGAATCCTCGGGCGTGACGGTTTACGGTGGAGACCTTCGGGAGATCATGCACGTTGCTGGTGACATCACCGGATACATCACGGAATCCGTCACGTCGCCGGATGATCGTGGGGCAGTGTTCGCCTATGCGGTCGGTGACGCCGAGTATCCGGACCGTCATCTCATTATCGACATCGACGTGGACGGGCAGACCTTCTCGGCGACTTCCACTTCGGTGCCGGTGGGGCTGACCCGGTGCTCTGATGGACGCGTTTCGTGGCTGGAGGCGAGGTCGCCGGCAGATAGTTTCGATGGGGGAGAACTGGGTAAAGAAGTCGCGGTTTTCCGCATCACGGTCACGGCCGATTCCGCTCCAAGGGTTGATCTCCTTCCTTCCGGTCCTGCTCCTGTATGGGGGTACGCGGGGTGCGGGGATACCGTGAGCTGGATTTCCGGGGATGGCGTTGGAGTGACAGTCAGAAACGGGCAGATCTCCAGGGATCGGGTCGATACGTTCCGGTCGATGGAGAAGGGGGCCGATACCGTGGTCGGAGAGGGGACGGCCCCGGATGGCTCGTTCCACCGCATCGGTGGGGATGGACGTATCGAGAGTTACGTCTTCACCCCGGAACCTGAGTTCCACAGCATCCGATCCGGGATTTCCGGGATTTCGGGTGCCACCGTCGGGGGCAGCGGAACGGTGGGCCCGACGGGGATCGTCTGGGTGCAGGACGCATCGGGTGGGACAGCATCGGTCATCGCTCTTGATCTGACCGGGGGAGGATGCGCAGAGAATCTGGGGAACGTGGTTCTCCCGGTGGGGAAGAGCCTGTTGGCTGTGGTACCCCGGGGCGAGGTAGGACGGCCCTGTACACGGTGATCTCCGGTGGGTTGGCCTGACGCGGTCGCTGCCCGCTACCCTGGGGCAGGATTCCCGTCAGTCGCGTAAGCGATGGCTGTTGGCGGGTTCAGGAAGATTGATGAATGGACTGGAGGGATGGTCACATGCGGGTACTCGCGGCGATGAGTGGCGGTGTCGATTCCGCTGTCGCCGCAGCACGGGCGAAGGCTGCCGGGCATGAGGTCACAGGAGTTCATCTCGCGTTGTCGCGGGATCCGCAGACGGTCAGGGAATCGGCACGCGGGTGTTGTTCCTTAGAGGATTCCGCAGATGCGCGCCGGGTCTGTGACGCCCTCGGGATACCCTTCTATGTCTGGGACTTTTCCGAGCGTTTCCGTGCTGAGGTGATCGATGACTTCATTGATTCCTATGCTCACGGTGAGACCCCGAATCCGTGCCTGCGGTGCAATGAGAAGATCAAGTTTACGGCGTTGCTCGAGCGCGGTGTCGCCCTCGGATTTGATGCAGTGGCCACGGGTCATTACGCCCGCTTGACGCAACCGTGTGATGGCGGCGACGGATATCTGCGCAGGGCGGTTGATCCGCAGAAGGATCAGTCCTATGTACTCGGTGTGCTCGGAGCTGAGGAGATCAGTCGCTGCATGTTCCCGGTCGGGGATACCGTGAAGCCGGAGATCCGGATGGAGGCCGCCGAGATGGGCTTCGCGGTGGCGAAGAAACCTGATTCTTATGACATTTGTTTCATTCCCGATGGGGATACCCAGGCTTTTCTCGGTCGGCACATAGGGTTGCGGCCGGGGTTGGTCGTGGATGAATCCGGGCGGGAGCTCCGGGATCACGAGGGGGTTCACGCGTTCACTATCGGTCAGCGCAAGGGGCTGCGGTTAGGGGTGCCAGCGGCGGATGGTCGCCCGAGGTATGTGACCGATATTGATGCCGCCACCGGCACTGTCACCGTGGGACCTCGGGAGAAGCTTGCTGTTTCGGTGATTCATGCTGACAGGTTGAAGGTTCTGCATCCCGGGATGTCTGGGGAGTTCGACTGTGATGTTCAGGTACGGGCGCATGGTGGTGTTGTTGCGTGCCGGGCGCGTGTCGACGTTGAACAGGACCGCATGGAACTTACGCTCCGCGCACCGCTATCTGGTGTTGCCCGAGGTCAGGCTGCTGTTCTCTATCTTCCGGATACTGACGGGGACATTGTCATAGGTTCCGGCACTATCTGTCGGACGGAGTCGATCGGATGACGGGCGAGACAAGGGGGTTCGGTCTCGGGCCGATGCCGGGCGAGAATGTCGCCGTGGCGGCCGAGATCGTGGTGGGGGAGACCGGGGAGTTCCCCGCGTTTCCCGAGTTACCGGCACGGGGAGTCGGGTTCGATCAGATCGGTCGGAATGCTGCTCTCCTCGAGGGGCTGAATGTAGAACCGGGTCCCCGTGGTTGGCGGTTGTGCCCGCGTCCCCAGTTGCTTACCCGGCGTGCTGTTGACGGGTTCGAAGCCGATCTTGACGCCTGCGGAGAGGTGTGGGGATCATCGCTCAACGTACTGAAGATCCAGGTCACGGGCCCCTGGACCCTTGCCTCCGCGGTGGAATTACCTAATGGACACAGGGCGCTGACTGATCCGGGGGCGTTGCGGGATCTGAGTGGTGCGTTGATCCACGGAACGCTGGCTCATGTGGCGGAGGTACGTCGAAGGTTCGGCGTCGAGGTTGCGGTGCAGATCGACGAGCCTCTTCTCGGTGTGGTGTGCGGGGGACGACTACGGGGCACATCGGACTATGACATGATTCGGGCGGTTCCCCGGGTCGAGGCTGCGGAACGCCTGTCGACGATCGTCGATAGTTTGAGTGATTCCGGGGTACCGAGATCCGCGGTTCTGCTCAATCTCACCGCGCAGGTGCCCCTCTGGGAGGTTGCGGTGTCCTCCGGTGCGGGAACAATTCTCATTGATCCGACCCATGTGGTGGGTGCTGTGCATATGGATGGCCTGGGTGCTGCGGTGTCTGACGGGGTCCGGGTCGGATTCGGTGTCATCCCCGCAGAATCCTCCGCGATTCCCGGAAAAGCGAATCTGGAGGAATGGTCCAGGAATACGGCGGTACGGGTGGCGCGGCTCTGGGACGAGCTCGGTTTGGAACGGCATCTGCTCACGTCGATGGTGGATGTTCATCCTCAGAGCGGGCTGTCCGGGGTATCCGCCCCAGTTGCAGCGCGTGCACTTGCTGCGGCCCGGATCGTGGCGGGGATGCTATTGAGGGATGCTGGAGACCTCTAGATCGGGTTACTCAGGTATCCGTCTTCGATCATCCGTGCCATCATCGCGGCTTTTTTGGAGGCATCCCGGCCGACGGCGTGGTACTTGTTCCTGACATTCGTGGTGTGACTGCGAACCGTGTCCTCGCAGATGCGCAGGCTGTCGGCGGCGGCTCCTTTCGAGGGTGATATGAACCAGGCGCGCATGACCTCGACTTCCCTCTGGGTCAAGTGAGGGATGGATGGATTGGTACCGCGGGTTTCACTGATGATCTGGGTCATGGTGAATAGTCCTGTCGTTCGGATCCTGTCAGCGGATGGTCAGTGAGATGTGAATCGCGCTCAGAAAGGATCCTGACATTCAGGAAGGGTGCTTCCAACCCGTCAAATGTGTTGGCCATCATAAAATATGCTTCAAACATGAAGCATATTTTATGATGGGTGGTCCCGGGAAAGGGCAGGACATGGGGGCAAAAGCGGTGTGGGATCCGATAGATAGTGGCCCGTACGGGCCGGTCTGCTCGACTCGGGGTGATCGTGGTGTGGGCACTTCAACGCCGTACACGCTTCGGAGGACCCGATCTATCGCGGTATACCGGGGTTCTGGCTCAGCCGCGCATGGGCCATGAAGTGGTGATGTCGGAGGCGTCGCGCCCACGCCCTTCGAAGTAGCGTTTCAGGCTGGTCTGTGAATTGTGGTGCCACACTGCCTGGTTCTCCATGAGCTCATCAGTGTCCATTGTGCCCAGTTCCGGCCACTTCCGTACCTGCATCCAGGCGATGCGTGCGGCGGCCAGTGCATCGGACGTCGCCTCGTGGGCATTGTCGAGTCGGACCTTGTAGTGCTCACACATGGATCCGAGTGTACGGCGCCCCTTTCGGTACGGATCCTTCGCACGGTCGATCACATATGGGTCGTACACGGGTCCGGTGACGGTGAAATCACCGGTGAGACTGCGTAGAACGGTCAGATCGTAGGCTGCGTTGAAGACGATTAGGGTTAGTCCCTCGGACCAACCCCTCCTGATGCGTTCGACTGTTTCCGCCAGGACCTCCCCGTGGGGGCGACCGTGTTCCTGTGCATATTCTGTGGTGATGCCGTGCACCTCAGAGGCTTCCGCGGGGATTTCCACACCCGGATCGGCGAGGAGCTCGACGGAATCTACCTTTCTTCCCTCGATGCGAACCATCGCCGATGTGACGATGCGGGCCTCGGTGGGGTTCGCCGATGTGGTCTCCAGGTCGAAGGAGAGCATCGCGGAAGGATCGAAGTTCGTCATGACACAACCCTAGACAAGGCATCCGTGATCCGCGTCAGACGGGGCGCCAACCTGCGCCCGGGCGACCGTTAAACTGGCACGCGTGACTCAGCGCTACAACAACCCTGAAGGCCGGGCCGGTGCCGCGGCATCCACAGCGAGCGATACCGATCTTCGCAGACGGTGGAACGAACTCGCGGATGAGATCCGCTACCATCGGGATCTTTACTACAATGGTCGGCCCTCGATCCCCGACGCAGACTTCGACGCACTCTTTCGTGAACTGCAGGCACTGGAGGCGGGGCATCCTGAACTCGCGGTGCCGGACAGTCCCACGATGTCAGTCGGAGCACCGGTTTCCGGTAGCTCCAGTTTCGCCAATGTCGAGCACCCGGAACGGATGCTGAGCCTCGATAACGTCTTCGATGCCACGGAACTCGCAGATTGGCTCGCCAGAACCCCAGCCCCCAGATATCTGACCGAGCTCAAGATTGATGGACTGTCGATCGATCTCATCTACCGGAACGGACTGCTCGATCGAGCGGCCACGCGTGGTGATGGCAGGATCGGTGAGGATATCACCGCCAATGCACGGGTGATCGATGATATCCCGCACGAGCTCACCGGTAGTGCGGAGTATCCGGTTCCCGACTTGCTGGAGGTCCGGGGTGAGGTATTCATTCCCGTGGAGGATTTCGCCGAGGTGAATGCACAGCGGATCAAAGACGGCGGCAAGCCCTTCGCGAATCCCCGGAATGCCGCAGCCGGGTCACTTCGGCAGAAGAACACCGCGGATGTCCGCAAGCGTCGATTGCGGATGATCTGCCACGGTATAGGTGCAGCCGAGGGCTTCACCCCCGTCTCCCAGTATGATGCGTATCTCGCGTTGGAAGCCTGGGGGCTTCCCGTATCCCCGTATACCCGTGCCGTGAGCACGGCGGCGGAGGTACACGACCGCGTGCGCTATTGGGCGGAACATCGTCACGACGCGACTCACGAGATGGATGGTGTCGTGATCAAGGTCGATGACCTCGCCACCCAGCGAGCTCTGGGATCAACCTCCCGTGCACCTCGGTGGGCCATAGCCTACAAGTATCCCCCGGAGGAGGTCACGACCCGGCTCATCGACATCCAGGTCGGTGTCGGGCGTACCGGCCGGGTCACCCCCTTCGCGGTTATGGAGCCCGTGTTCGTCGCTGGATCCACCGTGTCGATGGCCACGTTGCACAACCAGACCGAAGTCCGACGTAAAGGCGTCCTGATCGGAGACATCGTCGTTATCCGGAAAGCCGGGGAAGTGATCCCCGAGGTTCTGGGTCCGGTCGTTGAGAAGCGGGATGGAACCGAACGTGCCTTCGTATTCCCCACTCTGTGTCCAGAGTGTGGTACCCGGATCGCGCCGACCCGGGCGGAAGATGCCGACTGGCGCTGCCCGAATACCCGAAGCTGCCCTGGTCAACTTTCCGCCCGGCTGACCTACCTGGCGGGGCGTGGTGCATTCGACATTGAGGCGCTGGGGGAGAAGGGGGCCATCGATCTGATTCGTAGCGGTATTCTCGTGGATGAATCCGGGCTGTTCTCTCTCACCGAGGATTCTCTCTCACGCTCATCGGTCTACACGACGAAGACTGGGAAAGTGAATGCCCAAGGCCAGAAACTGTTGAAGAACCTGCGGGAGGCCACGGAACGGGTGGAACTGTGGCGGGTACTCGTCGCACTGTCCATAAGGCACGTCGGCCCCACTGCGGCCCGTTCCCTAGCTGGCCGATTCCGGTCGCTGGCGGCCATGCGGGCAGCGGATATCGCGGAACTCGCGGACACCGAGGGCGTCGGTGAAGTGATCGCCCGTAGTTTCCTGGACTGGTTTGAAGTGGATTGGCATCGGACAATCGTCGACGCCTGGGCCGCTGCTGGAGTCACGATGGAGGATTCCGCTGACAACAGTGCGGCACAGACGCTCAAAGGCCTTACCGTGGTCATCACCGGATCACTGCAAAACTACACGCGGGACAGTGCAAAAGAGGCCATCATCTTCAGAGGAGGAAAAGCCTCCGGATCGGTGTCAAAGAAAACCGACTTCGTGGTGGTCGGGGACAATGCGGGTTCGAAAGAGACGAAGGCCCGGGAACTGGGACTGCGGATTCTCGATGAAGACAGCTTCACCCGTTTACTGGAAAGGGGGGTCGCGGCGTTGGACACCGTCGACTGATCCCTTATTTCCCGGTTACTTCAGTATTGACCCGATGATGTCGCCCAAGTGCCCGAGGTGTTCGACTTCGCTGGCGAGGAAATCGGGTCCACCGGGCCTCCCCACCACTAGCGCGAGAGTAGTTCCCCGGATCGGGGTAGCTGCGAGTGCCGAGTCGAGGAGCGTCCAGGACTCTGGAATCCAGGTGTCCCGTTCCCGGTCGAGGATCCGGGAGCAATCTATCCCGGTCTCTGGATTCGAGCCGTCATCTTCTGGAGCGGCCTGCGATGCAGCTATTCGGGTGAGTCGTGGTTCCGTGTTTAGGACGATGCCCCAGCCGGACGTCATTGTCCTGGGGAGGACGGTGACAAGTTCGGTCATCGCGCGATTCACGTTCCGGCGGTGTCTGGCGACGAGGGCGAGCATTTCGATCTGGCCCCGTCTGTCGACGGTCCCGGAGAATGGGCGGATTGAGTCGACCTGCACGCCCTCCACTTGTTCAGCGGCGCTGATCAGGGAATCCGGAAGGAGCGTCGAGGGAAGAGAAACGACGATGTCATCCATCGCGGTACCGTCCGGGAACGTCGATACGACGTCGACGGACTGGATGTTGCCCTCCACCAGGCCGAGCGCCTCCGCTAGTTGGCCGAGGCTTCCCGGGACGTCGGGCAGGAGCACGCGGAGGAGGTAGGACATCGTTAGCAGGTGACCTTTCGGGGAGTGTCATCGTTGTCCCGCATGCGGTTAACTCAGTGGGTTCCCGTCATGCGGAAATGGTGTCCAGTTCCCGGATGGGATGACACCCAGCCGCGGCATCGTGGACACCGGTTCATGATGATAACGCCTGAACGTGTCCCGAAGTTCCCGGAGAGATCAGCGGCCGAGGGTCGCGAGTTCATTGTCGTCGGCGTTTCCACCTGTCACCACGATTGCACAGTGGTTAGCGGAGGCTGTTTCCCTGCGGAAGTCAGCGAGCAGTCCCGCGAGTCCGGCGGCGCCCGCACCTTCGGCGAGAGTGTGCGCCCGGGTCGCGAGAATCCTCCGGGCGAGGTCTATTTCCGTATCGTCGACGAGTATGAAATCGTCCAGCCCACGCATGATCCTCTGCGGCTCCGGGTAACTCGAACCGGTGGCCAGGCCCGCAGCTCGGGTCATGGGGGTGATCTCCGTCGGTTCGCCTGTCGTCCATGCGCGGTGCGCGGCGGGGGCCTGAGCGGACTGCACTCCGATTATCCGACATTCCGGGGCCAACGCGTCCCGAACGAGTATCGACCCGCAGGCTCCTGTTCCGCTACCGACCGGGACGTAGACCACCTCCAGGTCGGGGTGCTGCTGTAAGAGTTCGAGGTAGACACCACCGTGTCCCGCGATTATATCGGGGTCTGAGGGGCTCACGAAGACTCGGTTCGGATACTCGTCGCGGGCATGGGTGAGCGCCTCGGACATCGTGGCTCCATACCGGACAACCCGGGCACCCCAACCGCTGATTGCGTGAACCTTTGCTTCTGGGGTGGTTTCGGGGACGACGATGAGTGCGTCGACCCCGTTCCGGGCGGCGCTCCAAGCGATCGACTGGGCGTGATTACCTGTCGATGCGGTGACCACCGATTCGAGGCGGGTTCCCTGGGCCATTCGTTCAGCGAAGTAGGAGATGCCGCCCCGGATCTTGAACGCACCGGTTGGTTGGGTGTTTTCGTGTTTCACCACGACGGACGCCCCACCACAGACGGCATTAAGGGTGGGGTAACTGAATGCTGGTGTGGGTGGAAGAATTGCAGTGTAATGGCGGTGCGCTGTCCGGATGTCCTCAAAATCAACCATGACACCAGTCTCTGCACACCAGAACCATTCGTCCAAGCGATTGTTTATCTGATATCTATCGGTGGTATCGATCTTTTTATGAATCCCGAAAATACACGAGGAGCAGACCGTGATTGATGTCGAGAGACTCCGGGTACTCGTGGCTTTCGCGGAACACGGTACGCTGACCCGGGCTGCGAAAGCACTGTGGATGACCCAGCCGACTGCCACACACCACCTCCATCGGCTCGCAGCCGAAACCGGAGCAACCTTGGTTGTGAGGTGCGGACGCACCCTCGTGCTCACTGCGGAGGGCGAGGAACTCGCCCGTCGCGGCAGGGGAATACTCGCGGAACTCGAACGGATCGACCGGGATCTCGCGGCGATGAGCCGACTCGAACGGGGCACTGTACGTATTGCATCGTTTCCTTCCGCCACGGCAACTCTCATTCCCGGTGTACTCACGCGGATCGCGGAGCGCTTCCCGGACCTCACCCTCGACGTGATTGCTGCGGAACCGCCCGCTGCCACCACCGCGTTGGCTGAGGGGACCGCAGATCTTGCTCTCACCTTCACTTATGGAACCGATGCTGCTGAAGCCGGGTCCGTCCTATTCCGGGAAGACCTCAACCTCGTTGTCCCCACGGATACCCCGCTCCCCGTGGATCTGTCTGTGGAAGGAAATGCCGTCTATCCTGGGGCACTGCGTGCATTCTCCGAACGGAGATGGCATGCTGGCTGCCCGAGTTGCCGGACCCATCTGATCACGCTCTGCGAAGACGCGGGCTTCACCCCGGAGACAGGCTATTCCAGTGACGACTACGTGGCCGTGCAGGCGCTCGTCGCAGCGGGACACGGCGTGGCGCTCCTGCCTGATCTCGCCCTGGCTGCCCACCGTCACCCCGGTGTCAACGTGCTCCGACTCTTGGGGCGGGGGCGGGATGTTCGGCTTGTCAGCAGAGGGCGGGAGCCGCACGCTCCATCGGTCGCGGCGGTTGTCGGGGCTGTCCGGGAGCTGGCGTCGGAGCGCGTCGGTGATTCAGAGCAGCTCTGAGTAGTGGGCTAGAGATGGGGCTGCGGTGGCTCACCGGTGGATACTGGAAGCGGTGCGTTAGAGTGGTGGGCGCACAAACACCGTGACGCACCGCCCTGTCGTCCCGCTACGTTTCAGGCGTCCGCCGGAAGTAAGGGGAGGTGCGCTCCGACGTGACAATAATGACGCGAAAAGAGGAAGCACAGACGTGTCCCAGATTTCCCGTGAAGAGGTGGCGCACCTCGGCAAACTGTCCCGGTTGGCCCTCACAGATGAAGAGCTTGACGCCTTTGTCGACCAGATCGACGACATCATCTCCAACGTCAGTGCGGTCCGGAGCGTCGATGCCTCGGACGTCGAGCCGATGAGCCACCCGCATGTCATCCAGACCCCGATGCGCGAGGACGTCGTTCTGCCGACCCTCTCCGCCGAGCAGGCGCTCGATCAGGCGCCCGCCGTAGAAGAGCAGCGTTTCCAGGTTCCGCACATCCTCGGGGAGGAAGACTAGATGACCACCGATCTGCGCTACACCGCCTCCGGCAATGAATTGACCCGGCTGACCGCTGCGGAACTGGCCGAGAAAATTCACTCCCGTGAGGTCACCTCCGTCGAAGTCACCCGCGCCCATCTCGACCGCATCAACGCCGTCGACGGGGAGATCCACGCATTCCTGCATGTCGGTGAGGAGGCCGCCCTGGCGGCAGCGGCCGAGGTTGACCGCACCCTGGATGCAGGAGAGAAGCCAGCATCGGCACTCGCCGGTGTTCCGCTCGCGCTGAAGGACGTGTTCACCACGACCGACGCCCCCACCACCTGTGGCTCGAAGATGCTCGAGGGTTACATGAGCCCCTATGACGCCACGGTGACCGGTCGGATCCGTGCCGCGGGCATCCCGATCCTGGGTAAGACCAACATGGACGAGTTCGCCATGGGATCGTCCACTGAGAACTCGGCATACGGCCCGACCCGGAACCCGTGGGATCCGGAGCGTACCGCCGGTGGTTCAGGTGGCGGCAGCGCCGCTGCCCTCGCCTCCGGTGAGGCGCCGCTCGCCATCGGCACCGACACCGGTGGTTCCATCCGCCAGCCAGCCGCGCTCACCGATACAGTCGGCGTGAAGCCGACCTATGGCACCGTGTCCCGCTACGGACTCGTCGCCTGCGCCTCATCCCTGGACCAGGGTGGCCCCACCGCGCGTACCGTGCTCGATACCGCATTGCTGCATGAGGTCATCGCGGGCCATGATCCCTTTGATGCAACCAGTGTTAACCGGCCGGTCGCCGATGTTGTCGGTGCCGCCCGCTCCGGTGCCACCGGTGATCTCAGCGGTGTGAAGATCGGGCTAGTCAAGCAGTTCGACAGAGAGGGTTTTCAACCCGGTGTCCTCAACTCCTTCCATGCAGCCGTCGAGCAGCTCAGGAACCAAGGGGCGGAGATTGTCGAGGTCGACTGCCCGTACTTCGACGAGGCTCTCGGCGCTTACTACCTGATCCTCCCGTGCGAGGTGTCCTCTAACCTCGCCCGCTTCGACGGCATGCGCTACGGGCTACGGGTTGGTGATGATGGGGAGCGGTCCGCTGAAGAAGTTATGTCGCTATCCCGTGCCGCCGGATTCGGCCCCGAGGTCAAGCGCCGCATCCTCCTCGGTACCTACGCTCTATCAGTCGGCTACTACGATGCCTACTACCTGCAGGCGCAGCGTGTCCGCTCACTTATCGCGCGGGATTTCGCCAGTGCGTATGAGAAATGTGATGTCCTGATTTCCCCGACGACGCCGACGACGGCGTTCAAGCTGGGTGAAAAGGTTTCCGATCCGATGGCGATGTACAACTTTGATCTGTGCACGCTACCGCTCAACCTCGCCGGTGTCTGCGGTATGTCCCTGCCGTCAGGTCTGGCAACCGATACGGAACTGCCCGTCGGTCTACAGATCATGGCCCCCGCATTCGCTGATGATCGGCTTTACCGGGTCGGCGCCGCCTTCGAAGTGGGGCGTGGCTAAACTCCGTCAAACGGATTATCACGACAAGAACCGGCCCCACAGTTCAACTGTGGGGCCGGTTCTTGTCTCCCGGTCTACGGGGAATCAGGCGCGGTCACTGACTAGATATGCGGTACCTGCGGTGATGCTGGTGACGGCGAGAACAGCAGGCCAGGAACCGATCTTCTTGGCCAGCGGATGCGAGGCTCCGAATGCCCCGATATAGAGACCTGTGAGTGCGGTTGCGGTGAGTGGCCCCTTCTGGGCCGCCCAGGTACGGGCAGCCCAGATTCCGGCGGCCCCGAGTAGAACTCCACCGAGGGGGCGGATACCGGTTTCGCGGGCGGTTAGCCACCCACCGATCAGACCCGTGGTGACCACCGCTGCCGTGTTGACGTCTTCTGCTTTCTTCAATGTCATATCCATGTTGTCCACCTTAGAGCCTTTGAGATCGGTCCAGTGAGACCGAAAAGAAGACGACCGCACACACGTTTTCTCCTGCCACCAGAAAAGATCGTGCGTTCCGTTGTCTCCTGGGCCGGAGGAAAAAGGGAGCACACACTCACCGACCTGAATCTGCAACTGTACCCCGGTACACATGGTGTCACCGGTCGTAACGGTGCCGGAAAGACAACCTTCCTCGAACTGCTCACCGGGGAACTCGACCCAGATGAGGGAATCAGAACCGCGTCCTTGTGGTCGGTGGGCTGATCATCCTCGCGGCGATCCTACCGGGAGAATGCTACCCACCACCTGTCGTCACCGTCTGGACGGACGGCCACCTGTCCAGACCCGATACGTCGCCGGGAATGGGCGCCGCATCCACGGGACTGATCCTCGTCATACACCCTCCACCACCTGCTGGCAGATGTGCTTGCCACCGTCGCATCGGGCCACGCCCGCGCGTTCCGACGGGTCGTCCACTGGCTGTATACCGGGAATAGGCTGCGGGAGTCACGTGGTAAAGGAAGTGGCGAACATTTGCGGTTACCGCAGGGTCAACGCCTAACCTGAGCGTCATGACCATGACGCTCACGATCCGTGACCTGGCCGTGTTCGCGGAGGTCACCACCCGCACGATCCGGCACTACCACGACATTGGCCTCATGCCACCCGCCGGTCGGGACGGATCCGGACAGCGTATCTATGTTCCGGAGGACGCGGTGCGCCTGGTCCGTATCCGGAACCTCATCGAGGCGGGGTTCAGCTTGAACGACATCCTCGACGTCCTTCCTCCCGGTGCCTGGGACATCGACGGCGACGTCTACCGGTCACTGCGGCAGCGGGTTGACAGGCGTCTCGACGCCGAGGAGAAGACCGTGCGCGCTCGGCGGGCCAGGCTTCGGGAACTCGCTGACCCCGACCGCATAGGACTTCCCACCGAGGCCATAGAGATACTCGGGGAGTGGCGCCGGATCGGGATTCGCGAGGAGCTGATCGCGGCGACCAGGGCGACATGGACGGTCTGTGCGGTGGTCTTCCCCGGCCGTTTCCGGGAACGCCTCCGCCATGGTGCCGGTGACCTGGATTACCCGGAGTACCGGCACCTGCTCACCGATATCTCGGAGCTCTGGGACACGGACCCGGATGATCCCGCCGTCGAGCACACCGCCCGGCGGCTGGCGGCCTATCTCAGTGCCACGTACGGCCCGGACAAGGAACAGTTCGTGACCCCGGACTCCGCTGTCGTCGATTCCGTGATCGAGTTCTATCCGCCGGCACTCGTGCGGTTCAATGAACTCGTTTACCGGTTGTACGTCAATGATGCGGAACAGTGAACAAGTCGGGCGATCCACTGACGGAACCGTCCCCCCGGATCTCTTGCGGTTGCCCCAACGGAAGCAACTAGCGTCCCAGCCATGACGATGCTCACCATCAGAGAACTGGCCGCCTTCGCGGGGGTCTCGGCACGAACGATCCGGCACTACCACGACATCGGGCTCATGCCGCCCGCCGGTCTGGACAGCGCGGGGCGACGGATCTACGTCCCGGCCGACGCCGTACGGCTCGCCCGGGTCAGGTCCCTCGCCGGGCTGGACTCGCCGGAACTCGTCGGGTTGTCCGACGGGAACGCGGCGCTGTTCCGCCGATGGCGGGAGATCGGGGTCGCCGAGGAATTCATCCGTGCGATCGGCCGGGTGTGGGTCGTTTGCCGGTCGGTGTTCCCGGACACGTTCGACGACGGCGTCCGGTGGGCGACCGAGGCCCTCGAGTCCGCGGAGTACCGGGTGCTGCTCCGGTACGTCAGCCACCTGTGGACGGTGGAACCGGACGATCCTCTCGTGGCGGAAATCGCCCGCCGGGCGGCCGACTACATCCGGCAGCTCGACGAGGAGGAACTCCGGAGGGGAGAGTTCCCCACATCGGTGGTGCTCGACTCCGTGATCGGGGACATCCCTCCGGCCATCATTCGGTTCAACGAACTAGTCGGACAGCTCACGGGCACGGAGGTCGCACGATGACGACCGGTACCCCGGCGCGGCACCGCGCCTCCGCGTGGCTCTACCTCTCCTCCGCCGGGCTCTCGCAGTTCGGCAACTCCATCGCGCTGATCACCTGGCCATGGCTGATCCTCGAACGGACCGGGGACCCCGCAGCCGCGGGCACCGTCGTTGCGGTCACCGCGCTCGCCGCACTGGTCGTGTCGTTCATCGGGGGTCAGATGATCGACACACTGGGGCGCAAACCTATGAGCGTGATCTCCGACATGATCAGCGGACTCTCCGTCGTCGCCCTCATCGCCGTCGACGCCTCCCTGGAGCTGACACTCGCCTGGTTCATCGGGCTCGCCGTGTTCGGCGCGGTCGGTGACGTACCCGGAATGGCCGCCAGACAGTCACTGCTCGGCGACGTCTCGGCCACGTCCGGGGTATCCCGGGACAGACTCGCCGGGATCATGCAGACACTCGTGGGTGTCGCTGCACTGATCGGGCCTGCACTCGGAGGCGTGCTGATGGCGGTGCAGCCGGTGATCACGGTGCTCTGGATAACCGCAGGCTGTTCCTTCGCCGCTGCAGCGTTGACCACTGTCGTGCGGGTCACGCATACAGGTGGCTACGCCAGGGACATGGACCCGGAGGTTCCTGACATGGGCGTCGTACGTCAGTGGCGCGAGATCCTCACCCACCCCATCGTGCGCCTCCTGCTCATCATGGAACTGGTGTCCACCATGCTCGTCGTCCCGTATCTGGTGATCCTCCTGCCCGCCCATTACCAGTCCGTCGACGCCCCGGCCGTGATGGGGGCGGTGCTCGCCGCCTACGCCGTCGGATTCGTCATTGGCGGTGGCTTGGCCACGATTCTGGGCACCCGACGCAGGCGGACGCTCTGGGCGACCACCGTCGTCCTGTTCGTCCTGGCGTTTCTCTTCCTGGGCGGACTCGGCCGTGATCCGCTGGTGTTCACCGGAATGGCGCTCGCCGGGATCGGTGCCGGTCTCTTCGGGCCACTGCATCTCGTCCTGATCACCGAGACCGTGCCCGACCGGGTGCGCGGGCGGACCCTGTCCCTGTTCACCGCGGCCGGAAGTCTCAGCCAGCCGGTCGGGCTCACCGTGACCGCACCGCTGATCGCCACCTTTGGTGTCTACCGCACGGCCCTCGGTATCGGGCTCAGCTTCCTTCCCTTCGGCATGTGGTCCGGGGTCCGCGGAGTCCGGACAGTGCCGCCGGCGCAGTCGGAACCCAACCTGGAGCCGACGACCGGGGACAACCGGGATGCAGTGACAGTGGAGGGCGCAGAACAGCGGTAGTCGTAGGATGGGCGGGGTGACCGATATCCGATCCGCGTCCCCCGTCCTGCCCGAGAAACAGGCATGGCGCGCACTTGCCGCGCTGTGTATCGGGTTCTTCATGATCCTTCTCGACCAAACGGTGGTGGCGGTGGCGACGCCGCAGTTCCAGACGGAGCTGGGGGCGTCGCTCAACGCAGTCGTCTGGGTCACGTCGATCTACCTCATCACATTTGCGGTGCCGCTCCTAGTTACCGGGCGTCTCGGTGACCGGTACGGTCAGCGCAACGTGTACCTCGTCGGCATGATCATCTTCACCCTCTCCTCACTGGCCTGTGGGCTCGCCCCCAGCATTGAGTGGCTCATTGCAGCACGAGCCGTTCAGGGGCTCGGGGCATCGATTCTCACCCCTCAGACCATGAGTGTGATCAACCGGATCTTCGCTAGGGAACGCCGAGGTGCAGCCATGGGTATCTGGGGAGCTGTCGCCGGGTTTGCGTCCCTTGCTGGCCCACTTCTTGGTGGCCTAATCACCGGCACCCTCGGCTGGCAGTGGATTTTTTTCATCAACATCCCCTTCGGGGTACTAAGTCTGGTGATGGTGGCGAAATGGGTACCTACCATGGAGAAGACGACGCGCCAGGTTGATGTCCTGAGCGTTGTGCTCTCTCTGTTCGCTGTGTTTGGTGTCGTCTACGCCATGCAGCAGGGGCCGAAGCTGAACTGGCCCGGGTGGATCTGGATCGTGTTCTTCGGCGGGATCATCTCGATGCTCCTGTTTCTCTGGCGTCAGCACACGGCGGGAGAGCAGGGCACCGACCCGTTGATTCCCCTCGGTATTTTCAGAAACCGAAATTTCTCCATCGGTGCATTCTCGATCGCGACGATGGGATTCGCCGTTGCGTCCATCGCGCTACCGATGATGATCTACCTGCAGAATGGTCTCGGGATGAGTGCGGAGAAAGCCGGGCTCATGCTTGTCCCCACCGCTGTCATTTCCGGAGTTCTTTCGCCGTTTGTCGGTCGGCTCGCTGACCGGGTTCACCCGAGGACACTCTCGATGATCGGCTTCGGGGCGATGACCGTCGCGGTCGGGGTGCTTGCCGCTGTGATGCGTGACGGTATTTCCGTTTGGTGGCTTCTCTTACCGATTCTGCTCATGGGAGTGGGACACGGGTTCATCTGGTCGCCCAATTCGGCGACCGCGATGAGAGATCTGTCACTCCATCGACTTGGTGCGGCTTCGGGTGTGTACAACACCACACGACAGGTCGGATCTGTCGTCGGTGCGGCGGCCGTCGGGGCAGCAATGCAGATAGGAGCAGCGAAAACGTCTCTCGGGAATGCGATGGGGAACGCAGTAATCATCACGGCCTGCGTACTTTTTCTTGGTTTTGTTTCTGTTTCTTTCTTCAGATCATCTTCCGAACGGGCATCTGGTGGTAAGGCAGACTAAGATAGAAACTATGCGAATTGCGACACTGACCTCCGGCGGCGATTGCCCCGGCCTCAACGCTGTCATCCGCGGTATCGTCCGCACTGCTAGCTCGGACTACGGCTCAACTGTCGTCGGATATCAGGACGGTTGGGTCGGTCTCATGGAGGACCGCCGTGTCCAGCTCTACGACGACGAGTCCATTGACCGGATTCTTCTCCGGGGCGGCACGATTCTCGGAACCGGTCGGCTTCACCCCGATAGGTTCAAGAACGGCCTCGAACAGATCAAGGCGAATCTGGCAGATGCCGGTGTCGATGCCCTGATCCCCATCGGAGGTGAAGGAACACTCAAGGGGGCTAAATGGCTTTCTGATAACGGTATCCCCGTGGTCGGTGTTCCGAAGACGATTGATAACGACGTCAATGGAACCGACTACACCTTCGGTTTCGATACCGCCGTGTCCGTCGCCACGGATGCCATTGATCGGCTGCATACTACAGCGGAGTCCCATAACCGGGTCATGATCGTCGAGGTGATGGGCCGTCACGTCGGTTGGATTGCCCTGCACGCAGGTATGGCAGGTGGCGCGCACTACATCGTGATTCCGGAGCAGCCTTTCGACGTCGCGGAAATCTGCAAAGCCATGGAGCGACGCTTCCAGATGGGGGAGAAGTACGGCATCGTCGTCGTCGCGGAAGGTGCTATGCCCAAGGAAGGCACCATGGAACTCAAGTCCGGGGGAGTGGACCAGTTCGGGCATGAGATCTTCACCGGGATGGGGCAACAGATTGCCGACGAGATCCAGGCTCGGGCTGGACATGATGTCCGCACCACGGTTCTCGGGCATATCCAGCGTGGTGGCACCCCCACCGCCTACGACCGGGTTCTGGCCACCCGCTACGGTGTGCACGCAGCCCGCGCCTGCCACACAGGTGACTTCGGCAAGGTTGTCGCTCTGAAAGGTGAGCACATCAACCTCATTGATCTCGAAGAGGCTGTGGGTACTCTGAAGCGGGTTCCTGAAGGTCGCTACCGCACCGCCCAAGCACTGTTCGGCTGACGCTGTTCCATGCGCGCACCACCCCGGAAGAACAACTGTTCTTCCGGGGTGGTGCGCGTTGACCGGTGTCTTCAGGCCTGTGGCACCTTCATTTCCGTTGTGTGGTTCTGTGTGGTTCGAGGGCAGGGATGGTACTGAATCTGAGTGGTCTGATCGTCGGGGTCTTCGTCGTGACAGGTTCACCGTTCTCTTCCTGCGGGCGTTCACCCGGGAACCGTAAGGATCCGAAGCGGCGCCCTATCCGGTCCTCGAGGACGGGAACTCGGGAGTGGACGCGCGGCATCTACCGGTGAGCCGTTAGACTGTCGGGCATGACTGCTCCGGTAAATGATCTTATGGATTTCGATGAGGTACTCGCACACTTTGACCCGGTGATGGGGCTGGAGGTTCACGTCGAGCTGCAGACGGAGACGAAGATGTTCTCCGCGTCCTCCGCGAACTTCGGTTCGGCCCCGAACTCCAATGTCGACCCTGTCAGCCTCGGGCTGCCGGGGGCACTGCCTGTCGTCAATGCAAAAGGCGTGGAATGGGCGATCAAGATCGGACTCGCGTTGAACTGCTCCATCGCTGAATCGTCCCGCTTCGCCCGAAAGAACTACTTCTACCCGGATCAGCCGAAGAACTACCAGATCTCCCAGTACGATGAACCCATCGCCTATGACGGATACCTGGACGTCATTCTCGATGACGGCAGCACCTGGCGAGTGGAGATCGAACGTGCGCACATGGAGGAGGACACCGGTAAGCTGACGCACCTCGGCGGTTCGGAGGGGCGGATCCAGGGTGCGACATCTTCACTGGTGGACTGCAACCGCGCCGGGGTACCGCTCATCGAGATCGTGACCAAACCTATTGAAGGCGCCGGGGGCCGAGCCCCGGAGGTCGCGCGAGCCTATGTCACCGCTCTCCGTGATCTGGTCAAGGCACTCGGTGTTTCCGATGCTCGCATGGATCAGGGTTCGATGCGAGTCGATTCCAATCTTTCGCTGCGCCCCATCGGGCAGAGCGAGTTCGGTACCCGCACCGAGACCAAGAACATCAACTCGCTGAAGTCCGTCGAGCAGGCCGTGCGTTACGAGATGCAGCGCCAGGCCCAGGTCATCACTGAGGGCGGTTCGATCCGCCAGGAGACTCGTCACTACCACGAGACGGACGGTTCGACGACGGCTGGGCGAATCAAGGAGACCGCGGAGGAGTACCGCTACTTCAATGACCCCGATCTCCCTCCCGTGGTCGCCCCACGAGAATGGGTCGAGGAGATCCGTGCCACCCTGCCCGAATTGCCCTGGGTGCGCAAGGCTCGGATCCGTGAAGAATGGAAGCTCTCCGACGCGGAGATGCGTGATCTGGTCAACGCCGGTGCCCTTGATCTCATCATCGCTACCGTTGATGAGGGAGCCACCCCGGCCGAAGCCCGCTCGTGGTGGGTTTCCTACCTCACACAGAAGGCCAACGAGGCAGGTTGTGACTTGGAACAGCTCGACGTCACCCCGGCTCAGGTCGCCCGTGTCGCCGCACTGGTCAAGGAAGGGAAGCTGACCAACAAGCTTGCGCGTCAGGCCGTCGACGGGGTCCTCGCCGGCGAGGGGGACATCGACGAGGTCGTCGCCGCACGTGGCCTCGAGGTGGTTCGCGATGACGGAGCCATCGAGAAGGCAGTTGACGAGGCGCTCGCCGCGAATCCCGACATCGTGGAGAAAATCCGTGGCGGGAACGCCAAGGCAGGTGGGGCGATTGTCGGCGCGGTGATGAAGGCCACCCGGGGTAAAGCTGACCCCGCACTGGTGAACAAGCTCATTGCGGAGAAGTGCCGCTGATCCTGAGTGGGACTGGCGCGAGCCTTTGGTTCCACTGTTTTGGGGTGCCCGCCACGAATTCAAAAGGACTCCGTGGCGGGCACCACTTTGTCCACCGACTGAAGTAGGTCTTGGCATCGATGAAATGGATGTTCCAGTCGTGACAGCCAGGTTTCCCGTAGAGGTCACAGCGGTCAGGACGCTGGGAAAACAGGCTGTTCAGGAATATCGATCCGATGGATATGGGTTATCATGTCCGGTATCGTTACAATCTCCCTTTGGCGATACCCAGGTCAAGGGACTTCGCCTCCACGACAAGTCTTCGACGATCCTCCGGAGAGGGAGAACCCCACATGTTCAAACGAGTAATGGCAATCGCGATGGCCTTCGTTGGCCTGAGCGTCGGTGCCGGATTTGCATCCGGTCAGGAGGTGCTCCAGTTCTTCGTCGTGTTCGGTCACGCCGGGCTCTGGGGAGCGGTATCGGTCGCGGTGATGATGTGTGTGGTCGGTCTCGTCATCTTGCAGCTCGGAAGCTACCATCAAGCCAGCGAGCATACTGCGGTGCTGGATAAGGTGGCGCACCCTGTCGCCGTGAAATTCCTCGACGGTTCAGTGATGTTGACCATCTTCTCACTGGGGATGGTCATGTTCGCCGGGGCCGGAGCCAACCTCAACCAGCAGTTTGGACTCCCGGTGTGGATTGGGGCGGTTATACTCCTCGTTCTCGTCCTGATTCTCGGACGACTCGACGTGGACAAGGTCAGCAACATTATCGGGGCGATTACCCCGGGAATTATCCTGTTCATCTTCATCGCCGCTGTTTACGCTTTCGCCACAGCCCCGGATGACTGGTCACATCTCGAGGCCTCCGCTGCGACGATCCATACGACGTTGCCCAACGTCTGGGTCGCTTCCCTGAACTACCTGGGATTCTCGCTGATTGTCGTCGTTTCGATGTCCATCGTCATCGGTGGTTACTACCTCAATGCCCGAGTCGCCGGCCTCGGTGGACTCATTGGTGGCGGAACCTTCGGGCTGATGCTGTGTCTTGTCGCGTCCTCGCTGTTTCTCAAGGTGGACATGCTCAAGGATGATGCGATGCCGATGCTGACTCTTGTGGGCCTCATGCACCCGATCATGGGTACCCTCATGTCGGTGGCCATCTACGGCATGATCTTCAACTCCGCGCTGGGGATGTTCTATGCGCTCACCCGCCGACTGACGGTGAATAATCCTCAGAAGTTTAATTCCACTTTCGTGATCGCGGTCTTGGTGGGCTTCGTTCTGAGTTTCCTAGGGTTCCGTACCCTCGTCACCTATCTCTACCCTCTGCTCGGGTACGTTGGTGTCGCTCTCATGGTTGTTCTCATCTATGCCTGGATCCGTGACCGCGGAATGATCGTGACAGAAGTTAAACGGCGTAAACGCATACGCGTTCTCATGGCTCGAAAACTTGATCCCGCGAAGAAGTTCACCGCCGGGCACCAGCGGGAACTGGACCGTCGTCTGAAGGCATCGAACATCGACGAGGATGAGATGGCGGCGACCGTTCAGGAGAAGGTCGAACGTGAGCTCCACGAGGATGACTCTGTCGACTTCTCCATCGATGGAGGGACAACCGAAAATGGTACACCCCGCGTGAGGTAATCCAGTCTGTCCTGACATAGGTGACGCCCCTGATTCCCGCGAGATGAGGAACCGGGGGCGCCACCGAATCCGGGGAAGGACTCGTTACCTACGATGAGAGGAAACTGCTGCCGAAGGTGCTCATCCAGGAACTGGAGACTCCTCCCGCCGGGGGCTCTTCCGGAACAGTTGTCCCCTTCCTCCGGAGGATGACCTTACGCGATGAACCTGCGAGACCTGCGGTATCGACTACGAGGGTTGTCGCCGTTGGTGTCGCGTTCACAGTAACTCCTTCTCCGGAGGACACGGGCCATTCACCCGGGACGGTGATTGTCAGGCTCGATTCCTCCTGGGTGGGGTCCGCGGCGGTCACAGTCAGTTCGTCCGCCGCGTGTTCAGCCAGGACGACGGCTGGCTTGTCGAAGCCCCAGGTGGCGTAGACACCGGGTTTCCAGACCGCGAAACCAGTGGCTTCACCGCTCTGGATGACCTGTGCACTGGCATCATTCTGTTCAATCTTCGCCGCAGGTGCTGGACCGGCCAGTGCCTCCGCGATTCTGCGGGTGTCTTCTACGCTGGCTTTGGGGAGAAGGATCCAGGCGCCACCCTCGGCGGATTCACCGACGTGATCGAACTGGATGGTCGCCCAAGTTCGGGTGACCGGCTCGGCAGCGCCGGGGTAGGTGCGTCGGAAGGGGTTGACCTCGAGCCAGGTGTTCGTCCGTTCGGTGATGCTCGCTCTGACGGATCCCGGGGTGAGGAAGACATATCCCGCAACTCCCTCAAGATGTGCCCACTTCGGATTTGCGACCGTGGATTCCCCGCTCACGCGCTTACCATCCACTGTGAGTGCAGGATCTCCGTTGGCACCCATGTTGCGGTGTTCGACGACCGTCAGCGCCGGACTGTTCGGTGCTTTGACCCCTCCGACGAGTTCGACGACGGAGTCTGTGGTACCCAACCAGAGCCGTCGAGCTTCCAGTCCGTTGAGATCGGGCCCGATCAGGTGCATGGCGGCGAGACTTAGTGGCCCGCTTGTCAGCCCTCCCGTCCATTCATTTTGTGGGGTTTCTACACCCCAGGGCTGCCCGACTCCACGCCTCAGCTCATGGTGATCCACGGTGGTTCCCGGGGGAGCGGCGTAGTCGATGGTGCACCAGAATTCATCCTCGTACTGGCCCATGCTCTCCGGCAGTAGGAGATAGCGCATGCCGCTTCCGGTCCGTGACCCGAGTTCATTCTCCTGGTTTCCGTACTCGTACCACGAGATCCGTCGGGAACACATGGAAACCGCCATGGTCCAGTCTTTGCTGCGGTGAATAAGGCGATCCATCGACGGAAACATCTTGGGTTCGGCGAGCGCTGGCGCGGCGGGACTGTTCAATGCTCGCAGAACCAGCGCGAGTTGCGAAATACTGGTTGTTGCGGTGAAGTCATTGTAGGTGTTGCGGTGGAGCCATCCCGAGCAAGTGCGCCGCCATCGTTCCGCATATTCGGCTGGAGCCCGTTCCGCTAGGCGAATGATCGAGGTGAGTATGGAAATACCGTGGGAGGAACCTGGCTCCACTTTCCGGGAGATGGAGCGTCCACGAACGATGTCAAGTGCTTGACCGTCGACGATGATCGGGATGTAAGCCTGATCGACGAGATAGTAGACACGGTTTTTTCCTTCCTCGCTGATGTCGAAGCCGGTGTTCGCCACCAGATCGAACATGAGGGAGAGACCCGAGATGAGGACATTGCCGTACGCGCCTGTGTAGGGGATGTTGGTGTGCTGGATGAATGAGCCGTCGTGGTAAAAACCATCGCCGGTATCGACGAACTGCCATGTGTCTGACAATCCGTTGAGTGCGCTGCGTAGCCGTTCCTCGTCTTTAACGGCAATTGCGCTGCACGCGACTGCGCGGCACAGATCTAGTCGGTTTGCTCCGGTCGAGGTTTTACGGGAGGCGCCTTTGTTTACCTCCTGCTCTTTGGGGTCCGGGATGAAGTGGTTGATTCCTGTGGCTGCCCGAGTCCGAATGTCTTCCGGTAACTCCTCGCCGAGGAGACACATGATGTCTCCGATGGCCCGGGCTGCGCCGGATTCCCAGTCCCACCAATTTCCGTATTCGAACTGGTTGGGGTTGTACCGCAGCCGCAGGAACCTGTCGAAGCTCTCGATCGTAGTGGCTAGCACCGACTCGTTGCGGAAGTGCCTCGAACCGGGAATCGCCCAGCCTGTGGCCATGGTGAGGATTCCGCGGGCGGTGGAGGTGATGTCGGGGGATTTCTCGGCCGCGAGGTTCTTGCTCTTGAAAACCGTAGTCATGGCTTCGGAACCTGTGGCGAGGTCGGCCAGATTCTTGTCGATCGAGCGATCGAGCGAGGCGAGCAGGGGAATAAAAACTGGATCTTTTGGATCGTAGAGATTGTTTGCAGTGATGATGTCGACCCAGCGTTGACGGAGCTCAGTGAAGAGTGAATCCGGGATTTCGGCTGCTGCCGCCTTCTGGAAAACGCCCCCCATCGCGGTGACTACGCCCGCCATTGCGGAGGCTTTGAGGAATGTTCGTCTGGTTAGCGGCATTGATTCTCCTTGATCGGTCGGGTGGTGACTTATCACCTGGTAGGTATACGTCGCGCCGGAACAGCCGGAGCTGCACTTGCCCCGGCTCTCGTATCCTTTTTAGTAAAAAAACCTTCAACCGCAGGATAACCACTGAATCGCGGGAGTAAAGGGTCTGCGATATTGCGACCGTCACAATAATGGAGATCATGTGGTTTAACGTCTGAAGTTGCCTGCGCTGCGGTGTGGATCTAGCCCCGAAGGAGTGGGGAAAGGGGAGTGAACCACCCCCGGACATGTATGTGAGGTGAAAGCTGTGTGGTGTATCCGACATCTACGCTGCGGGGTGTCGAACGGGGTGGAGGATGGAGGGGCATCGACAAGCGGTGACGCTCGGGGCACACTGGATGCATGCCTTTCAATCCGGACAACCAACCCGCTTATCAACCGGCTGCAGATCGTTACCGCGATGTTCCGTACCGTACTGTCGGGCACTCCGGGCTGAAGCTCCCGGTCGTCTCCCTCGGAATGTGGCACAACTTCGGTGACGATAAACCTGTGGAGACCCAACGGGCTATCATTCGTCGTGCCTTCGACCGCGGTGTCACCCATTTTGACCTGGCCAACAACTACGGCCCTCCCAACGGTTCCGCCGAAATCAACTTCGGGCGCATTCTCGACGAAGACTTCCGGGGCTTGCGGGACGAGATGATCATCTCATCCAAAGCTGGATGGGACATGTGGCCCGGGCCCTACGGTTTCGGCGGTTCACGGAAGTACCTGATGTCATCTCTCGACCAGTCGCTGCGTCGCATGGGCCTTGACTATGTCGACATCTTCTACCATCATCGGCCCGATCCCGAGACTCCGTTGGAGGAGACGATGTATGCCTTGAGAGACATCGTCTCCAGTGGCAAAGCACTTTACGTCGGGGTGTCCAGCTATGGTCCAGAACTGCTTACCGAAGCCGCCGAGATGATGGCGGAGGAGGGCTATCCACTACTCATTAACCAGCCCAGCTATTCCATCGTCAACCGATGGGTCGAGGAACCCGGTGAGGACGGGGACAGTCTTCTGGAGGCCGCAGCCGATAACGGGGTCGGTACGATCGCATTCTCACCACTTGCACAGGGGTTACTCACCGACCGCTACCTCTACGGGGTACCGGAGGACTCGCGCGCGGCCGCGCACAAGTCATTGTCTGGGGACATGTTGAGTGACGAGAACATCGGGATGATGCGCAGACTCAACGATATTGCGCAGGAGCGTGGGCAAACACTCGCGCAGATGGCCATCTCTTGGGTCCTCCGGAGCCAGGGGAGGTACGGGGAGCAGTCGGTGGCGTCAGCACTGGTCGGGGCCTCCTCCGTCGAACAGCTCGACCAGAACATCGATGCCGTGCAGAACCTGACGTTCACCGATGTGGAGTTGTCGGCCATCGACGAAATCGCCAGCGATGCGGGGATTAATATCTGGGCGCAAGCGACACGGTCAAAGACCCGGGAAAAGTGACGCCCCAGTGCACGGGAACACCCCGCATCCGGTTGACTTCCGGTGCGGGGTGTTCCCGTGCACTGGGGCTTCGGGGTTGTACCTGATGTTTTGGCGGCAATCATGGGGTCCGAGTCAGTGGAAGAGCAGCCGAACCGCGATGATGATCATCACGACACCAATGGCGATGTTAACCATTCGTGCGACATTGGGTCGGGACAACGGGCCAGACAGTTTCCGTGCGCCGTATCCGATTGTCGGCATCCAGATGCTCGATGCCAATAATGCCCCCGCAGCGAAGTACCACCGACCGATCTCCCCGTATTGATTCGCGATGCCGCCCAGCATGACCACAATGTCCACGTAGGCTGCGGGATTGAGCCAGGTCATCGCGAGGGCTGCGAGGATGGGTTTCACCCAGACCCGTTGTGGTACTTGTTTTGCCGTGTGAAGGGTGCGTTCTGCGACTGCTACTGAACCCGTTCCGCCAGGAGACGTGTTGATGGTGTACCTGTTGTCATCAGGGAGGGGGGAGACGCTGGGATTCTGTTCGTCTCGGGTGAACGTGTTTTGGTCGGGATGAAAGGCTTCCCGAAATGAGGTGAATGCAAACCAGATGAGATAGGCGAATCCGAGGTACTTCATCAGGTCGAGGATGACGGGTGCTCTGTCGATGATGACACCGACACCAGCGGTGGATCCGATGATGAGAATGTATTCGGAAACGAGACAGACAGTGACAACTGCTCCGACGGCGGTGCGGCGGATTCCCTGCCGAAGTAAAAGGGTGTTCTGGGGTCCGATGGCAATGATGAGCGATAGGCCCATGAGGAAACCGTGGAGTGCGACGTTCATGGTTCTGATGGTGTCACCGGGTGGCGGTTAAGAAAAGTTAAAGTTTTTGAATGTGCGTTAGAATTGCTTCATGAATCCGATTCACCTGGCCACACTGCTCGCTGTCCTCGATGAAGGTTCTTTCGAAGGTGCCGCTGACGCTCTCTCGCTCACGCCATCCGCAGTGAGTCAACGGATCAAAGCGCTTGAATCCCAGGCGGGAAGGGTTTTGATCCGTCGTACCAGTCCGACCACTGCCACTGCTGCGGGGGAGGTGCTTGCCCAGGCCGCCCGCAGGATGGCTCTTCTGCAGGCTGAGACAGATGCCCAGCTCCGGGGTCGCCTCGCGCGTGTTCCCCTCAGTGTGGCGATCAATGCGGACTCTCTCGCCACCTGGTTCACCCCTGTGTTCTCGGATGTCGCCTCCTGGGACTCCGCGACCCTTCAACTCCGGGTTGAAGACGAGTCGCATTCCCTGAAGCTGCTCCGCCGTGGTGATTGTCTTGGGGCTGTCACCAGGGAACACTCGCCGGTTTCAGGATGCACGGTCAGTCCTCTCGGCATCATGCGTTATCGCGCGGTGGCAGCCCCGGAACTCCGGGATGTGTATACGGTTAACGGGAGGCTCGACTGGGCTGCTATGCCAGCACTGCGTTACGGGCCGAATGACAAGATCCAGGATTCAGACTTGACTGGGCGGGTCGATCGATTGCCTCGGCATCGCCGCATCTCCCAGATTCCCTCGTCGGAGGGTTTTGTCGAGGCCGCCCGAGCGGGACTCGGATGGGGGCTAGTTCCTGAGATTCAGGCTGCGTCATTCCTCGATTCCGGGGAACTCGTGCTTCTCGACGAACGTGTCTCCATCGTCCCGTTGTTCTGGCAGCACTGGCGGCTGGAATCTCCGCTGCTGCAGAAACTCACAGATTCCGTGGTGGCTGCGGCGGCGGAGAGTCTCGAACCGGTGTCCTAACCTCACGTAGTCACCGCCACGGTGCTACGGTATCGGTTTGTGAGCAACTCCGGGTCACGACGACGTGGTTATGCCTTCGCCTCCATCGCCATTGTTCTCCTGATAACGGGAGCCGTGACTCTGGTGTCTGTGCTTCTCGGCGCGGTACAGGATGCGCAGGGTAGTGGTGAAACCACGGCAGACAGCACCCCCATGCCGGAGACGGGGGACCGGCGCGGTCCACGGCTCTATAGGGACATGCTTGACGAGTTGACAATCCGGGAGAGAGCCCCGCTGACGGGTTACGCCCGTGAGGCTTTCGGTCAACGGTGGAGTGATGACGTGGAAGTCCCCTTCGGGCACAACGGCTGTGACACCCGTAATGACATTCTCGCCCGAGATCTGATCAGGGTCCGCTTTCGGCCCGGTACCCATGATTGCGTTGTCGAGTCAGGCGTGCTCAACGACTACTACACGGGTACCCAGATCGACTTTCTCCGTGGAGCCGGTACGAGCAGCGCCGTGCAGATAGACCATGTCGTTGCTCTTGCTGATGCCTGGATGAAAGGTGCCCAGGATCTGGACCCGGAGGTACGTAGGGCATTCGCGAATGACCCCGACAACCTCCTGGCGGTTTCGGGGCCGATGAACCAGGAGAAAGGGGCTTCCGATGCTGCGACCTGGCTTCCCCCGAACAGCAACTTTAGATGCGAGTACGTCAAACGTCAGATCACAGTCAAACACCGTTATCACCTGTGGGTGACTCCCGCGGAACATGATGCACTGGCCTCGCAACTGGCTTCCTGCTCCTGACCCGTTGCCGTTGACTCTGCTCGGACAGTATGACCGATGCGTAACGATTTCGAGTCAATATGTCGACTCGCCCGGCACCGGTGCGGGCAAAACCTCTGCAGTTCACCTACCCTGCATTGTATGAACGACAACAATAGTTCCCGCCCTGATCGTGCCGAACCCGAGGATTTTGACGATTTCGACATCCCCACCAGCTACGCGCCCCTGAGAGATGCGGACGAAACTCCCGCTACCGAAACTTCCCATGAGTCCGTGTATGACCGTGCAGGCCGTGCTGCCCCGCAGTCCGTGGGGGTCGGCGCCGGAGAGCCAGCCACTGCGGCGTTCCCGACCCAGGATCAGTACCGGGCTCAACAGTTCAGGGAAACCGACTCTGTGGCGTCCGGGTATACCGACGCAGATTTCGCCACCGATCAACCCACGACGACGATGCCTATCATGACAGGTGCTCCGGCACAGGTACAGGAGCAACCTGTTCAACAGCAGGCTCAGCCCACCGAATCAGACCACACGGATGAGTCTTTCGAGGAAGATGAACCGGAGGCAAAGCGCGGTACGATTGACCTGGGTCTCTTCTTGATCCGCTTGTTCTTTGGAGCGCTGCTGATCCTGCACTCGGTGTCAGTGTTCTTCCGGCTCGGTAACGGTGGCGGAATCACTGCTCTTGAGGAGCAGTTCGCGGGATACGAGATGGCGGGTGTGCTCTCGATCGCGGTCCCCGGTGTTGAGCTTGCTGCAGGTATCCTCCTAGTGCTCGGGTTGGTTACCCCGCTCGCTGCGGCCCTCGCGACCGTGTCCACAGCTTTCCTTGCGCTCCACCAGATCAACATCGCAGACACCCCGGTCAATCCGTTCCAATGGGGTGACGGAGTTCGCTTTGCAGTTCTGATGACCGTCGTTGCTGTAGGACTCCAGCTCACCGGTCCGGGACGTATTTCCCTGGACTTCAGCCGCAGTTGGGCCCGCCGCCCGCTGTGGAGCTCCATCATCTTCATTCTGATCGGCATCGGCTGTGCGGTCGGGCTCTGGTGGCTGGTCACCGGTGGCGCATATCCGTTCAGTAGGTGATCTGAGCAGTCTGTACACGGCAGATCCGAGAAGCCGGCCACTGGTGTGTGGCCGGCTCGGGATCAGCGCATGGGACATCTGTCCGGGATAGTGACGATCGGATACTGATACGCGTTCCCGGAAACACAGGGAGGGCCAGCCCTACGGGCTGGCCCTCCCTGTGTTGGGAAAGGTCAGTCGACCTGGCGAACCGCTCCCTTGTCCGCGGAAGTCGCCATCTTTGCGTATGCACGCAGCGCCTTACTCACCGTACGCTGACGGTTGACGGGCTGCCAGGGCCTGTCGGAGGCGTTCATCTCATTGCGACGACGTTCGATCTCAGCGTCGTCGATCTCCAACTGGAGGAGGCGTTCGTGGATGTCGACGGTGACGGTGTCACCGTCCCGGATGAGACCGATGACGCCGCCATGTGCGGCTTCAGGGGAGACATGTCCCACCGACAGTCCGGATGATCCTCCGGAGAAGCGGCCGTCTGTGATCAGCGCACACTTCTTGCCCAGTCCCGCGCCCTTGAGGAACGCTGTGGGGTGCAGCATTTCCTGCATTCCGGGGCCGCCGGAGGGCCCCTCATAGCGGACGATGAGGACTTCACCTGGTTGGATGACCCGCTTCAGGATGACGGAGACCGCTTCCTCCTGTGATTCCACAACCCGGGCGGGACCCGAGAAGTGCCACAATTCTTCATCGATACCCGCGGCTTTGATGATCGCACCGTCCGGTGCGATGTTGCCTCGCAGAACAGCTAGCCCACCGTCGACTGTGTAGGCGTGCTCGACGTCGTGGATGCATCCGTTGACGGCATCCGTGTCGAGAGTGTCCCAGCGGTTTTCTGTTGAGAATGGTTCCGTTGTTCGCACACCACCTGGCGCAGCGTGGAACAGCTCGATTGCTTCATCCGTTGCTTTCCCGCCGCGGATGTCCCAGGCATCGAGCCAGGACTGCAGATCGGGGGAGTGCACGGAGTGTACGTCGTCGTGGAGGAGACCGCCACGGTGCAGTTCACCGAGGATGGCGGGGATACCGCCGGCGCGATGCACATCCTCCATATGGTAATTGGAGTTCGGGGAGACCTTGGACAGGCAACCGACCTGCCGGGAGAGGTTGTCGATGTCATCGAGGTCGAAATCGACCTCACCTTCCTGTGCCGCGGCAAGGATGTGGAGAACCGTGTTCGTGGACCCACCCATCGCCATGTCGAGTGCCATGGCGTTGTCGAAGGCGTGCTTCGTCGCGATGGACCGGGGTAACACGGAGGTGTCCTCTTCACCGTAGTAACGGCGGCACAGTTCGACGATCGTTTCTCCGGCTCGGGTGAACAGATTCCGGCGAGCCTTGTGCGTGGCCAGAGTTGATCCGTTGCCGGGAAGAGACAGCCCGAGTGCCTCGGTGAGGCAGTTCATCGAGTTGGCAGTGAACATGCCCGAACACGAGCCGCAGGTGGGACATGCTGAAGCCTCGATCCGGGAAAGTCCCGGAGCATCGACGCCTTCGTTGGCGGATGCGGAGATGGCGGTGACGAGGTCCGTCGGGGCATGGGCGATGCCGTCGACGACGACAGCCTTGCCGGCTTCCATCGGTCCTCCGGAGACGAAGACTGTTGGGATGTTCAGGCGTAGGGCGGTGTTGAGCATACCCGGCGTGATCTTGTCACAGTTAGAGATACACACCAGGGCATCAGCGGTATGGGCATTGACCATGTATTCGACGGCGTCCGCGATGATCTCGCGGCTGGGCAATGAATAGAGCATGCCACCGTGCCCCATCGCGATGCCGTCATCGACGGCGATGGTGTTGAACTCCTTGGGAACCCCACCTGCCGCAGTGATGGCTTCGGCGACGATGTCACCGACATTTTTCAGGTGAACGTGACCGGGCACGAATTGGGTGTAGGAATTCGCGATGGCGACGATCGGCTTACCGAAGTCGTTATCCTTCATTCCGGTGGCGCGCCACAAGGCGCGGGCGCCGGACGCGTTGCGTCCGACAGTGGTGACTCTCGAGCGTAAGGGGATCATGGAGGGCTGTCTTCTGCTTGTAAGGGCGGGTCAAGGGATCCCCGGATAAAGGGGATATGTGGGATGTTGTTCAGGACACGTCGGGTCTGGTGTTCCTGCTTCCATCACCGGAACGGGGATCGCCCTGTTCCTCAATGATGGGATGTCCTTCGGCATCTGTTCTGTACCAGCCGCCGGGCTCCATGCCTCCGTGACGTTTCGCGGCGGCACGTTCCTTCTTCACCCGCTCGATCTCTTCCTGGGCGGCCAGGATCTCGCGGGCTGCCTCCTCGCGTGTCTTGACCACCTGGTGACCGTCCCTGCGCATCACGACGACCTTGTCATCAGCGGCTGCGCGACCGGCCGCGATCACGTCAGGAATCCGGCCACCGGATGCCGCTGCGAGATCAGGCACGCTGTTGAAGGAGATACCTGGGAGCGTGAACTCACGCCCATCATGCGACCGGGCGTGTGAGCTTCCCGCTCCGAAGCGGATTCCGGCGAAGTCCTCCCATGTAACGCTGCGGCTCCGGGATAGCGCGTAGCTTGCGGTGATGCCGTCGGAGTGGACGGTGGTACGCGATTTTAGTGTCCAATAGGCGTAGAAGAAGGGAAGCGCCAGGAGCCAGAACAGATACTTGGGTGCTGCTCCTACCGTGAGCAGACTGGTCAGCAGCATCAGACCAGCCCCCAGAAGGTGGGTACGTTCTGGCCGGAACACGGTTTCGGTGACGGGGCTTGCACCGACGGCACCGTTGCCGGAATCAGGATCAGCGTCGGGGCTTGTGGAGGACATACCTGCTGATTCTATTGAATCGCCGGTACCCGAGTCACTTCGGGGTCAGGGGTTCCCGGTGTTGGTGTCTCCGCTGTCACCTGCCGCTGGCGTCCCCGGGGAGTCAGCGGTCGGAGAAGCGGAGGGAAAACCTGTTGCCGGCGTGGTCGCCGGGATCTTTTCATCGGTTATGGTCGGTTTGGTGGAAGGTGGCTGCGCCGGGGAGGATTGTGGGTTGGTGGAGGTGACGGATTCCTGGGTAGTGACCGGGGCGGACGTGACTGCGGGTACGTCGATCGGAGGCGTCTCTAGGTTCCATTCCGCGCTCTGCTCCAGTGCGTATCCTTTGAGGATGATGAGCCCCAGCAGTGCAACGCAGAGGCCGGTGGTTGAGGGTCTGACCCGACCGCCGAAAGTGAAGAAGCGGCGCCACCCCGTCGTGTCGACCGTCCTCCGCAGTAGAGCTGCCAGGTGTGGGTCGGCCGAGTGATCCGGGGAGCTCCCGTTTGAGGGGTCGGTGGGGTCGTTGGTGGAGATGTCGGAGCGTGAGCGGTTCTTGTCCTGTGTTGGTGGGCGTTGGGTGCCGCGGGGTCCATCGCCTAGGGCAGTGTTCATGGCTACGGTTGCGGCTCCTGCTCCTGCTGCAGTCGCCGCTACTCCGGATACCTGGGCGGGGGAGTTGGATTCTCCGGTGGTTTCGGTGTCCTGGTTTTCAGGGGTCTCCTGCATGTCGTTTCGAGTGCTGACGGAAGGATCGTCATTGACGTCGATGAGTGGAGTTCGGGTGAAGGCGCGTTCGATTTGTGGGGCGTCAGCCTCGAGTGTTTCTCGGACCGCACCCGAGATTGTTGTTGCGGAACCGTACTCCGCCCAGAACTCCTCGATGATCCTGGTTCGGATGGCACGTTCCACGGCCCACTGGCGAGCGGGGTGGACCTGAACGATAAAACGCATGTCCACCATCCACGGCATACCGACGGTCTGTGGCCCCTCTACTCCAACTGACGGGTGCACATCGAGTTCTCCGGTGACATCTCCGGCGATCTCGGGTTGTTCGAGAGCACGGAGCGTGGCATCGGTGGAGCGCTGTACGGCGTGGTCGATTGAATCTGACCCGAGGAGCGGGATTGGCATGGTGACGACCGCCCGGGCCCAATAGTTGGAATGGTTGATGCAGACCCTGGCCGTGGAGTTCGGGATGGTCACGGTTTCGCCTGCGAGGGTACGGACCCGGGTGGCCCGCATCGTGATCTGGATGACGTCACCTTCGATGTCGATGCCTGAGCCTTCGAACCGGACCCAGTCGCCGACGCCGAATTGTTTCTCCGAGATGATGAAGAACCCGGCGAGGAAGTCCGCGATGATCGATTGGGCGCCGAGGCCCACGGCAGCGGAGACTACTGTCGCGGGGATCGCGGCTCCCGCGAGGGGGATACCGAGTTCCTTGAGAGCCGCGATCGAGAGGAAGAAGTAGGCGATTAACTGGACCAGATAGACGGCAGTGCCCACGATGGCCAGGCGTTGCTTGGATTCCTGCTCGGTCGGGTCGAGATGTCGGGTGATCAGTCGGACTGAGAGGCGCCCGATCCTGGGTACCAAGAAAGCGACGACGATGATGATGGCGAGTTCGATCCCTTGATCGAGGAGCCATTTCAACCATGTCGAGGGAATGAAGGACATCTGGGTGTGGAGCATGCGGAATAGACTAACGCGGTTCTGTGCGGGCCTTCACCTCGGATGGCGAAGTTGATGGATTACCCCCGCGCGGTGGGGTGATCCACCGAAGCATTCTCACCGTCAGTGACCCAGCCCACTGGTGGATGGGGCCTTCAGGTGCAACCCGGGTGTCCCGTCCTGTGGACGGGGGTATGGGATGGGGTGGCGAAAGTTGCCGGGATACCCGGTTGTCTGTGTAACATTTCGTGACATGACCAACATTCGACTTGTACTCGTAAGCAGCCGGCGTTTGCCGTAGCGGCCGTACAAGTCGTGAAGTCAAACGCCCTCGACACCACCGTAGAAACGGTGAGTGGACGGGGGTTTTGTTCTTTCTCGACCTGGTGTTCGCCCGCTTCGTGAAAGCCTCTCCTCCGGTACTCCGGGAGAGGAAATGACGAAAGAGTGATACCAACTCCCGACTGATCGTTATTCACCGAGACCATCCCCAAAGGAGCCCGACGTCGTGAACGTGGCAGCTCGTAAACACCCCAGTCCCGCCATGCTGGCGAAGGACGCGAAACCATCCGCCCCCGAGCGCATGACCGGAGCGCAGGCAATCGTCCGCTCGCTTGAGGAACTCGGGGTCGACGTCGTATTCGGTATTCCCGGCGGTGCGATTCTTCCGCTGTACGACCCGCTGTACTCCTCCGAGAAAGTTCGTCATGTCCTCGTTCGCCATGAACAGGGGGCGGGACATGCCGCTGAAGGATACGCCCAGGCATCTGGCCGGGTCGGGGTGTGTATCGCCACTTCCGGGCCGGGAGCCACCAACCTGGTCACCCCGTTGGCTGACGCACACCTGGATTCCGTTCCGGTGGTCGCCATCACCGGGCAGGTCGGCCATACGCTACTGGGTACCGATGCTTTCCAGGAAGCGGACATCCGGGGCATCACGATGCCGGTGACCAAGCACAACTACATGGTCACGGACCCGGACCGTATCCCTGCTGCGGTCGCCGCCGCCTTCCATCTCGCCTCTACCGGTAGGCCCGGGCCCGTCCTGATCGACGTTCCGAAGGACGTCCAGAACGCGATGTGCGATTTCGTCTGGCCCCCTAAAGTAACGCTTACGGGCTATAAACCCGTCACTACGCCACATCACCGTCGCATAGAGGAAGCCGTCCGGATGATCTCTGCGGCCGAGCGTCCGTGTCTCTACATTGGCGGTGGCGTCATCAAGGCCGACGCGCATGCGGAACTCCTGGCTTTCGCGGAGTACACCGGTATCCCCGTGGTGACCACGCTAATGGGACTCGGATCCTTCCCGGACAGTCACCCACAGCATATGGGGATGCCCGGTATGCACGGCAGTGTTTCTGCCGTTGCCACCATGCAGCGGTCCGATCTGCTCATCACCATCGGTGCCCGCTTCGATGATCGGGTGACTGGCGACCTCAACAGCTTCGCCCCAGATGCCAAGGTGATCCACGCTGACATCGACCCCGCCGAGATCTCGAAGATCCGTCACGCCGACGTCCCGATCGTCGGAGACGCCCGGGAGGTGCTGGATGCTCTGCTGACCATGTACCGCAAGCTTGAGTTGGCTCCGCCCGCCATCGACCGTTGGGTCTCCTACCTGAATGGTCTCCGTGACAGGTTCCCGCGTGGCTGGACGGGCAACGACGACGGCGCGATTTCCCCCCAGTACGTTATTAACACACTGTCCAGGGAGGTCGGACCGGATGCCATCTACTGCGCCGGCGTCGGCCAGCACCAGATGTGGTCGGCCCAGTTCATCGACTACGAGAACCCCCGTACCTGGCTCAATTCGGGTGGCCTCGGCACGATGGGCTACGCCGTACCCGCAGCGATGGGTGCGAAGGCCGGCATGCCGGACAAGGAGGTCTGGGCGATCGACGGAGACGGTTGCTTCCAGATGACCAACCAGGAGCTCGTCACCTGTGCTGTCGAAGGATTCCCCATCAAGGTCGCGCTGATCAACAACGGAAACCTGGGCATGGTCCGTCAGTGGCAGACCCTATTCTACGGGGGCCGCTACTCCAACACCCGTTTGCGGAACCAGGGGGAGTACGTGCCCGACTTCGTCAAGCTCGCCGAAGCCCTCGGCTGCGAGGCGATCCGTGTCACCCGTGAGGAGGACGTGATCCCGGCCATCCGACGTGCCCGTGAGATCAACGACCGTCCCGTCGTCATCGACTTCATCGTCGGAGAGGACGCGCAGGTCTGGCCGATGGTTGCCGCCGGTCACTCCAATACCGACATCCAATATGCCAAGGATCTGCGCCCACTGTTCGACGAGGACTCGGCGGCGACGGCCCTGTCTGACGTTGAGAAAGCCATCGAAGGCAACGCACACGACGCCGCCAAGCACACCGAGGAGAAGAACTGATGTTCCCGAAGAACCGCCACATCCTGTCCGTTCTCGTCGAGGACGTCGACGGAATCGTCTCGCGGATCGCGGGACTGTTCACCCGTCGTGGCTACCCGATCGCATCCATCGTCTCTGCGATCACGGACGTCGACGGAATCAACCGCATCACCATCGTGATTGACGGGGAATTGGGAGACGAGCACACCATCGAGCAGATCACCAAACAGCTCAACAAGCTCATCCCCGTGCTCAAGGTCGTCCGCCTCCCGGAGGAGAGCACCGTTGCCCGTGCACTGATGATGGTTAAGGTTTCCGCGGATGCCAGTAACCGGCCACAGATCGTCGATGCCGCGAACATCTTCCGGGCTCGGGTCATCGACGTTTCTCCCGACGCTGTGGTCATCGAGGCGACCGGTACTCCGGGCAAGCTCGAAGCGCTTCTCGAAGTACTCGCCCCGTTCGGCATCCGGGAGATGATCCAGTCCGGTGAGATCGCCCTCTGCCGCGGTCCCAAGACCATGGCCCCGGCCAACGGACGTTGATTCTGCTGGGGTGACCGACACCAACCCCGTCTGGATGCCCCCACACACCACCTCCATCGCCCACGAGGCGCTGCGCCTGACCTCCCCATGCGGCACACCCACCGCTACGCACGGAGACTGAACATCTAAGCTAGAACACATCGCACCAGATGCGTTTTTCGACCGATACATCTCAATTCGAGGAAAAGGAACACACAGTACCATGGCAATTGAAGTTCTCTACGATGACGACGCCGACCTGTCGATCATCCAGAACCGCAAGGTCGCGATCATCGGTTACGGTTCCCAGGGGCATGCCCACGCCCAGTGTCTGCGGGACTCAGGTGTCGAGGTCTGCATCGGCCTCCGTGACGGCTCCAAGTCCGCGGTGAAGGCTCGTGAAGCCGGTTTCGAGGTCAAGTCAAACGCCGAAGCCTCCAAGTGGGCTGACGTGATCATGCTGCTCGCCCCCGACACCTCCCAGGCACAGATCTTCACCGAGGACATCCAGCCCAACCTCGTGGACGGCAATGCCCTTTTCTTCGGCCACGGACTGAACATCCACTTCGACCTCATCGAGCCGGCCGACGACATCACCGTCGCGATGGTCGCCCCGAAGGGGCCCGGCCACCTGGTGCGTCGTCAGTTCGTCGACGGCAAGGGTGTTCCCTGCCTGATCGCCGTTGACCAGGATCCCAAGGGGGAGGGGCGGGACCTGGCACTGTCCTATGCTGCAGCCATCGGCGGTGCCCGGGCCGGCGTCATCCCGACCACCTTCCGCGAAGAGACCGAGACGGATCTCTTCGGCGAACAGGTCGTGCTGTGCGGTGGTCTCGAGTCCCTGATGATGCAGGGCTTTGAGGTGCTGACCGAGGCCGGATATGCCCCCGAGATGGCCTACTTCGAGGTCCTCCACGAGATGAAGCTCATCGTTGACCTCATCTGGGAAGGTGGCCTCGCCAACATGAACTACTCCATCTCCGACACCGCCGAGTTTGGTGGTTACGTCGCGGGCCCCCGCATCATTGATGCAGGTACCAAGGAGCGCATGAAGGAGGTCCTCTCGGACATCCAGGATGGCAGCTTCGTCAAGCGTCTCCTCGCCAACGTAGAGGGGGGCAACAAGGAGCTCGAAGGAATGCGTGCTGAGATTGCCGAGCACCCGATCGAGAAGACCGGTGTCAAGCTGCGTGACCTGATGAGCTGGGTCAAGAACCCGCTCGACGCCACGGCCTAAAGCGCACACGGCGAAGCCGCGGAACCGGTTTCGCGCGGACTGAAAATCCGCCCACGACCCGTCTGACGGAGCGTGGGCGGATTTTCGTATGTGATCCCGTGGCGCGGTAGGTGGTTCCGGGTGAACGGAAGTTGGTGCCGCACGGTGGCCTCATGGGTATTGCGGGGCTAATTTCGGGGGTGAATTTGGGTGCTGATTTTGAGGGCTGGTTAGTGCTGGTATATGGGTGACTGTGGGGGTGTGTGGGGGATTTTGGATGGCGTGTGGCGCGTGGTCTCGTTTTGTGGCGATCCGAGAATTATTCGGGCGCCAGACGACATTGGGATGTGTCGAAGAATGCTGGGGTGCGGTGGCATGTGCAGGTCTGATTGTCTGCGTGGTGAGGGGGCTGTTCTGTGGTCAAGGTGCCTGACGTGGGTGTTGAATGGGGTTGTCTGGGGGATTGATGGTGGCTATATCGCCCCCGTGCGGGAGATGACGTCTCGGAATGAGGCATCCGGAAGAGGTTTTGTAGGTGGGGGCCGGAACCCGTTGACACCCAAAACATAACGCTCGTACTGTAAGGCCAGCCTTCGCTAACAGTGTGGGGTGTGGGCCGGAGACCCGGGCCACCCGAGGCTGCCCCACCAGAAAGGTATGTACCTCGTGACCACGACTCGCACCGAAGTTCAGCAGATGGCGGATTTCGCCGCAAACGCCACTCTCGAACAGATGTCGCCGGAAGCGCTGGAGCAGTTGAAGATCCGCGTCCTCGACACTCTCGGAGTCGCAGTCGGAGCACTGGACTCCGACGTTCTCGTCGCCATCCGATCGCTCAATGATGATCTCGGTGGCAACGGCCAGGCCACTCTCATTGGTGGTGGAAAGACCGCTGCCGACCTCGCGGCATTCCACAACTCCGCAGCATCTCGCTACCTCGACTTCATGGATGCCTACCTCGCCAAGGGGGAGACCAACCACCCCTCGGACAACATGGGTGCGGTCCTCGCCGCCGCCGAGGTTGCCGGCGCGTCCGGGCGCGATTTCCTCACCGCCTTCGCCGTCGCCTACCAGATTCACACCCGATTGTCTGATGTTGCACCCGTGCGTGCGCTCGGCTTCGACCACACCACTCAGGGCGCCTTCGCTGCCGGCGCCTCCGCCGCACTCGCCCTCGGACTCGATGCCGACGCCATTGCCAACGCCGCCGCGATGACAGCCACCGCGAACGTCGCGCTGCGCGTCACCCGGACCGGCAATCTGTCCCACTGGAAGGGGCTGGCTTATCCGCACACCTCCAAGGAGGGCATGTTCTACGCTCTCCTCGCGGGGAAGGGCATCACCGGCCCGGAGGCCGTCTTCGAGGGTAACAAGGGGTTCAAGGCACTCGCCGGCGATTACGAGCTCGACTGGTCCAAGGAGGACCTGGAGTCCGTAACCCGAACCATCATCAAAAAGTACAATGCCGAGATCCACTCACAGTCTGCACTCGAGGCAGCTCTCGAGCTCAAGGGAAAGCACGACTTCGATCCCGCCGAGATCAAGGAAGTACGTCTGACCACCTTCGACGTCGCCTACTCCATCATCGGCGGTGGCGAGGAAGGGGACAAGCGTTCGATCCGTACCAAGGAGGAGGCCGACCACTCCCTGCCGTGGATGCTCGCCGTGACGATCCTTGACGGGGAGCTCAACCCCGCACAGTACGAGGCGGAGCGCATTGTCGCCGATGATGTGCAGACCCTCATGGGCAAGGTCACCATCACCCCGTCGGACGAGTTCTCCGACCGATTCCCGAACGAGATGCCCGCCGACCTTGTCATCGTCATGAACGATGGCACTGAGTACCACGCCGTGGAATCCGCCTACGACGGCTTCCATTCCCAGCCGCTTGACTGGGATGGTGCGGTGGCGAAGTTCACCGCACTGGCTGAGCCCTTCGCCGATGAGGCACTGCGCACCGAGATCTGCGACATTGTCCACCGGCTCGAGGAAGTCGCCCATATTTCCGAACTGACCGACCTGCTTGCCCGAGTCTCCACGACTCGCTCCTGACACCGCATCACCGAAAGAAAGGCATCACCATGTCCAACGCTATTGACTTCGACGTCTCCTTCAACTTCGTTCCCCGCGCCAAGCGCCCCGCTAAGCCGCGCACCTACGGCATGACCGAGGTTCGCGCGCCCTACTACGACACCTTCGGTACCCGTCACCTCCAGGATGTGTTCGACATGGCGGGCCAGTGGGTCGATGGAATCAAGTGGGCGGGCGGTTCATTCGCGCTGTGCCCCGCTGAGCAGGTCCGCAAATTCTCCGACATCGCTCACGAGAACGACGCCTATGTCTCCTCCGGTGGCTGGATTGAGACGGTCCTGCGCTACGGTGACGACGCGGTCGATCACTACCTGAAGGAAGCCAAGGAAGTCGGCTTCGATGTCATCGAGATCTCGACCGGGTTCATCATGCTCCCGACTTCTGGTCTTGAACGCCTCGTGGAGAAGGTCGTCAAGGCGGGACTGAAGGCGAAGCCGGAACTCGGCATCCAGATCGGCTCCGGCGGCGACTCCTCTGAGGCTGAGCTTGCCGCTGAGTCCGCCAAGGACATCGGCGACCTGATCGACCGCGGCAAGCGGGCGCTCGATGCCGGCGCCTCGATCATCATGATCGAGTCCGAAGGCATCACAGAGAATGTCAAGGAATGGAACACCGGCGCCGCGGCGTCCATCATCAATGGTCTCGGTCTCGAGAACGTCATGTTCGAGGCCGCTGACGGCCCGGTCTTCGAGTGGTACGTCAAGAACTACGGCAATGAGTGCAACCTGTTCGTCGACCATTCACAGGTCCTGCAGCTCGAGGGTCTTCGCCAGAACATCTGGGGCAACAAGTCCACCTGGGGCCGTGTGATCAACCCCCACTGATCTCCTGGTTTCTGACGGATGATCACAGATCCCCGTCATCCGCCGCGACATGTTCAATCGCGGTGGATGGCGGGGATCTCTGTCATGTATTGCTGACTGTGCGGTTCTCCGTTTGTCGCGGGGGTGATGTGAAGGGGTGAATATGGAGGAGAAGCTAATGGAACCGGCATTCGTTTCAGGTAAGTGTGTACTTAGTTCTTTGCCCATGTGGAGAGGGGTTTTACGGCGCTCCACACTTTTGGAAGTGGCGGGGGTTTCCCATGTTTCCGCAGCTTAAGGCCAACACGTTTTCAATAAGGTTTCAATAAGGGCTTCGTTGGGTTAAGGTTCATCTCATGAGCGAGAGCATGAAATCCGGGCACCACCACGACCATGACCACACGTCTGGCGATGGTCACGATCATGCTGATCATGACCATCGCCACGGTTCCGGTGGGCATGCTCACGCCCATGCACCTAAATCCCTCAAGGCGCTCATCGGCGTCATCGTCCTGACCACCACGATCTTCCTCGCGGAGGTCATCTTCGGTCTACTCTCCGGATCACTGGCGTTGCTCGCCGATGCGGCCCACATGCTCTCCGATTCCGCGGGACTTGTGATTGCGCTCGTCGCCATTCTCATCGGGCGTCGTGCGGCAACAGCGTCCGCCACGTACGGATACCGTCGCATCGAGGTGATCGCGGCCGCAGTCAACGCTCTTTCCGTCGGGCTGATCTCCATCTGGATCGTCGTTGAGGCGATCAAGAGACTCGGCGGGGAGGGGCACATCGACACGACGATGATGCTCATTGTCGCGGTCATCGGTTTCATCGCCAATGGCGGTTCTGCGCTTCTGCTCGTCCGCCGCCAGCATGACAGTATGAATATGCGCGGTGCCTATCTCCATGTGCTGTCGGACATGCTCGGTTCAGTCGCCGTCATCGTTGCGGGTCTCATCGTCCGGGCAACCGGCTTCATCCTCGCCGACACCATCGCTTCCGTCGTCATCGCCGCGATCATCCTTCCGCGCTCCATGCGTCTGCTTCTCGACGCCACTCGTGTGCTCATGGAACGGGTTCCCGGGCATGTTGATATCGAGGAGATGCGCCGTACTCTGGTGGATATCCCTGGGGTAGAGGCCGTGCATGATCTCCATGTGTGGACGATGGACGGAAATGAACTTATCGCCACCTGCCACCTCGTCGTTGACCCCGCGCGGGCCGATCGCGGGTGCAATATCCTCGACGTCGCGAACCAGCGCTTGGAGAAGGCCGGGGTATCCCATGCGACGATCCAGATCGAGACCTCCGACCACGCTGAACACGAACCGAGTGTCCACGACTGACCTACGTGTCAGTTCCCGGCCCCGGTGGTGGACAGGCAGTCGGCACCGGGGTTTCTTACGGATGTAGCGCAGATGTTGATAAACCGGGATAGAGTCATCGTCATGGGTTTCACCACACCGAGCTATGACCTCACCGACCTCTTCGCCCGCATTGACCGCGGCGACGTCCAACTTCCTGATTTCCAACGGGATTACAGTTGGAATGTTGACCGTATCCGCTCCCTGATTGTTACTGTGCTGCGCGGTTATCCGATCGGCTGCCTCATGGCGCTGGATACCCGCAACGAGCCGATGCGCTTCCGTCCTCGTCCGCTTGCCGGGGCACCCGACACCGGGCGGAACCCGGGAATGCTCATTCTCGACGGGCAGCAGCGCCTCACCACCCTCTACCACTGCCTGCGCGGAAACGGGCTGGTCGACACCGTCGACTTTCGTTCGATGCGCATCAGGCGGCGTTTCTACGTCGACGTGGAGAAAGCCGTGTCAGAGGACATCATGCCCGACGAAGCGGTGCTGTCCGCCGACGCGAACGGTGAGATCAAATCCCACTACGCTCCGAAGATTCCGGGAGGCCTCCCCGATCGCGCGGCGGCTCGTGCTCACGGCCTCGTCCCCGTTTCCGCGCTGCTCGAGGATGAGGGCACCGACATGCTCTTCGACTTCATTGAGGGCGCTGATCCGGTGACCCGGGAACGGGTGAAGCGTTTCAATAACACCGTCGCCAAACCGCTCGTCCGCTATTCCGTTCCGATCATTCGACTGGACCGGGAGACGGCGCAGGGCGGCGTGGGGTCGATCTTCTCCCAGGCGAACTCGGCAGGTCTGCAGATGGACGTCGTCGATCTGCTGACCGCTGTTTTCGCGAGCGAAGACCCGGACTTCAGACTCTCTGACGAATGGACCGCCATCGAGGAGGCGTTGCGCGCACACCCCGTTCTCGATGACATTGACCGTACCGCCTTCTTCACGGCGGCCACACTGCTGATAACTGCGGGAAAAGGAAGCGCCAGCGGCCACCGCGAAGATATCCTCCGACTCACTCTCGCGGAATACCGGCCTGCGGAACAGCGCACCCTTGATGCCTTTGTCGCGGCCGCTCGGTTCCTGGAGGAACGGTGCATCACAGATTCCTCCCGTATACCGTATGCCGCACAGATCACGCCGCTTGCGGTGATCCTCTCCCTACTGGGTGAGACGCCTGAGATATTCGAGTGCGCACAGGCGATGGACCGCCTCAACCGATGGTTCTGGTCGGGAGTATTCGGTGAACTCTATGGATCGGCCTCCGTTATCGTCCGGACCGGGCGGGACGTCGAACAGGTAACCCCCTGGATTCGCGCCGCACAAGAGGGGAGCGACACCTCCCCTGAGCCGACCTCGATCTCCGGCGCCCGCTTCGTGGAGTCACGGATGCTCAGTGTCGGTGCCGAATCCGGAGTCTGGAAGGGCATCCACGCACTGCTCATGGGGCGGGGGGCCCGGGACTGGCGCTCCGGTGACCGCTTTGACGCGAAGAATCTCGTCGAGGGCGAGGAGGTTTTCCACCCGATCTTCCCGCCGCAGTATTGCCGCCGTACCGGAGTCAATCAGACCCTCGCGGACAGTGTGCTGAACCGGACACCGTTGAGCCTCCGGACCGAAGTGTTCATCGACGGCTCAGAACCCGCCCGATACCTCACGCGGGTGCAGTCGAAGTCGCTCATGGAAGACGATGCTTTCGATGCGGTTCTGGCCAGCCACCTGCTTGACCCCGAGACCCTCCGGAACAGTGACTCGGCTGCCTTCTTCGCCGACCGGCGAACCCGGTTCATCGGCATGATCGAGGAAGCGATGGGTAAACCCGTCATCCGTGACGTCGATGAGGAGAATCTCGGTGGCGGTGAGGAAGGACCTGATGCCTTCGCCTGCACCGTTCGATCCGACACCACCAGGAAACGCAATGGCGATGGTACCGCTGACCAGGTTCCGGCCCCCGATGTGCTGCACACCGATTCCTGAACACCCGGTCTGCACCGCGGATGTATCGTCCCGGTGCCTAGTATCTTCCACCAAGACCCCCAATGATCTGATGAAAGAGACGGTTGAGCTTCATGCCGCATGACCACCGCGCCCTGACACCGAACCGCCACCGCATCATCGCACTTATCTGTGGAGCGATGCTCGTAGGATCCGGACTCGCCGCATGTGTCTCTGACAGTGCTAACGAAGGAAATTCGGAGCAGGGCGACGCTCGTTCCTCATCCGCTCGGACTAAAACACCGATCGCTGAGCGTTACGGGACCGAACCCCGCGTTCTCCCGGACACGGATCTCTCCGGTATCGAGGTCAGCGCACTGTTTTTCCCCGATGCCCCTGCCGTCATCGTCACCGCTCTCGATCCCGCATCTCAGCAGCGTGCCGCAAGTATTGGAGTTACAGCGGGGCTTCCCGTACTCACCGCCACCGGAAACAATGACGAAGCACTCACAACCGAGATCAATCGACTCGGTGCGAAGATCGTCGTCACCGTCGGCGGAGCGGTGGTGAAACTTCCTGAAACCGTGACGGTGCATACCGATGACGGAACAACCACGGGATTCGAGACACTCACCGGGAAGAACCCGGAGCAGGTCACTCCCGAGACCACCCCGGCCGCACTACTCCGGCAGATCGCGGCACTCACCCCCGGGGATCTGCTCGACGCAACAGAAGCGGAGACCGCAGGCCGGGAAGTAGACATTGCGGGTGACGATACGGCGGACGCGACCCCGGAAACTGAGGAATCCTCGATCAGCCAGTCGACCTCCGCCGCCGACCCGGCCCCAACGGAAAAGCTCCCAACCCGGGCCAAAGACAAGGACCGGGCACCGCTCGTCCTCGCGGCTCCCGGCACCGGTATCACGGCAGTGGCCACCGCCCGTGCCGCAGGAGCCGATGTCGAGATTCTGGACTACGCAGACCCGCGGATCAGCGGGGAGTCCGTTGATCTGATCCGTGGCCTCGACGGTGATCCGGTCATCGCACTCGGTGAGATGTTCGGCAGCACGGAGCACTTCGCGCGCGTCACCGAGCGGGCCACCATGGTCACCGCCGAACAACCCGGCGGCGGACAACTCGTTTTCCCCGGGCGACGCATGATCGCCTACTACGGGCATCCCTCCGGCGGCGCACTCGGCATCATGGGGGAGCGGAGCCCCGAAGAATCCGTCGCCCACCTGAACGAGCTCGTCGCCCAGTACGCACCGCTGTCCGAGGAACCCGTGATCCCCGCCTTCGAGATTATCGCCACCGTGGCCTCCGCATCACCCGGACCTGACGGCGACTACTCCAACGAAGCCGATCCGGAAGAACTGCGTCCCTACATTGACGCCATCACCGACGCAGGCGGCTACGCCGTCCTCGACCTCCAGCCGGGCCGAGCCCGCCTGATCGACCAGGCAAAGATCTACACGGACCTGCTCAAGCTCCCCAACGTCGGCCTCGCTCTCGACGCCGAATGGAAACTCGGGCCTGACGAGGTACCTCTCCAACAGGTCGGCCACGTCCAAGCGGAGGAAATCAACGAGGTCGCCGACTGGCTCGCCGAACTCACCGCAGACAACAAGCTCCCGCAGAAGGCGTTCGTGCTGCACCAGTTCCAGCTCCAGATGATCCGCAACCGCGAGAACATCAACCTCGAACACCCGGAGCTCGCCTTCGTGCTCCACGCCGACGGACACGGGACAGCGGGAGACAAGTTCGCCACTTTTGATGTACTCCGCCAGGAGCTCGATCCCAGGTACTTCATCGCGTGGAAGAACTTCATCGACGAAGACACCCCGATGTTCACCCCACAGCAGACGATGGACATCAATCCGCGTCCCTGGTTCGTCAGCTACCAGTAGCGTCTGGTGCATTCGCCTCGCTCCGAAGCCCTCTTTTCGGGGTTCCGAACTGTGTTCTGCACCACCAAATGATCCACCATGGGTGCCCACGGTGGACACACCGATAGTGCGGTCTACACTGAAGCACAGTCGCACGCCACATCTTGCCGGCGTGGACCCGCCCCGGGCCGACGCGGTCGTGCCTGCCCGGACGCGGACGCAACCAGCACTCCAGGAGTAAGAACGTGAGCCAGAATGGCCGCCCGGTAGTACTCATCGCAGACAAGCTCGCACAGTCCACCGTCGACGCCCTCGGCGACGGCGTGGAGGTTCGCTGGGTCGACGGACCCAACCGACCCGAGCTGCTCGCCGCAGTCGGCGACGCCGACGCCCTGCTCGTCCGTTCCGCAACCACCGTCGACCGCGAGGTCCTCGAAGCGGCGAAGAAGCTGACCATCGTCGGCCGCGCCGGCGTCGGCCTCGACAACGTCGACATCGCCGCTGCCACCGAGCGCGGGGTCATGGTCGCCAACGCCCCGACCTCCAATATCCACTCCGCCTGCGAGCACGCCATCTCGCTGCTGCTGTCCACCGCCCGCCAGATCCCCGCCGCCGATGCCACCCTGCGCGACGGCGCATGGAAGCGCTCATCCTTCCAGGGCGTCGAGATCTTCGGCAAGACCGTCGGCATCGTCGGCTTCGGACACATCGGCCAGCTCTTCGCCCAGCGCCTTGCCGCGTTCGAGACCACCGTCATCGCCTACGACCCCTACGCCAACCCCGCACGTGCCGCGCAGCTCGGCGTCGAGCTCGTCGAACTCGACGAACTCATGAGCCGCAGTGACTTCGTCACGATCCACCTCCCCAAGACCAAGGAGACCGCCGGCATGTTCGACGCCGAGCTGCTCGCCAAGGCCAAGAAGGGACAGATCATCATCAACGCCGCCCGCGGCGGCCTCGTCGACGAGCAGGCGCTCGCCGACGCCATCACCTCCGGCCACATCCGGGGTGCCGGTTTCGACGTCTACGCTTCCGAACCGTGCACTGACTCCCCGCTGTTCGGACTCAAGGAGGTCGTGGTCACCCCGCACCTCGGCGCGTCGACCGTCGAGGCCCAGGACCGGGCAGGCACCGATGTCGCAGACAGCGTGCTCAAGGCACTTGCCGGCGAGTTCGTCCCCGACGCCGTGAACGTCTCCGGCGGCCGCGTCGGCGAAGAGGTCGCCCTCTGGCTCGACCTCTCCCGCAAACTCGGCCTCGTCGCCGGTGAACTCCTCGACACCGCCCCCGTCGCCCTCGAGGTCACCGCCCGCGGCGAGCTGTCCACCGAGAAGGTCGACTCCCTCGGCCTGTCCGCAATGCGCGGCCTGTTCTCCTCGATGATCGACGAGCAGGTCACCTTCGTCAACGCCCCCCGCATCGCCGAAGAACGGGGCGTCGACGTCACCGTCAACACCGAGAGCGAGGCCGTCAGCCATCGCTCCACCGTCGAGGTCAAGGCCATCGCTTCCGACGGCGCCACCGCCGCCGTCGTCGGTACTCTCGCCGGACTCGACCGCGTGGAGAAGATCGTCCGCCTCAAGGGACGCGGCCTCGACATGCGCGCCGAGGGCCGCAACCTGTTCCTCCACTACACGGACCAGCCCGGTGCACTGGGCAAGGTTGGTACCCACCTCGGTGGGGAGGGCATCAACATCGTCGCCGCAGCCCTGTCGCAGGACGCCTCTGGCACCGGCGCGACGCTGATTCTCCGCGTCGACGCCGAGGTACCCGAGAAGATCGTCGAAGCCATCAGTGCTGACCTCGACGCAACCGCCTTCCAGGTGGACTTCGGGGTCTGATAACCCGGTCGTTGAACGAACCGCCATTCCGCCTTTTCTTCCCCTTGATGGGGGAGATGCGGTGGAGTGGCGGTTCTTTTTGTATTTGGTGTCTGCATCGTTGACGCCGGGAAGGCGTACTCGTCCAAAGCGCCCGTTGGCGGTCCGTTCTTCTTCGACTGAACCAGTTCTCGTGCCGTCCGGGCTTGGAAAACAGGGGTAGAGTAGGTGATCGTGACTGAAACGGTATCGGGCCTCGAACTACGCACCGCTGTTGGATCGTTCCCCTCCGGGGTGACGGTGGTAACCACCCATTCCGAAGGGATGGACATCGGGCTGACGGTCAGTGCCTTCGCGTCACTGTCCCTCGAACCCGCAATGGTGGTCGTGTGTATCGAGAACAAGTCCAAGTCATTACCACACCTCGCTGTCGGCCGTGAGATCGGTATTTCTGTGCTCGCTTCAGATCAGCTCGAACTGGCGGTGCAGTTCGCACGGCATGTGGAGGATCGCTTCGATGGGGTAGATATTGAGCGTCGAGGAAAGGTTGGTGTGCCCTTTGTCAAAGGTGCTGTGGCGTGGTTCCTGGGGGTGGTAGATTCGTGGTACGAAGGAGGGGATCATACGATCATCACAGTCAAAGTTAAAGCGTGTACTTCAACCGACTTGTCCGGAGTATTAGTATATAAAAAGGGGAAATTTATACAACTACTTACGTAGCTCAAATCAAGATATACGTCACTTTTCTAACCGGATCGCAATTTAACGAAACCCGCCCACTCCCTGGCTCGCCTCCATAAATTAAATTATACTAGCGATCAAATTAAATCGATAAAGAAAAAAGTTAAGAGAAATTCGGCAGGAAAATATACTGCCTACCGAACCATAGCAGAATACCGAAATGTGGAGAAATAATGAAACAGCAATACACGGTACAGAGTCTAAGGAATCGATTAAAACAGGCGGAGCGTCAAGGTAATGACTATTCTTTGATGATTCCTGGAATTAAAACGAACAACAAAAAAATCACTAAAAATTTTAACCAGCTGAAAAACGAGAAGCTAAAAAAACAGGAAAAAGATAATCTTTATAATCAAATCAATCAATTAAAAGGGGAGAAGCATAAAGCTGTAACAAAGTATTTAGAAGACGCCTTGACTCTTGTTTTTGATATCTACGACTCAAAATACAACTTTGAACTAAAAGGTCCTGTTAAGCACAAAAACCGGAGTTTCTATCTGCTGCCATCTAGCTTCTCCTATAAATTAATCGATCTAGAGTTGCAATATGTGCTGAAGCGTTCATTCTCCCTATATTCGCCATCGAGGCATCTAATTGCTGCACAAATTCGGGATCAAATGAATCGGCCGGGCTCACTCAGAATTCTCAAGCTGGACATATATAAGTTTTACGACTCGATTGACCAACGTAGAGTGTTAGATCTATTGCTTAGGTCACGCCGTGTAGACCCAGTCTCAATTAAACTTGTCGAATCGTTGTTGGAGAGTTTTAATTCCGCGAAAAATAGGGCTTTAAATCTGAAAAGTAGTGACGTAGATCGGAAAGGGATACCTCAGGGAGTTGGTATTAGCGCGAAACTTGCCGATCTATACATGAAAGAGTTTGATAAGGAATGGCGGCATAGAACCGATATATTATACTACGGTCGCTACGTAGATGACATTATTATTATAGCGAATGGTCTAACGGACCTCGAGTCTTTGAAAAAAGAACTTGCATCATCACTCTCGGCGATTGGTTTAGAGATAAGTAGGAAAAAAAGTCGGACGTTCTTAGTGTCTTCGCCGAAGAGACAAACTGTACGAGATAATCGGATACCCCCTTCTGGTACCGTTGGACAGAGCATCGACTTTATTGGGTACTCTTTCTGCATCGATAAATCTGGAATTTGCAGGGTGTACCTTTCAAATAGAAGGTATACAAAACTAAAAAACAAAATCGATAGAATATTCGACGCATGGGAAAAAGCGCCGAATTCAACCGCAGACTTAGAAGATCTACGGGATTCAACTCTGATTATGAGACTGAACTTCCTAACTGGGAATACGAGCCTCGTTAATGCCAAACGGCACGTTGTAGTAGGCGTATACTATTCGAATAAGATTATTGGTACTAATAATGGGCAGCTGAAGAAGCTCGACGAGTATCTAAAGTATAAAATAGAGAGATGCCGTGGCCTATCGCAAGAAACCCGGCGTTCGGTTGAGAGATTTAGTTTCGCAGATCGCTTTAATGATAGGACTTACGTTCCATCTACCTATAAAAGACTAAAAAATATAATCTAGTAAAGGAAAATCAAAATGTCATTTAATCGGCGTAAAGTATCTACAAGTTGGCTTAGGCCGATTTTGTCGGAAGTATTTCCCCATGAACTACCGTTATCATTTGATCCGAACAGTTTTTTTGAGTTTTTCAGATCAATTGACGTTCAGTGGAACTGGCAGATGATAAATAAGAAATATGATTATGAGTTTACAGTTAGCCAGAACACTACACCTTGGCAACAGGAAATTAGTACAAAAGGCTTTGGATTAATTTTCAAGGGTAATACAGATTCTATGGGGAGGCCAATATGTTCGCTTCCCAAAGCATGTTCGCCATATAGAGTTGTTGTTCCTGCTAGTCCCGTTAAAAAAAGGACGCTTTCAATTATTCATCCGGCTGCGATGTTACGTATTTGCGCTTTCTACGATTACTTTGAATCGTCGATGATAAATTACTGCAATCGAAGTCTGTTCAGTATACGCAAGCCGGTAGGTGTTTCGCGTATCGTAGAGGTTAAAGAAATTCTTCCATACCACGAATCGGTTCACGATAACTCATTTTCTGGCGGCCATGAACCTAATGAAAGCACGCCCATTCGGAAGCAGCGAATTTCCTCGGAAGGGCGATACTTTAAATATGTTAGGTACAATTGGTTGTCGAATTTTGTAGATTCGGAGGAGTTCTCTCGTTGTGAAAATAAATACCGAAATCTAATACGTTTAGATGTTTCGCATTGTTTTGATAGCCTTTATACACATAGTATTTCGTGGGTCGTTAACGGCCTTGATTGCTCAAAGAGTTACAGCTCCGACTTGAGAGGATTGCCGAATTTCGGCGATAGATTTGACGAACTATTACAGTTTATAAACTGGAAAGAAACTAATGGAATCGTTGTAGGTCCTGAAGTATCTCGAATCTTTGCGGAGTGTATCTTGCAGGAGATCGATCTAAATATATTGTCTAGTATTTCGAAGATCAAACCGGAATTGGTTTATGGTGAAGATTATGAAATTTTCCGGTACATTGATGATTATTTCGCATTCTTTAAGGACCCGAATCGGCTGTCTTTATTCGAGGACGTTATTCGGCGATGCTTAGCGGAATACAAGTTATCTTTAAACGACTCGAAAAAACAAATAGACGCTTTTCCTTTCCAGCGGAATGAGAGTATCGCCCGTGGAATGTGTCGAGAATTGATCGGGCAGTACTTTCTCAGGCCCTCAGCCTTTGACGCAGCTAAGAGCAAAAGCAAACCCGAATTTCGTATCAATGATGCCAAGGTCAAACTTCTGCTGATTGGAAAAATAGCGGATGTTCCTTTACATAGTTTTATAAACTATCTACTTGGTGCGGTCGTCAATAGTGTTGAGCGTTTTTGTGAAGAATTGAAATCCTATGTTCAAGAGCGGGAAGACTCTGAAAACAGAGCAGATATTCGCAATGATTGGATAATTAACTATTTTATCGATGTTTTGCGTTTTTCCTTCTATGGTTATGGTTTTTCAGAATCCTACGAGAGTAATTTAAAGATCTGCAGGGTTCTTAGTTTGGTATTAAAATATTTGGAAGGCTTTTCAGATCAACATAGCGCGACTCCGGCTTCGCGTATTGCGAAAGAAGTTGGGCTTGATAGAGTTCGCAGAATCGTTGTAGATGAGCTCTTTAGATCTGTCGATCCTTTTGGCATTGATGTCCGAAGGATCAATTTAATTGATTTCTTAGTTTCGATGAAACGCCCCCTCTCTGAAGAAGAGGTTGAGCAGCTTTTACGCGTATGTGGAGAAAGATGGAATCTCGATGCGTTCTCGCTAATTTGTTTGTTTAGATCTCTGTGGCCGATGTGTGAAAGTTGTCAGACTCACGGAAATCGTTCCAGGTGCCCGAAGGATCCGCCAAGTGTTCGTGCTTTCTTTGCTTCAGTTGATAATAGTTTTGCTAAGAAGACCTTGTGCGTTAAGATTAGGGAGATTATTGAAGGTGATTCAGTAGAATCCCTGGTTGAAGCCACTATCTTAAAACTTGCTTTATTATCGTATCCTTGCAAGTTGGTTCCGGAAGCGTTTTTTGACAGGTACTTAATGAGCGATTGGTTTTCGACGGAAGTTCGTGATGCCGTCAGGGGTGAAGACGGCTTCGGTGCGTTTTGTACCTGGGCGATTGGCCCGTCGTTTTCCTCAGCGCTTGAACGTAAAAAGATGCGTGTGATATACTAGCGGAGCGCTCATCGTCACCAACCCGAGCCCATTGTGCAACTCCTCACTAACTGTGTTGTCGGCTAATAACGATTTTTTTGGTGTTAGTCGCTCTTCGGTTGTCTGGATTTGGTCTAGGTCCGGGCAGATGGAATTTACTCCATTTCGACTTGTTCGATAATGTTGTTTTATTACATTTTGCTCGTCTTGCACGTGGTGTTCGATCCAATAGGCTTGAACATTGATTCAGAGAAGGGGTGCGCTCCTTCGTTCGGGTACACACCAGCGCGGCGGAGTTCACTGGCGGTGGGATTCCGCCTTTTTCTTTTCGTAACGTATATTTTTGAAGCTGCTACAGCCTATTTTCTCCTGCGGTTTGTCGGACTTTTTTTATCTCGTGTCGTCATGATGGGCACAGGTCGTTTTTATTTTTCTTCTTGGATATTTTGTTTCGCTTTTGTGAAATTGCCTTTTGTTGAGTAATTTGGAAGGCTGAGGATAATTCTTTTTCGTTAGTGGGAGAGTGAGTCGCCTAGTGCAGGCCTTGATGTTTCGAATGAAAGACCGTTTACGTGGCCTTTTCATGGTCTGGTCGTAGTTTTTAATGTTCGGTGGAAATAATTTTACCTTGTTTAGTTTTATTATCGTGCTTTAGAAGTGGAACTTCTGCTGCGTCTAAAATACCTGCATATTGTATTGTAGTGGTGCGGTTATAGCGGGTTTAATGAGATTCCTTGGATTATTGGGGTAAAGGTTCTTTATATGGGGATTGGTAGCTTGGTTTTTTCGACGGGCTATTCTATGTTTGGAAATTGGTTTGCTCTCGTTTGTGGCTAGGTGTTTTAGGCTTGCGTCTCGGGGGGATTGTGGAATGTAAGGTGGCTCCTGCCACTTCGGATAAAGTTATGGGTTAGTTTCTTTTTAATGTTTGTGATTCGGTTGAACCTCGTTGGTCTAACAGGTTACTGAAATAGGTGTATGGGTATCGGAACCTTTAGGAGGGTGGGGCTTGGGGGGTGTGTCGCCTTCTTCCGTTGTGGGTCGGTAGTATGGCTAAAGTTAGTTCCTCGAACTTGGCTTTTCCCGTTTCGGTATGCAGTATTTACGTCTTCTACAAAAGTTTTTAGTTGTTTATCCGTGTCTTATTTTGGGCGCATTTTGGTTGATTTGATTAGGTATTTGGGCATGTTTTGTCGATAGTGCATGCTGGGGGTTTCGAGTAATGCTGGGTGTTGGCTAAAAATGTTTTGGCTGGAGCGACAAGAAACAGCTTTAATATTATATTGAATGGATGATGCAAATGGGCCGATTTTTGCTTATGCTAATCACCGTATCTTCCGGTAGCGTTTAGGTATTTGGTCAGGTCTATTTCATTTACCTGGATGGGTACTGTGTATAAACAGACCATCGAGTTTTAGTGCGACGAAGGCTGCCCCGCCCATGCTCTTTCCCAAAACCCAACGCCGCACCCCAAGCCCCGAACTACCCAATCTCCAACAGAACCTGCCCACCCTGTACAGATTCCCCGACGCTGACGGGGAGGGAGACGACGGTTCCATTCACGGGTGCGGTGATCTCAGTTTCCATTTTCATTGCCTCGAGTACTAGTAGAACCTGCCCCTCCTCGATGACGCTGCCTTCTCCCACGAGGACCTTGGACACGCTGCCGGCCAGGGGAGCGACGACCGCGTTCGAGGACACACCCTGGACGGATGCGGTGGTCGGTGCCGCCGGGGTGTTGACGGGGCTCGAGCCCATGGAGATCACGGGACCGAGGGTCCGCTGCTCCTCCTCGACCTCCACGTCGACGGAGTAGGCGACGCCGTTGACGGTGACCTTGAGTTTCATGTGCGGTGTGCTCCTTTGGGGCGATCAGCTGGGTTTCGGCGGCGCAGGTTTCGGTGCGCCCGGGGGTGTGGTCGGTCTGGTTACATCTGGGTGCGGTGGTGAGTCTGGGCCGCGCGGCGCCCCTGCTGGGCCCAGGTCCGGTGGCGATGGAATCGGACGGCGCGGACCTTGCCGGAATTGCCCAGATATGCGGATACCGCGGCGGAGATAGCCATGAGGATGTCCTCCGGTATCTCCACGTCCGAACGGTGGCGCAACTCCTTAAGTTCACGTTCGAGTGCATCGATCCGTGCGCTCATGGCCCTGAGCGTGTCTTCGGTGGCCTTGAGTCGGCCGATGAGCTGGTCTTCTCGTCCGGGCCGCTCGTCTGGTGTCGGGTTCATGGTGTTCACGGTGTTCTCCTGGGATCTGTCGGTGTCCGGTGTACTACGTGGGGGTCGGTCCAGTTACACCGGCCCCAACCCGTGTTTCTTCGCTGGCCGGTGGACCCGCTTGGCGGCGAGTAGTTCGAGTGCGTAGGCGACTTCTCTGCGGGTGGTGGCGGGGTCGATGATCTCGTCGACGAGGCCTCGGCTGGCGGCCATGTAGGGGGTGGAGAAGGTGTCCCGGTATTCTTCGACGAGCTCGGCGCGGCGGGCCTCGGGGTCGTCGGCTTCGGCTATTTCGCGGCGGAAGACGACGTTGACTGCGCCTTCGGCGCCCATGACGGCGATCTCGGCTGTCGGCCATGCGAAGACCTTGTCCGCGCCGAGATCCTTCGAGCACATTGCGACGTAGGCGCCGCCGTAGGCTTTTCGGAGGACGACGGTGATTTTGGGGACGCTGGCGGCGGAGTAGGCGTAGAGAACCTTCGCGCCGTGGCGGATGATGCCGCCGTGTTCCTGGGACACACCGGGCATGAAGCCGGGGACGTCGACGAAGGTGAGGAGGGGGATGTTGAAGGCGTTGCAGAAGCGGATGAATTTGCAGGCTTTGTCGGAGGAGTCGATGTCGAGTACTCCGGACATGACGCTGGGTTGGTTGGCGATGAACCCGACTGTGCGGCCGACGATGCGTCCGAAGCCGACGACGAGGGAGCGGGCGAACCCGGCCTGGACCTCGAGGAAGTCGCCGTGGTCGATGATGTGTCCGATGACGTCGCGGACGTCGTAGCCGCGGCGGCCGTCGACGGGGACGATGTCGCGGAGTTCGGGGTCGTCTTCGACGATGTCATCGGGGTCGATGATCGGTGGTTCCTCGGTGTTGTTCTGCGGCAGGAAGCTGAGCAGTTTCTGGGCGAGGAGGATAGCCTGTTCGTCATCCTCGGCGATGAAGTCGATGTTTCCGGACTTGGTCATGTGCGCGTCGGCGCCGCCGAGTTCGTCGGCGGTGACTTCTTCGCCGGTGACCGTTTTGATGACTCCGGGGCCGGTGATGAACATGGTGGCGCGGCGGGTCTGGATCACGAAGTCCGTGAGTGCAGGGGAGTAGGCGGCACCTCCGGCGCAGGGGCCGGCGATGATGGAGATCTGCGGTACCACCCCGGACAGCAGGACGTTGTTGTAGAAGACCTTGCCGTAGCCGGAGAGTGAGTCGATGCCCTCCTGTACGCGGGCGCCGCCGGAGTCGTTGATCAGGACGAAGGGGGTGCCGGTGGTGGCGGAGGCCTGCATCATCGCGGCGACCTTGATGGACTGTTCTTCACCGGCGGACCCGCCCATGACTGTGAAGTCCTGGGAGGCGATGTGCACGGGTCTGCCGAATACGGCGCCGGAACCGGTGACGACGCCATCGGCGGGCAGTGCCGCCTTGTCCATGCCGAAGCGGGTGGAGCGGTGGGTGGTGAAGGCTCCGGTCTCCTGGAAGGTGTCGGGGTCGACGAGGAGGTCGATGCGTTCCCTGGCGGTGAGTTTGCCGCGTTCGTGTTGTGCGGCGATCTTCTTCTCACCGCCGCCGGCGAAGATTATCGAGCGGCGTTCGGCGAGTTCGGCGAGTCGTGCATCCATGCTGTCGTGGGCCATGGGGTTGGGGGACCGTTCCTTCGTGGGGTGGCTGGAGAGATTTAGGCGGGTTCGACACGGACGGTCTGGCTGCGGCCGCCGAGACTGACGCGGTAGGTGATGGGTCCGCGGATCGGGGCGGTGTGTGTGCCCGCCTCGCGTTTCTCTTCCGCGAGTTGTTCGGCTGTTTTTCCGACGGACTTCGGGCCTTCACTACGGGTGGTGAAGAAACCGGGTGCGACGCCCGGGAACAGGGCGTTGGTCAGCACGTCCTCATCGGAGCCGTCAGCTCCCTCGAGAGCCTCAGCCTGCTCCACGAGTTCATCCCACTCAGGGGCGAGCAGGTCCGCCGGGCGGCAGGTGATGGGCTCCTTCTTGGTTTGGCTCTTGGCCTGCTCGATGAGCTCCGGGTCGCGCTCACCGATGCACTCGCCGTAATAGCCGAGCATGAGGTCGGCGAACTCTGCGGTCAGCACCTTGTAGCGGCCCATGAGCACGTTGAACACGGCCTGCGTGCCGACGATCTGGGAGCTCGGGGTCACCAGCGGCGGGTAGCCTGCGGCCTTCCGTACGACGGGGACCTCCCGCATGACCTCGTCGATACGGTCACCCGCACCCTGTGCCTTGAGCTGGGACTCCATGTTGGACAGCATGCCGCCGGGGATTTGGGAGAGGAAGATGTTGGTGTCCACCAGCGTCTTCGACTCGAACTCGGCGTACTTGGGGCGGACCTTCCTGAAATGGTCGCGGATGGTGATGAGCCGCTCCATGTCCAGGTCTGTGGTGTACCCGGTGCCTTCAAGCATCTCCACCAGTGATTCTGTGGGGTTGTGGCCAGGGCCGAGGGACATTGAGGAGATGGCGGTGTCGACGACGTCGGCACCCGCCTCGATGGCCTTCATCAGGGTGACCAGGGTGACGCCGGTGGTGGAGTGGCAGTGGACATTGATCTGCGTGTCCTCGCCGTAGGTGTCCTTGATGCCCCGGATGATGTCGTGGGCGGGCTGCGGCTTGAGCAGTGCGGCCATGTCCTTCAGCGCGATGGAGTCCGCGCCCATGTCGAGCAGGCGTCCGGCCTGTTCGACGTAGCCCTCCACGGTGTGCAGCGGGGAGACGGTGTAGCAGATCGTGCCCTGGGCGTGCTTACCGACGTTCTTCACCGCGGACATGGCGTGCTCGAGGTTCCGGGGGTCGTTGAGGGCATCGAACACGCGGAAGATGTCCATGCCGTTCTCTGCGGACACTTCCACGAACTTGTCCACCACCATGTCCTCGTAGTGGCGATAGCCGAGGAGGTTCTGGCCGCGCAGCAGCATCTGGAGTTTCGAGTTGGGCATCAGTTTCCGGAAGGTGCGCAGGCGCTCCCAAGGGTCTTCGTTGAGGAATCGGATGCAGGCGTCGAACGTCGCTCCGCCCCAGCATTCGACGGACCAGTAGCCCGCGTTATCGATCTCCTCGCAGATGCCGACCATATCTTCCAGTGCCATGCGGGTTGCCATGAGGGACTGGTGTGCATCGCGCAGTGCTACTTCTGTCACGCCGATGGTTCGGGGTTTCATGTCTCCCAAACTAACGTTGTTACTTGGCGTGTGCAGGCAGCGGGGGTGTGTTACCGAACGCCTTTAACTCATTCCCGTGTCGTGTGGGTGGTGACACCATGGTGACGCACCTGCGTGTCTGTGTGATTCCATCGGGTGTCAAGGTTTCCGGGTGTGCGGGGTGCGTCCCGGGGCGTTCAGGGGCGGGCGCTGTAAGGCATCTCCCGACCGTCACAGGTGAGTTGCCGGTAGGCGGCGGTGACGGTGAGGATCGTTACTGGGATTGTGACGAGGATTCCGACCCCGAGCGCGAGCGCACCGGACATCATGACCGGGATGCAGACGAGCAGCAGCGTGACGATCCTGGGATAGTGCGCCCGGCCCATGGCGAAGCCCCGTGCGAGGGACTCACCGACCGGCGCGCCGTCGGTGCAGAGGAACGGGGCGAACAGCACGAAGGGCAGCAGCAGAACGCTCACGGCCGCGGTGATCAGGGCGGTGAGCCGCAGGCGGAAGTACCACGGCCCGTCGATGAGCGCCCACTCCGGCCCCAGGAGGCCCGCGACGTGGATCATGGCCGCCTGAACCGTGAGAAACGCGGCGCCGATCAGCAGGATCACGGGGAAGGCGTTTCCGTATTCCCCGTCCGTGGTGTCCCCGTCGTCCGCGGTGTCACGGAGTGCGGCCCGGATGATGAAGGTGAACCCGAGCGCGAACAACGCCGTGGATATCGCACCGTTGATGATTGCGCCGGTGACTGTTTCGGCGGTCGCGCTGCCCCCTTCGGAGTCCTCATACCGGAGGGTCGGCGTCGGGAACAGGATCGCGAGAATCCCGTATCCGAGCCATCCCCATATGTTCCTGAGGAAGGTGCTCAGGGCCGTGTTCAGGCAGCGGCGGATGGAGAATCCGCCGGTGGTGGTCCCGGAGGTGGCGAGGTCGTCGCTGGTGCGCATCCGGCTCCTCGAAGAAGTCATCCCCTTGTACCTGTGGGGAAACGGCGCCCGGTCACCGACAGGGTAACAAGGCAGGTCCGCCGGAGGGGCGCCGTGGAGCCACAGCCGCCGGATCAGACGAGTTCGCCGGTGAGCCGGTCCAAGCGCCGCTTCGACGCGCCGTCGAGGCCGATGATCTGCACCTCCGTGCCCTTCGCCGCGTACTTGCGGGTGATGGCGTCGAGGGTGGCGACGGTCGAGGCGTCCCACACCTCGGCGTCGGTGAGGTCGATGACAACCTGGGCGGGATCGTTGTCGTAGTCGAACTGGTAGACCAGATCGTTCGACGAGGCGAAGAACAGTTGGCCGACGACGCGATAGGTGCGGAGGTTGACCCGCCCGTCGTCGTCGGTGTCGACGTCGGCGATCTTTTCCACGGTGGTCAGGTGGGCGACGCGGCGAGCGAACATGACCATCGCCATGATCACGCCGGTGACTACGCCGATGGCGAGGTTGTGGGTGGCCAGGGTTGCCGCGACGGTGACGAGCATGACCGCGGTCTCGGACCAGGGCATGAGGGTGAGGGTTCGGGGTGCGATGGAGTGCCAGTCGAAGGTGCCGACGGAGACCATAATCATGATGGACACCAGTGCGGCCATGGGGATCTGTCCGACGATGTCGCCGAGGGTGACCACCAGGATGAGCAGGAAGACGCCGGCGAGCAGGGTGGACAGGCGGGTGCGGGCGCGGGATTCCTTGACGTTGATCATCGTTTGGCCGATCATCGCGCAGCCACCCATGCCGCCGACGAAGCCGGAGGCGATGTTCGCCGCGCCCTGACCCCAGGCCTCGCGGGTTTTGTCCGAGCGGGTCTCGGTGATGTCATCGACGAGCTTCGCCGTCATCAGCGACTCCATCAGGCCGACGAGCGCCATCGCGAGCGAGAAGGGAGCGATGATCTTCAGAGTCTCCAGCGTCAGCGGGACATCCGGGATGAGGAAGTGCGGCAGGCTCGAAGGTAGCTCACCCTGGTCGGCAACATCGGGGAGTTTGAACCCGCCGAGCATTGCCACTGCGGTGAGCACGATGATCGCGATGAGTGGTGCCGGAACTGCCGTCGTCACACGGGGCAGGAACACCATGATCGCGATGGCGACCGCCATCAGCGGGTACACCACCCACGGGACATTGTAGAGGTGCGGTATCTGCGCCATGAAGATCAGGATCGCCAGGGCGTTGACGAAGCCGACCATCACCGAACGCGGAATGAAGCGCATCAGCTTCGCCACGCCCGTCGCGGCGAGCAAGATCTGGAGGATACCAGCGAGGATTACCGCCGCGATGAGATAATCCAGTCCGTGTGAGGCGACGAGCGGAGCGATGACCAGGGCTACCGCACCCGTCGCCGCACTGATCATTGCCGGACGCCCACCGGCGAACGCGATGGTCACCGCCATGATGAAGGATGAGAACAGCCCGACCCTGGGATCGACACCCGCGAGGATGGAGAAGCTGATCGCCTCCGGGATGAGCGCGAGGGCGACGACGAGGCCCGCGAGGACCTCGATGCGCAATCGGCGTGGGGAAGAGAAGGCGGCCCGGAAGGAAGCCGGGATACTGATGTCTCCGTGGGTGTCGTTCACGGCGGAGCGCTCAAGCGGCATGGGGGCCTTTCGATGGATCATAGGGTATCAGCGTGACGCTTCCCGATGCCCGGGATGCGCGGTTCGCGGGTCAGTCCACGGCTTTCCTGCGGTCGTCCGGGGAAGACGCGGCTGATGTAAGGAAAAGCCCGACCGGGCGCATAGCGCTATCCGATCGGGCACACAGAGATTTTATTTTAGCGGTATTGCGGTACAAAAGGAAACAGTAATGTGACTCATTCCGGAATCCCGCTGTCCGGTGGCGTAGGTTGGATAGAGAAGAAGACGGCGTTGAGCGCCCCTGATTCAATCCAGGTTCAACCCGGATTGACCCTGATCGAACCGAGAAAGCAACCAGTTCCGCTCATGAACACACCCACCTTGCCTGACACCGCCATGGTGCAGTCCGCTGCCCGCAGCATCGGCCTTGAACCCAGGGCCGCTGCCCCCGGTGCCGATGTCACCGTCGACCATGGTCCCGTCACTCTCACCGTCAGCATCAGCGGAGACAGTGACGAGCCCTGCGTTATCGCCCTTCTTCAGTACAACGGAAACGTCACGGCAGCCGACTATGTCACGGCCCTCGTCGCCGCGAATGCTGTCAACTCCACGCCCCGCGCGCCTCACACCTACCTCTCGGCACCGGGTGGGGAACCCCTGCGGACGGTTCTCGCGCCGGGTGAGAACACCTCTGCTGCGGATGCGGCACCACTTGATGTCACTGCCCGGTTGGTGTTTCCGATCGGGGAGGGCGTGACCGGAGGACAGATCGCCGGACTCATCCGCACCGCCTTGTGTATCGGCGAGGAACTGGCCGAGACGATGGCGAAGGCCGTTCCTGATTCGGCTCCCAGTACCGGGAAAACCCCGGGGCGGTCCAGCATCCGTTCCACCACCCAGGATCTGCCACCCCTGACCCGGGAACGCATCACCGGATGGTTCGCTGCCCGGGGTGTGGAGGAGGTGCCCTTCGACGAGGAAACCTCGACGGTGTGCCTTGCCATGGATGGAACCCCTGTTGACATCATTCTCGCTGACCCCGAACATGTGGTGATCCGCGTAGCCGCCCGCGTGCCCGCCACCGGTGAACCAGATCCCGGGCAGTTGCTGCACGTCTGTAACCATGCGAACGCATTGTCCACCACGGCTGCTGTGTGTGCTGTGCAGCAGTCGGGTGAGTGGTGGCTGGTGTCCCGGGTCGGTGTCCCGGTGGCTGCCGGTGTCAGTGACGCGCAGGTCGACGCTGTGATCCGAGCAGGTGTCATCGGCGCCGGGTCACAGTTGAAGGCTGTGCTCCGGCAGGTCTGATCCGGCTCCGTTCGGGGGCTGTGTGTCCAGGGGAGAAGTGTTAGACTCACCCACAAGAGTTCACTATGTGGGAATGGAGTCTCATCAAATGAAACTGGCGGTTATCGGCGGCGACGGAATCGGTCCAGAGGTCACGGCGGAGGCACTCAAAGTCCTCCGTGCGGTACGTGACGACATCGAGACCACCGACTTCGATCTCGGTGCACGCCGCTACCTCTCCACCGGCGAGACCCTCACCGACGATGACCTCTCCAGCCTGCGGGAACACGACGCGATCCTGCTCGGTGCCGTCGGCGCACCCGGGGAGGTCCCGCCCGGGGTTCTCGAGCGCGGCCTGTTGCTCAGGATGCGCTTCGCTCTCGACCACCACGTGAACCTGCGGCCCGCGAAGCTCTACCCGGGATCCGCCAGCCCGCTCGCGGACCCGGGCGAGATCGACTTCGTCGTCGTCCGCGAGGGCACCGAAGGCCTCTATGCTGGCAACGGCGGCCTCCTCCGCGAGGGAACCGAGCACGAGGTCGCCAGCGAAGTCAGCCAGAACACCCGCTTCGGCGCGGAGCGCGTCATCCGCGACGCCTTCGAGCGCGCCCGTGCGCGCCGTGGGCGCCTCACTCTCGTGCACAAGACCAACGTCCTCGTCCACGCCGGTGGACTGTGGCAGCGCACCGTCGACGCCGTCGCCGCCGAGTACCCGGACGTCACCGTCGACTACAACCACATCGACGCCGCCACCATCTACATGGTCACGGACCCCTCGCGCTACGACGTCATCGTCACCGACAACCTCTTCGGCGACATCCTCACCGACCTTGCAGGGGCGGTCACAGGCGGGATCGGGCTGGCCGCCTCCGGCAACATTGACGCCTCGGGCGTCAATCCCTCCATGTTCGAACCGGTCCACGGTTCCGCGCCGGACATCGCCGGAAAGGGCATCGCCGACCCGTCGGCCGCGATCCTCTCCGCTGCACTCCTCCTGCGCCACCTGGGCGACGAGGACAACGCCGCACGCATCGAGAAGGCCGTCGCGGAGGATGTCGCCTCCCGAGGCACCGGTGGGGTTGTCACCAGCGAGGTGGGGGACCGGATCGTCGCGGCTCTGGGGTAGTTCTAGCGGGGAACCCGTGGCGGGTGTGGGGCGGAGTCCCGCCGGGTCCTGATTTCGCCGTGCCCCTGTTGCGCCGGTCCGTTTCCGTGGATTCCCGGCGTCACGGGGCTACGGACGTTTCACCGGGGCATGCGTTATCGACAATCCCTACCGTCGCACCACGCGGAAGCGGGTGCACACCACGGGTGTGTCCTCGCTGACGGTGAAGTGGGGATCGCCGATCGCTTCGCGGTATTCGGTGCTGTGCCAGAACCCGCGGTGCGCGGACGCCCATTCCCCGGAGGTCGCGAACCCCTCGCCCTCGGCGCGGGCGAACTCATCGTCAACGTCGCCGAATCGGCGAATCACTACGTCCGTTGTTTCGATGACGCACACCGGCCGGTTGTCGCTGTCGACCACGACCTCGCGCGTGCCCAGCAGCATCCGAGGCTCAGTACCTTCGGCCTCGTGTTCGCGGAGCAGAGTGGAGGTGGCGGTTTTCTCCCCGCTGAGAATCGCCGCGACCAGCGCATCGCGCAACGGTCCCGGGAACGCGAACTCACTGATAGGGAGTGCGGGGTCGGGCGGTGTGTCCATCATGCGGGGAAATGGTACACCCGAGCCCGGTGAGATGTCCGGTGTTCTATTCCACGATCAGCTTATAGTCTTCGGCCATCCGTCTCCGCCAGCAGGCGATGTCGTGGCCACCGACGAACCTTCTGGCAATGTGGTTCACACCGAGTTCGCGCAGGCGGTCCTCCGCGTGTTCGAAACCGTGGGCCATCAGCCACTCGAGCGTGCCGCCGTCGATGATGACCCGGATCCGCTCCGGGAGTTTGCCCAGCAGCTCCCAGTCCTCGAACCGGGAGAACGGTGTGGATAGTGCGATGACTCCAGCGACCTGCTCGGGTCTGGTTGCGGCGGCGTAGAGAGCACCCAGCCCGCCATAGGAGGAGCCTGCGACGACGCCCCGCTGTGCGCCGGTCTCTCGGGCCACGGTGTCGAGTACCGCCGCTGTGAAGTCGTCGTTCCGGAGGAGATCACGGTTGCGTCCCTCGACTCCGCCACCGTGGATGATGAATGCGATGTGTGAGGGAACCACATCCAATGTGGAGAGGGCCGCCATGGCGCCTGCATTATGAAAGAGAGGGCCGTCGAAGATGATGAGTGGCGTTCCGCTTCCTCCGGTTTCAACGAGTCGCATGCAGCGCGGTTCGCGGGCTTCGATGTTCACCGTTCGGGCGACCCAGTCCGGGTTTTCCTCGGCTGCGTGATCCGTTGGCGCGTCGGGTGCGGACACCACGGTTGCGGGGCCGACAGAGTGGTAGATTTCCTCCCCCTCGGGAAGTAGTGCGCCTCGGACAAGGTCTTTCCACCAAGCCCGCTGCGCGGCACCGAGTGGTGCCTTTGGATTGGCACCTTCCATAGGGAGATAACGGACGCTGCCGCGCCATCCGGAGGGAACCTTCAGGATGCAGGCCCTGACCTTCGGAACTCGGGGGTGGGGGCGCATAAGTCCGGCGTCGAGACGCGACCGGTCGGTGATTCCCGAGACATCTGCGAAAAGGCTGCGTCCGGGCGCACCCTGGGTCGTTGCCAGGACGAGGGCCCAGCCGTCCTCGTGGCGGATGAACCGGGGACTGTTGGTGCAGGCTACGTCGCAGAGGACCTCGTCGCTGACGGTGTCCAAAGGAAGCGAGTTGTTCCTGATGGGGCGTGGTCGGGTACCCGGTTCAACGGGAGGGGTGGACAAAGCAAATCACCTCAAGGAATGACGTGTAAAGGCATGCAGAGGGCGTCCCACATGAAAAGGGGGACGCTAGTGTCTGCTGCAGGTAAGTGGTTGATTGTAGCCAGCGTACAAAAGTTCGAGGCGCGATACTAGGGCTCACACGGGAACTCGTCATGAGTGAAGTGATCGTCCGGAGCTCATCTTTGCCGTAAAATAATATTGCATATCACGATGGAAGGGTCACTGTGTTGTCTATCACCAGATAGACTGGCTTCATGTCTGTTGAACTTGACGAGGTCCGCGACTTCCTCGCCACCACCGATCCGTTCGCGCAATTACCGGAGGACGTACTGGACGAACTGCCCGCGCAGATGGAGATGCGCTATGTTCGTCGTGGGGCGACGATCGTCGGGACGGGGGACACGAACGACGCGCTCCACCTCATCCGGTCAGGTGCCGTGGATATCACGGATTCCGACGGCATTCTCCTGGATCGGCGCGGAGCAGGCCGTACCTTCGGCTATTCGACGCTCGTGGGGGACAATGCGGCCTCACGGTATGACATGATCGCCGTTGAGGACACACTCCTTCTCATTCTTCCGCGTGCGGCGTTCGCGGTGCTGGCCGAAGAACATCCCCAAGTGCAGCGGTACTACTCCGGTCAGTCTGCCCGGATCGCTGCCGCCGCCGCAACATTGCGGCAGGACTCCGCCTCCGATGTCCTCAGGACCCTCGTCGAGGACTTCATGGTTACCGAACCAGTATCGGTCGAGGACGGTGTGACCATGAGACAGGCCGCACAAAAGATGGAGGATAAGCGAGTATCTTCCCTGTTGATCACGCGCTCCGGGAATCTTGCGGGGATCGTCACTGACCGCGACATGCGGGGTGGGATCGCCCGGGGAACCGACCTGGATGGGCCGATCAGCTCGATCATGACGGCAGGGCCGAAGACCGCGACCCCCGACATGCCCGCTTTCGAGGCGATGCTGCTCATGGCTGAACGCCGGGTTCATCACCTGCCGGTCGTCGAGTCAGGCCGCCTCGTGGGGCTGGTAAGTTCCTCGGACATCATGCGGCTCCTACGCCATGACCCGATCTACCTCACAGCGGATCTCTCCAGACGCAACACTCCGGAGGAGCTGAAGGAGGTCTACGACAACGCCCACGACGTCGCGGTCCGGTTCATCGAACGCGGCGCGAGTTCAGAGGAGGTCACCGGGCTGCTCACTGTCGCGGCGGACGGTCTCGCACGGCGTCTGCTGCAACTGGGGGAAGAAAAGTTCGGCGACCCGCCCGTGCCCTACACCTTCGTCGTCGTCGGTTCACAGGGACGCCGAGGCATGGGCCTGGCCAGCGATCAGGACAATGCGATGGTCCTGGATGATTCCTATGATGAAGCGGAACACGGCCAGTATTTCGCTAATCTCGCGACGTACGTCTGTGAAGGATTGGCCGCCGCTGGCCAGGTGCTCTGTCCAGGCAACATGATGGCGATGAACCCGGACTGGCGGATGACGGTCTCGACGTGGATCTCCACGTTCCACAACTGGATCACCGCACCCGAACCAGACGCCCTGCTCCATGCCCAGACGTTCTTTGATTTCCGGGCGATCCACGGTGATGAGAGCCTCGCCGAACAGGTGCATGAGTTCGCGGTCCAGCAGGCCAAGGGGGCGCAGCGGATGCACGCACACCTCGGTGCACTGGCGGCACGCCGCGAACCACCGCTCGGACTTTTCCGGGGGCTGGTGGTGGATCGCTCGGGTGACTACGCGAACACCCTCGATGTGAAGAAAGGCGGTACCGCCGCGATCGTCCAGATGGCCCGCCTGTTCGCCCTCTCCAGCGGTATCGACGCCGTCGGCACCCGCCAACGCCTGAAACTCAGCGCTGGGCAGGGAGCGGTATCGACTGGCGGCGCAGCCGAACTCATCGACGCCTTCGACTTCCTCAACACCATCGCCCTCAAACAGCAGACGGAACAGGTTCGACGTGGTGAGGAACCGAACTACCACATCAACCCGAAGGCGCTGGGCAAACTCGACTCCGAGCATCTGCGCGACGCCTTCCAGATCATTAAGAACATGCAGAACGCACTGGCTACGAAGTATCCGATCAGGAGCATCTGATGTTCGGTCTGGACAAACGTTCCCGCACGATTCGGGCGGCGACCGGACCACTCGCTGAGTTCTACCGCGCGAGTTTCCCGGTTCCCTCCGACAAACTGGACACACTGCCGTTGCTCGCCGTCGACGTGGAGACCACCGGCCTCACCCCGGGGCAGGACCGCTTGTTGTCGATCGGCTGGGTACCCGTCAACGGCAGAGCCATCGACTTGTCCGGTGCCGGGCATGTCGTGCTCCGCAGCGGCGAGGGGGATGATTCGGTGGGGGAGTCCGCGACCGTCCACGGTCTGACGGACGACACCGTCGCCGCCGGTGAGGACCCGGCTGTGGCGGTGGCGCGGCTGCTGGACGCACTCGCGGGGCGGGCCATGCTCGTCCACTACGCGCACATGGAGCAGGGATTCCTCGGGTACGCGTGCAGGCAGATGTTCGGTGCCGATCTGATGGTCCCGGTCGTCGACACCTTCGCCGTCGAACGCCGCCACATGGAACGCATGGGCACCTATCCGAGGGGTGAGGATCTGCGCCTGACCCGGGTACGTGGGCGCTACGGCCTGCCGTTCTACCGCAGTCACAACGCACTCACCGACGCACTGGCGTGCGCGGAGCTGTATCTGGCGCTCGCGGCGAACGCGCGGGGCGACACGATGAAGACGATGCAGCCGTGACCCTTGTGTCACGGAGTGAACGTGTGCAGTATCTTCCGCTACTGGGAACCCGCAACACATCGCTGATCTGCTGATTGACCTCCCCTAGATCCACCCCAGGTCCCGCGCGGTGACGGCGGCCTCCATCCGGTTGGCGGTGTGGGTCTTGGCTATCGCGCGACTCAGGTGATTACGTACCGTCCCCTGGGTCAGGTGCACGCTTGCGGCGATGTCGGCCACTGTCGCCCCGGTGAGCGCCAGACGGAGCAATTCGGCCTCGCGCTCGGTCAACGGGCTGTGCCCGGCGGCGAGTGAGTCCCGGGCGAGAGCGGGGTCGATCACGGTGAGTCCGGCGTGGATGCGGCGGATCGCTTCGGCGAGTTCCTCCGCTGGGGAGTCCTTCACCATGAAGCCGCTGGCCCCGGAGTCCATCGCGCGTCGCAGGTATCCGGCGCGACCGAAGGTGGTGAGTATCAGCACGCGCGGTGCATCATCCAGCGCGCGGATCTCCCGGGTCGCCGTGATCCCGTCCGTCCCGGGCATCTCTATGTCGAGAAGGCACACGTCGGGCCGGTGGTCGGCGGCGAGATTGACGGCGGTGGCGCCGTCGCCGCAGTCGGCGATGACGTCGATGTCGCGTTCGAGGTTGAGCAGGGCCACGAGCGCTCCCCGGACGAGTGTCTGGTCCTCCGCGATGAGGACGCGGATGCTGTTGTCTGTCACGGCCATGTCGCCTCCACTGTCGTCCCCGAGTTCTCCCCGCTATCCACGGTGAATGTCCCACCGGATGATTCGACGCGGCTCCGCATCGAGCGCAGCCCGTTACCTCTCTGCTCCGGGTCAGCCCGGAACCCGGTGCCGTTGTCGGCGACCACGAGCCTGCGTGGGCCGACGGTGATTCGGCAGGTGCGCGCCCGGGAGTGGCGGACGACGTTCGTGGTGGCTTCGCGGACGACCCAGGCCATCGGCTTCTCCACGTCCTCGTCGACCGCCGGATTCTCGGGGAGCTCGGCGCGGATGCCCGCGGCCCCGAGGATGTCCGCGGCACAGGACAGCTCGAAATCCAGCGACGACTCCCGCAGTCCCGCCACGACGCTGCGGAGCTCGTTCAGCGCCCGCCGGGTCAGCTCACGGGATTCCGCGATCTCACCGCGCGCATCCTCCGGTGCCGCGTCGACGAGACGCTCGGCGAGCTGGAGTTTGACGGTGACGGCGGTCAGCGTCTGCCCGACGGTGTCGTGCATGTCCCGGGCGAGGCGCTCCCGCTCCGTGAGGATCGCGAGCTTGTTCTGCGTCTCGGCCTCCCGCAGTCCGAGGTACCGGTAGTGCTGCGTCAGTATCATCGCCCAGCCGAGGATGATGATCCCGATGGACATCGGCACCGGGTTTTCCATCCCGGCCAGGAAGAACACCACGACGGACCCGCCGATCAAAGGTGCGCTGACCAGGATCGGCAGCGCTATCCCGGCCCACGCGACCGGGTAGTAGAGCATGCCGAGCGCGGTGGGGCCGATGAGGAGCCAGTTGAGCACCGTGAGCCCGAGCAAACCGGCCAGGCCCATGAGGGATCTGTGCCGGGTCATCGGGGACGCCCGCTTCGTCAGGAGAAACCCGTACAGGGCGACGTAGAGACCACCGAACACGGGGATGATGGTCACGGATACCACCCGCACCCACACCGGGTGATCCCCGGTGAGGGCCTCGGCGATGGCCGGGGCGAGGAATACCAGCCAGAGGGCGGTGGTCAGCGCCGCGGGGACGGAGATCAGGTCCCGCCGGCCAGCACTGGTGGTGGAGTTCACCTGCGCAGCCCTCTGCGGTGACCGAGCCACGCGAGCGCGACGAAGATGAGCGTCCATGCCCCCATGTTAAGGATGAGTTGCCACAGCGGGAACAATTGGTTGTCCGCCCCGCCACCGGTGTCGGGACTCAGGTACCAGATGACCGAGCGGGTGAGCATGCCCGGTCCGAACATCGGGGTGAAGCGCGCGAGGTCCAGGAGCATGCCCTCGAGCGGCAGGAAGAGGTTGCCCATGAACGCGATGAGCATCATGATCAATCCCATGTAGCGGGTGACCGTGGACCCGGAGAACCAGAGTCCCATCATGAGACCGAAGAGACCGAAGACCACGGTGCCGAAGAGACAGCAGGTGCCGACAGCGAACCACATGCTGACCGGGGCCTCGGCACCACGCAGTGGGGAGATCGCCGCGATCGCGAGGATCGGCACGACGGACACCACCAACGTGATGAGTAGCTTCACCGCAATGTAGCGGTTCATCCCCAGGCGGGTGAGGGCGATGGTCCGCAGCCAGTTCGTGTCCCGTTCCGCCGTGATCGTCGCGCCCTCGTTCGCGGCGACGGTCGCCGTGCCGTAGAGCGCGATGGACATGGCGACGATAAAGTGCAGGTTCGCGACCGGCCCGGCAGGGGTATTCCACTGTCCGGTGTCGAAGGTGACACCCAGGTACACAGCCACTGGGAGGAATACCGCGGCGAGCATGATGGAGATGTCGGTGAGTGTGTAGCGGAGGAGACGGTTGAGGAATGTGGTCGTCATGGTCTACTGCCTTTCAGTGTGCGCTGTGCGTGTCGACGCCCGTAGCCGTCGCTCGGGCCGTGGAGTCAGCGGTGAGCTCGAGGAAGACCTGCTCGAGGGACGGCTGGTGGATGATCAGGTCCCGGACGCCCGGGATCCGGAGGAGCCGACGGGCGAGTTCATCGGAGTGGTTTGGTGCGACGGTGATGCGGTCACCGTCCACCCGGGCGTCGAGACCGGTGCATGCGAGGGACACAGCCTCTGGTGGTGCTCCAGTGATCGTGACCGTCCGCGCCCTGGCCCCCAGGAGGTCGTGCACCGACCCGTCGGAGATGATCCTCCCGTGTGCCATCACCACGACGCGTTCCGCGTGTTCTTCGGCCTCGGCGAGGTAGTGCGTCGCGAAGATGATCGTCCGCCCGGCGTCCGCATCCCGGGATATCGCGGCCCAGAACTCGCGCCGGGCACCAGTGTCCATGCCCGTGGTCGGTTCATCGAGGATGATCAGGTCGGGGTCCGCGATCAGGGAAACCGCGAACTTGATGCGCTGCTGTTCCCCGCCGGAGCAGCTCTTCACCCGGCGCTTCATCAGCCCGGTGATCCCCGCCCGTTCGGCGACTTCGTCGATGCGTCCTGTGTCCACCCCTTGTGCGGCAGCGATGAGTAGAAGGGTCTTCTGCACCGTCAGGTAAGGATTGAGCCCGCCTGACTGGGGGACGCAGGCGATCCGCCCGCTGCCGGTGACCGCTGACGGCTGCCCGCCGAACACCCGGATGGAGCCGTTCCCGGGTGTGGAGAATCCGCAGATCATGTCGATGAGGCTCGTTTTTCCCGCGCCGTTGGGGCCGAGCAGGGCGACGATCTCGCCGGCGTTGATCTCCAGGGTGACGTCGTCGACGGCCCGGACCGCCCGATCACCCGAACCGAAGGTCCTCGTCACTCCGGTGATCGAGATTGCTGGTGTGGTGTGGTCTGTGCTTCTCATGTCATCCATCTCACTGGTCATTGTGATGGTGTACATCCCCGGAATGTCACCACCTGGCGGTGACAGATGTCATGGCTCGTTGATCGGGTGCGGAACTAGATCCAGCCGTGTTCGCGGGCGGTGACGGCGGCTTCTGTCCGGGTGACGGCGTGGGTTTTCGCCATCGCGTGACTGATGTGGTTGCGCACGGTACCGGGGGAAAGCCCCAGATGTCCGGCGATTCCCGCGATGGTGTCTCCGGTCAGGCTCAGTCGGAGGACGTCGCACTCGCGTGCGGTCAGGGGATTGGTTCCGGAGGAAAGTGACTCCCGGGCGAGCACGGGGTCGATCGCCCGGAGCCCCCGGTGGACCCGGCGGACCGCCTCCGCGAGTTCGCCCGCGGGTGCCGTCTTCACGGTGAACCCGGAGGCACCGGCGTCGAGAGCCCGCTTCAGGTACCCGATCCGCCCGAAGGTGGTGACGATGAGTACCTTCGGCGGGTTCGGGAGCGCACGGATCGCCTGCGTCGCGGTGAGTCCGTCCATGCCGGGCATCTCGATGTCGAGCAGGCACACGTGGGGTTCCAGACGCCGCGCGGCGTCAACGGTTTCGGCGCCGTCCGCGCATTCGGCGACGACCTCGATGTCGGCCTGCAGGGACAGCAGCGCGGCGACCGCGCCCCGGACGAGTGCCTGATCGTCGGCGATGATGATCCGTATTCGCCCGGTCATGACCACCGTGCCTCGACGCGGGTTCCGGTTGGTTCGGTTGCGGTGATCCGCAGTGTCCCACCGGACTGCCGGACACGTTTCGTCATCGACGCTGTCCCGGTGCCGGGGGCATCCGTCGCACCGGGCCCCCGCCCGTCGTCCGTGACGATGATCCGGTCCGACTCAACCCGGATCCGGCATTCATCCGCACCGGAATGCCGGACCACGTTGGTCACGGCCTCCCGCACGACCCACCCCATCACGGGGCTCAGCGACTCCGGGACCAGCTCCACACCGCGCCGGGGGATCACCGGGGTGATTCCGGCGGCGGTGAGGATGTCTTCCGCGTGATCGAGTTCCCGAGCGAGACCGGAATCGTGGAGATCACCGATGAGCGCCCGCAGCTCCGTCAGTGCGCGGCGGACGAGTTCCTCCGATTCATCCATCTCCCTGCGGGCGCGAGCGCCGAGGTCATCCGCGCTCGCTCCATTCGAGGACGCGGAATCGAAGAGCTGCCCGGCGACCTGCAGTTTCACTACCGCGGCGGTCAGTGTCTGCCCCACCGTGTCGTGGATGTCGAGCGCCAATCTGGAGCGTTCGGAGGTCACCGCTCCCGCGATCTCCAGGCTTCCCCGGCGCTGCCTTCCCGTAAACACCCGGATGGCCCCGATGATGAGGATGAGCGGCGCACCGGGGTAGAGAAAGATAATCCCCATCCCGACGCCCATCAACAACTGGGCGACGATCTCGAGAATGACGAAGAGGGCCCAGCCAGGCAACCAGACGCGCCACGGACAGGAACAGACGAGCCAGAGCGCGGCGAGGAAGAATCCCGCCGCCGACGAATCCGGGTTCAGCGGCAGCATCAGCCCGGCGATGGCCGTCAGTCCTCCCGCGCCCCACACCCGCCGGCGGAGTGCGAGACGGCGTCCGCCGCGGTGGAACAGCCAGAGGAACAACCCGCCGTACGCCACCAGGAGCGCGATGACGCAGGGATAGAGGATCCAGGGGCTTAGCGTGTACGGGAGATACTCCGGACCGTAGACGACGCCCGGTATGAGCGTCAGCAGTGCCGGCGCGGCGGTGATCGCGTTCGATCGGAAACGTTCATCTGTTGTCGTCACGGGGTGGCCTCCGGTGGGTGGGGGACAGTCTGGGGGTGCACGGATCCGTAGCGTTCATGCACCCACTAAACGGTACGTCGCACCGTACGGACACTGTCATATGTCACGGGTGCGGTGATCCGTTGTCGCGGGCCCGGGGAACCGTGGACAGCACAGGTGCGGCCCCGATGTCTCCCCCCGTTGTCCGTGGCGCTAGAATCGTCCGCATGCGTTTTGGACGAATTGCCACCCCTGATGGTCTGTGCTTCGCGGTCGTGGAGGGCGACGGCGATGCAACGGTGTGCCGTGAGGTCGAGGGCACCCCATTCACCGAGCCCTCCTTTACCGGCCGCCAGTGGCCCCTGAAGGAGGTTCGTCTGCTGGCACCCTCGCTCCCGTCGAAGGTCGTGGCCATCGGCCGCAACTACGCCGACCACGTCGCCGAGGTGTTCAAGAAGTCCGCGGAATCACTGCCGCCGACCCTGTTCATCAAGCCGAACACCGCGGTGATCGGGCCGGGCGCGGCCATCCGGATCCCCGAGTTCGCCACCAACGTGGAATTCGAGGGCGAACTCGCCCTCGTCGTCGGCAAGCCCTGCAAGAACATCAAGGCTGCCGACTGGAAGTCCGTGATCCGCGGATTCACCATCGTCAACGACGTGTCCTCCCGTGACCTCCAGTTCGCTGACGGACAGTGGGCCCGTGCCAAGGGCATCGACACCTTCTGCCCGCTCGGCCCCTGGATGGAGACGGACCTCGACTCCATCGACACCACCAACCTGCCGATCAAGGCGCACCTCACCCGTGACGGTTCGACGGAGACCAAGCAGGACTCCAACTCCAACCAGATGATCATGAACATCGGGGAGATCATCGAGTTCATCACCGCGTCCATCACGCTGCTGCCCGGCGACGTGATCTGCACCGGCTCGCCGGCCGGTACAGCGCCGATGGAGCCGGGTGACTTCATCGAGATCGAAATTCCGGGCATCGGTCGACTCGGCAACCCCGTCGAACGCGCCTGATCGCCATCCGCTCAGCCCCGTCCACTGGGCGGGGGCCGTCCTGACGGATTAATCTTGAAATCATGACCGATACCCGACGTCGATTCTTCCCGGGGCTCCAGATGTCGAGCTGGCAGGTGCTCGTGATCAGCCTCGCCCCGATCTTCTGGTACGCGGGAGCCTTCGGGCCTTTCTTCAGTCCCGATAGCACGCCGTCGTTCTCCGGGATACATCTTGCGTTGCTGGTGCTGGCGGTCGTCGCGGCGGTGTTCTCCGGGATCTGCGTGGAGATGCACTTTCCGCACCGTGGTCTGCGGATACCTGTCCTGGTCACCCTCGTGATGCTGGTGTTCACTGCGGTGACCTGGTCCGGGTTCATCGACGATTCCCTGAGCCGTTTCATCGTCAACATCATCGACGCCGTGGTAGCCACCGCCGTGTACATTCCTGTTGTTCGCCTACGGCGGGCACTGCCCGCGACGAGCTGAGAGGATCACGATGGCAGATCATCCCAATGCCGCCTCCGGTGAGGAACATCTCTACGTTGGCCGTGCCCGGCGTTGGAGTGGCCGTCCTAACTATGCCTTGACCCATCTCGCTGCTGGCCTGCGCCCCGGAACCGCTCTCGACGTGGGCTGTGGTGAGGGTGCGGACTGTGTGTGGTTAGCGGAGAATGGGTGGCGGGTCACGGGGGTCGACATCGTCGCCACCGCTACCCGCAGAGCCGCAGCGGCGGCAGCATCCGCCGGGGTGGACATCGAGGTGATCACCGGTGGCATGCGTTCAGTTACCGGGCGAACCTTCGATCTGGTGACCTGTTGCTACGTTCCGCTGAGGCGTGGAACGGCAGCACTGGACAAGCTCCTGGCACTCGTCGCACCGGGTGGAACCCTGATCGTGGTACACCATACCGACGCCTCAGCGCAGGCGGCCCGATTGCGCGTCGACGTTGAGGAGCTCATTCGGCCCCTGGAGATAGCGGAACTTCTCGATGACTGCTGCTTCTCGGTTGAGGAATGCGGAACCGTCCCGGGCGGTAACGCGCGCCCCGACAACCCGGACCAGGTGCTCAAGGCACGGAGGGTGCTCAGATGATTCCTAGGGCACGGAGCACCGTCCGCAGTTTCGCGCTGGTCTCCTCCAATTCTGACTCCGGATCGGAGTCACCGACGATGCCTCCGCCCGCCCATGCGTGGGCAGACATCCCATCCGCAGAGACTTCGGCACACCTGATGGACACTACGTATTCGCCGTCTCCTGTCGAATCGCACCATCCGACGGCCCCGGCGTAGAACCCTCGATCGGGTTCTGCCGCACTAATCACAGCTTGGGCTGCTTCAGTGGGGGTTCCGCAGACGGCAGGCGTCGGATGCACAGTGAGAGCGAGTTCGAGTGCTGTTGTACGGCTGTCTTTCAGCCTCCCGTTGATCGGTGTCGCCAGGTGCCACATCTCATTTGTGCGGGTCAATTCCGGGCGAACCGGAACATCAAGCGAAGAACACAGGGGCGACAACGCCGCGGTGAGTGCGTCAACGACGAAGCGGTGCTCCGCGAGGTCTTTGGTGGAGGTCCGGAGTTGTTGACCCACGAGGCAATCCCGGTCGCGGTCCCGAAGCCGGGCTGCTGACCCGGCCAGCGGGTAGGCGCTTACTGTGGACCCGCACCTCCGGACCAGTACTTCGGGTGATGAGCCGACGAGTGTCCTACCTGTGAAATGGCCTCCGGCGGGGGAGAGATCAGCGATGAAACCGTCACGGTTGGCGGAATGGTCGATGAGTCTCGCCGCCACCAGGAGCGGATCGACGGGGGGATCGAAGGCGATGTTGACCGCCCTGGCCAGCACGACCTTCTCCAACGGGGTGCGGGCGATGGTTCGGACCGCCGCCGACACACGGGACAGGTGGGTCTTCTCGTCCGGGTCGAGGCCGACGAGGCGGGCATTCAATTCGCTACCCGGGCCGAAACGGTAGTAAGCGTGGGGTTCCAGCGGTGAGTCTGAGCGGACGACCGTTTCCGGGACTGTCAGTGCACACGGAGCCTCCGGATCAAAGGGTAGTGCGCCGACGATCATGTCGTGGCGTCCCTTCCTCAGCGCAGTGACTGCATCCCACGGATCGTTGAAGGTGTCCTTTACCCCTTGGGTGCGTACCGAACCGTGCGCCCGGGAGAGAAGGAAGTCAGGGGCGGTCACGGGACGTGAATGGGGCATGTGGAAACAGTCTACCCAGGGTTCTCTGGACTACCATGGAGAACCATGTCTGATGTACGCGTTCGATTCTGCCCATCGCCCACCGGGACCCCTCACGTCGGTATGGTTCGCACCGCCCTGTTCAACTGGGCGCACGCCCGTCACACCGGCGGGAAACTGGTCTTCCGGATTGAGGATACCGACGCTGCCCGCGACTCAGAGGAGTCGTATCGGGCTATCATCGATTCCCTCGAATGGCTTGGTCTCGGTTGGGATGAGGGGGTTGTCGTCGGTGGCCCTCACGAGCCCTACCGGCAGAGCCTCCGGATGGACATCTACCTCGATGTCCTGAGGAAACTGAAGGAAGCCGGGGAGATCTACCCCGCGTACTCCACCGCCGAGGAAGTCGAGGAACGCCATCGTGTTGCCGGGCGCGATCCGAAACTCGGCTACGACAACTTCGACCGGGACCTCACCGAGGAACAAATCGCCGCTTTCGAGGCCGAAGGCCGTAAGCCGGTCTGGCGCCTGCGGATGCCTGATCAGGACTGGTCCTGGAACGACCTGGTGCGCGGTGAAATCGAGTTCAAGGGGGCGACTCAGCCGGACTTCGTCGTCGCCCGCTCCAACGGTGCACCGCTCTACACGCTGGTCAACCCCGTCGATGATGCGCTCATGGGCATCACCCACGTCCTGCGGGGCGAGGACCTTCTTCCCTCGACCCCACGTCAGCTCGCGCTGTACGCCGCTCTTGAACGTATAGGCATAGCCGATCGCACCCCCGAGTTCGGTCACCTTCCCTTCGTGATGGGGGAGGGCAACAAGAAGCTGTCCAAGCGCGATCCGCAGTCCAACCTCTTCAACCACCGGGACGCGGGCATCATCCCCGAGGGGATGCTCAACTACCTCGCCCTGCTCGGCTGGTCGCTGTCCAAAGACCAGGATATTTTCAGCGTCGAGGATCTCGTCGCCAACTTCGATGTCACCGATGTGCTTGCCAATCCGGCCCGATTCGATCAGAAGAAGCTGGAGGCGATCAACGCTGACCACATCCGACTGCTGGAACCCGAGGATTTCCGCGACCGTCTGCGCCGCTACCTTGAGGAGTACAAGGGCTTCCCTTCGGATTACCCGGCCGACAAGTTCGCCTTCGCCGCCGAGCAGGTGCAGACCCGCATCAAAACCCTCGGTGATGCCTGGGATCTGCTCGAGTTCCTCGTCGTCTCCGACGATGACCTTGAGCTGGACGAGAAGGCCGCGCGGAAGAACCTCAAGGATGATGCGGTCGCTCCGCTCAACGCCGCCATCAGTGCCCTCGACGCCGTCGAGGATTGGACGACCCCAGTCATCGAGAAGTCACTACAGAAGGCACTGATCGAAGAACTCGAGCTCAAACCACGTAAAGCGTTCACCCCGTTGCGCGTCGCGGTGTCCGGGCGCCAGGTATCCCCGCCGCTGTTCGAGTCGATGGAGCTTCTCGGAAAGGACTCCACACTGGCGCGGCTGCGTGCCGCCCGGGCGATCACCCCGGTGACCCCGGCCAGTCAGTGATGAGATAGGTGAGTCTCCCCGGTGCCCTCGCCGGGGCCGGCCGAAGTAATCTGCCGTCCACCTGCAGATTTGTCCGTAGTCGAGAAATAAGGTTATAGTGTTCCTCGTTGCACAGCGCATCGGTTGGTGATAAGCCGACCGGTTGCTTGTGAAACGATGGCCTATGGTGTAATTGGCAACACAGCGGTTTCTGGTACCGTCGTTCTAGGTTCGAGTCCTGGTAGGCCAGCAGCGGAGATGATTTCCGCGTCCTTTAAGCCCCGTTCGTCTAGCGGCCTAGGACGCCGCCCTCTCACGGCGGTAGCACGGGTTCAAATCCCGTACGGGGTACAAATGAAAAATAATCCCCACACTTCGTTGAGGTGTGGGGATTATTTGTATTCTCGGAACGCTGTTCCCCGAATGGTTCCCGATGCGTCAGTTGGCTGCGTAGGATCTGACGCCGGTGAGAGAAATGTGTGTATCGGTATCTGGGGTGGTGCAGTTATTGGACGCCCGCCCGCCCCGGCTGCAGTGATAGCGGTCCTTACGGAATGGCATATTCCGCGATGGTGACCATCATGTCATCAACGTTTTCCGCGGACTGCGGCACGGCCCCACCTTGACCGGAATCATGATCAGTTTGTATGCCGCGGGTATGTGCATATTTATAACGCTGTTCGGTATCGCTGCGGATCGATTGGGATCGTTCATTTACCATCTTGGCGGGATTCTGCATGATCATCGTCTGCCATCGGTTACGCATCATCAGGTATGACCAATCATATTGGCCAGAATATTGACTCTGACGATTGTCGCACTGGTAGTCGCGTTCACCTGTATGTAGCTGTTTCGGTGGCATTGTGTGGCGTTCGCGGTGACGGCGTTGGAAATGATGTTAGAACAAACATGTCTCTTCTTTTCTGGTCCCGGTTGTTTCTCTGAGAGGGGTTAGTGATGTATCTCTCTACAGTGCGAGAGACAGATCACTGTTAGCGGATTGCTAACCTGGCCATGTGTAGCATTAACGCTGTATAAAGGCAGTTTTAGTGCGTAATGGACGGTCGTTTTCATAGGTCGGACGAGGTTGGCCCCGCCCATTGTTCTGGTGGGAGATGGCCGAATGGGTCGACAATCTGTGCAAAAATGAAGAGGATAGGATATGCTAAATAAGCATTCGCCAAATCAAGGAGTATAAAAGCATGAAGATTTCTAAGATCCGTCGTATCGGCCTCGTCGCCACCGCCAGCATCATGGTCGTGGCCGGTTCGCTGTCGGGCTGTAGTTCCGACAAAGCCGAAGAGAAGGTTGCGGAAGCTACCTCTGCGGCAGCATCTGCCATAGATGAGGCCAAGGAGTCCTCGACGGCGACCAGTACCGAAGCCGAGAGTGACGACGATTCTGATACGTTCGAGAACGTTGTTCCGGCCGAGGAAATCGTCAAGGATCTGAAAGACGGCGGGTACGTCATCTTCATCCGGCACGGTCACACTGCCAAGGATTATGCCGATCAGGCAGATCCCAACATGAAGCTCGATGACTGCTCCACGCAGCGTCAGCTCGATGAACTGGGCAAGAAGCAGGCCAAGGAAATCGGCGAAGCCTTCGAGAAGCTCGAGATCCCGGTCGGCGACGTCGTCTCCAGTGAATACTGCCGTGCGTACAACACCGCCGATCTCGCGTTCGGTCGTTACGAGAAGACCTCGAAGCTGAACTTCGAGCCTGCCGAGGAATACACCGACGCTCAGATCGAAACGATGAAGAACAACATCACCCCATTCCTCGAGACGAAGCCCGAAGACGGCAAGAACAACGTCATCGTCGGCCACGACGACGTCTTCGATGCGGCCACTGGCATCTACCCGGAGCCGCAGGGCACTGCGTACATCGTCAAGCCCGAGGGTGATGGCTTCAAGGTTTTGACCCGCATCACCGCTGAAGAGTGGACTGAACTCGCGATGTAATCGTGAGTGGCGGCACAACGTGACGCTGTAGCTCCGGTCCGGTGGGGCATCCGATAAGGGTGTTTCACCGGATTTTTGTGTGAGGTCATTCGTGGCGTGGATCGCTCACCGGGGATGAAGTTCCGCATGGTGTTAGCATTTCCTGGTCAGTGGTCTCCGGCTCGGAAGGAAAATCGTGCAGATAGTGCGACGGAAGCAGGCGGCCGCGCTGGTGGCTCTCATCATCTACAGCGGAGTCATGGTTTCTTTGACCATGCTGAAGGCATTTTTTGTCATCGGGCTGCTGTGGCGGCCGGAAAATCAGCGTGTCCGTTCACTGGAATTCATGCCGTTCGCGGAGGTATTCAGGGGTACAAGTTGGTTCGCGCCAGTATTCGATGGGGTCGGTAATATCGCGTTCTTCGTCCCTTTCGGTGTGCTCCTGTACATACTAATCGGGGATCATCACCATGCACTTCGGAGGGTTACCCTGGTCGGTGTGGCAGTCAGTCTGTGCATCGAGATAGTGCAGTACGTCCTCGTCCTCGGGCACTCGGACGTCACTGATCTGCTTTTCAACACACTGGGGGCGTTTCTCGGGGCCTCGTTCGCCCGGCTCTGTGGCCCGCGGTTCCACGGTTTATGGATCACACTCGCGTTTCTCCTTGGCGCGGTGTTCATCGTGCTTGTTGGATTCGGCGAACATCTCGGGGACGCAGACAAAGTCATCGAACTGCGGTGATCTGAGCGGGTTAGCGTGAAGCGGGAGAGTTTCTCGACTGACTCGCCAGAGTCAGTCGCCCGGATGCCGGCGCAGAACGTCAGCGAGACACTGGCGCCGGCGCCGAGGAACACGGCACCGACCCCCGATTGGCCCGTGGTGTCCGTCGCGGCCGCGATGCAGAACGCGGTGACCAGCCCCGCGGTCACCCCGATCGCGGTGCTGAACCCGCCGAGCTTTCGCCACGCGGACAATCGGGCAGCCAAAAACCAGAGAACACCGACCGTGAGGGCGCAGGCCGCGATCTGCCAGGAGGGGAAGTTGGTCGGTGGCGGGAACCCGGGCGCCGTGAAGTCTCCGTGGTCGTCCGCCGACCAGCTCAACCAGCCGACGGCCGCAAAGATCCCGGAGAAGAATCCAAGGAGGCCCGTCATCCAGAGACCAGCTCCGGATGCGGAACGGTCATCGGGGAACCGCCATGCGAGAATCGCGAGAATCCCGCCCCACACGGCCGAGGGGACGACCGCGAAGATGAACGTGATCCAGAGGAAATGGGAGAAAGGGTATGCGGACATGGCACCGAGGGTAGCAACGGAAACTTCGTCGGGGGACCGCAGAATGCACATCCAGGTGGGGAATGGAACAGCGTTAGCAATTCTTTCGGGAGACCCGGAGCGCCCCCCACGCGAACAGAATGAGAGCACCACTGAACCAGATGAGGCAGAACAACAGGGAATCACCGACACCCGTTCCATCATTCAGTCCGGTAGCTGTGCGGACGGCGTGACTGACGGGTGAGTTCACCGCTAGAGGGCGGACGACCTCGACGAATCTGTCTGCGGGCATGAGACCCTCGTTGAAGAACTGCAGGATCATGATTATCGGGGCAACCGCCATCGCCGATTCCGGTGTCGTGAATGCTGAACCGATCAGTGCTGACAGAGATCCCGCTGCAAGGCCGCAAAACACGATGAAGAGGGCGAGCCACAACCAGGCTTCGGTGGTGTGGATCCGCAGTCCGCAGAGTAATCCGACCACGACCACAAGGAGACCGCCGACGATCATCCGGCAGGTGCTGAAAACCAGGCTTCCGGTCATGAAGGCTCGGGTCCCGGATGGGGTGGTGGCGAATCGGGCTGCCAATCCGAGCCGTTTCTCTCGGATCATCTCTGCGGAGGTGGAGATCGTCAACATGAACTCCACGGCAAAGATCATCATGATCGTCAATGGGAGGAGGTCGAGTTCGTTGTCAGGGCTGACAGCGCGGATGAGGTCCCCGAACATGGCCCGAGTGATAAGCATCATGAAAACCGGCACGCAGAGAGTGCCAACGACAGCGGATGGTGTTCGGCGCCAGCCGAGGGAAAGACGATGGACATGCGCGAAGATGGGGGAAATGGTCGTCATGGTCACTTACGCTCCTTGGAGAAAGCCGCAGAGAAACCGATGATCGCGAGAATCGCGAGGACGACCAGCCAGACAGCCGCCTCGATGGTCGTCCCGCGATCAAGGTCGGAACCGGTCATGATTACGCGGACACTATCGAGGATCGGAGATAGTGGCATGTGAGTGATGAAGGGTCGGACACTGGAGGAAAGCGCTTCCGCCGGGATGAATGCCGTGGAGAAGATAATGAATGGCATGACCAGTGACTGGATCAGCAGCGCTGTGGACGTCGGTTTGCGCCCGAGCAGACTCAGCCCGCAGAATCCGGCGCAGAAAGCGAGCGTGAGCAAGAGGAAAATGAGGAACACTACGCCGATCCGCCACACTCCGTCATCCACGCCCGCGCCCAGAAACGCCGCGACAGCGGTGACGATGCCACCGGAGATGATCGCTCGGGTGGTGTCGGCCAAGAGTCTTCCGGTGACGATCTGGCTTGGGTGGATCGACATCGTCGCCAGTCGTGCGTGGATTCCGTTTTCATGGTCGAGTGCCACCTCAAGCGCGGAGCCACCGGCAGTGAAGATGATCACCTGCATCACCGCCGCCGGAAAGAGGAAAGTCGCGTAGTCGATCCCGAAGATAGCGGTGGCATCAGAAAACACGCTGTAGAAGCACACGAGAAAGATACCGGGTATGAATGTCGCTGAGATCACCGCCGCACGGTTTCGGAAGATGCGCACGACCCCTCTGGCCCATAGGGCGGTGATGGTATTCATCGGTTGCTCCTGTCTGTCCCGCGGGACGGCGCAGTGCCCGAACGGGCCAGTGCGAAGTAGACGTCATCCAACGATGGGGGAGTCATTCCCACGTCCGTGATGGTGAGTCCTGCGGAATCAATCGCTTGGAGCAGCGGATTGAGTTCAGTGAAACCCCCGCTCACAAGAAGTTTGACGACGGTGTCATTCACCACGAGATCGTTGTCCTCATCGGTGTAACCCCGGGCGATCAACAGTTGTCCTGCGGTGGCTGCTGAGCTGTGGTCGGGGAAGGCAACGGAACACCGGTGGCGTCCGTACTCCGATTTGAGATTGTGTGGGGTGTCGACGGCGACGATCCGGCCCCCCTTGAGTAACGCGACCCGGTCCGCCAGACGATCTGCCTCCTCCAGATATTGGGTTGTCAATAGAATCGACATCCCGTGATCACGGAGATCGAGAATCTGTGTCCACAGTGCCTCCCGAGATTCCGGGTCGAGTCCCGTTGATGGTTCGTCGAGGAACAGAAGCGCTGGTGGTACGACGAGTGACGCGGCGATGTCGAGGCGGCGACGCATCCCTCCCGAATAATCGGACAGGCGCTTGTTCGCGGCGTCACTCAGGTTGAATTCGTCGAGCAACTCTACCGCGCGATCATGCGCTGATTTCCTGGACAGCCCCGCGAGGCGTCCGAAGAAGATCAGGTTCTCCATCCCGGTGAGCTCATGGTCGACAGCGGCGAACTGGCCCGTGAGTGATATGGCTTCTCGCACTCCGGCGCTGTCGGTCGCGAGATCGTGGCCGGCCACTTTCACTGAGCCGGAAGAGAACGGAATGAGTGTGCTCAGGACGTTGATCAACGTAGTCTTGCCGGCGCCGTTCGCACCGAGAACAGCGAGGATACCTCCGGAGGGGATCGTCAGGTCAACGTTCTGGAGAACCTCATTCTCGCCCCGTAAGCAGCGGAGTTCCCTGACCTCGAGAATATCCTGATGTGGGTAAAGGTGGGGGGAGCTAGTCATCTGTCTCCTTAAATTAGTCTACCCTAAAATAATCGTAAACATAATTTAGCATTTTGGTTGAGGTTGTGTAAAGGTCTTGATGTCTGCCCCGGGGTTTTGGTGGCGGGACGGTGTTTGGGGATGTCAAAATTAGTCTTGTACAGGCGATTTGGTTCATCTGGTCTGGTCGCATAGAGTAGGGTGGGTCCACGAGGCACGCCCCGTTCGTCTAGGGGCCTAGGACGCCGCCCTCTCACGGCGGTAACACGGGTTCAAATCCCGTACGGGGTACAAAAAGTGGCAGAGATCCGTAAAGGGTCTCTGCCACTTCTTTTTTGATCTTCCCGAGCCGGAATCCAGAATTACTGATTGATGGTTGTTGGCCCAGGTGCTAGATAGAGTGCTTCGTAGTAGGTGCGTAGTTTTTGTGCTATCAGTGTGTGGCGGAAAATGAGAAATTTTGCGTAGCTGTTGGCATCCATGTCAAGTACTGATTTCGGAATATAGTTTTGGCAGAGATTTTCGATAATCTTATTATGGTCAATAATCGCTCCGTGTATGGGTTTTCCTTCACGTATCTGTTTCTTTATTTCTCCGAAGTACTCTTGCGGTGAGGCGTCATTGATGCGTATATTCACCCAGGTTTCTGTGTAGACGTAATTTGCTATCTGCTTGATATTCTGATCGGAGAATCCCTGTTTTTTAGGTAGTTTCTCGGGAAGATGTGGTGAATGTCGCCGCGCTGCTCCAGTATGCTACGTATGTCGGTGTCTGAGGATAAAAATCTTTTGTCGCCATTTCTTACCTGGGCGGCCCAGAATGTTTTGAGAATCGGGTTCTGGACCAATGTTTTCTCCATTCTCTGGAGTATTCCGACATTCCAGAATGCGTTGGATAACTGTGCCTTTTCGATTCCGTCCAACACCGTTTCTGTACCCCGCTGTGCAATGGTGCGTAGATCGGCGTTCATGGTGGTTTCTGGAGAGTTGGTATAGCGTCCGGTCAGGAGACTTGAGACGAACCATCGTCAAATGATGGGTTGAATCTTGTTCATCTCCACATCGGAGTCTCGGAGGATGAGATTTCATGTGTATGAAAAATTTAGCGCAGTCTTTGATGTAATCATCGATGGAGTGATGAATCCTGTTGAGCGGATTATCATCAAGAACTGTTTGAAGTTGTGTTCGTTGACGAAGCTCAAAATTCCATGTTCAAGCTTTTTGAATGACTCTCTTCGATGTCCTTTTCGATACTTCGTGTCTCAAAGTTTCTTCCGGAGAGGAGGTTTGCCGGTTCAGTTACCTTTCCTCGTTCGAACTCTTTCATAAAAGCAACCCTGGTTATATCTGCATATGACGGAATGTATAATTGGTCATTTTCGTGCCTGGGCCACTCTATTTTTGACAAGTAGACACTGTCGGTGAATTCTTTATCATTAGCTACGATGGTGCAGTAAAAGTTTAGGTTCTCAGAGAGGTGGAAGAAGTAATCTATTAGCTTTCGGAGCATGGCTACGAACTGTCCGTAGGGGGCGATTTTGGACATCACAAAATCTACCGGTCCGAGCACCATGACTTTGGAGTTTATTTGGATAAATATTTCGGTAACGGTTTCAATGTCGAGTTCTCCCTCTAGCTCGACAACACCTACCGGACTATTTTTATATCGCGCAGATATTCGATATTCTCCTGTGTCAAGTATTCATCGGCATGTGGGTTTCGTCTTAGATAATCTCGGCAGGGGAAAATATTCTCGATTTTTCTGACAGAATTGTTGATATATTTTCGATTCACTCTTTGTTTTTTGCGATAGCTGGAGTGTGTGTCGCAAACTATCCGGTCAGTGGATTGAATGAGATTCGGATTTGAGTTTCACTGTAATCTTTCTTTACTACCGGGTGTCCGACAATGGCGGCGGTAAGATCCGTTATTCGTTGCCGACCGTCGATGATAACCTTACGGTCGGCGGAAATTTTCCCGTCTTTGGCGCCTACATCGGGGTTGTGTCATGTGATGATGTAACCGATGGGATAGCCTTTATAGAGTGAGTCGAGTAGATCACGAACTTTGTGGTTGGTCAGACGAATGGCCGTTTAATCTCTGGGATGGATATTTCTCCGGTGCGGACCCAGGTGAGGAGAGTTCCGATGGTTTGGTTATTGACGGTGTGTTTTTGCGCTCTGTTTTCCTCATGAGGGTGATAGTGGATGCAGGGAGCGGCATGGTTAATCTGCGGAGGAACCTATCAGGGTGGGGGTCCTTGGCAGCGGTTGTGTTTGGATGATCGGTATCTACAGCATTGCCGACAAGTCGCGTGCTGCCCGACTGAGCTCCATGCCCCATTTTTGTCCTGGGTGTGGGCGGAGGCGTTCCGCAGGTCCTGAGACGGACAAGGCCGCGACCATTGCGGCGTCTTCGAATACTGGTGCGCTGAGAGAAGCGAGCCCCGCCTCACGTTCACTGACTGACTCCGCGTATCCCAGGCGACGCACGCGTTCGAGGTCATCGGTGGTAAACGCGGCCTCGGGGAGGATGATTCCGCGGAGTTGCGGGGAGGCGTAGGCCATGAAGACACGGGCTGCAGAACCGGCCGTGAGCGGCATTCTGGAGCCCACCGGGACCGTGTTCTGGAGTCCGGACGGGGGCTCGAGCGAGGCAATACAGGTTCGGGTGGTGCCGGTGAGCCGGTAAAGTTGGACAGATTCTCCGGTGGTCTCCATGAGGCCGCTCATTACGGGACGGGCGGCATCGATGAGCTTATCGGAGGCATGTGCGCCGAGCGTGGTGAGTGTTCGCCCGATGGACCATTTGCCGTCGGTGGTGCGGGTCAGCATGTTGTGGACCTCGAGGGCTGTGGCGAGCCGATGTGCTGTGGCCCTGGGGAGACCTGTCGATTCGCAGAGTTCCGCCAGTGATCGAGGGTGTTCGGCGACAGTGCTGAGGATCAGGACTGCGCGGTCGAGGACCTTGATCCCGCTTCCTTCGGCACTGTCCGGTGCGTTATACTGTCCCATATTCTGATACTAACATCCCATGTTGTGGGAAGGCGAGGGGAAGTGTTGGAGCTTTCCGCGCCACCCACAGTTTTTCACGCACGGAGGTTCTCCGACATGACCGGCCCGAATGATGTCGCTGCCACCGCTGTTACGGTAGTCGGCCCACGCACCCTCGCGGAGAAGGTCTGGTCGGATCACATCGTGGCGAAAGGGGACGGTGATGATCCAGATCTGGTGTACATCGATCTGCACCTCCTACACGAGGTGACGTCTCCGCAGGCGTTCGACGGACTGCGGATTGCTGGGCGTAGGCTTCGTCGACCGGACCTCACGCTCGCGACCGAAGACCACAACGTGCCTACCGCAGGTATTACGACTGGTGCGGTCATCGAGATCGCGGATCTCATCTCCCGTACCCAGGTCGACACCCTGCGGAAAAACTGTGAGGAGTTCGGTGTCCCCATTTTTCCCATGGGGACTAGAGAACAGGGGATCGTTCACGTCGCGGGTCCACAACTGGGTTTGACACAGCCCGGTATGACCGTTGTCTGCGGGGACAGTCATACCGCGACCCACGGGGCGTTCGGGGCGATTGCCTTCGGCATCGGTACCTCCGAGGTTGAGCATGTCATGGCCACCCAGACGCTGTCGCTCCGTCCATTCAAAACCATGGCCGTCAACGTCTCGGGAACGCTCCGGGACGATGTCACTGCCAAGGACCTAATTCTCGCTATCATTGCCCAGATCGGAACAGGTGGCGGACAAGGGCACATCATTGAATACCGGGGTGAGGCCATCGAGAAACTCTCGATGGAAGCACGTATGACCGTGTGCAACATGTCTATCGAAGCTGGTGCACGGGCGGGCATGATCGCCCCTGACGAGGTCACCTTCGACTACCTTCGTGGGCGTCGACACGCACCGACGGGAGCGGACTGGGACGCTGCTGTCGACTACTGGCGTAGCCTTCGCACCGACGAGGGAGCTGAGTTTGACACCGTCATCGAGATCGACGGCTCTGCGTTGACCCCCTACGTCACCTGGGGTACCAACCCCGGCCAGGGGCTACCTCTCGATGGGTCTATTCCGTACCCGGAGGATTTCACCGACGAGACGGACCGCGCAGCGGCTGAGAAAGCCCTAACCTACATGGATCTTGTTCCGGGGACCCCGCTGCGCGAGATCTCCGTCGACACTGTGTTCGTCGGCTCGTGCACCAACGGCCGGATCGAGGACATGCGTGCGGTCGCTGCAGTTCTCAACGGTCGTCGCATCGCCGACGGGGTACGCATGCTCGTCGTCCCCGGTTCCGCCGCGGTGCGGGCGCAGGCCGAGGCTGAGGGACTTGACGCGATTATCCGCGCTGCGGGAGCCGACTGGCGCCAACCCGGCTGTTCCATGTGCCTGGCGATGAACCCGGATAAACTCCAGCCAGGCGAACGGGCGGCGTCGACATCGAACCGGAACTTTGAAGGCAGACAGGGGCCTGGTGGGCGAACTCACCTCGTATCCCCGCAGGTCGCCGCAGCTACCGCCGTGTCGGGGCATCTTGCCGCGCCGTCCGACCTCGAGCCCGTGCCCGCACTCGCGAGTGCCTGAGCGCCGCAGGAGAGAAAATGGAGAAGTTCACTGAATTTACAGGTGTCGGAGTTCCACTGAAACGTTCAAACGTAGACACGGACCAGATCCTGCCCGCCGTCTATCTTAAACGCGTCACCCGCACCGGATTCGAGGATGCGCTGTTCGAAGGCTGGCGGAAAGACCCCGAGTTCGTGCTCAACCACGATGCGTTCCGCAACGGATCGATTCTCGTCGCGGGCTCCGACTTCGGGACCGGTTCCTCACGAGAACACGCCGTGTGGGCGCTCATCGACTACGGGTTCCGGGTCGTGTTCTCATCCAGGTTCGCCGACATCTTCCGTGGCAATGCTGGTAAATCCGGGCTGCTCGCCGCACAGATGGAACAGACCGACATCGATCTCCTGTGGAAACTGATGGACGCCGATCCAGGCATGGAACTCACCGTGGATCTCGTCGAACGCACCGTGACCGCCGGATCCCACGTCCTGCCTTTCTCCGTCGACGACTACACCCGCTGGCGGCTACTTGAAGGCCTGGACGACATCGGGTTGACCTTGCGGGACGAACCCGCGATCAGCCGCTTCGAAGCCGCGCGGCCGGCGTTCAAACCGGTGACCCGCCGGGCGTGACCTGGGGGTGCACTGCGGACCCGCCGCTCAGAGGTACGTGAAATCGTCGTCGTCCATTGCCTGCGCGAAGCGATGGATGCCAACGATCAGAACGACGATGACGATACACTGGATCACCTCGACGCGATGCTGCTCCGGGGTGGAGATCCAGACGCCGTAGAGGGTGCTGGCGACGAAGAACACGATAGCTGCCAGTGTCGTTCCGGTCAGTCGCGTCGGACGATCGATCCCGGGATGGAGCACCCCAAAATACGAGGCGAGTGACTGTTTGATCTTGAGGCCGATATCCATGGGGTCTCCTTGCGAACTGTGTAGCGGGGAGCTGCCGATGGTGGCCAATCAGCTGCCCCGCGGCGGGAAATGTACGCCCTATTTTAAGGGCAGGGGACTCACGAGGTAGTCCGCCCCGGTGAGCTCGCCGTCGGTGGTGAAGGTGAGAACCCACACCGAGGCCTTCTTCGCCTCCGGTTCATGCAAGGGCAGTCGCCCCTCGGCGGACAGCCACGCGACGACATCAGGAATCGTGAGTCCCTGGGAAATCACCACCGGGGTTCCACCACCGGAGATGACCTCCCGGAAGCGTTTCTTCGACTCCTTCATCGCGGTGATCCACCCCTCATCGCCCAGCAGCACATCGGACTCGATGTCGAGGCCGAGGTGCGCGGCGAGGGGCTCTGCCGTGGCGACGCAGCGGTCAGGTTTAGCCGAGTAGATGCGGTCGGGCCGGTAGGGGGCGAGTAACTCCGTCAGAGCAGTCGCCTGGCGGCGGCCCTTCTTGTCCAGTGGGCGGACGTCATCGTTGCCGGACCAGGTGCGGCGCGCGAAGGCGTGTGCGTGCCGAACCAGAAGAAGACGGGTGTCCACCGGGACCGCCAGCCGCTTGGCCGCCTTGTCCAGGACCTGCCGGTCGACGTCGTAGCTCAGCAGGCCGCGGGCCTGCGTTATCGGCAGCCAGCGGACCTCATCGACCTCATCGTTGGTGGTGAATTCCCCACCGGTGACCTTCGCGGTGAAGTAGTAAACGACCTTGGTTCGGTCGGCGACCGGGTAGGTCACTCGGCCGAGGAGTTTCCCCAACCGGACCTCGTAACCGGTTTCCTCAACGATCTCGCGGGCGGCGGTCTGAGGCAGGGACTCGCCCGGATCAACCTTTCCCTTGGCCAACGACCAGTCGTCGTAGCGCGGACGGTGGATGACCGCTACCTCGACGCTCTCCGGATCGGTGAACTCGCCGCGCCACAGCACAGCTCCGGAGGCGAGTGTGCAACGGCGGAACTCATCGGCGGGATGAGCCGGGATAGACTGATAACGCCCTGTCACATTCAGCGCATTACTGCGGTCCTTGTCGGACTCGCTCGATTTCTTTGCCATCTGGCTTCCACTCTCCTTGGCTGGTTTTACGGGTGCTGTCCTCATCATTGTCCATCCCGGAGTGTCGTGTGGGCGAAACCGGGGTGATGTAACCACGTTTACTGGAAGAAAACGGCACGTAGAAAGGCAGAAACCACCCGGTAGATCATCACCACAGGCGATCCCCTCTTGCAACGAGAAAGCCCCAGTAAACCCGCTCGGCCCACACCGTTTACTGTGTCCGGGCTCTTTTCGTGTGCATCTGGGTCAGTAAAGAAATAAAAGTCCCACCTACTATACGTAGTAGATGGGACAGCAGATACATTTACATCCAACGTAGTGCCGGGGTCACTCAAGCTTATGGGCCTCTATCTACCGGGAGGACACCGACGAAAGCAGTTATCTTGAGCGACACGGCAAGACTAAATGATCGAGAGGATGTTTCCGTCCCCACGACTGTTCGAATGGCGACTTCAGCCCCTCTTCCTTGGACGCGAGAATAAGATTTCCGGGCTCAACCAAGCGGCGAAGCGTTTGCTGCAGTGGTCTCCCGCCAGGCAATCGGTAGGTTGAAAACTACCCAGGATCCGAGCCACCACCAGAGATGACCTCAACTTTGAATGGAGACCCGTTCAGCAGGCCCAGGCGGGCGGAGATCATATCTCTCCTATCGTGGACCACTACCTCTGGACTGTGGCTCAGTAGCTTGTTCGTCAGCTTGTAGCGCATCCGTACTTCTACTGGTTCACCGATCTTCACAAGAGCGAGATCACCTCCCCAACGGCCTTGTGTGGACACCCCCCCGCAGCACACCACAGGACGAGTAAACGCCTGGTGGAATCTGAAAAGGGAGACGAAACGGTGCGGACGAATGTCGGCCTTGACCGCCACGAAATCATCCACGTCAGCGGAATCTGTTGATGTGGAGAGAACAGAAATATATGTGTAGCGATTAGGCGGTGTAATTATGGTTAGGCAGCAGCCAATCATAATAAGGGAAAAACTAACAAGACCCATATTAAATATAATACCGCCGTGCAGGATAACAACTAAGGTGAATGCAAATCGCCGCATATTAGCGGTGCCGATAACATTAATCGCAATCAACAATTCCAGTGCTATGGGCATCCATGTAGCCGCTGCTAAAAGCCAGCCATGCTCGAAAATTTCAGATCTCTCGAGAACCTGGAACCAATCACCAAATAAAGCATTCTTCTCGATATAGTAGAGAGCGGTTCCATTTGCCCAATCGGCAACGCCGAGCTTGGCAATCGCAGCATCAGCGTAAAGATAACACAACTGAACTCGCCCAAAAATGATCGCGGCCTGACTGACTCCCTGTAAAGGTTCCGGAATACGATCGACATCAAGGTTTGTGAGGTAGCAATTACGCCTGTTATCACTCAAGCTCACAACCGCAAGAAGGCCAACAAAAATAAGCGCTACAGATTCTCCGCCGTCTGGAAGAGTGACTGCAGTCGATATTGTGTAGGTAATGTAGAGATGTAGGATTCCGGTCCAACGCGGGTAGAAACCGCTTATAACCAGGATCAGCCCAAACGCAATCGCCACGTCAGCCAGGGTAAAATGCTCCTTACCAACCACGCAGTACAGACCGGCCTGATTCCAACTTTGACATCGCGGTCCGAACGGTTGCGGACCAACCTCCGCAAATCGCGCCTCTTGCGAGGTGAAGAGAATGAAGCTCAATTGTGCGACAGCGATGATTGCTCTGCCAATTGAAATGAACTTAGATTGAATATTCGCAGATCCAATTATAGCGTTGAGTTTTGCCGGTGATTCTTCTTTGATTATTGGCACATTTTGATCAGTCATCACATATCACTCGTACCTTTGCGGCCTTTTCGATCCTGTATTCATCTGTAGTTAGTGATCGATAAGACCAAGGGGTGATATGACTCAAGGTGATTATCACGTCTCTGCATATTGTTTGCAGTGATGAGGTGTTCCTAATTTCTTCAGGAGTTATTTTTTGCGCATCTTTGAGGCATGACGAGAAACTATCGACGCAGTCCCTCCATTTGTCGTCTGGTATCTGTGAGACAAGCTTAGCAATCTCAGGGCCTTGAGCGCGTTGATTCCGAGATATGCCAAAATAATTTGACGGACGGTTTTGAGGGGTTCGCATCAGGCTTTGGAGAGAATCACCGTCGACAACAATCAGTTCCGATGATTCGGGATCTTTGGTAAAGTATGCCCAGTTTTGCGGAGCGAAGGTGTACAAAAACCAGTGCAGACTGTCCTGTTGCCGTGAAGCTGCAGCGTTAGTGGGTATACCTGCAAATAAGCCTGCTATATTAAACGCCAGAAAAACAGCAAATGCGAGAAAAAAATGAGATTTTCTTAGTCATCTGCGACCTGATATCACTTTCTGAATTGTTCACAAAGTTGAGCAATGAAGAGGTTGCCGTCCAGCGTATTCGCCATCATGGGGAACTGATAACTGACAGCTCCGGGTACAATGTAAAGAACGAAGGCTACCTCAGTCGCTACAGCCATATTTGCATATACCGCAGCATTTAAAACAGCAGTACCATTGAGTTCAACATAGGCGTGAGTATCATGCCAGCCGTACGGTGTATATTGGTTCTCTCCTGATGTGTGGCTGTATTCCCTCTCGATCTCACGAAGAGCCTGTGCAGTGGTCACAATTGCTTGCTGCGTAAGATACGGGGTCTCCGCTCTGCAGTTTGAGCGAAACTTCATCATGGTAATCCGGGATTTTTTCGAGCAGTTTGTCGTAAACAAACGTAACTTGCTCTTCAGTAGGGTGAACCTGTTGAGGATTATTCGTCTGGAACAAGCGGGCAAGCTCAGGATTCATTTCAGCCGCTCTGCCAAAGCCAAAAACAGTCAACTCGGCCACTTCCCGGTCAGTGTAAAGGGGTTCGATGGCGCTCAGCCTGTCTTCAAGGCGCTGTGCACCAAGGGGCCGTTCTGTTGGAAATGGGTCTTGGTTTTTGGCGAGATTCTCGACAGTGCCTGCAAATCTTCTGGCTGGTCAGCGACGGCGGTCGGTGATCCCAAAAGAAGCAATGCGAGTGAGACAGTTAATCCTAGAGTACGTGTCATTGAAGGTTCCTCCGATTACACGACTTGTCTTCGTATCTAATCCTCAGGCCGGATAAGCCTTAAACCGGGCCGGGATGTTCAGAGTTTGGAGAGGCTTGGCCCCTTCACTTTTCGGAGCCTAATAAACAACTAAAATACATGCTAGCAAACGTGATTAACATTACAGACAGCCGTTATTGCCTTAGGGAACACAGTTCGCTTCGGCGAAATCTTTTCCCACTGGTTACCGGGTCAATATGAAAGGTGTCACGCGAAGCTGAGTCAAGTCAGATGCCTGCTGCAACGCAAAACCACGGGTCGGCCGCTTGAGGATTCCCGGATGTCCCCAGGGTGGGGGACCGGATCGTACGCGTTAGAATCGGGTGAGGGTTTTCTGGGAACCGTCGGCGGAGGGGTTCGCCGCACCGGACACCGAGGACGAGGAGAACGATCATGGTCAGAGTCGCAGTCATGGGCGCCGGTTCCTGGGGCACCACCCTCGCCAAGGTCTTCGCGGACGCCGGGAGTGCCGTCACACTCTGGGCCCGCCGCAGCGAGGTCGCCCGTACCATCCAGATCAGCCGAGAGAACACCGATTACCTCCCGGGGCTCGTCCTGCCGAGGGAGATCTGGGCGACGTCCGAGCCTGCCAAGGCACTGCAGGACGCTGACATCGTTGTGCTAGCGGTCCCGAGCCAGACGCTCCGGGAGAATCTTTCCGAATGGCGGGAACTCATTCCGGAGAAAGCGACCCTGCTGAGCCTGGCCAAGGGTATCGAGCGGGGCACGCACCTCCGGATGACGGAGGTGATCGCCGAGGTCGCCGGGGTTGATCCGGACCGTATCGCCGTTCTCTCGGGACCGAACCTCGCCCGCGAGATCGCCCTCGAACAGCCTGCGGCGACGGTCATAGCGTGCACCGACGAAAAGCGCGCGAAAGTGGTTCAGGCGGCACTCGCTGCACCCTACTTCCGCCCGTACACCAACGACGACGTCATCGGTTGTGAGATCGGCGGCGCGTGCAAGAACGTCATCGCCCTGGCTTGCGGAATGGCGACAGGGAAAGGATTGGGGGAGAACTCCCTCGCCTCGCTGATGACTCGGGGCCTCGCGGAGATCTCCAGGCTCGGTGAGGCCCTCGGAGCGGATGCGCGGACCTTCGCCGGTCTCGCCGGCATCGGTGACCTCATCGCGACCTGCTCCTCGCCACTGTCCAGGAACCGCTCCTTCGGAAAATGCCTCGGTAGAGGTGACTCCCTCGAGGATGCTGCCCGGGCAACCCACGGCCAGGTCGCCGAGGGTGTCATATCGTCCCAGTCCGTCTGGCAGCTCGCCCGCGAACATGGCGTCGAGATGCCGATCACCCAGGCGGTCGTTGGGGTGTGTCACGGCGGAATGGACGTGGACACCATGATCCGTGCGCTGATGGGACGTTCGAAGAAGGCGGAATAGGGCGGAAGAGGACACCGAGCAGGGCGCTCGGTACGATGACGGTCGTGACTTCACCCGTTGAACCCAGTACCGCCCCAGCATGGGGCAACCCCGGATCTGATCGCCGCATCCGCGTCGCGGTCGTCTACGGGGGCCGCAGCTCCGAGCACTCCGTGTCATGCGTGACCGGCGGCGCGATCATGTCCCACCTCGATCCGGAACGCTACGAGATCGTGCCGGTCGGAATAACCCGCGAGGGGGTGTGGACGATCGGCGAACCCGATCCTCGGGTGCTCACCATATCCGGGCGCAGCCTGCCGGAGGTGCAGTTGCGGGAACGTCTCCGGCTCTCCCTCGATCCGGAGTCCCGGGGGTGCCTGATGATCCTTGACGGGGAGCGTGCCGGACAGGTGCACGCCGAGGTGGACGTGATCTTCCCGGCACTGCACGGCCGGTTCGGCGAGGATGGAACCGTCCAGGGGATGTTCGAGCTCTCCGGGGTACCGTACGTGGGCTGCGGCGTTCTGGCGTCAGCGTGCTGCATGGACAAGGAGTACACGAAGAAGCTGCTTTCGGCGTCGGGTCTCGTCGTCGCACCGGAGATCATCCTCCGAGAACGCCGGGAGCTCGATCCCGATGAGCGGGCGAGGCTGGGGCTGCCTGTGTTCGTGAAACCCGCCCAGGGCGGTTCATCGATCGGGGTGTCCAGGGTGACGGACTGGGGTGACTTCGCGGCGGCCCTTGACACGGCATTCGCAGAGGACGATAAGGTCATCGTCGAATCCCAGATCACCGGCCCAGAGGTCGAGGTCGGTGTCCTGCAGTACCCGGACGGCCAACTGTTTGCCTCCGTTCCGGCACAGCTACAGGGGACTGAATCAGGAGACGAGGGTTTCTACGGCTTCGACACGAAGTACCTCGATGATGCGGTCACCCCGCAGATCCCGGCTCCACTGGATGAGCCGACGACGGAGGAGATCCGCCGGATGGCCGTCGCGGCGTTCCGCGCAGTGAACGCGGACGGTCTCGCCCGGGTCGATTTCTTCGCCACCCCCGACGGGCCAGTGATCAACGAGGTGAACACGTTGCCCGGATTCACCCAGATCTCCATGTATCCGCAGGTTCTTGCCGCATCAGGGGTCTCCTATAGTGAGCTTCTCGACATCCTGGTAGCTCGTGCACTGCACTGAATCAACAGATGTTTTCCGCGGGTACCGTGACGGTCCACAGTGAGCGCATCGCCGCCCCGCGTCTGGTCTTCGCTTCGAAGGCCTGCATCCCGAGATGGAGCGTGTGAATTCTGTTGTCCTGTGTCGCGCACCACTCCAGCGGTGCCCAGAACGCGAGGTGTGAATAAAGTGGACCAGCCGCTGAATCGTATGTTGGATCTGCCAGTCCCACGATGTCCACGGTCGCCTCATCTCCGACGTGACGTAGCACACTGAATCCCGTAACGGTACCGGCGGGGTCGGTCGCGGTGAACACCGTTGTCGATCTTGCCAGGAACTCATGCCGACGCCGGAGCAGTTCGAGCGCCCTGAGTTCTGTGATGGGGTGCCCGTGTGCTCGTTCCACCGCGTGGAACAGTGGCGCCAGGACATCAGGAGAGGGGGACGCCGGGTCTGTGCCGGGGGTGGCGGATATTCGGACAGGTCCTTTGGCGAACTCTGTGAGCTCAGAACGTACATCCTCCCGTCTTTCGCGGGACTGCAGTGCATCGGCGATATGTGCCTCGACGCCGCCGGGGGCAACACGGACCGTGCAGTCCGCGCCGGCGAGCCGAAGCTGGGAGGCACTGATCCCCAAGGCCCGGATGAGCCTCCCGGAATCGTCTCCCGGAAGGAATGGCCAGGACCAGGCCCCCCGGGAGTCTGGAAACATGTCGACGGCAGCGGATATCAGGTCCGCAATCCGCTCAGCCGAAGTACCGTCTGCAAGGAGCAGACGGGAGGTACATCCTCCCCGCCCACCGAAAACGAGACCTCGGGGATAGTGCGGTGGAGGTTCTGCGGGGCAGTAGTGGGCGATAAGAAAAGTTCCGGCTGCATCCGAGAAATACGCGGGCTCCATGGTGGGGTCATCCGAATCTACGAAGGCACACCACTCCGGGTTTGAATAGACGCCACCGTGGCGGTCGAAACCGGGGAGATCCGGTCGCCCGCTGTGGAGAATGGTCATTGTGGTCCTTCCTCGGAAACGGAACGGTGAAAAGCACGGAACAGCGAAGTCCGGCGCCGGGGTTACTGGGCGCCAGTTTTCCCGGGAATGTTGCGGGTGATGGCATCACCGATGACGACGATCGCGGTGTTCCCCGCAGTCTGTGGCATCGAGACGGCGACATTGGTGGTCCGCCCCAGGGCATACCAGACTCCCGCAGTGGTACCGTTCGCCAACCTGGGATCCTCGAACCAGGCGATGTCGTTGACCTGTTGTACCTGGACACCCGGTTCGTAGGACGGGGAGTCCGCGACGCCGCATCGGAGAACGACGGGTTCCACCCCCGGTGCGATCCACGCTGCTGATCCCGTTGGAAGGCCTGATGCTTTGATACCGGAATCGTCGAGCCGGGCGTATCCGGTATCCCCGGCCAGTCGCTCCGGAAGAGAGAGGAGCAGTTTGTCGCAGTCAGTGTCGGATGATCCCGGCGCGAGGTCTGCCAGCGGCGGCGGCGCGGCTTCTTGATTCCTGTGCGGCAGAGACCCGAGTACACCGGACAGTTCCGCGAGGGGATGATCAGTACCGCTGAGGGACTTGTCATCTGCGGTGACGGCGACAACGGGGGAGGTGTCCACGGAAAACCAGGTTCGCAGTGATGAACCGGTGGTTGCATCATCGACTCGGAACCAGTGGGTGCCGTCGACCTCTGTCGGCCTGGAGAGCGTCGTGTACTGCAGCGGTAGCGAGACTCCGCACCGGATGGTGATCCGCGTGGTGGAGTTGGAGCGCCAGGCCGCAGCACCCGGGGGAGCCGGTTCGGTGAGCTCCGCTCGGGGGTGTCCGAGGAGTTCGTCGGGCAGTGTGTCGGTGAGGCGTGCACACTCCGGGGAATCAGCCTCGGGTGAGTCGATCATGCTCATCGAGACAGGCTGGAGGGCGGCGCGCTGATAGACGATCCGGGCGCCGATAAGGGTGCCGATCACCAGTGCCACGGAGAGTCCGAGGGCAATGAACAGTGGAACACGGTTAAATGGAGTGGACTGCTCGGCGGTCATGGAACCCCATCCTAGCCGTCCGGTCGCCTCCAGCCCCTGCTCGTACCCACCACCGAAAAAGAGTGATTGACACCGTGTCCACCGTATATCCCCTCCACTACAGTGGCTTGACCGTTGCCGATATCGGGGAACAGGGGACGATTCGTGCGATTCTCGAGGCAGCACCATCGCACCGGAACGGTGATGATGCCGCTGTTCTCCCGATGCCGAACCCGAACACCCGCACTGTGGTCACCACGGACATGCTCGTTGAGGGACGGCATTTTCGACTCGACTGGTCCTCAGCCGCTGAGATCGGGCAGAAGGCTGTGATACAGAATTTCGCCGATATCGAGGCGATGGGCGCCCGGCCGGTAGCCGTCGTGCTGGCGCTGTCCGCGCCGGGCCATACCCCTGTCGAATTCATCACGGAATTGGCCCGAGGCGTCAGTGAACGGGTTTCTGACTACAGTGCGGACTTCGCGGGTGGTGATCTCACCTGTGGAGACCGCCTGGTGGTCAGCATGAGCGCCATCGGACATCTCGGCGGAAGTATGCCTGCGTTGACCCTGGATGCCGCCAGGCCGGGGCAAGCCGTGATCGCCGCCGGACGGATCGGATACTCGGCTGCTGGCCTCGCACTCTTGCGACATTTCGGGAGAGATGACGTCCCCGCCGAGTTCTCCGCGCTGGTCGATGCCCACGTCGCCCCCGCACTTGATCCCGGTAGAGGCGTGATCGCCCGTGCTGCGGGGGCCTCATCGATGACGGACAACTCCGACGGTCTGATCGCCGATCTCACGACTCTCGCCCAGCGCAGTGACGTGGCGATCGATCTGGCCTCGCTCGCCATCGCACCGGACTCTGCGCTCACCGCAGCGGGAGAACTCCTCGGGGAGGATCCGTGGAGATGGATACTCTCCGGTGGTGAGGATCACACCCTCATCGGGACGACATCAAAGGACGCTCCCAGCGGATTCCGGGTGATCGGGGCGGTTCACCGGCACCGCGCGACGTCCTGCCCCGTAGTGAGCGTTGATTCCGAAGCTCCGGCACATAGTGTCGGGTGGGACAGTTTCCCCGGGGTACCACTGGGAACATAGACTTGGTGACGCCATGAGTGACACAGACATTCCCATGCCCCCGTCCACCGATCACAGTGCCCTCCCCGTTGAAGAAGGTTGGCAGCGGGTTCTTTCCCCTGTGGAACCTGCGATCCATCGCATGGGAGACTTTCTCCGCGCGGAGAACGCAGCCGGTCGTGGTTATCTACCCGCGGGTGTCGATGTGCTGAGGGCCTTCACCTACCCCTTTGATGAGGTCAAGGTGCTCATCGTCGGGCAAGATCCGTACCCGACTCCCGGCCATGCCATGGGGCTGTCCTTCTCCACCCAGCCTGGTGTCCGGCCATTGCCGAAGTCACTAGCCAACATCTTCCGGGAGTACTCTGACGACCTCGGGCTACCGATCCCGGAAGACGGTGACCTGACCCCCTGGTCCAGGCAGGGGGTCGCGTTATTCAATCGTGTTTTGACGGTGAGGCCCGGTGCCGCGGCCTCCCACCGTGGTAAGGGATGGGAGGAGATCACCCAAGTGGCGATCACGGCGCTCGCCGAACGAGACCGCCCCCTCGTCGCCATTCTGTGGGGACGTGACGCGCAGAACACGCAGCGTTTCCTCGGGAACACCCCCTGTATATGTTCACCGCACCCGTCGCCACTTTCGGCCCACCGGGGTTTCTTCGGTTCGCGCCCGTTCAGTCGTGCCAACGAGATTCTCGCCGGGCAGGGTGCACAACCCGTGGACTGGCGACTGTAGACTAGTCAACCATGGCCTCTGACGTATCCCTCGACGGAACCGCCCTCCTGTCCTGGGCGGAACGGGCGGTGGATGCGCTGTCCACCCGCAGGGAAGAGATCAACGATCTGAACGTTTTCCCGGTCCCTGACGCGGATACCGGTTCGAACATGACGTACACGATGGAGGCAGCGCTCTCCGAGGCAACGAGGTTGGATGACGGGGAGCAGGACAGCGCACACTCCGTTGCCGCGGCTCTCGCCGCAGGATCGGTTCGTGGCGCGAGGGGGAACTCGGGTGTGGTGCTGAGCCAGGTTCTGAGCGGAATCGCGCAGGCCGCAGCCAGCGGGAGCATCGACGGGAGATGTCTGAAAAACTCCCTCGCGATCGCGGTACGCCTGGTGGACAGAGCAATCACGGAGCCCGTAGAAGGAACCGTCGTCACTGTTCTCCGGGCGACGGCCGTTGCAGCGGCCCAAGCAGGAGAAGGACTCCGGGAGACCGCCACCGCTGCCGTCAGTGCAGCGCGCACCGCACTGATGAAGACTCCGTCCCAGCTCGAAGTTCTGCGCTCGGCCGGAGTCGTCGATGCAGGTGGTGCCGGATTCGTCATCCTCCTGCAGGCGCTGCTCGATGAAATCGAGGGAACAGTCAGGGGAGAAGATGTCGTGGACTCCTTCGGAAGTACCGGAAAACAGAAACATACCCCGGAGCCATCGGGATGCGACAACCGACGGGCAAACAGTCGTGAGCTCGAGGTCATGTGCTTCCTCCGGTTCGCAGAACATATCCGACCAGAGAAGCTCCGGGAAACCCTGTTACCGATGGGGAACAGCCTCATTCTCGCTCCGGTTGCCGCATCTCCGGACGACTCCGTGAATGCGGTCACGGTCCACATTCACACTGATGTACCCGGACCCGTGATCGAGGAATTGTTTCGCGCCGGGGAAGTGAGTGATCTGCGGCTCGAGATACTTCCGGAGACCCCACATGTCGAGACGAGGCGCCGGGCGGTTCTGGCGGTCGCCCCGGAGGGGCCGCTTGCTCAGCTCTACCAGCAGGCTGGTGCGATTGTCGTCACGCCGACGCCGCGAAACATCGATGACGGAGTGGACGGAACTACCGACATCGTCTCCAGGATTCTCGCGGAATTACGTATGCGGGGTATTGGTGAAGTGATTCTGCTTCCGAACGGCCTGCTCACCCGTAGAGAGATGGTCTCCGCGGAATTATCGGCGCATGCGGCGGAACGTACCATGACGATTCTTCCGACGGCCCGCCTCGTCAGTGGTATCGCGGCGCTGGCGGTCCATGATCCGGATCAACCCGTTGCGGTGGATTCCTACGCGATGGCCGAGGCCGCAGGATCCATGCGTACTGCAGTTCTCCAGCGGGCGGAAAAGGCGGCACTCACCGTCGCAGGCCCCTGCGCGCGGGGGGACATCCTGGTAACCAGCGGAAGCGGGATACTTTTCGTCGCTGATGATCTCCAGGCGGCACTTGAACAGACCTGCATCCGACTCCTCGGTCGTGGTGGTGAACTGGTTACTCTGCTGCTCACCGACACTGCCGCCGCAGAACTCGACCTCGCTCGATTCACCGACCACCTTGATGGAGTCGGTAACGGTGATATTGAGGTGATGGTCTACCCCGCGGAGGGGCTCGACCACCTGGCCGAGGTTGGGGTGGAGTAAAGAGATGCTCGGCTGGCGGGATCCCCGGAGAATAGATGGCCTCGTCCCCAAGACGGTCGCGGGATCGCTGGAGAAGGCGTTCGGATACACTACCGTCGATGAACTTCTCCTGCATTTTCCCCGCGCCTGGTCGCATCATGGTGCGGGGGTGAATGTCGATGATTCTGAAGTCGGTGACACCGTCACCTGCGTCGGCACCGTGATCTCCGCGAAAACCGGGTACACATCCACCGGGAAACAGATGCACCGGATTATGATCAGTGATGGATCGAACGCACTCTCAGCCACATTCTTCCAGGCGAAACTACCGGCCCGTCAGCTCAAGACCGGGGTCCGGGCGATGTTCTCCGGCAAACTCCGGATCTACCGGGGACAGGCCGAAATCTCTCATCCGGCGTACGTCATCCTCCCCGAGCCAGGACGAAAACAGTTCGCCACGGGTTCCCTGCGCACCCTCGGAGAATTCGGTTCCCCGGAGGAACTGGAAGAACTGCTGTCCCAGCTTGAGTACCTCGCAGTCTATCCAGCGAGGAAAGGGGCGACCAGTTGGGCGCTGCTCGGTGCGGTGAATGCGGTACTGACACAGACCCCCCCGATCCCCGAGCCACTCGATGCCGTTCCAGAGGGGATGGTTGGTTTTGACGAAGCGGTCCGGGGGATTCACCAGCCTGACGACCGCGGACCCGAACCGTTCATCGAGCGTCTCAAGTACAATGAGGCTCTGTCACTCGCACTCGTCATGGCGCTTCGCCGTGCTGATGTCTCTGCCAGGATAGCCCCAGCGTGCCCCGAACACGCGGAAGGCCAGCAGGCTTCGATGCTGGCGAATCTGCCCTTCCCACTCACAGAAGGGCAGCAGGCGGTCAATTCCGTTATCTCCGCCGAACTTTCTGCTCCCGTACCGATGAGTAGGCTGCTGCAGGGCGAGGTCGGCTCAGGTAAAACAATCGTCGCATTGCTGGCAATGCTCCAGGTCGTCGATTCCGGTAAACAGTGTGCTCTGCTTGCCCCGACCGAGGTGCTCGCTATCCAGCATGCGAGGAGTATCACCACGACGCTCATGGAAGCCGGTGTCCCCGCCACCGTGACGGTCCTGACGGGATCGATGCCCACGGCACGACGTCGGCAGGCATTGCTTGATATTGTCTCCGGGCAGACCGACATCGTCGTCGGTACCCATGCCCTGATCCAGGATACCGTCGAGTTTTTTGACCTCGGACTCGTCATTGTCGACGAACAGCACCGCTTCGGCGTCGAACAGCGGGACCGGTTGCGCGTCGTGGGAAGAGACGGGATCACCCCGCACCTTCTCGTCATGACGGCGACTCCCATTCCCCGGACCATTGCGATGACCGCGTTCGGTGACCTCATGGTGTCAACCCTCCGCGAACTCCCCGGTGGTAGACGCCCGATCAGCAGCGCTGTGGTTCCCGGTGCCAAGCCTGCGTGGGTGAATCGGGCGTGGGAGCGCATCCGCGAGGAAGTGGCGGCAGGCCATCAGGCGTTCGTCGTATGTCCTCGTATTGACGGAGAGGGTGGGGTGACCGAGACCTTCGAGACCCTCAGCACACAGATCTTCCCTGAGCTCACCGTTGGTTTGCTTCACGGACGGATGCATCCCGAGGACAAGGATGAGGTCATGTCCGACTTCGCTGCCGGCGGCATCGATGTTCTCGTATCCACCACTGTCATCGAGGTGGGTATCGACGTACCCAATGCCACCGTCATGTATATCCGGGAGTCGGAAAACTTCGGTGTGAGCCAATTGCATCAGCTCCGGGGTCGTGTCGGACGCGGTGGTCACGCCTCACTGTGCCTTCTGCACACCGACCAACCTGAAGACTCACGCTCATTCGCGAGGATCACTGCGGTTGCGGCAACGTCGGACGGTTTCCGGCTAGCCGAACTCGATCTGCGCTCACGGCAGGAAGGAGATGTCCTGGGTACAGCACAGTCCGGTGGCCGCCGTCGTGTCCAGTTCCTCGACCTGATTGACGACGCCCCGGTGATCGAACGCGCGTCGCGGGATGCCGCTGCCCTCGTCGAGAGGAACCGGGAACTCGCGGAGCAATTGGTCAGTGACGTGGAGGTCGAGGAACAGGAGTTCATCGATAAGACGTAGGAACCGAACCTTAGTACACGGTCAGACCACGTGATCGGAAACGGTTGCGCACCGCCTCCGTGGCCTCCGGGGAGGGAGGCTTGGTGTCCTCCAGGGTGTAGTGCATGCCCAGTTCGTGCCATTTGTCCCGGCCCATGTTGTGGAACGGCAGCACCTCAACCCGCTCGACGCTGTCTTTCCACCGGGAGACGATGTCACAGACCTTCTCCACGTTCTCCAAATCATCGGTCAATCCGGGGACCAGGACAAACCGGATCCAGATCTTCTTACCCGCGGCCGCGAGGCGATCACCGAAATCGATCGTCGGCTGCAGTTCGCGGCCGGTCACTCGACGATACGTGTCCGGATCGCCGGATTTCACGTCGAGGAGAAACAGGTCGATCGAATCCAGGTCTGCATCCGTCAATCGGGAACCGAGGTACCCGGACGTGTCCACAGCGACATGGATCCCGGCGTCGTGGACGGCGGTGAATACGCGCCGTGCGAACGCGATCTGGAACAGCGGTTCACCGCCTGAAATTGTAAGTCCACCTCCGGATGCGCGGAAAACTCCCCGGTAGCGTTTCACCTTGGCAATAATGTCGTCCGCTGTTTCCAGGGTTCCGGTTCGCATCTCCATCGTGTCCGGATTGTGGCAATACTGGCAGCGCAACGGACATCCGGAGAGGAATAGCGTCATTCGGGTTCCGGGACCGTCGACAGCGGTTACCAGCTCCCAGGAGTGGACCAGGCCGATGTCACCGGTACGCCGGGCCGCTAACAGTTTTCTGCGGCCTTCGGCGTCATCGGGGAGTACGGAGTGAGCACCACCGATGCCCTCGGCGGTTCCCCGCACCTTCGGTCCCTCCGAGGGGGCGATGATGACGGGGGAGTTGATGCCGTCAGACATGGTGGTGCAGCTCCTTTGCGGTACTTCCGTTCTTTATCGGGTGATGATCCCGGTGACGGTGTCAGGCACCCTCATGGAACGTACGTGAGATGACGTCGAGTTGCTGTTCCTTCGTCAGTTTCACGAAGTTCACGGCATAGCCCGACACCCGTACCGTCAGGTTCGGGTACTTATCGGGGTTCTCCACCGCGTCCTCGAGAGTCGAACGGTCGAGGACGTTGATGTTCGCGTGGTAGAGACCGGAACCGGAGTGGGTGGCGGCGCGGTTCGCCTTCATATCTGCGAGACGCTCGTCGAAGGAAAGAGAGGACATGATTGTGGTGCTCCTTTACAGTTGTGGCGGGTGAGAGGGGTCAGTCGGTCTCGTCGATGTAGAAACCGGCGTCGAGAACACCCACGAGGTTGCGGATTCTCTCGTCCGGGGTACGGCCGAGGCCGGACGGGGTGATGGTGTTGGTCAGCGAGATGCCGTCCAGGGCGTCGTTGTAATCGAGCTTGCCCACCGACAGCATCGAGGCGACCATGCCGTGCGAGTCGAGTGCGTTTTCGGGGTTCGCGCCCGGGGCGAACGGTGTACCGGCCTTGTGTCCTGAAGGGAAAGACCCGGTGGCCTTGCCGTAGACGACGTTTGAGGTGATGGTCAGCACTGACTGGGTCGGAATGGCGTCCCGGTACATCGGGATCTCCTTGATCTTCGCCATCACGGTGTGCACGATCGTTGCCGCGATGTCGTCGGCCCGATCGTCGTCGTTGCCGTAGATGGGGAAATCGCCCTCGGTGCGGTAGTCGACGATCAACCCGGTCTCGTCGCGGACGGGGTAGACCTTCGCATACCTGATCGCGGAGAGAGAGTCCGCAACGATAGACAGACCGGCGATGCCGCAGCCCATCGTGCGCTGGATATCCGAATCGTGGAGCGCCATCTCCACCGCCTCGTAGGCGTAGCGGTCGTGGCAGTAGTGGATGATGTTCAGGGCCTCGACATAGGTGCCGATCACCCAGTCCAGCATGTCCTCATATTTGTGCCACACCTCGTCGAAATCGAGCGGGCCATCGCCCTCGACGGGGGTGAATCCCTCGACGACCTGCTTGCCGGAGACCTCGTCGCGTCCGCCGTTCATGGCGTAGAGCAGGGCCTTGGCCGCGTTGACACGCGCACCGAAGAACTGCATCTGCTTGCCGACGGCCATGGGGGAGACGCAGCAGGCGATCGCCGCATCATCACCCCAGTGGGACCGGATCTGTTGGTCCGACTCGTACTGGATGGATGAGGTCTCGATGGAGATCGCGGCGCAGAACTCCTTGTATCCCTCGGGCAGTGCCGGATCCCAGAACACCGTTATGTTCGGTTCGGGGGCCGGGCCCAGGTTTCGGAGGGTCTGGAGCAGACGGAAGCCTGTCTTAGTCACCAACGGGCGTCCGTCCTCGCCGAATCCAGCGTCTGACCAGGTAGCCCAGTAGGGGTCGCCGGAGAAGATCTGGTCGTAGTCGATGGTGCGCAAGAAACGGACGATCCGGAGCTTCAGGACCAGTTGGTCGATGATCTCCTGGGCATCCTCCTCAGTTATTCGGCCTGCGGCGAGGTCACGTTCGAAGTAGATGTCGAAGAACGGGGACAGACGGCCGAAGGACATGGCGGCGCCATCCTGACTCTTCACCGAGGCGAGGTAGCCGAAGTAGGTCCACTGCACAGCCTCCTGTGCGGTGGTCGCCGGGTGCGAGATGTCGAAGCCGTAGTCGGCCGCCATCTTCTTCAGTTTCTTCAGGGCCTTGATCTGCTCGGAGTGCTCCTCCCGATAGCGGCACCAGTGTTCACTGAATGGGTTCGAGCCGACCGCGTGCTTCGCGGCCTCCTTGTCCTCGATGAGACGGTCGACGCCGTAGAGAGCGACACGGCGGTAGTCACCGATGATACGGCCACGGCCGTAGGCGTCGGGAAGTCCGGTGACGATATGGGAGGAACGGGCGGCACGGATTCTCGGGGTGTAGATCTCGAAGACGGCATCGTTGTGGGTCTTCCGGTAGCGGGTGAAGATCTCCTTGATACGCTCATCGGGTTCCTTTCCCGCCTCACGGATCGCCTGTTCGACCATTCGCCAGCCGCCATTGGGCATCATCGCACGCTTCAGGGGAACATCTGTCTGAAGCCCAACGATGACGTCATCGTCATCCGAGATGTACCCGGCGGGGAAAGCGTCGATGTCGGCGGGAGTACGTGTATCGACGTCGTAGACCCTGCGCTTGCGTTCTTCCGAGAGGTACTCTTTTTCCAGGGTCTCCCAGACCCGTAGGGTCTTGGCAGTCGGGCCGGAGAGGAAGGCCGCGTCACCGGTGTAAGGGGTGTAGTTCCGCTGGACGAAGTCGCGGACGTCGATGTGGTCGCACCAGCGGCCGGGCTCGAATCCCTCCCACGAGGAGTCAGTGCCGGTGGGTGCGGGGGCGAAGGTGGTCACGATTTTCTCAGACCTTTCCATGACAGGTGAAAGCTGTACTGTGCGTCAGTTGCGCGGACGAGCTTCACCGGTGCTTTTCGGAGGTTCGCATCATTGCGTCGTGCGACCTCGAAAACGGTGTGGAGCATGCCCCAGGGGAGATGAATCAGGTTCCATGGTCGCTGAACGGTGTGCTCATCGCGTTTCCGGTATCGACGCTACGCCAACTGTTGCACCCCGGCGGGTGACCGGGACCCGGTGGATTAGGGAAAAGCGTAACTTTGTAGAAAACACGCAGGTGGTTGCGCACTTTACAAGGTCCCGAGATAGAAAATCTGATGTCATGTGGTCATCATCACCAGTAGCATACCCCCATTCAGTGGGGTGATTGTTACCTAAGTCACTTCATGGGAGATGTCGTGTGACGCTGCTGGATCGTCGGGCGGTATTCTCCGTGTCAATTGATTCAGGGGGTCTGGCCGGGTGATGGTGTAGTCCTGCGTTAGAGTTGTGGAATGAGAATATGCGCACCGTTTGCCGGTATCGTCCGCTACAGAGTGCGTGAAGGCGAATGCGTCGAGACGGGGTGCGTTCTTGCGGTCGTTGAGACCGTTAAACTGGAGTCTGCCGTTATTGCCCCCGGTCCGGGGGTGGTCGGAGTCCTTGGTTTCGTCGATTATGCGGACGTGACCGGTGGGGATCTGTTGCTTGAACTGGAGGAGAACTGACATGGGTCTTACCCGCATCATTTCCGGAGAGGCCCGGGGGCGTAAAATCAAGGTTCCGCCGACCGGAACGAGGCCGACCAGTGACCGCGCACGTGAGGGACTCTTCTCATCGTTGCAAGTGCGGTTCGGTTTTGCGGGGCGACATGTTCTCGACCTCTTCGCGGGATCTGGGGCGCTCGGACTTGAGGCGGCGTCCCGTGGTGCTGAAGAGGTGGTTCTCGTGGAGAATAATCGCGTGGCCGCGGATATCATCCGGCATAACGCAACGGTTGTCGGGCATCCCGGTGTCACAGTGGCTGAAATGAAGGCATCTGTTTATGTCGCGGGTGCGCCTCGTGGATACTTTGACATGGTTCTTGCGGATCCTCCGTATGAACTTGCCGATGAGGCCGTTGAGGAGATGTTGATTGCGCTGATCCCCGCGCTTGTGGACGGCGCAGCCGTTGTGGTGGAACGTCATGTCGACTCTCCGGAAACGGCGTGGCCCGTTTGTTACGTACCCACGACCCAGAAGCTCAAGAAACGTACCTACGGTCGGGCCCGAATGGATATGGCGGTTTTTCACGCCGACCTGGTTCCGGAACCGACGGCAGACCGCCTGGGGGAGTAGATCATGCGCGTTGTCTGCCCTGGTTCCTTTGATCCTGTGACGATGGGGCATCTGGATATATTCCGGCGTGCCGCAGCTCAGTTTGGGGAGGTAACCGTTCTTGTCACGATGAACCCGAAAAAACAGGGCCTGTTCACGATGGAGGAGCGGGTGGTGTTCATCGAGCAGGCGGTTGTCGGGATTCCAGGGATTACTGTTGACACATGGTCCGGTCTGCTTGTCGATTACACCACCCGGCATCAGGTGACTGCTTTGGTGAAGGGTCTGCGTTCCGGTATTGACTATGAGTATGAGCTGCCAATGGCGCAGATCAATCGCAGGCTTTCCGGTGTGGACACCTTTTTTCTGCTTACGGACCCGAAGTACGGCTACATCTCCTCGACTCTCTGCAAGGAGGTTGCGAGGCATGGGGGAGATGTTTCAGGATTGCTGCCACCGGATGTGGTGGCGGCAATCACGGAGAAATTTGCTGCCGTGCGTGATTCCTAAGTGTCGACGGTGCTGGGCCTCGGTGTGTGGTGGGAATGTTATTGCGAGTGCTCCTTCCGGTAATTTTATTCACGATCTGTGAAGCTCTGGCCGTATCGTTTTTTCCTTGTATGTAAAGACGGCGTTGCCCTCGGTCGGGAATTCTTCATGGCGGATCTGATATGACGTGCCGGGTCGATCCATTCCGGATGCTGGGGGTGGGAGGTCTCCCTATTGGGGGGGGTAGTGGGGTGATTGGCTGTTCTTGCGGGGTGTGGGGGAGCTTGATTGCCTCGCCGGGTGCCTGTATTTCCTGATCAACGGAATCTGTCATGGGATACGGCATTCGGGATGTGGCTGTTCCGATTGTCGGGGTGGGGCGTGATGGTGACGCCTGGGGAGTCGACATGTGTTGGGTGGCACATGTTTGACGGGGGTGGCGGTGGGCTTTTGGGTGGAGTTCTCCGATTGGCGGGTCCCGCTCTTTATGGGGCGAGATTTTGGTAGGGGGAGTGGGAGGCGGCCCCCTGGCCGGGGTGTGCCGACGGGAGTGTGGGAAATCCTTTATCTGTATGGCTGATGTAGTGTTGATTTCGAAACCATATGGTTTTGAAAAACAAACAACATGCCAGTGTGAACGATGTTCTGCCCGTGCTTCACCGTCGTGGAACTACTGAGATCCTCAGGAGAATCGGAAAATGCGAAACACCGTACGAAAAACAATGACTGCCTTAATTATAGGTGCCGGAGTCCTTCTGGGTGCCGTTAGCCCCGCCGGGGCAAGTCCTAGTCCGGTCCTGGATCCCGTGGGGGCAGTGCGTGTTGCCCTGGAGAATGCTGGGTTCACGAATTCATTCTCAGGAGGTCCCGTTAAAACGCCCCCGATGCCTCCGACTGGGCCGATGCCTTCGAATCCGTTGCCCTCTGGGCCCGGTGACTGGAATAATCTGGACTGGCAGCGTGCAAAACTGGTGGAGGAGATCAATCGCACCCGGATCCATGATGGACAACGCCCGGTGATCTGGGCACAGGCGCACAATGGGGGAGCACAGAACTGGGCGGAGGTCAATGCCGCTGCAGGCAGGCTCCATCATGCGTCAAGCGGATTTGATGGGGAGATCATCGTGATGCTCCATCAGCTCAACGATACAACCGCAGCACGGATGGTGGACCTCTGGAACCACTCACGGGGTCATCACAAGATTATGCATGACAATGCCTACGCTTACGTGACCGTCGGGATCGCCCAGGACAACAGAACCGGTGCGATCTACGGAGTGGCCCGGTTCTTCCGGCCGAACTCGAGTTGGATCTCCCACCCAGCAGGATAGATACTTGTGCGACCAGGTCGATACACACTATCCGGATGCGGGAACGCGATAAAGCATATCTTTCTGGTCTAATTGGATTCCCATGGAGCGGACTGGAGGAGTTTTCGCGATCCTGGCTCCTATGGAAGAGGCGGTTTAGGGCTTTATCAAGGTGTCCAGTTAAACAGTTTCTTCGTCAGGAGAAGCTCAGGTATGGATCGTTCACCGGTTCAGATCAGGTGACTGCGCCCGCGAAGGCCGAGAATAAAGAGATGATCTATTCTCGGTGCGGGATGTGAAATGTGATTCACCGAATCATGGTGAGCGGTGTACGCTCCCCCTATGTCTGTGCTATCAACCGTGCTGATCACGGTGGTCATCGTCATATTGGGGTCCTGCCTGCAGCGTATCTCGGGAATGGGATTTGGTCTCCTCGTCGTCCCGGTCCTCGCGATACTCCTGGGCCCGGCGGACGGTGTTCTCGTCGTGAACGCGCTTGCTGCGGTGAACGCTGCATTGACCACCTGGACGGTTCGAGAGTACGTTGACTGGCGGAAAGTCAGGCTGCTGGCGTTTCCCCTGTTCATTGGTGCCATTCCTGGAGTATTTCTCATCCGTGCGATCAACGCGGCACCGTTGCAGATCATCGTCGGTGTCCTCCTCCTCGTTGCACTCGCGGTTGTCCTCGGTGGACGGCGCCACATTCCGCACATCTCGGGCAACGGTAGCTTGTTCAGCGCGGGGGTTATTGCCGGGTTCATGAACACCCTGGCGGGTGCAGCGGGTCCTGCGGTCACTGTCTACGCGCAGGCCGCACGGTGGCCGCACCAGATGCTTGCCGCTACGCTGCAACCGATCTTCGTGATCTCGGGCGGGTTGTCCTTCATCCTGAAGATCCTTCTTGGAGCGAGTTCCGTCACCGCCGTACCCCCCGCCCTCTGGCCCGTCGCTTTCGTGGGTATGCTCGTCGGCATCTTCAGCGGAACCATGCTGTCGCGTGTTATACCAAGGGAAATCGCGCGTAGGACCGCGTTATCTGTCGCGGGGCTCGGAGGGATCACCGCGATCACTCAGGGGATCGTCTCCCTTGCTTACTGAGAAACGGCGAAATGCCGTCACGGTGTGGTCTTCCCGTGATGTGAGAGAGTGATGTTATGGCGCAGGTCACTACGAGATGATGATTGACCTTCTGTGTACAGGCGAAGATCTACCAAGTAGTGCGGTTACTGCACCATGTGTGTCCCGGAGCTGTGGAGCCGGGCTCATACTGGGCGGAGACGGACTGGTCCGGTGTATCCAACTAATAACGATGTTGTCCGCGACGAGGTGCACGAAGGAGGAATGGTAGCCGGTCGGCGTCATGGGTATACGTTGTTGTGCTGTGCTTTCCTCATGACTGTCACCCCGTCCCGGCCACCTGCTGACGCGGTACGAAACTCTCACAAGATTGAGGAGAGGAACTCCTGGGTCCGTGCGTGTTGCGGTGCTGAGATCACCTGTGAGGGCGGACCCGCCTCGACGACGACACCGGCATCCATGAACGCGACCTGGTCGGCGACCTCACGGGCGAACCCGATCTCGTGTGTCACGACGAGCATAGTCATGCCATTGGCCGCGAGCTGTTTCATGACACCGAGAACCTCACCGACGAGCTCAGGATCCAGCGCGGAGGTCGGCTCGTCGAAAAGCATCAACTTCGGGTCCATCGCCACAGCGCGGGCGATGGCGACACGCTGCTGCTGACCACCGGACAACTGAACCGGATAGGCGTCGGCCTTGTGGACGAGACCCACCTGATCCAACAGTTCCAGGGCCTTCTTCCGAGCTTGGGCTGCGGGTACACGCTTGACCTGGATAGGCGCCTCGATGATGTTCTCGATGACGGTGCGGTGGGGGAAGAGATTGAAACTCTGGAAGACCATTCCGATGCCCGCGCGTTGCCGCGCAGCCTCTTTCTCGGAGATCTCGTGAAGTACGCCATCGCGCTCGCGGTATCCGATCAGTTCCCCGTCAACATAGAGACGTCCCGCGTTGAATTTCTCCAGATGGTTGACGCAGCGCAGCATCGTTGATTTGCCGGAGCCGGAAGGGCCTATGAGACAGGTCACGGAACCCCGCGGTACCTGGAGATCAATCCCCTTGAGTACCTGGAGCTGTCCGAAGCTCTTGCATACCTGCTGTGCGTCGATCATGAGGTCAGTCATGGGGCATGTCCTACTTCGTGGTGGGGGAGACGGTGATGTTACTGGGCGGGACGCCTTCGGCGTCGGCGAGTGCTGCAAGCTGACGGGATGACAGTTCACGGGATGATCCTCGAGCGAAGTACCTCTCGAGATAGTATTGGCCGACCATAAGGATAGAGGTTATGACGAGATACCAGGTCGCCGCGACCATCAGCATGGGTACGGGCTGGAAGAGACTGTTCGCGATGTCCATGGAGCGGCCGAAGAGTTCAAGGGAATAAGGCACCGCGATGACGAGTGAGGTGGTCTTCAGCATGGAGATCAGTTCATTGCCCGTCGGGGGGATGATGATCCGCATCGCCTGGGGGAGAATCGTCCTTCGGATGGTCTGCCACCAGCTCATCCCAAGCGCCTTGGACGCCTCGGTTTGTCCTTCTGGAATAGCTTGGATACCTGCGCGGACGATTTCCGCCATATACGCGGACTCATTGAGTCCGAGCCCGATTACGGCGAGGAAAAAGGTGTTCTGTAGTAGTGTAGCGACGTCGATTTCAGTGATGCCGACGTTGATGGACTGGTACAGGGTTCCCAACAGTCCCCAGAAAACAAGCTGCACGTAGACCGGAGTTCCCCGGAACACCCAGAGGTAAACCCAAGAAATTGAACGCATGACTGGGTTAGGTGACATCCGGAGGACAGCCATGAATGCTCCGAGCACGACACCAATGATCATCGCAAGAATTGTCAGCAGAATGGTGCGGCCCGCAGCGGTCAGAATACGGGTGTCAAAGACATAACTACGGTAGACGTCCCAGGAGAACGCCTCATTGGTGGCTACCGAGTAGATGACGCCTGCAGCGATCAACAGTAGTAGCACTGATGCGATCCATCGGCCGGGATGACGCAGTTGTTTCGCCTCGATCGGTTTCGGTGTCGTGGCGGTGGTGTGTGACATGGATATCCTCTGTATCTGGGGCAGGAACGTGTGGAGGGACGGGAACGGAATCTGGATTAAGGCGAGTACGGCTCACCGTTGATCTGCGCGGTGTCGATGAGTCCCTTTTGAATACCCCAAAATCCGAGTATTCGTTCGTAGTCTCCTGAGTTGATCAGGTGTTGGAGAGCGGCAGCGAGCGCAGGACCGAGAGGTGATTCCTTGGGGACCGGCCAGCCGTATGGTGAGGCATCGAAGAGCTCGCCGGTGGGTTTGATTCTCCCGTCGGAACGGGCGGCGGCGAATGCGGCTACCGGAGAGTCGCTCGACATCGCGTCCGCTCTACCGAGGACGAGTGCTGTTGCCGCACCATCGGAAGAATCGTAGGCAAGCTTGGTGATCGGAGGAAGACCTGCCTCTGTACAGGCCTTTGATTTTGGATTCACGTCATCGGTTTCACTGACGGTGTTCCGCTGGACGGCGACCGTCAAGCCGCAGGCATTGTCAGGATCGACAGGATGTCCGGTCTGAGCTGTCCACTGAATGCCCGCGTACAGATAGTCAACGAAGTCGTAGCTCTGTCGGCGTTCCTCGTTGTCGGTGAAGCTGGATGCCCCGAAATCGACAGTACCGGCGCTGACGGAAGGGAGGATCAGGGCAAAATCCTGGTCGGCGATCTCAAGCTCAAGCCCCAGCACATGTGCGACGGCGCGGGCGAGATCGATGTCGAATCCGATGATGTTCCCGTCGGAGTCCTTGAACTCCGCTGGAGCATAAGGGACGTTGGTGCCGACGGTGATCGTGCCTTTTTCGGCAATATCGGGCGGAACCAACGCCGCGATCTCAGGCACAGCGGCAATCTCGAGTTCTTGCCAACCCTCGGGGTGGCCGGTCTCTTCATTGGTCACGCAGGCGGTGAGCGCGAGTGCCGACACCGTGAGCACCGCAGTGAGGCGCTTCCGGGTACGGCCAAAGCGGATCAGATAAGAAAGCATGAAGCAATTCTAACTTACAGTTAACGATTGCTTTAGTTCCGCTCGTTATCCATTCAACGCTGCTTCTGCAGAGCCTTCACCTGTTTGGTACGTCTCTGCGTCATTTCTTCGGTCCAGAGGGTGCCGATGACTGCGGTCGCACCGATGGCGATGCACAGGATTAGCAACGCCACGTTGCCGGAAGGCGCGAGAAGGTCAGCGTCTGCGGTCTGCCAGGGCCAGAGCGCCCGCAGTGAACCCAGCATGAGACCGCCCATTGTGATCAGAGTGAGTGTGCGATGGCGGTGCATCAGGTGCCCGAGGAGCCGGATGAACAGGATAATTCCGGTACCGGCTCCGGCGACGAAAACCAATATCACAGTCAGATTCCGGTCGTGGACAGCGCCGAGAACGAAACCATAGAGACCGAGAGCCAGTAACAGGAACGACCCGGAGACACCGGGAAGAACGAGGGCGCAGACAGCGAAAGCCGCTGCTACGAAGACGAAGGGGAGTGCCGGATCAGTGTTCTCCGCTGCAGTGAGCCCCGTGAGGAAAAAGGTGCCGACGGCTGCCGCGATAAACAGCATGACCGCCGGAATGGTCTTGGTTTGCAGATCGCGACGATCCACCATACGCAGAGGGACCATGATCGATGCAGCGACCATTCCGAGGAAAAGGGCTCTGGAGATCTGTGGTTGATTTTCCACGAAGCTCTTCATCACCCCGGCGAGAGCGAAAACGGTCAGGAGCATGCCGATCCCCACGGGGAGGATCAACCCCCAGTCGACGGCACGCGCATTCTTCCGGACATTTTCCCGGTCTGTGACCAGGGATTTGGCCAGCGTGATGAGATCGTTTCCGGCGTCGAGCGCCCGTTCGTAGACTCCCACGACGAGTGCGATCGTACCCCCTGAAATGCCCGGGACGAGCTCTGCCAGGGCAATCAGGCCACCTCGGATGACATTGAGGAGGATTTCAGCGGCACCGGTCCCGGTGCGTGCGGAGGAGTGAGACTGGCTCATGGTTGCGGCGCTTCCTTCGGGTTTGAACGTTCGTGCGATTCTGGCTCCGGCGTGCCGGTGTCCGGGGAAAGCGTACACGCGTTTTCTGAGCTTTCCATCAGGGATACCGACAACTGATCGGGGTACTCCACGAAAAAGCTAACCCGAGAGAGCGCCTGCCTGTCCGCCGCGCACGGGAATCGATGTGAGCCGACCGCTTCTCTGTCCACGGTGATCGGACGTGGTTGGCCGATGGTGGAAGAGAAGACGACAACCGCAGCCTGCGGCGTGCAGGAAAATGGCTACAGAACCATTGCCGCGACCCACCCTGCGGCGAGGAGCGGGAGGTTGTAGTGGATGAAGGTGGGGATGACTGTGTCGCGGATGTGGTCGTGTTGGCCGTCGGCGTTCAGACCGGAGGTGGGCCCGAGGGTGGAGTCTGAGGCCGGTGAACCGGCATCACCCAGAGCACCTGCGGTGCCGATGATGGAGATCGTCGCCAGGGGAGAAAATCCCATCGACATGCACAACGGGACGTAAATCGCGGTGATGATCGGCAACGTGGAGAACGATGATCCGATACCCATCGTCACCACGAGACCGACGAAGAGAATTGCCAGGGCAGCAGCGGGACGGTTGCCCCCGAACAGATCAGCCGCCGACTTCACGAGTTCAGGAATGTCCCCCGTCGCCGTCATGACCGCAGCGAAGCCCTGGGCGGTGATCATGATGAAACCGATCAGTGCCATCATGCGCATACCCGCCGTGAAGACATCGTCTGCTTCATTCCACTTGACGGCGCCGGAGGCCATGAAGATCGCGAGACCCACCAGCGCACCTGTCAGCAACGAATCAGCGTCTATCGCCAGTGCGTTGATGACAAGCTGAATACTGAAACAAGCCAGGATTGCCACAATGGACACGATGATCTTGTAACGGGAGATATCGTCACTTCCGGAGGTGACATTCGCCTCCGATACAGATCCTCCGGAGGTTCTCTGCGCGGAGGCTCCACCGACTACATCGGCCAGCGGGATGTCCCGGTAGACCCGACGTTTGCGGTACGAGATGAACACCGCGATCAGGAGTCCGGAGACCATGCCGAGCGCCGGAATCCACATCGCGCTCATGACACTGATACCGGTTGTATCTAATCCGGCTTCACTGATGTTGCCCATCAGAATGTTCTCGAGATAAATGCGCCCGAAACCGATAGGCAGGAACATGTAGGTGGTGACCAGTCCGAAGGTCAGCACACAGGCAACCAGCCGACGGTCCATCTGGAGAGTGTTCATGACCCGCAGCAGCGGCGGAATCAGCAACGGGATGAAGGCGATGTGCACGGGGATCAGATTCTGACTCATCACCGCCATGGCGAGGATCCCGCCGATCAACCCATATTCGGTGATGGTCGTCGCACGTCGTTGTGCAGCAGTCGGCTCGGTACCGGAGTCTGTTGCAGTATGGCCCCCGGATATTCGGGCCACCATCCACCGGGCCAACAACCGGGGTAACCCGGCATTGGCCACTGCCATGGCGAATGCGCCCAGGAGAGCATACGACAGCGCAATCGTTGCACCACCGCCCAACCCCTCCTGGAAAGCGACCATCGTTCCGGTGAAGCCCAGACCGCCGAGCAACCCGCCGAGTACCGCGCCGATCAACAACGCAAGCACCACGTGGACACGTAACACAGCCAACAGGAGCACCAGTATGACCGCGATAAGCACAGAGTTCATGAGGACATCTTAAGTATCGGTGAACATATACTTCATCATCGCCCCAGATTTATCCCACCTCCATGCAACGATGAAATAGTTGTGAAGTCTCAATCTTGTCCCCGCGCCACAGCGATTCGGAAGTAACTTCGCAGTTCACAGGGGATTTCCGGTGATACAGTCGCGCGTAACGAACGAAGTCTGCGCATTTTCGGATAGCTGGGAAACCACCCCCGGGGGCCTGTTCTGGGGCATCGGGCCGGGACACGAACGACGCGACATTCAGAAGTCGTCCGGTAACACCGGATCCGTCACCTGCTGTGGCGGAGAACGGGGGTATTCAGCTCAGGACCTGAAGTGCCGGACCGCGGCGTATGCCTGAGTTCTACCGTCTGTGGGTGTCTGGCGGATGACAGTGGAGGTACTCCAGAAGCGTTATCTCCGATGTTCGCCGGATATGTTCCGTTCTTACCTCGGTTGGAGTGATCAGGTGAAGATCGACCACCGACATCCGGTGGTGTATGGAATGAAAAAAAGACGCCACTTTAAATGCGAGTGGCGTCTATTCGGTGCTGTTATCTCATGGTGCCCCCGGTGAGACTCGAACTCACACTGGACGGGTTTTGAATCCGTTGCCTCTGCCAATTGGGCTACGGGGGCGTACGTGATGATGATAGACGATGATACCTGATCACCTGGCCACTACCCGAATGGCCTGGGTAGTGGCCTCCGATGAGGCTCTGTTCCGCGTCGTCGGCCGGCGTCGGGGTGCCTAGTGGTCGGGGGTAGGCAGTACACTCGGGTGTCGTGAGTGCCTCTGTAGACAAGTCCCGAGACCGTAAACGATTGATGCTCATCGACGGCCATTCGATGGCTTTCCGTGCGTTCTTCGCGCTGCCCGCGGAGAACTTTTCGACGACGGGTGGGCAGCACACGAACGCCGTCTACGGATTTATCTCGATGCTGGCGAACCTCCTCAAAGATGAAAAACCCACCCATGTGGCCGTGGCTTTCGATGTGGGGCGCCAGACATTCCGGAGCAAGAAGTTCCCCGCCTACAAGGCACAGCGTGATGCGACCCCGGAGGAGTTCAAAGGGCAGGTTGGCCTGATCAAGGAGGTCATGGAGGCTCTCGGTATCGTGACCATAGAGAAGGAGAACTTCGAGGCCGATGACATCATCGCCACCCTTTCGGTCGCTGCGCGGCCGTTGGGCTTCGATACGCTCATCGTCACCGGTGACCGGGATTCCTTCCAGTTGGTGAATGACACCACCACGGTGCTGTATCCGATGCGTGGCGTCTCCAATCTCCACCGCTTCACCCCTGCCGCTGTGGAGGAGAAGTACGGCCTCACCCCTGAGCAGTACCCGGACTTCGCTGCGTTGCGGGGGGATCCGAGCGACAATCTCCCGAACATACCCGGGGTGGGGGAGAAGACCGCAACCAAGTGGATCACGCAGTACGGGAGCCTTGAGGAACTGCTGGCGCACGCCGATGAGATCAAGGGCAAAGCGGGGGAGAACTTCCGCGAACGGCTTGATCAGGTGCGGATGAACCGAGAGCTGACCGAAATGGTCAAGGACATGGACTTGCCCTACGCTCCGGATCAGTTGGAACTCTCGCCCGCGAGTGTGGGACGGGTCGCTGAGAGGTTCGATGAGTTGCAGTTCGGAACAAGCTTGCGCGAACGCATCCTCGGCGCTGTGAAACATGACGGGGTGGACGCGGAGCAGATCGGTTCCGGGCAAGGTCCGGAGCTCACGGTGGAAGCGGAGCCCCTTGATGTGTGGCTCTCTGCCCGGCAGAATCAGGGGCTGGCGGTGGCGGTGGCCGGTACTCCAACTCCCGGGGCGGGTGACATTGATGCAGTCGCTTTTGTTGATGCGGAGCGTAAGGCACTCGTCGTGGAGGTGGCGGATCTGTCTCCGGAGGAGGAGTCGGCGCTGGCGAAATGGGTGTCCTCGAATGCCCCCAAATATCTGCACGGAGCGAAAGCTGCGTGGCACATGTTCGCCGGCCGGAACATGGAGCTTGAGGGAATAGAACACGACACGGCGATCGCGGCGTATCTGTTGCGCCCTGGGCAGCGCACCTACGCATTGGGCGATGTTCTCCAGCGGCATCTACAGCGTCAACTCGACGGATCGCACTCCGCAAATGGGGCCGGTCAGCTCTCTCTTCTGGATGTGCACGAGGATCACACCGGACTACTTGCGGAGGCGGAGGCCGTCGCTGATCTTGCGGCGGTACTGACGGAAGCTCTGGAGGAGATCAATTCCTTCGCGCTGTATCGGGAGCTGGAACTTCCCTTGATATCCGTTCTCGCCCGTATGGAGCACGTTGGTATCGCCGTGGACACCGACAGGTTGGAACGGCAGCGGGATGAGTTCATTGCCAAGGTTGAAGCGGAGGAAGCGGCCGCACGTGAGATCGCCGGTGATGAAACTCTGAACTTGTCCAGTCCGAAGCAGTTGCAGGTCGTGCTGTTTGACACCCTGGATATGCCGAAGACGAAGAAAACCAAGACCGGGTACTCGACAGCCGCGAAGGAGATCGAGGCACTGGCGGTCAAACACCCGCATCCGTTCCTGGATCATCTGCTCGCTCACCGTGAGTACCAGAAGATGAAGACGACCCTCGACGGTCTGATCAAAGCCGTTGCAGCAGATGGTCGAATCCACACGACCTTCAATCAGACCGTCACCTCGACCGGCCGATTGAGTTCGACGGACCCGAATCTGCAGAACATCCCAGTGCGTACCCCCGCGGGCCGGGACATTCGCAAGGCTTTCGTTGTGGGTGACGGGTACTCGACCTTGCTGACTGCGGACTATTCCCAGATCGAGATGCGTGTGATGGCTCATCTCTCTGGGGACGGGGGGCTGATCGAGGCTTATCAGAATGGTGAGGACCTGCACAACTTCGTCGGTTCCCGGGTTTTCGACGTTCCGGTGAATCAAGTCACTCCGGAGCTGCGGCGCCGCGTGAAGGCGATGTCCTATGGTCTCGTCTATGGGCTCAGCGCCTTCGGTCTGTCTCAGCAGTTGAATATTTCCGCAGGTGAAGCGAAGCGGATCATGGGTAACTACTTTGAACGGTTCGGGGGTGTGAAGCACTACCTGGATTCGGTGGTCGATACCGCTCGCAGAGACGGTTACACATCAACTCTCTTCGGGAGGCGCCGCTACCTCCCCGAGTTGTCGTCAACGAACAGAGTCGCTCGTGAGAATGCCGAACGGGCCGCCCTGAATGCTCCGATCCAGGGAACTGCGGCAGATATCATCAAGGTTGCGATGTTGCGTGTCGACGCCGCGCTCCGGGACGAAGCCGTTCGCAGCAGGGTCTTGCTTCAGGTCCACGATGAACTCGTCGTGGAAATCGCGGACGGGGAACTGTCGGTGGTGCGGCAGATTCTTGAGCGGGAGATGGACGGAGCCATCACCCTGGATGTACCCCTCGAGGTCTCGGCCGGTTCCGGTGAAAACTGGGACACCGCAGCACACTGATTTGGCGCGGCGCCCGTCACTGCGCCAGATGCGCGACGAAAATCGCGGTACCGGGGAATATCTTTCCGCGTAGCGGTGACCATTGTCCCCAGGTTTCGGTGAGATCGGAGGGCCATTCCGGTTCGATGAGGTTATCCAGGATAAATCCGGCGCCGATGAGTTCCCTGATCCGGTCTCCGATGGTCCGGTGCTGTTCGGAGTAAGTGACTGTCCTGGTCTCCGGGTCGCGTTCGACGTACCCCGAACGATCAAAGTAACTGCTGTATGCGGTCAGTCCGTCTTCTCCTGGGTCGTCCGGGAAGATCCAGCGCATCGGGTGAGTCACCGCGAAGACGAACCGGCCTCCGGGCACCAGGACCCTGGCTACCTCGCGCATCAGACCGGCGCTGTCAACGACGAAAGGGATGGCCCCGAAGACGCTGAACGCTACATCCATGCAATTGTCACGGTACGGAAAGTGGGTGGCATCGGCTTGGACAAGGGCCACGCCATTGTCATCCCAAGCGCGACTCCTTCCTTGGTTGAGCATGCCTCTGGAAATATCGAAAGCGGTGATGAATCCGACACCATCTGCGGCCAACCATGCGGAACAAGGGGCTGATCCGCACCCGATCTCGAGGACACGGGCGGTGTGGACGTTACCGAGGAGCCGTACGTCTTTCTCATGGAGCATTTCCGGGCACCAGTGAAACTCCCCCGTGGCGGACCTGGTGCCGAGATACGTCGAATGTTCACGGTGGTAAGTGGCAGCATCGTGATCCCACCAGGAACGGTTCGCCGCCGCAGATTCAGCGTCGGTGACCAGTGATTGTGCGAGTGGGTCAAGAGAATGGTTGGGGTGGTTCCTTGGCTCAGGTGTCACTTCGGTCATCGTCCCATGATAAGCGCTTCGGTTGCTGGATCATGAGAAGCCGGTTATTGTTGATCACGTGTGTCTGTACGGGCGACAAGATGCCACTCACAATAGGAGGGCGGTGTCGGGAAAACGTCATTACGGGTCCCAAGGTTTGTCCGGTACCCCGCTTTCCGCGTTTCATGATCTGCGCAGGTAAAGGCGGTGTGTTCCAGGGACGGCACACATTCCCTGTCCACTTTCGATTCCTATCCATTTCGGAGCACTCAAACATATGCCCACCAACAACGCCCCTCAGGTTGCCGTCAACGACATCGGCTCCGCTGAGGACTTCCTCGCTGCAGTCGACGCAACCATCAAGTACTTCAACGACGGTGACATCGTCGAAGGTACCGTCGTCAAGGTCGATCGCGACGAGGTTCTGCTCGACATCGGCTACAAGACGGAAGGTGTCATTCCCTCCCGTGAGCTGTCCATCAAGCATGATGTCGACCCGGGCGAGGTCGTCGCCGTCGGCGACGAAATCGATGCACTTGTCCTCACCAAGGAGGACAAGGAAGGCCGGCTGATCCTGTCTAAGAAGCGCGCCCAGTACGAGCGTGCATGGGGTGCCATCGAGGCCCTCAAGGAGAACGACGAGCCCGTCACCGGTACCGTCATTGAGGTTGTCAAGGGTGGTCTCATCCTGGACATCGGCCTCCGTGGCTTCCTGCCTGCTTCCCTCGTCGAGATGCGTCGTGTCCGTGACCTGGATCCGTACATCGGCCAGGAGATCGAGGCGAAGATCATCGAGCTGGATAAGCACCGCAACAATGTTGTGCTGTCCCGCCGTGCATGGCTCGAACAGACCCAGTCTGAGGTTCGCTCCGAGTTCCTGCATCAGCTTCAGAAAGGCCAGGTCCGCAAGGGCGTCGTGTCCTCGATCGTCAACTTCGGTGCGTTCGTTGATCTCGGCGGCGTTGACGGACTTGTCCACGTTTCCGAACTCTCGTGGAAGCACATCGATCACCCGTCCGAGGTTGTCACCGTCGGCGACGAGGTTACCGTCGAGGTTCTCGACGTCGACCTGGACCGTGAGCGTGTCTCCCTCTCTCTGAAGGCGACCATGGAAGACCCCTGGCGCGTCTTTGCCCGTACCCACGCGGTCGGCCAGATCGTTCCGGGCAAGGTCACCAAGCTCGTTCCCTTCGGTGCGTTCGTTCGCGTGGAAGAGGGAATCGAAGGTCTCGTCCACATCTCCGAGCTTGCTGAGCGCCACGTCGAGGTTCCGGACCAGGTTGTCACAGTCGGTGAAGAGGCCATGGTCAAGGTCATCGACATCGACCTCGAGCGCCGTCGTATCTCCCTGTCGCTGAAACAGGCTGATGAGGACTACACTGAGGAATTCGATCCGTCCAAGTACGGTATGGCCGATTCCTACGATGAGCAGGGCAATTACATCTTCCCTGAGGGCTTCGATCCGGAGACCAACGAGTGGCTTGAAGGCTTCGATGAGCAGCGTCAGGCGTGGGAGGCCCGCTATGCGGAGTCCGAGCGTCGCTTCCAGCTTCACACCGCTCAGATCGAGCGTCACCGCGCCGCTGCCGAAGAGGCTGCCGTGGCCGGCGCCACCAACTACTCCTCCGAGTCCTCCGACGCTGCACCGGCTGCTGCCGCTGCCAGCGACGTGGAGACCACCGGTGGTTCTCTCGCTTCCGATGAGCAGCTCGCCGCACTGCGCGAGAAGCTTGCCGGAAACTAGGTTCCCTTCCAATTTCTGATGACGATGATTGTCTGAAGAATGATGAAAGCAGAGTGGTAGCTCAGCAGATTGAGAGCTACCATCCTGTGTAAAAGGTCCGTTCGTTCCTTTCTGGAGCGGACGGACCTTTTCTGTGCTGTGTATGGGTTCTCTAGGGCCTGAAGAGTTCATGACAATCTTCTCATCGCCGGAAAGATCGCTCACCGGAAATATCGAGGGGTTGTTTGTCGCCAGAGCAGTCTCGTCCGCGTCCCGAGCCATCCGGAGCCCAAAAACGTCCATCTTATGTGTGGTATGGGGCTGGAAAATGAGTGCCCATCGCCGTGATGTTCGATCTGTCTCCTTCTTTCTTACTTAAAATTGTGGGTTCATTCACAGAATGTTGGTGTTTTACGGTTATCATCGGCTAAGATGTGAGTTAACTTACAAATGTCTGTTTTGTTCGACGTGTACGTGTGCGGACCGGGCGAAATATCACTCGAATGGGTGATAAACGGGTCTATTTTCATGCCGTTCGGGCAGTTGGAAGTTGGAGAACCCGCAAGACTAGACATATGATTGTGGGGACTCACCGCAAACTCGGGCATGTATGGCCTCGATCACTGTTGCACCACACGCTTGATTCTGTGCAAACACATCACCGCCTCCCAGGTTTTTCATAGATTAAGTTAAGCATCCGATGGTGTTTGCTTAGCGGGTTGGCCGGTTACATGACCGCGGTAGAGCCGGGCAGGAATACGCCTGCGCCGGATGAGGATTCACCCCGCGTTATAGGCGGTGGTGATGTAAGAAAGGTTCATACATGGCGTCTAAAACAATGACGACATCACAGTTCATTCTGGAGAAGGTGGGTGGCGCCGAGAACGTCGCCAACCTGACCCACTGCGCGACACGGTTGCGCTTCCAGCTTCACGATCAGTCCAAGGCTGATCAGAAGGCGCTGGACTCTAACCCTGATGTGCTCGGCGTTGTTCCCCAGGGAACGACTGGCCTCCAGGTCGTCATGGGCGGCGGAGTAGCTGAGTATTACCAGGGCATTATCAGCCAGCCCGGCATGGGTGAAGGCGCTGCTAAGAAGACGGGCAAGAAAGAATACGACGGTGTCCGTGGCAAGTACTCGTGGGTGGATTACGCCTTCGAGTTCCTGTCCGACACTTTCCGTCCGATCCTCTGGGCCCTGCTTGGAGCCTCGCTGATCATCACGCTCCTGGTGCTCTTCGATACCTTCAACATCCAGGACTTCCGTGCTCCGGACCAGCCCCCGACCTTCGCCTTCATGCATGCCATGTGGCAGTCGGTGTTCTACTTCCTGCCCGTCATGGTTGGCGCCTGCGCCGCCCGTAAGCTCGGTGCGAACGAGTGGGTCGGCGCAGCTATTCCCTGTGCTTTGCTCACCCCGACGTTCATCGCCATGGGTGAAGCAGGAGACAAGGTTTACGTCTTCGGCCTCCCGATGGTGCTCAATGGTTACTCCGGGCAGGTGTTCCCGCCACTGATCGCTGCGATTGCTCTGTTCTGGACAGAAAAGGGCCTGAAGAAGATCATCCCCTCTTCTGTGCACATGGTGTTCGTGCCGTTCTTCTCCTTGCTGTTCCTGATTCCCGCGACCGCCTTCGTTTTCGGCCCGTTCGGCATCTACATCGGTAACGGTATCTCCAGCATGCTTGATGCGGTCAACACCTTCTCACCGCTGATTCTCGCTATCATCATCCCGCTGCTGTACCCGTTCCTGGTTCCGCTGGGTCTGCACTGGCCGCTGAATGCGATCATGATCCAGAACATCGCGACCTTGGGCTACGATTTCATCCAGGGCCCGATGGGTGCCTGGAACTTCGCCTGCTTCGGTACGGTCACCGGCGTCATGGTTGTTGCCATGCGTGAGCGTGATCGTCAGATGCGCCAGGTTTCCCTGGGCGGTATGATGGCTGGTCTTCTCGGTGGTATCTCCGAACCCTCGCTCTACGGTGTCATGCTGCGGTTCAAAAAGAGCTACATGCGTCTGCTGCCAGGTTGTTTCGCCGGTGGTTTCGTGATGGGTCTTGTTCCTCAGATCACTCCGATCGAGCCTGTCACCGCAAACGCTTTCGTCTTCACCTCGTTGCTGACGGTCTTTGCCTTCAACTCGATCGGTCTCTACATCCTCGGTATCGCCGTGGCGTTCTTCACCTCCTTCTTCCTTGTCATCCTGTTCGACTACCGGTCGGAAGAAGAGAAGATCCATGCTCGCGAAGCTGCTGAAGAGTATGAGCGCGCGATGGCTGAACTTGCTGAAGATGAGGCACATGTCGCGTCCACCGGCAGCACCGCAGGTGCATCGTCCGCTGGTGCGGGTTCTGTCGCGGTTGCTGAAGCTCCGGCACCGGCCACCACGGAAAAGACCGCTTTGCGTCCCGGCGCTGTCACCACCATCACCTCTCCACTGGCTGGCCGCGCTGTGCCGCTGAGTGAGGTTCCGGATCCGATGTTCTCCGGTGGTAATGTCGGTAAGGGCCTCGCCATCATCCCGACCGGCACCACGGTTACTGCTCCCGGTGACGGACAGATCCTGGCTCTGTTCCCGCACGCTGTCGGTCTCCGACTGGACAATGGCATCGAACTGCTGGTCCATGTGGGACTCGACACCGTCGAGCTAAACGGAACCGGCTTCACTTCGCACGTCGAGAAGAAGCAGCGCGTCCGTGCAGGCGACCCGTTGCTGAGCTTTGACCCCGAGGTGATCACTGCCGCGGGCAAGCCCCTCATCACCCCGGTTGTTGTTCAGAACCACCGTAAGTTTGCTTCTGTGGAAGGCCACACCGCTGATTCCGTGGATGCAAACGCCACGATCATCACCGTGACTGCCAAGTAGTAATCTCGCCCCGGCGGTTTTCCCGGGGACCTGTAACAACTGCTTGAAAACTGAAAGCTCCTCCTGCCGCATTTCACAGTGCGGCGGGAGGAGTTTTCGCGTATCTGATGACAGAACCGGTTTATTCCCGAACATAACGTGTGACCCCGTATGTCGAGGATGCGTGGGGAACGATACACTTAGGAATATGTTGAGAATCGGATTAACCGGCGGGATTGGCAGCGGCAAGTCGACAGTTGCCGCGGCGCTCGCGGACATTGAGGGAGTAGCCGTGATTGACGCTGATGCTATCGCGCGGGATATTGTTCAACCGGGTCAGCCCGCCCTCATTGAGTTAGTTCGTGAGTTCGGGGAGGATATTCTGGGGGAGGACGGACACCTCGACAGAAAACTTTTGGCTCAGCGCGCCTTCGGGGACGGTGCAGCCACCGAACGGCTTAACGCGATCATGCACCCGCGGATTATCTCGGAAGCTGCACGTCGCCTGGACACGGCGGAAGCCGACGGTGCCGTTGCAGGGGTATACGACATGCCGCTGCTCTTCGAAACCGGGCAGGCTGATCAGTTTGACACAGTGATCGTTGTTGACGTGGATAGCGAAGAAAGAGTGCGGAGACTGACTCGGAACCGGGGAATTGACGCCGCCGACGCACGACGCCGGATGGCTGCACAAATCGGCGACGAAGAACGCCGCAACGGGGCGGACATCATCATCGACAACAACGGCCCCCTCACTGCACTCGAACCTCAAGTGAAGAGTATCGTCGCTCCGTTAATTGATGCGGAGCGGCGACGTTCGTCATCTCACTGATTCCTGTAGTCGACCACTCCGACGACCTCGAGACCGTCATCTTCGGTGGGATCGTAATCTTCATCAGCAGATGGACGTGGATCGGGATGCGAAACCCGTGAGTCGGTGTCAGTCGGAACGCGCCCCAAGAGTTCATCGAGGTTCGTACGCATCAGTAGGACGTTGTAGTTGCTCCAGGTTGTAGCGATGAAGTAGAGATCCCGACCTCCGTCTGCAGGAAGGATGGAAGCGCCGTAGAGATCATTCACGGTTCCGGTATCCACAATCATGTGCTCTTGTTCCCATGGACCCGTCAGACTTTCCGCTGTACGTAGTACCAATCCCCGGTCGGTGGTGAACAAGGTGATGAATTTGGAGAGATGATCATTCCATGTCACAGAGAGCTCGGATACCGGGCGATCGAAAATGGTGACTGCATCCTCGAGGGTGTACGGACCGTCATCTCCATCAGGATTCCTCTTTCTGTCGCCAGGTGAGAACCAACTCGTTCCATCGAAGAATCTGAATGCGGATTCGTCGGGGAACTCAGATACCGGGGCACGTCCGAGGATCGCGGAACCGTCCCTTCCAGATGGTGTACTGAATCTGTAAACGAAACCATCATGTTCGACGAACGACGACATTTGGAGCTTCTCATTACCTTCTCTGTAGGAAGGTAAACCCGTGATTTTGGTCAGGGATGGGCGCTTGTTCGTGCGGAGAGAATCCTTAACGACGGACCAGGTTACACCGTCCCGCGAACGGACCGTCCCGGCGTAGTTGGTCTTCCACCGGCCTGGTTCACTCCATTCACGAATGGACATGTAGTCGACGTAGTGCATTCCATTGATGGTGATCGCCGCAGTCGGAATGGTGGTGTGCTCGTGTCCGGGATCTTTGAGGGAATCGATGAATTCGACAGCCCGCCCCTGGGAAGTCCATCCGTCCCGGGCGAGGGCCTCTTCAATTTCAAGCCCATCGGCGTAGTCGAGATCGGAGGTTCGAACGATGGTGTTGCTGCGCCAGTCGGAGGAAGAATCATCGCAGGCCACGGTGTCGCCAAAGATGAGCATCAGGTGTCCTTCAGCATCTTTCAGCGCGACACCGAGATCTGTCCCGGCGATTCCGAAAGCACGGTCGGTTCGGGCTGGGGATCCAGGCCCGGTGACGAGATGGAGTGCCTCGGTGTGGCCCTTGATGATTGGAAGTTGCCCAGGCCGCCCCTTCAGCCATGGAGGATTTGAGCTGTCTTCGTTGTCTCCGGGCGTGCCGTTCACAGTGCCTTGGACCCGGGGGATGCCGGTGGAACCACGGAAGGTTAGGGATTCGAGCAATCCGACGGGTTTCTCCTGCAGTGGTTCCTGGCGGAGATTGTTCACGCAGGGGCTACCGATTGCCGTGGTGGGAGGTGCTGCGATGATGAGGAACGGCCCCGTCACCGCGAGAGCAGCCAGTGTGGTGACGTGTCTCCGCATGTGTCGACCGGCTGCTGCTTCACTCATGTGCTACACGCTAGCCTGAGATCGTCTCACTCGCTAGTTGGCGACAGAGGTCGAAGCCTCTTCACTGATGCTCGTTCGGGTGAGCCTGTGACCGGGGGTAAACTCATGGTCATGGCTTTTGCTGCTGAACAACCTGTACTCTCCCATTCCGAGCACCGTCCGGTTGGTGATATTGAGCGTTCGGCGGCGACGTTCGAGGTTATTTCCGATTACCAACCGGCTGGAGATCAACCTACTGCGATCATGGCACTCGCGGAGCGGTTGGACAGGGGCGAACGGGACGTGGTGCTCCTGGGAGCAACAGGGACCGGTAAGTCGGCGACGGCAGCCTGGTTGATCGAGAAAGTTCAGCGCCCGACACTCGTTATGGCCCCGAACAAGACACTTGCTGCACAGTTGGCGAATGAGCTCCGGCAGTTGTTGCCGAACAATGCGGTTGAGTACTTCGTGAGTTACTACGACTACTACCAACCCGAGGCGTACATCGCGCAGACTGACACCTACATTGAGAAGGACTCGTCCATCAACGAGGATGTCGAGCGTCTCCGTCACTCTGCGACGTCGGCGCTGTTGTCCCGCCGGGATGTTGTGGTGGTGAGTTCGGTGTCGTGTATCTACGGTCTGGGTACGCCGCAAAGCTATCTGGACAGGTCCGTGGTTCTCAGGGTGGGGGATGAGATTGACCGAGACCGGTTTCTTCGGTTGCTGGTGGACATCCAGTACGCGCGTAATGACGTCGCGTTTACCCGGGGGACTTTCCGGGTGAAGGGTGACACCGTGGACATCATCCCCGCCTATGAGGAGTTGGCGGTCCGTGTCGAGTTCTTTGGTGACGAGATCGATTCGTTGTACTACATCCACCCACTGACGGGCGATGTGGTACGGAATGTGGATGAGCTGCGAATTTTCCCGGCCACCCACTACGTAGCGGGTCCAGAGCGTATGGAGAAGGCGGTTGCCGCCATCAAGTCGGAGTTGGCGGATCGCCTCGCTGATCTGGAGAACCGAGGCAAGCTCCTGGAGGCGCAGCGGCTCCGGATGCGCACCGAATACGATCTGGAAATGATTGAGCAGGTCGGATTCTGCTCCGGTATCGAGAACTACTCCCGACACATAGATGGCCGTGAGGCGGGATCTGCACCGGCGACGCTGATCGACTACTTCCCGGAGGACTTTCTCACCATTATTGATGAGTCCCACGTCACGGTTCCGCAGATTGGCGGCATGTTCGAGGGGGACATGTCCCGGAAACGGAACCTAGTGGACTTCGGGTTCCGTCTTCCGAGTGCTCTGGACAACCGCCCTCTGACCTGGGAGGAGTTCGATTCTAGGAAGGGGCAGTGTGTCTACATGTCCGCGACGCCCGGTACTTACGAGCTGACGGCGTCGGGGGGTGAGTTCGTGGAACAGGTCATTCGGCCCACGGGGCTGGTTGATCCGAAGATCGTTGTCAAACCGACGAAGGGACAGATCGATGATCTGATCGACGAGATCAATCAGCGTACCGCGAAGCAGGAGAGGATCCTGGTGACCACGCTGACCAAACGGATGTCGGAGGATCTCACTGATTATCTTCTGGAGCACGGCATCCGGGTTCGCTACCTGCACAGTGACATCGACACGTTGCAGCGTGTGGAACTGCTTCGGCAGTTGCGCCTCGGCGAATACGATGTTCTCGTCGGGATCAACCTTCTCCGTGAGGGATTGGACCTTCCGGAGGTGTCTCTCGTGTCGATACTTGACGCCGACAAGCAGGGATTCCTACGTTCGACGACATCTCTCATTCAGACTATTGGCCGCGCGGCGAGAAACGTCGCAGGTGAGGTGCACATGTACGCTGACACCATCACAGAATCCATGCAGCGGGCCATCGACGAAACGGAGCGGCGTCGGGAAAAACAGATCGCCTACAACGTGGCTCACGGCGTGGATCCGCAACCCCTGCGGAAGAAGATCGCCGACATTCTCGACCAGGTTTACGAGAATGTCGGCGATAATCGGGATCAGGTGGGCTCCGCTGGTGGTGACGCCGCGCTTGTTGAGAGGCCCGACGTCGCTTCGATGCCGCGACAGGAAGTGCAGGATCTGATCACTGATCTGACGGCACAGATGTCGGTGGCCGCGCGGGAGCTTAAGTTTGAGCTCGCGGGCCGTCTCCGGGATGAGATAGCGGACTTGAAGAAGGAACTTCGTGGAATGAAAGAGGCCGGTATCTGATTGACCTGACCCATTGTGCAGGGGTGATCCACGGGGGCGGTGTTCCTTTTGCCTACAATGGACAGGAAGAATGACAGAAGGTTTGGTTTTCTGTGTGCTGTATTCAGTGCCGGATAATCAGAGCACGATATCCTGATCTCTCACCGGAAGGTTCACTATGAGTGACTACACCAAGATCGTCGTTGGAACGGACGGCTCGAAGTCGTCGATGTTGGCGGTTGAGCGGGCGGCGGCGATGGCTGCCGCATTCGATGCCACTCTGATCGTCGGCTGTGCGTACTACGAGTCCGAGGAACAGGCGCTGAAGACACTGCGCAAGGACTCCGTCACTGTTCTCGGCGATGATCCGGCTCAGCGTAACCTTGATGCGGCAGCCGCGGCAGCCAGGAAGATCGGCTGCGCGAAGGTGGAGACCGCCATCAAACCGGGTACTCCGGTGGAGGCGTTGATGGCGATCGTGAACGAGAACGAGGCTGATCTGCTCGTCGTTGGAAACCGGGGTATCAACTCACTGACGGGTCGTCTACTCGGCTCTGTTCCCGCTGATGTAGCCCGCCAGTCCCAGTGCGACGTTATGATCGTGCACACCGTGAGCTGACGGGATGTATTCTGCGGCGGTCATTCCACTGGGTGGGGAGGCCGCCCGATCACGGTGAGGGACTGCGTAGCACGGGTGTATGTGACGTAGAGATCCTGCCAGCCCTGGGGGGACTGTCCGACTATTGCGGCCGGATCCAGAACGACAACATGGTCGAACTCGAGTCCCTTAACCGCGTTCACCGTGACGCTCCCCGCTACCTGGGCGTCATCTGGGGCAATGAGGACACTCGTCCGTTCAGGAGATCGGTCGTGTAGCGTGCGGATGACCTCTGTCGGATCAGTTTCATCGGGCAGGAACCTGACTCCCCAACCGGTATCCCGGATGGCTGTCGCCGGAGTACGTTCAGGCGCGATCATCGGTAGAAGCTGCGCCGCGACATCCGAGATGTCCCGTGGTGTGCGGTAGTTGACCGTCAACTCGTGCCGGTGAAAGCGACTGTGCACATAGGGGGATAGTGTGTCGGTCCAGGAATCCACACCTGCGGGTGAACCAGTTTGTGCTGTGTCGCCGACGAGAGTCATCCACCGGGAGGGGCATCTGCGCATGACCATACGCCATTCCATGGGGGAGAGTTCCTGGGCTTCGTCGACGATCACATGCCCGTAAGCCCACGTATGGTCCATGCGGGCGCGTTCTGCTGTCGTCCGGGTGTCACGGAAACGTTGCCGTTCCGCTAGTGTTTCTGCGTCGATGACATCGTGCGCGGAAAGCACCTCAGCCTCGAACCCATCATCGAGATCGGAGGAGGCTGATGAACTCAGGATGTCCAGGGCCTCCTGGGCGTCCTCAACTTGTTCACGCCATTTCTGTTCGGCTGCCTCCCGGGCGGCGTCAGGATCGGGCATCCCCAAGCGTTCCGCGAGTTCGTCAAGGAGTGCCGCATCGGATTCCGTCCACGGGGAGCCGGGTTCCCGGTACAGTGCGTCGCGGGTTTCATCGTCGTAGTCGGCGGCTGCTGTGGCGATTGCGATTCGGTCGCTGAGTAGTCGATTCAGCACAGATTCCGGGTCGAGCACCGGCCAGTATGCGTCCACGGTGGCGAGGACAGACGGTTCCTCCATGAGGTCCTCGTGCAACTGCGCTATATCACCGCCACTGAGTAGATTTCGGCCACCAAGCGGGTCAGCTCCGATCTTCTCTGCCAATTGGTCCGTGAGTTGTTCAATGAGATGCTCCCGGAACACCGGTTGCGCGAGATTGTGTGGTCGGCGCGAACGACGTGCCCGTGTGCGGGCCTTCTTCACCATCGTCGGTGTGAGGAGAAGATCGAGTCCCTCCACCTTGATCCTGACGGGGGCATCGGGGAGTGTCTGATGGGCCTTGACCGCTTCCGCGAGAATCGTGACCATCTCCTCTGATCCCTTGATCTCTCGGGTCAACAGGTTATCCGAGGCCTCGGGACTGACACCGGGGTAGAGCTCACCGATGGTGGAGAGGACAACACCGGTTTCACCGAGCTCCGGTAGAACACGGGAAATGTAATCGAGGAACGTCCGGTTCGGTCCGATGATGAGCACACCGGTCGCTGCGAGTTGTTCGCGCCACGTGTAGAGCAACCAGGCCACACGATGCAGTGCCACCGCTGTTTTCCCTGTGCCAGGCCCCCCCTCTACGACCATGACCCCGCGGGTCCGGTCGCGGATGATGACATCCTGCTCACGCTGGATCGTCTCAACGATATCCACCATGTGGCCGGTGCGTGGTGCGGTGAGCACGGGGAGTAGGGCAGATTCGCTTCCGACGCCGCTGCGTAACACCGATTCAGGTGTACCCGGTGTGACGGACAAACGTTCATCATCGATACCGGTCACCGTCCGGCCACTCGTGCGGATGTGTCTGCGGACGGTCACACCTTCCGGTTGCGCGGTTGTCGCGAGATAGAACGGCCTGGCCATCGGGGCGCGCCAGTCGAGCAACAACGTGCGATATCCGTCTTCCCTGGCATCGAGTCCCATCCTTCCGATGTATCGCCGGTCCAGCTCGGGAAACTCCGGTACCGGGTTCTCCGCATCAGGATCCCGAACATCGATTCTTCCGAAGACGAGACCGAGTTGAGCGAGATTCAACCGGTCAAGACGGGCGTTGAGTGCGTGGTACTCCGTCTCTCTCTCGACGAGAGCCTCGGCGTCGGGATTGGCGGCGTCGACACGCTTCATCACTCCACGGAGCCGCTCAGTCGACTGTGCCACCTCCGCATCAAGTCGCGCGAAGAGCATATCGGTGTATGCCTGTTCCGTGGCGATCTCCGGATTCCCGTTGCTGGGGAGTGGAGAAGAAAAACGGGATCGATGCTGCACGGTCAGTACTCCTGGGGAGATTCACGCTCGGGATCCCGTTGTTCGGTCGGGATTGGCGCGAGGAATGGTAAGGGAAACTCTAGTTCTGCTGGAAGCGGGGGTCCATCCCCAGGGGGGGGCAGACGAAGCACATGCGACGCCCCGCCGACCGGTTGGCGGTGGGCGGGGCGTGTCGAAGGGCGGGCAGGGCAGAGGATCAGAGGTCCAGCTTCCGACCCCACTTCTTCTGTGCCTTCTTTGCAGCTTTGTCCGCCTGCTTCTGGTACTTCTCGGCGTTCTTGGAGGCAGTCTTACGGGCTTCATCAGCGCGATTCTGCGCCTGGCTGGCGAGCTTCACAGCCCGTTTCTTGGCGATCTTCGCATTGGACTCGGCAGCCTTCAGCCAGTCGTCCCTGTTGTCCTCGAAGTAGTCCTGGGCGGCGCCGAAGTATTCGGTTGCCTTCTCACCGGCGTCGCCGAGGAATCCCCGGGTGGAGTGAGCAAGAGCGGAAGCTTGCTCGGAGGCGGATTCAGCGAATTTCTCCGTCTCAGACTTTGTGGGCAGTGCCCTCTGCACCTTTTTGTTGGTCACCTTCGCGGCGTGCTTCGTGCGCCAGGCGATACCGGGCTTACCCTGGGTGTCGGCGGTGGTGATGAACAGTCCTCCGAGGAGAGCAATGGAGGTGAGGAAGCCGGAACGACGTGCACTCTTTTCCTGATTGTCCTCCGCATCCCAGAAAGCGTGACGTGCGAGGATCGTCGGGATGGACGTCAACGCGAGGGTGAATGCGGACAGTCGCGGGAACTTTCCGAGTGCCAGCATACTGCCTGCACCCACTTTGGTGGCACCAAGACCTCGGGCGACGAGCTCCGGATCAGTCGGCACGAATGCGGCGTATTGCCGTGGAAGAACGCCACGCAGTCGGGTGATGACAGACTCGGTGCCTTCCACATGGGCCTCGGTATTGGCGAGGGTGTCGACGCCGTCCGCGATGTACACGGAGGCGAGCATCGGTCGGGCGAGCTTGCGGATCATGGGTTACTTGGCTCCTTGGTTGAGTACCGGGTCCGGCACGTGGCAACCCGTTGTCCCGTGAAAAACCGGTAAATAGGGTTACGACGTGCGACTGTCCGGTAATCCTACCGGTTTCCCCGGGATACGTGCACATGAGCGAGCATTAGGGTCACCACCCACGCTCACTCCATTCCTTCAGATGCGGACGTTCAGCACCGACGGTCGTGTCCCGACCGTGTCCGGGATGCACCACCGTCTCATCGGAGTAGACGTCGAAGACTCGGGTGGAAACATCGCAGAGAAGCCTCCGGAAATCACTGTCGCCGTTGGTTTTCCCGACTCCTCCCGGGAACAGGCTGTCCCCGACGAAAAGATGCGTGGTTCCGTCAATGGTGACCTCTATGCAGAGGCCTCCAGGTGTGTGTCCGCGGAGGACGAACACCGGGAAGTTCATTTGCTCCCACTGAAGTTCCGCACCGTGGTCGAGTTCGACGTCAACTCGAGCGGGCAGTGCCGGGGCGTCGAGGGAAGAGGAGTAGTGGATCGCGCCGGTCCGTTCGAGCACCTCCGGAAGTGCTCGAACGTGATCCCAGTGTCGATGCGTGGTGACGACACCTGTGATCGTCGCGCCGTATTCCGCGGCGAAGGAGATCAGTCGGTCGGCGTCATCCGCGGCATCAATGAGTAAAGCGCGATCACCGGCGATGAGGAAGAAGCAGTTGTTGTCCATCTCGGACACGGACAAGGAGCGCAGAGTGACATCATGGGTCATGTGCACAGACTAGCTAATCACCCCAGTCGTTGATATGTTCGATACTGTTTGCCCTCTACACGTTCAACCGGAAGGTACTGAGGCCAGTGGCTGATCGGCTCATCGTGCGCGGAGCGCGCGAGCACAATCTCAAGGGGGTAGACATCGATCTGCCCCGCGACACCCTGGTCGTGTTCACCGGCCTTTCAGGTTCCGGGAAATCCTCCCTGGCATTCGACACGATCTTCGCTGAAGGGCAGCGCCGTTACGTGGAGTCTCTTTCGAGTTATGCCCGTCAGTTCCTCGGACAGATGGACAAGCCTGATGTGGATTTCATCGAGGGATTATCCCCGGCTGTCTCTATTGACCAGAAATCGACGAACCGGAACCCCCGTTCGACGGTCGGGACGATCACGGAAGTCTACGATTATCTCCGATTGCTCTACGCTCGTGCCGGGACCGCACATTGCCCGGAATGTGATGCGGTCATCGAACGGCAGACCCCGCAGCAGATCGTCGACCAGGTCCTTGACATGGAACAGGGACTGAAGTTCCAGGTTCTCGCACCGGTGGTGCGTACGCGGAAAGGGGAGTTCGTCGACCTTTTCGCGGACCTCGCAGCACAGGGATACTCCCGGGTCCGGGTCGACGGAGAGGTTCACCAACTCTCCGATCCACCGAAACTAGAGAAGCAGGTCAAGCACGACATCGAAGTCGTGGTGGACCGGCTCCAGGTGAAACCGACGCAGAAGCAGAGGCTCACCGACTCAGTGGAGACCGCACTTGGGCTCGCTGACGGAGTAGTCATCCTCGACTTCGTCAGCCTGGATGACGATGACGAGAACAGGACACGCCGATTTTCCGAGAAGATGGCGTGTCCCAACGGTCATCCGCTCGGAGTGGATGAACTCGAACCCCGGAGTTTCTCCTTCAATTCCCCCTACGGTGCCTGCCCCGCATGTGATGGACTGGGTACCAAATTGGAAGTCGACATCGATCTCGTCGTTCCCGACGTCGATGTCCCTCTCGTGGAGGCTATTCAGCCGTGGAACACCGGTTTCAACACCAAATACTTCACCAAACTTTTGACCGGGCTCGCGCAGGCGATGGGTTTCAGCGAGAACACCCCGTTCAGTGAGCTCACTGCGGCCCAACGGCGGGCCGTTCTCCACGGTAGTAAACATCAGGTGAGTGTCCGCTACAAGAATCGATACGGTCGTGTCCGTAATTTCACCGCGCCATTCGAGGGGGTGCTGCCGTATCTGCAGCGCAAACTCGATCAGACGGATTCCGACAGTCAGAAGGACCGGATACTCTCCTACATGCGAGAAGTTCCGTGTCCTACCTGTTCAGGAACACGGCTCAAGCCGGAGATCCTGGCAGTTCGTTTAGCCTCGAACCGACACGGGGAGCAGTCCATCGCGGGATTGACGCAGCTTTCGGTCGCGGACGCCGCAGAGTTTCTGGACACCCTGATCTTGGGGCCTCGGGAGCAGATGATCGCTGGTGCTGTTCTCCGGGAGATTCAGGCACGACTGAAATTCCTCCTCGATGTCGGTTTGAACTATCTTTCGCTCAATCGTGCGGCCGGAACCCTCTCCGGTGGGGAAGCTCAGCGAATCCGACTCGCAACCCAGATCGGCTCGGGTCTGGCTGGAGTTCTCTACGTACTCGACGAACCGTCTATCGGGCTGCACCAACGTGACAATCAGCGTCTGATCACCACTCTCGAACATCTCCGGGACATAGGAAACACCCTGATCGTGGTGGAACACGATGAAGACACGATTAATGCCGCCGACTGGCTCGTCGACATCGGACCGAGAGCCGGCGAATACGGCGGCGAGATCGTCTATCAGGGGGATCCCGGAGGAATCCGCGACTGCCCGGAATCTCTTACCGGGCAATACCTGTCGGGTGAACGTTCCCTCGGGGTTCCGGACGAACGCCGACCGATAGACCGGGACCGGATGCTCACCGTCGTTGGTGCCAGGGAGAACAACCTCGCCAACGTCGATGTGAACCTTCCTCTCGGTGTCTTGTGCTGCATCACCGGTGTTTCAGGATCTGGTAAATCCACACTGATCAATCAGATCCTCGCCCGTGTTTTGGCAAACCGGTTGAACAAAGCACGCCAGGTTCCGGGTAAAGCGAGACGTGTCGACGGAATCGAACACCTCGACAAACTGGTTCAGGTCGACCAGTCCCCGATCGGACGTACACCCAGATCCAATCCTGCGACCTACACCGGTGTCTTCGACAAGATTCGTATGCTGTTCGCAGAAACAAACGAGGCCAAGGTTCGTGGGTACAAACCCGGACGTTTCTCATTCAACGTCAAGGGCGGGAGGTGCGAGGCGTGTCGTGGCGACGGAACGCTGAAGATTGAGATGAACTTCCTCCCGGATGTTTATGTCCCATGTGAGGTGTGCGAGGGCGCGCGGTACAACCGTGAGACCCTCGAGGTGAAGTACAAGGGTAAGTCCATTGCAGAGGTTCTGGACATGCCTATCAGTGAAGCCGCGGAGTTTTTCCGTCCCATCACGTCCATCCACCGGTACCTGAATACATTGGTGGAGGTGGGACTCGGCTATGTTCGCCTCGGGCAGTCGGCGACAACCTTGTCCGGAGGTGAGGCACAGCGTGTGAAACTGGCCAGCGAACTTCAGAAGCGATCCAATGGGCGGACGATCTACATCCTCGACGAACCCACAACGGGCCTCCACTTCGAAGACATACGTAAACTCATGCTCGTCATTCAGGGGCTGGTGGACAAGGGAAACAGTGTCCTCATTATCGAGCATAATCTTGATGTGATCAAGGCTGCTGACTGGATTGTCGACATGGGCCCGGAAGGGGGAGCGGGAGGCGGTCGCGTCGTTGCGGAAGGCACTCCGGAAGATGTCGCGCTGGTTGCGGAGTCCCACACCGGGCAGTTCCTCCAACCTTTACTGAACTGAGTGGAAAGGCCGTGGTGCTGCTTCAGGTTGTTGAGTCGACACCTGATGTGTTCTCGATGTCTCCTGCCGCAGACTTTGGGACAATCACCGTCTCATCGCCACCGGAATCCGTAATTCCAGGGGCGGTCCGTTCACGCTGTGTCCGGAATGCGGCGATGGAGAGGAGTGCGATGCCTGATACGAGGAATGCGAAAACCCTCGGAACACCGCTGATGGTTCCAAGGTCGACGAGAATCAATTTTGCGGTGCCGGCGCCCGCCAAAAGCGTGCCCGCACCCAGCGACGCTTGTGCATTCATATTGTGTGCCCCGAGTAGTACGTAAGCGGCGAGTGCGATCCAGAGTATCGAAACTGCTGCATGGCCGAGGAGGAATCCAAGCTCGGCGTTGCCGAAAATGCCCACTAGGAAGGTCGATACTGTAACCACTGCGACCGTCGACAGGTGAAGACCTGCGAGGGCAAGCAGTATCCGAACCTGGACGGAGAGCTCGCCGATCTGCTTCCGCGCCACCGGAATGATGCAGAGGAGGATCGCTATGAGGACCCCCTCAGTCAACGGGAGAATATTTCGGAGAGAATCAACCCCCTGTCCGAACACCATTGTCGCAGGTAGGGCGGTGAAAATTACCGTCATGAGCGCCCAGGCGATCCATGGTGCGTTTCCCGAGTGGAGACGCGCCATGGCCGGAACCGCGAGGATGGCGAAAGCGAGGAAGGCTACCGGAAGGTAGGCCAGGACCGCAGGTTCGGGTTGGTTGTAGTCGAGCTTCGTTCGGTTCTGGAAATCAACGAGAAGTAGGGAGACAGGGGCTGCGGCGGTTCCGACTGTGATCAGCGTGGGAGCCACGAAGTGGGCAGGGGAGCACCGTCCCGTGGGGTGGGGGAGAAGCGAGGACCGGTATCCCGCGGCAGCCATCAAGACGAGCAGCACGAATGGTGCCCAGTAGAGGGCGGAAGGGAGGCGTCCTTCCAAGGCGAAGAAGTTGGAGAACACCAGGAACAGAACCAGGAGTGGTGTCCACGCGGAGGCTAGTTTTTCGGCGGTGGCCGAGGTCGGTACGCGGTCATAGAGGACGGCTGCGGTGAACACCAGGGAAACGATGATCGCGACACCGAAAGACAGATACACGTCTACCGGGCTACGGAGGATATTCAGGGAGCTGAACAGGGCACCACCGATCACGCAGACGGAAGCGGTGATCCGGGCCCTGGGCCAACCCAAACCGAAGGTCACGAGTAACAGTAGAAGTCCCGGGAGTGACGAGGGCCAGGACCATTCGGCGGAAGTGAAAGCCATGTCTGCCTGCCACCAGGACCAGTGAAGCGCGAAAATGCTTGCGCCGATGGTGAGAACGATTCCCGTAAGTTCCATCCGCCACTTGCGCGCGCAGGTGATGGAGAGAAGAAGGAATAGCGCCATGCAGAAGGTCGAACCCACCCATCCGGGCCACCACTCATACCTGAATACGACGAACCAGGTCGTGGTAAGGGCGGTGAGGAGCGCTGTGACCAGGAATGCGGACACAATCGTCTGGGTGTTCTGAGCTCGATCATCGAGCCGATTCCGGGCCACGGCTGCGCCGACTCCGAGGCCGACCGCCAGAAGATAAGCGAGGAGCACTCGGCTGAGTGGCCCGAGAAGTCCGCTCTGTGCGGCGAGGACAACCAATAGTGCCACCCCGCCGAGAGTTATCAGTGTGCCACCTATCGCCAGTAACCGGATGACTGCGTTCTCCGATCGCCACCATGGATCCTGGGTGTCAGCCGGTACCCGGGGAAGTGATGCTGATCTGGGTTCCGGGGACCTAACTGCGGGAATGTGGGGCGAGACAACGGGTGTACTTTCCGATACAGATACGGGACCTGTGGCCGGGGCCCCATCGACGAAAGGATTCTGTTTCTGTAACGGAATCTGTGAAGCATGATTGTCGACACCGGAGCTGATCGGGGCTGTGGAAGCGACGGGAATACCATCCAGGGCGTGTTGCACTTTTGTGCGGGCCTCACGCACCGCTTGTTCGGCGTTTGTGAGGCTCACCAGCGCCTCTACCAGATCTTTACGGTCGTTTTTTTCGGCGGGCATAATTCCAGAGTCTAGACTGCGATATACAGAGTGATTGGACGGTTCGAGAACATTCCGATGTCTGGGGGTGCTATCTGTCATCTGGCGCCAATGGTGAGACGGATCTGTGTGTAGTTCCGGGGTATGACGGGGCTAACCGCTGAACGCGGGCGCACTATCCTCGACAGTGTGATGTGCCGAGCCATCCTCCCCGGAGTCCGGAGTCTCCGGTTCTCTTTCCGTCGGCAGACAGTGAATGAGGTGCACTAGTGACTGAAACGAATGGCAGCGGAACGGGTGACCGTGGAGCTTCAGAACATGAGGCCGGTTCCGTTTCACGAGACCCGTGGTCGGAAATCCCTCCGGAGAGCGACGTCTTCACACACGATGCCGGGAGCACCTCGGATCTCTCATGGAAAGGTGCATCCTCGGATCCGGCTCCGACCCAGCAGCTTCCGCCCCTCGGTGCTGGGGCCGCGGGGCAGCGAACTTCACGGCAGATACCGTCGACGCAGCCTGCCCCGTCGGGGAGGCCAGCGGTGCGTGGTGCGACCGGTGTCGTCATAGGTTTCCTTGTTGTTGTCATCATTGCAGCGCTATCTGTGCTGGTGCTCGGCTTCACCGTACTGGGGTGGGGTAGCCCGGAGCGAGACAAATCAACCACTCGTACGGACGAAGAGGCTGTGGTTGTGGAAACGACGGTGGTCACGGTGACGGCGGCGCCTTCGGAATCTACACCTGTGAGCTCCCCGAACACCGGCACGAGCCCCAAGGAGTCACCGCGGGCACGTGTGTCTGTGGAGGAAACGGATGAAGTATCGCCGACGCCGTCGAAAGCAGAAACTTCCAGGAAACCGACGACGACTGAGCGTCGGTCCGGGTTCGGAGTTCCCGACGGGGCCATGCGCTGCGGAGACTCCGGTCGTTCTGGCGTCTATGCCGGAACCGACGTGACTAGCTGTGGGTTCGCCATGAACGTCGGAAAGCAGATAGCCGGTCAGGGAGGTAATTCTGCCCGGGCAATTTCTGCGGTGTCACCGGTGACCGGTAAGAAATACCGGATGACCTGTTCTCCGAAGGGGGCAGGTGCCTGGGAATGTAGGGGAGGTGACAATGCTGTCGTTTATGTGGTGCCCTGATTCGGGTCCATGATCTCGGGGTGAGGGACGTGCACTTTGGTGGTGCAGCTAGTCATGATATACTTTAAACCACTACCGCCCATTGTGGGCTTTCGTGTTGCATGTTATGTCTGTCGCAAAAATCATCAGACGCCTGGGTGTCTGAAGTTGAGTGTGGAAGGCGTACCATATCGGAAGTGCGCAGGGTCGCAAAGTGGAGGTCCCTCCCACCATAAGCCGCTCGGCATTGTCGCCGGGTTGGACAGTGGTTGTCGCGTAGTCGCCGATCGTTTCTCTTGTCGGTTTAACCATTCGACGGAGTTTTCTCCGGATTGTTTGGTTTAGCTGCATTTAGCATCGATGATCGGCTACGTACCTGGGTCTCCCGTTGTTTCCATCGATAGATGGGATAACGGGTTTTCGTTATTTCCAGGTTCGTCACGAGACGTGGGATGTCCAGGTTGCGGTGCGGTATCACGCATTATTCACTGCAACCCTAGGAGTACACATCAGCGCTGAAGCTCGCATAAATGAGCGAATTCGAGTTCCTGAGGTCCGGCTCGTCGGACCCGGTGGTGAGCAGGTGGGCATCGTCCGCATCGAGGACGCCCGCAAGCTTGCGTATGAGGCGGATCTGGATCTGGTGGAGGTAGCCCCCACCGCCAAGCCTCCGGTCTGCAAGATCATGGACTACGGCAAGTTCAAGTACGAGACCGCGCAGAAGGCGCGCGAGTCCCGGAAGAACCAGCAGCAGACTGTTGTCAAGGAGCAGAAGCTTCGTCCGAAGATCGATGACCACGATTACGAGACGAAGAAGGGTAATGTGGTCCGGTTCCTTGAAAAAGGTTCCAAGGTCAAGGTGACCATCATGTTCCGCGGCCGTGAGCAGTCTCGACCTGAGCTCGGCTACAGGTTGCTGGATCGGTTGGCGCAGGACGTCGCCGAATACGGTGTCGTAGAGACCAAGCCAAAGCAGGACGGGCGCAACATGACCATGGTCATCGGTCCGCTCCGCAAGGGCAAGAAGTAAAACACACTAGCTTTTTTAAGGACGTCAACTCATGAAGCAGAAGACCCACAAGGGCACCGCAAAGCGAATCAAGGTCACCGGCTCCGGCAAACTGCGCCGCGAGATGGCTAACCGTCGGCACCTCCTCGAGGGCAAGCCCTCCACCCGGACCCGTCGCCTGAAGGGCACCACGGATGTTGCGAAAGCCGACACCAAGCGCGTCAAGCGTCTTCTCGGTCGGGCGTGACGTCGTGCCGCTGATCTGACAGCGGCGTGCGGTCCCCTCTCAAGTAATTAAACCCCCAAGATTCGTAAGGAAGTTTTACCGTGGCACGTGTCAAGCGGTCTGTGAACGCCAAGAAAAAGCGTCGCGTCATACTCAAATCAGCCAAGGGCTACCGTGGACAGCGCTCGCGCCTGTACCGCAAGGCCAAGGAGCAGATGCTCCACTCGATGACCTACGCCTACCGCGATCGTCGCGCACGCAAGGGTCAGTTCCGTCGCCTCTGGATTCAGCGTATCAATGCGGCAGCCCGGATGAACGGAATTACTTACAACCGACTCATCCAGGGACTGCGTCTCGCCGGTATCGAGGTTGACCGTAAGATTCTCGCCGAACTCGCAGTGAATGACTTCGGTGCTTTCTCCGCTATCTGCGAGTCGGCGAAGGCTGCTCTTCCCGAGGACGTCAACGCTCCTAAAGCTGCCTGACCTTCCAACCCTGACGTAGAGAATCAGGACAGTGCACTCATGTAGCACTGTCCAATCTTCTGCGGTATTCCGCGATTCAGTCCCTGAACAGGGGGATGGGTCGCGGTTTTTGGTTTCCGGGATCCTGAACTGTGGCTCAGGTGGGGAGCGCTGCTAGGTTGGGACGCATGTACCTTGACTTCACCGAACCTTCGACGGAACGTACCCCCAGGGTGATTTCCGCCGTCAAACTCCATCGCAGTGCTGGACGGAGGAAGGCTGGATTTTTCCTTGTGGAAGGGGTCAACTGTGTCGAAGCAGCCGTTGAGAAAGGTGTCGTCTCGGACATTTTCGTCACAGAATCGGCTGCTGGTAGGTTCGCGGCATTACTGAACGTTGCGGCCTCCGGTGGAGTGCACCTACATCCGGTGACGGATAAAGCAGGAAGGAATCTCTCGGATACCGTTACCCCGACGGGGCTGGTCGCCGTTTGTCGGTCGATTCTCGTGGATCTCGACGATGCGGTGACAGTCGACACCCGTCTGGTGGCGGTTCCGGTTGAGACCTCTGAACCGGGTAATGCCGGGACGGTCATTCGTGTAGCGGACGCAGTCGGAGCTGATTCCGTCATTTTTACCGGTGATACCGTGGATCCTCACGGTGGGAAAGTCGCACGGGCTTCAGCGGGGTCGTTGTTCCACCTGCCGGTGGTACGGCACCACGACCAGATCGAGGTTGTCTCGAAGCTGCGCGAGCGGGGAGTGCAGATCCTAGCGACGGCCGCGGACGGTGAAGTCAATCTCGATGAAGCAGATTCACTTCTTTCCCGCCCCACAGCATGGCTGTTCGGGAACGAGGCTCGCGGGCTTTCATCGGAATTAATGGATGCCGCCGACCACCGGGTGCACATTCCGATTCGGGGGCGTGCCGAATCACTGAATCTCGCGACGGCCGCGGCGATCTGCATGTATGCGTCCGCCCGCGCTCAATACCTCTCCTGAATGTCGGGTGAGCTGTGCCCGGAGGATGGTTCCGATCATGTCAACAGGTAAGATCCTCCTGAGCACGCGTGTCCCGGTATACCACGTCAGTGGGTGTTCCTTTCCGGGTACACCCTTAACAATCCCGCAAGAACAGAATGTCCCAAACGACGTAAAGGAGTCAGAACCCCGGTGACTGACAGTCGAATGAACGAAGCCAGCCTCAACCACGCTGCGGAGGAGGCACTCGAAGCTTTCGCCGCCGCAGACTCGCTCGACGAACTCGCTGTCGTCCGCCGCTCGCACCTTGGTGACGAGGCGCCGATTCCACAGGCACGCCGTTCGCTCGGTACGCTTCCGAAGGACCAGCGTAAGGATGTTGGCCGACTGGTGAATATGGCGCGTGGTCGAGTTGAAAAGGCATTCGCTGAGGCAAAAGCGAGGTTGGAAGAGAAGCGCAATGCCGAGGTGCTCGTTGCGGAGCGAGTGGATGTCACACTTCCAACCGCGCGTATCCAGGCCGGTGCGATGCATCCAATCACCACGCTGAGTGAGCAGATCGCCGACATCTTCGTGGGTATGGGGTGGGAGATCGCCGACGGCCCGGAGGTTGAGGCGGAGTACTTCAACTTCGACTCTCTGAACTTCCTGCCCGACCATCCGGCGCGGACGTTGCAGGACACGTTCCACATCGCACCTGAAGGTTCCTCTCAGGTACTGCGGACACACACATCACCGGTGCAGATGCGCACGATGCTCTCCCGGGACGTCCCGATCTACATTGCCTGCCCGGGCCGGGTGTTCCGCACAGATGAACTCGATGCGACGCACACTCCAGTTTTCCATCAGATCGAAGGACTCGCCGTAGACCGAGATCTGACTATGGCACACCTCCGGGGCACGCTGGATCACCTTGCCCAAACTTTGTTCGGCCCGGATACCCGTACCCGGATGCGCGCCAACTACTTCCCTTTCACCGAACCATCCGCAGAAGTCGACGTGTGGTTCCCGAGCAAAAAGGGGGGCGCGGGCTGGATCGAGTGGGGTGGCTGCGGGATGGTCAACCCGAACGTACTGCGTGCCGCAGGAATTGACCCGGAAGAGTTCACAGGTTTCGCTTTCGGTATGGGGCTGGAGCGTACGCTGCAGTTCCGGAATGGGCTGTCTGACATGCGCGATATGGTCGAGGGTGACATCCGTTTCACCCAGCCGTTCGGTGTTCAGGTCTAGCCGAGTTTTCGCTCACCCTCTTTTCACACTGTATTCAACTCCAGGAGAATCCCCTCATGCTCATCGCCAAGAACTGGGTCGCCAGACTGCTGCGCTCAGCCGCCGCCTCCCAGTCCGACTGGTCGGTCACCGATGCTGAACTCGATAGCGGTTTCGTCCGGGTCGGTTTTGAGACCGAAGGTTTCTCCACGATTCCAGAGACCACAGGTCCACTGGTTGTCGGCCGGGTCGAGACGATTGAGGAGCTCACCGGATTCAAGAAGCCGATCCGGCATTGCTACGTCAACGTCGGTGACGCCAACGGCACTGGGGAGCTTCAGTCCATTGTCTGTGGTGCCCGCAATTTCGCCGAGGGTGATTACGTCGTGGTCTCGCTGCCCGGGTGCGTGCTTCCCGGTAACTTCGAGATTGCGGCGCGGGAGACGTACGGACGAATGTCCGCAGGCATGATCTGTTCCGCGGCGGAGCTTGGACTGACCACCCAGCAGAATAAGGGCATCATCACTCTTCCCGCCGATGGTGACTATGAGCTCGGATCGGACGCTCGCGAGATCATGGGCCTTGATGACACGGTCTTTGACGTCAATGTGACACCGGACCGTGGTTATGCCCTTTCTGCCAGAGGTCTGGCCAGGGAGATCGCGAGCGCCTTCGACCTGACCTTCGTGGACCCCGCCTCCGATCCCGCGGTTGCTGGTATGGAGGTTGCGCTGCCGGCGGTCGAGGGTCAACTTCTGAATGTTGACCTCCGCCCTGAGACGAAGACGGTCAGGTTCGGACTCCGTCGGGTCACTGGGGTGGCTGCCGGGGCGGAGTCCCCGATATGGATGCAACGTGAACTGATGCTCTGCGGGCAGCGGCCCGTCAATGCCGCGACCGATGTGACCAACTACGTGATGATGCTGTTCGGCCAGCCGATGCACGCCTTCGATGCCGCCCAGATCGCGGGTGAGACACTTGTCGTACGCCGTGCAGCGCAAGGGGAGAAGCTCGTGACCCTCGATGGGGTCAATCGTTCCCTTGATCACGAAGATGTGGTTATTGCCGACGGTAACGGTGTCCTTTCCCTGGCCGGTGTCATGGGCGGTGCCTCTTCTGAAATCAGCGCTGAAACCACCGACGTCTACCTTGAGGCAGCGAACTGGGACCCGATCACCGTCGCCCGCACGTGCCGTAGACATAAATTGTCGAGTGAGGCGTCGCGGCGCTTCGAGCGGGGTGTGGACCCGGTCCTCGTCGAGGTTGCTCTTGACGTGGCCGCCCATGTGCTTGCCCAGATCGCGGGCGGAACCGTGGAGTCCGGTCGTACGCTGGTCGGGGATACGCCGGTCATGCCGACGGTTCGGATGGATGTTCATCGTCCCGCACGCATCGCAGGGATGGAGATCCGCCCCGAAACGGTGATTGGGCGGCTCCAGGAGGTAGGTTGCGCCGTCGAGCGTAACGGTAACGTGCTCACAGTTACACCTGCCACCTGGCGGCCAGATATCACGATGGATGCGGATCTCGTGGAAGAGGTGTTGCGCCTGGAGGGCCTGGAAGACATCCCCTCGATTGTCCCCACCGCACCTGCCGGTCGAGGTCTCACACCGGCGCAACGGCGTCGTCGGGCCGTCGGACACGCTCTCGCGTACAGCGGCTACACCGAGATCCTCCCGAGCCCGTTCATCGAGGCTGATGTCTTCGATCTGTGGGGTCTGGCTGCTGATGACCCCTGGCGGCGAGTCGTCGCAGTCCTCAACCCGCTTGAAGCTGACCGATCGATTCTCGGTACGACTCTCTTACCGAACATGCTGGATGCCGTACGCCGGAACGTATCGAGGGGACAACGGGACGTGTCTCTCTATGGCGTCGAACAGGTGGCGATCGCCGGTGACGTGGACCGGTCACCGATGCCTGACGTCCGTATCCGACCGTCAGATGAGATGATTTCGGAACTACTGGGGTCATTGCCGAAGCAGCCGTTGCATGTGGCGACAGTCGGCGTGGGAGATATCGAGACTGCCGGACCCCTCGTGTCAGCCCGTGCCTACACGTGGGCGGACGCGGTGGAATCCGCGCGGGTTGTCGCCAGGGCCGCCGATGTTGAACTCGAAGTGTCCTCGGCGGAACGGCTGCCGTGGCATCCGGGGCGGTGCGCCGCGTTGAGTGTCGACGGAACTGTTGTCGGGTACGCCGGTGAGCTACACCCTCAGATTCTGGAACGTGCAGGTCTGCCACCGCGAACCTGTGCGATGGAGCTGAACATCACGGCCTTGCCGTTCGCACCTTCCGCTCCTGCGCCTGTACTGTCGCCATTCCCGGCACTGATGCAGGACATAGCACTCGTTGTCGACGAGGACGTGCCTGCGGAGAATGTGCGCCGGACGCTCTTCGCTGCGGCCGGAGATCTGATCGAGACCGTTGAACTCTTCGATGTCTACAGGTCGGAGAGCCTCGGGGAGGGGCAGAAGTCGCTTGCCTTCGCCCTGCGCTTCCGTGCGTCGGACCGGACGTTGACTGATGATGAGTGTTCGGCCGCCCGACTTGCGGCGGCGGACGCGGCCGCCCGGGAACACGGTGCCCGCATCCGGAGCTGATCCGTGGATTGTGGAATGGCCCAGAATCATCTGCTGACTCCGGGCCATTCTTCGCACCGCGCGAGGGGTATGTATCGGGGGTGTCGGTGGCTGTGTTCAACGCCTGAACAGTACCGAAGTTGTTTCATGGTTACTAAAGTCACGACGTGTGAATCGACTGTTACGTAAATGGGCCTCCCTCTTTTTCATTGATGCGCTCACAGGCATGGCCTTCGGCCTTTTCGCGACCCTTATCGTCGGAACGATAATGGTGCAGCTCGGGCGCTATGTGCCGGGAACCGTCGGGGAATTCCTCGTCGTCACAGGATCCGTGGCCTCTGTTCTGACTGGCTTTGGCATTGGCATCGGTGTGGCCCACAGACTATCTGGATCCACGTTCGTCATCGCAGGCACCGGAGTCGCGGGAATGGTGGGGGCGCACGCCGGGAAAATTTTGGGGGGAGAAGTCGTCGAGGGGCTGTCTTTTCAACTGCTTGGCCCCGGAGAGCCGCTGGGCGCATTCATTGCCGCGTTCATCGCGGTCGAATGCGGACTGTTCGTCTCCGGTCGGACCCCCGTCGACATTCTTGTCACCCCCTTCGCGACCATTGCCTCGGGGTCTGCGGTGGGGCTGCTGATCGGGCCGACGATTTCGAATTTCATGACGAGACTGGGTGCAATGATCAACTGGTCGGCGCAACAGCAGCCGTTCCTGATGGGTATTCTCGTCGCGGTCATCATGGGTGTCTGCCTGACTCTCCCGATCTCATCAGCGGCGTTGGGGATCATCCTCGGCCTTTCCGGGCTCGCCGCAGGTGCCGCAACTGTCGGATGTTGCTGTCAGATGGTTGGCTTCGCCGTTGCAAGCTGGCGAGAGAATCGGTGGGCGGGACTGGTCTCGCAGGGACTCGGCACCTCGATGCTGCAGATGCCGAACATCGTCCGGCGTCCCGTGATCTGGCTGCCGTCCATCATCGCCTCAGCGATTCTCGGTCCCGTCGCGACGACGGTGTTCGGTATGGAGAACAACCCTGCTGGATCGGGAATGGGGACCTCCGGTCTTGTCGGTCAGATTATGACCTGGAGCGTCATGTCTCCGGAGCATGCGGCTGTTCCGCTCGCGTTGATGATCCTCGGTCTGAACATCGTCGGCCCGGCTGTCCTGGTTCTCGCGATTTCGGAAGTCATGCGGCGTAAAGGCTGGATCAGGCCGGGAGACATGGCGCTGGCGCGATCGGAACCCACGTAGGCTGGTGGCTCGTGGTATCCGGTGGATGCCGTGGAGCTGAGAAGCTGCATCAACTGTTGGCATCGGTCGTTGTCTGGTGATCGGGTACGGGCACGGTTCCTGAACGATCATCGCGCTGAGATGTTGAGTAGAGCGCTGCCGCACGGAACTAATCTGCATAATTTGCATTAGTGCGCATAAATGATATGCTGTCGTGCATGTCAATCACTGTTGCAGTCGCAGGTGCCAGCGGATATGCCGGAGGAGAGATCCTGAGGATCCTTCTCGGTCACCCTGACTATCGGAACGGTGGGCTGCGGATCGGTGCGCTGACAGGTTCCTCGACTGCGGGGAGCACTGTCGGTGAGCTCATGCCGCACCTCGGCGAACTCGCTGATCGGGTTATCGCACCGACCACCATCGAAGAGCTGGCGGGACATGATGTCGTGTTCCTCGGCCTGCCCCACGGACATTCTGCCGCCATCGCGGAACAGCTCGGTCCCGATGTTGTCGTGATCGACTGCGCCGCCGACTTCCGGCTCGATGACGCTGCGGACTGGGAACGGTGGTACGGCTCGAAGCACGCGGGCACCTGGCCCTATGGAATCCCGGAGATGCCGGGTAACAGGGATGTTCTGCGGGGGGCGAAACGCGTCGCCGTCCCCGGTTGTTTCCCCACAGGGGCGACGCTCGCACTGCTCCCTGCTGTCGCTGCTGGACTCATTGTCCCGGACATCTCGATCGTGTCCGTCACCGGTGTCTCCGGTGGCGGTAAAAAAGCATCGGTCGGGCTGCTCGGCAGTGAAACCATGGGATCACTCAAGGCATATAACACAGCAGGCCGACACCGGCACACCCCGGAGATCACCAGGAACCTCCGACTCCACTGTGACAGGCCGGTCACCGTTTCCTTCACTCCGGTCCTTGCGCCACTACCCCGAGGGATACTCACTACTGCCTCAGCTCCGCTTGTCGAAGGGGTCAGTGCAGATCAGGCGCGGGCTGTCTACCGGGACGCCTACATGGAGGAGCCTTTCGTGATGGTACTCGCGGAGGGAGTGCAACCGCAGACCCAGAGTGTGCTCGGGTCGAACATGTGCCAGGTACAGGTAGAGGTTGACGTTGATGCCGGACGGCTCCTTGTCACCAGTGTCATCGACAATCTGACCAAGGGCACGGCCGGCGCCGCTGTACAGTGCATGAACCTCGCACTCGGGCTGGATGAGACCGCAGGTCTTCCCCGCTCTGGGGTGGCGCCCTGATCCGTGGTCAAAACCGACACCGCACTGACACCCCAGTAGAAGGAACCATCCCCATGTCTGACATAGGAATCACTGCACCGAAGGGCTTTTCCGCAGCCGCAACGACAGCGGGAATTAAACACTCCGGGAAACCCGATATGGCCCTCGTAGTCAATCACGGGCCAAGACAGACCGCGGTGGCATTGTTCACCCGGAACCGGATCGTCGCCGCACCGGTGAAGGTCAGCCGCGCCAATGTCGCCGATGGCCGACTCAAGGCCATCGTCTACAACTCCGGAAATGCCAACGCCTGCAACGGTTCCAGGGGAGACGCCGACGCGACGGCGACGATCGAACGCGTCGCGGAATTGCTCGGGGTCGAGCCGGGGGACGTCGCGGCCTGTTCCACCGGGCTCATCGGGGAACCGCTGCCCATGGACATCGTCCTCGCCGGCGTGGACAAGCTCGTCGACGGACTCACCGTGAACGACGGTGACAACGGTGGGGTCGCCGCAGAAGCCATTATGACGACCGATACGGTCGCCAAGCAGTCGGTCGGACACGGCGCCGGATACACCGTCGGTGGTATGGCCAAGGGAGTCGGAATGATGGCACCGTCGCTTGCGACGATGCTCGTCTGTCTGACTACCGACGCCGCGATCACCCGGGAGATGGCCGACATCGCGCTCAGGGCCGCTACCGCAGTGACCTTCGACTGCCTCGACATCGACGGGTCCACCTCGACCAACGACACCGTCATGTTCCTCGCGTCCGGTGCGTCCGGTGTCACCCCGGACCAGGATGACCTCAATGAAGTGGTTCTCCGGGTGTGTACTGATCTGGCGAAGCAGCTTCAGTCGGATGCCGAAGGCGTTACCAAGCGCGTCGCCGTGACCGTGATCGGAACCACTGATGACACCCAGGCCACCAATGCCGCCCGGACTCTCTGCCGCGATCCGTTGTTCAAGTGCGCGATGTTTGGCTCCGATCCCAACTGGGGGCGTGTGCTTGCCGCCGTGGGTATGGCGGACGCGGACATGGACCCCGAGCACATCTCCGTCCACTTCAACGGTCAACCTGTCTGCCTTGACTCGTGCGGTGCACCCGGTGCCCGGGATGTCGACCTGTCAGGGCGGGACATTGACGTCACTGTCGACCTCGGCACCGGCGGCACCGGAACCGCTACCCTGCGTACCACCGATCTGTCCCACGCTTACGTCGAGATCAATTCCGCCTACTCCACTTAGAAGATCTCCGCCCACCGGCATAGAGACCCTTCCACGACACCCCAGAAATCGGGACGAGACATGAACGACATGATGAAGGACATCACACCCGAGGTACGGGCCAACGTGCTCGCCGAAGCGCTGCCCTGGCTCAAGCACTTCCGCGACAAAATCGTCGTGGTCAAGTACGGCGGAAACGCCATGGTTGACGAGAACCTTCGCGCCGCTTTCGCTGCCGACATGGTTTTCCTCCGAACCGTCGGCGCGAAACCCGTTGTTGTCCACGGAGGCGGTCCGCAGATCAACGCAATGCTCCAGAAACTCGGAATCGAAGGCGAGTTCCGGGGAGGCTTTCGGGTTACTACACCCGAGGTCATGGAGATCGTCCGGATGGTTCTCTTCGGCCAGGTAGGTCGGGATCTTGTCGGACTCATCAATTGCCACGGCCCCTATGCCGTCGGTTGTTCCGGTGAAGACGCAGGGCTGTTTACCGCTGAGCGCCGATTGGTGGATGTCGCCGGGGAGCTCACCGACATTGGTCTCGTCGGTGACATCACGCACGTTGACGCCTCCTCGCTCATGGATATCATCGACGCCGGGCGCATCCCCGTGGTGTCCACGATTGCTCCGGACGGGGAGGGTCAAATCTACAACATCAACGCGGACACGGCAGCCGGTGCTCTGGCGAGCGCGATCGGTGCTGAGCGACTGATCATTCTCACCAACGTGCCCGGTCTCTACACCGACTGGCCCGACACGTCATCGATGGTCAGCAAAATCTCGGTTGGGGAACTATCAGCGCTCCTCCCATCACTCCACGCCGGCATGATCCCCAAGATGGAATCCTGCCTGAATGCCGTACGGCAGGGGGTCCACGCTGCCCACGTCATCGATGGTCGAGTAGCGCACTCCGTCCTGCTCGAACTCCTCACCGAAGGCGGTATCGGGACGATGGTTCTGCCCGATGCCTACGACCGCAACGATTATCCAGCCCCCACAGAGTTCCAGAAGGTTAAACCATGAACGAATCCAGGACCGACAATTTTGACGCACTCGGACGGTGGCCGGAAGCACTGATGAACACCTACGTACCGGCGCTCGATCTCGTCTCGGGGGAGGGAGCGGAAGTCACCGCAGCCGACGGCACCGTGTATCTTGACCTGCTCGCGGGCATCGCCGTCAACTCCCTGGGACATGCGCACCCTGCGGTGATCGAGGCCGTTGAGACGCAGATCCGCAGGTTCGCCCACGTATCCAACCTCTTCGCCTCCCGCCCCGTTGTCGAGGTGGCTGAAAAGCTCAAGGAACGATTCGCCCACGGTGATAGCACCGTCGCGGAATCGACCCGTGTGTTCTTCTGCAACTCCGGTGCCGAGGCGAACGAAGCGGCGTTCAAACTCGCCCGCCTCACCGGAAGACACCGGGTGTTGGCCGCAAAGCATGGATTCCACGGTCGGACGATGGGGTCACTGGCGCTCACCGGTCAACCGGACAAGCGGGCAGCCTTCGAACCGCTCCCGGGCGGAGTGGAGTTCTTCCCCTATGGAGACATCGACTACCTGCGGAAGCTGGTGGACATCAACCCCGCAGACACCGCCGCGATCATTCTCGAGCCCATCCAGGGGGAGACTGGAGTAATTCCCGCTCCGGACGGTTACCTAGCCGCAGTCCGGGCCCTCTGTGACGAGTACGGCATCCTGTTCATCGCCGATGAAGTGCAGACCGGTGTCGGTCGCACCGGTGACTTCTTCGCCCACGCTCACGAGGGGATCTTGCCTGATGTGGTCACCATGGCCAAGGGGTTGGGGGCGGGCTTGCCCATCGGAGCATGTCTCGCGCACGGTAAGGCCGCGACACTGTTTGGTGTCGGTAGCCACGGCACGACCTTCGGCGGAAACCCGGTCTCATGCGCTGCGGCGCTCGCGGTGCTAGACACGATCGACGAAGACTTTATCGCGGATGTGCGGACCAAGGGCGAACACTTCACGGCAGCGATGAAATCCGTCGACGGTGTCACCGAGGTCCGTGGACGCGGCCTCATGCTTGGTCTTGTCCTCGACCGGCCCGTCGCTAAGAAAGCTGTGGCGGGTGGATTGAAGCACGGCCTGATTCTCAATGCCCCGTCCGACACCGTCATCCGTATCACCCCGCCGCTCGTGATCACCACCGAGCAGCTCGACTCCGCCACTGAGCGCATCGCAGCCGTCCTGACCGAGGTCCGAGACTCCGAGAAGAACACCGAAGGATAAGAGACATGACCACCACACCGAACGTCCGCCACTTCCTCGCCGACGATGACCTCACTCCTGCGGAACAGGCGGAGGTCCTGACCCTCGCCGCGGAACTCAAGGCCGCCCCCTACTCCCGTAAACCTCTCGCCGGACCGCAATCTGTCGCCGTCCTCTTCGACAAAACCTCAACCAGGACCCGGTTCTCCTTCGACGCGGGTATCGCTGCACTCGGCGGCAATCCCATCGTCGCGGTCACTGACAAGACCCAGATGGGGAAGGGCGAGACCTATCAGGACACCGGATCGGTGCTCTCCCGGTTCGTGTCCATGATCGTGTGGCGGACCTACGCCCACGAGAATCTGCTCGCGATGGCGGAGACCGCGACCGTCCCGATCATCAACGGGCTCTCCGATGACCTGCACCCGTGCCAGATCCTCGCTGATCTACAGACCTGTGTCGAGAAGCTTTCACCGGAACAAGGACCGGCTGGTCTTCGAGGCAGAAGCGCTGTGTACCTAGGCGACGGAGCGAACAACATGGCCAATTCCTACCTGCTCGGTTTCGCCACCGCCGGTGTGAACATGACGATCGTCGCGCCGGAAGGGTTCCAGCCCGAGGAGCGCTTCGTCGAACGTGCCCGGGCGGTCGGAACGCAGACGGGTGCGGAAATCCGGGTCACCGACAGCCTTGATGGTGTGGACGGTGCGGACATCGTCATCACCGACACCTGGGTGTCCATGGGGCAGGAAAATGACGGCATCGACCGGGCTTCGGTGTTCCGCCCCTACCAGGTCGATGACGCTGTGATGGCACGCGCCGCCGACGGTGCGATTTTCCTGCACTGTCTACCCGCATACCGGGGGAGTGAGGTCACGGCGGAGGTCATCGACGGACCACAGTCCGTGGTGTTCGACGAGGCGGAGAACCGACTGCACGCGCAGAAGGCGCTCATGGCGTGGCTGCTGGAGAACCAGCCCGGTGGTGCGGCACGATGAGCCGTCCGGCGCCGGTGACCCGTGCTGCCCGGCAGGGGCGGATAGTGGAGATCCTGGACAAATACCGGGTCTCATCCCAGGTTCAGCTCTCCGAGCTGCTTCTCGACGAGGGTATCGATATCACCCAGGCCACACTCTCCCGAGACCTCGACGAACTCGGCGCCAAGAAAGTTCGGCCCGACGGCGGGCGAGCGTTCTACATGATCGGACCTGCCGAGGCGCCGCTCACCGAGCAGATGCGCGGTCCGGCTGAGAAGCTACGGAGGATGCTCGATGACCTCCTCGTCAGTGTCGATTCCTCCGGTAATACCGCCGTCCTTCGGACTCCACCGGGGGCAGCACAGTACCTGGCTAGCTTCATTGATCGGGTCCAGATGGACGAGGTTGTGGGCTGTATCGCGGGTGATGACACGATCTTCGTCATAGCCCGTGAACCGTTAACTGGTCAGCAACTCGGAGAGATGTTCGAGCGTCGCTGATGCTGGTGAGATGTGGTCCCACTGAGGTATGAAAACCCAGCCCTGTGCATAATTTGCACACAAGTGAATAAATAGGCTAGGGTGGCGGACGTCGAGCAGTGATCCGCGTTGCCACGCGGGTGCCTGCTGCACCTGCACCAACCGTACTGTTAGGGTGTGGTGCACACCTGAGTCGCCAGTCGTCAGGATTTTCGCTGGTAGAACCCACATACAAACGATGAAGCACCTCTCAAGGAGAAGACATGACTGATCGCGTAGTTCTCGCCTATTCCGGCGGCCTCGACACCTCTGTGGCCATCCCGTATCTGGCCAAGATGACCGGCGGTGAGGTCGTGGCCGTGGCCCTCGATCTCGGACAGGGCGGCGAGGACATGGAGAGTGTGCGTCAGCGTGCGCTCGACTGTGGCGCGGTCGAGGCTGTCGTCGTCGACGCGAAGGACGAGTTCGCCGAGGAATACTGCCTGCCGACCATCAAGGCCAACGGCATGTACATGAAGCAGTACCCGCTGGTCTCCGCCATCTCCCGGCCGTTGATCGTCAAGCACCTCGTCGAGGCAGCCGAGGAACACGGCGGAACCCACGTCGCCCACGGCTGTACCGGTAAGGGCAATGACCAGGTCCGCTTCGAGGTCGGTTTCGCGGACATGAACCCGGATCTGAAGATCATCGCCCCGGCACGTGACTTCGCCTGGACCCGTGACAAGGCCATCGCCTTCGCCGAGGACATCAACCTCCCGATCGAGCAGTCCACCAAGTCACCGTTCTCCATCGACCAGAATGTCTGGGGTCGTGCTGTCGAGACCGGATTCCTCGAAGATCTCTGGAACCCGCCGACGAAGGACCTCTACGCTTACACCGAGGACCCGGCGATGGGCAATGCGCCCGACGAACTCATCATTTCCTTCGAAGGCGGAGTTCCCGTCGCCATCGACGGCAAGAAGGTCACCGTTCTGGAGGCCATTGAGGAGCTCAACCGTCGTGGCGGTGCCCAGGGCGTTGGTCGACTCGACATGGTCGAGGACCGACTCGTCGGCATCAAATCCCGCGAGGTTTACGAAGCCCCGGGTGCGATGGTTCTCATCACCGCTCACCAGGCACTCGAAGATGTCACCGTTGAGCGGGAACTCGCCCGCTACAAGCGCCTCATCGACGCCCGCTGGTCCGAGGAGGTCTACGACGGTCTCTGGTTCGCGCCACTGAAGCGCTCCCTCGACGCCTTCATCGAGTCCACCCAGGAGAACGTCACCGGTGACATCCGGGTCGTTCTGCACGGTGGCCGCGTGACGGTCAACGGCCGCCGCTCCGAGTCGAGCCTCTACGACTTCAACCTCGCCACCTACGACACCGGCGACACCTTCGACCAGACGCTCGCCCGCGGCTTCGTCGAGCTGCACGGTCTGTCCTCGAAGATCGCCTGTCGCCGCGACCGCGAGGCCGGCAAGTAGAATCCACGATCATGCACGAGCCCTTCCGCCGATGACGTCACCCGAACCGGGTATGACGCCACCAGCGGAAGGGTTTTCGCCGTGCCGGATCAGTAACCAGAAATCATATCGGGCATTATCACCCCAAGAAACCGCCAGAACACACTCCCGAAGGAGCCGACGATAACCGTGGAACAGCACAAGACAAATGAAGGTGCCCTCTGGGGCGGCCGTTTCTCCGGGGGCCCCTCCGAAGCGATGTTCGCACTGAGCGTGTCCACCCACTTCGACTGGGTGCTTGCTCCCTATGACGTGCTGGCCAGTAAGGCCCACGCGAAGGTCCTGAACTCCGCCGGGCTGCTGTCGGACCCGGACCTCGAGACCATGCTTGCTGGTCTCGACGAACTGGGGGAGAAGGTCGCCGCAGGTGAATTCGGACCCGAACCCACCGACGAAGATGTCCACGGTGCCATGGAACGGGGGCTCATCGGCATCGTCGGTCCCGAGGTCGGCGGTCGCCTCCGTGCCGGTCGTTCCCGCAACGACCAGGTCGCGACATTGTTCCGCATGTGGGTCCGGGATGCGGTCCGGGACATCGCCCTGGGTGTCACCGATCTCGTTGATGCCCTCGTGGGACAGGCGGAAGCGCACCCCGACGCCATCATGCCTGGCAAGACCCACTCGCAGGCCGCGCAGCCCGTACTCCTCGCGCATCAGTTGCTCGCCCACGCGCAGCCCCTGCTTCGGGATGTCGACCGTATCCGTGACCTGGACAAACGTCTCGCGGTGTCACCATATGGCTCCGGTGCGCTTGCCGGGTCCTCCCTGAGCCTCAACCCTGAGGCGATCGCCGAGGAGCTCGGCTTCGACTCGGCGGCGGACAACTCCATCGACGGTACCTCCTCCCGGGACTTCGCCTCGGAGACGGCGTTCGTGCTCGCGCAGATCTCCGTCGACATGTCACGCCTAGCAGAGGAGATCATCTACTGGTGCACGCCCGAGTACGGCTACGTCACGCTCGATGATGCATGGTCCACCGGCTCGTCGATCATGCCGCAGAAGAAGAACCCTGATGTCGCCGAGCTCACCAGAGGCAAGACCGGCCGTCTCATTGGTAATCTCACTGGCCTGATGGCGACGCTCAAGGCACAGCCGCTGGCCTACAACCGGGACCTGCAGGAGGACAAGGAGCCGATCGTCGACTCCGTCGCGCAGCTCAACCTCCTGCTGCCCGCCATGACCGGCCTTGTCTCCACGCTCACCTTCCATCCGGAGCGGATGGCGGAACTGGCACCCGCGGGGTTCACCCTAGCCACCGATCTGGCCGAATGGATGGTCCGCCAGGGCGTTCCGTTCCGTGAGGCGCATGAGGCGTCCGGAGCCTGCGTCCGGATCGCCGAGTCCCGGGGCGTCGGGCTGGATGAGCTGACCGATGACGAACTCGCGGGTGTCGACGCCCGACTCACCCCCGAGGTCCGGGGAGTCCTCACAGTCGAAGGAGCCGTTGCATCCCGGGCTACGCGCGGCGGGACTGCCGGTGTGCGGGTGGTCGAACAGCGTCAACGCGTTGTGGCGAAGTCAGCGGAGTACCGCTCCTGGGCCGGGACGCCGATCCGGCGCTGATCACGACCTCGCTCCACTCAGCTCAGCGCCGAGGGTGTCAGACGAGACGTGCGACAGCGTCCCGGATCAGGTGCTCTCGCTTGCAGAATGCGAAACGGACCAGGGGATCGAGGTGCCCGGTGTTCCCGCTCGTTGCGAATGCGGACACCGGGATCCCGACCACTCCACGCTCAATGAGCGCACCGGTACAGAATTCTGCCGCGTCGGTTACCCCGAGTGGCGTGGCGTCCGCGATGACAAAGTACCCGCCGGCACAGGGTTTTACCCTGAACCCCGCGCGATCCAGACCGTCGATCAACAGATCACGGCGCCGTTGCATGTCATCGCGGAGTCCTGCTATCCAGGCCTGTTCATTATCGAGGGCGTGTGCGACAGCGGGCTGGACGTGACCGACCCCGACGAAGGTTAGAAACTGCTTCGCCTTCGTCACGGCGTCGATGATCTCCGGTGTGGACATCGCCCAGCCGGTCTTCCAACCGGTGACATTCAGGCACTTCGCTGCAGAAGACACCGTCACCGTGCGTTCCCGCATGCCGGGCAACATCGCGATCGGGGTGTGCGTGCGGCCATCGTAGACCAGTTTCTCGTACACTTCATCAGCCAAAACGATGAGGTCATGGCGACAGGACAGCTCGGCGATAATTCCCAAATCATCAGCGTCGAACACGTGGCCTGTGGGATTGTGCGGCGTATTGATGATGATCATTGCGGTGGACGTACTCACGGCGCTGCTGAGAGCTCGGTGATCCAGCCGCCAACCGGTGTCCGAGTCGACATCTGGGAGTAGGGGAACCGGTACGAGTTTCGCACCTGCGAGGGCGACTGCTGCAGCATAGGCGTCATAGTAAGGCTCGATAACGATCACCTCACTTCGGGGCTCCACCAACGCGAGAACCGTTGCCGCGATTGCCTCAGTGGCTCCGACCGTGATCAGTACCTCGAAGTTTGGGTCAAGTCTGTGTCCGAGACTTCTTTCTCGGTCGGCAGCTACGGCAGCCCGCAAGCCCGAGAACCCTCGCCCGGGAGGGTACTGGTTGTTTCCTTCCCGAATCTGGCGGATCGCCTCATCGAGCATCGACCGGGGCCCATCGCCATCGGGGAATCCCTGTCCGAGATTCACCGCGCCTTTTTCGACGGCCAGGTTTGTCATCGTGGCGAAGATGGTTTCCGGGAAATGGTCGAGTCGGGATACGAGGCGTGACATGGGGATCAAGTCTAGCCGGATGTGCAGGTTGTTCGTCGTCCAGTCACTGTAGGCCACTACCCGCATGACGAGGTGTGACGGGGCTGAGACGGCCTTGGTCAGGGCGATCCGTACGGTGCGGATGCCTTCATCGCCGTTCCTCGGGTGCTCCGCCGCCTGCACCCCGTAAGAGAAGTCATCGCCCCATGGTGTTGGCCGCTGGTGCTGTAGCCGATCCCTCCAGAAAACGGTTGATGTGGCGGTTCGTGGGGACACCTTCGCGGGTAGCCTCGAGGCCGGAAAAGGCTGGGATCATTTGAGCGGGTAGAATTATCCGCTATGAGTATCGACCCACAGTTGCTTGATGTGCTCGCCTGCCCGAAAGATAAAGGGCCCCTTGAGTATCTCGAGGATGATCAGCTCCTGGTCAACAAGAGGCTCGGACTCGCCTATCGCATCGACGACGACATTCCCGTGCTTCTCATCGACGAGGCGGTCTCCTGGCCGTCCGCCGAGTGATGTCCTGTGACACTGAATCCGAGCGGTCTTTCAACGAAGAGGAACTGACGATGAACATCATTGATGAATTGAACTGGCGTGGGCTGATCAACCAGTCCACTGACCTGGACAAGCTCCGTGGGGAGACCGATTCCCCGATTTCCCTCTATTGTGGTTTCGATCCGACGGGACCTTCGCTCCACGCCGGACACCTCGTTCCCCTCCTTCTCCTGCGCCGCTTTCAGCGGGCCGGACACCGGCCGGTGGCTCTCGCCGGTGGTGCCACCGGGATGATCGGTGATCCACGGGACGTTGGTGAACGGTCGATGCTCACCGAAGAAGCGGTTGCCGGGAATCTTGAGCGGATCCAGAATCAGCTTGCCCGGTTCATTGATTTTGAGGGCGACAATGCTGCGGTCATGGTCAACAACGCTGAATGGACCAGGGGGCTCAGTGTGATTGACTTCCTCAGGGACGTCGGCAAGCACTTCTCCCTCAACACCATGCTGAACCGGGATACCGTCAAGCGGCGTCTCGACGCCGATGGTATCTCTTACACCGAGTTCTCCTACATGCTTCTGCAGGCGAACGACTACGTACAGCTCAACCGGACCCACGGCTGTGTCCTTCAGATCGGGGGAAGCGATCAGTGGGGCAACATCGTGTCTGGTGTTGATCTCAACCGTCGCGTCAACGGCGTGAGTGTCCATGCCCTGACGGTCCCGTTGGTGACCGACAGCGAGGGGAACAAATTCGGTAAGTCCACCGGTGGTGGAAAACTTTGGCTCGATCCTGAAATGACCAGCCCGTATAGCTGGTACCAGTACTTCTTCAACACCAACGACGCCGATGTCATCAAGTTCCTGCGTTGGTTTACGTTCCTGGATAAGAATGAACTCGAGCAACTCGAGGTCGAGGTTGCCGAGCGCCCGCATAAGCGTGAGGCACAGCGCAGACTGGCACGCGAAATGACGACGCTGGTCCATGGCGAGGAAGCGACCGTCGCTGTTGAGCTTGCTGCCCAAGCTTTGTTCGGTCGAGCTGAATTGGGCGCTCTTGATGAACGCACCCTCGAAGGTGCTCTTTCTGAGACAGGTGTCGCCGAGGTTGCCCCCGGTGAGCCGAGGACCATTGTCGATCTTCTCGTGGCTACCGGGCTTACTGATTCCAGGGGAGCGGCACGTCGATCCATCAAAGAGGGCGGTGCGTACGCCAACAACATTCGGATTACTGATGAGGGATGGGAACCCAGAGAATCCGACCTCTTGTACGGGAGTTGGCTCATTCTGCGCCGAGGAAAGAAGAACTTCGCAGGTGCTCACTTCACCGGGACGCCGTAACCCGCCGTTCACTGTTTATCTGAAACCCCTGTGTCTACCGAGTTCCCGGTGGCGTAGGGGTTTATTTCATGGTGTGATTTCGATTCTTGTCCGCAGTGGAGATACGGGATACATCAGCGGCCTGATTCTCTCCACACAATGGTTCCTGTGT